>NZ_FPIY01000002.1:0-441303 GCF_900119145.1 Cellulophaga fucicola | reverse complement strand
AAAGCGGAGCTTTTAGGGATCAACAAGCGAAGCGCAGTTCATCCTATCGGTGAATTGGTCTATTGTTACTTGTCTTTTTAAAGAGTGCTTTGAAGGTTAGGAAGAGGGATTGGTTAAATTTATTCAAATAAAAAAACCACGCAATTTGCGTGGTTTTCTGGTAGGTGTCTAGTATGTTTTAAGATTTTGCTAAATCTCTACTGTTATGTATTTCAAAGTAATTTTGTACATTCTCCATAATATGAGACTCTTTTAAGGTAGAGTTTGCTGTTTTGTATTCTTGTTCAATTAATTTTTTTGCAGGAAAAGTTTCGCAGTGTATTTCCTCACCTTTAATATTTGTTGTTTTTACAACTGCAGTGCCTTCTAATAAAGATTTACCTGTTACCATAATAAAAGAACGTTCTTCGTCTTCTGCAGATATTCCTGTTCTAATCTTTGTGTTTTCTATAATAATGTCCGACTTAATATGTGCATTCGTTTGTGCTTGTTCTACAGATTTTTTATCGTTACTACAAGATAAAAATAATGCTGCTGTTGCTAATACTGATACAAATAATTTAGTTTTCATAATTGAGTGCTTTTAAATACACTACAAAGATGAAGCTATTACAGGCCTAAGAATACACTTGAATTAGTGAAAATGCACACCCTGAAAACAGGGGTGCTAAAATTTTAGTCGTCTAAAAGACCCATTTTTATTGCGTGTTTGGTTAAACCTGCTAGGTTTTTTACGTTAAGTTTAGAAATTAAATTTTTACGATAACTCTCTATAGTATGCTTGCTTAAAAATAACTCATCTGCTATTTCTTGTGTTGTATATTCTTCTGCAATAAGTTTTAGAACTTCTTTTTCTCTATTGGTTAAAGAAATTTCTTTTTCTTTTTTGTTTGCGAACATCGCATCGGTATATGCTTTTTTTATTTCTGTAGAGAAATATTTTTCACCTCCAATTATAGTTCTAATTGCCTCAAGTAGTTCTTCTTTTTCAGCATTTTTAGGTACATATCCATCAACATTAGCTCTAATTAGAGTGTCTATCATAGTGCCATCTATATGCATACTAACAACAAGAGTTTTTAAGCCAGGAAAACGTTCTTTTACAATGCTATTAAGCTCTATGCCGTCCATTTCTGGCATAGTTAAATCTGTTACAAGTAAATGTATGTTCTCTGCGCCGTTAATATCTAAATATTTTACTACTTGTGCTCCGTTTTTAGCGGTAGTTGTAACGTTAAACTCAGGAGCATCTTGTAAAATGCTCATTAGCCCGTCTATAAACATTTTATGGTCGTCGGCAATAATTAGGTTATATGTTTTCATTAGTGGTGTTTTTTATAGGTATTTCTATAGATATTACGGTGCCTCTATTTAGGGCAGAATCTATATGCAGTGTACCGTTAAGTTTTTCTATTCTACTTTTAATGTTTGTAAAGCCAATACCATCTCCGTTTTCTTCTGTATTAAATCCTTTACCATTATCTTCAAAAAGCAAGGTTATACTGTCTTCAAAATAATTTAAATGTATATCTGTATTAGATGCCTTTGCGTGTTTAAGTGTGTTGGTCATAAGTTCCTGTATCACTTTAAATAATTCCATTTTAACAATCTCGTTAATGGTGTTTATTTTTTCTTCAGGATAAGGATGAAACTCTACTTTTATCTCACCAGTGTTGGTAATAGATTTTGTGTATTCTTTTATAAGTTGAGTAAAATCGTCTTGTCTAAACTTTTTTGGTATTAAAGTGTGAGATATGTCTCTTACTAATTGATAGGTTTCATCTAGCTGTCCAGAAATAGTATTTAATGTGTCTGTTTTTTCTTTAACGCTTGCCAATTGTAATTTTATTCCGGCTAAATTACCACCAATACTATCGTGTAATTCTTGTGCTATACGTTTGCGTTCTTCGTCCTGACCTTCAATAGAAGCTTTAATAAGTTTTAATTCTTGCTCTTGTTTAAGCGTAGTTACTTTTTGGTTGTTTATTTCTTCGTTCTTTTTACTAAGCTCACTTTGTGCTTGTATTTTTTGGTAGTAAGTGTATAGTAATGCAATTATGGGTATAAGTATTACTAAGAACCCAATTAAAAATGCAGATTTAATTGTTTTTTGACGATCTAACTCTGCTTCCTGTTTAATCTGATCTTCTTTTAGATCTGATATTGCTTGTTCTTTTTTTATAGTTTCATATTGTATTTCTAACTCCTTTATTATTTCTCTTTGCTGCTTTGCTTTTATTTCGTTAAGCACTCCAAAAAGTTGAGTCATCGTTGCGTATGCATTTTTATAAGCTTCTTGTTTGTAAAAACTTCTAGCTTGTATTATTAGGGCCTCTCTTTGGAATTGTAGGTTCTCATGGTCTACAGCATTAATATATGCCATAGTTAAACCAATGTTAGCAACATTATATTCTTCTAGTTTATAGTATAACCTGGCAATAAGCAATGCGCCTTCGTAATATATAGCATTATAATTATTTGCTTTTGCTTGGTTGCTTATGTCAGCGTATAATTGCAGCGCTGTATTGTAGTCTTCGTTTATTTCTAAAAGTTTGGCTTGTTGTAGTTTTACTTCTAGTTCAACCTCTAAGTCTTCATATTTTTTAGCTAATTCTAAAGATTCGTTATAATGTATATTGGCCTTAACGTAATCTTTTTTAAATGTGTAAGCACTACCTAGAGTAACTAGTGCTTTATTGGTAGATTTAGAAAATTCTTTACTGTAGGTGTCAATTGACTCTTCTAGTAATTTAATTGCTTTATCTGGGTTAGACTGTGCTATGTAGTTTTTTGCTAAACTTATTTTGTGTAGATATTCGTATTCTTTATTGTTTATGGCTTCGGCTTCTTGTAGTCCTTTTATATTCCATTCTATAGATTTGTCTATTAGTCCATTTAAAGAACTTCCCATAGACATATAGTAATGAGCTTTAGAGTATAAGTATTTTTTCTCTTTTTCAGTTTTATCCCAATTAGCAAGTTCTTTTACGTAAAGGTTACCATAGTGTAATACAGAATCTGTATTTGCCTTTTTTGCATGTTCTTCTATAAGTTGGTCGAAAATTGAAAAACGCTGTGCTCCAAATTCAGCTTTTGTTAAGGCGTCATATAAAGGCTGTAAAGTTTTGTCTTTTTGAATTTTAGACCAAGAGAATGAGAAAAATGCAGGATCTTTTTCTGTTTTTGTACTGTCTGTTTCTTGTGCGTTAGCTAGATGAAAAGCACTAATTAAAAATATAATTAGAATTGTATTTAGCTTAAAAAAATTTAAGTTGTATGTGGATTTGGTTAAGGTCAAAAATAATAATGGTTTAATTAATTACACTAATATGGGGCTCTTTTTTAAGCACATTTACCATTTTAGAGATACTTGTTTAAATGCTATTTACAAAGTTGGTTATTATATACAACTTTATTTGCCCGCAAGTTAGTGAAATTTGTATCCCTGAAAACAGGGTGTAATATAATTATTATTTCTTCTTTAAAATAGCAAGTATAATTTTTTTAGCGTGTATTCTAGAGTTTTCTATAAACCATTTATGAGTTTCCATACCACCACAAATTACTCCAGCTAAATAAACATTTTTTAGGTTGGTTTCCATAGTATTTGTGTTATGAGTTGGTATTTTTTTCTCGTCGTTAGATAGTGTAACACCCATTTTAGTAAGGAAATCGAAATTAGGTCTGTAACCTGTTAAAGCTAACACGTAATCGTTTTTAAGAACTATATTTTCTTCTTCCGTTTTTACAGTAATTTCCTTTTCGTTAATTTCTGTGATATTAGCACTGTAGATAGCTTTTATACTACCTTCTTCTATGCGGTTAATTATGTCTGGACGTACCCAATATTTAACACGTTTACCAACTTCTTTACCACGAATAATTAAGGTAACCTCTGCGCCTTTGCGCCAACATTCTAATGCTGCATCTATAGATGAGTTACTTGCGCCAACAACAGCGACTTTTTGTTTAGAGAAGTAATGCGGGTTGTTGTAGTAATGTGTAACTTTTGGTAAATCTTCTCCAGGAACATTTAGTTTGTTAGGTATATCATAAAAACCAGTTGCAATTATTACACTATTTGCCGTGTAGGTTGCTTTACTGGTTTTTATGGTATAATTTGTAGTGTTTTTAGTGATATTAATTACTTTTTCAAATAAATTAATATCTAAATCATTGCTACTTACAATTCTTCTGTAGTATTCTAAAGCTTCTTCTTTTTTAGGTTTCGCTTCATTACTAATAAAAGGAATGTTGTCTATTTCTAATTTTTCTGATGATGAAAAAAATTGCATTTTAGCAGGGTAATTGTACAGTGAATTTACAATACATCCCTTTTCTAAAATAAGATATGAAAGTCCATTTTTTTTGGCTTCTAATCCACAGGCAATACCAATAGGTCCGCCACCAATAATTATAACATCAAATAAATTCACTAGCCTATAAGTTCTTTTAAGTTTTTAATAGTTTCAGTTGGGTTGTCGCTCTTAAATACAAAGCTACCAGCAACTAATACATCTGCACCAGCATCTACCAATGCTTTTGCATTTTTAGAAGTAACACCACCATCTATTTCTATAAGAGTACTTGCATTTTTTCTAGTAATTAACTCTTTTAATGCTTTTACCTTATCGTAAGTGTTCTCTATAAAAGATTGTCCGCCAAAGCCAGGGTTAACACTCATTAAACAAACAACATCAATATCATTAATAATATCTTCTAAAAGATGTATGCTAGTATGCGGGTTTAAAGCAACACCAGCTAACATACCTTCAGCTTTAATAGCTTGTAGTGTTCTGTGTAAATGTGTACAAGCTTCATAGTGTACAGATAATACGTTAGCACCTAGATCTGCAAATGTTTTTATGTATCTATCTGGATCTACAATCATTAAGTGTACGTCTAACGTCTTTGTAGCGTGTTGTGCAATACTTTTTAGCACAGGCATACCGTAAGATATGTTTGGAACAAAAACGCCGTCCATGATATCTATGTGATGCCAATCTGCCTCACTATTGTTTACCATTTCTACATCTCTTTGTAGGTTTCCAAAGTCTGCTGCTAATAAAGAAGGTGCAATTTTATTCTTGCTCATTTTGTTTTAGATTGATATTTATGCAAAAGTAAGCATTTGCAATAAACTGAAAGAGTGAAGTATATTAATACCTTAGTTAAAGATTTTATAAAACTTGTTGATTATAGAAAACAAAAAAGCCTGTTGTTAAAACAACAGGCTTTGTAATGTAATAAGTTAAATTCTTTATATATTAAAGGACTTCAACGTTTACTGCATTAGGTCCTTTTTTTCCTTCTTCAACGTCATAACTAACTTTGTCTCCTTCAGCTATTTCGTGTGTTAATCCACTGATGTGAACAAAAACGTCTTTACCACCATCATCTGGAGTGATAAAACCAAATCCTTTAGAGTCGTTAAAAAATTTTACTGTACCGTTACTCATAATTTTATTTTTAATTTAAAGTGCAAAGATAGTATAATATCAATACAAATGGGTTTTTTTTTATTCTTCTATAATCTTGGTAAATCTCCTTCTCCTTTTAGTGGTAGAGTAGAACTTCCTGTAAGATAAATATCTACGTGATGCGCTGCCTGCCTGCCTTCGGAGATTGCCCATACAATTAAAGATTGTCCTCTACGTTGGTCACCAGCTACAAAAACACCAGGAACATTAGTCATATAATTTTTTGCAGTAGCTTTAATATTTGTCCTAGAATCTGCTTCTAAGCCTAATTGCTGAGCAACAGTCATTTCTGATCCAGTAAAGCCCATAGCTAATAAAACTAAGTCACATTTCCATTCTTTTTCTGTTCCAGGAACTTCTTTTAAGCTTGGTCTTTGTCCAGGAGTTTTAATCCATTCTACTTCTGAGGTAATTAGGGCTTTTAAGTTACCGTCCTTGTCACCAACAAATTCTTTTGTAGAAATACTAAAGAAACGTTCTGCTCCTTCTTTGTGAGAAGAGCTTGTGCGTAAGCGCATTGGCCAAAATGGCCAAGGTTGGTCTTCTGGTCTCTCTGGAGTAGATTTACTCATAATTTCAAAGTTAGAAACAGAAGTTGCACCGTGACGTATAGATGTTCCAATACAATCAGACCCAGTATCACCACCGCCAATAACAATAACGTCTTTGCCAGTAGCTTTAATCTCTTCGCCTAAATCTGTAATACCATCTACTCGTTTATTGTTTTGCTTTAAAAAATCCAAAGCCTGTACAACACCTTTTAAATCTGCCCCTTTTATTGGTAGGTTTCTGCGAACGGTAGCGCCTCCAGAAAGGACAACAGCATCAAAATCGGCTTTTAGTGTATTGGCATCTATATCTACACCAATATGTGTATTGGTTTTAAACACAATACCTTCTTCTTTTAGTACTTCTAACCTACGATCTATTACATTTTTTTCCATTTTAAAATCCGGAATTCCATAACGTAATAATCCGCCAATTTTTGCATCACGCTCAAAAACAGTAACTAAATGTCCGGCTCTGTTTAATTGCTGTGCTGTTGCTAAACCTGCAGGTCCAGAGCCAACTACGGCTACTTTTTTACCGGTTCTTGTTTTTGGTGGCTGTGCAGTAATCCATCCTTTAGAAAAAGCAGTTTCTACAATATTTTTTTCTATATTTTCTATGGATACAGGGTCTTCATTAATTCCTAGAACACAAGCTTCCTCGCAAGGAGCAGGGCATAACCTACCTGTAAATTCTGGAAAGTTGTTGGTAGAGTGCAGAATTGTTGCTGCCTTTTCCCATTTTCCTTTGTATACAGCATCATTAAAATCTGGAATTAAATTACCAAGCGGACAACCACTGTGGCAAAAAGGTACGCCGCAATCCATACAGCGAGCCCCTTGATTTTTTAATTCATCTTCTTTTAGGGGTAATGTAAATTCTTTATAATTTTTTATGCGCTCTTCTACAGGAGCGTAGTCTTCTATTTTTCTATCGAATTCTAAAAATCCAGTTATCTTTCCCATAGTATCGATTTATATTATGCTAGCTTTTTTTTCTTCTTCAAGCCTTTTAAGTGCTTGTCTGTATTCTTCAGGGAATACTTTTATAAATTTAGGTAGACTTTCTTCCCAGTTTTCTAATAATCGCTGTGCTAATGGACTCATTGTGCAGTTGTAATGACATTCTATTAAGTCTTTAAGTTCTGCGATGTCTTTAGCTTCTTCTACAGGAAGTAAATTAAGAGCTTCTTTGTTGCAGTTTTTTTCAAACGTTTTATTAGGGTCGTAAGCATATGCAATACCACCACTCATTCCTGCGCCAAAGTTTCGTCCAACTTCACCTAGAATTACAGCAACGCCACCAGTCATATATTCGCAACCGTGATCACCAATGCCTTCTACAACTGTTTTTGCTCCTGAATTACGGACACAGAAACGCTCACCAGCTTTACCATTTATATATGCTCTACCAGCTGTAGCGCCGTATAGAGTAACGTTACCTGTAATAACATTGTCTTCTGGTATTATAGTAGCGCCTTCTGGGACTTTTATAACAAGCTTAGCTCCAGATAAACCTTTGCCTAAATAATCATTAGTGTTACCACTAACAGTCATAGTTAAGCCTCTTGTTGCAAAGGCACCAAAACTTTGACCAGCAGAACCAGTAAAGTTTAATCGTAAAGTGTTTATTGGTAATCCTTTTGCTCCGTAAGTCTTAGATATTTCGTTGCTAATGATGGCACCTACCGCTCTATCTGTATTTTTTATAGGGTAATCTAAAGTCAGTTTTTCTTTTCTAAATAAAGAAGGGTTTGCTTTTTCTATAATTTTAAATTCGATTGACTTATAAATGTCGTGCTCTTGTTTTTGAGTATTGTATAGTTTTGTGCCTGCAGGAACATCTACTTGGTGTAAAATAGGTGTAAGATCTATGCCTTCTGCTTTGTAATGTTGTATTGCTTTATTACGATCTAATTTTTGTACTTGACCAACCATTTCGTTTACTGTTCTAAAACCTAACTGTGCCATTATTTCTCTTAGTTCTTGAGCTATAAAGTACATGTAGTTCACAACGTGTTCTGGTTTTCCTTTAAATTTTTTACGTAACTCAGGATTCTGAGTAGCTATACCAACCGGACAGGTATTTAAATGGCAAACACGCATCATAATACAACCAGAAGCTACTAATGGTGCAGTGGCAAAGCCAAATTCTTCGGCACCAAGTAAACAGGCAATAGCTACATCACGACCAGTTTTTAACTGTCCGTCGCACTCTACAACAACTCTATTTCTAAGGTCGTTCATAACCAAAGTTTGTTGTGCCTCTGCAATACCAAGTTCCCAAGGTAAACCAGCGTGTTTTAAAGAGGTAAGTGGAGATGCTCCTGTGCCACCATCGTGTCCAGAAATTAATACAACATCTGCTTTTGCTTTTGCAACACCTGCTGCAACAGTACCAACACCAACTTCTGACACTAATTTTACGTTTATTCTTGCCTCTCTATTAGCAGATTTTAAATCGTATATTAATTGAGATAAATCTTCAATAGAATAAATATCATGGTGTGGAGGTGGCGAAATTAACCCTACGTAAGGAGTAGAGTTTCTTGTTTTTGCTATAGACGGATTAACTTTTGGTCCAGGCAATTGTCCGCCTTCACCAGGTTTAGCGCCTTGTGCCATTTTAATTTGTATCTCTTTTGCGCTTGCTAGATAGTTAGATGTAACACCAAACCTACCTGAAGCAACTTGTTTTATGGCACTATTTCTCCAGTCTCCAGTTTCGTTCTTATAAAAACGTTCTGCATCTTCACCGCCTTCACCAGAGTTACTTTTACCGCCAATACGGTTCATAGCTATAGCTAAGTTTTCGTGTGCTTCTTTACTAATAGAGCCGTAAGACATTGCGCCAGTTTTAAAACGCTTAACAATATCTGTCCAAGGTTCTACTTCATCAATAGGAATAGGATCGTAATTAGAAAACTCGAACAAACCTCTAATAGTCATTAAATGCTTAGATTGTTCGTTTATTAAACTAGAGTATTCTTTATATGTGTTTGGTTCGTTATTACGAACAGCTTTTTGAAGTTTAGCAATAGTCTCTGGGTTAAAAAGATGTTTTTCTCCGTCTCTGCGCCATCTGTAAGCACCACCCATTTCTAATTCTAAATTAGCAGCAACTTCTTTGCTGTTAAAAGCTTTTAAGTGTCTTTTTGCAATTTCTTTTTCAATTTGATATAAGCCAATACCTTGTATTCTTGTTGGTGTGTTAGGAAAATACTTGTCTACCACTTTTGTGTTTATCCCAATACATTCAAACAACTGCGAACCTCTGTAAGAATTTAAAGTAGAGATCCCTATTTTGTTCATCACCTTTAAAACTCCTTTACCAATACCTTTGTTGTAGTTTTTAATAGCTTCATCAAAAGTAATGTCTGTAATGTCGTTCTCTTGTATTTGCTCTGCAATAATTTCGTTTACTAAATATGGGTTTACTGCACTGGCACCATAACCAAATAATAATGCAAAATGATGTACTTCTCTAGGTTCTGCCGACTCTATAATTACACTAAGTTTAGATCTTTTTCCTAGTTTTTGAAGACCACTATTTACAAATGATAATGCAAGTAATGCAGGAATAGGGGCATCGTCTTTATTTACATTTCTATCTGATAAAATAATAATATTTGTACCGTTATCTATGGCTTTTGAAGCCTGATCAAGAATGGAGTCTAACGCTTCTTCTAAAGCGTTGTGTCCACGTGCTATCTTGTATAAAATAGAAATAGAGGTTACTTTGTAGTCTGGGCTAACATCGTAATTCTTTATTTTATCTAAATCTTCTTTAGATATTACAGGATTCTGAATCTTTAGTTTACGACAGTGTAATTCTGAAAAGTCAAAAATATTATGATCACTACCCAGAGTAAGACTAATATCTGTAATTAATTCTTCTCTAATACCATCTAAAGGCGGGTTTGTTACCTGTGCAAATAATTGCTTAAAGTAATTGTATATAAGTTGAGGTTTGTCTGATAAAACCGCTATTGGTGTATCAGACCCCATAGAGCCAAGAGGTTCCTTGGCAGTTTTACCCATTGGTAAAATAATGGTATTTATGTCTTCTAATGTATATCCAAAAAGTGACTTTCTTTTCTCTAAGGTTTCTTCACCTAAAAATAAAGGACAATCATTATAAGGTATGTCTTTTAAGTGCACTAAGTTTTTATCTAGCCATTTTTGATATGGTTTTAGTTGTGCAATTTTCTCTTTTATTTCTTCATCGTTAATAATACGGCCTTCTTCCATATTTACTAAAAACATTTTTCCTGGTTCTAAACGACCGTGAAATTGTATGTTGCTAGGTTCTATGTCTACAACACCAGTTTCAGAAGACATAATTACGTAACCATCTTTAGTAACAGAATATCTAGAAGGTCTTAAACCGTTACGGTCTAATACGGCTCCAATGTAGTTGCCATCTGTAAAAGGTACAGACGCTGGTCCGTCCCAAGGTTCCATCATACAAGAATTATACTCGTAAAAGGCTCTTTTTGCAGGCGACATATCTGGGTTTTTTTCCCAAGCTTCAGGAACCATAATCATCATAACTTCTGGTAAAGAACGACCAGTCATTAATAATAATTCTACAACCATATCCATAGTGGCAGAATCTGATTTCCCTGGTAATATTATAGGTAATATATTTTTTATTTCGTCTCCGAATAAATCACTTTTTAAAAGTTCTTCTCTAGAACGCATTCTAGAAACATTACCACGTAGCGTATTTATTTCTCCGTTATGACACATATATCTAAACGGTTGCGCTAAATCCCAAGTAGGAAAGGTGTTTGTAGAAAAACGTTGGTGTACCAATGCAAGTCTAGTTACTACCCTAGGATCCATTAAATCTTTAAAGTAAAATTTAATGTCTTGCGGCATTAAAAGGCCTTTGAAAATAATTATTTTGGTTGATAAACTTGGTACGTAGAAAAAACCACTTTCAGATAGTTTAGAGCTTAAAATGGTATGTTCTGTAACTTTACGAGCTATGTATAGTTTTAAGTTAAACGCTGCGTAATCTTGAGATGCATTTTCTTTAGCAATAAAAATTTGCTTTACAAAAGGCTCTGTTTCCATAGCTATACGTCCTGGAACATTTTTGTTTACAGGAGCATCTCTCCAACCTAATAAGTTTAAGCCTTGTTTTTTTATGTTTTCTTCAAAAGCAGAAATACAAAAGTTTCTCTGGTTCTCTTTCTGAGGTAAAAATATGTTTGCAACTGCATATTCTCCTGGTTCTGGTAAATCAAAATCACAAACAGCAGTAAAGTAGTCGTGTGGTATATCTATTAAAATACCTGCGCCATCTCCTGTTTTTCCATCAGAACTAACAGCACCACGGTGTTCTAATTTGTCTAGTATCTCTAAAGCTTTGTGTATAATGTCATTAGACTTTTTTCCTTTTAAGCTACAGATAAACCCAGCTCCACAATTATCATGTTCAAAATCCGGTAGGTATAACCCTTGTTTTTTCAGCTTCATAAATTATCACATTTACTCAAATGTATTACAAATGTTAAATTATGCTTAAAGAATTAGTAATAACTAAGAAATAAATTCATCATTTTCATGATAATGATAAATTAAGTGAAATTTTTCATTTTTAAGCCTAGCTAAATTGTGATATTCATAATTGCATTTTTTAGATTAATGCATAAAAAAAAGCTGCATACAAAAAGTATACAGCTTTAATAGTAACTATAAATTATAATAATTAATCTCTTAAAATACTTCTAGAGATTACAATTTTCTGAATTTCAGAAGTACCTTCATAAATCTGAGTAATTTTAGCATCTCTCATTAAACGCTCTACGTGATAGTCTTTTACAAAACCGTTACCACCGTGTACTTGTACTGCTTCTACAGAAACATCCATGGCAACTTTAGAGGCGTATAATTTTGCCATAGCACCAGATAAATCATAATTTTCGTGATTATCTTTATCCATTGCAGCTTTGTAAACTAACATTCTTGCAGCCTCTATAGAAGTGTGCATATCTGCTAATTTAAAAGCAATAGCTTGGTGGTTTGCGATCTCTGTGCCAAAAGCTTTTCTTTGTTTAGAGTATTTTAAAGCTAATTCGTAAGCTCCAGCAGCAATACCTAATGCTTGTGCAGCAATACCAATTCTTCCGCCAGAAAGTGTTTTCATAGCAAATTTAAAACCAAAACCGTCTTCGCCAATTCTATTTTCTTTAGGTACTTTTACATCATTAAAAATTAAAGAATGTGTATCACTACCTCTAATTCCTAATTTATTTTCTTTAGGGCCAATTTCAAAACCTTCTGCGCCTTTTTCTACAATAAGAGCATTAATTCCTTTGTGACCTTTTTCTACGTCTGTTTGTGCAATTACAAGGTAATAATCTGCAGAACTACCATTAGTAATCCAGTTTTTTGTACCGTTTAAGATATAGTGATCTCCTTTATCTATAGCTGTTGTTTTTTGTGATGTTGCATCACTACCAGCTTCAGGTTCAGACAAACAAAAAGCACCAATGCTTTCACCTGTTGTTAAACGTGTTAAGTATTTTAGTTTTTGTTCTTCGTTACCAAAAGTTTCTAATCCCCAACAAACAAGAGAATTGTTTACGGAAACAATTACAGAACAAGAGGCATCTACTTTAGAAAGCTCTTCCATAACTAGAACATAAGAAAGTGTGTCTAGGCCACTTCCGCCATATTTAGGGTCTACCATCATTCCTAAAAACCCTAATTCGCCCATTTTTTTAACTTCTTCTTTAGGAAACCTCTGGGCATCGTCTCTTTCAATTACTTCTGGCAATAATTCATTTTGAGCAAAATCTCTTGCTGCTTGCTGAATCATTAATTGTTCTTCTGTTAACTTAAAGTCCATCTTGTTGCGATAATGTTAATTTATGTATGCAAATATAGGTTTATATTGTGATATATTCAACAGCATATGGTTCTCTTTCTCTATCATTTACAACCGTTCAACGTAAAATTAATGAAAAATTAATCATTCTATGACTGTTAAAAGTTTAAAAATGCCGCAATATTTTTATATTTGTTGAATTGAATTTTTATTAATTGATTTAATATTAAAATTATGAGACAGCAGTAACTCCCGTTTGGGAGGGATATTTTTAACAACAATAGCGATGCGAAAATAATGTTACATAATTTATAATCAATTTAAAATGAAAGATTTACTACAAAAATACGAAGATAAGCAACCTGAAATAATTTTTAACTGGAAAGATTCTGAAACTGAGGCCGAAGGGTGGACAGTTATAAATTCTTTACGTGGTGGTGCTGCCGGTGGTGGTACAAGAATGCGTAAAGGTTTAGATATGAACGAGGTTCTTTCTCTTGCAAAAACAATGGAAGTTAAGTTTACAGTTTCTGGACCAGCAATTGGTGGTGCAAAATCTGGAATAAATTTTGATCCAAACGATCCTAGAAAAAAAGGAGTTTTAAAACGTTGGTATAATGCAGTTGCTCCATTATTAAAGAGTTACTATGGTACTGGTGGAGATTTAAATGTTGATGAAATACATGAAGTAATTCCTATCACTGAAGACGCAGGAGTTTGGCATCCGCAAGAAGGTGTTTTTAACGGGCACTTTAAACCTACAGAGGCAGATAAGATTAACCGTATTGGTCAGTTGCGCTTAGGGGTTATCAAAGTAATAGAAAGTAAGTACTCGCCATCTGTAGAGCGGAAGTATACAGTTGCAGATATGATCACTGGTTTTGGTGTTGCAGAAGCAGCTAAACATTTTTATGATATTTACGGTGGTACTATAGAAGGTAAACGTGCAATTGTACAAGGATTTGGTAATGTTGGTGCAGCAGCAGCATATTACTTAAGTCAAATGGGAGTAAAAATAGTTGGTATTATAGATCGTGATGGTGGTGTAATAAATAAAGAGGGTTTTTCTTTTGATGAAATAAAAGAATTTTACCTTAATAAAAACGGAAATACGCTTGTTGCAGAGAATATGATTCCGTTTGCAGAAATAAATGATCAAATTTGGGGATTAGAAGCAGAAATATTCGCACCTTGTGCAGCTTCTAGATTAATTACCAAAGAACAAATAACACGGTTAATAGATACAGGTTTAGAAGTTATTACTTGTGGCGCTAATGTACCATTTGCAGATAAAGAAATTTTCTTTGGTCCAATAATGGAGTATACAGATGAACGAGTAAGTTTAATTCCAGATTTTATATCTAACTGTGGTATGGCAAGAGTATTTGCATACTTTATGGAAAGAAGAGTAGAAATGAATGACGAGTTGGTTTTTCAAGATACATCAGAAACTATAAAAAAGGCAATGCAAAATGTGTTTAAAAACAACGCATCTAAAAAAGAATTAAGCAAAACTGCTTTTGAGATAGCATTAAAACAATTAATATAAACTAAACTAAGAGGAAGAAGAATGGAGACCATTATAATTATTATTTTTTTTGTTGGTTATTTGGCAATAACCTTAGAGCATAATCTAAAAATAGATAAGTTAATACCTGCGCTTGCAATGATGGCATTGCTATGGGCGGTAATAGCGTTAGCTCATATGCCTGTTTTTGAAGTAGATGCTGCTTTGCGAGAATTAGCACCTTCACACGTAGATGAAATTTTACTACATCATCTAGGTAAAACGGCAGAAATATTGGTCTTTTTATTAGGGGCAATGACCATTGTAGAAATCATAGATTACTTTAATGGGTTTGCAACAATTAAAGGATTTATTAAAACAAAGAAGAAGAGTAAACTTTTATGGTTGTTCTCCATTCTTGCTTTCATCTTATCAGCAATTATAGATAACTTAACAGCTACGATTGTATTAATAACAATTTTACAAAAAGTAATTAGAGACAGAGAAACACGTTTGTGGTTTGCTGGTATGGTTATTATTGCAGCAAACGCTGGTGGTGCTTGGTCTCCTATTGGTGATGTTACAACAACAATGCTTTGGATTGCACATAAAGTATCTGCTGCACAATTAGTAGAGCACGTATTTATACCTTCAGTATTATGTATGGTTATACCAACATTTATTGCAAGTAAGTTTAAAGCGTTTAAAGGTAATATAGAGGATATTGAAGAGGCAGAAGAAGAAAAGAAATCTAAGTTTGGATCAACAATGTTGTACTTAGGTTTAGGAGCTATTGTTTTTGTTCCTTTCTTTAAAACAATTACACATTTACCTCCTTACGTAGGTATGATGTTGTCTTTAGCAGTAGTAGCTGCTTTTGCAGAAATATACAGTAACTCTAAATTTAGTATCTCTAATGTAGATGGTGAAAGTGAAGCAGCATCGCATCACAGTCCAGTACACCACTCATTGTCTAAAATTGAATTACCAAGTATTTTGTTCTTTTTAGGGATATTATTGGCTGTTGCAGCATTAGAATCTTTAGGTATGTTATTCCATTTTGCAGAAGGTCTTAATTCTGCTATACCAAATTCTGATATCGTAGTTATGTTATTAGGTGCTGGTTCTGCAGTAATAGATAACGTTCCGTTGGTAGCAGCAAGTATAGGTATGTTCCCTCAAGGTATGGATGATCCTTTATGGCATTTTATTGCATATTCTGCTGGTACAGGCGGTAGTATGTTAATAATTGGTTCTGCGGCAGGTGTTGTTGCAATGGGTATGGAAAAAATTGACTTTTTCTGGTATCTTAAAAAAATTAGTTGGTTAGCATTAATAGGATTTTTAGCGGGTGCAGGGTCTTTTATTTTAATTAGAGATTTTATACTAAACGCATAATTTTATTTGCAAAATAACGTTATAAGAGCAACTTAAATACTGGAAAATATATGTTATTGTTTCAAGATGCTGCTAATGAGGTAGTAATGGGAGAAAGTGTATCCGAAGAAAAAACACTATCTGTAATAGATTTAATTGTAGATGGTGGTGCAGGAAGCATTATTATCATAGGAATTTTAGGAATTCTATTATTTGTTGCTCTATATATTTATTTTGAAAGAGTCTTTGCAATTAAGGCAGCTTCTAAGATTGATAAAAATTTTATGAATCAGATTAAAGACCATATAACAAATGGAAAGCTAGATGCTGCTCGTATGTTGTGTGCGCAAACAGATTCTCCAGTAGCAAGATTAACAGAAAAAGGTATCTCTAGAATTGGCAAACCTCTAGACGATATTAATACAGCTATAGAAAATGCTGGTACATTAGAAGTCTACAAGTTAGAAAAAAATGTAAGTGTTTTAGCTACGGTTGCAGGTGCTGCGCCAATGATTGGTTTCTTAGGAACCGTAATTGGTATGATTTTGGCATTCCATGAAATGGCATCCGCAGGCGGACAAGCAGAAATGGGTTCTTTAGCATCTGGTATTTATACTGCAATGACAACTACAGTAGCTGGTTTAGTAGTAGGTATTATTGCTTATATTGGTTACAACCACCTTGTAAATAGAACAGGTAAAGTTGTACACGCAATGGAAGCTAATGCGGTTGACTTTTTGGATTTATTAAACGAACCACTTTAAATTTCTATAGATGAAATTAAAAGGGAGAAATAAAGTAAGTCCAGACTTTAGTATGTCATCAATGACAGACATTGTGTTTTTACTGTTGGTATTTTTTATGCTAACATCAAATGCACCAAATGCGCTAGATTTGTTACTGCCAAAGGCAAAAGGGAAATCGACCAATACACAAAATGTATCTGTAAGTATTAATAAAAACTTAGAGTATTTTGTGAACAATGAAAAAATTAACGGGAAGTACATAGAAATTGAATTAAAGAAAGCACTAGAAGGTCAAGAAAAGCCAACAATTATTTTAAGAGCAGAGGAGACAGTACCTGTTAAGGAAGCAGTAAATGTTATGGATATTGCCAATAAAAATAATTACAAGGTTATACTAGCTGTGCGAGCTAAATAATGTCGTTCTTAAATACAAAACACAAGAAGAAATCTTTTACATTAACAACATTGTTGTTTAGTGCACTCTTGTTATTGCTTTTTTATATAGGTCTTACTTACATGGATCCTGTAGAAGAAAAAGGTATTGCAGTTAATTTTGGGCAGATGGATTTTGGTAAAGGAGATGTTCAGCCAAAAGAAAAAATAAAATCTGAGCCTATAAAGACCGTAAAAGAAGTTGTAGAAGAACAGCAAGAAGAAGTAAAACCTGTTACAGAACCAGAAGTTAATGTATCTGCAGAAGAAAAAGCAGCAGCAGCAGAAAAACTGGTTACTCAAGAGAATGAGGAATCTATTCTAATAAAACAAAAACAAGAAGCAAAACGTAAAGCAGATGCCGCAGCTAAAAAGGCTAAAGCAGATGCAGAGCGTAAAGAGCAACAACGTGTAGCTGCAGAAAAAGCAGAAGCGGAACGTAAAAGAAAAGCAGAACAGGCCAAAAGAGATAAGGTAGATAATCTTTTTGGTGGTCTAGCAAAATCTGACGGTACTGCGAAAGGTGGAGAAGGAGATGATAATAAAGCAGGGGATAAAGGTAATCCTCAAGGAGATCCTTATGCTACTAGTTATTACGGTTCTCCTGGATCTGGAAGTGGTGGTTCTGGTTACGGACTTTCTGGAAGAAAACTACTTGCCAAAGGTAAGGTAAAGCAAGAATGTAATGAAGAGGGTAGGGTTGTTGTTAAGATTGTTGTAGATCGTAATGGTAAGGTGCTTTCTGCTACGCCAGGTGTAAAAGGTACTACCAATAACCATCCTTGTTTATTAAAACCTGCAGAGGCTACAGCCCGTTTGCATAAATGGAATTTAGATGCTAACGCACCTAGTAAGCAAGTAGGTTTTGTTGTTGTAAACTTCAAATTAGGAGAGTAATTATCTAAAATTACTTTAATTTTACCTCTTTTATATTCAATTTAATAATATTTAATGACATATAGCCAAACGTTAGATTGGATGTTTGCTCAACTTCCAATATACCAAAACAAAGGAAAATCTGCGTTTAATGGTAAATTAGATAACATAAAGTTATTTTCTAAAGCTTTAGGATCTCCAGAAGAAAAGTTTAAAAGTATACATGTAGCTGGCACCAATGGCAAAGGCTCTAGTAGTCATATGTTAGCTTCTATTTTACAAGAGGCAGGCTATAAAGTTGGCTTATACACATCTCCTCATTTAAAAGATTTTAGGGAACGTATTAGAATTAATGGAGAGATGATATCTAAGAAAGATGTTGTTAGCTTTATAGAGGATAATAAGCAGTTCTTTAATGATCATAAATTGTCTTTTTTTGAGATGACTGTAGCAATGGCTTTTGAACACTTTGCCATTGAACAAGTAGATATTGCTATTATAGAAGTAGGTTTAGGCGGAAGATTAGATTCAACTAACATTATTACTCCAGAAGTATCTTTAATTACAAATATAGGTCTAGATCACACAGATTTATTAGGAGATACTATAGCCAAAATTGCTGTAGAAAAAGCTGGTGTTATAAAAGAAGCCATTCCTGTTGTTGTTAGTGAGTCTCAAGAAGAAACAACTTCTATATTTAAAGCAATAGCAAAAGAAAAGAACGCTAGTATTGTTTTTGCAGATTCAGTTTTTATAAAAGAATATAAAACATCGTTGCTAGGAAATTATCAGCAAAAAAACATAAAAGGTGCTGTTAGTGCTTTGCAGCAGCTTAAAGGTTTTGTTGTAGAAGATAATGCTATAGTAAATGGGTTATTAAATGTGGTAGAAAATACCGGATTAATGGGTAGGTGGCAGCTTTTACAAGAGCAACCTAGGGTAATTTGTGACACTGCGCATAATAAAGAAGGCTTAAGTTTAACTATGAAACAGTTAAATGTACAAAAATACAAGTCGCTTTTTATTGTGTTAGGAGTTGTTAAGGATAAGAATTTGGATGCCATTTTACCTCTTTTTCCGAAAAATGCAAATTATTTTTTCTGTTCTCCAAAAATAGAAAGAGGGTTAGATGCAGCCTTGTTACAGCAACGTGCAAGTAAGTTTTCATTAAAGGGAGATGTCTATTTATCTGTAAAAGAAGCACTTGAAAAATCAAAATCTTTAGCGCAAAAAGAAGACTTAATTTACGTTGGTGGCAGTACTTTTGTTGTTGCTGAAATAATTTGATTTTTTTTCATTTTATATTTGCGAGAAACGAAAAACAGTTATATATTTGCACTCGCAATACGGAAAACAAATTTCTAAATTGTAAATGAGGGCTCTTAGCTCAGTTGGTTCAGAGCACCTGCCTTACAAGCAGGGGGTCACTGGTTCGAATCCAGTAGGGCCCACAGTAACGAAAAGCTTCCGATTTTATCGGGAGCTTTTTTGTTTTCTACTATTTTGTAAGTAAAATACAGTAAGCTGTATTTTTAAACAACACTTCGGTTTCTTAAAGAATTTAAAAATAAATTAGCTTATGAGCTATTGTTTTTACTATGTTTTGTATTTTAAGTTAAAATTTATTAATTTAATAAAATTACCGTTAAACGTGCGAAATTACTATAATTGAGCTGTTCTTCATTTTCCTTTTTTCTACCTTTACGTTATATTAACTTAAAACTAAATATTTTGAAACAAAGAGTAATATTATTAGTCGGTATTTTAATTGGTACTATGTCTTATGCTCAATTTGAAATTTCGGCAGGTACTGGATATGCTATTGGAAGCGCTGAGATGAAATTAGGAACAGAAACTACAACAACAAGTGTAGAAAACACATATGGTAGTTATGGTGAGGGTGTTAACTTTCAGCTTAGAGGAACTTATTTTTTTAATGAAAAAGTTGGTTTAGACTTAGGTGTTGGTTACTTAAATGGTGCAGATCATACAATAAACAAAACAACTGTACCTGGAGTAGATGTAGATGCAATTGCTAGAGGTAGAGCTTTTGGTGCAACTGTAGCTGTAGCTTATAAGTTTACAGATAACTTTTATGGTCGTGCAGGTGCATTGTTAAAAATTGCAGGTAAAACAGAAGCAGTAGTGTCTAGTAGTACATTATTATCTGAAGACGAGAGAGCCCCATATGGTCTTCCTGAAGGTTCTTATTCAGAAACGAATTATATTGAAGATTATCACGGTAAGTTTCCATTAGGTTTTGTTGGTGCCTTAGGGTATAAGTTTCCTATAGATAATAACTTTAGTATTTACGTAGAAGCAGAATATTACGGTATTAGTTTAAAACGTAAAGATTCTGAATTACAAGAGTTTAATACTAACTTATTTACCCCAGATGGTAATATGGTTGCAGAAAGTGTTTATACTTTAGATAACTTGCCTCCAGGTTTTGTTAAAAAAACCAACTATGTAGATGAGTTAAGAAATGACAATACAGATACATCTAAAAAATTATCACAAAAAGTACCATATTCTTCTTTTGGTATTAATGTAGGTGTAACATATAAGTTTAAAAAGGCTGCTAAAAAGCAATAATATTTATAGGAATTAAATATCCTAAAAAGTAAAGCCTACTAAAAATGCGAAAAACATTTTAGTAGGCTTTTTTATTTTCTATAATTATTTTAATGGTATTATAGTTGTAAATAATTTTGAATTAGTGTTAAATTTTTGTCAATTTATTAGTTATTGTTTGCTTAGTAGTTAGTTAATTATACCTTAGTAAGCTTATTGTCTTCAGAACAGTGTTTGGGTTCTTAGTAGTAATAAGGCTCATTTGTTTTTATTGATAATATTAAAATTAAGTCTTTAGTTTGATTTTGTTTTACGTCTAGAACACTTAAATGGGTGTTAGTCTAAAAATTATCAAATTATACAAAAAGACTTTTAATCTTTGATTTAAATAACCCCAATATAAATTGAAAGAGCATGTTGAAAAGTAAGATTGATAAAGCCACAGGTTTTGAAAAACGATTTGAAAACATAAATACCGTTGTTTTTGAAAATTCAAATACTGCATCTAAAGCCGTTGCAAATGAGATTGCTGATTTAATTAGAGAAAAACAAAAGGAAAACAAACCCTGTATTTTAGGTTTAGCTACCGGTTCTACACCAAAAGGTTTGTATGCAGAATTAGTAAGATTGCATAAAGAAGAAAATCTAAGTTTTAAAAATGTAATTACATTTAATTTAGATGAGTACTACCCAATGGAGCCAGATTCTATTCATAGTTACGTTAGGTTTATGAAAGAATTACTGTTAGACCAAGTAGATATTCTTCCAGAAAATTACCATATTCCAGATGGTACATTAACAAAATCACAAATTTCTAAGTATTGTAATGACTATGAAGCTAAAATTGAAGCTTTAGGTGGTTTAGATTTACAAATTTTAGGTATTGGAGGTAATGGTCATATTGGTTTTAACGAATCCGGATCACTACAAAACTCTAAAACAAGATTAGTTGCTTTAGATCATATCACAAGAGTTGCTGCTAGTAAAGATTTTGGTAGTTTAAGTAACACGCCAAGAACAGCAATTACACTTGGGGTAAAAAAAATAATGGAGGCCAAGCGAGTTGTTTTAATGGCTTGGGGAGAAGGTAAATCTAATATTGTATCACAATCGGTAGAAGGCGAGGTTACTAATAAAGTACCTGCATCTTTTTTACAAGAACATAACAATGTAGTTTTTGTTTTAGATACGGAAGCTGCCTCTAAATTAACTAGGATAGATACACCTTGGTTGGTAGAGAAAGTAGAATGGACAGATAAATTAATACGTAAAGCAGTATTAGGTTTAGCATTGCGCTTAAATAAACCTGTTTTAATGCTTACAGATGCAGATTATATAGAAAACGGTATGAGTGATCTATTGGCAGATTCTGGACCGGCTTACGATATAAACATTAAAATATTTAATAAGTTACAAAGTACAATTACAGGTTGGCCTGGTGGTAAGCCTAATGCAGATGATAGCAATAGACCAGAGCGCGCTGAGCCAGAGAAAAAACGTGTTCTAATTTTTAGCCCGCACCCAGATGATGATATTATTAGTATGGGGGGTACTTTTAAAAGATTAGTAGAGCAAGGTCATGATGTACACGTTGCATACCAAACATCTGGTAATATTGCTGTTGCAGATGATGAGGCTTTACGTTTTGCTAGTTTTGTGTGCGATTATAACGAGAAGTTCGCTATTAAGAGTGATGAAGCATTAGATATATATGCCAAAGCAGCTAAGTTTTTAGCTAATAAAAAAGCTAGCGAAGTAGATATTGAAGAGGTACGTTACATAAAAGGTTTAATAAGAAAAGGTGAAGCAAGAGCTACTAGTCATTTTGTAGGTTTAGATGATCATCATATTCATTTCATGAACCTTCCTTTCTATGAAACAGGAACTATAGAAAAGAATCCATATGGTGAAGAAGATATACAACTTACAATGGATTTAATAGGACAAATAAAACCACATCAAATATATGCAGCCGGAGATTTGGCAGATCCACACGGTACACACAAGGTTTGCTTAGATGCTATTTTTGAGTCAGTAAAAAGATTAAAATCTGAATCTTATATGGATAACTGTTGGGTTTGGTTGTATAGAGGTGCTTGGCAAGAATGGGGAATAGATGAAATTGAGATGGCAGTACCAATGGGACCAGATCAAGTCTTAGAAAAAAGGCGTGGTATTTTTAAACATCAATCTCAAAAAGACGGCGTAGTTTTTCAAGGAGCAGATAGCCGCGAATTTTGGCAAAGAGCAGAAGATCGTAATAAAGAAACTGCAGATATTTATGATGAATTAGGAATGGCTCGTTATGCAGCTATGGAGGCATTTGTTAGATGGCGTTTTTAATTAAAAAATACTAATTATATAAAAAAAAGCGAAAGATATATCTTTCGCTTTTTTTTTATAGCTAATGGTTAGCTGGGTAAAACCAATAACGGTATTTTAGTATGGTGATCTGCGCCTAATAAAACGGGTTCCTGTATTATATCTTCTAAATAACTACGGTTATTATATACCAAAGCTAAAGTGTCTATACTATAATCTTTAGTAAACCTACTTAGTATTTCAGACTTATTTGCGTAAGATGGTAGTATGTGTAACTTAATAGTAACTGGCTGTAAATAGTTTTGCAATATTTTTAAGTTTGATTTCTGAAAATCATCTAATATATTATTTGCTTTTAAATGAAGAATATGTACAGTGCAATTGTACATTTTTGTTATAAATAGTAAAGCTTCTAGAGCTTCTTGTCCTAAACTTCTTTTTAAGTCTGTTGCTAATACAATTTGTTTTGGTTTGCAATATGTATAGTTATTTGGTATTGCTAACACAGGGCACTCTTTTATGGCGTTTATAATACGCATTGTATTTGCGCCAATAAAAACACGCTCAAAGTTTGTTATTCCTTTTGTACCAGAAACTACAAAATCTATTTTTTCAGTTTTAATAATATCAACAACTTCGTGTGTTAATAAGTCAAAGGAAGAAATAGTTTTATAACTGTGTTTAGGATTTTTATGATGAAGAGAAATATAAATTAAAGTATTTTTAAGTCCCTTTTTAGAGTCGGTCTCTGCGCATTTTTCTGCTACTTCTGTTGTAGTTGCCATAAACCTGCTGTGTGGTATGGCAGGTGTATAAGTATTTAATATGTAGAATGTAGTTGCTTCGTTTTTAAACAATTCAAGTGCATAAGAAATTGCATTATATGCATTTTCTGAAAAATCAGTAGGCAAAAGAATATTTTTCATTACACTATTATTTAATATCTAATAATGTAAAAGTAGCAGTAGTGGTATCTTTAAACTATGACATTTATCATTTAATAAAAAAGAAGGAAGTTTTCTACAAACCACTAATAACGGTTTCTAATTTTGGAATACTTAAAATACGTACTTTTTTACCAGAAGTCTCTATTATTCCTTTTTTCTTAAATTCAGATATAATTCTAATTGTAGATTCTGTAGCTGTGCCTACAACGTTACTCATATCTTCTCTACTAAGACTTAGGTTTAAAAAACCAACCTCATCTTCTCCAAAGTTATCTTTAAGGTAAATAAAAGCTTCTGCAATACGTTGTTTTACTGTTTTCTGAGAGATATTTACAATAACATCATCTGCATCTCTTAGGTCTTTTGCCATATGGCGCAATACCTCTACAGCAAAATTAGGGTTGGTGTTTAAAGTGTGTAGAATACTTTCTTTAGGGATAAAACAAACGTCCATATCTTTAATAGCAATTGCACTTAAGTTTGCAGATTCTTCTGCAATAACAGAGCGTTGGCCTAATATTTCTCCTTTAGAAGCAAGTTTTATTATTTGGTCTTTTCCGTTAGAACTCAGTTTGGATAGTTTAGATACACCATCTCTAACGCAAAAAACACCATCTAATCTATCTCCTTCTTCAAAAATTGCATCGCCCTTTTTAAAAGTCTTAGAAACCTTGGTGTCCGAGACCTTTTTTAACTCTTCCTTGCTCATAGCTCGCAAAGAGTTAAATTGACGAATAATACAATTTTCACATCTACTCATAGTGTTTTTTTTACCTGATACAACAAATTTACAGCTTCTACGATAACCGAAACCTGACAATTGTCATATTTTTAAATACTTCTATCACGGACCTTTGTTTTTAGCTTAACTTGCTTATAAATGAATAAAGAAAAATGTTTTCATTGCGGAGATGACTGTGATATAGTACCAATTGTGTTTAAAGATAAACATTTTTGTTGCAATGGATGCAAAACAGTCTTTGAGATTTTTGAGTCCAATGATTTGTCATACTATTATGATTTGCAATCTGCTGCTGGTGCTACGCCAAACGAGGTAGAAGGCAAATATAATTTCTTAGATACTCCAGAAATTTTAGACAAACTTATAGAGTTTAATGAAAAAAAACATCAAATAGTTAATCTATATATTCCGCATATACATTGTAGTTCTTGTATTTGGGTTTTAGAAAACCTAAATAAATTACAAAAAGCAGTAAGTAGTTCGCAAGTAGATTTTCCTAAGAAAATGGTACGTATAGCGTATAATCCAGAGAAGTTAACGCTAAAGCAATTGGTTGTTTTGTTAGCTAAAATTGGGTACGAGCCTTATATTTCTTTAGACGATTATGATAAAGGAAAAAAGAGTGTAGATCGTGGTCTTATTTATAAGTTGGGAGTTGCAGGTTTTGCTTTTGGTAATGTTATGTTTTTATCTTTTCCAGAGTATTTTGAAGTTCAGGAATTTTGGTTAGATCAGTATAAAAATATATTTAGATGGTTAATGTTTGCTTTCTCTTTGCCTGTGGTATTTTATTCGGCTCAAGATTATTTAATATCAGCATATAAAAGTATTGCTTCTAAAATTTTAAATATTGACGTTCCAATAGCATTGGGTGTTTTGGTTCTTTTTGTACGTAGTACTTTAGAGATTGTTTTTGATTGGGGAACCGGTTTTTTTGATAGTCTTACTGGTTTGATTTTCTTTTTGTTGTTAGGTAAATTTTTTCAACAAAAAACATATTCATTTTTATCTTTTGAGCGCGATTATAAATCATACTTTCCAATTGCTGTAACAAGAATTATTGCAGGCGGAAAAGAAGAAACAGTACAGGTTTACGATATAAAACAAGGAGACAGACTTTTAATTAGAAATGAAGAGTTAATACCCGTAGATGGTATTGTTTTAAAAGGTAAAGCAAGAATAGATTATAGTTTTGTAACGGGTGAGTCTGAAGCAGTAGAAAAGGTCTCTGGCGATAAAATTTTAGCAGGAGGAAAGCAGTTACAAGGAGCCATAGAAATGGAAGCATTAAAATCTGTATCTCAGAGTTACTTAACGCAACTTTGGGGTAATTCTGTTTTTTCTATAGATAAGACTAGCAAGTTCCAAACCATAACAGATAAAATTAGTCAACGTTTTACTATAGCAGTTTTAACAATTGCTTTTGTGTCTACTTTTATTTGGATGTTTGTAGATAGTAGTAAGGCTATGAATGTCTTTACGGCTGTGTTAATAATTGCTTGTCCGTGTGCAATTGCTTTAGCAGCACCTTTTACTTTGGGTAATATGTTACGCATTTTTGGACGTAAAAAATTCTATTTAAAAAATACACAAACTATAGAGCAGTTAGCACAATTAACTACTGCTATTTTTGATAAAACTGGGACCTTAACTACGGCTCAAAAAAGCACAGCTACTTATGAAGGTCTTACTTTAAATAAGGAAGAAGAATCTCTTTTAAAAAATACATTGCGAGCCTCTAACCACCCTTTAAGTAGAACTTTATATAGTTTGTTAGCAGAACAAGATATTTTAACATTAGATGAGTATGAAGAGCATTTAGGAAAAGGAATTGTTGGGGTTTTAGATCATAATAATATTAAAGTAGGATCTGCAAGTTTTGTTGGTAATGCAAGTATTATTAATCAAGAAAACACTGCTGTTTATGTTAGTAGTAACGACACTTATAAAGGCAGATTTGTTTTTTCTAACGAATATAGAGAAGGTGTTTCTAAATTATTTTCAGAAATGCAAACTACAATGGATTTGGGAATTCTTTCTGGTGATAATGAAGGAGAGAAAGAACGTTTAGAAGCTTTGTTACCTAAAAATACTCCGTTATATTTTAATCAGAAACCAGAAGATAAATTAGGCTTTATACAGAGTTTACAGCATCAGGGAAAAAAAGTACTTATGGTTGGCGATGGTTTAAATGATGCAGGAGCTTTAGCACAGAGTGATGTTGGTATTGCAATATCTGAAAATGTAAATGTGTTTTCACCTGCTTGTGATGGTATTTTAGATGCATCTAAATTTAAACAACTACATCAATATATAAAAGCATCTAAAAGTGCAATGAAGATTATAAAACTAAGCTTTGGTTTTTCTTTACTGTATAATTTAGTAGGACTGTATTTTGCTACAACTGGACAATTAATGCCAGTTATTGCAGCTATTTTAATGCCTTTAAGTTCTATAAGTATTGTGTTATTTACAACAATAGCTACAAATTTAGTAGGTAAGAAATTGGTATAATAATTTCAGCTATTAAAATTAATAAAAAGAGCAACTCTATAATTAGAGTTGCTCTTTTTTAGCTAAATGTAAAAAGGTTAGTTATTTGTATAGCTAAAAAAATGAGGTTTAAAAGTTATCATTGCCCAAGCCCAATTGTTGACTTTAGATGCGTCTCCGCTTTTTATAACCTCCATAGTATCGGTAGCAAACATTTGCGAGTAACCAGCGTTAAACGTAATGCTTTTAGATGCCTTGTAACCTAATGTAAGATCTATTTCTGTTCCTAAATAGTTGTCTTGTTCTATATTATTAATAGCAATAAGTTCTTTTTTTAGTTCGTCTAAATTTGTGTTGCTTTTTTTACAAGTTTTTCTAGTGTAATGCCACCACCGCAGCAAAAATCTATGCCGTGCTTTTTAAATATATCTGCAGTCTTAATGACTAGCTGCTAGTATTAAGAAAGCAAAGAGAATACACAGGATTTTTAGATTTGGTAAATAATTCTTGATTTGAATTTTTATAATAAACTGTTTTAAATGAAGGGGTTGTTATTGCAAGCAAAGATCAACGTGATAAATTGTTTAAAGTATGATATATATCATATATTGTAAAAGTGAACATTATTATTTTTGTAATATAAATTCAGGTAGGTATGAGTGTAATTTATGTGTTGCTGTCTATAAGTATTATAGTGGCGCTGTTTTTCTTTGTAGCATTTATAGTTTCGGTAAGGAGTGGTCAGTATGACGATTCTTATACACCGTCTGTACGTATGCTTTTTGAAGATGAACTAGTAACAGAGAGCTCTAAGACTCAGGAAAGTAAAAAAATCGAACAAACTAAGATGAATTAAATTATGGAAGTACAACAGTTTTATTACGATAACAAGATCGTAAAGAAATTTCTCTATGCTACAATATTTTGGGGTATTGTAGGTATGTCAGTAGGTCTACTTTTAGCCTTTATGTTTCTTTTTCCAAATATAACCGATGGTATTTCATGGTTAAGTTTTGGAAGGCTAAGACCGTTACACACAAATGCAGTAATTTTTGCCTTTGTTGGTAATGCAATTTTTGCGGGTGTTTATTACTCTACACAACGCTTGTTAAAAGCAAGAATGTTTAGTGATGGACTAAGTAAATTTAACTTTTGGGGCTGGCAAGCTATAATTGTAGCGGCAGCAATTACCCTACCATTAGGGTACAGTACATCTAAAGAATACGCAGAACTAGAATGGCCAATAGATATTGCTATTGCTGTAGTTTGGGTAGCCTTTGGTTGGAATCTTATTGGTACAATGTTACGCAGAAGACAAAGACATTTATACGTGGCAATTTGGTTTTACCTAGCAACATTTGTAACTGTAGCTGTATTACATATTTTTAATAGCTTAGAATTACCAGTAAGCGGTTTAAAAAGTTACTCTGTTTACGCGGGTGTACAAGATGCCTTAGTGCAGTGGTGGTATGGGCACAATGCAGTTGCATTTTTCTTAACTACACCATTTTTGGGTTTAATGTATTATTTTGTGCCTAAAGCGGCAAATAGACCAGTATACTCTTATAGACTATCTATAGTACACTTTTGGTCTTTAATTTTTATATATATCTGGGCAGGACCACACCACTTGTTGTATACTGCTTTACCAGGTTGGGCTCAAAATTTAGGAGTAGCGTTCTCCATTATGTTACTTGCTCCTTCATGGGGTGGTATGATAAACGGACTTTTAACCTTGCGTGGGGCTTGGGATAAAGTACGTACAGATCCTACTCTTAAATTTATGGTAGTAGCTATTACTGGTTACGGTATGGCAACTTTTGAAGGTCCTTTACTTTCTTTAAAAAACGTAAATGCCATAGCTCACTTTAGTGACTGGATTATTGCTCACGTACACGTTGGTGCATTAGCCTGGAACGGATTTTTAACTTTTGGTATGATCTACTGGATGGTGCCTAAAATGTTTAAAACAAAATTACACTCTATTGGTTTGGCAAATGCTCACTTTTGGATTGGTACTTTAGGTATAATTCTTTATACGTTACCAATGTATGTGGCAGGATTTACACAAGCTTTAATGTGGGAAGATTTTAACCCAGATGGTACATTAGTTTATGGTAACTTTTTAGAAACTGTAAAAGAAATTATACCAATGTACTGGATGCGTGCAATAGGTGGTAGTATGTACATTGTTGGTGCATTTATAATGTTATACAATGTCTTTAGAACTATACGTTCTGGACAAAAAGTTGAAGATGAATTGGCAGAAGCAGCTCCGCTTACTAGAGTTTCTAAAAAGAGAACAAAAGGAGAAACATACCACTCTTGGTTAGAGCGTAAGCCAGTACAATTAACAATATTAGCCACAGTAGCTATTTTAATTGGTGGTATAGTGCAGATTGTACCAACTATTTTAGTGAAATCTAATATACCAACTATTACAAGTGTAAAACCATATACACCTTTAGAATTAGAAGGTAGAGATTTATACATAAGAGAAGGTTGTGTTGGTTGTCACTCTCAAATGGTACGTCCGTTTAGAGGAGAGGTAGAGCGTTATGGCGAATATGCTAAAGCAGGTGAATTTGTGTACGATCATCCATTTTTATGGGGCAGTAAGCGTACAGGTCCAGATTTACTAAGAGTAGGTGGTAAATACTCAGACAACTGGCATTTAAACCATATGTACGATCCGCAAAGCACGTCTTCTGGTTCTATTATGCCAGCATACCAATGGCTAGTTCGCGATGAACATGACAGAAGTAATATTAAAGCTAAAATGGAAGCAATGGTAACTTTAGGGGTGCCATATACAGAAGAAGATATTGCTAATGCAGAACAATCTATGGATGTACAAGCAACCAAAATAGAGAAGAATTTATATACAGATCCAGATTTTGCAAAAAACTACGAGGCAGATAAACAATATGCCAAAGAAAACGGAGAACCTTTTGTAGAAATGAGAGATAGAGAAATAGTATCTCTAATAGCTTACTTACAACGTTTAGGTACAGATATTAAAATAAAAAACGTAGAAGAAACAACCACTAAAAATTAATTATATGCTAAAGTTTATAAAAGGCCATATGGAGAGCATGGAGGGTATAGCAACTTACCCTATGATATCGCTACTTATATTTTTTGTGTTCTTCGCCATACTTTTTTGGTGGGTGCTTACAGCAACAAAAGAACATATTAATGAGGTAAGCCATATTCCTCTAGAAGATGATGATACAACCAACCTAACAAAAGAATAATACTATGAAAAATATGACACCATGGTGGATAAGGATCCCCGTAGTTTTCTTCATCGTTTTTGGATTGATGGAGTACTTTGTAGACTCTGGTGATAAACCCGCATTTATTGCTTATCCAATAGTTTCAGGTTTCTTAGTTCTTGTTTTACTAATACTAATTGCTACCGAGCTTATTGTTAGGTCTATTGAAAATGTAATGTTTCAGACTCTACCAGAAGAAGCAAAGCAAAAGTATTTAGAAGATGACTCTAAGAAGTTTGAGTGGAAATGGGGTAAAAGAGTTTATTCTAAATTATTAGGTTCTAAATCTATAGAAGAAGAGCACGAAATTATCTTAGATCATAATTATGATGGTATACAAGAATTGGATAACAATTTACCACCTTGGTGGGTATACCTTTTCTATGCAGGAATTATTTTTGCCGTTGTTTATTTGGCAAGGTTCCATGTGTTTAATGACTATGACCAAATATTAGAGTACGAGCAAGAAGTTGCAGCTGCTAAAATAGAGATAGAAGAGTATAAAAAAACAGCTAAAGGTTTGGTAGATGTTAATACTGTTGAGGTTTTAACAGATGCAGCAGATATTAAAGCTGGTAAAAAAATATATTCAACTAGTTGTGTGGCTTGCCATATTGCAGATGGTGGTGGAGGTATTGGTCCTAACCTAACAGATGAGTATTGGCTTTTAGGTGGTGGTATTAAAAATGTTTTTAACACCATATCAGAAGGTGGTAGAGACGGTAAAGGTATGGTTGCTTGGAAACAAATACTTAAGCCTTTAGAACGTGCACAAGTAGCAAGTTATGTGTTAACCCTACAGGGTACAACACCAGCTGCTCCAAAAGAACCGCAAGGAGAAATTTGGACACCAGAAGAAGAGAGTAAATAAATAATAGTACTAGTAAAAATAACAAATGGCTGCAGACGAAAAGTTTAGAGATTCTATTGGTACAATAGATACCGATGGTAAAAGAGCCTGGGTTTTTCCCAAAAAACCAAGTGGTAAATTTTACAAATATCGTAAATGGGTTAGTTATACGTTATTGTTGTTTTTACTAGTATCTCCGTTTATAAAAATAAATGGCAATCAGTTTATATTATTTAATGTAATAGATCGTCGTTTTAATATATTCGGATTTCCTTTTTGGCCACAAGATTTTCATTTGGTTGTAATCTCAATGATTATTGGTGTGGTTTTTATTGCCCTATTTACAGTAGCATTTGGTCGTATTTTTTGTGGATGGATGTGTCCACAAACTATATTTCTAGAAATGGTTTTTCGTAGAATAGAATATTGGATAGAAGGTGACCGTGGAGCTCAAATGCGTTTAGATAAACAAAAGTGGGATGCCGTTAAAATAAGAAAGAGAGTAACCAAGTGGATTATCTTTTTTATCATTTCATTTATTATAGCAAATGTGTTTTTAGCATATTTAATTGGGAGCGATAAGTTAATTAGTTACATCACAGACGGACCAATGTTGCATACAAGCACAATGATTTCGTTATTAATTTTTACTGGAGTTTTCTATTTTGTTTTTGCTTGGTTTAGAGAACAAGTATGTATTATAGCTTGCCCTTATGGACGTATGCAAGGTGTGCTTTTAGATAATAAATCTATAGTTGTTGCATACGATCATAAAAGAGGAGAAGGAGAAAACGGAAGAAAAAAGTTTAGAAAAAATGAAGATCGTTCTGCACTTGGTAACGGAGATTGTATAGATTGTTTTCAATGTGTAAATGTTTGTCCTACTGGTATAGATATTAGAAATGGTACGCAATTAGAGTGTGTTAACTGTACAGCTTGTATAGATGAGTGCGATACCATTATGGAGAAAGTAAACTTGCCAAAAGGTCTTATTAGATATGCAAGTGAAGATAATATAGAGAAAAAAGCAAAATTTAAGTTTACACCCAGACTTAAAGGGTATTCTGCTGTTTTGGTAATTTTAATAGGTTTGCTAATAGGAATGTTGTTTTTAAGGAATGATATAGAAGCTAACATTTTAAGGCTTCCAGGTCAGTTATACGAACATAAAGAAGGTAATATTATTAGTAATGTGTACACCTTTAAATTGGTAAATAAAACAAGTAAAGATGTAGAAGATGTTAACTTTAAATTATTGTCTCATAAAGGAACAATTAAGTTAGTTACACATCAAAATTTTAAAGTTCCAGCTCAAGAGTTAGCAGAAGGCACATTGTTTATAGAAATAAATAATGCAGCTTTAAATGGCGACAAGGACAAACTTAAGATTGGTGTATATAGTAAAGGAAAGTTAGTAGAAACAACTACAGCACGCTTTTTAGCGCCAAGAAGTTATAAATAAAACGAATAGTTATGAAAATAAATTGGGGAACAGGTATTGTACTAGCATTTTTAGCTTTCATAAGCTTTATTCTATATTTTGTTATTAGAATGAATTCTGAAAACAGAGCAAAGCACGATTTAGTTACTGAAGAATATTACAAAGCAGAGTTAGGCTACCAAAAAGAGTTGAATGATGCTACTAATGCTTATAAATTAACAAATAAACTTGTTGTAGAAAAAACAGAAGGTGGCTTGTTAATTGAATTTCCAAAAGATCAAGATTATAATAAAATAACAGGTAATGTGTCCCTATATAGACCATCTAATAAACAATTGGATTTTAACTTACCCATAAGTTTATCCAAAACACATTTGCTCATACCTGACAAACGTTTGTTAGATGGTCGATGGGACATTAAAATTACTTGGCAATACAATAAAGAAGAGTACTTACATAAACAAAGTATTACATATTAATTATGCTACTATCTGCTTTTATACTAGGGTTAATGGGGAGTCTGCACTGCGTTGGTATGTGTGGCCCTATTGCTTTTATGTTGCCAGTAGATAGACATAGTAAGTTTAAAAAAACAATTCAAATATTTATTTATCATTTTGGTAGATTACTAGCTTACGGAATAATAGGGCTTGTTTTTGGTTTACTTGGTAAAGGCTTGTATGTTTTTGGTTTACAGCAAAAATTATCCATATTTATTGGTGTTGTAATGATTGTTATCGTTCTAATTCCATCTAAAACATTAAACAAATACAATGTATCTAAGCCTATATATAAGCTTATTTCTAAGGTAAAATCTAGATTGGGGAAAGAACTTAAAAAAAGGACTCCAGATACTTTTTTAACCATTGGATTTTTAAATGGTTTTTTACCTTGTGGGTTGGTATATATGGCATTGTTTGGTGCTATAGCAATGGGTAATGCAGCACAAGGATCTTTATATATGATTCTTTTTGGGGCGGGTACTATACCACTTATGACTGTGGCCGTTTATTTTGGCGGAATGCTAAAAGGCGTGGCTCGTAAAAAAGTACAACAATTAATTCCTGTTTTTGTGGTCATAATTGGAGTGTTATTTATTCTTAGAGGCTTAGGCCTTGGTATACCTTATGTGTCTCCTAAGCCCGTAGTAGAAATGGTTTCTACAGATATGGAGTGCCACTAATTATTAAAAATTAAATTTATGAATATTGTTTCTGCAGCGCAAGCCGCAAAATCTATAGAATCTGGTAATAGAGTTTTTTTACAAGGTGCAGCAATGACGCCTAATGTATTAATAGATGCCTTATGTGAGCGATACAGTGAACTAGAAAACGTAGAAATTGTATCTATACACACAGAGGGCGAAGCAAAGTATGCACAAGAACCTTATAGCAATAGTTTTAAAATGAATAGTTGCTTTGTTGGTAGCAATGTTAGAAAACTAATAAACACCACTCAAGGAGATTATATTCCAATTTTTTTAAGTGAAATTAATCTCTTGTTTAGAAATGGTATTCTTCCGTTAGACGTTGCTGTTGTGCAAGTTTCACCTCCAGATAAACACGGGTATTGCTCTTTAGGGGTTTCTGTAGATATTACATTACCAGCGATACAAACAGCTAAAAAAGTAATAGCGCAAATTAATCCTTTTGTGCCAAGAACACACGGAGATGGTATTATACATATAAGTAATATAGACTGTGCTATAGAAGTTAATACGCCAATACATACGCACGGTATTATGCCAATATCTAGCATAGAACAAGAAATAGGAAAACACGTTGCTGGTTTAATAGAAGACGGTGCAACCTTGCAAATGGGTATTGGTAACATACCAAATGCTGTACTTAGTAATTTAGGTAACCACAAACGTTTGGGGATACATACAGAAATGTTTTCTGATGGTGTTTTACCTTTAATAGAAAGCGGCGTAATTACGGGTGAAGATAAGGTGGTAAAACACGGAAAAATTGTGACTTGTTTTGCTGTTGGTTCTCAAAAGTTATACGACTTTGTAGACGATAATCCGTTAGTGCATTTTAAAGAAGCAGCCTACACTAACGATACTTCTATTATACGTAGAAATCCAAAAGTTACAGCTATTAATAGTGCTATTGAAATAGATCTTACAGGTCAAATTTGTGCAGATACTATTGGTAGTAGACAGTATTCTGGTGTAGGCGGACAAATGGATTTTATACGTGGTGCATCTTTATCTAAAGGCGGTAAACCTATTTTTGCAATGCCATCTATTACTGCAAAAGGTATTTCTAAAATAACTCCGTTCTTAAAACAAGGAGCCGGAGTTACAACTACACGTGCACACGTACATTATGTAGCAACAGAATACGGAGTAGTTAACTTATATGGTAAAAATTTACAAGAAAGAGCCAAAGCATTAATCTCTATTGCACATCCTAATTTTAGAGAAGAATTAGAAAAAGAAGCATACAACCGTTTTAAAAATTAATTTTATAGATCGATAAAAACTTCTGGTTATTTTTTATTTTTAATGAAGAATGATGTTGCAAAAATATATAAAATTGCGATTACAATTAATAAACTGGCTAAGGCTAATAGTTTAAAATATGTATGTAGTAATGGTAAACTTTGCCAAATAATAAAGCCTTTATAAAATATAAGAGCTTCAGTTAATAAAAATCCTGAGAGGTATATATAATATGCTTTTTTCGGGATTTTTATCATTCTAAAATAATCTAGAAATAAGAATAAACAAATAGTTACTACGCCTAAAAATGTCCAGTGTAAATAACCAATAGTAAAATCTAAAATAGTCACTGCTAAATTAGCAAAATAGGGTAGTGCAGTTAGTAGTTGAAGTATCATTTTTAGCAATAAAAAGAAACAAACAGTTTTTAATAATGAGAACTGAAAACTAGAAAATAGAGCACTAATTTTTTCGCTGTTTTGTTTTAAAGAGTTAATTATTAGAAACAAACTATATAGCTGAAAAATAGCACCAATGCCACCAAGTATATATAAAATAATAGGTGGTTTTGTAAATAGTGTAGATAAAAAGAATGTTGCTATTATTCCGATATTTATACTGTAAAAAAAACGTTTAAAAACAGCTTTAGATACTTGTATATTTTGTTCTTCTAAAATGTACAGTAATATTCCTATTAAGGCTAAAATCATCCATCCGTTGTACTGAAAATGTAAATAGAAATAGATTGCCAGTCTGTACCAAATAGATGTAGCGCCAAGTGTAGTCATAATTCCGCCTAAAGCCCAAGGTCCTATACTAGAAATTACCACATACCAAAGCGCAGTATTAATGCAGTAATAAGAGTTTTGTTCTTTGTTTTCTGATGAAATATGCTTTTTAAAGAATATAAAAAACGAATAAGATGCTATTAAAAACAGAGTAGAAAATACAATTGAAAATAATGCGTATCCCTGAAAAGGAAACGAACAGAGCATACCAACTAAAGTAAGCTGTGTAAACCAGAATATGTAATTGTATTTTTTTTGTAGTTGTAATTTCTCTAAATACAACTTATAAATAATGGTGGTTAATGCAATGTATACCCAACCAAGTAATGCTATATGCGAGTGCGCGTGTACTACAAATTTAAAAGTAATTGGTATTTCTAAAACATAGAAAGAACGTAAAATTAACCCTAATAAAGCAGCTATTAAAAAATAACCTAATGCTAGTCTAGAATGATTTTTTAGATACTTCATTTTATATGTTTATTAGACTAAATATCTTTTTTTAAAAATAGACAAAGGCTGACTAAAATCATATAATAACATCTTTTATGTTCTCTATTTTGTGAAATGAATAAATAGAATTTCTAAAGTATAGATCATTTATGGATAATTACAATACAATTGCAACAAATAGCTTAAAAACACATTCTTTTCATATTCCGGTTATGGGTATTGGTTTTACCATAGATACGCCTTTAAAGGTCTCTAAGTATGGTATAGATTCTGTTATTTCTTTGGTAGATGATATTCTGTTAGAGAAGTTACGTAAAATGTACTGCGATAAATTTAATATGCAGTACATAGAAATATCTGAAAAAATAGAAGATTTTAGAGCAAAAAGAATAACATCTTATTTAGATATGGTGCACAGTATTTCTAATGCTAAGTTTGACGAGTTTAAAAACACCACAGTAAAAACAGCAAACAGTATTAAAAGTTTTTTTGATACGCTATCAGATATGTCTTCTGTAAAACAAGAATTTAAAAAATATAAAGATACTGTAGATTTAGATGCTATAAAAAGCTGGGTAAAAGACCATATGGTTATGGGTAGTATAGATGTAAATATTATGACCAAGGTAGATAAAGAGAATTATATTAAAAAAGAAAAACTACCAACAGAATATAACGATGCACACGCTGCACTTCGTGGTTTTGCTAATAGCACATTAAGTTCCTCTGTTATTCTTTCTGCTGGGATGAATCCTAGGTTGTATAGCTATTTAGAAAACTTTGAAGATTTTTACCCAGATGCAAATGGAAACATAAAAAAGAAAATTGTTTTAAAAGTAAGCGATTATCGTTCTGCTTTAATTCAAGGTAAATTTTTAGCTAAAAAAGGTCTTTGGGTGTCAGAATATAGAATAGAATCTGGCTTAAATTGTGGCGGACATGCATTTGCTACAGATGGGTATTTAATGGGGCCTATTTTAGAGCAATTTAAAATAAATAGAAACGAGCTAATAGAAACAGTGCATAAAATACTAGTAAAGTCATTAAGTGATAAAAACAAGACTGTTCCTACATCTTATTTACAACTAAAAATTAGTGCACAAGGCGGTGTTGGTACAGCAGAAGAACACCAGTTTATAGTAGATTATTACAATGTAGATTCTGTTGGTTGGGGATCTCCTTTTTTATTAGTGCCAGAAGCAACAACGGTAGATAAAGCAACTTTAAATAGATTAAAAGAAGCCAAAGAAGAAGACTTGTATTTAAGTAATACGTCTCCGTTGGGAGTTCCTTTTCATAGTTTAAAAGGGAATACTAAAGATCAAGAAAAACAGCAATTAATTAATAAGGGTAGGCCAGGTAGCTCTTGTCCAAAAAAGTTTGTGGCTCTTAATAAAGATTTTTCAGATAAAGGTATTTGTACAGCATCTAGAGAATATCAATATTTAAAAATAAAAGACTTAGATAAAGAAGGTTTGTCTAGTCCGGAGTATCAATTAAAGTATAATAAAATTATAGAAAAATCTTGTACTTGCGTTGGCTTAGGTACTTCTGCTTTGTTAGCATACGGATTAGATACAAAGACAGAGGGCGACGGCGTTTCTGTTTGTCCAGGTCCTAATATGGCATATTTTTCTAAGGAAATGAACCTGTCTGAAATGATAGATCATATATACGGTAAGGCCAATGTAATTGCCAGAACAGATAGACCAAATGTTTTTATAAAAGAACTTGGTATTTATATAAAATATGTAAACGATAAATTAGAAGAAAGTAAAAAAAATACAACCGATAAGCAACGTAAATATTTAAACGTGTTTTTAAATAACTTAAAGGAAGGTGCATTGTATTACCAAACATTGTTTACTACATCTGGTAAAGCGTTTAAGGAGAATAAGGATAAAATTATAGACGATTTACATAAAAGTTTAAAAGTTCTAGAGGTATTAGAATTGGAAGTGAAGAGCCTGTAGGTTTATTAAATAGTTGAGATATAATTATATAGGTGTATACAAAATAAGAAATGTGAATATGCGTTTTTAAGAGAGTAATAACAGTTACCATTCTTTTTTTTAGTAATTTTGTGACTAATATGAAACAAGTATTCCATAAAATAATGTCTAGCTTGCTGGCTATTGTAGTTTTATTTTCTACAATGTCCTTTGCTATAGATATGCATTATTGTGGCGATATTTTAGTAGAAACAGCTGTTTTTCAAAAGGTAGAAGGTTGTGGTATGGAAATGCAAAATCCACAAACTAAAGAGTGTTCTATTACAAAGAAAAGTTGCTGTACAGATGAGCAACTGGTTATAGACGGACAAGATGATTTACAATTGTCTTTAGACACGATCTCTTTTGAACAGCACATATTTATTACTTCGTTTGTATACACCTACATTTCTTTATTTGAAAATTTAGAAGAGAATGTAACCTTATATACAAAATACAATCCTCCACTCGTCGTCAAAGATATTTTTAAGTTAGACGAGACTTATCTAATCTGATTTTTTTAGTAGTTGGTTATAATGCAAAGCTTTTTGTGCTAAGCCTTTATGTTTAGAAGTTAACTTTTTTATAAAGCACTTCTTGGTATCTAATACCTTGTATTCACTACTAAAATTTTAAAATCAATGCTAAATAGAAGCATCAAATTTCTAATAGAAAATAAGCTTGTAGCTGTTTTGTTACTTGTTCTTTTTATAGGTTGGGGAACAGTAAATGCACCATTTAATTGGAATACAGGTTTTTTGCCAAGTAATCCGGTAGCTGTAGATGCTATACCAGATATTGGTGAGAACCAGCAAATTGTGTATACCAAATGGGATGGTCGTTCACCACAAGATATAGAAGACCAAATTACATACCCGCTAACTGCTTCTTTGTTAGGTATTCCTGGAGTAAAAACCATTCGTAGTTCATCTATGTTTGGATTTTCTAATATTTACATCATTTTTGAGGAGGATGTAGAGTTTTACTGGAGTCGTAGTAGAATTTTAGAGAAACTAAACTCTTTGCCAAGTAATTTATTGCCAGAAGGTGTAAACCCTTCTTTGGGGCCAGATGCAACAGGTTTGGGGCAAGTATATTGGTATACACTAGAAGGCAGAGATAAAGACGGTAATGTTACTGGCGGTTGGGATTTAAACGAGCTTAGAAGTGTACAGGATTATTACGTAAAGTTTGCGCTGTCTTCTGCAAGTGGTGTGTCTGAGGTAGCCTCTATTGGTGGTTACGTACAAGAATACCAGATAGATGTTGATCCTGAATTAATGCGTCAATACAATATTGGTTTAGATAAGGTTGTAAAAGCGGTAAAAGACAGTAATAAGGACATTGGTGCGCAGACTTTAGAAATTAATAAAGTCGAGTATTTAGTTCGTGGTTTAGGATATGTAAAGTCTGTAGAAGATATAGAGAATGCAGTTGTTAGTTCTGTTAACTACACCGCTATAAAAATAAAAGACATTGCTAAAGTAGCTTTAGGTCCTGCTGCACGTAGAGGTATTTTAGACAAAGAAGGAGCTGAGGTTGCGGGTGGAGTTGTAGTTGCGCGTTATGGTGCTAACCCAATGGAGGTTATTACCAATGTAAAAGAAAAAATAAATGAACTTAGTGCAGGTTTGCCATCTAAGGTTCTAAAAGATGGTAAAACATCACAATTAACTATAGTTCCTTTTTATGATAGAAGTGAGCTTATACAAGAAACACTAAGCACCTTAAATGAAGCTTTAACACTAGAAATACTAATTACTATTTTAGTAATTATTGTAATGGTGTTTAACCTTAGGGCATCTGTTCTTATTTCAGGTTTGCTGCCAGTTGCGGTTTTAATGGTTTTTGTAGCTATGAAACTTTTTAATGTAGACGCTAATATTGTAGCACTTTCTGGTATTGCAATTGCCATTGGTACAATGGTAGATGTAGGTGTTATTTTATCAGAAAATATTATAAGACATATAGATGAGGAAGATCTTAGAGTTAAAAATGAAAAGTTAAAAGTTATCCCTATAAATATTGATGAAGAAAAATTATCAATCAATCAAATTGTATACAATGCTACGGCAGAGGTTTCCGGAGCAATTGTAACCGCTGTATTAACCACAATAATTAGTTTTTTACCTGTTTTTACAATGCTAGGAGCAGAGGGTAAATTATTTAGACCATTGGCTTTTACCAAAACATTTGCGCTTATTGCGGCATTGGTTATAGCGTTATTCTTAATTCCACCATTTGCAGCATCAATATTTAAAAAAGTCAACCTTAAAAAAACAGTATTTAATGTTTTAAATGCATTATTAATTGTTGTTGGTAGTGCAATACTAATATATGGATATTGGATAGGTGCTTTACTTATAGGCTTTGGTCTTACTGCTTTTTTGTTTGCTTTCTCACATCAAAAAGAATATAGAATATCGTTTTTCAATTTCAATTTCAATTTTAGAATTAATAAGAATACGGTAAATATAATATTGTCTTGTGTTGCTATTGTGTTTTTACTAGCAGAACATTGGAGACCATTAGGTGTTGGTAATAGTATATTTTTAAACCTTCTATTTGTTTCTATTATTTGTTTTGGCTTGTTAGGTGTATTTAGTGTTTTTCAAAAATACTACAAGCAAATTTTACAATGGGCGTTACAAAACAGACTGTTATTTTTATCAATTCCTTTAACGTTAGTTGTTTTTGGATTTTTCATTCTTAAAAATACAGGTAAAGAGTTTATGCCGTCTTTAAATGAAGGTTCGTTTTTATTAATGCCTACATCTATGCCGCATTCTGGCGTAGAAGAAAATAAACGTGTTTTGCAGCAGTTAGATATGGCTGTGGCTGGTATTCCAGAGATTAAAACTGTAGTAGGTAAAGCTGGTAGAACAGAATCTGCTTTAGACCCTGCACCTTTATCTATGTACGAGAATATAATTCAGTATAAACCAGAATATATGCTGAATGAAAAAGGAGAACGGCAACGTTACAAAGTAAATGATGATGGTGATTTTGTTCTAAAAAACGGAATGTTATTACGTGTAGAAGAACGTGAGATTTGGGAATCCATCAACTTAAAACAGCAATTAATTCCAGATAATAGTGGAGAGCTTTTTCGTAATTGGAGACCAAAAATTAAGAGTCCAGATGATATTTGGGACGAGATTGTTAGAGTTACTAAATTACCAGGAGTAACCTCTGCACCAAAGCTGCAACCTATAGAAACTCGTCTAGTAATGCTGCAAACAGGTATGCGTGCACCAATGGGCATAAAAGTAAAAGGTCAAGATTTAAAAGAGATAGAAGCTTTTGGTATTCAGTTAGAGGGTATTTTAAAACAAGCAGAAGGTGTAAAAGTAGAAGCTGTTTTTGCAGATCGTATTGTAGGTAAGCCTTATTTGTTAATAGATATTGATAGAGAAAAAATAGCGCGCTACGGTATTTCTATAGAAAATGTGCAAAGCGTTTTACAGGTTGCCGTTGGTGGTATGGTATTAACCAAAACAGTAGAAGGTCGCGAGCGTTATGGTGTTCGTGTGCGTTACCCAAGAGAGCTGCGTAGCAATCCGGAGGATTTAAAAAATATTTATGTTCCAGTAGAAAAAGGAAGTCCAGTTCCGTTAAGCGAATTGGCAAGTATAACCTATGAGCAAGGGCCACAAGTTATAAAGAGTGAAGACACTTTTTTGGTTGGTTATGTTTTGTTTGATAAACTAGACGGTTTTGCAGAGGTAAATGTTGTAGAAAATGCGCAAGAGTTAATAGAAAGTAAAATTAGTACGGGAGAATTGGTTGTGCCAAAAGGAATAAATTACCAATTTACGGGAACGTACGAAAATCAGATACGTGCAGAAAAAACGTTGTCTGTTGTTGTGCCATTGGCGTTGGTAATTATTTTTCTAATTCTGTATTTTCAGTTTAGATCGGTGACTACTTCATTAATGATTTTTACAGGAATTACAGTTGCTTTTGCAGGTGGTTTTATAATGATGTGGCTATATGGTCAAGATTGGTTTTTTAATTTTAGTCTATTTGGAGAAAATTTAAGAGACTTATTTAATATGAAAACTATTAATTTAAGTGTAGCAGTTTGGGTTGGTTTTATTGCATTATTTGGTATAGCTACAGATGATGGTGTTGTAATGGCAACATACCTTACACAGACTTTTAATAAAGAAACCCCAACAACTAAAAACGAAATTAGACTAGCAACTTTAGAAGCAGCAGGAAAACGTATTAGACCTTGTTTAATGACAACCGTTACAACTGTTTTAGCATTGTTACCAGTACTTACGTCTACTGGTAGAGGTAGTGATATTATGATTCCTATGGCGATTCCAATTTTTGGTGGAATGATAATAGATATAACATCCTATTTTATTGTTCCGGTTTTATATAGTTGGAGAGAAGAAGCAAAGTTGAAAGAAAAAATATTACAATAGAAATGAAAAATAACAATCATAATATCACAAGCAAAGTCATTTTTTTTAGTTTTTCACTTTTAGTTTTTCACTTAAGTAATGGTCAGAAATTAGAAACATACATAAATGAAGCTTTGGAGAACAGTCCGGAGATTCAGAAGTATCAGTTGCGTTATGGTATTGCATTAGAAAAGGTAAACGAATCTAATACATTGACAAGTACAGATTTCTCTGCGGGTTATTTTGTGAGCGAGCCAGAGACAAAAACAGGTCCGCAACGCTTTAAATTATCGGCAAAGCAAATGTTGCCTTGGTTTGGTACTATTACTGCTAGAGAAAATTATGCAACTTCATTAGTAGATGCAACCTTTGAAGATGTGGTTATAGCAAAGCGTAAATTAGTGGTTTCAGTAACACAGTCGTACTATAACCTTTATGCCTTAAAAGCAAAACAGGCAGTTTTAAAAGAGAATTTTGAATTGCTAAAAACGTATGAAACTCTAGCTTTATCTTCTGTAGAAACAGGTGCTGCATCTGCGGTAGATGTGTTGCGTTTACAAATGAGGCAAAACGAGATAGAACAACTAAGACAAGTTTTAGAACAGCAATATGTAGGAGAACAAACTGTGTTTAATAAATTATTAAATAGAGATAAAAAAGAAGTGGTTAATGTAGCAGAAACATTATTTCTTCCGACTAATGATATGCAAATTGTAGATGAAGATTTTACGTTGCATCCAGAATTAATTAAGTATGATAAGCTGTATCAATCTATAGAAAAATCTGAATTGTTAAACCAGAAAGAACGTAAGCCTTTAGTGGGTTTTGGAGTAGATTATATAGCCGTTACAGAATTACCTAATCAGAATTTTACAGACAACGGTAAAGATGTATTAATGCCAATGGTAGCGTTATCTATTCCTATTTTTAATAAAAGTTATAAATCTAAAACAAAACAAAATAAGCTTTTGCAACAAGAAATTGCACAGCAAAAACAAGAACGATTAAATATTTTAGAAACACAATTAAGTAAAGCGGTAACAAATTTAAATGCGGCTAAAATTAATTACAACACACAACTTAAGAATATACAGCAAGCCAAAGATGCAGAAGAAATTTTAATAAGGAGTTACGAGACAGGAACAATAGATTTTAATGACGTATTAGATGTGCAAGAACTACAATTAAAGTTTCAGATAAATCAGATTGATGCAGTCTATAACTATTATTTACAATTTGCAATAATTAACTATTTAACACAGTAATAATGGAAACTATCTATATAAAAAATATGGTTTGTAATCGTTGTATTGTATCAGTTTTAAATATTTTTAAGACTGAAGATTACACTGTGGAATCCTTAAAATTAGGAGAGGTTGTAGCTATTAAAGGGCTAAAAAGTGAGTTTAGTAATTTAAGCAATGCTCTTGAAAAAGCTGGTTTTAAAATTATAGAGAATGATAATGATGCTTTAATAGAAAAAATAAAGGTTGCTCTAATTCATAAAATTGAAATAGGAGAAACTGCGAATTTGTTTCAGGCATTAGCAGAGAAATTTGGAAAAACAGAAGCCGCTCTAAGTAAACTTTTTAGTAAATCTGAAGGTTTAACTTTAGAGAAATACACCATCAACCTAAAAATTGAAAAAGTAAAAGAGCACATACAATTAGGGCAGTTAAATTTTTCTGAAATAGCCTATAGTTTAAATTATAAGACAAGTAGCCATTTGGCAAGGCAATTTAAGACTGTTACAGGAATGTCTATGAGCGATTATAAAAGCTTAGGAAGTTGGGATAGAAAAACGTTAGACAGAATTGTATAAATAAGAATCGGAATTGTGAAAACCAAAGAAGAAGTATCTATTTAATTTTGTAGTATAAAAAGAAGACAAAATGAAACATACATATCACATACACGGAATGACTTGTAATGGTTGTCGTGGTCACGTAGAAGAAATACTTTCTAATATAGACGGAGTAACTAATGCAGCAGTTAATTTAGAAAAATCTGAAGCTGTTATAGAGATGGAATCTTATATAGCATTAGAAACTTTATCAGAAGCATTAAAAAACGATGGCGGCAGATATAGCATACATAATGTAGGTGAGCACGTGCATACTCCTAAAAAAGAAACACAACCTAAAGGGCAAGGAACAGGTGTTTTTTATTGTCCAATGCATTGTGAAGAAGATAAAACATATGATGAGGCTGGTGACTGTCCAGTTTGTGGTATGGACTTGGTAGAGGAACAGAACTTAAATGCTGTTGCAGAACAACAATATACCTGTCCCATGCACCCAGAAGTTGTAAAAGATGAACCTGGAGATTGCCCTATTTGTGGTATGGACTTAGTGCCAATGGCACCTAGTCTTTCTGCTGAAGAAAAAACATACAACAAGCTAATTCGTAAGTTTTGGATAGCACTAGGGTTTACATTGCCTATTTTTTTAATAGCAATGAGCGAGATGCTCCCTAATAACCCATTGTACACTATTCTAGATCAAAAATATTGGAATTGGGTGCAATTAGTATTATCTGTTCCTGTTGTTTTTTATGCAACTTGGATGTTTTTTGAGCGTGCTTACAGAAGTGTAAAAACGTGGAATCTAAATATGTTTACGCTAATTGGTATTGGTGCAGGTGTAGCTTGGTTGTTTAGTGTTTTTGGTTTGTTAATGCCAGATTTTTTTCCGGCCGAGTTTAAAACAGAAAGCGGTGCAGTACACGTTTATTTTGAAGCTGCTACTGTAATATTAACGCTAGTTTTAATGGGACAAGTGTTAGAGGCGCGTGCGCATAGTAAAACAAATGCAGCAGTAAAAGAGTTGCTTAAGCTAGCACCTAACAAAGCAGTTAAAGTTGTAAACGGAGTAGAAGAAGAGGTTTCTGTAAATGCCGTTGAAAAAGGCGATATTTTAAGAGTTAAACCAGGTGAAAAAATACCGGTAGATGGTTTTATTACTGAAGGAAAAACAACGGTAGATGAATCTATGATTTCTGGCGAACCAATTGCAGTGAGTAAAACTGTAAAAGATGAGGTTAGCAGTGGAACTATTAACGGTAATCAATCATTTTTAATGCAAGCAGAAAAAGTTGGTGCAGATACATTGCTTTCTCAGATTGTAAAAATGGTGAATGATGCTAGTCGTAGTCGTGCTCCAATTCAGAAATTAGCAGATAAAGTATCTGGTTACTTTGTGCCAATTGTGGTATTTATTTCTATAGTTACATTTATTCTTTGGGCAGTTTTTGGTCCAGATCCAGCATACGTCTTTGCATTGGTAAATTCTATTGCCGTTTTAATTATTGCTTGCCCTTGTGCGTTAGGTTTAGCAACGCCTATGTCTATTATGGTGGGTGTTGGTAAAGGAGCACAAAACGGTGTCTTAATTAAAAATGCAGAGGCTTTAGAATTAATGAATAAAGTAGATACATTAATTGTAGACAAAACAGGAACCATTACAGAAGGTAAACCTACAGTAGAAAAAGTAGGTAGTTTTTCAGCTGATTTTAGTACAGATAAAATTACACAGTATATCGCTTCTTTAAACAATTCTAGTGAGCATCCTTTAGCAGAGGCTACTGTAAATTATGGTAAAGAAAATGCTGTTGAAGTTTTAAAGATAGATGAATTTAATGCTGTAACAGGTAAAGGTGTAGAAGGTATTGTAGCTGCTAAAAAAGTAAGCTTAGGTAATGCTAAAATGATGGAGTTTGCCAATGCTGTTATTTCTCCTGCAATGGAAGAAGAAGTAAAAGTGTTTCAAAAACAAGGAAAAACTGTTTCTTATGTAGCCATAAAGACTTCTGTTATTGGGTATGTTGTTATATCCGATAAAATTAAAGAAACTAGTGCTAAGGCTATTAAAGAATTACAAGATAAAGGTATTGCTGTAATTATGCTTACAGGTGATAATTATGACACAGCAAAGGCTGTAGCAGACGCACTTAATTTAACCTCTTTTAAAGCTGGTATGTTACCACAAAATAAGTTAGAAGAAGTTGAAAAACTACAAAAGCAAGGTAAAATAGTAGCTATGGCTGGTGATGGTATTAATGATGCTCCTGCTTTAGCAAAAAGTAATGTTGGTATAGCAATGGGTACAGGTACAGATGTAGCTATAGAGAGCGCAATGATTACACTTGTAAAAGGAGATTTACACGGTATAGTTAAAGCACATAATTTAAGTGATGCTGTGCTTAAAAATATAAAACAGAACTTATTCTTTGCGCTAATCTATAATACTATTGGTGTGCCAATTGCTGCAGGTGTTTTATATCCTGTTTTTGGGTTGTTATTATCTCCAATGATAGCTGCTTTGGCTATGAGTTTTAGTTCGGTTTCTGTAATTGCAAATGCATTGCGATTAAAAAATATAAAAATATAGATGATGAAAAAATATCTAGTGTATGCGGTTATTTTAGTTGTGGGTCTTTTGTTGGGGAAACTTTTTTTTGGTGGAGCGACAGGAGTACAAGAAGCTAAAGATAGTCATAACCATAATGAAGCTTCGGTGGTTAACGAAATGTGGACGTGCTCTATGCATCCGCAGATTATGCAACCAGAAGCTGGCGATTGTCCTATTTGTGGTATGGATTTAATTCCTGCAGAAACTAGTGCAGAAGGTTTGTTAGCAGATCAATTTAAGCTTACAAAAAATGCAATGGCTTTAGCCAATATAGAAACTACAGTTGTTGGGCAAAGTAATGCCGATGGCAATGATGGTATAACCTTATCTGGTAAGGTTGTAATTAATGATGATGAGACGGCTATACAACCAGCTCATTTTAATGGTAGAATAGAAAAGCTATATGTTACCTCTCTAGGTGAAAAAGTAAGTAGAGGGCAGGCTGTTGCTAAAATATATTCGCCCGAGTTAATTGCAGCTCAACAAGAGTTAATTACGGCATACAAATTAAGAGCGTCCCAGCCACAATTATATAAAGCTGTACAAACAAAATTTAAAAACTGGAAAGTACACGGGCCACAACTAGATGAGGTTGTAAAAACAGGCAATGTAAAAACGAGTTTTACAATATACTCTCACGTGTCTGGTGTGGTAACAGAAATTACGGTGAGTGATGGTGCTCATATTATGGATGGTAAACCTATTTTTAAAGTATCTAACTTAAATACGGTTTGGGCAAATTTTGATGTGTACGAAAATCAAATCTCATTATTTAAAAAAGGCCAAGATATTAAAGTGGTAACCAAAGCATATCCTAATAAAGTTTTTAATGCAAAAGTGTCTTATATAGACCCAATTTTAAATTCGCAAACTAGAACAGTAACACTTAGAGCTATTTTGAGTAATAAAGACAATGTGTTTAAACCTGGAATGTTTGTAGAAGGCAAAATACAAACAGGTACAGAGACAACAAAACAAGTTGTAGTTGTGCCTGTTTCAGCAGTTTTATGGACAGGCAAACGTTCTGTGGTATATACCAAGGCTACGTCTAATGAACCTATTTTTGAAATGAAAGAAATAGAACTAGGCTCTAAAGTTGGAGCTAATTATGAAGTTGTAAGCGGATTAAATAATGGCGATGAGGTTGTAACCAATGGAGCTTTTACTGTAGATGCTGCAGCACAGTTACAAGGGAAAAAATCTATGATGAATAAGTCAGGAGGAAAAACAATTACAGGGCACGAAAGTCATATGAAAATGAAATCTGATAAAGTCGCTAAAAATGTAAGGATTAAAGTGTCTAAAGATTTTCAAGATGAGCTAGCAGCTGTTTTAGAATCTTATATTTTAGTGAAAGATGATTTAATTAATGAGAACGTAGCAGCATCAACCAAGAATGCAAAAGAAATGCTTCAGCAAATAGAAAAAGTAAATTTAAATCTTTTAAAAACTGAAGACGCTCGTAAAAAAGGAGAATTGTTTATCAGTCCCATAAAAAAAGAAACTCAGCTTTTTGTAGTATCAGAAGATATAAAAGAACAACGTAAGCATTTTAAAAATATATCAGCAAAACTATTAAGTTCTATAGAAGTTTTTGGAGTGAATAAAAAAATATACAGCCATTTTTGTCCAATGGCAGACAGTAATAAAGGTGCTTTTTGGTTAAGTAAAGAAGATAGTGTTGTTAATCCGTATTTTGGAGAAGCAATGCTTAATTGTGGAGAAATTAATCAAATTGTAGAATAAGAAAACAAAAATAATTATATTAACAACTAAATAATTAACAACTATGAAAAAGATGATTTTGAGTACAGCTGTATTAGGTTTGTTAGCCTTTGCAAGTTGTAAAAATGAAGCAAAGCAAACAACAGAGGAAGCTAATGAAACTACAACTGTGGCTGTTGAAAATGAGTTGGCTACGGCCAAAGCTACTTTTGGTGTGCGTGGTAATTGTGCTATGTGTAAAAGTACTATAGAAAAGGCAGCTAAGTCAGTAGAGGGTGTTTCTAGTGCAAATTGGGATGTAAAAAAGAAACAAATTACCATAGCTTTTAATGGCGATAAAACAAACGAGGAAGCTTTGCATAATGCTATAGCAGCTTCTGGTTATGACACGGAAAAATCTGTAGGTAGTGAAGACGCTTACAAAGAATTACCTGCTTGTTGTAAATACGATCACGAAATGGCAATGAGTTTAGAAGAATAGATTATACTATTTTTTAAAAATATAAAAGCACCAAAACCTATATAAGGATTTGGTGCTTTTTTTTATAGATAATTGTACTTAGTAAATTCGCAATAATTGTTTTAAAGTAGAAATATTCTTCTCTTTTAATTTTGATAAAATCTTAAGAAAGGCAATTGCAGTAATATAAGCATCGCCAAGGGCAGTATGTCTGTCTTTTACAGAGATATTAAATTTTTCTGCCAATTCATCTAAAGAATAATGTTCTTTTTTGTGTAATAAATTAGATCTAATAAGTGTCTTTTTGTAGAGTGTAGAAGTATCTAAAATCTTATTTTTTAGTTTAGGTAATCCGTGCCTTTCTAGAGCTGTGTTTATAAATGTAACATCAAAACCTGCGTGGTGAGCCACAATAACTCCATTGCCTAAGTAGGCTATAAATAATTTTAAAGTTTCTAATTCTTCTAATCTGGTAGCTTTACCTTCTTTTAAAATTCCGTGAATCTCGGCGGTTTGTTGGTTGTAGTGGTCTTGATGTATAAAAATCTCAAAACTAGTACTAACATTAATATTATTTTTTATAAGTTTTAATGCGCCAATACATAGCATACGATCTTCTTCATAACTAAAACCAGTAGTTTCTGTATCTAGAACAACAAACGTAATGTCTTCTAATTTCTGATCTTGTTTTGTTACAAACAGGTTTTCGTAATTCACCCAAAAATCGGGTAAGTCTGTATTCTTTTTTTTGAAGAAATTTATCATCTTAAAAGTGTTGATACTTTAAATCTAATGTATACAAGGTCTTGTATTTCTTTTATAGTTCTAAAGGTACGTTTAAGTTTTATTTTTTCTGCTTTTGTAAGCTTATTTAAAGATATGTACCTGCCAGAGTCGTTATGGGCTAAACCTTGTTTGGTTCTAAATTTTAATAGTGCTTTTGTAGCATAAGAAGCAGCTATAAAAAGTTCTGCGTTATTAGGTTCTAATTCGGCTAGTTTTTCAAAACGCTCTGCAGTGTAATTTATAGATTTTATAGAGTGAGATAAAAGAAGTACTCTAGCGGCATCTGTTAGTGGCATTAAGGCTCTTCTTTTAATATCAAAAGAATCTTTATTTGCACCATCTTGTTCTACTAAAAATTGTCTAAAGAATCCTGTAGGTGACGGGTTCTGTAATGCACCACTAGCTAAGTGTAAAAAAAAGCTAGGGTAGTTTTTGGCTGTTTTAAATATATGGTCTGATAGGTCTGATACTAGATCGTGATTGCCGTAAACATTATTATAATCAAAAAAAATGGAGGATAATAAAACTTCGTCTTGTCCAGGATTGGTAATCCAAGTAGTAACATTCTTTTTCCATTCGCTTAAACTTAAACACCAGCTAGGGTTAGATGCCATCATCTCTGCAGGGCAATACTCGTACCCAATAACATTAAGTCGTTGTGTAACCTGTTTAGCAAAATGTATAAAAAAGGCTCTGGTTTCTTCTAAGTCTTCAGGAGCTACATCTTCAAACACTAGCGCATTATCTTGGTCTGTATGCAAAAGTTGCTCACTTCTACCTTGGCTACCCAATGCAAGCCAAGCAAAAGTTACAGGCGGCGGTGTATCTAGTTTTGCTAAAGAGTTTTTAATTATTTGTTTAATGCAAGCATCATTAAGTTCAGATATTATTTTAGAAATTAAAGTCATAGGTATGTTCTGGTCTAAATAGCCTCTTAGAAGCATCATTATACCTTTTCTAACTTGTTTAATTTCTTTGGTTCTAGTAGCTCTTTTTATTGCCTTTATTAAAACGGTAGGGTTGTTACCAACGGCCAGCATAACATCATGTTTAGATAATATACCAACAGCTTTAGAATTTACTGTGCCGTCTTTGGTTAAGCATAAATGACTAATATTGCTTTTTATCATAGCCATTTGCGCCTGCGTAATGGTTAATTTTTTAGAATATGTAATTACAGGAGATGTCATTATTTCACTAGCTGGTGCAGAAATAGGTAATTGTCCTGTGACAATTTTATTGCGTAAATCTTTATCTGTAATAATGCCAATAGGCATTTTATCTTCTAACACTAAAATAGCTCCAACATTTTTACTTGTCATTTTAGCAGCTAACACCTTAGCTTGTGTTTTAGGAGAACAGCTAACAAGTTTTTTAGAATACTTAACGGGTTGTAAATCTAATAACTCGGTACTAGGATTGTAAATTTCTGTGCTTTCTGGTTCGCCATATAAAGTTCCTCTGTGACTCTTAGAATAGGGGTTTCTTGTATTAGAAGCAAAACTGTCTATTAAAAAATTACCAACCTCTCTATTGCTGGTTGCATAAGGTTTAAATGTAGTTATTGGTATGGCGTAAAGAATACTTTCTTCATGCGCTTTGGCTTCCATTTTGTAATTTTCATTAGCAATTAAAGGACGTAAGCCAAATATATCTCCCTCGTCACAGATATCGACAATAGTATTTGTTTGGGTTTTATTTAGAGACACAGCTCCTTTATGTATAATATAAAAATGAGAGTGAGGTGCATCATTCTCATTAAATATAATAGCATCTTTTTCTTTGTAAACTATAGAAATCTGAGTAGATAATTCTTGTAACTCTTCTAATAATAATTGATTAAAAGGAGGGTAGTTTTTTAAGAAATCTGCTACTCTGTGCGAAATAGTATTTTTCATAGTGGGTGACTATAGTGTTAGTTTTTTGTGTTCTTTAGCAATATAAAGCTATAAAATAGCAGAACTAATGTACGCTAGTGTACTAATAGAATGCAATTTGTTTGTTGTTTTTTGTAAAATAATCTTTTTTTTAGCTTTTTATTTTGATATTAAAAACGTTTTAATTCCTAATTTTAAAGGTGTTTTTTGTTGTTGTGTTTTTTAAATGTTAAGCAGAAATTATTTTTTTCATTTTTTTTATTTGAATATTAGTTTTTTCATTTTTTTTGTTTTCATTTGTCCTGTCAGAATAGAACAAATAATTTTGGCGTATTAGCACATAGCTGAGCATAAATGTATAATGTTTATATGTTCGGGTTTTTGGGAATTAGGAAGTCATACCCACAAACAACCTATAAGATAGGAAACCGAATTTTAAAGCTAACTTCCGGTAACAACTCTATAGTCTGCAGTCAGCATGACTACTTCTTCGTGCCAACCACGGAGCGTCAAATCATTGTTTAGTATTTAGAAATTTTTCCGCAAAAAATAATGCCAAAAGGCACAGGGATTTCTTGTGTTTCAAATTTTTAATTTTACTAAAAAATAATTTAATGAATACTAAATATATCGATTTAATTGACCAGACTTATCATTTTCCACAAGAAGAATTTAAGTTAGATGGAGAAAACCTTATGTTTCATGACATACCGCTAAAACAACTAGTAGAGCAGTATGGCAGTCCTTTAAAATTTACGTACTTACCAAAAATCTCTGATAACATTTCTAGAGCTAAAGATTGGTTTGGTATTGCAATGGAAAAGCACAAGTACAAAGGTAAATACCATTATTGTTACTGCACTAAAAGTTCTCACTTTAAGCCTGTATTACACGAGGCATTAAAGAATAATATTCATATAGAAACGTCTTCGGCGTTTGATATTAATATTATAGAAAATTTAAAAAAGGATGGTAAAATTAAAGATGATACCTATGTAATTTGTAACGGCTTTAAAAGAGACCAATACATAACTAACATTGCTAGATTAATTAATGAGGGTCACCGTAACTGTATTCCTATAATAGATAATTACGAGGAAATAGATTTGTTATCTAATGAAATTGATGATGATTTTAAAGTAGGAATACGTATAGCGTCTGAAGAAGAGCCAAAGTTTGAGTTCTATACTTCTCGTTTAGGTATTGGTTACAAAAACATAGTTCCTTTTTACGAAAGTCAAATAAAGGATAATGATAAAGTGCAATTAAAAATGTTGCACTTCTTTATTAACACAGGTATAAAAGATAACGCATATTACTGGAACGAACTTTTAAAATGTTTAAAGGTTTATGTTAAGCTAAAAAAAATATGCCCATCATTAGATAGTTTAAACATAGGGGGCGGTTTTCCTATTAAAAACTCGTTGGTGTTTGATTATGATTATCAATATATTATTGATGAGATAATTAATCAAATTCAGCTAACTTGTGATGAAGCAGGTGTAGACGTACCAAATATTTTTACAGAATTTGGTAGCTTTACAGTAGGTGAGTCTGGTGGAGCTATTTATGAAATTCTATACCAGAAACAACAAAACGATAGAGAAAAGTGGAACATGATAGATTCTTCTTTTATTACAACATTGCCAGATACATGGGCAATTAATAAGAGATTTATTATGTTGCCAATTAATAGATGGGAAGATGAGTACGAGCGTGTTTTGCTAGGTGGTTTAACTTGTGATAGTGATGACTATTACAACAGTGAGCAAAACACAAATGCTATTTATTTACCAAAGTATAAAAAAGATAAACCATTATATATTGGATTCTTTAATACAGGTGCTTACCAAGAAAGTATTGGTGGTTATGGCGGTTTACAACACTGTTTAATACCACATCCTAAGCACATATTAATAGATAAAGATGTAGACGGAAATATAACAACCAAATTATTTAGTGAACAACAAAAGGCAGAAGATCTGCTTAAAATTTTAGGATATGAGCACAACAAATAATTACGCAGGCATACCAGACCAGTTTGCGCAATTGGAAACCGCAAAAGTAGTTTTAATACCTGTTCCTTATGACGGAACAAGTACATGGGGAAAAGGAGCAGATAAGGGGCCAGAAGCCTTTTTAAATGCATCAGAAAATATGGAGCTGTACGATATTGAAACAGGAACAGAACCATACCAGCAAGGTGTATATCTTGCAGATGCAATTACTGAAAATAGTTCTCCAGAAGCTATGGTAGATGAGGTGCATAAAATAACTAAAAAGTACATTAAACGTAATAAGTTTGTTACATTATTTGGTGGGGAACACTCTATATCTATAGGTACAATTAGAGCTTTTAATGAGTGTTTTAGCAACTTAACTGTATTACATATAGATGCGCATGCAGATTTAAGAGAATCTTATGACGGTACTACTTGTAATCACGCTTGCGCTGTGCATGAAGCTAGCCAACAAACTAATTTATTACAAGTTGGTATACGTAGTATGGATGCTATAGAAAAAACATTTATGGACGAAGAAAAAACATTCTTTGCACATGATATGGTAAACGATGAGTATTGGATGGATAAAGTTGTAAATCAAATGACAGAAAACGTATTTATTACGTTAGATTTAGATGCTTTTGACCCTTCTATAATGCCATCTACAGGTACACCAGAGCCAGGAGGTTTGTTTTGGTACGAGACGCTTGAGTTTTTAAAGCAAGTGTTTACAGAGAAAAATGTTGTTGGTTTTGATATTGTTGAACTTTGCCCAAATAAAGCGGATAAATCATCAGACTTTTTGGCTGCAAAATTATATTACAAAATGTTAAGTTACAAATTTGCTACTAACGATGATAGTTATGACAATGGTGATGATGCAGATAAAGCAAATCCATTTAATAAACTATCTAAGTTTAAAGATGCTGATAACGATGATTTTTAGTATTATAAAATGATCAAAAATATAGAAAACATTGAGCTTCATTATTTAACTTTAACTGACTATAAACAGTTAAAAGAAGCAATGATTCAGGCATATTCTAGTATGCCAGGTTCTTATTGGAGAGAGAGTCAAATTAAATCTTTAATTGATAAATTTCCAGAAGGACAGGTTATAATAAAGATAAATGGAGAGTTGGCTGGTTGTGCATTATCTATAAAATTAGATTATGATAGTTTCGACGATCAACACACGTATGAAGATATTACGGGTAATTATACCTTTAATACGCATCATGAAGATGGTGATGTTTTATACGGAATAGATGTTTTTATAAAAAAAGAATACAGAGGTTTACGTTTAGGTAGAAGGTTGTATGATTATAGAAAAGAACTGGCTGAAAAACAAAATTTAAAAGGAATTGCATTTGGCGGCAGAATTCCTAATTACCATAAATATGCAGCAACATTATCACCAAAAGAGTATATAGAAAGTGTAAAACGTAAAGAAATTCACGATCCGGTTTTAAACTTTCAGATTTCGAATGATTTTCATCCTTCAAAAATTTTAAAAGGATATTTAGAAGGTGATGAAAATTCTGGTGAATTTGCAGTTTTGTTAGAATGGGATAATATTTACTACGAGAAAAAGTCTAAAAAAGCGGCTACTAAGAAAAAGGTAGTTCGTTTAGGGTTAATTCAGTGGCAAATGCGTTTGTATAAAGATTTAGAAGAATTAATGCAACAAGCAGAGTATTTTGTAGACGCAGTTTCTGCATACAGATCTGATTTTGCGTTGTTTCCAGAGTTTTTTAACGCTCCGTTAATGGCAGATAATAATCACTTGCCAGAATCGGAAGCAATTAGAGAATTGGCAAAATATACACCACAAATTGTTCAGAAATTTTCTGAGTTAGCTATTACGTATAACATTAATATTATTACGGGTAGTATGCCAGAAATTAAGGATGAATTGTTGTACAATGCTGGTTATATCTGTAAAAGAGATGGTTCTACAGAGCGTTATGAGAAATTACATGTTACACCAGATGAAGCAAAGGTTTGGGGAATGCAAGGTGGTAATGAAATAAAAACGTTTGATACAGATTGCGGTAAAATTGGCGTATTAATTTGTTATGATTCTGAGTTTCCTGAATTAAGTAGAATTTTAGCAGAAGAAGGAATGGATATTTTGTTTGTTCCGTTTTTAACGGATACGCAAAATGGATATTCTAGAGTGCGTCATTGTGCACAAGCTAGAGCGATAGAGAACGAGTGTTATGTTGCCATTGCAGGAAGTGTGGGTAATTTACCAAAAGTAAATAATATGGACATTCAGTATGCGCAATCTATGGTGTTTACACCTTGCGATTTCTCTTTTCCTGCAAACGGAATCAAGGCAGAAGCAACTACAAATACCGAAATGATTTTAATTGCCGATGTGGATTTAGACTTGTTAAAAGACTTGAATAAATTTGGTAGTGTACGTAATTTAAAAGATAGAAGAACAGATATTTTCGAAGTTAGAAAATTATCAAAAAAATAAAAAACAAAATGAGCAAACCAATTACAAATTTTATAGAAAAATACTTTTTACACTTTAATGCAGCTGCTTTAGTAGACGCTGCAAAAGGGTACGAAGCACAATTAAATAAAGGGTCTAAAATGTTAGTTTCTTTAGCAGGAGCAATGAGTACTGCAGAGTTAGGAAAGATTTTTGCAGAAATGATTCGTCAAGATAAAGTGCAAATAGTTTCTTGTACAGGAGCAAACTTAGAGGAAGATGTTATGAATCTTGTAGCACATTCTCATTACAAGCGTGTACCTAATTATAGAGATTTAACGCCTCAAGATGAATGGGATTTATTAGAAAAAGGACTAAACCGAGTTACAGATACTTGTATACCAGAAGAAGAGGCTTTTAGAAGAATTCAAGAACATATTGTAAAAATATGGAAAGATGCAGAGGCAAATGGCGAGCGTTTTTTACCTCATGAATATATGTACAAATTATTATTGTCTGGGGTTTTAGAGGAATATTACGAGATAGATATTAAAGATTCTTGGATGTACGCAGCTGCAGAAAAAAACTTACCAATTATTTGTCCAGGTTGGGAAGATTCTACAATGGGTAATATTTTTGCTTCTTATGTTTTAAAAGGCGAATTAAATGCAAGTACGGTAAAATCTGGTATAGAATATATGACTTTCCTTGCTGATTGGTATACAAATAATTCTGAAAACGGAATTGGATTCTTTCAAATTGGAGGAGGAATTGCAGGAGATTTTCCAATCTGTGTTGTTCCAATGTTATATCAGGATATGGAAAAACCAGAAACACCATTTTGGAGTTATTTCTGTCAGATTTCAGATTCTACAACAAGTTATGGTTCGTATTCTGGAGCGGTACCAAATGAGAAAATTACTTGGGGTAAATTAGATATTGATACGCCAAAGTTTATTATAGAAAGTGATGCAACGATTGTTGCGCCATTAATTTTTGCTTACTTATTAGATATGTAACTATGGATAATTTAAAAAGAGTTATAGTAGATTTTAAAAAGCTAACACCAGAAGTTTTAAAACTTTTGGTAGAAAGGTATCCTGATGGTTATGATGACCTAAACGTTATTCGTTTTTCTAATGCCAAAGGAGAGCGTATAGAAGCTGTTGAGGTGTTAACAGAGGACACTAAGTACTTGGTTAAAATTAGTGAGAAGTTAGAAGTAACTATGGCTAATTATGATGAAGATGATTACGATGGGTTTGATGATGATGACCCTGATGCAATACCAGATGTACCTTTAGAAGAAGATGAAGATTAGCAATGTTTAGCGTAGACGCCTACCAAATTTCGGCCTCTATATCTATCAGAGAATGCAAACGTAATTTATCTTGGAACCTGCTTTTTTTAGACGGAGACGAGTTGTTTTATGAGGTGGGTGATGAGAAGTTTGTGTACATATTTCAATACGGAATGGTTGGTTTTTTTAATCATTCTTTAGAAGAGAAAAGAGTAATTTTAGATAGTATTAAGCCTTTTTGCAAAGGACTAAAAGAAGAACGTTTTTCTGAAGAGGTTAACGTTGTAATAGAACCAGGTAAGCAAGAGGTATCATTTTATAAAGTGATAATACCTTCTTTTGATACAGAAACAATACGTTTAATAGTTTTAAATGCATCGCAGTCTGTAGCTTTAGATAATTATTTTGAAATTACAGAGAAGCTTTTAGGGGAAACAAATGAGCATACAAAGTATCTTGAGCAAAGAGGGAAATTAGATATATCCGGAAATAAGTTAAAACGGTTTATAGGTCGAGTTTTAAACATTAAAAACGAGATTTCTGAAAACTTATATATTTTTGATTCACCAGATGTAACTTGGGATAACGAAACGTTAAATCATTTAAACCTAGAGTTAAAAAAGACGTTTGACTTAAAAGACAGGTACAGGTATATTCACGAGCGGTTAGGTGTTATAAAAGAAAACCTAGAGCTGTTTAAAGATATTATGGACCATAAGGAAAGTAGTAGACTAGAATGGATTATTATAATCTTAATTGTAATAGAAGTTTTAGATATGTTTTTTCTAAAATTAACTTAAAAATTAAAAGCCTCTCTTTTTATAGAGAGGCTTTTTTTATAGTATACCTAAAATTCTTTCTAGTGCCATACCTCTAGAACCTTTTATTAAAAGGTTACTCATTGGTTGTATAGGGTGTTCTTTTAAGTAGTTTTTTAAATCATTAAAACTACTCAGTTTTACAGCTTCAGATTCTGTTTTAGCAAAATTTTCCCCAACTAAAAAAGAAGTTGTGAAATTCATTTTCCCAACTTTATCTGCAATCTCTTGGTGTTCTTCAGCTGCTGTATTGCCTAGCTCAAACATATCACCTAAAAAAACAATTTTACGAGCAACTTTTAAGCCGTTAAAATTGTCTAATGCAGCAGCCATACTTGTTGGGTTGGCGTTATAAGCATCTAGTATTATTTTATGCCCATTTTGTTCTAGTATTTGTGATCTATTATTTTCTGGAACGTAACTTTCTATAGCGTTTTTAATATCTGGTAACGTAATATTAAAATACTTTCCCATTAAAATAGCAGCACAACAATTTGTGAAATTATAGGCGCCAACTAGGTTAGATGTTATAGTAAAATCCTTAACCTTTATAGTAACAAAAGGATCTGCATTTAATAGTTCTACCTTGTAGTATTGCTCGTTACTAGTACTAAATCCTATTTTTTTAATATAAGTTCCAAGTTTAGCTTCTTGTATAGGGTCATCGGCATTTAAAAAAATGTGCTTTTGGTTTGTTGTTAGGTAATGGTATAATTCACTTTTACCTTGTATTACACCTTCTGTACTACCAAAACCTTCTAGGTGGGCCTTTCCAAAATTAGTAATGTAACCATAATCTGGCTCTGCTAAATTGCTTAAAAACTCTATTTCTTTAAGGTGATTAGCTCCCATTTCTACAATAGCAATTTCGGTATCTTCTTTTATGGTTAACAGAGTTAAAGGAACACCAATGTGGTTGTTTAAGTTGCCAACAGTAGCAATAGTTTTATATTTTTTTTGAATAACAGCTTTTATAAGTTCTTTGGTAGTTGTTTTTCCGTTACTACCTGTTAAGCCAATTACTTTTGCAGTACAATGTTTTCTATGGTATTTACCAAGTTGTTGTAAGGTTTGTAAAACATCTTCAACCAAAATAAATTGATCTGATGTTGCGTATTCTTTTTCATCAACAATAACATAAGTAGCACCTTTTTGTAGTGCTTCTGCGGCATATTTATTACCGTTAAAGTTATCGCCTTTAAGAGCGAAAAAAATACAGTCTTTGGTTATTTTTCTTGTATCTGTACAGACAGTAGAATACGTTAAAAATAGTTGATGGATTTGTGCTATAGTCATAAAGCGAATATAAAAAAAAAGACTGCTCTTTGGAGCAGTCTTTTTTAAAAAATATGTTATAGTAAATTATTTTACTTTTTTACCTCTAGCAGTCTTATTTTTAGTCTTAGACTTAGAACCAACTCTAGACATTGCACATCTAAAGCCAATATCATCTGTAGCCATATACTGTGGTAAGTACCTACGTTGTGCAGGGTCTAACCAGAATGCACGGTCTCTCCAAGAACCACCTTTGTATACTCTAACTTCATTGTTAATTAAAGAAGTTCTGTAGTTAGACTTGTCATAGTTTCTAATAAATTTACCAGCACTATCTCTTTCTATTTTGTTAGTAGGTGAGTTGTACATAGACTTTTTATTTTCCTCGTCACCATCTGCATCATTAAACTTGTCGTAAAATCTTGTAGATCCTGGCTCACCATCTCTGTAACCTCTGTTATCACTAGAAGAGAAGTTTGTTCTTAAGTACGTTTCTTCTTCATCTACAGGAACCATTTTAATTTCTCCTGGTAAGTTAACCGCTACTATTTTTCCGTTTGGTAATGTGTCATATAAAACAGAATCTCTAAGGATGTTTACTTTACCATCTTCACCAATAGCTGTTTTCATATAAATGTTACCTCTATAGTAGTTAAAATCACTAATTTCATCATCTACTATTGGTCTGTATACATCGGCAACCCATTCAGACACGTTACCGGCCATATCGTAAAGACCTAAATCATTTGGTTTGTAAGACATAACTGCATTAGTAATATCTGCACCATCGTCAGACCAACCAGCAATTCCGCCGTAATCACCTTTACCTTGTTTAAAGTTTGCTAATTGATCACCTCTACCAACACGTTGTCCGTTACGAGTATAATCACCATCCCAAGGATATTTTTTTCTACCTCTATAGTTGTTGTATTCTCTGTTACCTTGGTTCGCTTGTGCAGCATATTCCCATTCTGTTTCTGTAGGTAATCTATATTCTGGTAAAATTATACCACTACTTCTTTTAGCAAAAGTAGAAACAGAATCCGTCTTTTGAGCTTTTCCTTGTAGAGAATCTATTTGTCCACCATATACAGATTCTGGTCTGTTTAGGTAAGCTTCAGTGCTAAAAGTACCACTGCCTTCACCTTTTAAGGCTTTGTATTTAGCTTCGTCATTAAGGTAGCCTTCTTTTTCTAACATTAATTCGTTAACACGGTCTGTACGCCATTCTGCAAATTGCGTAGCTTGTACCCAGTTAACACCAACTACAGGATACTCCGCATAACCAGGGTGTCTCAAATAGTTGTTAGTCATAGTTTCATTAAAACCAAGTCTGTTTCTCCATACTAATGTATCAGGTAATGCACCTTTGTATATGTTAGCATATTTAGGATCTTCTGGTGGGTATACAGATTTTAAGTAATCTAAAAATTGTAGGTACATTTTATTAGTTACTTCAGTTTCATCCATATAAAAGGATTGTACGTGTTGCTGAGTTGGAGTATTATTCCAATCGTGCATAACATCATCTTGCACTTTACCTTTTGTAAAGGTACCTCCTTCTACAAAGACAAGACCGGGTGCGGTAACTTGTTCTTTAAAATCAGAGTTGTGCTGAAAACCACCTTCTTTGGCGTTAATTTTCCAACCTGTGGCACGAGATACATCTTTGGATGAAGATGATTTTTTACAACTTGTAATGCTACCTGCTACAACAGCACACGAGAGTACAACTTTAATGAATTGTTTTTTCATAATTAAGACTTGAGTTCTATACTTTACTGCTAATTTGCAGTTATACTATACTTATTTTCTGTTTAAACTTTGCTTACTATCGGCTTATTAAACGCAAATTTTCTAAGAATATTTTACATATCCTAAAAAAAACTGAAACTAGCCAAAAAACAAGGTTCAACACATCTATAACGCAGTAAATAATAGAATAGTATTATTTTTTAAATTCTTTTTAATAGAAATTTTTATATCCTTAATAATAAAGGAAGAACAAGTTTTCTTATGATAGTAGATTAGAAGTCTTTAGGTTTGTTTTAAAAATAAAGTTGTTTATTTATAAGATATTTTAAAAATGAGCGTTAATTAATTTATTGTACCTAATTAGATATAAAAAAGGTAGTTAATACCACTATTTACATATGATGATGAAAAAAATACTAATTGTAACGCTTTTAATATCGGCTTACACAGGCAAAGCTCAAGAAAACAGATCTATTACTACTGCAGTACCTTTTTTAAATATTGCAGCAGATGCTAGGGCAGCTGGAATGGGAGATATGGGAGTGGCAACATCTGCAGATGCATATTCTTTACAATGGAATGCAGCAAAATTTGCTTTTGCAGAACAAAAAATGGGTTTTGGTATAAGTTATACACCTTATTTAGAAAACATAGTTACAGATGTAGCCTTGCTAAATGCTAGTTTTTATAACAAGTTAGATGATAGAAGTGCTTTTGCTTTTGGATTGCGTTATTTTGGATTAGGAGAAGTGGAGCTTAGGCAAACCATAGATGAAGAAGGTACAACAGTTAAGCCAAATGAATTTGTTTTAGAAGGTGCATATTCTTTAAAATTATCTACTCAGTTTTCTATGGGTATTGGTGGTAGATTTATTAGTTCTAATTTAAAATTTCCTTTAGATCCCAGTGTAGATTCTAAAGCCGCAACTGCTTTTGCTGTTGATATATCGGGTTTTTATAGATCTCCAGAAATAGCTTATGATAATTTTGATGGTAGGTGGAGAGCTGGTTTTAATATCTCTAACCTAGGTAGTAAAATTTCTTACGATAATAATGGACAAGAAAACTTTTTGCCAGGGAATTTAAAATTTGGCGCAGGGTTTGATTTTATTTTAGACCAAGACAATGTATTATCATTAACAACAGAATTTAATAAATTATTAGTTCCTACTCCTCAGGATTTTAATGAAGACGGACAAATAGATAGTCAAGATAACGAGCGTTACCAACAAATAAGCTTTTTAGAAGGAGCTTTTAATTCTTTTACAGACGCTCCAGATGGTTTTGGAGAAGAAATTAAAGAAGTAACTTGGGCGTTAGGAGCAGAGTATTCGTTTCAAAATGCATTTATGCTACGTACAGGTTACTTTAATGAAAACGAATTAAAAGGAGCTCGTAAATTCTTTTCATTAGGAGCCGGATTTAAATTTAAAGCTACACAGGTAGATTTATCTTATTTATTCTCTACATCAAAAATAAAAAATCCGTTAGAAAATACTTTACGTTTTTCTCTTACCTTTAACTTAGGTGAAGAATTATTAAACGACTAAATGAAGAAACAAACAATATCTTTTGATATGTCTGTTTACGACTCTATAGATGAGTTGTCTAAAACAGACAAAGACCTTATGCTTAAAGCTGTAGGTGCACGTAGTAACGCATATGCTCCATATTCTAGTTTTTTAGTAGGTGCAGCAGTGCTTTTAGAGAACGGAGAAATAGTAGTAGGTAACAATCAAGAAAATGCTGCATACCCTTCTGGTTTATGCGCAGAGCGTGTTGCAATTTATCAAGCAGCCGCTATATACCCAAATGTAAAAATGGTTTCTGTGGCAATTTCGGCTACATCAAAAAATTATAAGGTATTAGAGCCTGCAGCTCCTTGTGGTAATTGTAGACAATCTATGATAGAATACGAGCAAAAACAAAAAGAACCGCTTGCTTTAATGCTAATGGGTGAGGTAGGTAAGGTTTTAAAGTGTAATTCTATCTCAGATATTTTACCGCTAGCTTTCAGTAATTCTTTCTTATAGTAGCTTTTTTTTGATGAATTATTTTTTTTATAGCTAATTTTCTGATAAAAATTTAATTTAAAAAAACAATAAGCATCTTGTCTGTGCTTTTTCTTTAATTTTTTTTTGATAGTGGATTTAATGTGTATTTTTGCTACTCTGTAAAACAGACCTTTTTAAAAAAAAAGTTTTCAATGAAAAAAATAACCAAAGAAGTTTACCTTAATTGGTACAAGGATATGTTGTTCTGGAGAAAGTTCGAGGATAAACTTGCTGCAGTGTATATTCAACAAAAAGTTAGAGGCTTTCTACATTTATATAATGGACAAGAAGCTGTTTTAGCTGGATCGTTACATGCAATGGATCTTACTAAAGATAAAATGATTACAGCATACCGTAATCATGTACAACCAATTGGTATGGGAGTAGATCCTAAAAGAGTAATGGCAGAACTTTATGGTAAGGTAACTGGTACATCTCAAGGTATGGGAGGTTCTATGCATATCTTTTCTAAAGAACACCGTTTTTATGGTGGTCATGGTATTGTAGGTGGACAAATTCCTTTGGGAGCAGGTCTTGCATTTGGAGACAAATATGCAGGTAATGATGCTGTTACATTATGTTATATGGGAGATGGTGCTGTAAGGCAAGGTTCTTTACATGAAACATTTAACTTAGCAATGCTTTGGCAATTGCCAGTTGTTTTTATTTGTGAAAACAATGGGTATGCAATGGGTACATCCGTTGCAAGAACATCTCATTCTACAGAAATTTGGAAACTAGGTTTAGGTTACGAGATGCCTTGTAAAGCAGTAGAGGGTATGAATCCTGTAACTGTAGCAGAAGAGGTAAGTAAAGCCGTAGAAAGAGCAAGATCTGGAGGAGGACCAACTTTCTTAGAGATAAAAACATACCGTTATAGAGGTCACTCTATGTCAGATGCACAACACTACAGAACTAAAGCAGAAGTAGAAGAGTACAAGAAAATAGATCCTATTACTCAGGTTTTAGAGGTTATAAAAGATAAAAAATACGCAACAGAAGACGAAATTGCCGAAATGGGTAAAGAAGTTAAGCGTATGGTTAAGGAGTGTGAAGAGTTTGCAGAAAATTCTGATTACCCACCAGTAAGCCAATTATACGATATGGTTTACGAACAAAAAGATTATCCATTTGTACAACATAAATTATAAAAGATGGCAGAGATAATAAATATGCCAAGACTTAGCGATACCATGGAAGAGGGTACCGTTGCTGCATGGCTAAAAAATGTTGGTGATAAAATTGAAGAGGGAGATATTCTTGCTGAAATTGAAACGGACAAAGCTACAATGGAATTTGAGTCTTTTAACGAAGGCTTTCTATTATATATAGGAATAAACGAAGGAGAAACTGCTCCTGTAGATTCTCTTTTAGCCATAATAGGTGAAGAGGGTGAAGATATCTCTGCATTAGTATCTGGAGGTGCACAAGCGTCTACAACAGAGGAGAAAGAAGAAACTACAACAGAAGAAGCGGCACCAGTTGCAGCAACTTCAAGTAGTGAAATTCCAGAAGGAGTAGAAGTAATAAAAATGCCTCGCCTTAGTGATACTATGGAAGAGGGTACCGTTGCTGCTTGGTTAAAAAATGTTGGGGATAAAGTTGAGGAAGGCGATATTCTTGCTGAAATTGAAACTGACAAGGCAACAATGGAATTTGAATCTTTTTACTCAGGTACATTACTGTATGTAGGTATTAAAGAAGGAGAATCTTCTCCGGTTGATGAAATTTTAGCAGTTATAGGCCCAGAAGGTACAGATGTAGATGCTGTGTTAAATAGCGGTAATGCTCCTGCAGCAAAAGCAACTTCTGAGGCTCCAAAAAAAGAAAATAAAAAAGAAGAAAAAGCAGCGCCAGTAGAAGCAGTTTCTACAGATGGTAAGCGTGTTTTTGCTTCTCCGTTAGCTAAAAAAATAGCAGCAGATAAAGGTATTAACTTAGCAGATGTTACTGGTTCTGGTGACAACGGAAGAATAGTAAAGAAAGATGTAGAGAGTTTTACTCCTTCTGCAACTTCTAGTTCTTCTAATGCAACAGCGGCAAAGGCTGCTGCTCCAGAAGCAAAAGCGCAACCTGCAATATATGCGCCGGTTGGAGAAGAAGGTTTTGAAGATGTTAAAAATTCTTCAATGCGTAAAGTAATTGCAAAAGTTCTTGGACAGTCTAAATTTACAGCGCCACATTTTTACCTTACAATAGAGGTAGATATGGACAATGCAATGGCTTCTAGAGTTCAAATTAATAGCTTGCCAGATATTAAGGTGTCATTTAATGATATGGTCTTAAAAGCTTGTGCAATGGCTTTAAGAAAGCATCCGCAAGTAAATACAACTTGGAAAGATGATGTTACGCGTTACAACAAACATATACATGTTGGAGTAGCGGTGGCAGTAGATGAAGGATTGGTTGTACCTGTTCTTAAATTTGCAGATCAAATGAGTTTAACTACAATTGGTGCATCTGTAAGAGATTTAGCAGGTAAAGCAAGATCTAAAAAAATTGCTCCTTCAGAAATGGAAGGTAGTACATTTACAGTGTCTAACTTAGGTATGTTTGGTATTCAGGAATTTACATCAATCATAAATCAGCCTAACGCAGCAATATTATCTGTTGGTGCAATTGTAGAAAAGCCAGTTGTTAAAAACGGAGAAATTGTAGTAGGTAACACTATGAAATTAACTTTAGCGTGCGATCACAGAACGGTAGATGGTGCAGTTGGAGCTCAATTTTTACAAACATTAAGAAGTTATATAGAGAATCCAGTTACAATGTTAGCGTAATTGTAAAAACTCTTATAAATTATATTAAAAAGCATCTCATTAATTTTGAGATGCTTTTTTTATCTTTAGTGCTTAAATAAATTAAATATGAGAAAGATACTTTATTTTTTAGCTATAATTATGTTAGGTTCTTGCACAACGCAAGCGCAGCAAAATTCTGTAGACCATAGTGTAGCAGTAACACCAAAAAGTGTAGAAAAAATTGTTAGCTTTTTAGCCTCAGATGATCTGCAAGGCAGAATGTCTGGTTCTGAGGGTATTGCAGAAGCAGCTACTTTTATCGAGAACAGTTTTAAATCTAGCGGTGTAAAACCATATTTTTTATCATACAGAGATACATTAACTAATTTTGATGCAAAAAAAGGTGTAGCTTATAATGTAGTTGGTTACATAGAGGGTAATGATCCGGTTTTAAAAAATGAGTTTATTATTTTAGGAGCGCATTATGATCATATAGGTAAGGCTAAAGCAAACGGAGATGATGTTATTGCAAATGGCGCTAATGATAATGCTTCTGGTACTTCTGCAGTTATGGAGTTTGCGCGTTACTTTGGAAAAAACAAGACGAATAAGCGTAGTATTATTTTTGCTTTATTTTCTGCAGAAGAAATGGGACTTTTAGGCTCTAAACATCTGGCAACTAAATTAAAAGAAGAAAGCCTTAATTTGTATACAATGCTAAATTTTGAAATGATTGGTATACCAATGAAAGACAAAGATTACTTAACATATGTTACAGGTTTTAACGAATCTAATTTAGCTGAAGTAAGTAATAAATATGCAGGAGAAAATATAGCAGGATTTTTGCCTAAAGCAGGTGAATTCAGGTTGTTTATGAGGTCAGATAATTATCCTTTTCATCAAGAGTTTAATGTTCCTTCGCAAACCTATTCTACATTCGATTTTACAAATTTTGCTCATTATCATCAGGTAGGTGATGAGACAGAAGCAATGGATTTTGATCATATGGCTAGCTTAATTAATAAGTTTGTGCCGGTGTTAGAAAGTATTGCAAATGCTAAAACAAAAGAAATAAAGTACAATTAATGGCTAATATTATAATTACAGGATCTAGTAGAGGTATAGGGTATCAAATGGCACAGCTATTTGCAAATAATGGGCATAAAGTTTTGGCATTGTCCAGAAATAATGAGCCTATAGCGTCTCTAAATAATCCAAATATTTTTTCTTTTCCGTTTGATATTTCAAAAGAAGAAGATTTAAAAAAGGTTGAGAATTTTATTACCCAAAACTGGCAACAGGTAGATGTTTTAATTAATAATGCCGGAAAATTAGCAAATAAGCCATTTTTAGAAACGACAACCGAAGACTTTGAAGCTGTTTATAAAGTCAATGTTTTTGGAGTGGCAAGTATTACAAAACTGGTGATTCCAAAAATGCCTAATAACGGACATGTAGTAACTATAAGTTCTATGGGAGGTGTTCAGGGTAGTGTTAAATTTGCGGGCTTATCTGCATACAGTTCTAGTAAAGGAGCTGTGGTAACATTAACAGAGCTTTGGGCAGAAGAATTTAAAGAAACTGGACCATCTTTTAATGTTTTGGCATTAGGAGCAGTACAGACTGAAATGCTAGAAGAAGCTTTTCCTGGGTATACAGCGCCAACTACTGCGTTAGAAATGGCAGAGTATATTCAGAATTTTGCACTTACAGGACATAAAATGTATAACGGAAAACTGTTGCAAGTAAGTAATAGTACTCCTTAATTTGTAGCATAAATTAGAATAATAAAACTGCCTGTTTTTTTAATAGGCAGTTTTGTTTTGATGTGTTGTGAGTAAATATTATATAAGTCGTTAAAAAATAATTTAAAAAAGTTGTATTTTACTACAAAATAAACTGTGAACCTTAGCAGTAAAAGGTAGAATCTATTATTTTTGTTTATATGGAGAGTACCCTTCTAAAATATCTACCAGAAAGAGCTGTGCAAGCTTGTGTTTCTTTGATAAAAATAAATGCAGTGCATCTAAAAATTGTAGGAGACAGAGTTACCCGTCACGGTGACTATAGAAGGTTACCAAGCGGTATGCACCAAATAACAATAAATGCATCATTAAATAAATATAGATTTTTAATAACCTTAATACATGAGATTGCACATTTAGTCGCTTTTGAAAAATATGGAAGACGTATTAAGCCACACGGTATAGAGTGGAAAAAAACGTTTCAGTCTTTAATGTTGCCATTTATAAGGCCAGAAATATTTCCAACAAAAGTATTGCCGGTTATAGCTAATCATTTTAAAAATCCTAAGGCAAGTAGTGATACAGATGCTAAGTTATCGTTAGCATTAAAGCAATTTGATCCTGTGTCAAATAAAACATATATTTTTGAGTTACCAATAGGTAGTGTGTTTAGAATTTACAACGGTAAGTTATTTAAAAAGGGGAGCAGAAAAATAAAGAGATATGAGTGTGTTGAAATATCCAGTGGAAGAACCTACGTTTTTCAACCTAACGCAGAAGTAGAACTTATAAAAGATTAATAACATGAACAAAAATTATTACGCAGTTATAATGGCTGGCGGTATTGGGTCTAGGTTTTGGCCTGTAAGTACGGCCGAATACCCTAAGCAGTTTCATGATATGTTAGGTTCTGGTGATACTTTAATTCAGAAAACGTTTAATAGACTACATAAATTTATTCCTAAAGAGAATATTCTAGTGTTAACTAATGAAAGTTACAACGACCTGGTTTTAGAGCAATTGCCAATGTTAACGCAAGATCAAGTAGTTTTAGAACCTGCAATGCGCAACACTGCTCCTTGTATTTTGTATGCAGCCCTGAAAATTAAGAAAGAGAATCCTAATGCGGTAATGATAGTTGCTCCTAGTGACCATTGGATTGAAGATGAAGATGCTTTTGAAGATAACGTGAAACAATGTTTTACTAAGTGTGAGAGCGAAGATGTATTATGTACACTAGGCATTAAGCCAACATTTCCTAATACGGGATTTGGGTATATTGAGTATAATAAAAATGCTGATTTAGAAATTAAAAAAGTAAATCAGTTTAGAGAAAAACCAGATTATAATACAGCCAAAGAATTTATTAGTCAAGGTAATTTTCTTTGGAATGCAGGTATATTTATGTGGAGTGTAAAGACAATAGTTGATGCATTTAAAACGTTTCAGCCTAAACAATACGAATTATTTAATTCTGGAATGGATGATTACAATACACCAAGGGAGAAAGATTTTATCGCTAAAAACTATGCTTTAGCAGAGAATATATCTATAGATTATGCTATTCTGGAGCATTCTAAAAGCATATTTGTTTTACCAGCGACTTTTGATTGGAATGATCTTGGTACATGGGGTTCTTTGTATGATAAGCTAGATAAGAATAAAGCAGAAAATGCTGTTGTTGGAGCTAAGTTGTTAGATAGAAACTCTAATGGTAATATAGTACGTACGGCAAAAGATAAAGTTGTGGTTTTAGATAGCTTAGATAATTATATTGTAGTAGATAAGGAAGATGTTTTATTAATTTGTCCTAAAGACAAAGAGCAAGATATTAAGATTATCTTAAACGAGGTTAAGGAAAAATTTGGTAAATAATACCAGTCTATATGAGTAATAATACAGAGCAAGAAAATAATGTTGCAGGTAATGAGTCATCAGAAAATGTAAAGAAAGATTTTCAAGGCTTATTGGGAAGTACAAAGAAATTTTTAAAAGAACTTTTAGATATACGTAATAATACAGACCAAGAAGCTACTAGAGAATCTATAGTGGCAGATATACCTTTTAAAGGACATACTTCTTGGATTTTAATATGCTCTATTTTTATAGCTTCTATTGGTTTAAATGCAAATTCTACAGCTGTTGTTATTGGTGCCATGTTAATATCACCATTAATGGGTCCTATTTTAGGTATGGGTTTATCATTAGCTATTAATGATATTGATACATTACGCCGTTCTCTTAAGAATTTTGGAGTAATGGTGGTCTTAAGTATTCTTACTGCCTTTTTATTTTTTAAATTTTTTCCTTTAAGAGATGAGTCTTCAGAACTTTTAGCACGTACTGCACCAGATATTAGAGATGTTCTTATTGCATTTTTTGGTGGTTTAGCTTTGGTTATTGCACGTGCAAAAAAAGGAACTATTGCGAGTGTAATTTTTGGAGTAGCAATTGCAACGGCATTAATGCCTCCTTTGTGTACGGTAGGTTTTGGCTTGGCAATTGGGAATTGGGATTACGCTAGTGGAGCAATGTATTTGTTTACTATTAATACTATTTTTATAGCTTTAGCAACCTTCTTGGTTATAAAAATATTGCGTTTCCCTATGGTAAGATATGCTAATTCTGAGCGCCGTAGGTTAATAAGTAGGCTTGCTTCTATAGTTGCTATTTTAATGATGGTTCCTGCTGGTTGGACATTTGTTAAAGCCTTAGGTGAATCTCAATTTAGAGGTGATGCACAAAAATTTGTTTCTGAAAATATTGCAAAATATCAGTTTGCTGGTAATGGTATGTATTTAGAGAATTTAACTAATATAGAATATCATGGAGGGGATAGAACTTTGTTAGATAAAATATTAGGTAAAAATAAGAATCCGAAAAAATCTGTTATAGAGGTGATGTTTATGGGAGAAGAATTGGTTCCAGATAATATTATTTCTAGTTGGAATACGATAAAGAATGAAGATTATGAAGAGCTTGCGGATACTGATTTAAAAATTATTCAAGGTTCTAAAAATAAAGAAGTAGATCAGATAAAATACGTAGACGAGTTATACCAGGCTAAGAAAGCTGAGTTAATGGGTAAAGAAGAAAAAATTGCCCTATTAGAGAAAGAGTTAACACAATTACAAAAAATTGTATCTAAGCAAATTCCTTTTAATGATGTAAGTGCAGAGGCCAAAGCTAACTATGAAAACTTAGCTTCTATAGGTTACTCTTATACAATACGTACTGATTTTAAAAAAGTAGATACTATCCCTGTTTTTGAGGTTAATTGGAAGCTAAAAACAAAGTCTAAAGATAAAGATGCAGATATGAAAAAAATATCTGAATGGTTAAAGTTAAGATTGAAAGATAAGAATATTCAAGTACGAGAATTAAAGAATTAATTTCGTTCTTCAATATACATTTGTCTAACTTTTTTAAACAATTCTGAAGAATAAACAAAGTCAGTTACAGCTTCATTATCTGTTTTAAAAATCTCTTTATTAGTGCCTTCCCATTCTTTATGTCCGTTTTTTAGGAATAAGATTTTTTGTCCTATTTCCATAACAGAGTTCATATCATGGGTATTAATTACAGTAGTAATATCGTATTCTTGAGTAATCTCTTGTATAAGGTTATCTATTAGTATAGCGGTTTTTGGATCTAAACCAGAGTTTGGTTCATCACAAAACAAATACTTAGGATTCATTACAATTGCTCTTGCAATTGCGACCCTTTTTTGCATACCTCCAGAAATTTCAGATGGATATTTATGGTGAGCATCTATTAGGTTTACTCTTTTTAAAACGGCATTAACGCGGTCTTGCATTTCTGACTTAGACTGTTTTGTAAACATTTCTAAAGGGAACATTACATTGCCTTCTACAGTAAGAGAATCGAACAAGGCACTGCCTTGAAAAACCATCCCCATTTCTTGTCTAAGGTTTCTTTTTTGATCAGGAGATAAGTCGTTATAAATATTCCCATTATAGCAGATGTATCCTTCATCTGGAGTAAATAAACCAAGTAAACATTTTAAAAATACAGTTTTACCAGACCCACTTTGTCCTATAATTAGGTTAGTTTTTCCTTTTTCAAAACTAGTTGTTACACCTTTTAAAATATGCGATTCGCCAAAAGATTTGTGTAAGTTATCTACCTCTATCATTATCCTAATAGTAATTGAGTTAATATATAGTTTAAAATAATAATAGCAACACTGGTCCAGACAAAGGCAGTGGTACTTGCTTTACCAACTTCTAAAGCACCACCTTTCATATAATACCCGTGAAAAGATGGTATAGTCGCAATAACAAAAGCAAATATTATAGATTTTATAAAAGCATATGCAACGTGGTACGGAATAAAATCTAGTTGAATTCCTTCAATAAAACTAGCACTTGTTGTAAAACCACCAAAAACGCCAGCTATCCATCCTCCAAAAATACCAACATACATTGCAATTGCAATAGCAAACGGATATAATAATAGGGCTATAATTTTAGGGAAAACCAAGTAGTTTAAAGAATTTACTCCCATAACTTCTAGTGCATCTATTTGTTCTGTAACACGCATTGTGCCAATACTAGATGTAATATAAGATCCAACTTTACCAGCCATAATAATAGAGGTAAATGTTGGAGCAAACTCTAATATTACAGATTGTCTTGCGGCAAAACCAATAAGACTTTCTGGTATTAAAGGGTTTGTAAGGTTTAGTGCAGTTTGTATGGTTACAACACCACCAATGAAAAACGAAATAAAGATGATGATACCCAAAGAGCCAAAAACCAATTCGTCTATTTCTTTAAGGATAAGGGTTTTCATGATAGACCATTTTGTGGGCTTCCTAAAAACTTCTTTAATCATTATAAAATAACTGCCAATAGATGCTATGTAATTCATATAAAATAGACTTCTGTCTGTAAAAATAATAATATTAACTTTCATTTGACATCCAAATAAAAAATTTAAAAGTTTATTTATTTACATTTACGTTATCAATAAAAATAATTGCAATGAAGAGAAGACTAATTGCGGCATTATTAGCTGTGTTTTTTGTGTCTAACACAGAGGGAATTAATGCGCAAAAAAAATCTAAAAGGAAGAGTAAAAGTGATGTAGAAGTGCAAAATATCACCTCTCTAAGTACAACTCCTAAGTTGGTAGTTGGTATTATAGTAGATCAAATGAGGTACGACTATCTTACACGTTTTTGGGATCAATACGGTGGGGATGGTTTTAAGCGTATGGTAAATGAAGGCTTTACGGCAAAAAATCACCATTATAATTATTCTCCAACAAGTACAGGCCCTGGTCATACTTCTGTATATACCGGAACTACACCTGCAATGCATGGTATAATTGGTAATAATTGGTACGACAAAGATTTAGGTGTAAATGTATATTGTGCAGGTGATAGTAACTATAATTCTGTTGGTACAACTGGGAGTGAAGGTAAAATGAGCCCAAATAGAATGTTAACAACTACGGTTACAGATCAATTGCGTTTGCATACACAAATGAAGGGTAAAGTTATTGCTGTTGCTATAAAAGATAGAGGGGCGGTCTTGCCGGGCGGTCATGCTGCCAATGCTGCATATTGGTTTGTTGGTAAAGATGAGGCTAACTTTATAACTAGTTCTTATTACATGAATAGTTTGCCTAAATGGGTTACTAGTTTTAATTCTTCTGATGCTGCAGAAAAATATAAAAAGACTTGGACTACTCTAAAAGATATAAATACATATGTAGAAAGTGGTACTGATGAAAATAATTATGAGGGTAAGTTTAAGGGTGAAACATCAACAAGTTTTCCGCATAATTTACCTGCAATTTGGGATGATAATAATGGTTTTGATATTATTAAGGCTACTCCTTATGGTAATAGTTTAACAACAGATTTTGCTATAGCAGCTTTAAAGGGAGAAAATCTGGGAAAAGATGCTGTTACAGATTTTTTAGCTGTTAGTTTTTCTTCTACGGATTATGTAGGACATCAATTTGGAGTTAATTCTAAAGAGGTTGAAGATACTTACCTTCGTTTAGATCAGGATTTGGCTCGTTTATTTAAGGAGTTAGATACGGAAGTAGGTAAAGGAGAGTATACAGTTTTTTTAAGTGCAGATCATGCGGCCGTACAAGTGCCAACATACTTAAAGGATAATAAAATACCGGGTGAGTATATTAGTTATAAAGAAATATCTGCTAAATTAAACGAGTGGTCTAACTTTAAGTTTGGGTCAGAGGATTTAATAAAGAATGTTTCTAATGATCAAATATTTTTAGATCATAAAGTAATTGCAAACTTAGATTTGGATCCTAAAACAGTACAAGAAGCTTTTGCAAATGAGTTACTTACTTTTAGTGATGTAGACAAAACATATACAGCTTACCAAATGTGGCAAAATAATTACACAAGAGGTATACCTTATGTTGTGCAAAACGGATACAATCAAAAACGTTCTGGTGATGTTATTGTTGTTTTAAAACCAGGGTATATTAGTTATTCAAGAACGGGATCTACACACGGTTCTCCAAGGGTTTATGATACTCATGTGCCTTTGTTGTTTTTTGGAAAAGGAATTAAAAAAGGAAGTACAGTACAGCTTACAGAAATTCCTGATATAGCGCCAACAGTTTCAGCTTTATTAGGTATGGCTGCTCCTAACGGAACAACTGGTAAACCTATTGAAGCTGTTTTACAGAATTAAAATAATTTACTTTTAATATTCTTCCAGCGAAGATTACGAATAAAATTGCCTTCTTTTGGTGTAACCAAAAAGGGCAATTTTTCTTTTTTAGCACTTGAGTAACCAGATAGGTTATCAAAAAAAACAGCTGCTTTTTTTTGTTTTAACCCCATTTTTAGAGATGCAATGCAGCTTATGACAAAGCCATATCGCATTGCGTACATAGCTTTTCCCTGTAGTAATTTAGCTTGTTTGTTATATGCGTTTCCTGTAGGTCTTAAATGCTTTACTTTTAAACTTGTATCTGTATATATGGTGTAGTTGTTGTATTGTGTTAAAAGCTCGTCTACAGTGTCCCAGCCCATTGCACTACGTAATCCGTTTATGCTTTTAAAACAAGATTTTCTATAGGCTTTAAATGCGCCACGAACGTGGTCTTTGTTCATTGGGTGATTGAGTTTCCAGTTGCCATTTTTATCTTCTTCGTATGCAAAGCCACCAGCAATACCTACAGTTTTGTCACTCTTAAAAATACCAGCTATTTTTTCAAAGTAATTTTCAGGTAAAATAATATCTGCATCTAACTTTACAATAAAGTCGTATTTGTTATCTAAAACGTCTAATCCTTTTGTAAAAGCATTTATAACTTTACTACCAGGCATATGTTTGGTAGAAGATGTTGTGTTTACTTTTTTAAAGATGCTGTGTTTGTCTGTAAAAGAGTCTATAATTGTTTCAGTGCCATCAGTAGAATTATCATTTACAATAATTACTTTTTTAGGTGCTAAGGTTTGATGAAGTATAGAGTTTAACGTTTTTGCTATAAAAGCTTCTTCATTGTGAGCGGGAATTATAATGTAATACATCATACTAAAAAGATAAAAGGATACTATTTTTTTCTTTCTGCATATACAATATAGTACCTAGGAGTAAAACTACGTAGTATTGGTCTAAGTCCAATTTTTTTAATAGGATTAGTCCATTTTGCAGTGTCTTTTATTTCCCAGCCAGCTTTTTCTAGTAACCAATCAAACTGCCAATCTTCAAATTCGTGGTAGTGTCTATCCCATTTATCTGTTTTGCTTCTATAGGCAGGAGCAAACCAAAGGTTTAGCGGAATGCTAGTAACTAGTTTGTCGCTCTTAATTTCTTTAAGTACGTTAAGAGGAGCTAGTAAATGTTCAAAAATTTCAAAAGCAGTGACAACGTCTGTTTGTGTTGCGGTAACCGAAGAAAAGTCGATATCTAAATCTTCTCCTTTTGTATTGGTTACTTTGTAGCCTTGTTCTGTCATAATTTTAGATAAAGGATTTTTTACGCCTAGATCTAAAATAGATTCTTTAGTGTTAACGTGCTTTTGAAGAAATTCTAGCGTATGTTTAAAACGTTTGCTAGGATATGTTTTTTCGTACATTTTAATATTTGTAAACTATGGCATTGATGTTCATACCAGCGCCAACGCTCGCAAATATAACAACATCTCCTTTTTTTACAGCGTGATTTTCTAATTTTCCTTTTCTAACAACGTCAAAAAGTGTAGGAATGGTTGCTACGGAGCTATTGCCAAGTTTGTAAATATTCATTGGCATAATGTCTGTAGGCATATTTTTATTGTACAATTTGTAAAACCTACTTACAATAGCTTCATCCATTTTTTCATTTGCCTGATGTATAAATATCTTTTTTACGTCATCTATAGCTATTCCGCTTTCATCCAAACAATCTTTCATCGCTTGCGGAACGTGAGTTACAGCAAATTCATATATTTTACGACCGTGCATTTTAATATACATGCGGTCATTTTTATCTTCTTTGTTGTATGTTTTTCCAAAGAATAGATAGTTAGCCTCGTCAACAGTATAGGTTGCTGTGTTGTGGGCTAAAATATTACCAGAATCATTTGTAGCTTCTATTATAGTAGCACCTGCGCCATCAGAATATATCATAGAATCACGATCGTAAGGATCAACAACCCTAGACAGTGTTTCTGCACCTATTACCAAGCATCTTTTGGCTAAACCAGCTTTTATAAAAGCATAGGCTTGTATAGTGCCTTGTACCCATCCTGGACAACCAAAAAGAATGTCGTAACCAACACACTTTGGATTTTTAATTTTTAGTAAGTGTTTAACCTTGCTAGCTAAACTAGGTAAGACATCTCCTTGAATTTGTCCGTGAGAAACGTCTCCAAAGTTATGTGCAACAATAATATAATCTATTGTTTCTTTATCTATATTGGCATCTTTTATTGCTTTTTCAGCAGCTAAATATGCAATGTCCGATGTGTTTTGATCTTTTTTTGCATACCTTCTTTCCTCTATTCCTGTTATTTTTTTAAACTTCTCTATTATAACTTCATTAGAGTTAGGTATGGCGGAGCCATCGGTATTTAAAAAAGTGTTATTTATAAAGTCTGAGTTTGAGGTAGTTATGGATGGTATGTAACTACCAGTTCCTGTAATTCCGATATGCATAATTAGGGTTTAATTTAAAAATTAAAGTTACAACAAACGAATGAAATAAACTATGCGTGCATAATAAATTGTATGATGCTCAAGCTAAAAGTTGAAAATAAAAAAAGCCGTTTAGAATTTTCTAAACGGCTTTAATGTGTTGATTTTGTTGAGCTTATTAAGCTTCCATATATGCTTCTATAGGAGCGCAAGTGCATATTAAATTACGGTCTCCATATGCTTCGTCTACACGTCTTACTACAGGCCAGAATTTATTATCTGCAATATAGTCTAAAGGAAAAGCAGCTTTTTGTCTGCTGTATGGAAACTCCCAACTATCACTAGTAACCATATCTAGTGTGTGTGGAGAGTTCTTTAAAACATTGTTAGGGTTATCTAATGTAGCTTCATCTATTTCTGCTCTAATAGATAGCATGGCGTTACAAAAACGATCTAGTTCTGGTAAACTTTCACTTTCTGTAGGCTCTATCATTAAAGTACCTGCAACAGGGAAAGATACTGTTGGCGCGTGAAAACCATAGTCCATTAAACGCTTAGCAATATCTGTTACCTCTATACCATTTTGTTTAAATGGTCTACAGTCAATAATCATTTCGTGTGCAGCTCTACCTTTTTCTCCTGTATATAAAACATCAAACTTACCAGTTAATCTTTCTTTTATATAGTTTGCATTTAAAATAGCAATAGAAGTAGATTGTTTTAAACCAGCTTCGCCTAACATTACAATATACCCGTAAGAGATAAGACAAACTAAAGAACTACCCCAAGGAGCGGAAGAAATTGCAGTTATTGCTTTTTCTCCACCTGTTTTTATTATTGGGTTACCTGGTAAAAATGGTACTAATTGTGGTGCAACACAAATTGGGCCAACACCTGGACCACCACCACCATGTGGTATAGCAAAAGTTTTGTGTAAGTTAAGGTGACAAACATCTGCGCCAATATTACCTGGGTTGGTTAAACCAACCTGAGCGTTCATGTTAGCACCATCCATATAAACTTGTCCGCCATTATCATGTATAAGTTTTGTTACTTCTTTAATTGAAGATTCAAAAACACCGTGAGTAGATGGGTAAGTAACCATTAGAGCAGCTAAATTGTCTTTATGTAATTCAGCTTTTTCTTTTAAGTCATTTACGTCTATATTTCCAAATTCATCTGTTTTAGTAACAACCACTTTCATACCTGCCATTACTGCAGAAGCAGGGTTTGTACCGTGTGCAGAAGCAGGAATTAAACAAATATTTCTGTGAGACTCATTTCTAGATTCGTGATATGCTCTAATTACCATTAAACCTGCATATTCTCCTTGTGCACCAGAATTTGGTTGTAAAGAAGTTGCTGCAAAACCGGTAATTTCACTTAAATAGTCTTCTAGTTTTTTTAATAGAATTTGATATCCTTCTGCTTGGTCTATAGGAGCAAATGGGTGAATGTTACCCCATTGTGCAGAACTTAAAGGAAGCATTTCTGATGCTGCATTTAATTTCATAGTACAAGACCCTAAAGAGATCATAGAATGATTTAATGCTAAATCTTTACGTTCTAATTTTTTAATGTAACGCATCAATTCTGTCTCAGAATGATAAGAATTAAAAACTGCGTTTTCTAAAAATGGTGTATTTCTCTGTACAGCAAATGGTATTACATCTGCTACATTTTCTGTAAATGAAGTTGTATTCTCTTTATTATTAAGTTTTGCAAAACAATCTAAAATAGCAATAAGATCTTTTTTAGATGTAGCTTCGTTTATAGAGATAGATACAGTGGTATCATCTATATAATTAAAGTTTATTTTTTTAGATTCAGCTATCGTTTTAAGAGCGTTTGCATCTTTAACTTCAACCTTAATAGTATCAAAATAAGCAGAGTTTAACTGCTTAAATCCTAAGTTTTCTAATGCAGCTGCAGTAGCCTTAGCTGTGTTATGTACTTTATTAGCAATATACTCTAAGCCTTTTGGACCGTGGTAAACAGCATACATACCAGCCATAACAGCTAATAATACTTGTGCAGTACAAATGTTAGAGGTTGCTTTATCTCTTTTTATGTGTTGTTCTCTGGTTTGTAATGCCATACGTAAAGCAGGCTTACCGTCTGTATCTTTAGTTACACCAATAATTCTACCAGGTATGTTTCTTTTGTACGCGTCTTTAGTTGCAAAAAATGCTGCGTGTGGACCACCGTACCCTAAAGGAATTCCAAAACGTTGTGTTGTACCTACAACTACATCTACACCAAATTCAGCCGGAGCTTTAAGTTTTACTAAACTCAATATATCTGCTGCAACAGCAACTTTAATTTCGTTAGAATTACAGTTTTCTACAAAACTAGCATAGTCATAAACTTGACCAAATTTACCTGGGTATTGTAATAATGCTCCGTAAAAATCTGTTCCAAATTTAAAGTCTTCATGATTACCAATAACAAGTTCTATACCTATAGGAGTAGCTCTTGTTTGTAATAAAGATAAAGTTTGAGGTAGTATTTCTTCAGAAACAAAAAATTTAACTACATTTTCTTTTTTCTGAGCTCTACTACGTACATCAAAAAGCATAGCCATTGCTTCTGCAGCTGCTGTACTTTCATCTAAAAGAGATGCATTTGCAAGTTCCATACCTGTTAAATCACAAACCATTGTTTGAAAGTTTAACAATGCTTCTAAACGACCTTGAGCAATTTCTGCTTGATAAGGAGTGTAAGCAGTATACCAACCCGGGTTTTCTAAAATATTTCTTTTGATAGGAGAAGGTAAAAGACCTTCGTTATATCCTAGACCAATATAGGATTTAAAAACTTTGTTTTTGTCTGCTAGCTCTTGTAAGTGTTCTAAATACTCATTTTCGCTTAATGCTTCTGGTAAATCTAAGTTCTTTTTTAGCTTAATGTCATTTGGGATAGTTTCATCTATCAGCTGGTCTAAATTTTCCACTCCAACAGTATTAAGCATCTGCTGGTAATTGTTTTCATTTATACCAATGTGTCTTAAGGCAAACAAATCTGTTCTCATATTCTAGAGTATTTTTTATAAAAGATGTGCAAAATTAATGATATTTTTTATCAAAATTGATAAATTGTGCCGTACTTAATCTAAAGTTTTTAACGAATAATTAATGTTATGAACACTTTAGTTACATTTGTGTAATGAAATTAGTCAGGAGAATTTTTAATTTTTACCTAGATGCGAGCGTTCACGTTGCTGCTTCTGTGTTTTGCCTGCTAGAAATTACCGCACTACTTTTAGATATCACTATAAATCAGAACCTTGCTTATTTCTGTTTTTTTAGTACTATAGCTTGCTATAATTTTATAAAATATGGAGTAGAGGCAAAGAAGTATATCTTGGTAGTAAACAAATACCATAAAAGCATTCAGGTTTTTAGCTTTTTAGCAATGGCCTTTGCTGTCTATTTTGCTTTTTTTTTACATAAAGATGTTTGGTATTGTATGTTTGCTTTGGGGGTATTTACCGCTATATATACATTGCCTGTGTTACCAAAAGCTAAAAATTTAAGAAGTTTTGGTGCATTAAAAGTTTTTATGGTTGCCATTGTTTGGGCAGGAGTTACAGTGTTGTTACCTGTTTTATCTGCTAATATGGACTTAAGTCCAGATGTTTGGATAGAAACTTTTCAGCGTTTCCTAATTGTTTTAATACTGCTAATGCCTTTTGAGATTAGAGATTTAGCATACGATTCTCCGTCCTTAAAAACAATACCACAACGTTTTGGTGTAATACATACAAAGTTAACAACAGGAGTTGTTGTCTTAATTTTCTTTTTTACAACCTATTTAAAAGAAACAATTACACCTTTAGACTTAATAGCTAAAGGTATTCTTTTTTTAAGTTTTGGTTTTTTAGTGTTGCATACAAAAGGTAAGCAAACAAAGTATTTTGCTTCTTTTTGGGTAGAGGCAATACCTATTGCTTGGCTTTTAATAGTCTACCTAGTAGATTATCTTATTCATTTACATTTTCTAGCTCTTGTTTCATCTTAATCTTTTCTTCTTCTGTTAAAGATTGTAAATGAGCTTTTTCACAAAGTGATGTAAACTCAGAATTTTTTTTAGAAAACTGAGGACAAGTTTTGCAAATTAATAAATGAAACTTAAGACTTATCTTTTCGAAAAAAGAAGCTTCTTTGTATTGTAGTTTGTTGCAGATTTTAGCTGCTTTTTCACAAGAAATCATAATTAAAACCAATTAGTGTTTAAGCATCCCATTAAAGCTGTTCTGGCCCTATGGATAATAACCCAAAGGTTAGACGAATTAATGCCAAGTTCATTACAAATATCTTCTGTACTTATGCCTTGAATTGTTTTCATTTTAAAAACTAATGCCTGTTTTTTAGGTAACTTAGAAATACATTCTTGAATAGCAAGACCCAATTCTTCGTTTTCTAAATCGCTATTTTCTAGTTTGCTAAAAGGATCTGCGACTTGTTCCTCTAACCAATCTCCGTCAGAGTCAATGCTAGAGCTGTAAGACATTCTAACCTCTGCTTTGCCTTTGTTAGAATTTATTTTACGGTAATGGTCTATCACTTTTCGCTTTAGAATAGCAATTAACCACGTACGCTCTGCGGCATCTCCTTTATAATTTTTTGCAGATTTTAACCCTGCAAAAAAAGTTTCTTGCACTAAATCTTTAGCAATTTCAGAATCGCTTACTCTAGCTACTGCGTAATTAAATAAATAATCAGCATAGTTATCTACCCAAGTGTTAGGTTTAAGTTGGTGCATTAGTTCTTGTTGATTTTCCAAATGTAGGGGATTTTAATTAAAATGTTTAATTTTGAATAAAAACAATCTTCTTATGAAATATTTTTTCAGTATTATTTTTTTTGCACTTGTAATTACTTCTTGTTCACAAAGTAAATCAAAACATATCACAGAATTTTCACAAAGTGATATTAAAAACACTTTGTTAGTAGACGTACGTACTTCTGAGGAGTTTGGTTTGGGGCATTTAGAAAATGCTAAGAATGTAAATGTTCTAAGCGATTCTTTTACTAGTTATTTTGATAGTATACCAAAAAGTAAAACTATCTACGTGTATTGTAAAAGCGGAGGAAGAAGTGCAAAAGCAGCAGAAAAGCTAACATCTTTGGGGTATAACGCCATAAACTTACTTGGTGGTTATGACGCTGTAAAAGAGAACGCTAAAAATTAATGTTATTTTAAAATGTTTTTTAAAGCAGATTCTAATGTTGCGTATTTAAATTTGAATCTGTTTTTAGTTAATTTTTCAGGATAAACATTCATACTATTTAAAATTAGGCTTGGTTCTGTACCAATAATAAAGCCACCTATTTTTAGCATCCAACTAAAAGAAGGTAAGCCAAAAGGTACTTTTAAAGTCTTTCTTATTGTTGCCATTAATTTTTTATTAGATTTTGAATCTGGAGCCGCAACAACTACTGGTCCGGTAACAGAATTTTTTTCTAATAAAAAGTTAGTGATACCAACAAAGTCTTTGCTGTGCACCCAACTTACCATTTGGTTGCCACTACCTTGTTTACCACCAAGTCCAAACTGGGTAATTTTTTTTAAAGGAACTAAAGCACCACCATCTTTGCCAAAGACTAGGGAGATACGTAAAGCTACTTTTCTAGTTTCTTTATGTGTAATTGAATTAAAAGCTTTTTCCCATTCTTGACCTACGTAAAGCATAAAATCTTCTCCGTTTTCTTCTTTATTAGGGTGAGATATTGCTGCAGAAGATGCGTTTAGCCAAACTTTAGGAGGGTTATCTACTAAGTTTATTGCTTTACCAAGTGCTAAAGTAGAATCTACTCTAGAATTTAAAATTAGCTCTTTATTTTTTTTGGTAAATCTACAATCTACAGATTTACCTGTTAGGTTTATTAATGCATCTGCGTTATCTAAACTGCGATGCCATTTGCCAATAGTTTTAGCATCCCATTGTACATAAGATATATTTTTAGATGTACGAGATTCTCCACGCGTTAAAACAACTATTTCATTGTATTTACTGCCGTAAAAATCTAGTAGCTCATTCCCTAAAAAACCTGTCCCGCCTGCAATTACTAGCTTACTCATATGTTTAGTTGTTAAAATAGATTGTGAAAAATATTGTACATAAATATACCCAAAATCCTGAGAATATAATATGAATTACGGTCTCAAATTTTTTGCCTTTCCATAAAATTTTAGAATACACAAAAAACTGAAAAAATAACCTAATACTCCAAAATATAGCTAAGCCTAAAATTATCTTGTTCCCTAAACTTGTCTTTATTAATTGGGTTGCAGATGTTACACATAATAACCCCATTAAAAATACAGTTAGTGCAATAAAAAAGGTGTGCGTAGTCATCATCTGACGGTTAATTAAGCTAAGTGGTTGCAACTCTATTTTCCAGTTAAAGTACTTTGGAAAAATAATGTGTATTAGGGCTAAAACCATTAATAGCGTGCCAATAATATATAAATGAAATTCCATATTTTAAATAATAAGGTTATTAACTACAAGTGAAAACCGACATAAATGGTGTAAATTTCTTTTCTTCGATTTTAGTAAACCCCGCATTTTTAAATATTTTTTGCCACGTTTTTTTGCTAAAAAAATGGGTAAAGCCAACAGAGAATGCTAAAAAATTAGGTACATCTCTTAAGTGCTCTACCATTATTACTTTTCCTGTTGGTTTGCATACTCTTCTACATTCTTTTAAAAACAAGACTTTTTCTTGGTTAGATCTAATTTCATGTGCTGCGGATAATAAGAATAATAGATCTATAGAATTTTCTTCTAAAGGGATTTTTTTTGTTTTTATGGTTGTTGTTTTTGGGTATACTAAACTTACTTTGCGTGCACGTACAATGGCAGGTTCAGTGTGTTGTTCTACATTATAAAAATCGAATACTTGTAGATTGGATTCAGGAAATTTATTCTTTAAAATGAAACTAGTCTCATCAAACCCAGCATTTATGTTTACTATTTTTTGCGATTTAAAACTGTTGCCAATTTCTTCTTTTAGCCAATTAAAATTATAGTAACCTGAAAAATCGTAAACATAGGCAGATACTACTAATGGAATTAATAAACCGTAAGAAAATAAAGCAATTACTAACCAAATTAAATTACTAGGTAGTTGTGCTAGGCTTAGTATGGTTATTAGGATTGCTAAAATAAGTAGCCCAAAACCATAAAAATGCCTATTAAAGCTTAGTATATTTAATACACCTTGAAATTTTTTTCTGTCTGTTACCATAATTCTAGTTTTCCTTTTTTCCAGTGATATGGAATATTTTTTATGCTAAAAGCATTTGCTAAAATTGGATTTTTAAATCCGGCTTCCTCTAAAAAGTTAAAGTGGTATTTATTAATATGAATAGGAGATGGTATCCAATTTTGTCGTACACCTTGTATTATTAAAATACTGTTGTTTTCTTTTTTATAAGTAAATGTAAAAGGTAGTGGGCCTGCAAATCTTCTAGCTTCTTTATAGTCGCTAAAAGGTGAGTCTTCAGGTAAATTAACAAGATCTAAATTATCATTATAATTAACCTTAAAATTAGATGCTAAAGAGCTTATTTCTGTATTGTTTTTTTCTTTAGTTATGGTAATATCTGTAGTTGTGTAGTTGTAATGTGTAAAAATATTACCCATTAACTGCATCTTTTTTTTATTTGTTTCAGATTTTAAAATATACAAACCACGCAAACGTTTACCCGCTTTATTAGTGTAAGTAACAAAAACTCTGTACCCAATAAGGAAAAAATTATTCCCCATAAATTTAGGAAAACCTTTAGGTCTTAAATCTTGTGTCTGTACCATTGCAATAGCAACAAAAGCCCATTTGTCTTTAAATGTGTCTAATTTTAAATGCTTAGGTATTTTGTTTTCTAATTCTTCTTTAGGAATAGCAAAAGTTAATACGGTAGAGTTTTTAAAAAAAGCTTCAACTGCAAACGGATGATTTTTTAAAGCGTTTAACATAATGCGTTTGTTGTTTTTTTATTTAAATAAAACTCATTGTAAAAAATAACAGCAATTAAAAGCAAAGCAAAAACCGAATTTAATTTACCCCATAGTAGTAGGTCTGGTACTACTACAAACTCTATGCTATTCATAATTGTAATTATTGAAATTTGTAATACAGTATTAAGTCTAGATTTATAACCAGTAAAAACCCAAATGGCCATTATTATTTCTGATATTCCAATACTTATGGTTAGTGGTTTAGCAAAAGCATCTCCTAAAATACGACCTACAATTTGCTCGTGTCTAGGAACAAGGTTTAGTACTTTGCATAACAATCCGTTTGCAAGCCAAACGAGTCCAATACTAATGGTCAGTATTTTATTTAGGATTTTCTTTTGCATTATAGGGTTAATTAAAAATTTTGAAAATAGATTTTGTTAACCAATTTTGTTTGTGACTTACAATTTTGTTTAGCATTATATCAGCAGTCTCTGCAAGGTCGTGTAGTGCTTTTGTTTGCTTTATAAGTTCTTTAGTTTCTGCAGTACCATCGTCTGTAATAGTATAAACTTCTTTTAATGTTTTTACAGCAGGTTGTATTTCTCTTCTGCTTCTTTCTTTTGCTATAATACGCGTAAGCTCTTGTACATTTTTTTCTGTCGAAAAATACTCTTTGCGTTCGCCAGCTTTAAATTCTTTGGTTACAATGCCCCAATCTATAAGTTGTCTAAGATTCATACTTGTATTGCCTCTAGATATCTTTAATTCATCCATTATTTCTTCCATAGAAAGAGGAGAAGTAGAAACAAATAAAAGTGCTTGTATTTGTGCCATTGCTTTATTTATACCCCAAAGAGAACCTAAAGTTCCCCAGGTATTTATAAATTTTAATTTAGCTTCAGTATAGTTCATTATATTATTCTTTTAACGTAAGTTTTCTTTTGCTCTCTACTGTAATTGTAGAGCCTTCTGCTAGCATTACAGAAGATGGTTTTTGTTTAGATAAAAACTGAAATTCTTCTCCGTACAATGCTCCAAAGTCTACAGAAATAGAATACTCTTTAACAGGATATTCTTCCCATTTTGGATGTGTTACTTCGTATTCATTAGAACTGTTTTTATTAACTGTTGCGTAACCCCAATAATGTTCTGTAATAAATTCTGTTTCGCTATTAAGTTCTATGGTTTTTGACGTAGTATTGGCATTAATTGAAAATGAATTCCATTTGTTATTCTTTTTCCACTTGTAAACTACTTTTTTATTGGTGTTATTTTGCTCCCAAATATGTTGCATAGGTAGTGTTTCATAATTTTCATTATAAACGGTATTAGCCACAAAAGTTAATGCAGCTTTAGGAACTATTTCTTTTATAAAAACAACACCTCTTTTCCAAACTTCGCCATCAAACCTTTTTACATAAAAGCGAAGATTTACTTCTTCAAAATTAGAATGAAAAGGAATTTTAACTCCAAGTAACTTTGTGTTTACAAACATAAAACCAACTAAACTAACGTAGCATTTATTATTGTAGGTATCTAGTTCTGTACCAAACGGAACATATTTCTTTAATAATTTTGGGTCTATTGTATAGTTAGCAAATGCTAATTTTCGCCATTCTGCTTTTAAAAAACTCATAAAGTATATATTATTAGTCTTTTACAAAGATATATTAAATATTCTAAAGTTTCAGTAATTATTGAAACTTTAGTTAATTAATGCTTAAAAAACACAAAATCTAGTACTGTACTATTGCAACACTAGATTATTTAAGTGCTATGGATAGATGTCGTAATTTTTATTTTTTTGAAAACAATTACGAGTAATAAAAATAGGAATGATAATGCTGTTATTTTAATTAGACCCTAAAAGGCGCTTCACTATCTTCATTATCAAAATTACGTTGAGACACCAACTTATTCTCCAATGGCTCATAGAGTTCAGATTTCATATTACTACCATTAAATTTAGAGGTCCAATACACCAATTTTTGTAGGTTAAGGGTTCTAAAGTCTTCAGATACTTGTTCTGAAAATTCACATCCACTAATACTTAATACTTCAAGCTGTGTTAATGTGGCTAATTCAACAGGTAAAACAACTTGTTTAAAATTGTTTATTCCTAAAACACGTAGATTTTTTAGATTAGCAATCCAAGTAGGGATTTTTTCTTCTTTATGATGTGCTCTGATAAAAAGTGTTTCTAAATTTAATTCAGAAATCGATTCAGGGTATGTGCCTCCATTTTCATCTAAGCCTTCAAACCAAAGGTGTTTTAAAGAATTCCAACGCGATATCACTTCGATACTTTCATCACTAATATGATCACAATGTATTAGTTTTATGGCTTCTATAGTTTCCACTTTAAGGTTGTCTATGGTTTTAAGAGCGACACTCTGCATTCTTAACTTTTTAAGCTGAGGCAAGCTTACAGCAGGAAAAGCATCAAAACCTTTGGCTTCAAATATCCCTAAAAATTCAAGGTTTGGTGTGTGTGTTAATAAACGTTCTAAAGCTTCAGTAGTTCCGTTATAATCATCAATTCTTAATACTTTTAAATTGGTGTGTTTAAAAGCAGTTAATGCATTGTTATGTTCTGGCTTATTTTTTTTAAACGTAATGGTAAGCTCTTTTAAATTTATGAAGTTTTTAAGTAAGCTATCTAACTGACTCACATCACTGGTAAAATCAAACGATTCAATTTTTTCTGGATGTCTAAAGTTTTCAAAATCTAATACATTATTGACATCATTATTTCTATGTCCAAGATTAAATTTAGCCGCACTAATTACTGCATAAAATTCCTGTAAATTAAGAATTGGTGTGGCTTTAATTTCCACATTAAACACATCAAAAGGTTCTGTTCCTGCTTTTATGCCTTTAATTTCAGAAATAGTTAAATTAGTAATATGCTTAGGTAAATGGTCAGTGTCTACAACTAAAGCACTAGCATTTTTAATCGTCAGGTTTTCTAACTGTGCTATTTTTGAAAACACATTAGGAAAAATTCTAACAGCTAATTTTATATCTCTAGTACCTGACTCTTGAAACCTGTATAATTCTACATTTTTAAGATTTGTACATTGCTCAATCCCTTCTAAAAGCCAATCTAGTTTATGCTCTAGTTTGTAGTTAAGCGTTGTTAAATTGTTAAATGCTGCTAACGATGTTTTATGTGGGGTTTCTGGTGCTTCACAATCTACAGTTATCGTCTTTAAATTAGGGAAAAACGACGCATTATCTAACACAAAATGAAGTAGTTTGGGTGAATCTATTTCTATATATTCTCGCAGACTTACTTCTGTCATTGTTGATATATTAGTTTCGCTATATGTAATTTTTGTTTCTAATTTAGGTCTAGGTGTATCTCCAAAACATCTAGACGCATCGCCAAAAAATAAGGTAGATGATATGGAATCTATCTTAGGAGCGTTAAGTTCAAAAAGCTCTAATTTTGGTAAATCTTCAAAACCACTTGGTAAGCTAGCTATGCTTTTAGATAAAATCTGAAACTTTTTTAGTTGCTTTAAATGACTAACATCTTTAGGTAATGTTGTTAATTCATTTAAGTAAAACAATTCTATACGTTTTAAGGATGCAGGAAACACGACTTGAGATAGGTCTTGCACGCCTACATAACGTAGTTTGAACACTTTTAATTTAGTAAGTTTTGTAAGCCAATTAAAATCGGTTAGATTCATATTAGGAATAATTTTTCCAATCCAATAATCACCTTCTATACGTATTTTTTTTAAGGATGTTAACTGAGACATTGTACTTGGAAACCTTTTTAAACAAGGCGCAACAAGCTTTAATTCTTTTAATTTTGATAAATTACCAAAATCCTCTGGTAGTTGCTCAAACTCTCCCTCGAGATCTATTTCTTCTAACGACGTTAATTTTGATATCTCATTAAGAATACTATCATATTTATTGCCTTGTCCTTTTAAATGGATTTCTAAACTTTTTACGCCATTAAATCGTCTTAATATATGTGGATGTTCTAACAAGCGATCTAAAAAATCTACCGAAAACCTAAAAAATCCCAGTTTTCTATTCTTTCTCGTCATTAGATCATATAATTTAAGAAGGTCTAAGTCTTTAGATAGCAACCCGTATTCTAAAAAGGAAATCATTCTAGCTGCGTTTCTTCCTTTTTGTGTAATTTTTTTTCGGCTTTTAAAGGCTAGTTGCAAAGCTTCTGGGGCTTGTTTTTTTATAATGTTAGCACACTCTGCTCTATTTTTTTTATCTGAGGTTGCTTTTGCAATCGTAAAAATTTCATAGTAAAAATCTTCTGGAAAGTTTTTACACTTTTTAATATCTTCATAATATTCATCCATTTTATAATAGGTGAATTCAGGGACTTCTGTTGGTTTTGTCATAGTAATCGTTAATTTTTAAAGTATAAATTTCTTTTGAAAATAGGGCTTTGGGTTGCGGTACGTTGTGCTTAAATTTCTTTAGCAGTACAGATCATATTTTTCATATCTGTTATCAAAATCCTCTTTTAAGATTTTATTTTTAGCTAATGCGTAAAATTTAGAGGATTTCATATTGTTTCCATTAAATTTTGAATACCTGTAAATTAAATCCTCTAAATTCAGATTCTTAAATTTATCAGATACTTGTTCTGTAAAATCACACCCTCTGATACTCATTATTTTTAATTGGGTTAATTCGGCTAATTCTTCCGGTAATGGACAATAATAAAACTGTTCTATTCCTAGAACTCGTAAGGATTTCATTCTGCCTATCCATTTTGGTATTTGTCTTTTAGTTAAAAATCCATCAATAAAAAAGGTGTCTAAATTTAAGTCTGCAATGGTCTCTGGGTAGGTTTCAAGATCTTTACTAATGTGTTCTAACCAAAGAAACTTAAGCGTTTTCCAATGCGATGCCGTAACCATAGCATTGTAACCAAAATTGTCACACGATAAAACTTTAAAAAGTTCTATGTTGGGCACTGTTACGTTTTCTATAGACTGTATATCATCGCTATAAAATAATTTTAGCGTTTTTAGTTTATTTAAAGTAACCTTAGGAAGATCTACAAGGCCTACACAATCGTAAATTTCTAAAAACTCTAGATGAGGCGTATGCTCTAATAATAATTTAATAACACTAGTGTCACCATTAAAATTTTTAATCGTCAAGTTCTTTAAATTATGATGCGTATAAGCGGTTAAACCATTGTTTTGTTCGGCATTATCTACATTAAAATCAATGGTTAGTGTTTGTAAATTACAAAGTGCTTTTAATGCCTTATCTAAGCCTTTTACATTACTATTAAATATAAAATCCTTAATGCTTTCAGGGTCTTTAAAATTATCAAAATCTAAAGTCTCATTTTTAGCACTATTTACATCGTCTAACTTTATTTTTTTAGCACGTATTACTGAATAAAACTTTTGTAATGCGGTAATAGGTGTATCTATTACCTTTAGATTAGTTACCTCAAAATCTTCAATACCTGGCTCAATGACTTTTATACCTGTAATGGTAAGACTGTCTGTCTTTATAGGTAAATAATCTGTATTTAAAACTAGTGCTTTTGCACTGTGCACTTTTAAGGTTTGCAAATACTCTATTCTAGAAAATGACTGAGGAAAATTAGCAACATCAGCGTTTGTTATTTTAGCATCAGCTCCATTATATATACCATAAATAAAAACGTCTTCTAGCTTTTTACATTCGTGAATATCCTCTAAAACCCATTCTAAATGATGTGCTAACTTATACTTAAGGTTTTTAAGTTTTTTAAATGCAGAAAGCGTATGCTCACTTCTTCTTTGTGGTGCATCACAATTAATTTCTATCTCTTTTAAATTAGTAAAAGACAAGGCATTATCTAATACAAAACTAAGAAGCTCTGGATTGGTAAAAACGATTCTTTTTAGCTTAGTTACAGGTGTTACTCCATAAGGCATAAACTCTGTATACAAACCTAGTAAACGTTTAATATTTGGTCCAAAAATAAAAGCAGCAGGAACTTTTTTTAATTTAGATAAATGAATAGCTTCTAAAACCTCTAAGGTTTTAAATTCACTAACAGATGCAGGAAAGTGTTCTAGCTCCCTTATACCACTTAGCCTTAATGTTTTTAGTTTTGGTAAGTGACCAAGTGTTTCGGGTAAAGCGGTTAGATTTTCTAACCTAAAAAGCTCTAATTTTTTTAAACTTGCCGGAAGCTCAACATTAGAGAGATCTTGCACTGTAAAAGAACCTATTCTTAAATGCTTTAAACTTGTAAGTTCTGTAAGCCAAATAAAGTTAACGATGTTAGGGTTAGGATCGTCATCACCATAACGAAAATCTCCTCTAAACTCCAACTTTTTAAGTGCTTTTAACTTGGTTATTCCTACGGGAACCCATACTAAGTTAGGTGCTGCTAGTATAAACTCTTTTAAGTTAACTAATCGTTCTAGTTCTTCTGGTATGTATTTATAATCAATGTCAAGCTCAAGTTTCTCTAATGAAGAAAGTTGCGTTATGTTGTTTACAACGTTTCTAAAACCTTCTTCCTGTCTAGAGGTGCTAATTGTTAATTCTTTAACACCATTAAACTGACTTAAAAGACGTGGTGTTTCTATGAGAAGTTCAATAACTTCTTTACTTCTATATTCAAGCGAAAGCGTTAATCGCTTACAAACAAGTGTGTATAGTTTACAAAGGTCTAAGTCTTCTGAAAGTACGCCGTACTCTAATACAGCAATCAGTTTCTTGTTAAAAGATTGAGAATCTTGTATTGTCGTTATTTTTTTTCGACTCTTAAAGGCGAGTTGTAAAGCTTCTGGTGCCTGTTTTTTTATGATATTGGCACATTCGGTTCTAATCTGCTTGTTTTTAGTAGATTTAGCAAGTACAAAAATCTCGTAATAAAAATCTTCTGGGTAATTGTCACATCCTTTAATTTTTTCAAAAGATGTTTCGTCTTCATAAAAATTGAAACCAAGTTCGTGTTTAGCAAGTATCATAAGGCCGTTTAATTTTGGTTTTACAAATTTCTCAAAAAAAACAATGATGTTTTTCACTGTATTCAGTGAAGCTAAAATATCCCTTAATTCAGGGATAAAAGAGTTCTGCATTCATTTTAAATTGCAAAAGAATTTACGCCTGTATAAAATAAGATAAAAAGGTTTCTGTTTATAAGATATGCATACAATACACACTTTAAAAATTAGGAAAAAAAGGTGCTCATTAGTTGTAATTGGTATACTATTTAGTGTAGTTTCTCTTAGTGCGCAGAAAATAAGTGCACAAGTAGATTCTGTGCTATTTGAATTAAATAATTTTAAAATAACAACAAAGAAAGCAACAGCTATGGGAGCTGTATTGTATGATGCAAAAACTGACAGTATCAACTTTTTTACTAAAAATAAACTAGAGTCTAATAAATGCGAGGTTTTCTATTATTCGTATTACAATCCGCTTTCACTTGTTGGACCTTTTTATAGTTACGAATATGGTGTTAATAGTAGAGAAGCGTGTGGTCCTATGGGGAACTCTTTAGGGGTAATAACACTAGATTTGCGTACAATGCAAAATGTTACACTGCAAGATATTTTTACAAAAGAATCTCTTTTAAAGGCATTAAAAAATGATTCTTGGATTAAAGAGTTGGCACAGTTAAATAATATTACTATTTCAGAAATTAAAACTTATAAAGCATTCCTTTATTTTTTAAGTGAAGCAGCATCAATGCAATTTTTAACACACAGTTTTACTGTGCTAGATTATAATAGCGCTACTAATGAAGCACAGGTGCGTTTTGTTGCTCAAGAATATATAGGATATGATCACAATAAACATTTTCAACTAGGACTTACACTACAGCCAAAAGAAGATCTTAAAGAGGTTTTTAAAAGTCAAATAGATTTTAAATTAGGAGCCTACAAAAACGGACTAATAAAATAAAAAATACATCAAAAGAATAACATAATTATGATTCCATTTGAAAAAGCACAAGAGTATATAAAAAAGCACCAAAAGGCAGCATTAAAAGATGAAGATTTAGAGGGGTTTTCGTATCCATATGAGGTACTAGGGCAAATATTAGCAAATTTGCTTAATCCACGAATGAATCACGAAACAATAACTATTTTTTCTAATGCTTTTGATGATGCAGTTACGGTTAACCCTTGGACAACAGATGAAGGTTTTCGTTTAGGGGTTTTATTGTACGGAGAAGTACAAGCTCCATATTTAGCTGCTATGTGGAGCTTATTCGATTATTTACCATATCAGAATGGCTATAGCAGAAGAGCTTTTAGGGCAAAAGTAAACACAAATCATTTACACAATAAATTAGATTACTTTAGAACTTTTTTGGCTTTTAGTCGTAAAGGTTTTGGAGCGTTGTCTTTAGTAGAGCAGTTTCAATATAGTACATATTTTGATCACAAAAACAGTTATTTTTTTGGTACGGTATTACAATATAAAACAGAGTTAGTTATAGATGTTGTTAAAGACATTATACAAGCTGAAGATGAAATTGGAGGTGTAAGTAGAGATATTATAAAAGGGTTGTTGTTAACTCAGAAAGAAGAGAATTGGGAATTAGTTTCTAAGTTATTATTGGCAGCGCAACGGCAAGAAGGATTAAGACAAACTATTTTAGAGTCCTTAGATTCTACCAGTCACGGTGCATTAAAATATATGATTGGAGTTATTCTAGAGAACGATTTAACACGCTTTAGTAGTGTAGTTAGAGCTGTAGATACTTGGTTTGGTTTTGGTTGGGAAGCACCTAAAAAGGCAACAATAAGAAGAGTTTTAGAATTGAGTGAGGCTTATATTTTAAACCTAAAAGATATAGACGTATTACTTACTAGCAAAGATAATTTAGAGGTTTATGTAGGTCTTTGGGCAATTGGTTTAGTAGATGTAGATGTTGCAAACAAAAAGGCATTAGAACTGGTATATGCAACAGATAAATTAGAGAAAAAATTACTAGGACTTTACTTTGTTAATCAGACCCAACGAACACACGAATCTATTGTAGAGTATTATAAAAAAGAATTGGGTAATAACCCAGCTTTAGATTATTGGCTAAGCTTAAGTTTACCTGCTATAAATATAGATAATAAGCTTTTTGTACAAATACAAAAAGTTGCAGAATCTTTGCCAAAAGATGGTAAATGCTATGAGGGTATGGTTTTCTCTTGGCATAGTTTTACAATTACACCAAATTATTTCTATGATTTAATTATAGAAAAAGCATCGGAAGAGCAGTTACTATTGCTATCAGATCAATTAGCAAAATTGCCAACTGGGGTAAGAGAAAGATATATGAGGAAAGTGTTTCCAAATCATTTTACATATTCTTATGGGTATAACTACGGAAACACAAAACCAACTCAATTAATTTTATCAGAGAATTCTTGGCGTAGAAAATTAGCACACCAAGCTATTAAAGATAGGAGTGAGTCTGTAATGTCTACGGGTATACAGGTTTTTCATCATATGCCTTTGCACCAAGAAGATTTAGATGTTGTAGAAGATCTTTTTACTAGAAAAAATAAAAGTCTACGATCTGGATTAATGAAGTTGATAATTAAACAGCCAGAAACTACATTTAAAACAAGTACACAAAATTTAATAACAGCTAAAAATGTAGACCAACGTTTAGCAGCTCTAGAAATACTAACATTAGTACAAGACGTAGAACAATATCCAGAATTTATAAAAGAGCAGGTTACCTTATACAAGGAACGTCCAAAATTTACTAAAAACGAGAGTGTATTTTTAGAGAAGTTTTGTAAAACAAAAATTGGGTATTCTTACAGTAATGGTTTTGGAGAGGTAGATTACGCTAACTTATCTCCATTATATACGCCACAAGTTAGGTTTAATGATAATAAAGGTTTTTTTAATAAGCTAGGTATTACCACAGGGAGTTTTAAGTTTAGAGATTTTGTAGATGAACGTAAAATAGTAACTGCAATTAATAACCTAATAACACTTGTGCACGAGCATAGAAATCACGAATACCAATTTGAGGCTTATGATGGTGAAACAGGTACAACCTTAATAGCGAATGGTATTCATGACATAAAAAGAATTCAAGAAATAGTTACTCCAGAAGTACATCTACAAAATTTACCCTTAGCAGATCTATGGATAAAATGGTATGAAGAGAGTAATCTTAACGATTTTGAAATGTATTTTGCTATTCGTTATATAAACAGAATTAATGCTCCTTATGGTAATTATGAAAAGTTAGAAGAGTATACTAAACAATATGTTCCAGATTTAACTCAGATAAAATTAGACACTACAGATCGTAGTTACTACAGTACTAATACCAAGTACACAACAATTTTAAAACGTTTGTATAATGTTAATGCAGATAGAGCAGCTGTATTTAGCTTTAAATTAGATTTATGGGAAGATGTCATTGCTAACTTTCCAGAGAAACTAAAAACAACTAAATTTTCTTATAATAGAAGTTATAGGTACGATGATTATCACTGGATTAATGTTATTGATGGTTTAGTTTGCATAATAAATGAAGAAGATTTAAAACAGTTTGCAGATGAAGCACAGTTAAAGAAATTTTGGGATATAAAAATGTTTTTAGGAGCGCAATATATTGGGTATCCAAAACCAATAACAGATATAAAAGACATTACAGAGAAGAGAGTAATAGATAGAGGTTTGGTATTGCCATTCATAGATATTTCTTTGGTATTATATCAAAAAAATCTAATTACTAAAGACGATCTTCTTTTTCAAGCACTAAACTCATCAGAGTTAATGTCTATTTTAGATGGTGCACAAAACTACAGAATACGCAATGGTAATTTAGATGTAAGCTTAGTTCCTAAAGGTGTTTTTAACGATTTAAAAACAAATATTCTTTCGGTAGAATTAGAACGTGGAGATTTAGCTACAGATGCATCAGAATATATTTCTAGTCTTAGTAAGGTAGAGGGTGTAGACTATGTTTTTAAAGTATTACAACGTATGGGTAAAGATACTTTTGAGCGTGGTTATAGTTATTATGGCGATACTAAAAAATCTAAGTTTAGTGCTATTTTAAAAAAGAGTGTACTTAAAGAAACAGAAAGTTATTCAGATTTTGCGGCACTTGCAGATGAAACTAAAATTCCTAAAAAACGATTGGTAGAACTGGCTTGCTACGCAACGCAATGGGCAGGTTTTGTTGGCGAATATCTAGGGTTAGAGAAGTTAGAAGATGCAGTTTGGTGGTTTCAAGCGCATGCATCAGATTATATGAGTGGCGAAAAGGAAACTATAATTTCTAGGTATTCTAATATTCCAAAGTCCGACTTTGCAATTGGTGCAATAGATATAGATTGGTTTAATAAAGTATACAAAAGTATAGGTAAAGCCAATTGGAAAATTTTGCATGATGCTGCCAAATATATTACAGATGGTAATGGGCACAGACAAGTAAAATTATACTCTAGTGTAATGTTGGGTGAGGTAAAAATTACCGAAACCTTAAAGAAAATTACAGAGAAAAGAGATAAAGACTATGTACGTGCACTAGGGTTAATTCCGCTTAGTAAAACCATTCCAGAAAAAGATTTATTAAAGCGCTACAACTTGTTGCAACAGTTTTTAAAAGAAAGTAAGCAATTTGGTGCACAACGTCAAGAGAGCGAGAAAAATGCTGTAGAAATTGCGTTAGACAACCTGTCTAGGAACGCAGGTTTCCAGGACCGCGTACGCTTTAGCTGGGCTATGGAGAGTAAAGCAACATTAGCTATAATGGAAAATGCCGTACTCACCTTTGAAGATGCAGTTATAGAATTGGTAATTACAGATGAAGGTAAAACAGACATTATAGTTACCAAAGGCAATAAAAAGCAAAAGTCTATACCTGCTAAGTATAAAAAAGACAAGCAAGTATTAGCTTTAAAAGAAGGCAAATCTTATTTATCTAAACAATACAGTAGAACTCGTTTATCTCTAGAAAATGCTATGGTAAACGAAGATAAGTTTACCGCAGCAGAGATACACAAAATAATGCAGCACCCAATTGTAAAGGTTATGCTTAGCAAATTGGTGTTGTTTTCTCCAGAAAAAGAAATTTCTGGTTTTTATGCAGACGGTGTACTAACAGACACACAAGGTAAAAAACATCATTTACAAGAAGACGATGTTTTGGTCATTGCACATCCATCTCACTTATACAAAGCCGTACAGTGGGATTTGTACCAAAAACACCTATTTGCAGAGCGCTTAATACAACCATTTAAACAAGTTTTTAGAGAACTGTACTTGGTTACTAAAGACGAGCTAGAGCTTGGCGCAAAGTCAGAGCGTTACCAAGGACACCAAATACAGCCACAAAAAACGGTAGCCTTATTACGCGGTCGTGGCTGGACGGTTAGCCATGAAGACGGATTGCAAAAAGTATATCATAAACTAGGATTTATGGCAACTATGTACGCAATGGCAGATTGGTTTTCGCCAGCAGATATAGAAGCACCTACCTTAGAACATATTGTGTTTTATTCACTAGAAAATTACAAGCCAATACCTTTAAAAGATGTGCCTTCGGTAGTTTTTAGCGAAATTATGAGAGACATAGACCTAGTGGTAAGTGTTGCTCACGTAGGTGGTGTAGACCCAGAAGCTAGCCATAGTACAATGCAAATGCGTGCTGTTCTAGCAACCGAGTCTGCACAGCTGTTTAAACTCAAAAACATTACGGTTAAAGAGCGCCACATATTGGTAGCAGGTACTTTGGGCGAGTATAGTATACATTTAGGAAGCGGACAAGTAAGTAAAAACGGCTTGCAATTATCAATAATTCCGGTTCACAGTCAGCACAGAGGCCGTATGTTTTTACCCTTTGTAGACGACGATCCAAAATCAGCAGAAATTATTTCTAAAATGAAACTTTTATCAGAAGACAACAAAATACAAGATCCAACCATTTTAGCACAAATAAATAGCTAATTTATAAAATAATAAGGGCGTTCCCCACTTAAGGTGGGGCGGGCTTTTGTTGCAAGTCCTCGTGCTATCGCACTTTGGGCTTTACACGCCAATCCCTAACGCACCAAAAAACAAAATGCACATATGCCACAACTAACACTACAACTTAAAAGACTAGGTAAAAAAAAGGTAAAACAAATACCATTAACGCTAGAAACTACTCCAAAAAACCTGCAAGAGTTATTGGTAGGTTGTGTAAAAAACCAAGTAGAGGCTTTTAATAAAAAAAGAATAGAAGTTAATGTAGTTGGTTTTTTAAGTCCAGCAGAAATACAAGACCAAGCCCAGAGAGGTAAAGTAGATTTTGGCGACTTAGCAAATAAAGATTTAGCTGTAGAACAAGAGGCTATAGATAATGTAATACTAGCTTTTAAAGACGGATTATTTGTGGTTTTTGTAGATGGTGATGAAGTTACCACCTTGGAAACTCCCTTAGTCTTGACGGAAGAAAGTGTAATTGCTTTTATACGTATGACGTTTTTAGTGGGCACTTACTGGTAGTTTTTTATGGACTAAAACTATGTAAACCACTAAATCTTTAAATGGCTGAATACAGGGATAAAATTGGTCATATACTCTTATACATTTGTATTAAATTAATTACACATCACTATACTTATGACAGATCAAGAAAAAAAACAATATTTAGCAGAAATAGACCAAGACGTGCAAAAAGCTGTAGATGGAGAATATAAACTTTATCCTGTACTACAACCAGCAAGTTGGCCAGGTGTTAAAAATGGAGCACTCTATAATGTAGAAGTTCTTGAAGATAATGATGATGATAAAATTCCTTTAGTTGTTAAATCTTATGCCGTAGAAACGCCAAATGGTTTGGTATATCTATCAAAGAAACATAAAGATTTTTTTGGAAATAGAAACTTATATCAAGAAGCTAGCGACAACTTAGACGATCTTGAACAAGGATTTAAGTTTGAAAAAGAATTTGATAATAAAGTGTTGAGTTCAAATGGAACTCGATTTTCTAATGAAAGAGCTCTTAGTTATACACAGATGCGTATGGCTCATGATTTTTTAGAGTCAGAAGAATTATTTGTATCTATACCTAGACGTGGTAATATACTTATTATTCCTAAAGATTCGGACAAAGAGCTGTTAGATATGTTTTTATACGTACATAGACATAATTGGAACGATAAAACTAACCACAATGCGCATATCGCTAATATACTTTTATACATAAAAAGTGGTAATAGTGAAGGAATCGTATATCTATAAATCTAAACGCTATGTTGTAAGTTTGGCAACGTCTTTTATTCATAATAGATAATGATATCAAGGGCTTCAATTCAAAACATTGAAACAATGAACAGCGCAGGTCTTAAAACTACAACGGGTAATTCCTCAAAAGAAATAAGTGACAAGAATTCGTTCTTTGTCATCAATATTTTTGGTGCTAAACTTTATGAAAAACCTTCGTTAGGTTCAAAATTGATAACGCGCATTACAGTTGGAGAAAGAATTGTTGCAGAGAAAATTGTTGAAACAAAACAATCTATACACATTGGTGAAGGTTTACAACTTCAAGGGGATTTTATAAAAGTGAAAAATCAATTCTATTCTGGGTTTATTCATAGTTCCGACTTAACAACATTTAGACCTCAATTAGAGTCTATTTACGATGATATTATGATTCCAAATTTTAAAGGAAAAATAATACATAAAACAACGGATAAGAGAATTGAAAAATTTAACAATAAGCCATTTGAAATTATAGAGGATATAACAATCTATAACCATATCATTCATACCTACACAGATTTTAATGATTGTTTTGAGAATACTTACCTATATAAGTATATGACATTACATGAAGTCTATCACCAATTACCAGTGCATGACCCTAAAATTGATATCACTTTAAAAGGAAATTTTATTCTAATGCCTGAGTTTATAGAAAAGAAAGACAACAAATACATTTTTAAAGGCATAGGAATAACACGCAGTATCGCAATTATTGAAAATCAAGACGGTCTGCTTTTAATAGCGTTACTAGACTGTCCGTAAAGAACTTTATTCAATTTTAAAAAAGGTAATGAGAAAAATAGCAATATTAGTGCTTCTTGTTTTAAATTTAGGATGCGCCAAACATAAGGTAAAGCTTCCTAAGGCTTCAGAAATCACTGTAAAATATAGGGTTTTAGATGAGGAAATAAGTCCTAATAATGTAAATTGCGCTAACAAAGTTGTTCCATATTTACAAATGAAGGACCACGATTGTTCATTTAAAATAGAAGAATTTGAGTTTGATATTGAACGTAAATATGTACTTAACAAGAATGGAAGTTTAAAAGAGTACTGGCGATACTTGGCAGAAGGACCATTAACCTATTCTATGCAGCAACTAAATGGCGATCTAAAATTTAAGTCATTTGAAGAACTAAGTAATTTTAATATAAAAATAGCTGAAGATAGAACAGCAATTGTAGATAACAATACCATTTTTAAAATTGAAAGAATTTTTGAAAAAGAAAAGCTAATTTTAATTGAAAAAGGAAGCAAAAATATTTTAGGAGGTAGAAGAATTTTGTATGCTTATGAGTAAATCAATTTTTAAATTAAGAACAACTACTAGATTTTTTAAGTAATGAATACATTAAACTTTGAGAACAGAATAGCAACAACTAAAAATATTTTAATAAACTTATCTAATATAAATAATGCTTCAGGTGATTTACAGTATCTAGTAGATAATTTTTGTGGTACAGTTGTAAAAAATATGTTAGAAATTCCTAATGATAATTCTGAGCTTAGAATTTATGCAATTGGTGATATCAAACAAATAGAAAAAGAAGAACGCGGTATTCTTGTAATTAGCGATTTCTCTATTAATTATGAGGGGCTAATTAAAGCTAATTTTAAAATAGTAAAATTAGGTCAGGTTCCTATAAATATCCATAATTCTGGAGTGTATTATAGAGAACTTTTTACTGGTGAAAATTATTTTTCAAAAATAAAAGCAGAGCACACTTTTCAGTATTTAACAGAGGGTAATAAAGATACCAAAGCCTTAAGAAAAGGAATATACTTAACTAAGGTTGTTAAGGACGAAAAGGAACGTAATAAGGAGCAATTTCATTTTCGTTTGTTAAGATGTTCTACTAATTTAACTGGGCCAACAGATAATTTTAGAAATACAGATACAGCTATAGTAAATACATTAAATGAAGCCGTTAAATTCGATTTTGAAAAGGAAACAGAACTGAATCACGTTTTAGCTCAGATTTACGAAAATAAAAAGAAAGATGAGGTGAATGCAAAAGACGTTAAAGCAAAAATTGGTGCACACTCAGATAAAACTAAAGATATGCCTAAAGAAGGGCTTATTGCCTTTTGTACCTTTTACGATAACGTAAATTTTGAGAATTTAGAGCCTTCAAAAACAGATAGGTTCGACTGGTGTTATAAGAAATCTAGCGGGTTAACTAGACTTCATTTTAAATTAAAAAAAACAGTGAGTAATGACTCTTTAGAAAAAGAGTTTAGTGTTACGTTGTATCCAAATTCAGTATTTTTAATTCCGCTTTCTACAAACAGATTGTATACCCATGAAATAAGACCTTCTGTATTAAATGTAGATAAAATACCGGTAAGAATGGGGTATGTAATTCGTTGTTCTAATCTAGAAGCTTTATATGTAAACAAAGAGACATATATAAAAGAGAAAGGTAAATTGGTAAAGTTGGAAGAAATGACGAATGCTACAATGGATAATTTAAGAGACTCTTACTATAAGGAGAACAAATTAGAAACGGTTGTAGATTATGGTAAAGTTCACTTTAGTATGAATTCTGGAGACTATAAAAAACCAATTTATTAGTTTAAATTATGAAAGATCAATTGGGTTTTTATAAAATAACACTTCCTATTAAAAATAATTTGTTCAATAGTTTGTCTAAGTCAGTTTCATTTATAGCTACAGGCAAAGGTAGGCTAGGCAATAACTTGGTTTGTGTAAATGATAAAGGAATTCCTATTGTTAGAACTACAACAAATTATAAAGAGCCTGCGTTTCAGTTTTCATCAACTCATCACAATCTTGTAGAACAAATAGAGAATACAGTAGAAAGTAGTAATCTAAAAGTTACAGCTCCATTACATTTTAATAATGCATTAATAGAGATGTACAGTAAGAGTTATAAAAAAATGAAGTATCACTCGGATCAGGCTTTAGACTTAAAAGAAGGTTCTTATATTGCTCTTTTTTCTTGCTATAAAAATTTAGGAGAGCAAAGCATAAGAACACTAAAAATTAAGAACAAAAATACTGAAGAAGAATCTGAAATAAAACTAACTCACAACTCTGTTATCTTGTTTTCAACAGCAACAAATGCAAAGTTTTCGCATAAAATTATTCTAGAAGAATCATCAAGTAAAGAAGAGAGTCAGGAAGATTGTAAATGGTTAGGGATTACTTTTAGAACTTCAAAAACATATATTCAGTTTAAAAATAATATTCCCTATTTTTTAGATGGCAGTATAGTAGAATTGGCAAATGAAACTCAAGAGAAAGAATTTTTTAAGCTAAGAGGAGAAGAGAATAAGGGTGTAAATTTCTTATATCCCAAACTAAATTATACCCTTAGTATGGCAGACACATTAGAACCAAAAAAAGACAATTAATATTATGATTTTAGCCTTTGATACTTATTACTATGATAATAAAGCAAAAACAGTAGGTGTTAGCTTTAATAATTGGTTAGATGATACTGTCCTTGAAATAAAGGAAGAAATTATTGAAGATGTGCCGGACTATGAGCCAGGTGCATTTTATAAAAGAGAATTACCTTGTATTATAAGTTTGCTTAAACAGTATAACTTAGAAGATGTGGAGTTAATAATAGTAGATAGTTATGTTTTACTAGATGATGATGGTAAGCTAGGTTTGGGAGGTTATTTGTATAATAGTTTAGAGCAAAAGATTCCTGTTGTAGGTGTTGCAAAATCTAGTTTTCATTTAAATAAAACTAATAGCAAGCCTCTTTTAAGAGGAGATAGTATAAAACCACTTTACATCTCTGCTATTGGTATAAGTTTAGATAAGGCTTATAAGTTGGTAAAATCTATGCACGGTAATTACAGAATGCCAACTTTATTACAAATTTTAGATACTAAGACAAAAGAGAGGTAATTGCACTATTATTCTGTGTTTTAGAGTTTTCAAAAAACAATACCCCTGAAAAGAGGGAGTTTTATAACAATCTATTGCAGTAAATTGCGGTCAATTAATTGATGTACAATTGTTATGATAAAGTATAAAGTTGTTTTAATGTTTTTGTTTGTAAGCCTTGTTTCTGCGCAACAAAAACAAAAAGAAGTTTCTACAAAAGATATAAAAAAGGTTTGGGACACTTTTTTATCAGCCTTAAAAACAAAAGATACAATAGCGTTTAAACAATTAGTAGCGCCAAAAATTCGTTGTTATTATTGTCTGGAAAATACACTAGAAGAACAAGAAAAAATGGCTTCTTCTAGAGATAATGATAAGGATTGGTATGCTAAAATTTATGAGCAAGATATTTATATTCCTGTTGCTAAATTTTTGGCAGAAGATTACGATATAATTTTTACACATAACTTTATTGGGCTTTTAATAGAAAGTGAAACTATTTATGTATACCACGTTAGTGAGGGTGTAGGTTATATGGAAGTTTTGGTAACTACAACTAAGCCTACGCTTTTACATGAAGGTGGTCAGCATACTTTTCAGTTTGTAAAGTTACATAACCGTTGGGTTTTAAATGATATTGGTTCTATACCTTAAAACAAAATAAATATATGGTAGAAATAAAATCTTTAATACTAGCAATAATATGTTTTTTTACACAAGAGCAAATACCTGTAATAAGTACAGATGTTACATTGTTTTTAGATGTAACAGAGAAGACAATTACAATAGAACAGCATAATTTATCAACTATAAAAGAGGAAGAACAAAATGCAATTAAAGGGTTAAAGGCTGTTGAAAATAAAACAGATTTAGTTGCCTCTATGCAAAATGTAACTTTAATTTCTAAAGAGATTTTTGTGAAGAATAATGAATTAAACGCAAAAATTAAACTGAGTTATACATCTATAAAAGATATTGCAGATTTAGGCTTTAGTTTAAATACAGATGGTACGTACAGTTATTTTAAAAGCAATACTATAGAATTGCTAACAGACAATGGTATAGAAAAAGAAGATGAGTTTATTTTTAAAGCAGATAAGAATATAAAATTTAAGGTAACACCTAAGCTATATAAAGACGTAAAATTAATTTCTTTAGCGCCTGCATGGTCTGTTAAATAATATGTAAAAATTATTAAAGATGAGTGAAACAAATGAAAACATATTGCCAGAATTAAGCAAAATTCCAGAAGATAAACTAACAGTTATTTTAAATGAGTATATAGCTTTAATGGGAACAACTAAATATGTGCAATACATTTTTTTAGCTATAGGTGCCATTGTATTGTTCTATAACATTTTTATTGCGGGCAATACATACACTTATTCAGAATACAATAATATAAAGTTGATAATGCTTGTAGTTGCCTGTTTATTTGGAGGCGGATTAATTTTATTTGGTATTGTGTTTTATACCAAACAGCTAAGGGTAAGAGGTAATTTAAAAGAGATAGCAGAAAAACAAAAATTAGACTTTAAAAAAGTACATAAAGAATTTAATGTATTGGTAAAAGACAATTTTGGAGGATACCCAATTTAATTAATACATATATAATATAAATACTACCAATATGAAAAATAATATAATACGCCTGTTTGCAATAAGTACTATTGTAGCAGCAACATCTTGTAATTTTAATAAATCTATAAACAAAGATTTTGCTACTGGTTTAAAGACCACTGGAGATGGTATTAGCGCATCTAGCGTAGATATTACCGTAAATAATGAAGAAGCAAGTAGTGACAAGTATACTTACGGTCAAACAATTGTAACTACATTTAACGACATAGATGGTTTTACAGTAGAAGACGGAAAATATTTTCCTAAAATGGCCGTAGCTATGGTTTCTAAAAAAGGAGATACAGTTTTTGCAAATTCAGACTTATTACCAAACTCAGCTTCGGGTTTAAGTTCAATTAAAAGACAATTAAAAGGTCAGGTAATTTTAGCAAATCCAATTTTATCTGGAGATACGTACAATTTAATTTATACAATTAGTGATTTAAAAGGAGATGGTGTGTTTGTTTCTAAAATGCCAGTAGAATTAATTAAAGATTCTAATATTAAAATTTCTTCCGAAAAACTGGGCTATTCAGAGGGTTATATCATGTCTGCGACCCATAAGTCTGTGATTACCAACAGAAAAGTTGGGTTTAATGACAAATTGTTGTTTATATTTGAGGGCCTTAAGGGATTTACTACAAAAGACGGTTTTGTAGAATTGGGGATGACAATGACTGTAGAAGATTATAATGGCACTGTTATTCTAGACCAACCAGATATGTTTTTAAACCAAAAAGCAACTCAAGCACAGGTCTCACAGTCTATACAAGCCTCTTTAGTTTTAACTAAGGGAACATTAGAAAATCCTTTAAAATGGCATATAAAAATTTGGGATAAAAATAGTAAGGCAAAAATTACAGCAGAAACGCTACTAGAGGTAGAGTAATTTTACAAGGCTAAAAAAACACAACTAACCATTGGAAGAATTAATTTTAGAAGCATTATTTCAGGACTTTAAACAAAGAGAAGTTTTGGAGGTATCTCCGTTTGGAGATATCTTTTTTAAAGAAGATGATTTAAAAGGCGGAGAAGTTTATTCTATTTGTCAAATTATGCCGCCTACAAGAGCAAAAAATAATCCTGCACAAAAAGGAGAGTTCATGTTCTTAATTCAGACTGTTGCTTTTGATGAGCTAACGTTTCAAAAATTTTTAAAAGCAGGGACTAAAACCCTTTTTAAAAGATCTACAGAAGAATTAAGATATTCTCATGATGCATTAGTAGATAGGTTTGGTTTAAGAAAAAAATTAAAGAAAGAGCTAGGCAGATTAGGGAGAGATCATATTTATGGGTATTGTACCTTAGACGGACATAATAGTGATAATCCTTTGGCCGAAAAAGTGGAGCTAAATGAGTACCATAAAAAAGTAATGCATTTTTTGAAGAGGTCTTCAAGAAAAATATTTTCAGATATTTGGGAGTTAAATAGTGAGGACGATTTTGGACCTGCTACACAAAAGCTGTATTACGGTTATGGTTTTGAGTTGCCACAACGTATTTTTACTTGTCACAATTTAAAAAGTTTGGCAGTTGCTAACCAGACAATAAAAGATTTGTATCCCGGAATTTTAAAGTTAAAAAACTTAAATGAGCTATCTTTAAATAATGTTAGTTTTATTCCGCCAGATTTAATGAATAACTTGCATAAACTTCCTTATTTAGTTTCTTTAAAATTGTCTAGAGATGGCGATTATTACAGTACGCCTATAGAAGGTTTGCCTCCTAAATTAGAGCAAATTAAAAGCTTAAAATATTTAAATTTTTCAGGTAATAAATATCCTCATTGGTCAGTTTTAGTTAGTCTTACTGGCTTAAAAACCTTAAACCTATCTAATACGGGTTTATCAAGAATATCATCTAGAATAAAATACTTAAATCAGCTAGAGGAGTTAGATTTATCTAATAATGAAATAACAGAATTACCAGAAAGTTTGGTTACTCTTAAAAGGCTTAAAGTACTTAAGTTAAGTAATAACCCATTAGTGAAATTACCTTCTTGGCTGTGTAAAATGAAACAATTGCAAGTTTTAGATCTAGAAGATACTCAGCTTATGGAAATACCCCAGAACTTACCATATTTAAACAACTTAAGCGAGTTAAACTTAAGGAAGAACCAATTTAAAAGTTTACCTGTTACTTTAAAACAAGTGCCAAATAAAGTGCTGTTGTTAGAGCAGAAAAACAAGGCTTTATTTAATAGGGAGGTTCAAAATAAATTATCAGAAATACCTAAGGGCAAATGTTTGTTTAAAGCAGATTTAAACTTTAAATTAATGGTTGTGAATCAATTGATGTATGTAGATGAGGTTTTATTTCCTAAGTTTAATGTGCGCAATTTTGTAAAGAACAACCAAAGTCGTAAAATAGATATAGAAGAAGAAGGGTATAACATAATACCAGAGGTAGCTAATTATTTTAAAAACCTACCAATACCTTTAGAGTTGTTAGTAGATATTGTTGATTTATTGCCAGATGGTGGAGATGAAATATACGGACAATTAACACCTCTTTGGGATGGAGAGGATGATAGGTATGATGTAATGTCTATTGAAGATATTAAGTATTTGCCAAACTTAAAAACAACCAATACAATGAATTTTTCAAGTAAATTGGTGGCGCAGTTAAAAGAAATGAATATAGAAGTAATTGAATATTAATTTTTCTTTTAATTAGCAATTAATACCTATACGGTAATCTGTTCTGTATTTTGTTTTTTAGTTTGATAAGTGTTTCTCATTTTTTACGAGCTACAGTCAGATGTTACTCTGTCTATTACAGTTAAAGTCCACTTTTTATTTATATACGTTAAGTGAAAAATGAGATCTTCATCGTTCTCGTCTATCAAAATTACTCGGTAACTATTCTTTTCTAAAGTACAAGCGCGTTTTAATTCTTTTTGGTACTCGTCGTTAGAAAGTTCATATTTTAAGTTTGTAATAGTATTAGATAAAAGGGTAGGTATTAGTAGTGTGTCGCAATACAAACCTTTTTTAGACCAATTCTCTGTATCACAGCTAAAATCTGGTAGTGTTGTAAAGTTTAATTTGCTGTTAGAAAAAGGTTCCAGATATGGTAAGTAACTTGGCGTAGGGTTATTAAAGTCTATAGAGTTTAGAGTTATATAATTGTCTAAAATACCATAACGTACAATTATTGTTACGCCTATTTCTTTAGAAATAAAACTATTTATGCTATTAGAGTCTTTCTCTTTAAAAGCAGTAACTATATCATTTATAGTTTGCTCTAATAGTATGTTCTTGTTTTGAGCATTACTGTGTAAAGATAAAAGTACTAGTGTGGCAAAATATAAAAATCTACTTTTCATTCTTTATCTTAGGTTCTTATAATTTAGAACAAAAGTAAAGCAACTTCCTAAAAAGGTGTACACTGTTTACCGTGAAATACCTATTTAAAAAATTGCTTTCAAACAAAACAAAAAAACAAAAATTACCTTTATTCCTTTTCCTTATTTATTTCATTCATTATTTCTGCAAATAATTTATAAGATTTAATCCTATCTGCGTGATCGTAAATATTAGTTACCGCTATAAGTTCATCTACTTGTGTTTGTTCTAAAAATTCTTTTACCTGCTTTTTTACAGTTGCTTTGCTCCCTATAAAAGAATATTTTAACATTTGGTCTACAGCAGGGTGTTTAAACATCTGGCGTAAATCATCTGTCATCTCTACGGGGGGCAGCATAAAATCTCTTTGGTTGGTTAACAACCCAACAATTATTTTTAATAAAGAGGTAGATATTTTTTCAGCTTCTTCATCTGTATCTGCCACAATAACATTTACGCCTGCCATAGTGTATGGAGCATCTAAATAATTAGACGGTGTAAACTCTTCATTATAAATTTTAAGTGCGTCGTGTAGCTTTGCAGTAGCAAAATGACTTGCAAAAGCATACGGTAATCCTTTTTTAGAAGACAAGTGCGCACTATCTGTACTAGAGCCTAAAATGTATAAAGGCACATCTACACCTTCTGCAACAGTAGCTCTTACTTTAGAGTTTTTATTCTCTACAGAAAAGTATTGTTGTATTTGGGCAACTTCTTCAGGAAAAGAGTGTGCTGCTTGTGTATGTGTAGCTCGTATAGCATGTGCTGTTTCCGGATCTGTACCAGGTGCTCTACCTAAACCTAAATCTATACGGTTTGGGTATAACAAACCTAGTGTGCCAAATTGCTCAGCTATAATTAATGGCGAATGGTTGGGTAGCATTATGCCGCCAGAACCTATTCGTATTGTTTTTGTGCCTTCTGCAACGTACCCAATTAGTACAGCTGTAGCAGAACTACCAATTGTAATAGAATTATGATGTTCTGCTAACCAAAAACGTTTATATCCAAATTCTTCTGCTTTTTGGGCAAGGTCTACGCTATTTTTAAATGTGGTTTGTAAAGAACTGCCTTTAGATACAATGGCTAATTCTAAAACCGAATATGCTATTTTTTTTGATGACATTTTTCTAATTTTTTTGCTGCTGTTTAAAGAAAACAACAACTTTTTGTGTCCTAATTTGTCGTGCTAAAGCTCTAATCATTACACAAGTTTAATTAGGTGTAAATTACTAGATACAAAGGTACAATTTAGGTATAAATAAGGGTGCTTATTTATGATGTGTTGTGACTAATTTAAGTCAACTTTAGTAAAACAAAAAAGCAAGTAATTAAAATTTAATGAGTCAACTTGCTTGTAATAAGAGTACTATATATTTTAGATTTAAATTGTGAATATCTATTTGTGTAATTGTATTCTAATTTTTTATGTATCGGCTATATTTGGTTTCCCAAAAAAGAGAGAAATTATGAGCGCAACTTGGTACGAATGCAAGGTAAAATATAGAAAAATGAGCGACACTGGAGCTCAAAAAGTAACAACAGAACCTTATTTAGTAGATGCTATTTCTTATACAGAAGCAGAGACTAGAATTAATGAGGAGATGAAAGCTTACATTAGTGACGAGTTTAAAATAACAAACATTAAGGTTGCTAACTTTGCGGAAATTCATCCGTTTGAAAATACAGATCGTTGGTTTAAAAGTAAAGTTTCTTTAATTGCTTTTGATGAAGAAAGTGGAAAAGAACGTAAAACAAATATGTATTTGTTAGTACAAGCTAACGATGTTAAAGAAGCATACGATAATACGGTTGCTGTAATGAAGGATACTATGGGTGATTATACCATACCTGCAATTACGGAGTCTCCTATTATGGATGTTTTTCCTTACTTCTCTGGAGAAGAAGGAGAATTAGATCGTATACATAAATTTAATGAAATTAAAGATTCTGTACCAGAAGTTGAAGAGGTAGAAGAAGCTGTAGATGCAATTTCTGAAGAAGAGTTGCCAGAACCAGTTCTTGTAGATATAGATCTTGATGAAGAAGAATAGAGAGTAGATACCTTTTTAAGAAAACATAAAACCAGGATAACAAACTAAGTTGTTATCCTGGTTTTGTGTTTTAAGACTATTTAGATTTACAATAAACCGGCTCTTTCTAATAGAGCTTCAACTTTAGGTTCTGCACCTCTAAAGCGTTTGTATAATACCATTGGGTTTTCTGTACCTCCTTTAGATAATACATTATCTTTAAATTTAGTAGCAACTTCTTTATTAAAAATTCCTTCTTCTTTAAAATAAGCAAACGCATCAGCATCTAAAACTTCTGCCCACTTATAACTGTAATACCCAGAAGAATATCCTCCTTGAAAAATATGAGAAAAAGCAGTGCTCATACAAGTTTCTGCTGTGCTAGGATATAAATCTGTGCCAGAAAAAGCTTTATCTTCTTGGGCTTTTACGTCTGTAATAGAAGTAGGGTCTACACCGTGCCAAGACATATCTAACAATCCAAAGCTTAACTGACGTAAGGTTTGCATACCTTCTTGAAAAGTTGCAGATTCTTTTATTTTTTGTACCAACTCCATTGGTATAACTTCTCCTGTTTGGTAATGTGTTGCAAAAAGCTCTAAAGCTTCTTTTTCATAACACCAGTTTTCTAAAACTTGACTAGGTAATTCTACAAAATCCCAATATACAGATGTGCCAGATAAACTTGGGTATGTTGTATTTGCTAGCATACCGTGTAGTCCGTGACCAAACTCGTGAAACAAAGTAGTAACCTCGTTAAAAGTTAATAATGATGGTTTTGTGTCTGTAGGTTTTGTAAAGTTGCATACGTTAGAGATATGCGGACGTACATTTTGTCCGTCTTTTATGTATTGTGATTTAAACGATGTCATCCAAGCACCTCCACGTTTGCCTGGTCTTGGGTGAAAATCTGCATAAAATAAAGAAACAAAATTATTATCAGCATCAAATACCTCGTATGTTTTTACATCTTCGTGGTATTTGTCTATCGTAAATACTTCTTTAAATTGTAAATCAAATAATTTCTCTGCTACTTTAAAAACACCTGCAATTACATTTTCAAGTTTAAAGTATGGTTTTAGTATTTCGTCATCTAAGCTAAATAATTTTTGCTTTAGCTTTTCAGAGTAGTATGCACCATCCCATTTTTGTAATTGGTCTATACTGTCTAATTCTTTTGCAAAATCTTCTAGTTGTTTAAACTCACGCTCAGCTGCTGGTTTTGCTTTTTCTAACAATTCATTTAAAAAAGCATGTACTTTTTCTGGCGTTTCTGCCATACGCTCTTCTAATACAAAATTAGCGTGTGTTGCATAACCAAGCAAGTTAGCACGCTCGTGACGTAGCTTTGCTATTTTTAACACGTTTTCTTGGTTGTCTAATTTGTCACCTTTAAAAGATTTGCTGCCAAATGCTAATGATAGTTTTTTACGAAGCTCTCTGTTTTTAGCATACTTCATAAAAGGGATGTAGCTAGGATAGTCTAATGTAATTAGCCAACCGTTTAAGTCTTTAGATTTAGCCATTTGTGCGGCTGCCTCTTTTTCTCCTTCTGGAAAACCATCTACATCTTCCTCATTAGTTAAGTGCATTTTAAAAGCATTGGTTTCTGCCAATACGTTTTCTCCAAATTGTAATTTTAACTTAGCAGATTCTGCATCTATTTCTCTAAGTCTAGTCTTTTTATCTTCAGCTAAATTTGCGCCGTTTCTGCTAAACCCTTTATATCTTTTATCTAGAAGTGTTTGTTGTTCTACTGTTAAGTCTAAACTGTCTTTCTGATTAAATACAGCTTTAACTCTTTTAAATAGCTCTTTGTTTAAAGTAATGTCATTTCCAAATTCAGAAAGCAAAGGAGATACTTCTTGTGCTATTTTCTGAATTTCCTCATTAGTTTCTGCTGAATTTAAATTGAAAAATACACTAGAAATTCGGTCTAACTGCTGACCAGCAAAATCTAAAGCTTCAATAGTATTCGCAAAAGTAGGAGCTTCTGTGTTTTCTGTAATAGCATCTATTTCTGCTCTTGCATCTGTCATTGCCTGTTTAAAAGCAGGCATAAAATGCTCGTTTTTAAGTTTAGAAAAAGGTGCTGTATCAAAAGGGGTTAAAAGTAGATTCATATATTTTAGTACTATTTTAATAATTGAAGATTGTTTGTAAATTGATTTACAATTCTGCTATTTACCGTTTACGGTTTTAGCGCCTTCAATAACTTTTTGTTTTAATCCTTCTTTGTAAAAAATTATTTTATCTAAAACACATTTGTCAGATGCTCCAATAATTTGCGCTGCCAATATGCCAGCGTTTTTTGCACCGTTTAAAGCAACAGTTGCAACAGGTACTCCACCAGGCATTTGTAAAATAGATAATACAGAATCCCAACCATCTATAGAGTTGCTACTTTTTACAGGAACACCAATTACAGGTAACGGAGACATTGATGCTACCATACCAGGTAAATGAGCAGCTCCGCCTGCGCCTGCAATAATTACAGAGTAACCATTTATGTGTGCGTTTTTACTAAAGTCGAATAATTTTTCTGGTGTACGATGTGCAGAAACTATATCTACATCTACTTCAATATCAAAACCTTTTAAAATATCTATTGCGTCTTGCATTACAGGAAGATCACTTGTGCTTCCCATTACTACGGCTACTTTGCTCATAATTATTCGCTTATTACTTTAATTGTATTTTTTACTTGTTCGGCTATTTCACGGGCCTTATCTATGTCTTTATTTACTATAGTTACGTGTCCCATTTTACGAAAAGGCCTCGTTTCCTTTTTTCCGTAAATATGTGGTGTAACACCTTCTAGTTTTAATATGTCTTCCATATTTTGGTATACCACATTACCTGTATAACCTTCTGCACCAACAAGGTTCACCATAATTCCGGCTACCTTACTTTTTGTATCACCCAATGGCAATCCAAGAATTGCGCGTATGTGTTGCTCAAACTGGTTTGTATAGCTAGCTTCTATACTGTAATGTCCGCTATTGTGCGGTCTAGGAGCAACTTCGTTTACTAGAATTTCATCCTCATTGGTTTGGAACATTTCTACAGCCAATAAACCAACGTGTTTTATTTTATCTGCTACTTGTAATGCAATTTCTTGCGCTTTTTGTGCAACAGCGTCTGGTATTCTTGCAGGACAAATTACATATTCTACTTGGTTGGCTTCTGGATGAAACTCCATTTCTACTACAGGATAAGTTTTAACTTCACCTTTACTATTACGGGCAACAATTACAGCAAGCTCATTTTTAAATGGCACCATATCTTCAGCAATACACTCTACATTAGGTAAGCCTTCTAAATCTGAAAAAGTACGAACAACTTTTACACCTTGTCCATCGTACCCAAATTGTGCACATTTCCAAACAAACGGAAATGATAAGCCACCATTTTCTATACTATCTTTAATTTCGCTAGTGTAAGCAAACCTGTGAAACTCTGCAGTAGGGATATTATTATCTACATAGAATAATTTCTGAGTTGCTTTGTTGTGTATAATGCGTAAAGCACTTGTTGGTGGGTATACTTTTGTTCCTTCGTCTTCTAATTTTTCAAGCGCAGAGAGATTTACATTTTCTATTTCAATGGTAAGTACATCTACTGTTTTACCAAAATTGTAAACATCATCAAAATTTAGAAGTTCTCCTTTAACAAATTCGTTGCATGCAATTCTAGAAGGTGCATCGTCTGTAGCCTCTAAAACCTTAGTAAAAATGTCTAGTTTACGAGTTTCGTATAGCATCATTTTTCCTAATTGGCCGCCGCCTAAAATGCCAAGTTTAAAATCTGAAGAAAAAAAGTTCATTTTTTATAATTTTTGCAGTATTGTTAACTTGGTAACAAAAATACACTTAAATCTTAAAACTGCTCTTGTATATCCTAAAAAGAGAAATCAAAATGGTATATTTGCGCTTTTAATAAAAGAACGTTCAATTGATTAAGCTACACGACAAATATTTTAGGCCTTATTTAACCGAGCAAGAGATTTTAGCTGCGGTTAAAAAAGTTGCAGACCAAATTGCCGAGGACTATAAAGATGAGACTCCGGTTTTTATTGGTGTGCTTAATGGTTCATTTATGTTTGTTGCAGATTTGTTAAAAGCATACGAGCACAATTGCGAAGTTTCTTTTGTTAGATTAAGTTCTTACAGCGGATTATCTTCTACAGGCATTGTAGAGACACTAATAGATGTGTCTGATGCATCTATAGAAGGTAGAAGTGTTATTATAATAGAAGATGTTATAGATACTGGCCGCACGCTAAAACAATTGGTACACATGTTTAGCAATAGCAATGTAAAGGACTTTAAAATAGCAACTTTATTTTACAAGCCATCTGTATACAGTGGTGAGTATAATATAGATTATGTAGGCATAGAAATTCCAAATAAATTTATTGTAGGTTACGGACTAGATTATAATGAACTAGGGCGTAATTTAAAAGAAGTGTATCAACTAAACCAAAATAATATGATAAATCTTGTACTATTCGGGAAACCGGGAGCTGGCAAGGGCACACAGGCAAATTTTTTAAAAGAACAGTACAATTTAAAACATATTTCTACAGGAGATGTGTTTCGTTTCAATATAAAAAACGGTACAGAATTAGGAGTGTTAGCAAAGTCTTTTATAGATAAAGGAGAGCTAGTCCCGGATGAAGTAACTATAAATATGTTAAAGGAAGAAGTAGAGAAAAATCCAGATGCAAGTGGATTTATTTTTGATGGATTCCCAAGAACAACAGCACAGGCAGAAGCATTGGATAATTTTCTATCTACAAAAGATATGAAGATTGATGCAACAATTGCTTTAGATGCTAATGATGAGGTTTTAATTCAGCGTTTATTAGAAAGAGGAAAAGTTAGCGGTAGATCTGATGACCAAGACGAAAGCAAAATTCGTAACAGGTTTGATGAGTACAACCAAAAAACAGCTCCACTACAAGCTTATTACGATAAACAAGGAAAGTTCCATACTGTAAACGGTATTGGAGAAATAAAAGATATTACAACTAGATTAAGTAAAGTAATAGATACTTTAAAATAATCTAAAATTTAATTATATTAATACCATAACCCAAGACAATGACCGAAGGTAATTTTGTAGACTATGTAAAGATGACGGTTTCTTCTGGTAACGGAGGTAAAGGTTCTGTGCATTTGCATAGAGAAAAGTACATTACTAAAGGAGGGCCAGATGGTGGTGATGGTGGTCGTGGAGGACATATAATTTTACGAGGTAATAAAAATTTATGGACACTTCTAAACTATAAAGTACAAAGACACTTTAAAGCTGGTCACGGAGAACACGGTAGTAAAGGACGTAGTTCTGGAGCAGACGGGCAAGATGTGTACATGGAAGTGCCGTTAGGTACAGTTGTTAGAGATACAGAAACTAACGAAATTGTATTAGAGGTTACAGAACATGGAGAAGAAGTAATACTTGTAAAGGGTGGTTTAGGAGGCCGTGGTAACTGGCACTTTAAAACGAGTACCAACCAAACTCCTAGATATGCGCAGCCAGGTAAAATTGGTGAAGAAATGCAAATAACACTTGAGTTAAAAGTGTTAGCAGATGTAGGTTTAGTTGGTTTTCCTAATGCAGGAAAATCTACATTACTTTCTGTATTAACATCTGCAAAACCTAAAATTGCAGATTACGAGTTTACTACGCTTAAACCAAACTTGGGAATTGTAGAATATCGCGATTTTCAGAGTTTTGTAATGGCAGATATTCCAGGTATTATAGAAGGTGCTGCAGAGGGTAAAGGCTTAGGTCATTACTTTTTAAGACATATAGAGCGTAATGCTACATTGTTATTCTTAATACCGGCAGATAGTGATGATATTGGAAAAGAATACAGAATATTACTAGATGAACTTAAAAGATATAATCCAGAACTAATAGATAAAGAACGTTTTGTGGTTATATCTAAGAGTGATATGCTAGATGATGAGCTTATTGCAGAAATGAGTGTACTACTAGATAAAGATTTAGATGGTGCTACTTATATGTTTATCTCATCTGTTGCACAACAAGGTTTACAAGAATTAAAAGATAAGCTGTGGCAGCAATTAAACAATTAAATTGTTTAATTGTAGGGTCTTACTATTTCTTTTTATAACTTTAAAAGCCTTATTCAGAACTATATAATAGTATAGTCTTTGTTTTAAAGGTTTTATAAAATTAAAAAATATACAGATGAAAAGCTACGTATCTATACTTGTAATTCTATTTTTAGTTTCTTGTAATACTGTACGTGTAAATTATGACTACGATAAGGAGTTAGATTTTACCGCATATACTACATATGGTTTTTACACAGAATTAGAAACTGGTTTAAACGACCTAGATACAAAGCGCTTATTAAACGCAATAGAGTCTGTAATGCGTAATAAGGGTTTTAAAATGGCTGAAGAGCCAGAAATATACATTAATATTACTACACAAGTTTATAAAGGCGCACCAGGAAATTCTGTAGGTGTTGGTTTAGGTGGCGGAGGCAACAACATTGGTGGAGGCTTATCTGTAGGCTTACCAATTGGTGGAGCAAAACTAGAACGCGAAATTACATTCGATTTTATAGATGTGCAGAGAGATGTACTAGTATGGCAAGCAGTTAGTGTAAGTGGTTATAAAGAAAACCAAACTCCAGATGCAAAGGAGTTAAAACTACAGCAAATAGTAGAAAAAGCATTAAGCAAATACCCTCCTAAAATAAAAGAATAATTAGTTTTTCTGCTACAAACTAGTTAGTTACGTATCCTAAATACGGCTGTTTCAATTCATTTCTTCAAAATTACCGTTCACTATTCTTAAATTACCGTTTGTCATAAAACGAATTTTTTAAGAGATAATGCGCTGTACATTTACATCATAATCAAACAATTATTAACAACTTAAATTCTTGTATTATGAAAAATAAAATAGCAATTATCAAAAGAGCAGAAAAAATTAAAGCAGTATTAATTTGTGGTATGTTAGCAATAGCACCTATTTATAATGTAGGGTACAAACTAGGAGGAGCTATAATGCAACTATTTGTATCGTAAAACTTAATATGAGAGCGTATTACCGTTTAGGTTTTAAATACTACCGCTCGTCATAAATTACCTAAAAAGAGCTTAAAACTATTTTATTTTTGAATCATCAATCAAAAGACAAATCATCAATCAATCAACAACAGTTCAATTATAAATAGTTCATCAATCAAAATCATCAATTTTAAAACTAACGGTTATGCAGAAACAAACAACTCAAACTCAAAAAGTAAATGCAATTTCTTACAGTATTACAATTGCTTGTTTAGCGCTTGCATTGCTTTTTGCACTAGGGTATATCTTTGGAAAACTTCTGTACTACTTAGGGTTTTAATAAAATAAATAATCAACCATCAACTTAAAAAAAACACATTATGATACTACTAGCAGAATTATTGATTATCGTAATTTTAAACATTATCGCTTAAGCATAAGTATAAAAAGCTTTTATTAGCGTATTAATGTATTAGAATAAAAATTAAATGAAACTTATAAATAACTGGAAATATTGGGTCTTTGCTTTAATTGGCTGGTTGGTTTTAATACTATCTACACTAACTTTTGACAAAGTCTCTTACGGAGTAGAAGTGGCAAATGAGAGTAAATACTATGGTTATATAGGTTACTTGGTAGCAGAAGGAATTGCATGTGGCTTATTAGCATATGCAATGTCTTTTATACTTTTATACTATATAGAAAAACATATAGCATTTGGTAATCTTAAAAAACGAAATGTTGTTGCTTTAGTATTGCTATTTATTTCAGTACAAATTTTGTACTCTGTAATTTTATGGCCGATGCTTAATATAGTACAGGGATTTACAGACTTTTCGCCAACAGCAAGACTTATAGATCGTATGAGTATGTTTATGCGTATAGCCAACATACCGTATTTCTCTGCAATGTTTGTAATATGGCTATTTATAGTATTAGTTATAAAAGCTTATGATTACAATAAAAATATAACGCTTAAACAATTTAAGTTAGAGGGTAGTTTAAAGGAATCGCAATTAAACTCTTTAAAGGGGCAAATTAACCCTCATTTTATGTTTAATAGTTTAAATAATATTAGAGGTTTAATGTTAGAAGATGTTAGTAAATCTAGAGATATGCTAACAAAACTATCTGAGATGCTACGGTATTCTCTTATTAAAAATGATGTAAACTCTATTGCCTTAGAAGAAGAATTAGATATGGTAGAGAATTACATTGCATTGTCTAAAATTCAGTTTGAAGATAGATTAGAATTTGTAAAAGAAGTAGATCCTAATTCACTTTCTGTATCTATACCTCCAATGATAATACAATTATTGGTTGAAAATGCAGCAAAGCACGGAATTGCAAATTTAATAAAGGGAGGAACAATTACTTTAATTACAAATAGAACCGAAGATTATTTACATATTATAGTAAGGAATACAGGAAAATTAAAAATAGTAAAAGGCTCTACGCAATTAGGTCTTAAAAATATAAAACAGCGACTACGGTTGTTATACGGGAACTTGGCAGAGTTTTCTTTAGGTGAAATTGAAGATGAGGTAGTAGCAAATATTAAAATACCAATGGTATGAGTATGATTAAAGCAGTTATAGTTGAAGATTCTAGATTAGCTAGAAATGAGCTAAAAGAATTGATAAAAAATCACGGCGATATAGAAATTGTTGGTGAAGCAGAGAATGTAGATGAAGGTTATAGGTTAATAAATGAAACGCAACCAGATCTTTTATTTTTGGATATTAATATGCCAGAAAAAGATGGATTTGAACTTCTTGAAATGTTAGATAAAGTGCCAATTACAGTATTTACTACTGCTTTTGATGAGTACGCAATTAAGTCTTTTGAGTACAATGCATTAGATTATATTTTAAAGCCAATAAATGGCAAGCGTTTTGCAAAAGCTATAGAAAAGGTAAAAGCACAATTAGAAGGTGCTACATCTACTAGTAGTGAGGTAAATGAAACTATTGAAGCTAAAGAAAAACTAACAGAGAGTAGCCAGATTTTTATAAAGGACGGCGATAAGTGTTGGTTGGTAAAAATAGGAGATATCTCTCTTTTTGAAATCGTTGGTAACTATACACGCGTTTATTTTAAGGGTGAGAAACCAATGCTATACAAGTCTTTAAATCAAGTTGAAGAAAAACTGCCAGATCACAACTTTTTTAGAGTAAACAGACAACAAATTATAAATGTGAACTATATTTCTAACGTTGTACCGTGGTTTAATGGTAAACTTAAATTAACGATGAATACTGGTGAAGAAGTAGAGGTGTCTAGAAGACAATCTTATATTTTTAAAGATAAGATGAGTATCTAAAAAGATGCTAAAAAGTAATGATTAATTTTATAAAGAAATCACTACTTTTTATACATCCTTGCATTTACTTATAAATTAGACTTATGTATATTATTTTACAATAATATTAGATGTTATCTAATTATTGAGATAATCAAAATAATTTAAGGAGAATAGCTTAAAAAGGAATTATTATAGCATAGGAGACAATAGTTTGGCTATTTTATCTATAAGTTTAATATACCAAGGTCTATCTATCCAAGATTGTTTGTCAATTTTTTCAGCATCTTTTAAGTCGTTATAAAATACTTCGCTTAATTCTTTTGCAATTTCTTCATCGTAAACAATTGCGTTTACTTCAAAATTAAGTTCATAACTTCTTGTGTCCATATTTGCAGTGCCAACAATAGCAATTTTTTTATCTGTTACTATTGTCTTAGCGTGTACAAAACCTTTTTTATATCTGTAAATTTCTACTCCTGCATTTAATATTTCTCTATAATAAGCTCTAGATGCTGCGTTGGTTAACATTGTATCTGACTCATATGGTACAAGTAGTTTTACGTTTAAACCACTCATAGCAGCTATATTTAATGCATCTAACATACTTTCTCCCGGAATAAAATAAGGGGTAGTTATTAAGATTTCTTCTTTAGCTAGGTAAATAGCCTGTAGAATAGAGTATAAAATAGTTGGTGATTTAGAGTCTGGACCACTAGCTGCTATTTGCACTAATTTATTATCTGTATGTGTAAAAGAGTCAAAAGAAGCATACATATCTTTTTGTAGCAGTAAATTTTGTTCAGAACAAGAATTCCAATCAGATAAGAAAAGGTACTGCAAGTATGTAATAGCAGGACCTTCAATTCTTAAGTGAGTATCTCTCCAGTATACTTTGTCTGGCGTGTTTTCTTTATTTATATAGTTGTCACTAACGTTAATTCCGCCTACAAAACCAATTTTACCATCTATAACAATAATTTTTCTGTGGTTACGGTAGTTTAACCTGTTTGCAAAGGCTATTAATTTTATTTTATAAAAAGGAACAGCTTCAATGCCAGCTTCTCTTAGTCTATTACTAAGCGTTTTTCTAATTTCAGAGCTTCCGTAATCATCATAAATAAATCTAATTTTAACGCCTTCTTTAGCTTTTTTAAGAAGTAGTTTTTCTATGGTGTTGCCAATTTCATCATCCCTAAAAATATAATATTCTATATGTATGTGGTGTTTGGCATTTTCAATAGCTTTAAGAACTTCAGGAAATTTTTTCTCTCCATTAAGGAGTAGTTCAACTTTGTTATTATTTGTAAGCGGACTAGTAGTATCTTTTAGCAATAGGTTTACCAATTCGGCCCTACTTTGCACAGGTTCGTTACCATTGGCTAATATTTCTCTAGAGTGTGCTATAATCTCTTTTTGTAATGTCTCTTTTTGCTTAGTGTCTAAAAGCGATTTGTTAGCATACATTTTATGTTTTCGGTAATTTATACCAAAAGAAAAATAGACAATAATACCTATAAAAGGCAAAAACACTGCCGCCAATAAGTAAGCCAGTGTTTTTGTTGTGCCTCTAGTGTCATAAATTATACGCATACACGTAAAAGTTAGCAACGGTAGGTATATTATTTGTGATAGTAAAATCCAGTTCATAGCAGTGGTATATCTTGTTAAGATAAGTAATAGATTTGTTTAAATATTATTATTTATCAATAGAAACACGTACACCTTCACTATGGCTACTAAATTCTGGTGCATACATACTTTGTATTGTTGTTATTCCATTACTAAAATTACCCGCGTTGTTAACTCTTAAGTCGTACTCGAACACAAAAACACCTTTTGGTAAATAATCAAAAAAGAAGTTTGTGCTGGCATCTTTAGTACTCTCATAATAGCCTAAACCATCTTGCCATTTGTATCTAGATATTACATTAAGAGGTTCCAAACCAGAAGCACGCATATCTTTCATATGTACAAATTCCATAGCTCTGTCTGCTTTTAATTCTATACGTACTTTAACCAAGTCTCCTACAACCAATTTGGTGCTTTCTGTAATTTCAGAAATTTGTTCACCGGTACTAGTATTCTTTTTTAAGAATAACTTTTTAGAAAGTTTAAGCGGAGTTTTTGCAGATGTTATTTTATCTAAATCTTCAAAATATTGCCAGTATAAAGCACCCCAAGCTATACCATTTCCTTTTTTGGTAATTTGTACATCGGCCATATCAGACTCTATTTCTGTTCCGTTCCAAGATGTTTTGTAATATCCTGTACCGGCTTCTACTTTAACGTTTTCTAATTTACTAGGATCTATTTGCTTATTGCCAACTAGAACTTCTACAGCATCTGTAACAGAAAGCCAATCGCTACCTTGTAATAACAATGCGTAAACTGCCTCTGTTGTAGCTTTTGTAGTTTTCCATTGGTTGGTTTGCTTGTTTTTAAGTAACCAAATTTTAAGGTTGTCTATTGTTTCAGTATCGTTTTCAATCTCTGAAAAAGCTTCAATTAATAAAGACTGAGTTTCTATAGGCGCTTGGTACCAATACCAAGAGTTTGTATTTTCTTTCCAGTACATTCCTAATTCATCAGAAGTAATACTATTCTGTTTTAAAGATTTTAAAATCTTTTTGGCAGTAGCATCTTCATCTATTCTAAATAAGTAAAGCGCCAATAAACCTTTACTATACAAGCTACGTTTTGTCCAATACTTTTTAGACTGTCCTTTATAGTACTCTATAATCTCTTGCGTTTTTTTAGAAATTTTTACATCTAAATAAAAACTACGCATATACAAGTAGTGCATTTGAGTATAACTTAAGTGGTCATGACTTAAATTTTTACTGTGTTTTTTCATATACTCGTACTCACTTATAAATTCTTTATCTAAGTAAGAAATTGCTTTTTCAATCATTTTGGCAACATCTTTATCATTTTTTTTAAGAGCATTTAGTTTTCCTAAATGTCCAAAGCCAGTAATAATATGCTGTGTAATGTATCTGTTTTCTTTTCCTCCTTTAAACCAAGCCCAGCCACCTTTGTTTGTTTGGCTGTTTTGTAATTTACGGATAACATTATCTTGTTCACTTTTCATCTTATTTAAGTTAAAAAGTAATGCTATGCGTTTTTTCTGCTCAGTTTCTGACTGTGCATCTCTTAACCAAGGTGTTTCTTGTATTAAGATCGATTTTAATTCTTGATTCTTTTCTAAATTACTTAGTAACGCATCTGAATTTGCCCATTGTTTAAATACTTCTTGTATTCTAGGGTTGCTATTTGCAATATGGCTAGCCAATGTATTTGCATAATATCTAGAAAATAACTGCTCATTACACTCGTGCGGATACTCCATTAAATATGGTAATGCTTGTACGGCATACCAAGCAGGATTAGATGTAATTTCTAAACTAAGCTTATGGTTTGTTAAGGTTTTAGATGTATTATTTTTTAATTTATCTAAACTGAATTTTTTAGTTTGATTGCTTCTTACCCACATTGGTAATGTTTCTGTAACCAACATTCTGTTTGTAAGTACAGGAAGCAAGTTTTGCTCGCCATCACTAAATTTACCCGCTTTAGCTATAACAGTGTATTGTACTGCCTGAAGGTTTTTAGGAATCTCTAATGTCCAAGAAACCTGCGTGTTTCCTTTAGCATCTACAGAAAATTTATGTTCTAAATCACCTGTGATAAGATCTGTGGCAATATCTTTTCCTGTAACAGCATCTTTAAGCTGTAGTTCTGCAGCACCAGTTAAACTTTTCTCTGTAATGTTTGCAATTTTAGTGCTAAAAATTAGCTGATCCCCTTCTCGTAAAAAACGAGGTGCATTGGGTATAACCATTAACTCTTTTTGAGTAACGGTTTGTAAGTAGCTACTTCCGCTTTCTAGGTTTTTAGTATGTGCTAATAATTGTAAGTTCCATTTAGTTAATGCTTCTGGAGTATTAAAACTAAAAGATACATTACCGTCTTTATCTGTTTTTAAGTCAGGAAAAAAGAAAGCTGTTTCTTGCAAGTTTTTTCTAATCTTAACTTCTTCTTTTTCTTTTTTAGGAGGGGCAGGAGGTGTGCTATCTTTTTTAGACTCTACTGGGCTGCTCATATCATCATCTGAAGCAATTTCTTCTACGACAACAATTTCTTCATCCATTTCTATACTGTCATCTAAATCTCCAGATTCTTCTTTCATACTCATAGACATTGGAGAAGAAGAGCTTTTAGCAAGAGATCTACGATTGTAGTAAGAGTTGCCAATTCTTAAATTGTACCAGTTAAAACTATCGTATCCTTGACCTTTGTAATAATAAGTGTAATCTTCATCAATAATAACTCTATAAGATTCATTATAAAAACCTCTATAGCCGTTACTACGAACACTAGAGTAGTGGTGATTCTGATAAATAGGACTAAAGTACCAACTGTGACTTCTAAATTCATCCAAAGAGGCATCGTACATACTAGCTAAAACTTCAGCAGCAACTTTTTCTCCTTTAGGTCCTTTAATTTTAAACTCCCAAGTCTCGTCTGTTCCCGGTTCTATTTTATTTCTAAAGGTTAGAGTTTCTATTTGTAAACTAGTACTTGGGTATGGCACATTAATTTGCTTACTTCCAAAAACAAAAGAGTTGTAAGCAGTAAAAGAGTAACTAATAGCAAACCCACCTAAATCTTCTTTAGTAACAGGTATAGTTATGGTTTTAGCGCTATTGTTAAGTGTTATTAATTTAGTATCTACTATTTTATTGCCTTTCTCTATAAACAATGTAATATTTAGGGGAGCTGCAGCAGAAAGTAGTTTTACTTGTACTTTGTCACCAATCTTATAAGAATTTTTGTCTATTTGTATATCAAAAAGTTCTTTGTCTGCGGTAGTGTTATCAGCTGGACTAAATAAGCTAGTAATAGCTTTATCTGTTACTTTTAAGCCAAATTTATCTTCGGTTTCTAGTTCTATAATGTATTTACCAGATGTCCATTTTTTTATAGATGGTAACTCAATTAAATTGGATTTTTCTGTATCAAAAGTACCACTCCAGACTAATTCTCCTTTATTCCAGTCTCTAGGAGATAAGTCTTTGTATGTTTCGTGAGGAAAATTTGTATTAAAAGTGTCCTCATCTATTTTGTAATCTGGTTCGCTCCAAGGACGACTACGCTTTGTGTTTTTAGGAGCAACCAATTTGTACATTTTTAAAAAGCCTTTAGCTGCCGAGAATTGACCATTAAGATTATATGTATTAACATATAATACGCTATCTTTTTTACTTTTATTAATTGTAGAAGCAACATTAATAGAGGCGCTTAAACTATGGTAACCAACACTTACTACAGTTTTAGTACTTTTTGTTTCTCCATTAATATCTGTTACATCAGCAGAAATTTCATAATTAAAAACAGGTAAGTTTTCCTTTTTAGCACTATTGTCTGGTTGTGCTTTAAACGTTATCTTGTAATTACCATTTGCATCGGTTTTTGTTTCGCCTTGTGTAATTTCTTGTGCTTTGTCATCATAAGCCCATCTCCAATAATACCAATTAGGGTATCTAACCAATCTTTTTACTGTGTATACAACTTTAGCGTCGCTAATAGTACTACCAGCAAATGCTGTTGCTGTACCGTTAACCGTAACCATATCGTTAACCTTATATGTTTCTGTAACAGGTTTAAAAGTTGTTGTAAATTTTGGACGCTTATATTCTTCTACAGAGAAATAAATAGTATTATTTATGTTGTGAGTAGTAGAGATAGCTTCTATAGTAAAGTTACCAGTTAAGCCATTGCTGGGCAGTATAAATTCTCCGTTAAAAGAACCATATTCGTTAGTGGTTAGCTCTAGTGTTTTTACAGCTTCATAATTTACATTTTTTAATGTAACTGTTATTTTGGCATTTTCTAAAACAGATGATTTATTATTTTGCTGATTTAATGTAATACCTTTAAAGTATACAGGTTGTCCTGGTCTGTAAATACTACGATCTGCAAATAAGAATGCAACATTGTTATCCCTGTTGTTATTTCTATTATTTTTCTGGTAAACATTGTAAGTACCAAAAGAAGCATAATCATCTTTATGACTAATATTAGCTTTAATATTGTACCACCTATCTTTTATTTTTGGTAGTTTAATTATACCTAAACTATTAGATGTAAATGTTACTTTTTTTTCTTTATCGTTATAATTAGGGTTGTAGGTTAGTTTTACCGTTGCATTAGATACTGGTTTACCGTTTGCTCTATTTACAACCTGAAAAAAGTCTTCGTTGGCAGTTTGTGTATCTATTAGAGTTAAGTTGGTAACTTGTATGGTGTTGTATGCAAATGATTTTGTAAGCTTTGTTGGCTCTGCAAGTATTAATAGCTGTCCAACATTAAAATTAGGTGTAATTAGTTCTGTAGAATGTTGTTGGTAATCTTTTTCATTCTTTAATTTAGATTTCCAAGTTTTTATAGATTTAAGCTTTTTAATAAAGGCAAACTTTTTCTCTTCAGGATATAATTCGTCTAATTGACTAAGTTCTTTAGTAGAGATTTTATAAGCTGTAAAGTTTAATTCTTCAATATTTTTATAGGTAACAAGTATTTTAGATGGCTTATTAATTTCTATATAACTTTCTGCAATAATATTAAGTGTGCTTCTTTGGATACTCGTTTTTAAATCTTTACACATTAAAGCACCTCTGCTTTCAGGAAATTTAGATACTACGGCATCGCATATTTTTATGGCTTCAGTTTTTTTCCATTGATTTTCTTGGGTTTCTCCTTTAGGATTGTATGTATCTCCTATTGCGCTATAAAACCTAGCGATATTGTAATTGTAAATTCCAGAGACAGCATCGTTTTTATAAACATCTGACATCTTTTTTAGAGTAGTTAAAAAATGTTCCTCTTTTTTAGAAAAAACAGCATTGCCATAAACAAAATTTAATCTTTCTAAATCTACTTCTATAAAGGCCTCAGGAGATTTATCATTCTTATGAAATTGTAATAAAGACTGGTAAATTTTTAAAGCTTTAGATTGCAAAGATGTTTTGTCTGTATCACTAATTGGTAAGTCTATAAAATCTGTACCTGTACATAACATATTGGTGTCGTCTATCTCAAACTTTTCAGATGGTCTAGTAATACCATTTTCGTCAGATTTATAAAATTCTAATGCAGTCTGTGCAAGAACATCAAATAGGGTAGGTCTGTATGTTTCAGAATTTTTTTGTTGATGTATTATAGCATCAAACTCAGAAATTTTTACTTTTTGTAATTCTTCCTTATTTTTAAGAGAAGCTGTAAAATGTATATCTATTTCGTGAAACAGTGTCGTTAAATCCCAAGTTCTAAAATCTACACTATCAACCTTAGATTCTGTATTTGTTCTGTTGTAAAACTGGTATCTATTTTGGTTGTAATATTGCCAATATAAGTTGGCTAAATAACTTTCTAGAACATTTTTAGTTGGTGTGTTACTTTTAGCAATTTCATCTTTAAAATCATTTATTATAGATAATACAGCATCTTCTTTTAAGGTCAATGCATACTTAGAAATATATAAGAGAGATTTAATAGTTTGCGGAGAGTTATTTTCTTTTTTTGCTTTAGCGGCAATTGCTTGTGCTGTTTCTAACGCAGATTTAGTCATAGAAGAATTCTCGTGCTTTGTTACGGTCTTCCAAAGCATCTCGTAACTGTTGTTTTCTTGTGCCATTGCTAGTTGTGCGAATAAGATTAGAACTAAAGTAGAGGTTAATTTTCTCATTATCTGTCTGTTATATGTCTGCTGTTAAAAATCTAAATTTGCGTTAAATGTAGTAACAAAAATGGGGTTTACTAAGCACCCATGCAATTAAGAATGCGTTAACTTACCTTTTGAGTGAGTAAAGTCCTCTATATGAAACAAAAGTAATACCATTTTTATGTTTATATATGACTGTTTTCCGTGTAATTGTCTTGTGGGTTTATTTTTTTTTAACCTATTTGTATTGTTATCTTTACAGCAATAATTTTACGTATGAAAATTCATTTTATCGCCATTGGCGGAAGCGCAATGCACAATTTGGCACTAGCCTTAGAACATAAAGGATATAAAATAACAGGTAGTGATGATGTTATTTTTGAACCATCTAAAGGTAGGTTGGCTGCAAAAGGATTATTACCAGAATCTTTTGGTTGGTTTACAGATAAGATAACGGCAGATTTAGATGCGGTTATTTTAGGTATGCACGCAAAGCCAGACAACCCAGAATTGTTAAAAGCACAAGAATTAGGAGTAACTATATATTCTTATCCTGAGTTTTTATACGAGCAAAGTAAAAATAAAACTAGAGTTGTTATTGGCGGTAGTCACGGTAAAACAACAATTACTTCTATGATATTACACGTGCTTAATTACCACGGTAAAGAAGTAGATTTTATGGTAGGTGCACAGTTAGATGGTTTTGATAGAATGGTGCATTTAACAGAAGAAAATGACTTTATTATTTTAGAGGGCGATGAGTATTTGTCTTCTCCAATAGACAGAAGACCTAAGTTTCATTTATACAAACCAAATATTGCTTTGTTAAGTGGTATTGCTTGGGACCATATAAATGTTTTTCCTACGTTTGAAAATTATGTTGAGCAATTTAAAATATTTGTAGATAGCATTGTTAAAGGAGGTAGTATTACATATAATAGTGAAGACCCAGAAGTTGTTAAAGTTGTAGAAGCATCTGAAAACCCAATACGTAAGTTAGAGTATAAAACACCAGAATATACAATAGAGGATGGTGAAACGTTATTAGAGACACCAGAAGGGCCAATGCCAATAGAGGTTTTTGGTAAGCACAACTTAAGTAATTTGGCAGGAGCCAAATGGATTTGCCAAAATATAGGTATAGATGAAGATGATTTCTACGAAGCAATTGGTACTTTTAAAGGAGCTTCTAAAAGATTAGAAAAAATTGCACAAGGTAAAACTAGTGTGGCATACAAAGATTTTGCACACTCGCCAAGCAAAGTAGCAGCTACTACAAAAGCAGTAAAAGAACAGTACACTTCTAGAAAAGTAATTGCTTGTTTAGAGTTGCATACTTACAGCAGTCTAAACGCAGAATTTTTAAAAGAATACAGTGGGGCTTTGGATGCAGCAGATGAAGCTGTTGTTTTTTATTCTCCAGACGCCGTAAAAATTAAACAACTAGATGAAGTAACAGAAGAGCAAATAGCTAATGCTTTTAATAGATCTAATCTTAAGATTTATACCAACCCTGTTGCTTTTAAAGAGTATTTATTTAAATCAGATTTTAACAATTCTGTTTTGTTATTAATGAGTTCTGGTAATTATGGAGGTCTAGACTTTAATGAACTTAAAGAAGTTGTAGAAAGGTAATTTTTTAATTTTTAAGTAAATACATCATAAAGTTTAGATATTTTCGTTTAAAAAGTATCTAAACTTATATATGTACATTTCCCCTGTAAATCTTTTAGGATTATCTCTAGACGAACTTATGAACTTGGATAGCCGAGGAATTATAAGGCTAGAGAAAACACTAAAAATACAAAGACTACGATCTGGTGCTAATGCTTATAATCCAGAACAGGTAAGCAGCATAGTAAAACAGCTATCTAGCCAAGAACAAAAAAAGTCTGTTTACTTTATAGAAAAGCATAAATATTTAAAAGAGTTTATTACTACTGGTAAAGATAGCGGTGAAAAAACATTTATTATAGATGCAGTTATCTTGGCAGATACACCAAACATAAAAGAGTTTCTAGAGCCTTATTTTGAAGCTTATTTTATGAGAATGGTTAAAGCAGATTTTGCTTTAAAAAAGTACGATACCATTATAAAAGCTATGTCTCATAAAGAGCTCTTTACAGACAACCTTTTAACTACATATTACCGCTACATAAAGTCACAAGCAGATATAATTACAGAAAAAGTATCTATATCAGAAAATGGTGAGTTAATAATGAAGTGCCCTGAGGTAGCCTATAAAACCTATATTTATTTATTAAATACAGTTTCTTTAGGGGTTATTTCTAAGTCAAAGATGGACTATGTTAGTGCTATGATAGATTACTATAATAGGACTAAAAATCTATATTCAGAATTTTCTGTTGTACAAAGAGCTTTTCGTAATTTTAAATTAATAGAAGTAGCTAGTCAAGAAACAAAAGATTTTTATGCTAAAGCAGCAAACCAAGTAGGTAGTCTTCGCTCTAGTTCCGAACAGTCAAGATCCTCAAACCGTGAAATGGATAAAGGCTCTAATTCGTCTTTTTCAGGCTTAAAAATGATAGGGCTTATTATTGGTATTGTGATATTTTTAGTAAGGGTAGGACGTATTTTTACTTCCTCTTCCTCCTCATCGTCTAACTACTCAACATACAGTTCGCCAAATTATAAGTTTCCAACATTAGAGTTTTCTTATGAAGATGATAAAACAGCATTTTATTCAGATTTAATACATAAAGCAGAGGCAGATAGTATTTCAGCAGAAAATAAGGTTATAATTAAATCCGGATTTACACCTTATACAGGTTCTTTTAAAAGTAACAACCCAGTTATAAGCAACGATTTAATAAAGGTTTATAATAAAAGAACTAGACCTTTTATACTCTTTAAGCATTATAACGGTATGGAAGCTGACTTTGCATCTTATAGTAGACCAAACGATACTTTAAATATTCTATATAAAGACTATATTAAAGAATTGGTTTTTTATATGGGTGATGATTTTGTAGGGTCTGAAAGAGTAAAAAGGATTACTTCAGGATCGTCTACAAAGTTGAGTTCTGGCAAAAAGTATTTTAAAGATGTTAATGCAGATGAATTAGTGTTTTTGAAGAATAAATATATAATAGATAGTATAGGATCTGCTCCTAAAATTATTGTTTATGATAATGATATTTCTTTTACAGATGTTTATTACCATATAGAACAACATAAGATTCTAGAGCCAGAAGTAGAGATTGAAGAAGATGTGCCAGAAACTATGATTGAAATAATGTATAGTACAAGTGAAAACGCATACGAACCAAACAGCAGTGTTTGGAGAAAAGATAAAGAACCATTTTTTAAAACCTTATTTAAAGGAACACAGGATATAAGTCTTGATAAATGGAGAGCTGTTACCTTTGAAACTGGAGAAAATCCTTATCCAGATCTGTTTAAAGGTATTTCAAATAGTACGCTAAATGGTTATGAGGTTAAGGTAACTAATAAGAGTGATGAAGATTTATTTTTGTTTACTACTAATTTTGGGCTAGAACGCGACCAGGCAACATATATAAAAAGTGATGATTCTGTGGTTATTAATCTTCATCCTGATGGAGATACACTCTATTTTTACATAGGAACAGATTTTTATAAATACAAAGGATCCTATAATTCAGATGATTTTACTAAGCCAAGAGGGTATTTTAAATCAACATCTAAAACAAGTAAAGAGTATTTTAATAAAGGTTTTTTAATAGAGGATTTGGGTGTAGAACCTCAAATAAATATTAATCTTTTTGGTGTAACCTTTGTAGATATAGAGTATAAAGAAAAGAAAATTTAATAGTATTAATTTTAGCATCAAAAAAAAGCGACTAAATTTATTTAGTCGCTTTTTTGCTTTGTACTATTATCAAGATTAACTTAAGCCAGTCTTGTCCTGATTGCCAAAAGATGTTTTTGGTTTTTCATTAGGTAACATATTAGCAAGCTGGTAAACAATTTGTTTTACTACATTGTATTGTCTGTTTTCTAAAGCCTTATCGCCTTCAGCAATTAACATAGCAGCTTTATTCTTATCTGGATAGTTATCTAATGTTTTGTAGTGTATATAAGGGCCAATAAAGTTTGTGTCATCAGCAGTAAACATAGCATTTCTAATTGCGTTTAATTCTTCAATTTTAGAGCGTATTAAATATTTGTTACCAGAGTTTATAAAAGCTTTTTCGTTAGCAATAACCTTATTAAATTGATCTTGGTAGTATTCGCTATTTGTAGTACTTAAATGATGTTTTACGGCTAATACTTCAGATTTGTATTCAGATATATCATTATCTAAATCTTTATGTCTAGTAAGTAAATCGTACTGTTGTATTAAGCTTCTTTTTTGATTGTCTATTTTAAATTTAGCATCTGTAACGTCATTATCTACTAAAAGACTAAGCTCTATTTGTAATTCTATTAAAGCGTGTTCTATGGTTTTAAATTTTTGCAGCAGCTCGTAATTATCTGTATTGTCTTTTTTTGCAAGTTCTCGTTCTATTTTGTTGGTAACTACTCTTATTTCGTTTTCCATTTTAGAGCTGCTAATATATCTTTCCGTGGGTTTAAAAGTGTTGCTAAATTCTTGGTCACAACTACTTAAAAATACATCTACAGCTATATCTCTAGATTCAGAAACTGAAATATTTAGCTCTATGTCTGTACCTTTTATTAGATCTTGTTCTAATTCTTTTCCAGAAATTTCTATGTAGCCAATAGATAGGCCAGAACTTGGTAGTCCGTTACCATCGCCTTCTACAATATTAATCTGCAACTTATCATCACTACCTAAGAGAATAGTTTTAGAGGCCGATTTGTACAATGTTTTTTTAAGAGGTAAAACTGTATTTTTATTAAAAATAGATTCTAATCTTGTTACATTGTATTGTACATCATCTATTTCTAAACAAATATCATTAGGTAGCAATTGACCTTGAATATTATATTTTCCTTGATTAATGTGTATTGTATCGTTTGTGTAAATTATAGTTTGATTGTTGTCAAATATTTTTAAACTAAATGTATTTACTTGCCCTTGTAGTAAATCTACAAAAATGTTAATTCCATTTTCCAGAGCAACAAGACCGGTGTCAAAACCACCATCTTTTCTGGTAATTCTGTAATAACCGTTTATGTTTTTATTAATAGCAACCGCAATTAACTCTTCTAAATCTTTGGTGTTTTTCTCATAAATTAAATCCACGATAAGCTCTGTGTCTGTTGCTTTTTCTGCTTTAATTGTATTGTTTTCTGGTTCAGAAGGCTTAAGATTAGATAATTTAGAACCTGCGTAATAAGCAGCGCCAATACCAACCGCTGCTGTAGGGTCTACACTAGTATCTATAGGTATTGCCAAGTTTTTTTCTACTTGCTCTCTAACATAAGGTATAAGTGTGCTGCCACCAACCATTATAATTTTTTCTATATCAGCACTTGTAAGATTGTTAGAGTCAAGTATTTTTTTAGAGAAGTTAATAGTATGCTCTACTAAGGGAGCAAGTAAATTATTAAAATCAGCTCTTGTAACTTCAATACTTGTGTAAATATCTTTTTCTGCGTAATCTATGTCTATTTCTGTAGCATCAAACCTAGAGAGTTCTTTTTTAGTTTCTTCGGCTCTAAATAAAAGCTCAAAGTATAATTTCTGTAACGGATTATTAGGTTCTTTAAACTGATCCCAAAGCTTAGTTTCGTTTAAAATTGGCTCTAATTTAGGAATTAAGAGTTTCTCTATAATTAGATTGTCTATGTCCATACCACCTAAAAAATTGTCGCCCTCGTTATCTAAGACGTTCATTTCTCTTTCGTTTATTTGCAATAGAGCAACATCAAAAGTTCCGCCACCAAAGTCATAAATAAGCCATTTTTTAGTTTCGTTTAACTCAAGGTTATTTTTATTAGCAAAAGCTAAACTGGCAGCAATAGGTTCTTGTAAAAGATATACTTCTTTAAAGCCAGCTTCTTGACCAGCTGTTTTTGTAGCGTTAGATTGTACGGTGTCAAAAGAAGAAGGTATTGTTATAACAGCCTCTTCTATCTGTTCGCCAGTATGTATAAAGTTTTTAAGTTCTTTTAATACATAAGCGCTAAGTTCTACAGGAGACACGTGCTTGTCTATGCTTTTTGCAAAGTAACGGTCTGTGGTTCCCATTTTTCGTTTAAAACAAGTAAAAACATTTAAAGGGTCTTTCTCTAATAAATCTCTGGCTTTATCACCAACTAATATTCTACTACCTCTAAAGGCAACAGCAGACGCTAGTGTTTGTTTTTGCCCTATTGGATTTTTAAAAACCTCATGTACTCCATTTTCATACTTTGCTATTAAACTGTTAGTAGTTCCTAAATCTATTCCAAAATTAACTGTCTTCATATTTTCTTATTCTACTATAGCTACACCTCTTTGTATAATTATAACTTCAGTTCCTTCTTTCTTATAAATTATAGGTTTTAAAACCTTTGTAATTTTAGATTTAGGTCCTAAGTCCTTCATTAAGGTAGCATCAATATCTGTTCTTAATTCAGAGAATTTTTCACCTATTGGATTTTTTATAAAAAAACCTTGTTCTTCAATCTCATGAAACAAACGTTTTAAGTTCCTATCAAATAAAGTAATCTCGTTTTTAATACTTTTTTGTTCAATTTCATAAAGTTGATTAAGAATTTCCTTCATTTTAATAGCTGTTTATAGATGTAACGTTTTTAAGATGAAATACGTATGTAAGTAAAGATTATTATCTTTAACAAATGCAAAACCAACCAAACTCCTTTTCAATTAAAAATTGGTCTAATGATGATAAGCCTAGAGAAAAATTAGTGCAAAAGGGAAAAGCTGTTTTATCTGATGCAGAACTTGTTGCAATTTTAATAGGTTCTGGTAGCAGAGACGAGAGTGCAGTAGAATTATCTAAACGTATTTTAGCATCTGTAAATAACAACTTAAACCAGTTAGGAAAACTATCTATTGGCCAGCTTATGCAGTTTAAGGGCATTGGAGAAGCAAAAGCAGTAACCATAGCAGCTGCTCTAGAAATGGGAAGACGTAGAAGGGGAGAAGAGGTTGCTAAAATAGAAAAGATTGGGAGTAGTAAGGATGTGTTTAATTTGTTGCAACCCATCTTAGGAGAATTACCACACGAAGAGTTTTGGATTGTGTACCTTAACAATTCTAACAAAGTATTGCACCAAGCACAATTAAGTAAAGGTGGTATTACAGGAACTCTAGTAGATGTTCGTTTAGTTTTAAAACAAGCATTAGAAATAGGAGCAATAGGTTTAATTTTGGCGCACAATCATCCGTCAGGAGGGTTAAATCCTAGTGCTGCAGATAAACAAATAACACAGAAGCTTAAAACAGCAGCACAAGCTTTAGATATGAAAGTTTTAGACCATATTATCATTACTCAAAGAGAATATTTTAGCTTTGCAGATGATAATTTGCTTTAGTTAGTTGTTTTACTACTTAAATAAATATATAAAAACATAAACCCCAGAATGTTACTAATTTATACACATAAAATAACGCCTCGTTTCACGTATATAATGAAACATCTTTTTGGTAAAATTCTAGGTATAGAAGTTACTTTAACGACCAAGGTAGAAGATTTTATTAAGCATTCTGAGGCAAAAATTACATATAGTAAACAACCGTTACAAAACGAGTTTTTTATACGTAGTAACGATTTGTTGTATCAGCAAGGAATAAGCGATTTAGAGATTAATATTAGCGATTGGGATGGAACTCCCTGTTTTTTTGCTACTGGGGAACGTAGTAATATCCCTTTTGATGTTTTTGCAGCCAGTTTTTATCTTATTTCTAGGTACGAGGAATATTTACCACACGTAAAAGATGCTCACGGTAGATATCCTGTAAAAGAGAGTTTAGCGTACAAATATAAATTTTTAGAGAAGCCGGTAGTAGATATCTGGATGTATAAACTTTTAGCTGCTTTATTAGAACAATTTCCAGATTTAGAACATAAAAGGCAAACATATAAATATACATCTGTAATAGATGTTACAACATCTCACTGTTACGCACACCGAGGTCTTTTGCGTAGTGCTGGTGGTTTACTGTTAGATTTGGTTACCTTAAAGTTTAAACGCGTTTTTCAGAGAGTTTCTGTGTGGTTTAATCCTAAAAAAGATCCTTACAATAATTTTGATCATCTAATAAGTTTACATAAAAAGAATAATGTAAAGAGTATGTTCTTTTTTCAGTTTGCAGACTATTCTACTTTTGATAAAAACGTGTCTACAAGCAATAATAAATTTAGATACTTAATAAAATCGGTAGCAGACTATAGTGTTGTTTCTTTAGCAGCATCTTACAATTCTTTTTCTAACATAGAAATACTTAAAGAAGAAAAAAGAAAGCTAGGAGCTGTGGTAAATAGACCTATTAAATATGTGCGTTTTAGATATAATAGAGTAGAGATACCTACAACTTATAAAGAGTTGGTAGATGCAGATTTTAGTGAAGATTTTACAATGGGTTACACACATTGTATTGGTTTTAGAGCAGGTACTTGTTCGCCATTTTCTTTTTATGATATTCATTTAGAGTCACAACAACCAATAAAAATACATCCATTTGCGGTGCATAATTATGCATTGGGTTCTTTAAAAAATGAGAAGCAAATTAGTATAAAGTTAGATTCGGTTTACCAGGAGCTAAAAAAAGTTAACGGTAAATTAATTACTATTTTTTCTAATGAGTTGCTTGGTAAAAAGCAGCGAATTAATTGGATGAGAGTTTACGAAAATGTTATAAAAAAATACAATGTATAAAGAATTAATTACCGATGTTTTTTTTGATTTAGATCATACGCTTTGGGATTTTGAAAAGAATTCTGCTTTGACTTTTACAAAAATTTTAGAAGAAAATAAGATAGGAGTAAAGGTTGAAGATTTTTTAACAGCCTATATTCCCATCAACCATCAATATTGGAAGCTTTTTAGAGAAGAAAAAATATCTAAAGAAGACCTGCGTTTTCAACGTTTACGGACTACATTTAAGACTATAGATTATAATGCAACCGATAAAGAAATTAATTTGTTGGCAGCAGAGTATATAAATCACCTGTCTTCATTTAATCATTTATTTCCTAGTGCAATAGAAATTTTAGAACATTTAAAGCCTAATTATAAATTGCATATTATCACTAATGGTTTTCAGGATGTACAGAATAAAAAAATAAGAAATTCTAAAATAGATAATTATTTTGATGTAATTGTAGATTCTGAAATGGCAGGAGTTAAAAAGCCAAATCCATATATTTTTGAGCTTGCTCTGCAAAAAGCAAATACTAAAGCAGATAAATCGTTAATGATTGGAGATAGTTTAGAGGCAGATATTTTAGGAGCTAAGTTAGTAGGCTTACACGCTTTACATTTTAATGCTCATCAAGAGCCAACACATAATCATTGCGCTATAATTAACTCTTTAGATGAAATAAAAAACTATTTATAGAGTTATTTAATTACGCATATTAACACAACCATTTGATAATGAAGATCCCCCACTATTTATTTAGTGTTCTATTTCTATGTCTATCTCTTGTGTCTTGTATAGAAGAACAAGACTTTGATCAGGCTGATGATATTGTGATAGAGCCAACTTTAGAAGCCAGTATATTTTATTTTGAAACTACAGAAGATGTAATAAACAGTAATCCTGATCCAGCTGGGTTTTATACAAACGATTTTAATTTTGATGCTTTTAAAGACGATTACTTTTCGGATAATGTCATAGAAGGATCAATTTTTTATCAACTAGAAAATACAACGAGTAAACCTGTAATCGTAACTATAGAACTAATAGACGATGGTGGTAATGTGCTAGATACTACAGTACTAAATATAGGAGCAGAGGCTGTTAATACTACAGATGTAGAGGTATTTTACGGAGGTACAAGTGCAAGGCCCCTAGATATTATTAGAAACACGTCTGCATTACGTCTTTCTGCGCAGAATCTTGGAGATGACACAAGCATATCTAGTAAAGCTAATCCCAAACTAATTTTTAGGTCAAGTGCTAATTTTAAAATTAGTGTAAGATGATAAATAGGTTTTTTATAATACTACTTTTTGTGTGTACGTTTTTAGGTTACGCTCAGAATAAGCAGCTTATGTACGATTTTAAGGAGGTGCCACAATCTATTCTTTTAAATCCAGGTATAGAAACAGGCTTAGGAATGTATGTTGGCGTTCCTTTACTTTCTGGAACATCTTTTCAGGCAGGTTCTAGTGGCGCATCTGTAAACGATTTTTTTGCTAACGACGGCTTGGATATAAACGATAAAATTAGAGAGCGTGCTCTTTATGGTATGAAACCTACAGATGAACTTAGTGGTTCGTTTCAAGTAGAAATATTAAATGTAGGATTCAGAAGTAAAAAAAATCCAGATAATTTTTATTCTTTTGGTATTTATACAGAGGGTGATGCTATTGGGTATTGGTTTAAGGATTATGCTATTCTAGGTTTTGAGGGGAATGCAAATAGACTAAACCAAAGATTTAATTTGTCTCATCTTAAAACAAGAGGGGAAATGGTAAACGTTTTTCATTTTGGAATAAATAAGAGGGTAGATCGTAATCTTATTGTAGGAGCAAGAGCTAAATTGTATTCAGGTATTTTTTCATTTAGATCTACAAAAAATGAAGGATATTTTGTTACTACACCAGGAGAAAATAATTTATTGGCATCTACTTTAGTTGCAGATATGGAGTTGCAAACCTCTGGTTTAAATAGTATAAAAGATGCTAATGATAATGGTACTGGTGTTGGCAGTTTGTTAGCTAAAAGGGGTATGTTAGGTGGCGATTTAGGGGTAGGAGTAGACTTAGGTTTTACTTACCAATTAAACAGAAATACAACAATAACAGGTAGTATTTTAGATTTAGGTTTTATATCTCATTCTAACGACGTTAAAAATTATACTTTAAAGGGACAGGCAACTGTAGAAGGTGTTCAGGTAATTTTACCAGACGCATTGGCAGATCCATCTCAAGATTTTTGGCAGAATTTAATTGATGATGTAGATGGACTTATACCGTACGAAGAAAATAATAAATCTTATATAACTTTTAGACCTACAAAGCTTTATGGATCTATACGCTACAATTTTGGAGAGCAAAATAGAAGTGTGCAAGATTGCGATTGTAAAGCAGGTGGTAGTAAAGGTAGTTTAGGTTTTCCTAATGCTGTTGGCGGACAGCTTTATGTAATTAACAGACCTCGTGGACCACAAACAGCAGTTACAGCATTTTATCAAAGAAATTTTGGTAAAGCGGTAAGTTTAAAAACGACATATACTGTAGATAAATTTTCGGCTACTAATGTAGGCTTTGGAGCAAACTTAAACATAGGGCCTGTAAATATCTATGCTATGGCAGATAACTTAATTGGCTATAAAAACGTGGCGGCTTCACAGTACGCATCTTTTCAGTTAGGAATTAATGTTATATCTTGGGGCAAAAATTAAGTTAGTCCTATGAAAAAGTTTCTTTTTAGCGCAATTTTTATGTGTTCGTTTTTCCTTTCAGCACAAAATTTTAATGAATACAAATATATTATTGTTCCTAAAAAATTTAATGCTTTTAAAGAAGCAGACCAATACAGAACAAGTGCTTTAATTAAATTTTTATTTACAAAAAAGGGATACACTGTTGTTTATGATGATGACTTGCCACAGGACTTAAAATCTAACAGATGCCTAGGTTTATTAGTAGACTTAAAAGATGAGTCTAGTATGTTTACAACAAAGGCTGGTTTGCTATTAAAAGATTGTAATTCGGATCAGGTATTTGAAACAAAATTAGCAAAAAGCAAACAAAAAGAATATCAAAAATCTTATAGCGAGGCAATTAGAAATGCTTTTAAATCTTTTGATACAATAAGTTACACTTATCAGCCAAAAGAAGAGGAAAAACAAAATGCAGCTCCTGTTGTTGTAAGCTTTAAGAACGATGTTAATAAGGTAGAAGAAAAAGAAGTAGTTTCTGCTTCAGAAGAAAAACAAGAGCAAACTAGCAGTACAGCTAAAGCAGAGGTTGTTGCTGCTTCAAGTGTGTTATATGCACAAGAAATTCCAAATGGTTTTCAGTTAGTAGATAGTACTCCTAAAATTGAATATAAAATATACAAAACTACAGTTCAAGATTATTATATAGCTACAAACAATGCATTAAATGGTGTTGTTATAAATAAAGCTGGTACATGGTTTTTTGAATATTACCAAGGAGATAAGCTAATGTCTAAAGAATTACAAATTAAATTCTAAAGCTCGTACTTATCTTTCCATCTGTTTTTTAAGAATTCTTTAATGGTTCTTTCTCGGCTGTTATTTCCTGGGACATAGAAAGATGTTCCAGTAATTTCATCAGGCAAGAACTCTGCTGCTACAAAATTATTTTCATAGTTATGTGCGTATTGGTAATCTTTACCGTAACCTATGTCTTTCATTAATTTAGTTGGTGCATTGCGTAAGGCTATTGGCACAGGTAAATCCCCTGTTTGCTTAACTACTTGTTGTGCTTTGCCAATTGCTGCGTAGCTAGCATTACTTTTTGCAGAAGTTGCTAAATAAATAGCACATTGACTAAGTATAATACGAGCTTCTGGATAACCAATTGTTGTAACTGCTTGGAAAGTAGTGTTTGCCATAACCAAAGCAGTTGGGTTTGCATTACCAATGTCTTCCGATGCAGCAATAAGCATTCTACGAGCAATAAACTTTACGTCTTCACCACCTTCTATCATACGTGCCAACCAGTATACGGCTCCGTTAGGATCGCTACCACGAATAGATTTTATAAAGGCAGATATAATATCGTAATGTTGTTCACCAGTTTTATCATATAAAACAGTGTTTTTTTGTACTTTACTTAGTACTAGATCGTTTGTAACAACTACACTTTCTGAGTTTTCAGAATTAATTACAAGCTCAAAAATGTTTAATAATTTTCTACCATCGCCACCAGAAAGTCTAAGTAAGGCTTCGGTTTCTTTAAGTTCTATTTTTTTACTTTGTAGTAACTTATCCTGTCTTATAGCACGTTCTAATAGCATAACCAAATCGTGCTTGTCAAAAGGATTTAAAATATAAACCTGACATCTACTTAAAAGTGCAGGTATTACTTCAAAACTTGGATTTTCTGTAGTTGCGCCAATTAATGTAACCCATCCTTTTTCTACAGCCGCTAATAAAGAGTCTTGCTGAGACTTACTAAACCTATGAATTTCATCTATAAATAAAATAGGATTCTTAGTAGTGAATAGTCCGCCACCTTTTTTAGCTTTCTCAATAACTTCTCTAACATCCTTAACACCACTACTAATTGCACTAAGCGTGTAGAACGGCCTATCTATTTCATTTGCAATAATGGTAGCTAAAGTTGTTTTTCCGGTACCAGGAGGTCCCCAAAGAATTAAAGAAGGTAGTATTCCTCTTTTTATTTGGTGCGTTAGTGTGCCATTTTCTCCAACTAAGTGGGTCTGACTCACATATTCTGATAATGATTTTGGTCTTACTCTTTCTGCTAACGGCTCGTTCATAATGTAAAAATAAAAATAATCTAAATGACAATTTAGCAGATTTATATTTTTTGGCTAAATCATTGCGTTATTATAGTAAATTAGTGTTAATGATAAACAATAATTACTTTAAATTCTCATATTCGGTTCTACTTGTTCCAATAATAGCTGTACTTATAATTTGGACAGTGTTTTTGGTAGAAATACAATGCAAAGTCAATTTTAATAATTATGGAGTGTATCCTAGAACTTTAAGTGGTTTAAAAGGAATTTTATTTAGTCCTTTTATACATGGGTCTTTAAAACATTTATATAGCAACACTTTACCATTAGCTATTTTAAGTACTGCATTGGTTTATTTTTATAAACCAGTAGCTTTTAAAGTGCTATTTTATGGAACACTTTTATCTGGCCTAATTACCTGGTTAATTGGTAGGCCGTCTTACCATATAGGCGTTAGTGGCGTAATATACTTATTAGCAAGCTTTATTTTTTTTAAAGGCGTATTTGCTAAACACTACAGATTAATTGCTTTGTCTTTATTTGTTGTGTTTGTTTATGGTAGTATGCTTTGGTACATTCTTCCTATAAAAGACGGAATTTCTTGGGAGGGACATTTAGGTGGATTTCTTACAGGATTATTTTTTGCTTATTTTTTAAAAGCTGATATACCTAAACCTAAAAAATACGCTTGGGAAGAAGATAATTATAATGAAGAAGCAGATGAGTTTTTAAGTCATTTTGATGAAAATGGTAATTTTATTGAATCTAAACCAGAAGAAAACCCTGATTTAGATACCAATACTACAATAGATGTAACCTATACTTATCATTATAAAAAAGCAGAGGAAGAGTAGGGCTTATCCTAATCTTTGTCTAACAGCTTCGTATAAAAACACACCACAAGCTACAGATACGTTTAGAGATTCAATATCTCCTAATAAAGGTAATTTAGCCGTGTGGTCTGCTGCTTTTAAGATTGATGGCGAAATACCAATATCTTCAGAACCCATAATAATAGCACAGGATTCTTTAAAAGAAACATCGTAAATAGTATCAGTTGTTTTTTCTGATGCAGCAATAATTTTTACTCCAGATGCTTGTAAATAATGTACAGCATCTTTTAGGTGATTTACTTTAGCAATAGGAACTTTAAATGCAGCTCCGGCAGATGTTTTAATTGTATCTGCAGTTACAGGAGCAGCTCCTTTTTTCTGAATAATAATACCATCTACACCAGTACATTCTGCAGTTCTAATAATTGCACCAAAATTACGAACATCAGATAATTGATCCAATAAAAGGAACAATGGTTTTTCTTTTGTAGCAATTACACTTTCTACTAATTCTTCAAAATTGTAAAATGTAATAGGAGATATGTTGGCAACTACACCTTGGTGATTACTTCTTGTTAACCTGTTTAACTTTTCTACAGGAACATAAGAAATATTAATTCCTTTTTTTCTAGCTAAATTTTCTAATTCCTTAAAAAGATCACCTTTTAATCCTTTTTGAACAAAAATTTTATCTAAAGCTTCATTGGCGTTAATAGCTTCTATTATAGCTCTAATACCATAAATTTGGGTAGTTTTTTCCATTTGGCAAAGGTATAAAAAAAACCTGCGGAAATATCCGCAGGTTTAAATATTAAATAATATAAAAATCAATTTTTATTGATCCCACCATACTTTACTGTCATTATTATCAGTTGCAGGACTTAAATTACTTACACCGCTACTGTAGCTAGTTCCATTTAAACTAATTTCAGATGTAGGATATAAGTATCTAGTTGCTATTTCTCCAGATGAATTTAGAGGGTCAGGAGAGGCTGTTAAAATAGGGAAGTCTGTTCTTCTCCATTCTGACCAAGCTTCAAAACCTTCAGGGTATAATGCAACCCATTTTTCTTCTCCAATTACTTGTGCCATAGAGGTACTTGTAGCATCACTAACTCTAGCAGCAGCAAAAGCAGCAGCATCAGCAGTTATGTCTACACCATAATGAGAAGATAAAGTTTCATAAGATTTTTGAATACCCATATCTAACATAGTCGCAGCGTCTTCTGTAGTCCAACCTAAATTAGCAGCATCTGCTCTGTTAAGGTAAGTATAAGAAGCAGTCATCCAAGCTGCAGGTGCACCTGCATCAGAAATATTAGAAGACATTTTAGCAGTAATAATACCAGAAGGATTGTTTTCCAATCCATATGGGTATCCTTCTAATGTTGCATCATCAGCAAATATTTGTAATCTACTATCAGGATTAGTAGATGAAAAATCACCACCATCTCCCTGTAAAGCATTTACAAAAAATTCAGAAAGTGCATAATCTGCAGCTCTAAAGCCGGAATAAGGGTTTTCAAACGTTGAAGCATTTAAATGTGTAAACCAAGCTTCGTCTTGTACAGTTTCTATTACTCCTGCAGCATTACTCAAAGCACTATTAAATTCTGTAGCAGCAAATTCTGATACTCCAGGGTATTTGTTAGATAATTGAATTGATAATGATAAAATGCTAGAGTTTGCAAATTTTTTCCATTTACTAACATCTCCATCGTAAATTAAATCCCCAGTAGGACCTACTTCTGTTGCATCTAATAAATCTCTTCCAACTTTTAATTCATTAATTAAATCTTTATATATAAATTCTTGAGTATCATATTTTGGAGATTGAATTTCAGGATTTAAAGCTTCAGTATAAGGAATATCTCCGTAAGAGTCAGTAACTCTTCTAAAGATTATCGCCTTCATTATTTTAGCTAAACCTAATTGGTTATTAGCAGATCCATTTAGCAAAAAAGAAACAGAAGTACTAATTTCTGGATCATTTGCTTGATTAACTATTTCTTGTAGATTAGAAAGAGTTTGTACATAAAAGCTAGTCCAGGTATATGGAGTTTCTCCATATCTAGATTCATCCTGATATGCAGGCTGAGATTGGTATTGAACATATAGAGTAGGTACAGACTTATATTGTCTACCTCCTGTAGTTGCAAGCCTTCTCTGTGCAGCTGCTAGTAGTGCGCCTGAGTTGTATTCAATTGGACCATTAACGTTTTCATCTGTATCACCGAAATCAACGGTATCACAACTATACGCCCCAAAAATTAGTAAGGCTGATAGTATAATTTTAAATTTTTTCATAATATTCTTTAAATTAGAATGTTAATTTTAGGTTTAAACCATAACTTCTAGTTCCTGGTAATTGAGCATTTTCTCCGTAAGATTGAGAAAGTTCTGAAGGATCCCAACCGTGTTTATTATTATCTGCAACAGATATTAACCATAAGTTACGCCCTACAGCACTAATGCTAACACTTTGTAAAGCTGTCTTTTCTAATAATTTATTAGGTAAACTGTATGTTAAACTTAGATCTCTAAGTTTAATGTAATCTGCGTCATGTATAAAAGGAGTTGCTAATCTGTTAGGTTGAAACTGATTCCAATAAGTTTGTGCTTCTACGTAAGTATCCACTGGAGTTCCATCAGCTTCTACGCCTGTAACATGTACACCACCTCCATCTGCAATTGCATCTCTTTGATTTACACCATTGTCATTAAGTTCAACAGTATCGTCTAGCAAACCAGAATAAGTACCCCACATCTCTGATAGAGAAAAGAATTTACCACCTTTTTGAAAATCAAAAGAAGCAGCTAAGCTTATATTTTTATATGAAAAATTAGTTAATAAACCACCTGTGAAATCTGGTAATATAGAACCAAAGTATTGATCTGTTTCAACAACGTACAAGCCATCACTATTAATTACTCTATTTCCAGCGTCGTCTAACTTATAACCAGTTCCTCTAAGTTGTCCCCATTCACCACCTAGTTCATGTACAACATTTACAAATCCATAAGCATCACTTCCGCCAGCACCATTGATAGCTTTTAGATCCCCAGGTAAACTTATTATTTTAGAACTATTTTTTGCATAGTTAGCTGTAATACTCCAGTTAAAATCTTCCGTTCTAATTATATCTGCGTTTAAGGTAAGCTCTATACCTTTTCTTTCAGATTCTCCGGCGTTAGTTAATAGAGTTGAATATCCTGTTCCAGTAGATAATGATACAGGTATAATTTCATTTTTACGATTCTCAGTATAATATGTAGCACTTAGGCCAATTCTGTTCTCTATAAATTTTAAGTCAACACCAATTTCTTGAGATGTGTTTATAGCAGGCTCAATCCCATCAGACACTAACTGTGTTGGAGTGTACATTAAAATCTGACCATTATATAAGTTAGATCCTAATGGGTATGTAGGGTTCAGAGCTAATGCATTTACATCATCACCTACTTGTGCCCAGCTACCTCTTAATTTAGCAAAAGTTACAGCTCCTTTGTTGTCCCATAATTCAGACAGGATAAAAGAACCACCAATAGAAGGGTAAGTATAACCATTATTACCAGAAGGTAGAGATGAACTCCAATCTCTTCTTACAGAAACATCTAAATAAGCCATATTATCATACCCAAGAGACATATTACCATAGATACTATTAACTTGCTTTTCAGACTCATAAGTATAAGCTGTTAAAACTTCTCTAGAATTACTATATGTATATACATCTGGCAAAATTAATCCACCGTTTTGGAAGTTATCTGTTGCCATATCATTTTGAAAACGATAGTAGTTATCTTTCAATATGTTACCACCCACAAAAGCTGTTAAATCAATTTTCCCAAAGTCTTTTGTATATTTCAATAATATATTGTAATTGTCCTCAGTAGAAGTAATATAATCTTTACCAAAAGAATTAACCCATGGATTGTATAAATCTGGTGCAGCAGCAAACTCTAAAGAATAAGGAACAAAAAAGTCTCTTTTGTACTTACGTTCATTCCTAGAAGCCTTTGCACTAATATCTAAATTTTCTGTTAACTGGTAGCTAAAATGAATATCACCTAATAATCTATGTGTGCTATTTGTTGCTTCATATTGTTCTAGATAAGAAAATTGATTAAACCAAAAAGCGGGTTTTTGATATTGTAATAAAACTTCATTACCTGTTCTCTCATAAGCTTCTTCTGCGTATGCAAAATAGTCTAATCCCCAGTTGTTCCATGAAGTAGCAAAACCTCTTGGTGTTTTTAAATCTTTAAATTCTCTAACCTTATTCATATCAAGGTTTCTGTTAAACCAGCTGTTTAATGATCCTGAAGTTTGGTTTCCATAACCATCATCAAAATCACCAGAAATATTATCAACAGTATAATTAATATTTACACCAGCTGTTAATTTGTCAGATAAATCAAAATCTAAACTTGTGCTAATAAAATTCTTTGTGAAATCTGAATTTGGAACAATACCATTTTGCTTGATATTTGTATAAGCTATTCTGGCTCTATAATTGTCACCACTACCACTTAGGGAAATAGAGTTTTTTTGGCTAATACCAGTGTCAAAAGCATCTTTTATATTATCAGGCTGGCCTACATATGGTACTTCTTCTCCAAATGTTGGGCTATCTGGATAGTAGTTGTACCATGGCACATGTCCTTGTCCATCAAATTTAGGACCCCAACTTTCATCAGCGTAAGCATCTCCTGCAAAATATCTTTTACCATCAAATACTTGCATCCAAGTTGGATATGCAGCCCCATTTAATCTGTTTCCTCCTGCGTAGTCAAAAGTTGAAAATTCAGACTCTCCTGAATAACCTTGACCATACATATTTTGGTAATTTGGTAAATAAGCAACATTATCAAATGTTATAGAGCTAGAAATTTCAACTCCTAAACCTTGGCCTTTTTTACCTCTTTTCGTAGTAATTACAACAACACCTGAAGCTGCTCTTTGTCCGTACAATGCAGTTGCATTTGGGCCTTTAAGAACGTTTAAAGATTCTACGTTACCCATATCAACACTGTTGGGATCAGTCGTAGGTGTGCCATCAATTACATATAATGGATCTGAATCTGACGTTAATGATATACCTCCTCTAATTCTAATTTTACCAGATTGTCCAAGTTTAGATCCAGATTGACCTTGTATTTGAACACCTGCAACTTTACCTGCAATAGCAGACTTAATATTTACATCCTCAGTAATGTTTAGGTTTTCACCTTTTACTTCTTGTGATGCATATGTAAGAGTTCTTTCTTCTCTTTTAATACCAAGAGCAGTTACTACCACTTCTTGAAGAGCTTCTGCATCCTCTTCCATTTGTACGTTAATAGTGTTTTCATCACCAATTGTACGAGAACTTGATTTTTGACCTAAATAAGTAAACAATAAAACTTGACCTTTAGAAGCAGAAATGGAATACTCTCCATCAAAACCTGTCTGTGTCCCTGTCTGTGTCCCTTTAACTAGGATGTTTACTCCTGGTAGTGGTATTCCGTCTTGATCGGAAACTATACCAGAAATCGTTTTTTGTTGTGCAAATGTTAAATGCACAATAAACGCTAACAGTAGCGTTAAGATTCCTCTTTGTTTTGTTTTCATTTTTTTGTAGTATTTGAATTAGTCGATACCAAAAGTCAAAAAATTATGTTAATAAGCAAACTAATTTTCTATTTATTTTAACAAAAATGTGAGAAAAAAGCTAATTCTGTTGAAGAATTAATATCAAAAGTAGCAAACGGTTATTAATAGTTTAATATAGTTAATTATTAATGCACATATGTAGTTGTCAAAATTAACATATGTATATGCATTTTGTTTTTAGGTTACTAAGAATTTATGTAAATGAAGTTTTACGTATAATGGTTACTTGTTTTGTGTTAAAAATAGAAGAATATGCTATTTTTTTTTATTTTGTTATAAAGCAAAAAAAACCTGCAAATTTAAATTTGCAGGTTTAATTTCTTTATAATAAAAAGCTTTTTAATTTACATCCCACCATACTTTTTCTGTCATATCTGCAGGATTAGAAGATACTGCATTTAATGATGCTGAATTTGATGTCGTTTCGGATAAAGGGTAAGGCATACGTACAGGAATAGTGTTAATAAATGCTGCTGCAGGTGCACTTAATTGAGGGTAGTCCAATCTTCTCCACTCATTCCAAGCTTCAAAACCTTTTACGTATAATGAAACCCATTTTTGAATACCAATTGATTCTTTCCAGTTAGCTGTATCATATGCATTATTAGTTAAATAATCAGAGATAGCTGCCGCATCGTCAATTCCCCAGTAATTCATTGAAGCTGTTACAGCATTATTATATGCAGTTTCTGCATCTCCAGTTAAAATACCTCTTTGATATGCTTCAGCTAATAAAAACTGAACCTCACTATAAGACATAATTAAGTGTGAAGAAGTTGCTGATCTCACTAAATCACTTGGTCTAGATGTAGTTGGCTTCAAAATAGTAGCGTCATTATCGCTTAAACCGTAAGGCATACCAACAATACTTCCCGCTGATGCAGGCTTAGCATAAACATCTAATCTAGGATCTCCTAAGTCTGTTAATGTTGTAACTAAATATTCAGAAACAGCATAGTCATCTCTGTTATTAATGTTAACATTTCTCCATAATGGATTTGATCTATCTGGAGCAGAGTCAAAGGTAAATAATGCATTCTCAGCATTACTAGATATTAAATTAGCAGAAGCAATAGTTGCATATTTTGTAGCCGTTGCTAAGTCTATATCAGATAAGCGAATAGCGTATTTAAGCATTAATGAATTAGTTAATTTAATCCAATTTTCTACGTTACCTCCATAAACTACATCACCAGAATTAAAAGAAGGTGAGCCTGTGTTAAAAGTATTGCTTGCTTGCTCTAGAGATTCTAATACACCCAGGTATATGGTTTCTTGAGAATCATATGTTGGTAAATTAAAATCACTATTAATAGCTTCTGTATAAGGAACAGCTCCAAACCCATCAGATAAGAAAGTAAAAACCTGAGAAGACATAACGTCTAATATGTTTTTCTTGTTAGTTTTTATTTCATCAGAAACATCCTGTAAATCTACTAAATCCTTAGCTGAATCTAATTCCTTTAGTACAGATGCGTACATAGCAGACCATGTACCATCAAAAGCGGTAATTGTCTGATTGTACCTACTGTCTTCGGTGTACTCATTTTCTGACCATTGCTGAGTCATTAACATACCCCAACCAGCGTTAATTCCTGTGCCTGCTAAACTGTTGTAAAAAGTGTATTCAGCAGTAGTAAGTAGGGTAGAAGGGCTAACTATAACCGCATTGTTCGGGTCAATATTTAATTCTTCAAGTCCATTATCACATGCGCAGAACATTGTCGCAGAAAGTAATAACGTAAATATTTTATTTTTTTTCATGTTTTTAAATTTAAAATTTAGCAGATAAATTAACACCAAATGATCTAGTTGGAGGTACTTGCGCGTTCTCCAATCCTTGTACATTTCCAGAGCCTGTTATAACTTGTGGGTCAATGTACGGTACATCTGCAGAGATGATAGCTAAGTTTCTACCAAAAACACTAAGATTAACACTTGTAAAAGGGATGTCTTTTAATATTTTAGCAGGTAATGAGTAACTTAATCTTAAGTCTCTAAATTTAATAAAGCTAGCATCATATACATTTGGCGCAGCTCTATTCCAGTATGTCTGGTAGTAAGTTTGAGGGTCTATTCTAGTTGTATTCTCAGCACCTGTTGTTGTTACACCTGGTAAAATCATGCCATTAGCTCTTGTGTCGCTTTCTCCATTGAATGCTACAGTTTCTGGAGACATACCTGAGTATTTAGCCCATTGTAATGAAGAAGAGTGAATAATTCCGCCTTCTTGGAAATCTATTAAACCAGATAATGTAAAGTTTTTATAAGTAAAAGATGTGCTAATACCACCAACCCAGTCAGCAATTGCAGAGCCTAAATAGACTCTATCATCTGTAAATAGGTAAGCTCCATCATCACCAACAACTTTACTTCCGTTATCAGCGTAGATATAATCTTGACCATAAAGAGCCATATAAGGTTTACCTTCTTGTATTCTTAAATCGGCAGCCCAAGTTCCACCCATATTAATACTCTCTACTAATGTTTCACCATTCTCATCTTTTAACAACTCAACAACTTCGTTTTTCTGTTGTGTAAGGTTTAAACCAATATCCCACCTAAAGTTTTTAGTTTGTATTGGAGTACCACTAATTTGAAATTCAAAACCAGAGTTTTTCATACTACCTGCATTTAACAATTTAGAAGTATAACCAATAGAAGAAGATGTTGGTACATTAAATATTTGATCTTCTGTTAATCTATCATAGTAAGAAGCATCAATGCTTAGCCTACTGTTAAATAACTTAACCAAAATACCAAATTCTGTTTCAGTAGTTAGCTCATTAACTAGATCAGGGTTTTGTTGTGAATTAGGTACATTGTACATAGGAAAACTTCCAAAGTTAGGTGTTATTGGAGAGTAAACATCTGATAATCTGTATGCGTCAGCATCATTACCAGCTTGTGCTATACTAGCTCTAAGTTTAACAAAGTTTACCACATTACTTCCTTTGATGAAGTCTAATTCAGATAAAGCAAAACTTAAAGAAGCTGCTGGATAAAAATAGCTGTTATTCTTCTTTGGTAATGTTGAAGACCAATCATTTCTAGCAGATAAATCTAAGAATAACATATCTTTAAACCCAAAAGAAGTAGATCCAAATATACTGTTAATACCTTTGTTAGCTTCAAATGTATCAGTATTTGCAGCTGCACTAGAGTTACTAATATTGTAAAAGCCATCCACAACTAAACCTCCTGATGTGGCAGCAGTAATCCTTTTAGTAAATTGTCTCATTCTGTTAGCTCCTAAGATACCGCTAAAAGTAAAGTTTTCAGAAAAATCTTTTTGGTAGTTTAATCTAACTTCAAAGTTATTTTCTTGAAACTTTCTTTCCGTTTCAACATATTTAGATTGATCTACTGATCTAAAAGGAATTCCTTCCATTAGACTAAATTGAGATATGTCTGTTCCAAATTGAGAAGACAAACTTAAGTTTTTATTTATTGCGTAACTAAAGTTGGCGTTTCCAAAAACTCTATTCCTAGTATCTTCTTGCGTAAAGTTATTTCTAACCCAAGATGGATTATCAAAATAATTTGGATTAGGATCAAAAGATGTTAAGTTTCCAGAAGCATCTGTAATAATACCTTTTGGGTTCCATGTGTATTGGTTACCTTCTGAAGTGTTTTGTTGATTCTGTAATCTTTTAACATCTAATTGAGTTTGCCACCATTGAGTAAAACCCTGTAGTGGGTTACCATTACTATAACCTGTAATGTTTCTGTTTTGTGCATCAGTTTTGATGTAACTCATTGTTAACCCTGCTTTTAATTTATCAGTTAAATTATAAGTAGTGTTTATGTTTACTGTATTTCTCTGTAATGCACCATTAGGAGTGGTACCAGTTTGATCTACATTAGAATATCCTAATCTAAAAGAACCTTTATCGTTAGCTCCACTTAAAGAAACACTGTTCATTAAAGTAATACCAGAGTTAAAAAATGATTCATAAGTATTATCCGGAGCAACCCATGGTCTAGTTTCTTTGTAATTACTTGCACCTGGATCCCAAGAATCCCAATGTCTTACATTTACATTTGAATCAAATTTCGGTCCCCAGGAACCATCTTTGCCATAGTTAGGAGCTAGGTAAGCAACACCGTCTTGAGTAAATTCATTAAAACCACTAGTAGTAGGATATGATGATCCGCCACCGTACATTCTTTGGTGAGGGATTAAGTTTCTAACTTCGTCAATTGTAATACTACTGTCAAAAGTTATTCCAAGACCTTTTTTTTCTGATCCATTTTTTGTTGTAATTAAAATTACACCGTTTGCACCTCTAGATCCATATATTGATGTTGCTGCAGCACCTTTAAGTACGGACATAGTCTTAATGCTAGAAGGGTCTATATCTGATGCAGAGTTACCATAATCATAATTACCTCCACCAAAACCTCTCTCTTGTCCAGAGTCGGAGTAACTTTGGTTGCTAACAGGAACCCCGTCAATAACAAATAATGGTTGGTTGTTTCCTAAGAAAGAGTTTGAACCTCTAATAGTTATTCTTGAGGACCCGCCAAGTGTTGAGGAGCTGCCTTGTATTTGTACACCGGCCACTTTACCTTGTAATGAGTTTACAATGTTGACTTCTTTAGCGTTGTCAATACTCTCTCCAGTTACTTTTTGAACAGCATAGCCAATTGCCTTCTCTTTTTTACTTATACCAAGTCCGGTAACAATTACCTCTTCTAGAGCTTCTGCATCTTCTTGCATTTGTACGTTAATAACATTTTGGCTGCTAACATTGCGTGAAGTTTGTGTTTGACCTAAATAGGTAAATAAAAGTACTTGACCGCTTGCTGCTGAAATGGCATATTTCCCGTCAAAGTCTGTCTGAGTACCGTTAGTTGTTCCTTTAACAAGGATGTTTACTCCTGGTAACGGTATACCGTCTTGATCGGTAACTGTACCAGAAATCGTTTTTTGTTGTGCAAATGTTAAGTGCACAATAAACGCTAGGAGTAGCGTTAAGATTCCTCTTTGTTTTGTTTTCATTTTTTTTAAAATTTGAATTAGTCGCTGCCAAAAATCAAAAAATAATGTTAATTAAAAAAATAATAAAGGTATTATTTTAAGTATCAATTGAAAATACTAAGGTTAACAAGTGTTACTTTATACTTAATAATTGGTATTTTTAAGTGAATGTTAAAAAAAAATGCACTGCATTTTTTTTGCTTTTAATTTGTAGATTTATATAAAAAGAGAAAATTAATGTGTAACTATTTGAAGTTTAATAAATAATTACTACATTTGCGGCCCTTAAAAGAAGGGAAAAAATTTATATACATATAAATATAGTATGCCAACAATTTCACAATTAGTACGAAAAGGAAGGGTCTCAATTACTAAGAAGAGTAAATCGGCTGCTTTGGATTCGTGTCCTCAAAGAAGAGGGGTTTGTACACGTGTTTACACAACTACTCCAAAGAAACCAAACTCTGCAATGCGTAAAGTAGCAAGAGTTAGGTTAACAAATGGAAAAGAAGTAAATGCTTACATCCCAGGAGAGGGTCACAATTTACAAGAGCACTCGATAGTATTAGTAAGAGGCGGAAGAGTAAAGGATTTACCAGGTGTTAGGTACCACATCGTTAGAGGTGCTTTAGATACGGCAGGCGTTGCTGGGAGAACTCAGCGTAGATCTAAGTATGGAGCAAAACGCCCTAAGAAGTAATTAACTAACACTTACAAAGAGAAGAAATGAGAAAAAAACAGGCGAAAAAAAGGCCTCTTTTACCAGATCCAAAATTTAATGATCAATTAGTGACACGTTTCGTTAATATGATGATGTGGGATGGTAAAAAATCTGTTGCCTTTAAGGTTTTCTATGATGCAATTGCAATTGTGGAAGAAAAAAATACTGATGAGGAGAAGTCAGCTTTAGAATTATGGAAAGAAGCATTATCTAATGTTATGCCTCACGTAGAAGTGCGTAGTAGGAGAGTTGGTGGAGCTACTTTTCAGATTCCAATGCAAATTAGACCGGATCGTAAAATTTCTACTGCTATGAAGTGGTTGATTAGTTATTCTCGTAAGAGAAATGAAAAATCAATGGCTCAGAAATTGGCTGCTGAAGTTTTAGCTGCGGCTAAAGAAGAAGGTGCTGCGGTTAAGAAGAGAGTTGATACTCACAAGATGGCTGAAGCGAATAAAGCATTCTCACATTTTAGATTCTAGATATGAGTAGAGATTTAAGATATACAAGAAATATTGGTATTGCTGCGCACATTGATGCTGGTAAAACAACAACGACAGAGCGTATTTTGTTTTATACGGGTGTTAGTCATAAAATAGGAGAAGTGCATGATGGTGCTGCTACTATGGACTGGATGGAGCAAGAGCAGGAGAGAGGTATTACAATTACTTCTGCAGCAACAACTTGTACTTGGCAGTTTCCAATGGAAAACGGTCAGCCTACAGAAGATGCAAAGGGATATCATTTTAATATTATAGATACTCCAGGTCACGTGGATTTTACTGTAGAGGTAAATAGATCTTTACGTGTTTTAGATGGTTTGGTTTTCTTATTTAGTGCTGTTGATGGTGTTGAGCCTCAGTCAGAAACTAACTGGAGATTAGCTGATAATTATAAGGTACCTCGTATTGGTTTTGTTAATAAAATGGACCGTCAAGGATCAAACTTTTTAATGGTTTGTAAGCAGGTTAAAACTATGCTGGGTTCTAATGCAGTTCCAATTGTATTGCCAATAGGTGATGAGGCTGATTTTAGAGGTATAGTTGATTTGGCGAAGAACAGAGCTATTGTATGGCATGAAGAGGGCTTTGGTGCTACTTTTGATGTTGTTGATATTCCTGAAGAGATGAAAGCTGAAGTACGTGAGTATAGAGCTGCATTGATTGAGGCTGTTGCTGAGTATGATGAAAACCTTATGGAGAAATTCTTTGAGGATGAAGATTCTATTACGGAGGACGAAGTGCATGCTGCATTAAGAGCTGCTGTTATGGATCGTGCTATTATACCAATGATCTGTGGTTCTTCTTTTAAGAATAAAGGAGTTCAGTTTTTATTAGATGCTGTTTGTAGGTATTTACCTTCTCCAGTGGATAAGGATGATATTGTAGGTGTAAATCCTGATTCAGGTGAAGAGGAAACTCGTAAGCCGGATGTAAAGGAGCCATTTGCTGCATTAGCATTTAAGATTGCAACTGATCCATTTGTAGGTCGTTTGGCATTTTTTAGAACATATTCAGGTCGTTTAGATGCTGGTTCTTATATATTAAATAATAGATCTGGTAAAAAAGAGCGTATTTCTCGTATTTATCAAATGCATTCTAATAAGCAAAATGCTATCGATTATATCGAAGCAGGTGATATTGGAGCTGCGGTAGGTTTTAAGGATATTAAGACAGGTGATACTATGTCTGATGAAAAACATCCTATTGTTTTAGAGAGTATGGACTTCCCTGATCCGGTAATTGGTATTGCGGTAGAGCCTAAAACTAAAGCGGATGTAGATAAGTTAGGTATGGCTTTGGCTAAATTAGCTGAAGAAGATCCAACTTTCCAGGTAAAAACAGATGAAGCTTCAGGGCAGACTATTATTTCTGGAATGGGTGAGCTTCACTTAGATATTATTGTGGATCGTTTAAGAAGAGAATTTAAAGTTGAAGTTAACGAAGGTGAGCCTCAAGTTGAATATAAAGAAGCATTAACGAAAACTGCATCTCACAGAGAAACTTATAAGAAGCAATCTGGTGGTCGTGGTAAATTTGGAGATATTGTATTTGAGATGGGTCCTGCGGATTCTGATTTCGAAGGAGAAGGTCTTCAGTTTGTTGATGAAATTAAAGGTGGTCGTATTCCAAAAGAATTTATACCAGCTGTTCAGAAAGGATTTGATATTGCTATGAAGAATGGTCCTTTGGCAGGTTATGAAATGGACACAATGAAAGTGGTTCTTAAGGATGGATCTTTTCACCCTGTGGATTCTGATGCATTATCTTTTGAGTTAGCTGCAAAAATGGGTTATAAAGCTGCTGGTAAGGCTGCTGGAGCTGTAATAATGGAGCCTATAATGAAAATGGAGGTATTAACTCCAGAGGAAAATATGGGTGATATAGTGGGTGACCTTAATAGAAGAAGGGGTGTTATCAGTAGTATGGATGATAGAGCTGGCGCTAAGGTTGTTAAGGGTGAAGTTCCTTTATCAGAAATGTTTGGGTATGTTACATCATTAAGAACATTGTCTTCTGGTAGAGCAACATCTACAATGGAATTTTCTCACTATGCAGAAACTCCATCTAATATATCTGAAGAAGTAATTAAGTCAGCAAAAGGAGCAACCTCTTAAATTAACGAAAATGAGTCAAAAAATTAGAATAAAATTAAAATCTTACGATCATAATTTAGTGGATAAATCTGCTGAGAAGATTGTTAAGACTGTTAAGACTACTGGAGCGGTAATTACAGGACCAATTCCGTTACCTACTCACAAGAAAATATTTACAGTATTGCGTTCTCCGCACGTAAATAAAAAATCTAGAGAGCAGTTTCAGTTAAGTTCTTATAAAAGATTACTTGATATTTACAGTTCTTCTTCGAAGACTATTGATGCTCTAATGAAATTAGAGTTGCCAAGTGGTGTAGAAGTAGAGATTAAGGTTTAAGTATCTCTGTCTGCTCCTGTGTGGAGTAGATGACATGTCCTGAGCGTTTCGCGAGGGAAAGACGGAAAAAATAAATTCAGGGTTGAGTTATTTTTGACCCTGTTTTTTTGTCATAAAGTGAAATAACAAATAAGTAATTAATAATTAATAATTAATAAATATGTCTGGGTTAATTGGAAGAAAGATTGGCATGACCAGCATCTTTGATGAAAATGGAAAGAATATTCCATGTACAGTAATCGAAGCTGGGCCATGTGTTGTTACCCAAGTCAGAACTGAAGAAGTTGATGGGTATAGTGCTCTTCAACTTGGTTTCGATGACAAGGCAGAAAAGCGTGCTAATAAGGCTCAAACGGGTCATTTTAAAAAGGCAGGTACTTCTCCTAAAAAGAAAGTCGTTGAATTTCAAGGTTTTGATGGTGAGTTTAAACTTGGTGATACAGTAGGTGTAGATCAGTTTAAAGAAGGTGAATTTGTAGATGTAGCTGGTACGTCTAAAGGTAAAGGTTTTCAAGGTGTGGTAAAAAGACACGGCTTTGCTGGTGTTGGTCAGGCTACGCATGGTCAGCATAATAGATTAAGAGCTCCGGGTTCTATTGGTGCTGCTTCTTATCCTGCAAGAGTTTTTAAAGGTATGAAGATGGCAGGTAGAATGGGTGGTGAAAGAGTCACTGTTCAAAACCTTAGAGTTTATAAAGTAGTTCCAGAAAAAAATCTTTTAGTAGTAAAAGGTTGTGTTCCTGGTCATAAAAACGCTTACGTAACTATTCAGAAGTAATGAAAGTAGCAGTTTTAGATAGTAAAGGAAAAGATACGGGTAGAAAGGTAGACCTTTCTGATTCAGTATTCGCAATAGAGCCTAATAACCATGCTGTATATTTAGATGTAAAGCAGTATTTGGCACATCAGAGGCAAGGAAACCACAAGTCAAAGGAAAGAGCTGAGATAGCTGGTAGTACAAGAAAAATTAAAAAGCAAAAAGGAACTGGTACTGCTCGTGCGGGTAGTATTAAGTCTCCTGTTTTTAGAGGCGGTGGTCGTATTTTTGGCCCACGTCCTAAGGACTATAAGCAGAAATTAAACAAAAACGTTAAGCGTTTAGCAAGAAAATCTGCTTTTAGTATTAAACAAAATGAGAAAGCAATTTTAGTAATTGAAGACTTTAATTTTGATGCTCCAAAAACGAAAGAATTTAAGAAAGTTCTTGAGTCTTTGGGTATTGAAAATAAAAAATCTTTATTTGTGTTGGGTGATTCAAATAATAATGTATATTTGTCATCGCGCAATTTAAAGCGTTCAGAAGTTGTAATTAACTCAGAATTAAGTACTTACAAAATACTTAACGCTTCAAGTGTAGTGTTATTTGAAGGTGCTTTAGAGGGAATTGTATCGAACTTAAACAAATAGAAAAGCAATGAGTATAATAATTAAGCCAATAATTACGGAAAAAATGACCGCTGATAGCGAGTTATATAATCGTTATGGTTTCGTTGTGGATTTAAAAGCCAATAAAATTCAAATTAAGAATGCGGTAGAGCAGGCTTATGGGGTTTCGGTTAAAAATGTTCGAACAATGATTTATGGACCAAAGCGTAAAACACGTCACACTAAGACAGGTGTGCAGCACGGAAAAACTAATAGCTATAAAAAAGCTATTATTGACGTGGTAGAAGGAGATATAATTGATTTTTATAATAATCTATAAAGACAAAGCATGTCAGTTAGAAAATTAAAACCAATCACTCCAGGACAGCGATTTAGAGTAGTAAACGGATTTGACGCGATTACTACTGATAAGCCGGAGAAAAGTTTACTTGCTCCGTTAAAAAAGTCTGGAGGTAGAAACAGTCAGGGTAAAATGACAATGCGCCAAAAAGGTGGAGGTCATAAAAGAAGGTATCGTGTAATAGATTTTAAGCGTGACAAGCAAGGTGTTGTTGCTACTGTAGAGTCTATACAATACGATCCTAACAGAACAGCATTTATTGCGTTGGTAGAGTATACTGATGGCGAAAAGAAATATATTGTTGCTCAAAATGGTTTAGAGGTGGGTCAGAAGATTTCTTCTGGTGAAACAGCTTCTCCGGAAGTTGGTAATGCTTTACCGTTAAGTGCAATTCCTTTAGGGACAATTATTTCTTGTATAGAACTACGTCCTGGGCAAGGTGCTGTAATGGCAAGGAGTGCAGGTACTTTTGCTCAGTTAATGGCAAAAGATGGAAAATTTGTAACTGTTAAGTTGCCATCAGGTGAAACTAGATTAGTTTTAGCTGGTTGTATGGCTACTATAGGTGCGGTATCAAATTCTGATCACCAATTATTGGTATCTGGTAAAGCAGGTAGAAGTAGATGGTTGGGTAGAAGACCTAGAACAAGACCGGTAGCTATGAACCCTGTGGATCACCCAATGGGAGGTGGTGAAGGTAGAGCTTCAGGTGGTCATCCAAGATCAAGAAATGGTATACCAGCTAAAGGATTTAGAACTCGTTCTAAAACTAAGGATACAAATAGATATATATTAGAACGTAGAAAGAAATAAAATTAGAAAAAAATGGCACGTTCACTAAAGAAAGGACCTTACGTTCATTATAGTTTAGATAAGAAAGTTCAACAAAATGTTGAGTCGGGTAAAAAAGCAGTTATTAAGACTTGGTCTAGAGCTTCTATGATTACTCCTGATTTTGTTGGTCAAACTATAGCAGTACACAACGGTAGACAATTTGTTCCTGTTTATGTAACAGAGAATATGGTAGGGCATAAATTAGGAGAATTTTCACCAACTAGATCTTTTAGAGGTCACGCTGGTGCGAAGAACAAAGGAAAAAAGTAAGCTATGGGAGTTCGTAAAAAACAGATGGCCGAAAGAATTAAGGCTGAAAAGAAAAAGATTGCTTTTGCTAAGTTGAACAATTGTCCGACTTCGCCTAGAAAAATGCGTCTTGTTGCAGATTTAATTAGAGGTGTACAGGTAGAGAAAGCTTTGGCTATATTGAAATTTAGTCAAAAAGAAGCTTCAAGAAGAGTAGAAAAGTTGTTGCTTTCTGCTATTGCTAACTGGCAATCTAAAAATGAAGATGCAGATATTGAAGAGGCTGATCTTATTGTTAAAGAGATAAGAGTAGATAGTGGGGCAATGTTAAAAAGATTAAGACCAGCGCCACAAGGAAGAGCACATAGAATTAGAAAACGTTCTAACCACGTAACATTGGTGTTAGAATCTAACAATAAAACTCAAAGCTAAGACATTACTATGGGACAAAAAACAAATCCAATCGGGAATCGTCTAGGTATCATCAGAGGTTGGGAATCTAACTGGTACGGTGGAAATGATTATGGAGACAAATTAGCTGAGGATGATAAAATACGTAAGTATGTTCATGCTCGTTTGGCTAAGGCTAGTGTTTCTAGAATTATTATAGAGCGTACTTTAAAGCTTGTTACTGTAACTATTACAACTGCAAGACCTGGTATCATTATTGGTAAAGGTGGTCAGGAAGTTGATAAGTTAAAAGAAGAGCTTAAGAAAATTACTAGTAAAGAAGTTCAGATCAATATCTTTGAAATTAAGAGACCTGAGGTAGATGCTAATCTTGTAGCTGCTAGTGTTGCACGTCAAATTGAAAATAGAATTTCTTATAGAAGAGCTATTAAGATGGCAATTGCAGCGGCAATGAGAATGAATGCAGAAGGAATTAAAATACAAATCTCTGGAAGGTTGAATGGTGCTGAAATGGCTCGTTCTGAGGCTTACAAAGATGGTAGAATTCCGTTATCTACTTTTAGAGCAGATATAGACTACGCATTAAATGAGGCGCATACTACTTATGGAAGATTAGGTATTAAAGTGTGGATTATGAAAGGCGAAGTTTATGGAAAGAGAGAGCTTTCTCCATTAGTTGGTATGTCTAAAGGACAGAGCAAAGGTGGTAGAAATGAAGGACCTAAGAAACAACGTCGTAGAAAGTAATTATTTAAAGAGATATAGAAATGTTACAACCAAAAAGAACCAAATTTCGTAAAGCGCAGAAAGGCCGTATGAAAGGACTTTCGCAAAGAGGGCATCAGCTTTCTAACGGTATGTTCGGTATAAAATCTTTAGATACTAAGTTTATTACTTCACGTCAGATTGAAGCTGCTCGTATTGCTGCAACTAGATATATGAAAAGAGAAGGACAGTTATGGATCAAGATATTTCCGGACAAGCCTATTACTAAAAAGCCATTAGAAGTACGTATGGGTAAAGGTAAAGGTGCACCAGAATATTTTGTTGCTGTTGTTAAGCCAGGTAGAATAATGTTTGAAATCGCAGGTGTTCCTTTGGACATCGCTAAAGAGGCTTTGCGTCTTGCGGCTCAAAAATTACCGGTAAAAACTAAATTTATCGTTGCTAGAGATTATTCAGCTTAATTTATAATTTAAGGAATCATGAAACAATCAGAAGTAAAAGAATTATCAGTTGAGGATTTGAAAGATAAATTAGCTGAATACAAAAAACAGTATGGGGATTTAAAATTAGCTCATTCTGTAACACCTTTGGAGAATCCACTTCAGATCAGAAAGACGAGAAGAACGGTGGCTAGACTAGCAACTGAATTAACTAAAAGGGATAACCAATAATTGGTTCTGCTTTATGGAAAAAAGAAATTTAAGAAAAGAGAGAATAGGAGTTGTTACTAGCAACAAAATGGAGAAATCAATTGTGGTTTCAGAAGTTAAGCGTGTTAAACACCCTATGTACGGTAAGTTCGTGTTAAAGACTAAGAAATATGTTGCGCACGACGAAACAAACGATTGCAATATTGGTGATACAGTTAAAATAATGGAAACTCGTCCATTAAGTAGAACTAAGTGTTGGAGATTGGTGGAAATTTTAGAAAGAGCTAAATAATATGTTACAGCAAGAATCTAGACTAAAAGTGGCAGACAATACAGGTGCAAAAGAAGTTTTGACTATACGTGTATTGGGCGGTACCAAAAGAAGATATGCATCTGTTGGGGATAAAATAGTAGTATCTGTTAAAGATGCTACTCCAAATGGTGGTATTAAAAAAGGTGCTGTTTCAACTGCAGTAGTTGTAAGGACTAAGAAAGAAGTAAGAAGACAAGATGGGTCTTACATTCGTTTTGATGATAATGCTTGTGTATTGTTAAACCCAACGGGTGAAATGAGAGGTACACGTGTTTTTGGACCTGTTGCAAGAGAGCTTCGTGATAAGCAGTTCATGAAGATTGTTTCATTAGCCCCTGAGGTACTTTAATATTCAGAAAAATGATGAAGTTAAAAATAAAAACAGGAGATACTGTAAGAATAATAGCTGGAGACCATAAAGGTGTTGAAGGTAAAGTTGTTACTGTAGATCGTGAAAAAAACAAGGCAATTGTTGAAGGTGCTAATATGGTATCTAAGCATGAGAAGCCTAGCGCAAATAATCCTCAAGGAGGAATCGTAAAAAAGGAAGCTCCATTACACATTTCTAATCTATCTTTGATAGATCCAAAATCTGGTGAAACTACGAAAGTAGGATATGAAGTAAGAGATGGTAAGAAAGTGAGATTTTCTAAAAAATCTAATGAAGTAATTTAATTATGACTTACACTCCAAGATTAAAACAAGAATATAAAGAACGTATAGTTTCAGCTCTTACAGAAGAGTTTGAATACAGAAACGTTATGCAGGTGCCAAAACTTACTAAAATAGTTTTAAGTAGAGGTGTTGGTGCTGCAGTTGCAGATAAGAAGCTTATTGATCATGCAATGGATGAGTTAACACTTATTACAGGTCAGAAAGCAGTTTCTACTTTATCTAAGAAAGATGTTGCTACTTTTAAATTACGTAAAGGAATGCCAATAGGTGTGAAGGTTACATTAAGAGGAGAAAGAATGTACGAATTTTTAGATAGGTTGGTTACAAGTGCGTTGCCACGTGTTAGAGATTTTCAAGGGATTAAAGCTACTGGTTTTGATGGTCGTGGAAATTATAACTTAGGTATTACTGAGCAAATTATATTTCCTGAAATTAACATTGATAAGATTAATAGAATCAATGGTATGGATATAACTTTTGTAACTACAGCAGATACTGACAAAGAAGCTAAATCATTATTAACCCAACTAGGATTACCTTTTAAAAAGAATTAGTATGGCTAAAGAATCAATGAAGGCCCGCGAAAGAAAAAGAGCCAAAACAGTTGCAAAATATGCTGAAAAAAGAAAAGCTTTAAAAGAAGCTGGAGACTACGAGGCATTACAAAAATTACCAAAGAATGCATCTCCTGTACGTATGCACAATAGATGTAAATTAACAGGAAGGCCTAAGGGTTATATGAGAACTTTTGGTATTTCAAGGGTAACTTTCAGAGAAATGGCTAACAATGGTTTAATCCCAGGGGTTAAAAAAGCAAGTTGGTAAAAATTAAACAATCAATATAAATTGGTTTCAGGTTTAGCGTTAAGTTAAAAACCGTCACCGCAAATTATTTTAAATGGTAACAGATCCTATAGCAGATTATTTAACAAGAGTTAGAAATGCCAGTAGTGCCGGTCACAGAGTGGTAGAAATTCCTGCTTCAAATCTAAAAACAGAAATAACTAAAATATTATTCGATCAAGGATATATTTTAAGTTATAAAGTCATCGAAGATGCAGTACAAGGTTCTATTAAAATTGCTTTGAAGTACAATAAAGCAACTAAAGAGCCTGTAATTAAAAAAATACAACGAGTAAGTAAGCCAGGTTTACGTAAGTATGCTGGTTCTACGGACTTGCCAAGAGTACTTAACGGTTTAGGGATCGCTATAGTTTCTACTTCTCATGGAGTTATGACTAGCAAGCAAGCTAAGTTAGAAAAAGTTGGTGGTGAAGTTTTATGCTACGTTTATTAATCTATAAAGAAGAAGAATAATGTCTAGAATAGGTAATAATCCAGTAACAATTCCTGAGGGCGTAACCGTTGAATTAAACGGTAATGTAGTTACTATGAAAGGTAAGTTGGGTGAGTTAACTCAAGATTTTTCAGGAGTTTCTGTAAGAATAGAAGAAGGTACAATCATTGTAAATAGAGATTCAGATAGTAAAGAGCACAAGTCAAGACATGGTTTATACAGGTCTTTGTTCTTTAATATGATTGAAGGAGTTTCTAAAGGTTGGACAAAAGAATTAGAATTGGTTGGTGTTGGTTATAGAGCTAGCAACCAAGGACAAAAATTAGATTTAGCTGTAGGTTTCTCTCATAACATTGTTTTGGATATAGCTCCAGAGGTTAAAGTGGAAACTATTTCTGAAAAAGGGAAAAACCCAATCGTAAAATTAACATCTTTTGACAAGCAATTAGTTGGTCAAGTAGCGGCAAAGATTAGAGCTTTCCGTAGACCAGAGCCTTATAAAGGAAAAGGTATTAAGTTTGTTGGAGAAATATTAAGAAGAAAAGCAGGTAAATCAGCTTAATAATTAGCACTATGGGATTATCAAAGACTGAAAGAAGACACAGAATCAAGAGAAGGATTAGAAAAGTTTCATTTGGAACAGCAACTAAGCCAAGATTAGCGGTGTTTAGAAGTAATAAAGAGATTTATGCTCAAATTATAGATGACAATGCAGGAACTACTTTAGTTTCTGCATCATCAAGAGATAATGGGCTAGATGCAAAAGGAACTAAAATAGAAATAGCTAACCAAGTAGGTAAAGTTATAGCTGAGAAGGCTTTAAAAGCCGGTATAGAGACTATTGCTTTTGATAGAGGTGGTAACTTATACCACGGAAGAATAAAATCATTAGCAGAAGGTGCTAGAGAAGGCGGACTTAAATTCTAATATATTATGTACCAGAGATATAAAAACGTAGAGACAGTTAAACCAGGTGGATTAGATTTAAAAGATCGTTTGGTTGGCGTACAAAGAGTTACTAAGGTAACAAAAGGTGGTAGAGCTTTTGGTTTTTCTGCTATAGTAGTTGTAGGAGATGAAAGTGGTGTTGTAGGACATGGCTTGGGAAAATCTAAAGATGTAGCTACTGCTATTGCTAAAGCTGTTGAAGACGCAAAGAAGAATTTAATTAGAATCCCTTTAATCAAAGGAACTATACCTCACGAGCAAAAAGGTAAATTTGGTGGTGCGCGTGTATACATACAACCTGCATCTCACGGTACAGGAGTAATTGCTGGTGGTGCAGTTAGGGCTGTACTAGAAGCAGTTGGTGTGCATGATGTATTATCAAAGTCACAAGGATCTTCTAACCCTCATAATGTAGTTAAAGCAACTTTTGATGCTTTATTGCAAATTAGGGATGCAAAAACAATTGCAGATCAAAGAGGAGTATCTTTAGAAAAAGTATTTAAAGGATAAATAGGATACAATGGGAAAGATTAAAGTAAAGCAAGTTAAGAGTAATATAAAACAGACTCAAAGACAAAAAAGAACCTTAGAGGCTCTTGGGCTTAGAAAAATTGGTCAAGTTGTTGAGCATGAGGCTACGCCAAATATCCTTGGTATGGTAAATAAAGTTGAACATTTAGTTTCTACTGAAGAAGCTTAATTATAATTTATCGAGATGAATTTAAGTAATTTAACACCTGCAGAAGGTGCTGTTAATAAAGCAGGTAAAATCATAGGTAGGGGACAAGGTTCTGGTAAAGGTGGTACTGCTACTAGAGGGCACAAAGGTGCAAAATCTAGATCAGGTTACTCTAAGAAAATTGGTTTCGAAGGAGGGCAGATGCCGTTACAAAGACGTGTGCCTAAGTTTGGTTTTACAAACATCAATAGAAAAGAATACCAAGGTATTAATTTAGAGAAATTACAAGAGTTGGTAGAAAAAGGAACTATAAAAGATGTAGTTACTTTTGAAACTCTTATAGAGAATAGATTAGTAAGAAAAAATGATTTGGTTAAGATTTTAGGAGGTGGTGAATTAAAAGCTACACTTAAAATTTCTGCTCACAAATTTACTGCATCTGCTAAGCAAGCTATTGAAGCTGCTGGAGGAGAAGCAATAAGTCTTTAATCACTAAATAGAAGATGAAGAAATTTTTTGATACCATATCCAATATTTGGAAAATAGAAGAGTTAAGAAATAGAATTATTATTACACTTACTTTACTATTAGTATACCGTTTTGGTGCTCAAATTGCACTACCAGGGATAGACTCTCAGGAATTGGGTAATTTACAATCGGGTACAGAACAAGGTATATTTGGTTTATTAAATGCATTTACAGGTGGGGCTTTTGCCAAGGCATCTGTTTTTGCGTTGGGTATAATGCCTTATATTTCTGCATCTATTGTAGTACAGTTAATGGGTATAGCTATACCTTACCTTCAAAAGTTACAGAAAGAAGGTGAGAGTGGTAGAAAGACTATTAATCAAATTACAAGATGGTTAACTATAGCTATTTGTATTGTGCAGGCTCCAGCTTACCTTTTAGGTTTAGGTGCATTTGGTGTTCCTGATGCTGCTTTTGTTATGGGTAAAGGATTAGATTTTATGATCCCTGCTGTTATAATATTAGTAACAGGTACTGTGTTTGCAATGTGGTTAGGTGAGAAGATTACTGATAAAGGTATTGGTAACGGTATATCATTACTTATTATGGTTGGTATTATTGCAACAATGCCTCAGGCATTTATGCAAGAAGTAGCATCTAGAACAGGAGAAAATAGTGGTGGACCAATGTTAATACTTGTAGAAGTGATTTTATGGTTCTTAGTTATTTTGGCCTCTGTATTGGTTATTATGGCGACTCGCCAAATACCTGTACAGTACGCAAGAAGAACAGCTTCTGGTGGTTATGAAAAGAATATTACAGGATCTAGACAATATATTCCTTTAAAATTAAATGCATCTGGTGTAATGCCAATTATATTTGCTCAAGCTTTAATGTTTTTGCCAGGTATGATAGGTAAGTATTTTAATACTTCATCAATAGGTTCATGGTTAGAGGTTCAGTTTCAAGATCCTTTTGGATTAGCTTATAATTTATTGTTTGCTTTTCTTATTATAGTATTCACATATTTCTATACAGCCATTACAGTTCCAACAAATAAAATGGCTGATGACTTAAAAAGAAGCGGCGGATTTGTACCAGGGACAAGGCCTGGGAAAGAAACTGCAGATTTTTTAGATAAAATTATGTCATTAATTACGTTACCAGGATCTATTTTCTTAGCTTTGCTCGCTGTTTTACCAGCGATTGTTGTACAATTGTTAGGAATTACAGGAAATTGGGCAATGTTTTATGGTGGTACATCACTGTTAATTATGGTAGGTGTGGCAATAGATACAGTTCAACAAGTGAATTCATATTTGTTAAATAGACATTATGATGGCTTAATGAAGAGTGGTAAAAATAGAAAAGTAGCATAAGTTATGGCTAAACAAGCAGCGATAGAGCAAGACGGATCTATAATTGAAGCATTATCAAATGCAATGTTCCGCGTAGAGTTAGAAAACGGACACGTGGTTACAGCGCATATATCTGGAAAGATGAGAATGCATTATATTAAATTATTACCAGGTGATAAGGTGAAATTAGAAATGAGCCCTTATGACTTGACTAAAGCAAGAATTACATATAGATATTAAGATGAAAGTAAGAGCATCAATAAAAAAGAGAAGTGCCGAGTGCAAAATAGTGCGCAGAAAAGGACGGTTGTACGTAATTAATAAAAAGAATCCTAGATTTAAACAAAGACAAGGGTAATTATGGCAAGAATTGCAGGTGTAGATATACCAAAACAGAAAAGAGGAGTTATCGCTTTAACCTATATATTTGGTTTAGGTAGAAGTAGAGCTAAAGAGATTTTAGCTAAAGCCCAAGTTAGTGAGGATACAAAAGTATCAGATTGGAATGATGACGAAATAGGTCGTATTCGTGATGCAGTATCTGAGTTTACAATTGAAGGTGAGTTACGTTCAGAAATTCAGTTAAGCATTAAGCGCTTAATGGATATAGGATGTTACAGAGGAATTCGTCATAGATCTGGCTTACCATTAAGAGGTCAAAGAACTAAGAATAACTCTAGAACTAGAAAAGGTAAAAGAAAAACTGTTGCTAACAAGAAAAAAGCAACTAAATAATTAAAAGTCATTAGTATTTAGAAGTTGGATTGAGTCTGCTTGAAATGTAAAAGTTTAGGATTCTAATACTAACAACTAACAACTAAAAACTAGAAAAATATGGCAAAGTCAAATACAAAAACAGCTAAAAAACGTAAAGTTATAGTTGAGTCAGTTGGGGAAGCTCACGTGACTGCATCTTTTAACAACATCATTATTTCTTTGACAAATAAAAAAGGAGACGTAATCTCTTGGTCATCTGCCGGTAAAATGGGTTTCAGAGGATCTAAGAAGAATACTCCTTATGCTGCGCAAGTAGCATCAGAAGATTGTGCTAAAGTTGCACATGAAGCTGGTCTTAGAAAAGTAAAAGTTTACGTTAAAGGCCCAGGTAATGGTAGAGAATCTGCTATTCGTGCAATCCACAATTCAGGAATTGAAGTAACAGAGATTATTGATGTTACTCCATTACCACACAATGGTTGTAGACCTCCAAAAAGAAGAAGAGTTTAATTAATTTAATAGCCCAATGGGCATTTCACAGAAAGTGTAATTACGATTATCGAAGGATAAGCCTTAATTCATAGTCTCACTTTCAAAATTTTAGAAAATGGCAAGATATACAGGACCTAAAACTAAGATCGCACGTAAATTCGGAGAAGCGATATTTGGAGAAGATAAGTCTTTTGAAAAAAAGAATTACCCTCCAGGACAACACGGTAACAATAGACGTCGTGGTAAAAAATCTGAATATGCGATCCAGTTAATGGAAAAGCAAAAAGCTAAATATTCTTACGGAATTTTAGAAAAACAATTTAGAAACCTATTTGCTAAAGCAAATAGTAGTAAAGGAGTTACTGGTGAAGTATTACTTCAATTATGTGAATCTCGTTTAGATAACGTTGTTTACAGAATGGGTGTTTCTAACTCAAGAAGAGGAGCAAGACAATTAGTTTCTCACCGTCACATTACAGTAAACGGTAATTTGGTAAACATACCATCTTATTCTTTAAAACCAGGAGATGTTGTTGGTGTTAGAGAAAAATCAAAATCATTATCTGCTATACAAGATTCATTGGCTGCAAATAGCCGTGTTTATGAGTGGATAACTTGGAATACTGAGAAGAGTGAAGGTACTTACGTATCTATCCCTGAAAGAGTTCAGATTCCAGAAAACATCAAAGAACAACTAATCGTCGAGTTATACTCTAAATAAACAACCTGATTCAACTATGGCATTATTAAATTTTCAGAAGCCCGATAAAGTTATAATGATCGATTCTACCGATTTTGAAGGGAAATTTGAATTCCGTCCTTTAGAGCCTGGTTATGGATTGACTGTTGGAAACGCATTAAGAAGAGTATTACTTTCTGCTTTAGAAGGTTTTGCTATCACTTCTGTAAGAATGGATAAAGTAGAACATGAGTTCTCTGTTATTCCAGGTGTTGTTGAAGACGTTACAGAAATGATTTTGAACTTAAAACAAGTTCGTTTTAAGAGACAAATAGAAGATGTAGAGACTGAAACAGTTTCAATTTCTGTAAGTGGAAAAAATCAGTTAACTGCGGGTGATTTTCAGAAATTTATTTCTGGGTACCAAGTATTAAATCCTGATTTAGTAATTTGTAATATGGATGCTAAAGTTAGCATTAATATGGAAATTGTTATTGAAAAAGGAAGAGGATACGTACCAGCAGAAGAGAATAAAAAGCCTGGTGCTGCAATAGGAACTATTCCAATTGATTCTATCTTTACACCTATTAAGAATGTAAAGTATAGTATTGAGAACTATCGTGTTGAGCAAAAAACTGATTATGAAAAATTAGTTTTTGAAATCAGTAGCGATGGATCAATAAATCCTAAAGATGCTTTAACAGAAGCTGCAAAGGTTTTAATTCATCACTTTATGTTATTCTCTGATGAGCGTATTACGTTAGAAGCTGATGAAATAGCTCAGACAGAAACATATGATGAGGAATCATTACACATGCGTCAGTTGTTAAAAACTAAATTAGTAGATATGGATCTTTCGGTTCGTGCTCTAAATTGTTTGAAAGCAGCAGAAGTAGATACATTAGGAGATTTAGTTTCTTTCAATAAAAACGACCTTATGAAGTTTAGAAACTTCGGTAAAAAGTCATTAACTGAATTAGAAGAGTTAGTGATTAATAAAGGGTTAAGTTTTGGAATGGACTTATCAAAATATAAATTGGATAAAGATTAATTTTATTTCCATTAAAGGAAATATATAAGATATTACAATGAGACACGGTAAAAAAGTTAATCATTTAGGAAGAAAAGCTGCGCATAGAAAAGCTATGTTAGCAAATATGGCTTGTTCTTTAATTGAGCACAAAAGAATTAACACTACTGTTGCTAAAGCAAAAGCTTTAAAACAATTTGTAGAGCCTTTAATTACAAAATCAAAGGCAGAAAACAATCAGTCTGTAGAGAAAGGAACTCACAACAGACGTATAGTGTTTAAAAACTTAAGAGATAAGTACGCAGTTACAACCTTATTTGGTGAAGTTTCTTCTAAAATAGGAGATAGACCAGGTGGTTATACAAGAATTATTAAGCTTGGTAACAGATTAGGTGATAATGCTGATATGGCTCTAATAGAATTAGTAGATTTTAATGAAATCTACACTGTTGGTAAGCCAGTAGAAAAGAAGAAATCTAGAAGAGGTAGAAGTAAGAAGGCAGTAGCGCCAGTTACAGAAACAAAATCAGATGATTCAGAAGAATAAAATAATGATTTTATTTTTTTAAATATTCAAAAGGGATAGACTTATAGTCTGTCCCTTTTTTTTGTGTTAAATTTGTAGAGTAGAAATAATAAGGATTAAATTTTTATAGGGTGAAATATCAAACAAAAAGAAAAGCGCTAATACTATTGGCAGATGGTACAATTTTCCACGGTAAAGCTGTAGGCGATGCAACAGGTACTGCATTTGGAGAAGTATGTTTTAATACTGGTATGACAGGTTATCAAGAAATATTTACAGACCCATCTTATTTTGGACAACTAATGGTAACCACCAATGCTCATATTGGTAATTATGGTACTAACAAAGAAGAAGTAGAGTCTAATTCTGTTAAGATTTCTGGTCTTATTTGTAAAAACTTCAGTTATGACTATTCTAGAGTTGATGCTGATGCTAGTTTACAAGAATTTTTAAATGATAGTAATCTTTTTGCTATATCTGATGTTGATACTAGAGCCCTAGTAAGCTATATTAGAGATAATGGTTCTATGAATGCTGTTATAACTACTGAAGTTGATAATATTGAAAATTTAAAAGAGCAATTAGCTAAAATACCTAGTATGGAAGGCTTAGAGTTGTCTTCTAAGGTTTCTACTAAGGAGCCATATTTCTATGGTGATGAAAATGCAACTTACAAGATAGCAGCTTTAGACATAGGTATTAAGAAGAATATACTTAGAAACTTAGCTAAAAGAGATGCATACATTAAGGTTTTTCCATATAATGCTTCTTATGAAGATCTAAAGGCTTTTAATCCTGATGGGTATTTTATTTCTAATGGACCTGGTGATCCAGAACCCTTAACAGATGCAATACAGACAGCAAAAGATATTATAGCGAATAATAATACATTGTTCGGTATTTGTTTGGGTCATCAAGTTATTGCATTGGCAAACGGAATATCTACTTATAAAATGCATAATGGTCATAGAGGAATTAATCACCCTGTTATGAACATTACTACTGGTAAAGGTGAAATTACGTCTCAAAATCACGGTTTTGCAATTAATAGAGAGGAAACTGAAGCTAATAGCGAGCTAGAAATTACACATACGCATCTTAATGACCACACTGTAGCTGGTATTAAAATGAAAAATAAAAATGTATTTTCTGTTCAGTATCATCCTGAAGCTAGTCCAGGGCCAAACGATTCTAATTATTTGTTTGACAATTTTTTTGAATTAATAAAAAACAATCAGAACTAAATAATACGATATCGTTTTCGTTTAAATTATAGTTAATTCTTGATGTAGTTATCTTGTAAAGACCACAGAAACAGTATGGCTTTTGTATATTTACAATTAGATTATATCAACCTAAAAAAATAAAAATTCTATGAGTATTATCATAAATGTGCATGCTAGGCAAATATTAGATTCAAGAGGTAACCCTACTGTAGAAGTAGATGTTTATACAGAAAATGGTGTTTTAGGTAGAGCAGCAGTTCCTTCTGGAGCATCTACAGGAGAACATGAAGCTGTTGAATTAAGAGATGGTGGAGATATTTTTATGGGTAAAGGTGTTTTAAACGCTGTTACAAATGTAAATACTACTATTGCAGAGGAAATTGTTGGGATGTCTGTTTTTGAACAAAATCTAATAGACCAAACTATGATAGATTTAGATGGTACTCCAAACAAATCTAAATTAGGAGCTAATGCTATTTTAGGTGTTTCTTTAGCTGTTGCTAAAGCTGCGGCTAACGAAATGGGTATGCCTTTGTATAGATACGTTGGTGGTGTAAGTGCAAATACTTTGCCTGTACCAATGATGAATATTATTAATGGAGGTTCTCACTCTGATGCACCTATTGCTTTTCAAGAGTTTATGGTGATGCCAGTTAAAGCCAAAAACTTTACGCATGCAATGCAAATGGGAACAGAGATCTTTCATCACTTAAAGAAAGTTTTACATGATAGAGGTTTAAGTACTGCTGTTGGTGATGAAGGTGGTTTTGCTCCAAATTTAGCTGGTGGTACCGAAGATGCTTTAGATACTATAGCAAAAGCTGTTTCTAACGCAGGTTACAAGCTAGGTGATGAAATTATGATTGCATTAGATTGTGCTGCAGCAGAATTTTTCGTGGATGGTAAATATGACTACACTAAGTTTGAAGGAGATAAAGGTGTTATAAGATCTTCTGAGGAGCAAGCTCAATACTTAGCAGATCTATCAGCTAAATACCCTATTATATCTATTGAAGATGGTATGGATGAAAACGATTGGGATGGTTGGAAATCTTTAACAGAAAAAGTTGGTGATAAAGTACAACTTGTTGGTGATGATTTATTTGTTACTAATGTAGAGCGTTTATCTAAGGGTATAAAAAATAATATAGCAAATTCTATATTAATTAAAGTAAATCAAATAGGTACACTTACAGAAACTATTGCAGCTGTAACTATGGCTAAAAATGCTGGTTATACATCTGTAATGTCTCACCGTTCTGGTGAAACAGAAGATAATACAATTGCAGATTTAGCAGTAGCCTTAAATACAGGTCAAATTAAAACAGGTTCTGCTTCTAGGTCAGATCGTATGGCTAAGTACAATCAATTATTACGTATTGAAGAAGAATTAGGTTCTGTTGCATATTACCCGCAAATGGATGCTTTTAAAATAAAATAAGAATACTACTTTCTTATTATCAAAACCGCTCTATTATAGAGCGGTTTTTTTGTTATTATTACTAATACTATAAAAAATAGAGTGCTATTAATTCCTTTTTTATGCTAAACACAATCTGCAGCATATCTTTTGCCGAAAATAAGTGTTATTAAAACTATAAATAGTGATAACTAATTGATAAACTAGTGTCTTTTTCTTAAATTTACAATTAGATTAATAATATTAGTAAATTATACCAATGTCAGATAAAGTTACTTTAGAATTTAACGGAAATAAATACGATTTCCCAGTAGTAGAGGGCACAGAGAAAGAACAGGCCATAGATATAAAAACATTACGTTCTGCAACCGGTTTAACAACAATAGATCCAGGATTTAAAAATACAGGTTCTTGTGAAAGTGCCATAACATTTTTAGATGGAGAAAAAGGTATTTTAAGATACCGTGGCTACTCTATTGAAGAATTAGCTGAAAAAGCTGATTTCTTAGAAGTGGCATACTTATTAATCTTTGGAGAACTTCCAAATGATGAACAGTTAGCAAAATTTCATTCAGATATAAAAAAAGAATCTCATGTAGATGAGGAGATGAAGAAGATTTTAGATGGTTTTCCTAAGTCGGCACACCCAATGGGCGTGTTATCTTCTTTAACAAATGCATTAATAGCATTTAATCCATCTTCTGTAAATGTTTCTTCAGAAAGCGATATGTACCATGCAATCGTGAGAATCTTAGCAAAATTCCCAGTATTAGTTGCTTGGACTTTAAGAAAGAAGAAAGGTCTTCCTTTAGATTATGGAGATGATTCTTTAGGTTATGTAGAGAACATTCATAAAATGATGTTTAAAAGACCTAGTGAAGAGTATAAATGTAACAAGATTATAATAGATGCTTTAGATAAGCTATTAATTTTACATGCAGACCATGAGCAAAACTGTTCTACATCTACTGTAAGAATTGTAGGTTCTTCTCACGCAGGTTTATTTGCTTCATTATCTGCAGGTATTTCTGCACTATGGGGTCCATTACACGGTGGTGCTAATCAAGCTGTATTAGAAATGTTAGAGGCTATTGAGGCTGATGGTGGTGACACTAAAAAGTATATGGCTAAAGCAAAAGATAAAAATGATCCGTTTAGATTAATGGGCTTTGGACATAGAGTTTATAAAAACTTTGATCCTAGAGCTAAGATTATTAAAGTAGCTGCGGATGAAGTTTTAAACGATTTAGGTATTGATGATCCTATTTTAGCAATTGCTAAAGGTTTAGAAAAAGAAGCTTTAGAAGACCCTTACTTTGTAGATCGTAAATTATATCCTAATGTAGATTTCTACTCAGGGATTATTTACAGAGCTTTAGGTATACCTACAGAAATGTTTACAGTTATGTTTGCATTAGGTAGATTACCAGGTTGGATTGCTCAATGGAGAGAAATGAGATTAAATGGCGAGCCAATAGGTAGACCAAGACAAGTTTACGTAGGTGAAAACCTTAGACCTTTTGTTGAAGTTAACAAAAGATAAAAACAATACAAATATATTTTTAAAGCCTTTTTGTTTCTGCAAAAAGGCTTTATTATTTTACAGATTCTTATTTTAAGTTAGAGAAATACTTGCCATATTTGCAATAAAATTAGTTTATGCTTCAAATAAATGTGAAAAACGAAACTTCTAGATTAAAAACAGTTGTTTTGGGTACAGCAGAAAGTTGTGGTCCAACTCCAAAACCAGAAGACGCTTACGATCCTAAATCTTTAGAATATATTTTAGCTGGTACATATCCGTTAGAAAAAGAAATGGTAGAAGAAATGAGCGCCTTTGAAGCTGTTTTAAAAAAGTACGATGTACAGGTTTTAAGACCTAAGTTGCTTAAAGATTGTAATCAGATTTTTTCTAGAGATATAGCTTTTGTTATAGACGATGTTTTTTTTAGAGCTAATATTTTACCAGATAGAGAAGAAGAATATTTAGCAATACAGTACATAGTAGATCAGATTAATCCGGATAAGGTTATAGAACTTCCTGAAGAAGCACATATAGAAGGTGGTGATGTTATGCCTTGGAACAATCATATCTTTATTGGTACATATACAGCAGAGAATTATTCTCACCATATAACAGCCAGAACTAACAAATTGGCTGTAGATTATATCACTAAACTTTTTCCGAATAAAATAGTAAAGTCTTTTGAGTTACGTAAGTCTACTAATGCAAGAGAAAATGCATTGCATTTAGATTGTTGTTTTCAGCCTATAGGTAAAGACAAGGCTATTCTTCATAAAAACGGATTTTTAGTAGAAGAAGAGTACCAATGGTTGGTAGACTTTTTTGGAAAAGAAAATGTTTTTGAGATTACTAGCGACGAAATGTATCAGATGTTTAGTAATGTGTTTTCAATTTCAGAAGATGTTATTGTATCAGAAAAAAACTTTACAAGATTAAATAATTGGCTTAGAGAACAAGGTTTTACGGTAGAAGAAGTGCCATATGCAGAGATTTCTAAACAAGAAGGTTTGTTACGTTGTAGCACATTACCATTATTAAGAGAATAATATAATTAAGAATTACTATGCAAGTTACCAATACAATTTTAATGATAAGACCGGTTGGTTTTCGTAAAAACGAACAAACTGCGGTTAACAATTATTTTCAAGAAGATCTTGACATTAAAAATGCTGAAATAAACACAAAAGCGCAAGCTGAGTTTGACGCTTTTGTAAATGTATTACGCGCCAAAGGTGTAAACGTAATTGTTGTAGATGACACAAAAAGTCCAGATACTCCAGATTCTATTTTTCCTAATAATTGGGTTTCTTTTCATAGCAACGGTACTGTAGGTTTGTACCCTATGTATGCAGAGAACAGAAGAAATGAACGTAGAGAAGATATTTTAGAGACTTTAGAAGAACAAGGTTTTTCTATAGACCATACTATAGATTATACCAGTGCAGAAGATGAAAAATTATTTTTAGAAGGTACAGGTAGTATATTATTAGATAGAGTAAATGAAAAAGCATACTGTGCCTTGTCTGTAAGAGCAGATGAGGATTTGTTTATTGAATTCTGTGAAGATTTTGAGTATACACCAGTTGTTTTTACAGCATACCAATCTGTAGAAAATAAGCGTTTACCTATTTACCATACTAATGTAATGATGTGTTTAGCAGAAAAATTTTCTGTTATATGTTTAGATACTATAGATGATAAAAAGGAACGTAAAAATGTACTAAAGAACTTAAAGCAAGACGGTAAAGAAATTATAGAAATTACGGAAGAGCAAATGCATTCTTTTGCAGGTAATATGCTTCAGGTAATGGGGCAAGACAATAAACGTTACTTGGTAATGAGCTCTGCAGCTTATAATAGATTAACAGATAAACAAATTGCGACTATAGAGAAATCATCAGAAATTATACATAGTTCTTTAGAAACTATAGAAACTTGTGGTGGTGGTAGTGCAAGATGTATGATGGCAGAAGTATTTTTGCCAAAAACAAACTAAAATCGACCTAAGTAAAAAGATAAAAGCCGTAATTTTACAGGCTTAAATACAATTTATAATGAATATCCAAGAAGTGTTAACGCAAAAGGTAAAAGAAGCAGTTTTATCTATTTATAGTATAGAATTGCCAACTGTAGAATTTCAGCCAACAAGAAAAGATTTTGAAGGTGATGTAACTGTTGTTGTTTTTCCTATTCTGCGCTTTGTAAAGGGGAATCCTGCACAGATTGGAGAACAAATAGGTAGCTACCTAAAAGAAAACGTAGCCGAAGTAGAAAACTTTAATGTTGTTAAAGGGTTTTTAAATATTGTAATTAGCGATGCTTTTTACTTTAACTTTTTTAATGCTATTAAAGACACAGAAAATTACGGGTCTATAGCTGCTGTAGATGCTAATGCCGTTATGGTAGAATATTCTTCTCCTAACACAAATAAACCATTGCATTTAGGCCATATTAGAAATAATTTATTAGGTTACTCTGTTGCAGAAATAATAAAGGCTTCTGGTAAAAAAGTATATAAAACTCAGATTATTAACGACCGTGGTATACATATTTGTAAAAGTATGTTGGCTTGGAAACTTTTTGGAAACGGAGAGACTCCAGAAAGTACTGGTCTTAAGGGTGATAAATTAGTTGGTAATTACTACGTTAAGTTTGATAAGGAATACAAAGCACAAATAGCAGAATTAATTGCAGCTGGTACAGATGCTAAAGAGGCCGAAAAGCAAGCGCCAATTTTAGTTGAAGCTCAAGAAATGTTACGTAAGTGGGAGGCTGGTGATGCAGAAGTTGTTGCACTTTGGAAAAAAATGAACCAGTGGGTTTATAAAGGTTTTGAAGTTACTTATAAAAATTTAGGTGTAGATTTTGATACATATTATTATGAGAGCGAGACGTATCTTTTAGGTAAAAACATTGTAGATGAAGGTTTAGAAAAAGGTGTTTTCTTTAGAAAAGAAGATGGCAGTGTTTGGATAGATTTATCTGATGAAGGTTTAGACGAGAAAATTGTGCTACGTGCAGATGGTACAGCGGTTTATATGACGCAAGATATTGGTACAGCTATACAACGTGTTAAAGATCATCCAGATGTAAATGGTATGGTTTATACGGTAGGTAACGAGCAAGATTACCACTTTAATGTATTGTTTTTAATACTAAAGAAATTAGGTTTTACTTGGGCAGAACAGCTTTACCATTTAAGTTACGGTATGGTAGATTTACCTAGTGGAAAAATGAAGAGTAGAGAAGGTACCGTTGTAGATGCAGATGATTTAATGAAAGATATGACGGCTACTGCTGCTAGCATTTCTGAGGAATTAGGAAAGTTAGAGGGGTATTCTGATACAGAAAAAGAAGAGTTATATAGAATTATAGGTCTTGGAGCTTTAAAATACTACATACTAAAAGTAGATCCTAAAAAGCGTATTTTGTTTAATCCTGAAGAGTCTGTAGAATTTCAAGGAAATACAGGTCCTTTTATACAGTATACGTATGCTAGAATACAATCTATTTTAAGAAAATCGGATTTTGATTACTCTGTTGCGGTAGACGGAAACGAATTACAGGAAAAGGAAAAAGAGTTGCTAAAGCAAATGCAAATGTTTCCTTCTGTAATACAAAATGCTGCTCAAAATTACAGTCCAGCTTTAGTAGCAAATTACACGTATGATTTGGTTAAAGAGTTTAATTCTTTTTATCAAAACGTTCCAATTTTACCTGAAGAAGATTTACAAAAGAAAATATTTAGAGTACAGTTATCTAAAAAGGTGGGTGAGATTATAAAGTCAGCTTTTGCTTTATTAGGTATAGAAGTACCAGAACGTATGTAATTTTAAAATAATTAAATGAGTGATGATATAGGAGTTAGTATTTTTGGAATAATTGCTTTACTTGCTATAGTAGGTTACTTTATTTACATTTTATATTATATAGCCGATTTATATTTTTTTACACCATCTAAAGACACCATTAGATTGTCTGCTTTAGATGAACAATTAATAATTGAAAAATTACCAGCCTACTCATTGTTATCTCTTGAGCAAAAGAAAAAGTTTAAGAATAGGGTATCTAGGTTTAGAGCTAATAAGACTTTTGTCTTTGCAGAGAAAAGTGATAGAGACGAAGAAATAAAGCTGCTGTTGTCTGCAACAGCAGCTTTTTTAATGCTTGGTTTTAAGGATTACAGAATAGCCTCTATACGCAAGATTTTAATTTATCCTTCCGCTTATTTTTCTACCTTAACAAAGCAAAATCATTTAGGAGAATACAACCCGCAATTAAAAACATTGGTTTTTTCTGCAGAACATGTGTTAAGTGGTTTTGATGATGCTACAGATAATTTAAATCTGGGAGTACATGAGTTTGCACACGCACTGGTTTTTCATTTTAAAAAGGATTTAAAATTTACCGCTGTAAAATTTAGAAAGGGTCTTACTAAAATGAATAGACTTTTAGAAGATAAAGAGTTTTTGCAAAGAGTAGAGAGCACGCAGTATTTTAGACCGTATGCAATTACTAATATTCACGAGTTTTTTGCTGTTACTCTAGAGAATTACGTAGAGACACCATCAGATTTTGTTGCTACTTTTCCTGAGTTGTATCAAATAATGACACGGATGTTAAATTTTGAAGCGTTTAGTTTTCATAGCAAGCTTTAAAAACTAACTCTAAAACTAATATTTGGTGTAATACCTAAAGAGGCACTTTCTATAGTTTCAATTTCATCTTGTTCTGTAACTCTATAATACCTGTTTAAAATATTTTCCTTGTTTAAAATATTTAAAATAGATGCTCCAAAGGTGGCCTTACAAGTTTTATTTAATTTAAAATTATATAATGCAGATATATCTGCTCTTAAGTAATTAGGTAATCTGCTACTATTAGGCTCTTTGTAATTTATTTTAGTAGGGAAGCTAAATAAATCTAATGCATTTTCACCCTCTTTAGGTTCTGTATATGGTTTTCCTGAGTTGTAATTAATGCCTAAGCCAAATCTAAAATCTTTATAATTGTATGTGCCAGCAAAAGTTACTGTATGTGTAATATCTAGATTGTTTGGAAAAGTATTTGGGGTAATAGCTTTAAATGTATAGTTGTTTATATTGTAAGTGTAGCTTAGCCAAGTACTGTAACTGGTTGTTTTTTTATTAATTAAAAATTCAATACCAGTTATATTGTATTTTCCTATTTCTCCGTTAAACTGATCTTGGTTTTGGAATCCTTGTGTTTGTGTGCTTATGCCTTCTACATCTTTATAAAAGCCTTCTATTCCAATATACAGGCTGTTTTTGTCGTAATTAAAACCTAAGGATAATTGTTTACTTGTGGTAATTGGTAACTGATCTTCATCTGCCAGTATCCACCTTCTTTTTTCTACACCCAAAAAGTTTTGTTCTAAATCTATAATTTGATTGGTAGACTGACTCTTAAATTCGCCCAGAATATTGGCGTTAAAATGAGTTGCTAAATTGTAGTTTACATTTAAACGAGGCTCAACAATCCAGCGTTTAAATGTATTTATATTCTCTATGTGGTTTACCCGCACACCAGCTCTGGCATTTAACCTTGTCGATTTATAATCTATTTCAGAATAGATAGAATTGGTTCTAATAACTCCCTTTATATTTTTTCTATAAGGAGGTAAGGTAACGTTGGTAAGATTTAATATACCTGTTTCTATAAGTTGGTAACCATTAAGTAAACTAATCTTATTGGTAAGTTTGTAGTTGGTATTTAATTTTAATCCGTTTTCTAAAACTTTATTTGTTTGTTGTAGTTCTTGTTCTTTGTTATTAGATATTGCTTTGGTATTTAAATTGTAAGATGTACGATAAGCATTAACTTTTGTAGAGAATCTAGAGGTCCATCTACTTTCTAAGCTACCTCCAAAAGAAGTGTTTTGCTGGTCTAATTTGCTAAGTGCTGTTTCATTGTTGGCATTAGTTTCTTGATAGTCTAATGCATTATTCATATGAATAAAGCTGAATCTTAGCTTTTGTTTTTCTGTGATATTATATAAAACTTTTGCTGTAATATCATAAAAATAAAAATCTTCTTCTCTGGTGATGTCATTATTTGTAGTGTTTTTATCTATATCACTATCCTGAAAAGTTTTATCAAAATACCTATTGTAGGTTGGTGAGTTTAAAAAGTCTGTTATAGATCTTCTTGCAGAAAACTGAAAAGCCGACTTTTTTGTGATAGGTACTTGTGCATAGACATCTGCACTTATCATATTAAAACCACCACCTAAAAAAGAATTGTCTACTTTATTATTAGTACGCATGTCTATAACACTACTTATACCATCTCCAAATTGCGGACTAGTACCATTTTTTATAATGGTGACACTATTGGTTAAGTACGGGTTAAATGCTGAAATTAAACCTAAAAAATGCCCAGATTGATACATTTTTATATCTTCCCATAACACTAAGTTTTGGTCGTTTGTACCACCACGTACGTTTATGTCGGAAACAGTCTCGTTGCTACTTTTAATACCAGGTAAAGCTTGTACTGTTTGCAGTACGTCTGGTTCTATAAGTCCAGGTAAAATGCCAAAATTAGTTGTATTTAAAACTATACTACCGTCTTTAGATTTAGAAAGTCCGGTTGTTAAAAATTTAGAAACAATAACTTCTTTTAGTGCTACGTAGTGTTGACTTAATAAAAATGTTTTTATTGGGTTGTTACTATCTAATTCTTTTGCGCTTATATGCATTGTTTTAAAGCCAATAAAGCGTATTCTAAGTATAGCATCTTTAGGCACATTGTTAAGACTAAAATAGCCTGTAGCATCTGTAACTGTAGCTATGTTGCTTTCTAGTACTTCTATAGTGGCACCATTTACAGTGTTTTGCTCGTAATTATCTAAGATTTTAGCGTGTATGCTAATTGTATTTTCTTTTGATAACGCATAGTAACGCTCGTTTAACTTAGTTAGTGTTAAGTCTGTTTTTTTAGATATGTACTTTAAAATCTCTCCTAAACTAGTACTTGCGCTAGGTTGTATATTAAAAGATTCTATATCTTTATTTACATAAGATATTCTAATATTAAAATTTTGTTCTAGTTGTTGTATGTAGTTTAGTAATGGTACTACATTGTTGGTTTCTTGCGCAGTAGTTACTAAACTTAAGGCAAATAAAAGAAAGCAACAGAAAGATCTTAGAAAATTATTTTTCTGCATAAAACAACACCTTATTCTTCTCTAAGTTATAACTAATTTTAGAAGGTATGCTAATACTCTTTAAAGCAAGATCTAGATCCTTATTATTAAAAGAGCCGGTATAAAGTTGTTTTGTATTTACGTTTTCTGTAGTTACAGTTAAATTAAATTGTCTTTGTAGTTCATTTAAAACAAACTCTAATGGTATGCTTTTAAATGTACTTTCGTTTAATGTCCAAGATGGTACTAATGTTTTTACGTGACTTAAAGGTGCTATTTTACCGTTTACAACCATAAAAGAGGTTCCGCCTGGTACTTTGTAGTTTTTACCATTGTAATTTACATTTACAAGACCTTCATAACAAGTAACTTCAAAAAAGTTTGTCCTAGTTTCTATATTAAATTGTGTGCCTAAAACACTAATAGTTCCGTGATCTGTAGTAACTGTAAATTTTTCTCCTTTGGCAACTTTAAAAAAAGCTTCACCATCTAGGGATACATCTCTTTTTTTGTTCCATTGATTTTTATTGTATGCAATTTTAGACTCGGCATTTAAAAAAACCTCAGAGTTATCTGGTAAAGTTAATTCATTGTTTTGGGCATAATCTGTACTAATAGTTTGGTCTAATGTTGTTGTGTAATAATATCCTAAGCTGCATAAAAGTAATATTGCTGCAGCAATGCTTGCATATTTTTTAAACGGATTTAGTTTAACAACTTTAGCTTCTTTAGTTGCATTACGCTTAGCTTTAATTGCTTGTAAAGCTTTATTCTGGTTAAATTCTGGAGCTTTTAATTTATTAGATGCAGTTATAATTTTTTGGTAAGAAGTATACTCATCCGTTTTTTTAAATTGGATAATCTCTTCATCTGTTAACTCGTTATTTAGCCATTTAGCTAGGTAATTCTCTTGCATAACTTTTGCTTTACGTAGGTATAACAATATAGAAGTAAAAAACCCTACTTCTAAATTAATATTTTTTATTGGTATCTATAATGCTTGTTTGTATTTTAAATACCGTCTATATGTTCTCTAAGCGATTTTAGAGCTAAGTGCATTCTTTTTTCTATAGCTTTTACACTAACGCCTTCTAGTTCTGCAATTTCTGCATACTTCTTTTTATCAATTCTATTTAATAAAAAAGTTGTGCGTTGGTTTTCTGGTAAACTAGCGAGGGCATTATCTAATTTTTCCTGAAATTCTTTTTCTTCAAGTAGAAATTCGGGAGTTTCATTAGTTACACCTGTGTTTAGGTGGGCATATTTTAATCGTACTTTATCAGCCTTAATCATATTTAAATATAAATTATTGGCAATAGTATAAACGTAAGATTTTGCTTTGGTAGGAACTACTTTTGCGCAATTTTCCCATAACTTTACAAAAGCTTCTTGCACAGCATCATAAGCCTTTTCTTCATTCCCAAACTTATAATATATATAATTAAATACCGTTTTAGAATTGGTGGTAAAGATTTGGTTGTATACCTTTTCTTCGCAAACGTTAGTGTTGTTCTCTATATTCAAAACTAGATAGGTTTATTTTTTGCCAAAGGTATTTTAAAAAAATGATTTTATTGTGGTAGGGTATTTTTAGACTCAGTTGTTATAGAGCTATAAAAACAAAAATAAACCAAATTATTATGAAAAACTTTTTCACAAAATTTATGTTCGCAGCCCTACTTATGGGAACATTTACTTTAATCTCTTGTCAAGAAGAGTTTGAAGAATTGCCAGACAGTAATGATGGTAAAGCAATTGAAGCATCTTCTTCTACAGCAGCGTTAATTAAAGATACATCTTCAGAAGGTGGTCAAAACAACAGCATAGAGTGTATAGACTTTGTGTATCCTATAGATTTATTCAGTTTTAACATCAACCTAGAAATTACAAATACAGTAACGGTAAAGAATGATATTGAGCTAAGATTATTTTTTACAGGATTGGGAGAAAATGATATTGTTGGTATAGATTTTCCTATTACTCTAGAAAAGTACGATGGTACTAGGGTTGTTGTAAATAGTAATGCAGAATTGGCTGTAGTTCTAGAAGCAGCGAAAGATTCTTGTGACCCAGGCCAGATTGCACCTTGTAGTGATGGAGATATAAATGAAGCTTTATTAGGAGATTGTAGATTTAAAATAACAAATTTAGATGGTACTTTCTTTGAAGAATTATATATAGATTTTTCTAACAGTAATATTCACGCTTACGATGCTAATAATACAATAGCAGATGAAGGTAACTGGTCTTTACAGAGTGGAGTATTACAAATAAATAGCTTAAGTGCAACTTTAGGAAACTACATTGGTGATTGGAAAGTTATTAGTTGTGAAAATGACTCATTTAAATTGAAAAGAGGAGAAGAAACTATTGTTTTAACTAAAAGTTGTGAAGTAACAGGAGAATCTAATGAAGAAATAGAAAATATACTTGCCGAGTGTAAATGGGAGTTTGTGGTTCCTAGCAGCTCATCTATTGGTTTGTATAATGTTAAGTTTTTAGAAAACGGAGATGTTAAGTTTGTAGATGAAAACGGAGGTGTTTTTACTATAGATACTTTTACAACTTGGAAATTAGATGGCGGTGCTATTACTTTTTATAATGCTAATCAAGAATTGATTGCTGAAAAATGGAAAATATCATCATATTCAGCATCTCAAATGTATGTAGATATCTACAATGAGAATGAGCTAGTATACCAAAATGTATTGCAAAGAAAATGCGAAGATGGTACTGCTTGTAGTGATGCAGATATAAATGATGCTTTATTTGGAGGTTGTAAATTTAAAATTACAAATCTAGATGGTACTTTCTTTGAAGAATTATATATAGATTTTTCTAACAGTAATATTCACGCTTACGATGCTAACAATACAATAGCAGATGAAGGTGCTTGGTCTTTACAAAGCGGAGTGTTAAGTTTTGTAGCCTTAAGCTTAAAATTAGATAACTACAATGGAGAATGGGAAGTAATAGAATGTGGTACTGATTCATTTAAGTTAGAAAGAGGAGAAGAAATTATTGTCTTAACCAAAGAATGCGACTAGCAATAGTGCATTATAATTATGCTAAAGGGCAACTTTTTATAAGTTGCCCTTTTTTTGTGCTATATTTTTTGGCTTAAACCATACACTTCCCAATGTAATTATTAAATTTGCAATTCCAGAAAAAGGTAGACTTATGTTCAATAATTTAAGCGAAAAGTTAGATAAAGCGTTCCATGTACTAAAAGGACACGGGCAAATAACAGAAATTAATGTTGCAGAAACTTTAAAAGAAGTTCGTAGAGCTTTATTAGATGCCGATGTTAACTTTAAAATTGCAAAAGAATTTACCAATAAGGTAAAGGAAAAAGCACTAGGTCAAAACGTATTAACTAGCCTGCAACCAGGACAGTTAATGGTTAAGTTGGTAAAAGATGAGCTTACTGAGCTTATGGGTGGAGATGCAGAGGGTATAAACCTTTCTGGTACACCATCTATAATTCTTATGTCTGGTTTACAGGGTTCGGGTAAAACAACGTTTTCTGGTAAACTTGCCAATTATTTAAAAACTAAAAAAACTAAAAAGCCATTATTGGTAGCTTGTGATGTTTATCGTCCTGCTGCAATAGATCAGTTACACGTAGTTGGTGATCAAATAGGAGTAGACGTTTTTTCAGACCGTGGTAATACAGATCCTGTTGCCATTGCAGAAGCTGGTATAGCATATGCAAAAGCAAACGGACACAATGTAGTAATTATAGATACAGCTGGTCGTTTAGCAGTAGATGAAGAAATGATGAACGAGATTGCTAACGTTCATAAAGCAATTAAACCACAAGAAACATTATTTGTTGTAGATTCTATGACAGGTCAAGATGCTGTAAATACAGCAAAAGCCTTTAATGATGTTTTAAATTTTGATGGTGTAATACTTACCAAATTAGATGGTGATACACGTGGTGGTGCAGCAATATCTATTAAATCTGTAGTAACTAAGCCAATTAAATTTATAGGTACAGGTGAAAAAATGGATGCAATAGACGTTTTTCACCCATCTCGTATGGCAGAACGTATCCTAGGAATGGGAGATGTTGTTTCTTTAGTAGAACGTGCTCAAGAGCAGTTTGATGAAGAAGAAGCTCGTAAAATACAAAAGAAGATTGCCAAAAATAAATTTGGGTTCGATGATTTCTTAAAGCAAATTCAGCAGATTAAGAAAATGGGTAGCCTTAAAGATTTAATGGGAATGATACCTGGTGCTGGTAAAGCATTAAAAGGTATGGATATAGATGATGACGCATTTAAACACGTAGAAGCTATTATACATTCTATGACACCTGCAGAACGCGAAACACCAACTTTACTTAATGCTAGTCGTAAAAAAAGAATAGCTAGTGGTAGTGGTAGATCTGTACAAGAAGTAAATCAATTACTTAAGCAGTTTGATCAAATGAGTAAGATGATGAAGATGATGCAAGGCGGAGGCGGTAAAAAGATGATGCAAATGATGGGTGGTTTAAATGGAGGACGTCCATAATTTAAAAGTTTTAAAATATATACTCGTAGCTAAAAACCATCAATAAAAATCTAATAATGGAATTACTAGACGGAAAAAAAGTATCAAATCAGATTAAAGAAGAGATTACCGTTGAGGTAACCAAAATGAGAGAGCGTGGCGAAAAAGTACCACATTTAGCAGCAATAATTGTTGGTAGTGATGGGGCTAGCTTAACGTATGTTGGTAGTAAGGTACGCTCTTGTGAGCGTGTTGGTTTTGAGTCTACTTTAGTGCAAATGCCAAGTACTACTAGTGAAATAGAGTTGCTTCGTAAAATTGAAGAGCTTAACAATGACGATGAAATAGATGGTTTTATTGTACAGTTGCCATTGCCTCCACAAATAGATACACAAAAAGTACTTTTAGCTGTAGATCCAGATAAAGATGTAGATGGGTTTCACCCAACTAACTTTGGAAAAATGGCATTAGATATGAGTACGTTTATACCAGCAACTCCATTCGGAATTTTAGAGTTGTTAGAGCGTTACAAAGTAGATACAAAAGGAAAGCATACTGTAGTTATAGGTCGTAGCCATATTGTTGGTAGACCAATGAGTATTTTAATGGGGCGTAAAGGATGGCCAGGTAACTCTACCGTAACTTTAACGCACAGTGCTACAAAAAATATTACGCAAATTATCTCTCAGGCAGATATTGTAATTTCTGCGTTAGGTGTACCTAACTTTTTAAAAGCAGAAATGGTAAAAGATGATGCTGTAGTTATAGATGTTGGTATTACACGTGTTGCAGATGATACAAAACCAAAAGGATACTATATTACAGGAGATGTAGATTTTGAAAACGTAAGTAAAAAAGCATCTTTTATAACACCAGTTCCAGGTGGAGTAGGACCAATGACTATTGCAATGTTATTAAAGAATACATTATTAGCAAGAGAGCGTCATAGAAATGCTAACAGATAAAAATAAAATTAAGTTTTAGCTATAAAAGTTAAGTAATTCTTATTTATAATATAAAACCATTACATAGTTTGTAATGGTTTTTTTTATGTTAATAAGTTAGCTCTTAAGCAACGATTTAATTGGGTAATTTTAATGCCAATAAATATATAAATATGAAAACACCCCTTATCTCATCAGAAGAATTAGCGGCATTGCTAACGGAAGAAACTAGCGTAGTTCTTTTAGATGCTAGTCCGGCTACAAATGTATCTGGATTAAGTAGCGATCTAGAAGGTTTGCAAATTAAAGGAGCTCGTTATTTTAATATAAAAAATAATTTTAGCGATAGAGAAAGTAACTATCCAAATACCATACCTAGTGCTAAACAGTTTCAAGAAGAAGCACGTAAACTAGGTATAAATAAGAATAGTAAAATTGTAGTTTATGATAATCTTGGAGTGTATACATCGCCACGTGTTTGGTGGTTGTTTAACACTTTTGGTCATAATAATATCGCTGTTTTAGATGGTGGCTTGCCAGACTGGGTGGCGCACGAGTATGCAACAGAGCAAGCGAGTAAAAAAAGAGTGCCATTGGGTAATTTTATTGCAAACTTAAAAGAGTTTAATGTAATGAATTTTTCAATGATAAAGGAAAACACAGAAAGTAATACGGCTCTAGTAGTAGATGCACGTTCTGCTGGTCGTTTTAATGGAACAGAGCCAGAACCTAGAGCAGAACTAGCAAGTGGTTCTATACCGGGTTCTATTAATGTTCCTTTTAATGATGTGCTTGTAGATGGTAAATACAAATCTAAAGAAGAATTAGCTGCTATTTTTAATCCGATTTTAGCAGAAGATAAGCCCCTTGTTTTTAGTTGTGGTTCTGGTTTAACAGCTTGTGTTATTCTATTAGCAAGTAAGTTGGTAGATGATACTAAAGATTCATCTGTTTATGATGGTTCTTGGACTGAGTGGGTACAGTTGTATAAAGAAGAAGATGAAGAAGTAACTGAGGAGATAACTGAAGAAGAAGTAATTGCTAATGAGGTAGAGGAGCTTAACCAAGCAGAAGTAAGTAAAGAAGAGGTGTTAAGTGATGTAGAAGATTTAAATGAGGAAGAAATAAGTTCTGAAGAGGAAGAATAATAAATGGAAAAAGGGAAACCCAGATTGGTTAGACTAACAGCAATAGTTACGCAGTTACAAGGCAAAAGAATTGTAACTGCTACGGAGTTGGCTGCTAAGTATAGGGTTAGTATAAGAACTATTTATAGAGATATACGTACTTTAGAACAATCTGGGATTCCTATTTATACAGAAGAAGGTAAAGGGTATTGTTTAGTAGAAGGCTATAATTTGCCGCCTGTAATGTTTACAGAAGAAGAAGCAAATGCCTTAATAACTGCAGAGCATATTATAAACAAGAATAAGGATACTTCTTTTGTAGATGGATATGTTAGCGCAATAGAAAAAATTAAAGCTGTACTTAAATATTCTCAAAAAGATAAAGCAACATTGCTTACCCAGCGCTTACAAATAAGAAGCAATTTAGAGAATCAGAAAACAAGTAGTTATTTAATGCAACTGCAAACAGCATTAACTAATTATAAAGTAATACAAATAAACTATTTGTCTTTAGAACAGAAAGAAACAAAAAGAGATATAGAGCCATTTGCGTTAATACATAATAAAGACAATTGGGTGTTAATTGCTTTTTGTAGACTTAGAAAAGATTTTAGAGCTTTTAGGGTAGACTGCATTCAGCAAATGGTAATTTCTTCCAATACTTTTAATCCGCATAAAATAACACTTGAAGATTATTTTGATATGGCTAGAAAAAAATGGGAGAGTACCCCTGACATATCTATGACATAGAGCTGGTTTACTTTTGAAGTAAATAAAAATAGAAAGCTATGAATATTGTAAAATTAGAATCTTTTAGTGTAATTGGTATTAAAGTGCGTACTACAAATGAAAATGCACAAGCAGCAAAAGATATTGTTGCATTATGGAATACTTTTATGTCTGAGCATATTTTAGACAAAACTCCAAATAAAATAAGTACAGAAGTCTTTTCAATTTATACCAATTATGAGGGAGATTACACAAAACCTTATGATACTATTTTAGGATGTAAAGTTTCTAGTATAGATGAGGTTCCAAATGGTATGGTAGCACATACTATTAAGGCATCAACCTATAAAAAAAGTATAGCAAAAGGAGACTTGTCTAAAAACGTAGTGTATAATAAATGGTTAGAAATTTGGGAAGCAAAAGAAGATCGTTTGTATACATCGGACTTTGAAATTTATGGAGATACTGCAAAAGATACAACAAATGCAGAGGTTCCTATTTATGTAGCGGTGAAAGAGTAGTTGCTTTTTAGGTCTATAGTTTTAGTAGCTTAACCAATATATTACAAGGTTTAAAGAGAATGTAGTCCTGTTTTGGACTACATTTTTTATATTTAGGGACAATAGCCTACTTAAATTTTTTGTTCCATGAAAAAGTTAATACCCACTATCTGTTTCAGTTTGCTATTTGGTTTTATAGTAAAAGCGCAAACAGGTAAAGTTTTTGACAATCTAAAAGTTACAAGTAAAATACTTAAAAGCGAACGTAACTTTTCTATATACCTTCCGCCAGATTACGAGTCGTCTAAAAGAGATTATCCTGTTCTGTATTTATTACATGGGGCCGGAGACGACCATACAGGCTGGGTGCAGTTTGGTGAGGTACTACATATTACAGACAAAGCAATTAAAGCAGGTAAAGCAACACCTATGATTATTGTAATGCCAGATGCCGATACGGGTAAACGTGGTTATTTTAATACTGAAGATTGGCGTTATGAAGATTTCTTTTTTGAAGAATTAATGCCTTATGTAGAAAATAAATATAGAATTAAAAGCGAAAAGAGATATAGGGCTATTTCTGGCCTTTCTATGGGTGGCGGTGGCACATTTATGTATGCACTGCATAAACCCGAGTTATTCTCGTCTGCTTGTCCCTTAAGTGCCTCTGTTGGTATGTTGCCACAAGACACAACTAAAATAAAAGATTTTGCAGAGAGCGAGCAAAAATCTATTGCCGAAATGAAACAATATTTTAAGAAGCACTCTGCTATTTCGCTACTAGATAGTATACCTGTAGATGATGTTAAATCTGTTCGTTGGTATATAGATTGTGGTGATGATGATTTTTTGTTTGAAGGCAATAGCTTGGTGCATATTTCTATGATGAAAAAGAAAATTCCCCACGAGTATAGAGTTCGTGATGGTGCACATAATTGGACGTATTGGAGACAATCCTTACCAGAAGTATTAAAATTTGTGTCAGCTGCTTTTCATCAACATTGACAATAAAGTACTATAGGTGTAAATAAAAACTAGCTAGTATTACAATAATACTAGCTAGTTTTTATATTTTACTATGGTATGTTTAAATACTTATGTGTTTGTAAAGAAACTTTCCATTGCGGATTTTTCATAACAAAATCTACAATTAACGGAGTCATTTTGTCTTTAACACTCCACTCTGGCTGTAAATACAAAATACAATCTTTGTTTACTTTAGCCGCTTGTTCTTCAGCAAATTTAAAATCGTTTTTATTGTAAATAATCATTTTTAACTCATCTGCCTTGTCATAAATAATACCTTCTGGTAATTTATTTTTTTTAGGAGATAAGCAAATCCAATCCCAAGTACCAGTTAAGGTATAAGCACCAGAAGTCTCTATATGTGTTTGTAAATTTTTAGCTTTTAAAGCATCAGTTAATGGCACCATATTCCAAGTTAATGGCTCGCCACCTGTAACTACAATAGTGTTAGAGTATTTTGCAGCATTATCTACTATAGCTTTTATAGTTGTTGGTGGGTGTGTTTCTGCATTCCAGCTTTCTTTAACATCACACCAATGGCAACCCACATCGCAACCGCCGACGCGTATAAAATACGCAGCAGTTCCTTTATGAAAACCTTCTCCTTGTATGGTATAAAATTCTTCCATTAACGGAAGCATTTCTCCCTTATCTACCAATGCTAATACCTCATTTTTAACCATTATGCAAAGATACATTTTTTGTTTTTCTCTATCTAAACTTTATGTAAAAGTTAGTGTAGTGCGTAGTGTATTAAATCAAAAAAAATAAAAACAGTAAAAGTTGATACTTAAGGTTTTAATACGATTAGCGTAGAACTAATCTTTTTAGTTGTTTAAATTTAAGCTATTTTTATCAAAATTTTAGGAAATGAGCACCAAGGAAAAATTCTTAGCAGACATAGAAAAAGGGTATACTACAAAAGGCGACTTTATAACTATGGGCGCAGGTATAGTAGATGGGGAAACCGTTACTAATGCGTTTGTAAAAATACCTTTAAAAACTCTTAACCGTCACGGTTTAATTGCTGGTGCCACTGGTACGGGTAAAACTAAAACATTACAAGTGTTAGCCGAGAATTTATCAGAAAAAGGTGTTCCTGTACTGTTAATGGATTTAAAAGGAGATTTAAGTGGCTTGGCACAGCCTAGTCCTGGACATCCTAAAATAGATGAACGTCACGCAAAAATAGGAGTACCTTTTGAGAGTAAAAGCTTTCCTGTAGAAATTTTATCATTGTCCGAGCAAGATGGTGTTAAACTAAGAGCAACTGTATCTGAATTTGGACCAGTTCTTTTATCTAGAATTTTAGACTTAACTGTAACGCAAGAAGGTATTTTTGCCGTTATTTTTAAATATTGTGACGATAATAAATTACCTCTTTTAGATCTTAAAGATTTTAAAAAAGTATTGCAATACGCTACTGAAGAAGGAAAACAAGAATTTAAAGAAAGCTACGGTAGAATTTCATCTGCATCTACGGGTACTATTCTTAGAAAAATAATAGAATTAGAACAACAAGGAGCCGATTTATTTTTTGGAGAAAAATCTTTTGAAGTAGATGATTTAACTAGAATAGATAAAAACGGTAGAGGATATATTAATATTTTACGATTAACAGATATACAAGACAGACCTAAGTTGTTTTCAACTTTTATGTTGAGTCTTTTAGCTGAAATTTATGATACTTTTCCGGAACAAGGAGATAGTGATAAACCAGAGTTGGTTTTATTTATAGATGAGGCTCATCTAATTTTTGATGAAGCATCTAAGGCTTTATTAAATCAGATAGAAAGCATTGTAAAACTAATACGTTCTAAAGGCATTGGTGTTTATTTTGTTACTCAAAACCCAACAGATGTACCAGAAGATGTATTGGCGCAATTAGGTTTAAAAATACAACACGCTTTACGAGCATTTACGGCTAAAGACAGAAAAGCTATTAAGTTGGCAGCACAAAATTACCCAGACAGTGAGTATTATAATACAGAAGATGTATTAACGTCTTTAGGTATTGGTGAAGCTTTAATTTCTGCTCTAGATGAAAAAGGTAGACCAACTCCGCTAGCAGCCACTATGTTGCGTGCGCCTATGAGTAGAATGGATGTTTTAACAGATAAAGAATTAAAGGAAGTTATAGATTCTTCTGCTTTGGTTAAAAAATACAATGATGTTATAGATAGAGAAAGTGCTTATGAAATGCTTACTAAAAAAATAGATAAGGCAGAAGAAATAGCAGCAAAAGAAAAGGAAAAACCAGAACCAAAAAGGGCAAGTAGTCGTGCTAAAAGCACAAGACAAAATCCTATTATAAAAGTATTAACCAGCGCAACTTTTATAAGAGGTATGCTTGGTGTGCTAAAAAAAGTATTACGCTAAACAATAACAAACTTATCTACTAACCACATATTTTAAATGAAAAAAATAACAATTACTTGTATTGTTGCAGCTGCTTCAATTTTAACGCAGTGTGCTAAAAGTACAGATGCAGATTTTTTAATTACGCCAACTAGTTTTGGTAAACTAACCAAAGATAATTCGGCTAAAGAAATAGCAACTATTTATGCAACAGACTCTATAGTAAAAGATGATGCAGTACAATTAAATGCAAGTATGCGCAAAGAGCATATTTACGAAAAAGGAGGAAAGCCTTTGTTTACCGTTAGTATTAGTAACGATTCTATTATAGATAACATTAGGGTTTTAGATCCGCGTTATACTACAGATAAAGGTGTTAATTTACTTAGTACTTTTAAAGATATAAAGGATAATTACACGGTAAGTAAGGTACTTACTTCTATGAACAATATAGTGTTGTTTATAAAAGATAGTGAGATTTATTTTACTATTGATAAAAAAGAATTGCCAGAAAACTTACGCTATAGCAATAGTACTAAGATAGAGGCTATACAGATACCGGATGATGCTAAAATTAAGTATTTAATGGTAGATTGGGAGTAAATGAAAAAGAAGTATACTATACAAGCGCAGCCATTTGTAGTGCCTACTACAGATGGTAAATTAATAGAAGAACATTTTGGTGGTGCAACAACAAAGCAAGAAGATATTAGTATTGCTCATATGGTGGCTCCTCCTGGTTGGTCAGAGCCTTTTCAGACACCAGAGTTTGCAGAGTACACCTATATCATTAAAGGTAAAAAGCAATTTGTAATAGATGGTGATATTGTTGTATTAGAACAAGGACAGTCTATAAAAATAGAAAAGAATACACGTGTAAAATACTCTAATCCTTTTGATGAGGTTTGTGAGTATATGTCTATTTGTACGCCAGCTTTTTCTATAGATACGGTAAACAGAGAAGAAGAATAAAAACGATTATGTTAAAATAGATCTATTATTTATTTTATGAAAAAACTCTTAAATAAAATAATTCCTGTTGCTTACGGAGCATACTTTAATACACTTTCTGTGTTTTCTAAAAAGAAAGCTGCAAAAAAAGCATTTTATCTTTTCTGCACACCTAGAAAGGGTAAAGTGTTGCCGTTTCAATCAGAATTTTTAAATAAAGCTAAAAAAGAGGTTGTACACAGCAATAATATAGATTTGCAGGTGTACGAGTGGGCTGGAGAAAAAGAAACTGTTTTACTTTTACATGGTTGGGAAAGTAATGTGTTTAGATGGCGAAATTTAATTTCTTATTTAATAGAAGATAATTATAATATTATTGCTTTTGATGCTCCTGCACACGGTAATTCTAAGGGTGAAGTGTTACACGTGCCTATTTATACAGAAGTAGCACAAACACTTATAGATAAATACAAGCCAAAGCATATTGTAGGGCATAGTGTTGGTGGTATGACAACCTTATATAATAATTACAAATACAATAACCCTAGCGTAGATAAACTTATTATACTTGGGGCACCATCTGAGTTTTATACTATTTTGTTGAACTACCAAAATATGCTTAAGTTTAATGATAAAGTTTTTAATGAGTTAAAGGCATTTATAAAAGAAAAATTTGGTTTTTTACCTGAAGATTTTTCAATATCTGAATACGCTAAACAGAATAAAAAGAAAGGCTTATTAGTGCATGATAAGCTAGATTTTATTGCTCCGTGTTCAGACTCAGAATTAGTTCATAAAAATTGGACCAACAGTAAATTAATTACAACAGAGGGTTACGGACATTCTTTACACCAAGATGAGGTTAGTAATGCCGTAATGTCATTTTTAAAAGAAGGCTAAAATAATAGTAGTATGAAGTATCCAGTAGCACCTTTCCATATCGCAATACCTGTTCATAATCTAGAGGAATGCAGGGCGTTTTATAGAGATGTATTAGATTGTCCAGAAGGTAGAAGTAGTGATCATTGGGTAGACTTTAATTTGTTTGGTCACCAGTTGGTAATACATTACAAAGAAAAAACTACAAACGAAGATTTATATACAAATGCTGTAGATGGTAAAAATGTTCCTGTACCACATTATGGTGTTGTATTACCTTGGGAAACTTTTCAAACCTTTTCTGAAGAGTTAAAACAAAAGGGAGTAAAATTTGTAATAGAGCCTTATGTAAGGTTTAAAGGAGAAAGAGGAGAGCAGGCAACTATGTTCTTTTTAGATCCTGCTGGTAATGCTTTAGAATTTAAAGCTTTTAAGGATATAGACCAGCTGTTTGCAAAATAAATAGTTGTAATGGCTTTAATGTTTGTGGTTGTAAGTTTTTTAAATTAAAACTATCTACCTCCGTTTGCTTTTAAATCTGCTAAACATTCAGCGTCTAATTCTGGGATACCGTTTTTGCTAGCAATTAGCATTTTTTTCATTCCAGATCCAAATTCTAATTCGGCATTCATTAAACAATTGTCTATGTTGCAGTGGTTACTACCTACAGTTTCGTTGTCCTCGTTTGTAGTTTCTCCTTCATGCGGATGAACCATTTCTGTGCCTAAATTTACTAAGCCCATTAAATGACCTAGCTCGTGATTAAGTGTTGAGGTTTCAACAGAAGTCTCAGAAATTAAAGCACTTTTATTTGCCAATTTTTTAATCGTAGCTTCATAAATAACCATAGAAGTATTTCTGTAAACAGCCCCTAGTGTTACCGAGTTTGTATCCTCGTCATCATTATTAGATGGTGCATCTGCAAAATAGATATAGATAGCTAAAGTGTCATCACTATTGTAAATTGTTCTGTTTTCAGTTTCTAATTTAGCCACTTCTTCTGTAGTTAAATCTTCTTCATTAGGAGAATCTAACTCAACCAGTTTAATTGCTATATCATTCTTAAAAGTAATAGATTTTATAAAGTCTGTAAAGTTAATTAAAGTCTCATCTGCAGGTTTAAAGCCTTTTACATATGCAATTTCTAAAGAGAGTTTAGAGAATGTGTTATTAGATAATATGTCGTTAGCCGAGTCTCCTGAACCTTGTAGGTTTGCTGTTTTTTTTATTTGTCCTTCAGATTGTTTGTCAGAATCATCAGTGCTAGAGCAACTTGCAAAAAGTAAAACGGATAATAGTAAAGCACTAAATTTTTTCATAGATATCTTTTTATAACAAACAATTGTTTAAGGCAAAACCCTACTAACAAACGTATAAAAGAGAACTTCTATTGCGTAATAAGAGTAAGTTTAGCTAAATAGTCGTAATGTTCACCTTCAACTATCAATTCACAATTAAAACCATTTAAAATAGCAGCACGTTGTAGTGTGTTGTAATCTAAATACAACCAAGGAAAAGAATCGCTTTTTTGACCTTTGTATTGCATTGTAAAATCTACTTCTCCGTAATAATCTTTTCCAGGAGGAATCCAATATCCACCATCCTCATCTTCATCAAACATATAAATAATGTCACTAGAATCTAGTAATAACTGTCCGTTTGGTTTTAAAAGCGATTTTAAATGCAATAAATATTCAGCTAAATTATTTAAACTACCAACAATACCTATACCGTTCATTAATAAGAGTAGAGTGTCATAGGTAGCTGCGTTATATTCTAAAATAGTAGAGTGTATTGTTTTGTCTACACCTCTTTGTTTACAGGCTTCTATAGCTCCTTTAGATGCATCTAAAGCAGTAACATCTATGCTTTTTCCTTGTAAATACAGACTATGGCTACCAGCACCGCAACCAATATCTAGGACTTTCCCTTTACTTAAATCTAATGCCTTTTGCTCCAGAAGAGGCATGGCGGCGTAATCTCTAAAAAGATATGGCACAGGAATTGTATCTTCTTCAGAAATGGTAGAAAGCGTAACAATGTCTTCTGTATATGTCTTATTTAAATAATCTAACATTGCGGCACCAAAAATATCGCTTCCCATTTTATTTGTATTTTAGCCAACAAAAGTGGCAATTTTTAACAACATTTAAAAGTATTTATATGAAACAACTGGGTATAGCACTGGTTTTAATTTTCTTTGTATCAACTAATAGCTTCGCTCAAAAAGGGAAAGAGCAAAGTTTAATTGCCACCTATTTAAAGAGTAATGGATCTGCGGTTCAATACGAGTATGCGTACGATCAATTATTAACAATGTTAAAACAAAAACATCCTAAAACAGATGCTAATGCAGATGGATGGAAGTACTTAAACGAAAATAAGGCTAAAGCTGTAGCTGATATTATGGTCGATTTAGGAAAAGTATACGAGAAGCATTTTACAACTGAAGATATAAACGAAATGTTAGGTTTTTATAGAGGTGATGCTGCTAAGCAAATGCTAAAAGATAGAAGCCAAATGACAGAAGAGCAAAAGCAAGAGCTTAATGCATACTACAATTCTGAAGTTGGAAAAAAGATAATTTCTAAACAACAAGTATTAGGTAAGGAAATAGGAACAGCTTCTGAGGCTTGGAGTAGAGATTTGTATGAAACAGCAATGACTTTATTAAAATAATGGAAGACTTTTTAAAGGAACTACCTAAAAAGGCACAAGAGAAACAAACTGAAAATAAGAAGTTTTTTGTGAAGCTTAAAAAAAAGCCACCAAAGAATTTAGATTATGTAATGCAAGAATTACATGAAAACGAATTTAAAAAAACAGATTGTTTAACATGTGCTAACTGTTGTAAAACTACAGGCCCTTTATTTACTAATGCAGATGTAGAGCGTATAGCAAAGTCTTTTAAACAAAAACCACAACAGTTTATTGCAAACTATTTACGAGTAGATGATGAAAATGATTATGTGTTGCAAAGTGTTCCTTGTACATTTTTAGGAGCAGATAATTATTGTTCTATTTACGATGTAAGGCCAAAAGCGTGTAGAGAATTTCCGCATACAGACCGTAAAAAGTTTCAGCAAATAAGTAACTTAACAATGAAAAATGTTGCTATTTGTCCGGCTGCTTATAATATTGTTGAGGAAATGAAAAAGAAAATTAAGGTTTAATAGTCCTTATTTTATATATAGAGCGTTACTATAAAAGTTAACAGTTTTTTCTATATTTAGAAAATGGAAAGTATTATTAGTTATTTTGAAACAATACCCTCTGGGCACAGAAGTATTATTTTAGTTGGTGGTATAACTCTATTTTGGGTTTTAGAAGGTATTTTACCTTTGCAGCGCTTTACGTATAAAAAATGGAGGCACGCATTACCAAATCTATTTTTTACGCTAACTACAATAATAATTAATTTTTTACTAGCCTTTCTTTTGTTAAAAACGAGCGACTGGACAGTTGTAAATAACTTCGGAATTATTAACTGGTTGCCAGAAATTCCACTGTGGCTGTATGTTGTTGCAGGTGTAATGCTACTCGATTTTTTTGGAGCTTATTTAGCACACTTTACAGAACACAGAGTTAAACCATTGTGGATGGTGCATTTGGTGCATCATACAGATCATAATGTAGATACAACAACCGCAAACAGGCATCATCCGTTAGAGAGTGTTATTAGATTTGCTTTTACTTTAATGGGTGTTTTTATTGTTGGAGCTCCTATGGGTGTGGTAATGCTATATCAATCTTTATCTTTAATAGCTACCCAATTTGGACACGCAAATATTAGATTGCCTAAAAAGGTAGATGCTTTTATTAGTTACTTTTTAGTGTCTCCAGATATGCATAAAGTGCACCACCATTATATGTTGCCTTATACCGACTCTAACTACGGAAACATTTTTTCTATTTGGGACAGAATGTTTGGTACGTTTATGAAATTAGATCGCGATAGTATAATTTATGGTGTAGATACTTTCCCGGATGAGGTGGAGAATGCAAGCATAAAAGGGCTGCTAAAGCAACCCTTTCATACGTATAGAAATCCTACAACTAAAGTTTAGTTATAGTTTAATTATATATAAGATATTTAGCTCTTATTTTCTTAAAATCTTCAATAGCTGGTTGCCACGTTTTTTTTATTTCAGCTTCAGACATACCAGAAACTATCTGTTTTTGTAATTTTTCTGTTCCCGCGTGTTTTGTAAATCCGCTAGTTAAAAATACCTTGCTTTTATCTGTACTATTGTTGTATGCATCTATTATCCATTTTAAAGAAACTAGATTCATTCTTTCTGTTGCAGATAAGTCGTTGCCATAACACAACTCGTCTTTATGCTTAGGGTTTTTAGAGCCAAAATTAGGTTTAGGTGTGTATGTAAAACTATATTTTGTACTGTCTAAAAATGGAGCTCCATAACGTTGAAACTGAAATTCTGTTCCACGACCAGCATTAATATCCATACCTTCAAACAAACCTAAACTTGGGTATAATGTAATTGCAGTATTGTTTGGTAGGTTAGGAGAAGGTCTAATAGGTAAATTATAATCACTTGTATGCTCATAATTATCAAGCTTAATTATAGTTAAGTCGGCCTTTTTATCGCCATTTAACCAACCTTCTTCATTAATCATTGTTGCATATTCTGCAATGGTCATTCCGTAAACTAACGGAATATTTGTCATTCCTAAAAAGCCTCTATGTTCTGTTTCCATTGTTGGTCCGTCTACATAATGTCCGTTTGGGTTTGGTCTATCTAACACAATAACTTTAATGTTGTTTTCTGCACAAGCTTCCATAACCAGTTGCAAAGTTGCTATGTAGGTGTAAAAACGTACACCAACATCTTGTATATCAAAAAGAACAACATCTATATCTTTTAATTGTTCGTTATTTGGCTTTCTATTTTTACCGTAAAGAGATATTAAGGATAAACCAGTTTTAGTGTCTACACCGTCTTTTACGTGTTCGCCAGCATCTACCTTACCTCTAAAGCCGTGTTCTGGAGCAAATACTTTTTTAATATCAACCTTTAATGCCTGTAAAGAATCTACTATATGTGTGTATGTATTATCAGTCTTAAAAATAACACTAGTTTGGTTTGCAACTACAGCAACCTTTTTACCGTTTAATAATGGCAGGTATTTTTCAGTTTTGTTAGCGGCTACTACTATTTTTTTAGGAGCAGTCTCTTTAGGTTTTTCCTCTGTATTATGAGTAATAGTTGCTTTTGGAGTGTTTCCGCAAGCAGAAAGTATTAAAAACGATAATAAAACTGTACTTTTGAAACTGGAAAAAATCGCCATAAATTGAATTTAGAATTTTTTATTACTAAGCGCCTAATTAAAGGTAAAGAGAATAAAAGTAGTATATCTGCTCCAATTATAAAAATTGCTATTGCAGCAATTGCTATGAGCGTTATAATGATGCTTTTTGCTATTGCTACGGGAGAAGGTTTAAAAGAGAAAGTAAGAGAAAAAGTTGCTGCCTTTAATGGGCATATTCAAATTTTTAATTACGATAATAACACATCAGATGTTTCTGTTGTTCCTGTTTCTTTAGAGCAAGAATTTTATCCAGAATTTACTAGTATAGATGGTGTTACACATATACAGGCTATTGCTAATAAAGGCGGAATTATTATTGCTGATGAAACTTTTGAAGGCGTAATAGCAAAAGGTGTTGGTAAAGATTACAACTGGGATGTTTTTAAAGAGTATTTAATAGAAGGCAGATTGCCAAACTATAATGATAAGTTAAATGAAGAAGTTTTAATTTCTTCATTAATTGCAAACCGATTACAACTTAAAGTTGGTGATACATTCTCGACCTTTTTTCTAAAAGATAACAACCCTTCACAAACACCAAATCGTAGAAATTTTACAATTGTTGGACTATATAACAGTGGCTTTGAAGAGTTTGATGGTACGTATATTTTTGTAGACATACGCCATATACAACGTATAAATAAATGGAAAGAAAATGAAGTTGGTAGTTTTGAAGTTTTTTTAGAAAGCTTTGATGCTATTGATAAAAAAAGCGAAGAAGTTTACGGAGCTACATTGTCTACCTTAGATTCTACTAACATTAAAAAGAAATACGGAAGTATTTTTGAATGGATTGGTTTGTTCGATTTTAATGTGACACTTATTATAGGAATTATGATAATTGTTGGTGGTATTAATATGATAACCGCACTTTTGGTTCTTATATTAGAGCGTACCCAAATGATTGGTATTTTAAAAGCACTTGGCGCTGCCAATTGGAGTGTGCGTAAAGTGTTTTTGTACAATGCGGTTTACCTAATTGCTATTGGCTTATTTTGGGGTAATTTAATAGGTTTAGGTCTTCTTTGGATGCAAAGCAAGTTTAAATTTTTAAAATTTGCCGACCCTAAGGAATATTACATAGAGTACATACCTGTACATATAGATCTAATAACTATAGTAGCTTTAAACACAGGTGTAATGGTGCTTTGCTTGCTAATGTTGTTGGTGCCATCTTACATTATAACAAAGATAAGTCCTGTAAAGTCTATTAAATTTGAGTAGGTTAATAGATTGTATAATCTAACAATAACCTAATGTTTAGTTATTTTTCTGTGTCATTAATTATCTTTGCACTCAAATACAAATGATTAAATGATTTACGCAGAGAATATTTTAGAGACTATAGGGAATACACCTATGGTTAAATTAAATAAACTAACAAAAGAATTACCTTGTTTGGTATTGTCTAAATACGAAACTTTTAACCCTGGAAATTCTGTAAAAGACCGTATGGCTTTACAGATGATTGAAGATGCTGAAGCAGACGGAAGATTAAAACCAGGCGGAACAATAATAGAAGGTACTTCTGGTAATACAGGAATGGGCTTGGCACTTGCCGCTGTTATAAAAGGATACAAATGTATTTTTGTTATGGCAGACAAACAGTCTAAAGAAAAAGTAGATATTTTAAAGGCAGTTGGTGCAGAGGTAATTGTTTGTCCTACTGCAGTAGAACCAGAAGATCCACGTTCGTATTATTCTGTTTCTAAAAGATTAGGAGAAGAAACACCTAACTCTTGGTATGTAAACCAATACGATAACCCTTCTAACGCAAAAGCACACTTTTTAAGTACTGGTCCAGAAATATGGGAACAAACAGAAGGTAAAATAACGCATTTTGTTGTTGGTGTAGGTACTGGAGGTACTATCTCTGGTGTTGGTAAATACTTAAAATCTAAAAACCCTAACGTTAAAATTTGGGGCGTAGATACATATGGTTCTGTATTTAAAAAATACCACGAAACTGGTGAGTTTGATGAGAACGAAATTTACCCATACATTACAGAAGGTATTGGAGAAGATATTTTGCCAAAAAATGTTGATTTTAGCATTATAGATGGTTTTACAAAAGTAACAGATAAAGATGCTGCTGTTTATACACAACGCCTAGCAAAAGAAGAAGGTATGTTTTTAGGTAACTCTGCCGGAGCTGCTATAAAAGGAGTATTGCAACTTAAAGAACATTTTACAAAAGACGATGTTGTGGTTGTGCTTTTTCACGATCACGGAAGTAGATACGTTGGTAAAATGTTTAATGATGAATGGATGAAAGAACAAGGTTTTTTAGACTAAAAAACAACATATATGCAGAGTGAAAAAGAAAAAATGCTTTCTGGTAAACCGTATTCGCCTTTTGATAAAGAATTAGCAGCGGAGCGTTTAAAGGCCAAAGAAATTATTTTTAATTTTAACTCTCGTAGACCAACAGAAGTAAAAGAACAAAAGCAAGATTTAGTTCAGCTTTTTACAAAAACACCTAAGCGGTTCTACATAGAGCCGCCTTTTAGGTGCGATTATGGTTATAATATAGAGATTGGTATAAACTTTTTTGCTAATTATAACCTTACTATTTTAGACTGTGCAAAAGTAACCATAGGAGATCATGTAATGTTAGGCCCTAATGTTGCTATTTATACCGCAGCACACCCAATTCACCATACTATTAGAAACAAACATTACGAGCACGCTTTGCCAATAACTATTGGAGATAATGTGTGGATCGGTGGTAACGTAGTTATAAACCCTGGAGTAACCATTGGCGCTAATACCGTTATAGGTTCTGGAAGTGTAGTTACTAAAGATATTCCTAGTAATGTAATAGCCGTGGGTAACCCTTGTACAATAAAAAGGGAAATTACAGAAGAAGACAAAGATTATTTTAATAGTAAAGTGTAACTTCATCCTTATTTTAATTTTTTATAATGATAGTTCTAAAATTACCAAACCAAACCGTTAAGATAGATAAAGGTGAATTAGTAAGTTACAATGCTAATACGGTTGAATATATACACCAAAAAGGAGACCCAGGATGGCGAAATGCAGATACAGAAATGTTTCCTGTTATTGGTCCCACTGCAGAAGCAAACTTTACTGTTTGGACACCTAAAGGAGATGCCATACAAGACCAACACGGACTTTTAAGAGAGCTAACATATACTTTAGTAGAGGCAGATGATACTACTGCAATTTTTCAGAAAAAATATTTAGCTAATACTAAAATAACAAACTCTAAATATCCTGATAAATCTATTGTTAGTGAGTTGTATTGGCCTTACGATTTTCAATTTCAAAAAAAATACGAGCTTACAAATAACGGTTTAGAAATTACTTTTATAATTACAGCAGAAGAGGGTATGCCTTTTATGTTAGGATATCATCCTGCATTTAAAACAGAAAGTAAATTTACCAAGCTATCTACAGAGAATATTACTATTCATGTAGAAGAAATACAAGCAGTTGGTAGTAGAGCATATTCTTTAACAGATGTGACTAGTGCACAACTACAGAATCCTAATCCGCTTACTATAGAAACTCAAGGTTTTAAGCATTTAATGTTATGGACAGAGGTAGATACTATGCTGTGTATAGAACCTATTACATTTTATCCTTATGATGTTACTCAAGATAAATTATCTCAAGGATATAGTTATATGGGTAAGTTGCCAGTAGAATATAAAGTGTTTTTAAAGCCAACTCATTTATAATTTAATCAATTAATTGTCACCCTATTTTTCAATTTTATTATATATACTATAAACAATAACAGTAAATTTGTTTAATGCAGAATTTCTTTCCCATACTTACGTGGCTTAAAACTTATAAAAAAGGAGATTTTATAAAAGATTTACTTGCGGGTTTTACCGTAGGTATCATCTTAATACCGCAGGGTATGGCGTATGCTATGATTGCTGGCTTGCCACCTGTTTATGGTTTGTATGCAGCCTTGTTTCCAACATTAATGTATGTTTTTTTAGGTACATCTAGACAATTGGCAGTTGGTCCGGTTGCTATGGATTCTTTATTGGTTGCCGCTGGGTTAGGAGCGTTGTCACTTGCAACAACAGAAGATTATATTTCTATGGCCATAGTATTGGCTTTTATGGTTGGCGCAACTCAGTTTTTATTGGGACTTTTTAGAATGGGTTTTTTGGTAAACTTTATGTCTAAACCCGTAATTAGTGGGTTTACTTCTGGGGCAGCAATTATAATAATGTTTAGTCAGCTTAAACATTTACTAGGTGCTAACATAGAAGGGAGTAGTAAGTTTATAGCATTGATAAAAAATGTTATGGCTAAGGTAGCAGAAACCAATATGTACGACTTTGCTATTGGTATTGTTGGTATTGTTATAATTGTAGTTCTTAAAAAAGTAAATAAAAAATTACCCTCTATTTTATTTGTGGTTATACTAGGGATATTAGCAGTATACTTCTTTAAACTAGATCAATATGGTGTAAAAATTGTGGGTGCTATTCCAGACGGATTACCTTCTTTTGGTGTGCCTAATATAAATATAAAGAACATCTTAGATATTTGGCCTATAGCAGTTACATTGGCTTTAGTTGGGTATCTAGAGGCTATTTCTATTGGTAAAGCATTAGAAGAAAAAAGCGGAGAAGAAACTATAGACGCAAACAAAGAGTTAATTGCTATAGGTTCTTCTAATATGGTAGGGTCTTTTTTTAGATCTTTTCCGGTTACAGCTAGTTTTTCTAGATCGGCAATTAATTACGAAGCAGGGGCAAAAACCAATTTAGCATCACTTTTTAGTGTTGTAATGGTTGTGGTTGTATTGCTTTTTTTAACACCACTATTTTTTTATCTACCTAATGCAGTATTGGCATCAATTATAATGGTTTCTGTATTTGGACTAATAGATCTTAGTTATCCTAAAGAATTATGGATACACCGTAAAGATGAATTTTTAGTACTATTAGCAACATTTATTTGCACCATCTTTATCGGTATAAAAGAAGGGATTTTAGTAGGTGTTTTATTTTCTTTATTGCTGATGGTTTACAGAACATCTAAACCACATTTTGCTGTTCTAGGGAATGTAAAAGATACAGATTATTATAAAAATGTAAGTCGTTTTGGTACAGAGGTAATTACTAGAGAAGATCTTTTAATTGTTAGGTTTGATGCGCAACTGTATTTTGGTAATGCAAGTTATTTTAAAAACGAACTGTATAAGCATATAGACAAAAAAGGTTCTGCTTTAAAAGGTGTAATTTTAAATGCAGAAGCTATTAACTATATAGATTCTAGTGCAGCTCAAATGTTAGAGAAAGTAATTAGAGAAATACACGAAAAAAACATACAATTTTATGTAGCTGGTGCTATAGGGCCAGCACGAGATATAATTTTTACAAGCGGAATTATAACAGAATTACACAGGGAATTTTTATTTGTAAAAACAGCAGAGGCTGTTACTTATTTTGATGAACCTAAGGAAATATCAATGTTGAGAGCTAAAGTAGCTCATCAAAAGAATTTTAACTGATAAATATCAGTATTATAAAAAATAAAAAAGCGTAATTTTACGTCTATTGAAAATAGAAAGTGACTATGAATATAGAACAGATTTATACAGGATGTTTAGCGCAAGGCGCATATTATATAGAGAGTAATGGTGAGGTTGCAATTATAGATCCGTTAAGAGAAATAGATCCATATATAAAAAGAGCAACAGCAGATAAGGCTACTGTAAAATATATTTTTGAAACACATTTTCACGCCGATTTTGTAAGCGGGCACGTTTCTTTATCAAAGGCTACTGGAGCACCAATAGTTTTTGGCCCTAACGCTGTTACTAGTTTTGATGCTATTATAGCTAAAGATTTACAAGAGTTTAAAGTTGGTAACATTACTATAGTTGTTTTGCATACGCCAGGGCATACAATGGAAAGTACTACATACTTATTACGTGATGAAAACGGTAAAGACCACGCTATTTTCTCTGGAGACACTTTGTTTTTAGGAGATGTTGGTAGACCAGATTTAGCACAAAAAGCAGGCGAAATTACAGAAGAAGACTTAGCGGGCTTTTTGTTTGATAGTTTACGTACCAAAATTATGCCTTTAGCAGATGATGTTATTGTATACCCAGCTCACGGTGCAGGTTCTGCTTGTGGTAAAAATATGATGAAGGAAACGGTTGATACTTTAGGTAACCAAAAGAAAATGAATTACGCCTTACGTGCAGATATGACTAAGGAAGAATTTATAAAAGAGGTTACAGATGGTTTAGCACCACCACCAAAATACTTTCCTTTAAATGTAAAGATGAATAAAGAGGGGTATGATGATATTGATGTTGTACAAGAAAGAGGAACAAGACCTTTATCACCAGAAGAATTAGAAGTTATTGCAAACGAAACTGGCGCTATTGTTTTAGATGTAAGACACCAAAATGAGTATGTTAAGGAACACATTCCTAGATCTATTTTTATTGGTCTTAATGGTAGTTTTGCTCCTTGGGTAGGCGCTTTAATTGCAGACGTAAAACAACCTCTTATTTTAGTTGTATCAGAAGGGTTAGAGAAAGAAGCTATTACACGCTTATCTCGTGTTGGTTTTGATCATACTATAGGATATTTAAAAGGAGGAATTAAAGCTTGGAAAGCGGCAGGTAAAGAAATAGACAGTTTACGTTCTATTTCTGCAGAAGATGCTAAAGCTGAGGTTATAAATAATAATGCCACTATTTTTGATGTTCGTAAGGAAACAGAATTCCAAGCAGAACATATAGAAGATGCTAAAAGCACACCTTTAAGTATGTTAAATAATCATTTAGCAGAGTTTCCTAAAGATGAGCCTTTTTATATACATTGTGCAGGTGGTTACAGATCTGTAATTGCTGCATCTATATTAAAAAGTAGAGGTATTCATAATTTAGTAGATATTGCAGGTGGTTTTGCTGCTATGCGAACTGCAAATATGAGCATCACAAAATTTGTTTGTCCGTCTACTTTATAGTAAGCGTAAAAAATTAATATTTACAAAGGTTAAAGCCGTTTAGTGTATACTAAGCAGTTTTAACCTTTTTTATTTTTGCTCTGTATTTTGTTATAATTACTGAAAAAACATCGGTTAGTCGAAAAAAATAGAGTTACTTGATGTCTTTTAAATACATTGTACAGTATAAGAACAACCAAACAAACTACTATATGAAAACTACTGAAAAAATACCTGTTGTAACTAAAAAAATGCTAGTCCCATTTATTTTAATTACATCGTTATTTGCGTTATGGGGATTTGCAAATGCAGTAACAGACCCAATGGTATCGGCATTTAAAAAGGTATTAGAATTAAGTAACACACAAGCATCTATGGTACAAATGGCTTTTTACGGTGGCTATTTTTGTATGGCTTTACCTGCAGCAATGTTTATGCGTAAATATTCTTATAAAGTAGGTGTGTTAATTGGTTTAGGGTTGTTTGCTACTGGAGCATTACTTTTTTACCCAGCGGCAGTAACAGAGCAGTTTTGGTTTTTTTGCTTGGGATTATATATTTTAACTTTTGGCTTGGCTTTTTTAGAGACAGCAGCAAACCCATATGCCTTAGCAATGGGGGCAAAAGAAACAGCTACACAACGTTTAAATTTAGCACAAGCTTTTAATCCGGTTGGTTTAATAGCTGGTATTTTAATTGCTAAGTTTTTTGTTGCAGAGAAATTACAATCAGACGATTTTGATAATTTTGCGGCTTTAGACTCTGTTAAAAAGGCAGCGATAACAGCATCAGACCTAGCAGTAATTAGAGATCCTTATGTAATATTAGGATTGGTGTTAATTGGCTTTTTTGTGTTGTTTTTGGTAAGTAAAATGCCTCAGAATACAACAGAAGGTAAAATGCCAAGTATAAAAGAGACTTTTAAAGAATTGGCTTCTAATAAAAAGTATGCATTAGGTGTTTTAGCGCAAATACTATACGTTGGTGCGCAGATTATGTGTTGGACGTATATTTATCAATACGTAGAAGGATTGGTAAATACAGGAGCCTTTGCAGAAAGTTACATTACTGTATTTGGTACAGAGGTATTAAAAGACGGATTTTATTATCAAATTATAGCATTTTTACTTTTTGTAGTAGGTAGAGTTATAGGAACAGCAATGTTGCGTTTTATGAGTGCCGGCAAACTATTATCTAGCTTTGCAGTATTGGCAATTGTATTTGTTTGTGGCACAATATTTATAGATGGTATGTTTGGCTTGTACAGCTTGGTTGGGGTGTCTTTTTGTTTGTCTTTAATGTTCCCAACAATTTATGGTATTGCTTTAGAAGGCTTAACAGAAGACCAGTCTAAAGTAGGTTCTGCAGGTTTAATAATGGCAATTGTTGGTGGTGCTTTAATGCCGCCATTACAAGGCCTAATAATAGATTTAGGAGGTTCAGGAGTATCAGACACTACAGTATTGGGCGTGTCAGAGATTAATTTCTCTTTTGTACTGCCACTTTTTTGCTTTCTGTATATTGCTTGGTACGGTTTTACAGTGTATAAAAAGTACGAGTCTAAAGTTGCTGCATCAGTTTAATATCATAATCTAGATTCTTAATGTTATAAATTTTTAGACGCTATAGAGTTGTATGTGTCTTTTATTTGTAATTTGTGATTGAAATAATTAGCATTAAAATTATGATAGTATTGGTTGGTGGTTACACAGAAAAAATGTCTGAAACCCTAATAGGAAAAAGTAAAGGAATTTATATTCTAAAATGGAATGAAGACTCTGGAAACACTACAGAAATAGGATACTTATCACTTAAAAATCCTAGTTATTTTGTTTACAATGATAAGAACGATTGTTTGTATGTTATTGAAGAAATAGCATACGAAGACACACCAAAATTAAAAGCTTTTAAATATAATGGAAACGGTAATTATACCTTAATAGACGAAAAGTTTATACACGGTGCTTACCCGTGCCATATTGCAATTTCGCCTAATGGTAAGGAGCTTGCGGTTGCCAATTACGGTACCGGAAATGCAGAGGTGTATGCCATACAAAAAAATGGTACTATACAAAATGCCCAAATACTACAACATACGGGTAAAGGTGTAAACCCAGGAAGACAAGAAGGTCCGCACGCGCATATGTGTCTGTATTTTAAAAACAGAATGTATATAACAGATTTAGGTTTAGATGCTGTTAAAACCTATGAAAAAGGGAATAATACTGGTTTTATGAACAGGGCTAATTTAGATTTTAAAGTGCCAGCGGGTAGCGGTGCCAGACATTGTGTTTTTCATCCTAGAAAAGACTTTGTATATGTATTAACCGAAATGTTTGGAACAGTAAATGTGTTTTCAACCAAAGACAGTACACTGTTGCAAACCATAAAATTATTGCCAGATTCGTTTACAGATCTACCAGGTGCGGCAGCCATCAGAATAACTGAAAATGGTAAATTCTTATATGCATCAGAAAGAACCACTAGTCAGATTATAGTTTTTAAGATTGATAAAAAATCAGGAGAATTAGTATTGGTGCAACGTATAGATGGAGGCGGAAAAACACCAAGAGATTTTAATTTATCTCCGTCTGAAAAATGGTTGTTAGTTGCTGGTCAAAGCTCTAACGATGTTACTGTTTTTAAGGTAGATAAAGATTTGGGTACACTAACACAATCTCATATTATAAAAGAATTAAACACACCAACTTGCGTGCTTTGGCATAAAGCTTAAATAAGCACTGTATTTTAAGAGTATGATATTTGTCATAGTTCTGGCCCTAAATAGCCTGTATTTTTACCTTAAAATACGCTATATAAATGTGCAATTTAGTTCAGAAATACAATATACCAGGACCTCGCTATACAAGTTACCCAACCGTACCTTATTGGGACAATACTACATTTTCTGGAAAAGAGTGGGAGCAAACGCTTATACAATCTTTTACAGAAAGTAATCAAAAAGAGGGAATAAGTCTATACATACATTTGCCTTTTTGCGAGAGTCTTTGTACGTTTTGTGGTTGCCATAAAAGAATAACTAAAAGACACGAGGTAGAAACACCGTATATACAAGCTGTGCTTAAAGAGTGGCAATTGTATTGCGATATTTTGCCAGAAAAACCAATTGTAAAAGAATTGCATTTAGGTGGTGGTACGCCAACGTTTTTTACTCCAGAAAACTTACAAGAGCTAATAAACGGTATTTTTAGAAAAGCCAATAAAGCAACTGGTTACGAGTTTAGTTTTGAGGGGCACCCAAACAATACAACTAAAGAACATTTACAAGCATTATATAACGTAGGCTTTAGACGTGTTAGTTATGGTGTACAAGATTATAATTTAACGGTACAAGAAGCTATACATAGAGTGCAACCTTTTGAGAATGTTAAAAATGTTACCAAATGGGCTAGAGAATTAGGGTATACATCTATTGGTCACGATATTATTTTTGGACTTCCTTTTCAGACATTAGAGCACGTAGAAGCTACTATTTTAAAAACAAAAGAACTATTACCAGATAGATTGGCTTTTTACAGCTACGCGCACGTGCCGTGGTTAAAAGGAAACGGACAGCGTGGTTATAGAGATGAAGATTTGCCAACTGCAACGCAAAAAAGAGAGCAGTACGAGAAAGGAAAAAACTTACTTGCTAAAGTAGGGTATAAAGAAATTGGTATGGACCATTTTGCTTTAGAGGCAGATAGTTTGTATGTGTCTATGGAAACCAATAAGTTACATAGAAACTTTATGGGCTATACAGCATCTAAAACCCAAGTAATGATAGGTCTTGGTGCTTCTAGTATTAGCGATAGTTGGTATAGTTTTGCTCAAAATGTAAAAAGTTTAGAAGAATACAGTCATTTAGTACTTAACAATATAATTCCTATTTATAGAGGGCATATTTTAACAGAAGAAGATCGAATAATAAGAAAACATATTTTAAATTTGATGTGTAGGTTAGAGACTTCTTGGAGCAATGGAGAAGAAGAATTTGCGCAATTGCCAAATACTTTAGAAAAATTGCAAGAAATGGAAAATGACGGCCTAATAGAAATTTCTGCTGCAAAGCTTACTGTTTTAGATAAAGGAAGACCTTTTATTAGAAACATATGTATGGCTTTTGATGTTTTGTTGCATCAGAAAACACCGCAAACAAGATTATTTTCAATGACTATTTAATTATAACCTATAAATGTAAACTATGAAAAAAATTATTGTACCAGTAGACTTTTCAGAACAATCTAACTATGCACTAGAAGTAGCTGCGTCTTTGGCTAAAAAGCACAATTCAGAAATTATTATTTTGCATATGCTAGAGTTGTCTGCAACTATGATTTCGTCCGCAGGTATGCCACAAGAACAGGTTGTATTTCTATTAAAGTTAACAGAGAAAAGATTAAAAGAGTTTTTAGATAAGCCATTTTTAAAAGACATAACTGTTACACCTATTATAAAACACTATAAAGTTTTTAGTGAGGTTAATGAGGTTGCCGAGGAGCATAATGCAGATTTAATTGTTATGGGGTCTCACGGAGTAGATGGTTTAGAAGAAATTTTTATAGGTAGTAATACAGAACGCGTTGTGCGTAATGCAACAGTACCGGTTTTAATTATAAAAGAAGAGATTAAAGATTTTAAAGTAGAATCTATTGTATTTGCTTCTAATTTTGAAGAAGAGAATATTACTGCTTTTCATAAAGTAAAATCTTTTGCCAATCTTTTAAATGCTAAAGTAGACTACGTGTATATTAACACACCTGGAGATAACTTTTTAAGCACAGAAGATGCGTACTCTAGAATAGCACAGTTTATATCTAAGACAAACGCAGGTATAGAGGTAGAAATTTACAACGATTATACGGTAGAAAAAGGAGTGCTAAACTATAGTGCAACTACAAATGCAGATTTAATTGCAATGTCTACTCACGGTCGTAAAGGTGTATCTCATTTCTTTATGGGTAGTATAGGAGAAGATATTGCCAACCACGCCATAATACCAGTAGTTACTTTTAAAATATAACAAAAAAAGAAGCAGGTTTTTAAAAACCTGCTTCTTTCATTTTAACCAACTATTACAACTAAATTATTCTTTCTTCTTTTTATCGGTCATTAAAAAGCCAACTACAATTGCTACAAGAGTAATACATACTAGAGCAAAAATGGCTATCATTATTTTACCATTACTTAGGTTAGATAAGGCTATAGATAAATTCATTTTTATGGTGGTTATTAAAGTTCTACAGTGTAAAGATACTATCTGTAGGGTTCCTTAAATATGATATTTATCAGTTTATCGTTTTTACCAATATTAAATATGACTAGAAGTAGCAAATACACTAATTAATAGTGCTACAATTATTATAAAGACAATTATAAAAGCTACAACTGTGATCTTGTTTTTCTGAAACAAGTAATTCCTAGTTTTTTCGTTTTTGTCTTTAATAAGCTTCATATCTTCTTCTCCTTGTTTAGTGTCTTTTTTCATTGTTATTTGTTTTTAGTGTTGTGTTACAATTATATAAGAATTTAGTGGTGTTTATTAGCGCAATAGCTAAAAAAGGTAACACAAATGCTTTGTTGTAAATGAGTTAAGCTTTGCATCATTTACGTTAAAGAATAGGCAAAAGAATTCTGACCTTTGTTGAACAAACAAATAAATATATAAAACTATGAGTAACAATAGCAACACAGTATTAGGAGTATTAGCCGGAACCGCAATAGGAGCAGCATTAGGAATTTTGTTTGCCCCAGATAAAGGTGTAAACACTAGAAAAAAATTAGTAGACGAAGCCGTAGCAACAAAAGAATCTATTGCAGATACAGCTTTAGATATTAGAAATACAGTAGCATCTACAGTGGTGGCTAACAAAGAAACCTTAGACTCTAAATTAGAATCTTTAGTATCAGACGCTAGTTATAAGGCAGACGATGTAATAGGACAATTAGAGAGCAAACTTAAAGAGTTAAAGGCTAAGAACAAGAAATTACAGAAGTCGTAATGAGCGTATTAAAATCCATAGACAAAACGGCAACCGAAGCTGCAGCGACTGGAAAACAATATGTAGAGGTATCTAAAAAATACTACGAGCTTAAAGTTTTTCAGCAGCTAACAACCATATCTTCTTATGTGGTTAAAATGGTAATCCTAGGCGGACTATTGTTGTTAGCATTTTTGTTTATGGCAATTGCAGCTGCATTAGCTTTGGGAGACTTGTTTAACAGTATGCCTTTAGGGTATTTATCAGTTGGCGGAATTTTTATTATTATTTGCCTACTGGTGTATAGTGGACGAGGATTTATAGAGAAAATATTAATTAAGAATATGTCTAAAACGTATTTTGATTAAAACCAGAAACTATGCAATACAACTCGTTTAAAGAAATAGAATTAGATTTAAAAAGACTTAGTCTGCAACGCCAAATATTGGTTGAAGAATTAAAGCAACAAAAACACAATGTTGCCGAAGATTTAAAACCATACAATTGGGTTAATTGGGCATTAAAATTTGCACGTAAGTACGGAGCATTAATGCTAATTAAAAAAATATTTAAGTAAAAACAACTCGTTTTTACACAAGCTACGTCTTTTAACACACTTAAAACACACACATTATGGATCATAATTATGCAAAAAGTGAAAGAAAGAACATAGAAAAATACCAAGATAAAGGCTACAAAAGCAACTACAATGTAAAAGATGATAGTTTGTTAGATGTAGCTACCAAAAAGAAATATAAACCAGAAGAGGTCACTGTAGTAAAAGAGTATAGGTACGAGGGTATGAGTAACCCGTCTGATATGTCTATACTGTATATTATAGAAACTGCAGATAACAATAAAGGAACAGCCCTTATTGGTTACGGACCATCTGGAGATATAAATGCCGCAGAATTTTTTAAGGCAATACCAAAAGAGAATTATAAAAGTTAAGGTACCTCCTTAATGCAACCCCACATATATAAAAGCAACACTATTTTAGTGTTGCTTTTTTTGTTTAGTTTAATAGCTCTTTTTTCTCTTTAATTCTAAAGCAACGTTCTTCACCTAAGTAATTAGGATCTCCGTGTTTCTCTGACCAAAAACCATCTAGAATATCTTTAGAAACACATTTATATACCACAACACCCTTAAAAATAGCATTGTTCTCGCCTTTGTAGTTAAAGTTAATCACCAGAATATTGTCTTTAAAAAAACCAGTACCCATTTGGTATTGCTCACCATTAATAAACCACTTAGCTATAAACCTGTTAGTAGCATCTAAAACAAGCGTAAGCGTGCCTTTGTAGGTGCTATTGTCTGCATCTTGGTTGCTGCCTATAATAGAGAATGTACCAACTAAATCTTTACTGTGCATTTAGGTATAAGTTAATAGGTGTAATGCATTTTAAAATGTACTACACGCAGTTGCGGCTATAAAGAAAGTAAAAAATAGATTAACACATACACCTAACAATTACGTTCGTAAGCTCTTTTGCAAACAAACACCTAACATACCATTTATGTAGAATTTTGGTGCAATTACACATTTCCGTAATTGGGGTAGAAAAAAAGTTTTTATATTGTAAGAAAAATAGAAGTAAACCACGATGCTGTATGTGCGTTTACACTACCATATTGGTTAAATTACCACTATGATTTGAGTTTATATGTAGTTGTAAAATATTAAAACGAAACTAACTAAAAAATATATTATGGGAGCTTGGGATTACGGAATATTTGATGACGATACTGCTTATGACTTTACTGATGAAATAAAAACTGATGCAAAAACATTTTTCAAATCTTCATTTGAGAGTGCAATCAACTCTGATTATTTAGAATATGATGAATGCCATATGGTAACTGTTTCTGCTGCTTATCTCGACAATTATTTAAATGGAACTAAGTATAGAACAGATAGCGAAGAAGAAAAAGACGAAAGTAATGTGAATATGTTCAGTAAGTTAAATTTAGATTTAAAGCTTGATGATTTAAAAGAACCTGCAATTAAAGCATTGGATATAGTGATAAGTGAAAAATCTGAATTAAACGAACTTTGGTCTGATAACGAAGAACTTTATCCTAAATGGAAAAGAAACTTAGAAGAATTAATTAGCCGCTTGAAATAAACGTTTTACAACAATGCCTATAATTAATACGGGTTTTGGAGCTTAACCCAAAGTTTAGTATTTATTTACAAAGTCCGATAACTATAAAATTTGGTTTTAAAAAGATAAAACAAAAAATTATGGATTAAAATTTAGAAGAAGGCAAAATCTATTTCCTGGTTTTTATGTAAACTTTAGTGCCAGTGGAATAAGTACCACCTTAGGAATAAAAGGGTTTAATGTTAACCTAAATAAAGATGAAACACCTGATAGAAGGTTTAAGGATAATTATAAAATTCCAATAGCACGCTATGGAGAATTTATTTTCAAAAGTAATACTGGAGTTTTTGAGGTTTTTCTTTTTAGTAACGAGGATTATTCAAAGAAGTTTTCTGAAAAATATAATGAATATATTAAATAAAATACTGAAGCTAACAAATTTTAAAAAGATATGAAAAATAATGCACTTACATTTTTATTGATCTTCTCTTTTTCAACATTATTTTCACAAGCTTTGAAAGTAGAACTACCTGAAAAGCTAGATTACGAAATATATTGGAGAGATTTTAAAAGTAAAAATAGATTTGAGTTAGATTTTAAAAACATTACCAAATCAAATAATGAATATTGGAGAAATAGGGCAGATTTACGCTTTGAAGGAGGTGAAGACTATGCACAACATTGGAATCACCTAACGAAGAAGATAATGTTTATTGAAGAACATATTTACGAAGACAAAAAAGGAGAAAATAATGAAAAAGAATACCTCAATATTTACAAATTTAATTCATTCGGAAATATAACAGAAAAAGTATATTCTCGTTTTAACGGAGATTCAAAAATTAAAGAGACTTTTAAATGGGACGAGCATCAAAATATTATAGAATATATTAAATATAGCTTAAGTGAATACACTAATAATCAATATGAAATAGAAGAAAAACAAATATTTAAATATAACAATAAACATCAGCTTGTATTAAAATTAGGGCAAAGGCCAGAAAAAATAATATATACTTACAATACTGCTGGGCTAATTAGCAAAATTGAGCATTTTGGTTGGGAAACTGGTCCATATTCAGGCGTTATAGCGACTACCTCAGATATTACAGAAGAGGCTTTAGAAAAATACACTAATGAATTAAAAAACACACCACTTATAGCATATACTTTTGAGTACGACAGTCGTGGTAATATAACTTTAGAAAAGAAAGAAGATTTAGAAGACAATGAAATATTGTTTAATCATTTATATGAATATAATGAAGATAATTTACTTTCTAAATTTAGTGTAGATAGTTATATTTTTGAATACTTCTACGATGATTCACATTTACTAATTAAAGAAGTTCTAACTAATACAGAAACAAATGAAGTCTTAAAATCGACCAGTGTTTACAATAAATCAAAACTGTTAACGTCTAATAGTTCTAATGGGAGCTATGGAAATAATATTTATCAGCATGATTATAAATACGACGATTTTAATAACATTATTGAAGATAAATTATCCGTAATTAGTTTTATGGGTAAAAAACAAAGGTATATTTCTAATTTTGAATATGATTCTAAAAATCAATTAGTGAAAGGTACTACACAGAGCGAATATCATTGGATTGAAAAATATGATTATGATAACTTAGGAAGACTTTTAAATTATACAAGAACAGAAACAATGGATAATAAAATCTGGAATGAATTCAGGTCTATTTATGATGAAAATGGAGGTGTAATAGAAGAAGTTTGGAATGAATTAATAAAACGAAAAATTGAATATTATTAAAAAGCAACAGGGAATAATGTGATGTAAATCATATGTAATATTGGCTTTAGATTGGTTTGCGAATATCAATGAAGTCCGCTAAATATAAAATTTGGTTTTAAAAATAAAACAAAATAAATATCAGAATAATGAAATATAAAGTAATAGTTGGGGCAATAGCCTTTATGGTTTTGGTAGCTTTCTTGTCTGAATGGGCTAATTTTAAAGCAGGGTTGTTTGGTGAAGCACCAATTGAAAAAGTACATAAATAGCTATATATTCTTCTTATAAATAACCATTAACAGTAATAAAAAATGAAAGTCTTTATCATCATTGGGGTAGTTTTACTTATTTTAATTTCTGTCTGGTATGCTAAAAAATCTGGTGCAAATGCTGAATTTCATAATAATCAGAAACCATTAAAAGTTTCAGACAGTACAGATAAGCCTGTAAATTTTGGATACAAAATGGTTTGGATTGCTGTAAAAACAAATCAGAAAAATAGACTTGCAGAAATAATAAAATTAAAGAATATTAAAAAAGCCAACTGGGAAACAGGAATTGAAGCGGCTTACAATGATGGGATTTTTATTACTCCCCAAATAGGAGAGTGGACTTTAATAACAGGAATAGGAATACCCAATAAAGGAGATAGTCTAGAAAATATTTTAGAATTAGAGAATTTTATAAATGATTTGAGCGCGGAATTTGGAGAAGCTCAGTTCTTTGGTACGCACCGTGTAGTTGAATTTCATAGTTGGATAAAATCTATAAATGGAAAAACGGAACGTATTTATTCTTATGTAGGAGAAAGTATGGAAACTATAAAAGTATTTGGCGTACCAACTGAAGCTGAGGACGGACTAAACTTATTTAATTCTTTATCAAAAGAAGCAGAGCAAGAAGAATATTTTGAGCGTGAAGATTTAAATTTTGCTGATGAAACGTTAGTGATGAGTATAGCAGAAAAATGGAGTGTTAATCCAACAAAGCTATTGGAACGGACAGACATAAAAAATGAGTTAGGATTGGTAGGGAAATAAATACTACAGCTAAATGAAACAGTACAGTTTAAATGAAAAGATAATAGTACTTAAGGTGAAAAAAAGCCCACTCTTTATTAGAATTGTTATGTTCTTCTTTGCTTTTACATCATTTCTTATACCAGTAGTAGCTACTATTATGTCAATTGCAATTGGAAAAGGATTACAGATAGGGTACTTTATTGGTTTATTCTTATTTGGACTTATAGGGTTTAGACTTTTAAAAATTGCTCTTTGGAATACTTATGGTAAAGAGACTATAATCTGGAATTCATCAACTTTAAAATACGAAGCAAATTATAGATGGTTTAAGGATCAAACAAAAACTATCAAATTAAGTAAGATAGATTTTTTTATAAATAAAATAGGATACGCAGAAGAAAAAATAGGAACATTGGTTATAGGAGATGAAAGTGAAAAAATAGAATCTGCTATTAAAATACCAATAGTTCAGATTGAGAAATTGATAGTGAAATTAAAAAAGATAGAACAAACTGGTGTATAACTATAATTAAGGCAAATTAGCTTATTGTGCAAGCAATGATTATTCAAAAAAAACTGATGAAAAAACAAACATTCTTTCTCCTTTTTATTATTCTAATGTTACAAAGTTATATTGTAAAATCTCAGCAAACATTTGTAACTCCCTCAAGTTATATAGATAGTATTTTTAGTGCTGTAGAAAATAATGATTTTAAAAAATTTAGAAGACAGTTTGATTCTAGTGAATTAAAAAGGATTGACCACTTGAAGAAAACACAAAAAGGAAGTAAAATGCTTGAAAATTTTATTCTTTATGCAGATAGTCAAGAAAAGATACTAGTAAATAATTATAGGGATATAAGCGATACTATAAAAAAGTATAATTTAAAACTTGATAATCAATATTATAATACATTTAAATATTTTATAAAACCAAATGCAAATAATGAACCAGAAGAGAGAACAGCTAGCGTAAGTTTTAATTTCTTAAAAGATTCTTTAATTATTACCATTTCTCCATATTACTATAAATTGTATAAATATAATAACCAGTGGGTTTCTAAAAATAAATTAGAAATAGAAAATTATAAACTAAGTAAAATTTCTTCTCAAAAAACGTACTTTATTAATGAGTTAAATGAAGACTTTTATACTTATGGCGTCAAAATTTTTAATCTAATTAAGAATAAAGATTTCGAAAATTTAAGTAAAGAATACCCTCAGGAAAAAGAATATGATTTATTAGATGCTCCAATGAGGTCAGCAAGAGAACTTCCTAATTATTTGCGAGAAAATAAGGCTAAATTAAATAAGGGTTTTTATAAGTTAGAAATTTTAGAGTCAATTATACCTGAAAAAACACAGGTTAGATGGCACAAAAAACAATACAGATATGAGGCTAATATGGAGATAAGGTTATTTATGAAAACTAGTAAAGGAGATAGGTATTTAAATATAATTTGTTTACCTACAAAAAATAGGATAATGCTTTATAACATAGATACAGATCTAGATTTACCTTAATCATAATTAAGTACAAGAGTAACAAGTGGAATTTATACACAAAAAACAATATGCAATACCAATAATACTTGTTTTTGGATTTTGTATGTTTTACAAACCTGTAATTTGTTTTTTAATTCTAGGTTCTTTCCTTAAACTAATAGGAATTAAATCTTGGGCTATTATAAAGGGTATTAAAAACAACGGAATTGAATGCGTAGGTAAAATACTATTCTATGAAGCTGATAAAGAAGGATATAAAACACCTATAATTGAATTTAAAGTTAAAAATGGACAACAGATAAAGAAAAAGCCATACTATTATGCATCAACCAATTTAAGTAAAATTAAATCTTACAAAGACAAAATTAATGAGCCTGTAACTGTCTTGTATAATAAAAATAATCACCTCAATTTTGATGGAAGAAAAGTTAAGAGATCATATTAAAAAAATAGTACTTCTTACAGATGATGAGTTGTCTTATGTGTTATTGCATTTTTCGTTAGCAGCATATAAAAAAAATGAATTTCTTATTCAGCAAGGAGAAAATGTAGATAACTGTTATTTTGTTGTTTCTGGGCTATTAAAACTAGTTTATAATGACAAAGAAGGAAAACAACATATTGTTTCTTTCGCAATGGAAGATTGGTGGGAAAGTGATTTTTCGGCTTATTTTACGCAGTCAAAAGCTAAAATGTCATTACAGTGTATAGAAGACACTATGGTATACTCTTTAAGTCTTAAAAATTATCAAAAACTATCTGCTAAGCTGCCTAAAATGGAGCATTTCTTTCTCCAAAAATCTAACTTAGGGTTTATTGCTTCACAAAATAGAATTTTATCGTTTTTAACGTCAAATGCTAAAGAAAGGTACGAGCAATTACTTAAACAATACCCTTTATTATTTCAACGAGTTTCTAAAACTCTTTTAGCTTCGTATTTAGGTGTTTCTAGAGAGACGCTTAGTAGATTTTCTTCTTAAAAATTTTCCGTTTTATAATAGTGATGTTTGTCACGTTAAAACAATGCTATAATGTAAATATTTGCAGCACAAGACAATTATGTTAGCAAGAAAAAAAATAACAAATGGAAAAACGAATTACCAACCCTTGGAAATGGCAAAATGAACGAGGCTATGTACAAGCAATTGAAGTAACAAAACCTGAAGGTACACTATATATTTCTGGACAAACTGCCATAGATGCTAATGGTATATCTAGCAATGCGGATATGAGAACTCAATTAACCTTAACTATAGAAAATTTAGAAAAAGTTATAAAAGAAGCAGGGTATGAGTGTAAAAATATTGTGAGGTTAAATATGTATACAACTTCTACAGACGAACTTTTTACTTGTTTTGATGTTTTTCTAAACTGGATAGCTTTACATAACATAAAACAGGCAAGTACATTATTAGAAGTAAAAAGTCTTTTTGAAAAATTAAAAATAGAATTAGAAGTTACTGTAGTAAAATAGCATTTAATTAAGGTTTTAAAATAGTATATTGTTCAACTTAAAAATAAGAGTATTTTTAAATCGTTACTACTTTACTAAAGATGTCACGTACTATAAACAATAAATGGGAGTAAAACACATATTTATAATAATTGGGTTGTTACTACTTATCGTAATTGTAGGAGCTTACATTTATATTAAAGCACTTGGTAAAATGTGGGTTGTTAATACACCAGATAAAAGCCCTTATTTTATAACCACAACACCAATTGTTGTAAACGGTATACTGTTGCCCCAAAAAACAAAAATAACATATAAAAAGCGTCATTCTTGGGTAAAGTATGAGCAAAAGAAACCACTAAAAAATAAAGATATTACTCAGATTTCTTTAGATGCAGGAGTTACAATAGAATGGGGCGGGGTACCAATTACAAAAATTATTAAATTCTTTAACCCAGAAATGATTGGCTATACTTTGTATGCAGATTTTAATAACTTAAATAAAAACAAAGAGACAGAATTTTCTAATCTTTGGAAAAGTTGTGATAACAGCTTAGGTATAGCTATTAAAAACCCAGATGATTGGTCTTTTGATAAAGATAATATTTTGGATGTAGAATCTTGTAGTGTTGTTTATCAACGATATTTTAAAGAAGATATAGAACAACAACTATTTTTAGATAAGCTGTATAGGGAATTGATGAAATTAGATATTAAAAATTAAAATAAAATTGAAGAAACTACTTAAGACGCTATTAAAACTACTCCTTTTTGGTGTATTAACTGTAATTACTCAGATCGGCGGAATTGTTTATCTGGTAAGTTTACTTATATCTAAAAAATGGAATAAAAAACTAAAGTTTAAAACAGGATTAATTTTTATAGGGTTGTATCTTTTTTCTACGTTTTTAATTGTTCCTTTTATAGCTCCAATCTTTGGACGAGAAAGAGTAAACCATTCAGAAAAAATAAAACCAACAAATTATATGACGGTTTTATTAAATAGAAATTATGTAAGACCACAGCTAAACAATCTATTAAGTAAAACAGCTAAAGAACTATCTGCAACAGCTATAGAGATTCATTATTTAGATGCAAATTTTCCTTTTATTAATAAGTTTCCGCTACTTCCGCATTTAAGCCATAATGACGGAAAGAAGATAGATCTAAGTCTAATTTACCAAACAGAAAACGGGATTATAAAAAACGGGCAAAAATCTATTAGTGGCTATGGTGTTTTTGAGGATCCTACAGCTAATGAATATGACCAAGTTACAAAGTGTATTAGTAGTGGTTATTTTCAATACGATTATCCAAAATATATGACGTTCGGAAAAATAAATAAAGGCTATGTGTTCTCTAAAAAAGGAACAAAAAAGTTGATAAAAAGTATCTTAAAAAATCAAAGTTTAGGAAAACTATTTATAGAACCTCATTTAAAAAGTAGAATGAGTTTAAACGATACTAGAATTAGATATCACGGTTGTAGGGCAGTAAGGCACGATGATCATATTCACATTCAATTAAAGTAAAAATAACGAACACAGTAGTGTTTATAGCGAATTAGATGGGTGATTTATCCAAAGAAGGACCTTCCCTATAAAGTATCCTCTTTATTACGAATATAGATTTTACAGCAGCACATATAAATTGTGTCTCCTAATTTTAGAGCTGTAGTGCTATTTTTATACCTATAACTTCTAAACGATATTTAAACCAATGAAATTATTTTATACAAATTACGGAACTAACGAAACTATTGAATCTAGTAACGCCATAGAAGTAACTGTAGAGTCTGCTATACGTACGTTTTTAGAATTATTAGACGGATCAGAAAACTTTTTAGGACTGGTAGATGAAAACAATAACTGTATACAGTTTGTAAATGAAGAAAATATATGGTTGTTAGATATTCCTAAGCCACCTAATTTTATAAACCTACAGGCATATGTTAACGATAAAGAATGTTTAGCTATACTAGAAGATTGTATTACAAAAAATGAAATAAGTGTAAATGTAAAACTATATAAAGTGCATATTATGGATGAAACCTTAAACGATGTGCTGTCTAGGGAACAAAATAAGAGCATTAAATAGGTATCTCTACAAATGAAACAACTACTACTAGTGTGCCTTGCACTTTTTACCTCAATAGGGTATGCACAAATAAGTATAGATGAGCTAAATATTAACTCACAGCTTACAGATACTATACAGTTTTCTATATGGGAAGTGCATACAAAAGAAATGTCTACACCAGGGGATACTAAAAAGGAATACAAGAAAGAGTTAAAAAGGATAACCCTAAGTAAAGAAGATCAAGAATTAATTATTGCAAAGTTAAAAGATCCAGAATCATACATTCAAGAAAGAGCCTTGCTATACCATTACGATCTAGTGTTTCTCTTTTACAAAGAAGATGTTATTGTAACAGAAGTGCGTATTTCTACATTAACAGGAAATATTGACATAGATAATAAATTAACCAAGAGTTCTATAAAAAGTAAATGCGCTAACCCTATGAAAAGTGTGCTGCTTAATTTGCTAAGAAAGCACGAGTTTTTATCAGAAGATTAGAGGTCATTTTTTTATAATTTGTTGTAAATTTTTAAACTAGCATATTATTGTTGTCGAATATACTATATTTGCAACAACAATTAAATTAAGGTAAAATGAAACAATTAACATTTGCATCTTTACAAGTAAAAAACTTGGAAGCATCAAAAGACTTTTATACAAAAAAAATAGGTTTTCAAATTGATAACTCCAACCCTCAAGCCTGTATTTTTAAGTACAACCAAGGACAAGCAAGTTTTGCTATTCGCACGCCGCTTGAACCCATTGAAGAAAAAGATCTAGGAATAGGTGTTGCTCTTTGGTTTGCCGTTAATGAAAATGTAGAAGAACTAAAAGATAAATTTGTTGCGAATGGGGTAACTACCGTGGGATCAATTATTGAAACACCTTTTGGTAAAGCATTCCATGTAAAAGATATTGACGGTTATAAACTAACTTTTTTACAAGCTAAATAATTAAAAATTTAAGTATTATTATGCCTAAAGAAATTCAGTTTAATTTTAAGAGTCCACAAGATAGTCCAGGTTATTTGCTAGGGCAAGTAACAATACTGTGGCAACGTAGACTAAAAAAAGTATTAGATCCTTTAAATCTAACACAAACACAATTTGTTCTTTTAGCTGCATTAGGTTGGCTTTCTAAAAAGACTGAAGTTGTTACTCAGGTTGATATTGCTAACCAAAGTAATACAGACAGAATGATGGTTTCTAAAGTACTTAGAACTCTGGTAAAAAAGAAGTTTATAACTAGAGAAGAGCACCCTACCGACACCAGAGCTAAAGTAATTAAGTTGACAAAAGAAGGAGCAGAAATTTTACAAACAGCTTTAACTACGGTTGAAAATACTGATATTCAATTCTTTTCTATTTTAGGAGATAATTTGTCTGTATTTAACAAGAATATGGCAGACATAATTGAGCAGAATAAAGAAGAATAAAAGTAGTACAGAAAACAATAATTTTTAATACAAAATAAACTACTTAATATAGCTAAAAATAGAACCTGTAGATTCTTCTGCAATTATAGGTTGTTAGCTAATACATTTTGGTATAGTAGGGTGTCTTTGTGATATCCTAAAATCATGGATAATATCTTATCGTTTATAATAACTTACTATTATATTTCGTTTTCTTATAGAGGATTTACAAAAGTATTGGTTTGGTATCAAATATATATTAAACCTATACAAATATACATTCACAACATTAATTTATCGTAATTCACAATATGTTTGCTACATATTAAAATTGTTTTGTAGTTATAAAAACCCATTGGTAATAACCACATAATATGTTCGTTATATAAAAAAGCAGTTGATCAGCTTATTAAAGAAAAATCTTTTTTAAGGGAACTTTAAATAATTTAAGAATAAATGAAAAAGGCATTAATAGTTTTGGTTTTTGTAAGCGTTAGTCTGTTTTCTTGTAAAGACAAGGAATTAAGTACAGAAGAAGGTATTTTAAAAATTGAAAAGACTTTACAAGAAAATTTTGATAAAGATTTTGAGGTGTATCAATTGTCTTTAAATGCATCAACATTAGAAAGTAACCTAGATAATATTAGTAGAGTCTATAAAGTAAAAGACATTTTTTTTAACGATAAGTTTGAGTATAACGGTTTTACAGATCCAATAAAAAGCCCTGGCGTAAACTTACTTAAAAGAAAAAATCCGTTTAAGGTAGGTCAAGTAGATGTTTCTATTATACCTGCTAAATATGATGAAGCTTTAGGTTTGTTAAAAGAAAAAGGTTTGTTTAAAGAAGATGTAGATTACCTTTTAAATAATTGGGTTTTTGAAGCTGATAAAAATGGTGATGTTTTCTCAGAATTTGATGTGCAATATGAAACAGGCTCTAGTAGTTCTGGTAAAGTTATAACCATTATTTATGAAGAATACAGGTTTAGAGTAAATAAAGACAATACATTAATTTTTATAAAGTAAGCGTATAATGAGTAGAGTAATTAAAAGTTTATGTTGTGTGTTGCTTCTAGTTTTGTCTAGTTGTGGTAATGGCACAAGTGGTAGTATTGAGCTAAGTACAAAAGAAGGTGTTTCTGAGATTAAAAAAATAGTAGAGAACCAATTTGGGTTAGACAAGGAAGTATACTCGTTAAGTATTTCTAATAAAAGTGACAACTCTACCGAGGTAGAGCAAGTAACAATTATGCTTTTAGAGGATGGTAAATCATCAATGTGGTTTTACTCTGCTTTAATGAATAAACTTTTTAAGCCAGAATCTAGCATAAAAGAAACCGATAAGACAAAGGCTCTAAAATTAAAAGAATTTAATTTAGATCATATTACAGCAAATTTTAAAAAGGCTGTTGATTTAATAGAAAAAGAAACAAAAGAGTTTAATAACTATAGGTTAGAGGGAAGCTATAGTATGACTGTAGACCAAGAGACAGGAAAAATAAATGAATCTTTTAATTTATTTGCTGATAAAATAGATGTTAAAGGAAACAGTTTTTACGGAAAACGAATAGCAGACACAGATATGTTTAAATTTTCATTTAAAACAGATGAAAAAGGTGAACTTTTGTCTACTGAAGGATTAAACGTATTTGAAAAATAAAAAATAACCACCTAAATATAATAAAAATGAAAATTGAAGTTTACAAAGCAGTAGATCATCCTACAATTGAAGATGTAGAAAAAGTACTAAAAGAAAAATTAGGAGATAAGTACGAGTATAAGTTGAGAAAAAAAGCTGGTATAGCTGGCCAAATGGTTGGTGGTGTTAATTATGACAACATTACAGTAATTAAAAATGCATACCACAGAACAGTAGTTGGTTTAGAAACTACATCTAGCTCATCACCATCTGTTCCTAAATTTACAACTATTAATTTTTCAGAAGCAACACTAGCTGGCTGGTTAGGTTTTTTAAATAATCAAGTTGGTTTTATTGGAAGCTTTATAATACGCTTAATATATGGTGGCGATTCTGAAATTTATGACGAAGTAAGAGAGACCATAAAGAATAATATGAATATTGAAGTAGAAGTTCATGAAGCAGGTTTAGGAGCATTATTCAAAAAGAAGAAAAAAGAAGAAGCTGTAGAGGCATAAAGAAGTATTTTATATAAATAAATTACTTGCTAAGTTTTAAAATAACACCAATGCTTTTTAGTCATTGGTGTTATTTGTTTTATAGTTGTTTGGTAGAAAAGTAAAGTAACAGTAAAATTATGCGTAGCTAATAGTAAGTATCTTTCTGTTGACTAAATAAAGTTTGTATAACTATGCGAGGCAAACCTCAAATAAAACCATTTAATTCAAAAGAAATAGACCGTATAGATTCTGGTATAGTTACAGATTATGTAACCATTATTTTTTTTGGAATACTAGCATTGGTATTTAGTTACTTAATGGTGTTTGGTATTTTTAAGTCAAAAGATGTTTATTCCGTTATTGTATACTTGGCTATTATAGTGGTTATATGGGTAATAACAGTATATAATCTCAAACCTTTTGTAACTAATATAAAAGAAAGTCAATTGCTTCTGCAAAAAAACCAGAAGTTTTGTAATTATGGACACATAGAAAAGAAGAGGTCTGTTTATAAAAGACTAACTCTAAAGTCTGTGTCTAGTAATTTTTATGTTAGTATAGATGGTGAAGAATATGAAGTAAGTAAACAAGATTTTGATGATGTACAAGAAAAAGATTATGTCTATTACGAAGTAAAACCACCACTTTATACAGAAGTTAAAAAGATATAAAAGGTTACTTTTTATACCTAATTAAAGAACAAACCAACTGTTTAAAAACTTTCTATTATGCATATTTTAGCAGAGCTTCTAAATATTATTATCAGCTAAAAAAACAAGAAAATTATACTTAAATGTATTTTTACGTTAAGGAACTTATTTGTTAATTTTAATATGAAGTGATGCGGATTAATTATCGCTATCAGTTTTAGTAAAATCTATTTAAAAAAAAATAAAAATGGGCTTATTTGGCAAAAGAAAAAAGGAAAATGTACCTGCAAATAAAGAAGGGTATGCAAGAGTGCTTAATTACATAAAAATTGACGCTATAAACGGAAAACCTCTAGAGACGTTTTTTTGGGAATATAGTAAACAGAAAAAAGGCATTTTTGCAGGTAAATTAGAAATTATTTATCTAGAAGAAGGATCGTATGAGATTTTTGCTCATGGAGTAACGTACCAGACCAAAACTACACAAATACATATATCTGTTGAAGCTGGAAAAAATTACATTTTGGGAGCAGGTATACTTGAAGATGATACGGAAGGTTTGTATTTTGAAGAGCGCTAACTAAGTTTACTCTCTTGTAACTACTTAATAGCATTTCTGCTATACACTTTATAGTTGGTTGTTACGTAGTTTTCTTAATTAAATATATTATAATAAAGGTGATATGTAGAAAGTGTTTTTTATGTTAAGAATTTATTTGTTAAATTAGGAGCTTAATTATTGTAGCCATCATTATATAAGTGTATTAAGTTTTGAATTAACTAACAATTATGACCAAAAAAAGTATTGCTTTTCTAGTATTAATCTTTATTGTTTTAACTTCTTGCAAAGAGAATAAAACTTCTGAGAGTTATAACGATAATAAAGAAATTGTTGCTGCATCAGCAAAAGAAAATTTAAACTTAGACCAATCAGATCTATACTGTAAAGTACAGATTGGAAGCACAGAGAAGGAAGCCTTAAGTTCTTACTTTAAAAGCTCTAATACACTTAAAAAAGGCTTTATTACAACCACATTTAGTATAAGTTTAGAAGAGGCAATGTATAATGATACTCCATTGGACATTGAGCTTATGATGCATAATAAATCTAATTCGCCAAAATTAAATGCAGGAACCTACCCTATAAAAGGTCTAATGGCACCTGCAGAAGGAGTAGTTCCTTATTTTGATATTATTGGGAATGTAGTTGATATGGAATCTTACCAAAATGCCATTGACGCTAATATTTTAGATGATCTTGAAGATAACTTTGTTATTTTACCAGAAGGCGCAAATAAATTAATTATAGAGTCTTCTGGTGATATTGAAGATGAGGAAGATGGTGAGTTTTATAAAATGGGTAAACAATTACTAAAGGGGAATTTAGAAGTGTTGTTATTAAGAGTTACTACAAAAGAAAAAATTAATTTAAGGGTTAACTTTAAAATTATAAATGAATGTGGTATCAGTAAAAAAATATAATAAGCTTGTGTTAACTAATAAAAAAGTCCCTTACCTAGAAATTAGGTAAGGGACTTTTTGTTTGCAAAAAGTATGTTTTTTTTGGGACTTAGAAAGCACCAATAAAATGACTACCGGTTGTGTTAACCAATTCAGCACCTTTAGTAACTTCACCAGTTACTGTATTTATAACGTAAATGTTTCCGTTTTCCCCAACAGGAGCTTGTGTTACATATATTTCGTCTCCGTCTACTACAAAACCTTGATATTGGAATAAGTAGAAATCAGGATCGTAAGGTATAGCATCAATCTTTACTGCAGTTTTTGCATTTAAGTCTACCAAAGCAAAAAATCCTTGTAAACCAGCAACACCTTCTGCAGAACCATTGTGACGGTAAGCAACTATGGCTTTACCGTTAGCAGCAGGTCTCCAAGCTAAAATATAAGCTCCTTCTACTCCTAAAGCTGTATCTAAATTAAAGTCGTACGTATTGTCGTATTCGTTATTAGCGTCAATCTTTAAGATGTGAGAACCTTCAGGATCACTTTGGTTTGCTTGGTATACACTTCCGTTGTAAAGAAAAGAGTTAATACTACGGTAACCGTTTGTATTTCCGTGACCTACTGTAGAAGTAATTACTGTAGGGTTTGTTAAAGAAGGGTAATCTAATACAATAGTTTTAGAACCTAAAATTTCAAAATCACTATCAGATTCTGCTGTTGCAGGATCTACTTTACTTATACGAGCGCCAATGTATAATTTATCTTTGGCAGCGTTTAACGTTGGCATATCTATTCTAGAGATGTAATATCCTAATGCTTCTTCTTCAGGAGTTAAAGGAATACTAGACTCTTCAAAGTTTTTAATTGAAGAATTTTCTAAATCTAAAGTTACTACACCCATTGTAGCTTCAGTACGTGAGTAGGTATCATCCGTAGCATCATCAGGAGTACCATTATCATCAAACTGGTGTTCTGTAGAAACATAAACAGCAGATCCTGTTTTGTCACCATCAAATAATTTTATCCATCTTGGAGCAGTACCAACATAAGGAGCAATACTTACCTCTGTACCTATTTTAGTAAAATTTTGTCCGCCTTCTACATTGTATTTAGTGTAGTTACCACCAGTATCACCAGCGTAGCTAATATTAAACATAGTGCTACCGTCTTCAGAAGATTGTAACCTTGCAGTTCTGTTAGATGGTACTATAAGTCCGTTGTTAAAAGCATCAATAGATACACTAGGGTCTTTAGCATCTTCACTAGTTACAGAATAAATTAGTGTACCACCATTACCATCACCAGGATTGTCTCCCATTTTAGCAGCAGCAACAGTTATCCATCTGCCAGCAGTTGGTTCTACAGGATCTACTGTAGGGTTATCTCCATTATCATCACTGCTACAAGAAGCTAATAAACCTATGCAAGCAAAGGCTATGGCAAATGTTTTTTTATGTATAAAATTACGTTTCATTTTGTATGTTATTTAAAAATTAAAATTTATGAATTGAATAATTAAGTTTAAAGTAAAAAGCTCTACCTGGTTTTTGTACCGATAAATTATCGTACACAGGCTCATCAAAAATGTTTTTAATATCAAAACTTGCAACTAGTCTTTTATTCGGAAATGCATAACTAAATCCAAAGTCTTGTACCAATTGTGTGGGTACTTTAAAGAACTCGTCTCCCACAGTATTTGTTCCTTGTTCTGGTAGGTAAGAGAACTCATCTGTAAAGTACATTGTGTAGAATAAGTTTAACCTAGATTTTTTCTGAAAAATATCTTTAAAAGAGTAGCGCAAATTCCCGTTCATAGTAAAGAACGGAGTGTTAGGAACGTCTATTTCTATACCGTTATTTACAATGTTTAGGCTAAAGCGAGATAAATTAAAGTTTACACCAAAGTTCTTGTTATAGGTATAGTTAAATTGAGCATCTATACCTTTAGATGTTCCGCTACCTTGGTTTACGTATAAAATTAATTCGTCATCAATATTTAAAGACGTTTCTATGGGCAGACCAATACGGTCTTTAATGTTTCTTGTAAAGAGATTGGTTGCTATAGAGAACTCGTGTTTTTTAATTTTATAGCTTCCAAATCTAAATCCTAAGTTGTAATTGTTACTTTGCTCAGGGTTAATACTCGGGTTGGCAACCACATTATCACCATCGTTACCAAATACTTCAGTTTCATTAGGTAAGCGTATTGCTTTCTCTGCAGATGCTAATACTGTAAAATCTGGAGAAACAGCGTAAGAAGTAGCAAAACCGTATCCTTCGTATTTTTTATTACTGTTAACAATTTCGTCAACTACAATGGCATTGCCATCTTCATCTTGTGCAATATCTGGATCTATACTTATTATTTTTTGCTGATATAGTTTACCAAAGACACTAGCTTTTAATTTATTTTCTATGGCAGATAACTCGTAACTTAAAGCATAAATATTTTTATGTAAATCTCTAGTGCCTTTAAATGTATTTTCTAAAACAGACCTTAGCGCATCACTATCTTCTCTGTCTATTCCGCTATAAAAATGATTTGCCGTAATCTTGTTGTTTTTGTTAATGTCATAAGAAACACCAGTTCTAACAGAAGCAACTTTTCTATCTATTTTAGCTAATGTTGGGCCGCCTTCTTGTTGTGACCTCCAAGTGTATTGGTACTCGTCTCCTCTAAAATCTATGGCTCTATCACCATTCCAGCTATATGCCCAGGAAACAGTATCGTTAACACTTCGGTTTCTTTTACCGTAAACACTATTTACTTTAACATCTAAACCTTTTGTAAAAAGATCTTTTTTCTGATACGTTAAGTTGGCTAACAAAGCATTAGACTCTAAAAAACGATCTTTATACGGCGTAATAGTCATAAATGCACCGTGTTGTACTTCTTTATAATCGTCTGAACCTGTTACGCCAATTAAAAATTGATCTGCCCATTTTACATCGGTATAACCAACTTGTACCATACCACCAGTAGACCTGTAAGCATCATTAAACCTACGCGCTGTAATTGGTGTTTGTACACCACCCAAACCAGTAACAACTACACTTCTGCCAGATACTTTGTAATCGTTATCTGAATAATTATGAAAAAGAGATGCTTTAACTGTAAAACCTGTTTTTTCAAATCGATACAAACCATTAAGATTCGCTTGTAAGGTGTTAAAAGAACCATAGGAAACAGATGCATTTAAGTTTGTTTTAGCATCTTGGTGTAGCACTACATTTATTGCTCCACCCAAAGCATCATCTGCTAAATGCACAGGAACAACACCTTTGTAGACTTCAATATTTTTTATCATTGAAGTGGGTATGCTATTAAGGTTAAATGAAGAACCATACATAGAAATAGGAATGCCGTCTATAAAAATACGTACAGCACTACCAGATAAACCATTTAAACTATAACTAACCTCTGACCCTAAACCACCGTTTTGTCTAATTTTTACACCAACAGATGTATTTAACAACTCGTTAGTTTGTATGTTTCTAATGCTAGCTTCTTCGGTTTTAATAACGTTTACAGCAAAACCTTGCGTCTCTATTTCGGTCTCTTTAGTCTTTCCGTTAACTAAAACTTCATTTAGCTCATTAGTTTCATTGTAGTTAAGTGTATGTTTTATTTGGGTGTTTTGTTTGTCTATCTTAATAGTAATTTTTTCAATTTCTTTGCCGTAGTATTTTATGGCAATTGTGTAATTACCGTACGGTAAGTCTTCTAAGGTAAAAAAGCCTTTATCGTTTGTATAAACGTGTTTTATTGGTTTTTCTGTAAACACAGAAGCGGCTGCAACAGGGTTTCCGTTTTTAAAATAAACAGTTCCAGTAACAGTACCTGTTTTGGTATTCTCTGCGGGTTGCGAGAACGCCGAAAAAGAAAGTAATAGACTTAAAACCGATACTATTTTTAACATGCGATTAAAATAATTTTAATATTTATTAAGACTTAGTCTAAATTAAATTAGTTTTGCAAACTTAAGTTCAGTTTTGGTGAAACGAATAACGCGAACGGAAGTTTTAATAACGCATTAAGAAATAATGAAACAAGGTTTAAATAGCTTTTCTTATTCTATTATTTTAAGTAACACCATTGGTAAAAACACTGGTGTTAATACTGCATTTGTAGAAAGTAATATCAATTATAATGCTCACGATGTTTTAGGAGAAGAGTCTCATTCGCATTTTACTGAGTTTTTAGTTGGTAGTAAAAATATAGAGTGTAAAAAGGGATATGCAGTTGCTTTAGCTAGTAATTGTCCTGTTTTTAAGTTGCATTTTTCATTGTTAGGCAGCTACAGTCACCAAACAAATAATAATTTGGTTGTAACTATACCAGAAGGATTTTGCAATCTGTTTTTTATGCCTTTGCAACCAAGTAAAGATATATTTACGGGCAAACGCACAAGAACCTTAGAAGTATTTTTTACTCAGAGTTTTTTAGAACGCATACTAGGGGAGCAACGTACGGCCAATTTACTAGATATAACTACTGCCATAGATGCAGAAACTCCTTTTGTATTTTTTAAAGAGAGCAAACAAATACCTTTAAAGCTAAGCAACCAAATAAAAGAAATTCTAAATTGTGCTTATACGGGTAGTCTTAAAAAAAGCTATATAGAAAGTAGAATTACCATTTTGTTGTTAGATTTTTTAATGGATACCACTAAACTAGAGGTTGCAGATACTGTTATGCCAGAAGCAGATTATGCTGCAATTGTTAAGGTAGAAGAATACTGTAGATTAAACTTAAAGCAGAAGTTAACAATTAGTGCCTTATCACAGATTGCAGGTTTTAATACAACAAAGCTAAAGCGCGATTTTAAAAAAATATACAAAACCACAATCTTTAAGCATATTACTCAATTGCGAATGGAAAACGCCAAACAACTAATACTAGAAAAGGGGTACTCTATAGCTGAGGTATCATATGAGGTTGGGTACTCTAACCCGCAACACTTTACTACAGCATTTAAAAAAACTATGGGGTATTTGCCTAGTCAGTTAATTAAGTAACCGCTAATTCACCAATTCCTGTTCTTCTTCAATTTACAAGAACTTATACTTAGGTAACATTTTCAATTTATAAGAAAATTACTAGAGATAAAGCACCTTTTAACTTCAGAAAAAAATAGTTTATAAAAATTCTATCTTTAATCATTCTAAATAAAAATAGTTCTTATATTTGCGCTTTATCAATAATAAGTCTAAATAAAGAAATAAGCTTTATTTATTAAAAATAGATTCAAAAATGAAAAAATTATTTACCCTAACTCTTTTGTTAATTGTTGGTACAATTACCGCACAAGACGCTAATGTTTTTTTAAACCGTGGTTTTTTTAAGCCAACGACAACAGTAAAAGAGGTTCAGCAAAAAGTAAAAGAAGGCAATAGCCCTGTAGATTTAAGTTCTAATGGGTTCGACGCTACTACAAATGCTATTTTAGCAGATGCTTCTTTAGATGTTGTAAAATACCTTTTAAGCATAGAGGGTAATGTAGTTAATAAGGTAACTCACGATGGACGTACTTACTTATTTTGGGCAGGTATGAAAGGGAATTTACCAGTAATGAAGCATCTTTTAAAGCTTGGCGCTAAAACAGATGTTATAGATGATAAAGGTAGTTCGGCATTACTTTTTACAGCTGGTGGCGGACAAACAAATCCTGAATTGTACAACTTACTTATAGACAATGGAGCATCTATAAACGAGACTAATCCTAAAGGTGCTAATGCTTTACACCAATTAATTGGTAAGGCTAAAAGCTTAAAAGAACTAGATTACTTTATTAAAAAAGGACTAGATCTTAAAAGTACAGACAAAGCAGGTCTTAACGTGGTAGATTATGCAGCTCGTGTTGGTAACAAAACTATTATAGAAGAGTTGGTTAAAAAAGGAGTTAGCTATAAAGACACTAATTTAGATGGTAGTAATGCTGTTTTAATTGCATCGCAAGGCGGTAGAGGTGGTGGTAATAGCCTAGAGTTCTTCAAGTATTTAGAAGGTTTAGGTATTGCAGCTAATAATACCAATAACGATGGTGTTAACCCAATTCATAATTTATCTTACAGTGGTAAAGACAAAGCGTTATTTCAGTATTTTATAGAGAAAGGAGTTTCTATCTCTAAGGCAGATAATAAAGGAAATACACCTTTAATGAATGCTGCTGGCCGCAACAGTCTAGAGATTGTTCAGTTTTTAGAGGCTGCAAATGTATTGGCTAAAAACAAAGAAGGTAAAACTGCTTTAATGAATGCTGTACGTGGTAACAGTAAAGATGTGGTTGTATTTTTAATAGACAAAGGAGCAGATATTAAGGCAGTAGATGCTAGCGGTAATAGCCTTGCATACTATTTATTAGAATCTTACTCTAAAAGAAATAAAAAGCCATTTACAGAAAAATGGGAGCTACTTACAGAAAAAGGCTTAGATATTGCACGTGTACAGAGTGAGGGTAATACACTTTTACATTTGGCTGTAACTAAAAACAATGCAGATTTATTAGCTAAGATTGCTTCTTATAAAATAGATGTTAATGCTAAAAACGCAAACGGACTTACTGCTTTGCACATTGCTGCTATGACGTCTAACAACGTAGATAACATAAAGAAATTAATTGCATTAGGAGCAAAAACAGATATTGGAACAGATTTTGAAGAAACTGTTTACGATTTAGCTTTAGAAAACGAGCTTTTAGATAAAAACGAAATTGAATTTTTAAAATAATAAATAGCGTTATGAAACTTAAATTAGTAACAATAACAATTGCAATAGTAGGTTTATTTACGTTGGCAGCTTTTACAACAGTTCCTAAAACTAGCCAGTATAAATGTATGATTCAGTTAAAGAATTATGAGGGTGAAGGCGCTTACATTGTAGTTTCGTTATTAGACAGTAAAGGTAACTACATAGAAACGTTAAATGTTTTGGGCGACGATCCAGAATGGTACCACGATTTAACAAAATGGTGGGGTTATTTTGAAAATAAAAATAGCAAGATTGATGCAATTACTGGTGCAACAATTAGCGGAGGACAACGTGCAATTAAAGTCATTAAAATTGATGATGATAAATTAGATAAAGGCTACAAAATTAGATTTGAAACTGCAGTAGAAGATCAAAAATATGTTGCAGACGATGTAACCTTTGAGCTAACATCAGAAAGTGTAAATAGTAAAGTAGACGGTACAGGATATATCCGTTACATACGTATGTTGCCACAGAAATAATTAATTTATGACATTATCAGTTTGGAGATACAGTCACCTTGTGTTGGCTGTATCTTCTTCTATTTTTATTTTATTAGCTGCTTTAACAGGTACTGTTTTAGCACTAGAACCAATTAGTAATCGTATACAGCCATATACTACGGGCGATTTAGACCAAATTACTGTTGCAGAATTTACAAGCACACTACAGCAAAAATATGCTGAGGTTATTTCTGTAGAAATAGATAAGAACAGCTGGGTTACTGCATCTGTAATAGACAAAGATGGTGTAGATAAAATAATATACATAGACCCAAAAACAGGAGATAGTTTAGGCACACCAAAAGAGTCTAATCCCATTTTTAAGTTTGCAACCACATTACACCGTTCCTTATTTTTAAAAGGTATAGGCAGGTTTTTTGTAGGTTTATCTTCATTTTTACTGTGTTTAATAAGCATTAGCGGAATTTTTCTAATTCTTAAAAAGCAAGGTGGTGTTAAAGGCTTTTTTAAACCTATAGTTAAAGAAAACTTTAATCCATATTACCATACTCTCTTTGGTAGATGGTTGCTAATTCCTATTTTGGTTATAACGCTAACAGGCGTGTATTTGTCTTTAGAACAGTTTTCTGTACTGCCATCTGCCAGGATAGTACACCAAGAAGACACCTTGTTTGCAGAAGAACCAGTGGTAAGCCTATCAGAATTTAAAGTTTTTAAAGACACTAAGTTATCACAGGTTCGTAAAATAGAATTTCCGTTTGCACCTTTTCCAGAAAGTTATTTTTTACTGCAGTTAACAGACAAAGAGTATTTAGTAAACCAATTTAATGGTGATATTGTTAGCCAAGTAAACTATCCTTTTTACGTTGTTATAAGCTACTACAGTATGTTGTTTCATACAGGGCAGGGGAGTATAGTGTGGAGTATAGTTTTACTATTAGCTTCTATTGGTATTTTATTTTTTATGTATTCTGGCTTTAGCATTACGCTGCAACGTAGAAAATCTAGAATTAAAAACAAATACAAAAAAGACGACTGCGATTATGTTATTCTTATAGGATCTGAAAACGGAAACACCTTTTATTTTGCCAATGCGTTGTACTCAGAGTTACTACGTTTGGGTAAAAAAGCATATTTGGCAGAGCTAAACAGCTACAAGAGTTATAAAAATATGAAGCATTTGGTGGTAATGACATCTACCTACGGTACAGGAGAAGCGCCAACAAATGCCAAAAAGTTTAAAGCACTTATAAACACACACCAACAAGGTACAAAGTTTAACTACTCGGTTGTAGGTTTTGGATCATTAGCATACCCAGACTATTGCAAGTTTGCTTATGATGTAGATACTATGTTACAAGCGCACCCAAACAATAACCGTTTGGCAGATGTGTTTACCATAAACAACCAAAGTTTAGAGTCTTTTAACCAGTGGTTATTGGCGTGGAGCAAGCAAGAAAATTTAAGTATAAGTTTACCAAAAGCTATTGGTAGTAAAAAGAAACGTAAAACCTATGCTTTTACTGTAACCAAACACACCAAGGCAGAAAATAACCCGGACGATACTTTTTGTATATACTTAAAACCAGTAGAAAAAGTGAAGTTTACCTCTGGAGATTTACTCTCTATTTTGGGCGAAAAAGACCAGAGAGAACGATTGTACTCCATTGGTAAATGGAATAAAAACGAACTTGTTATAAGCGTTAAACGTCACCAAAAAGGCAGTGTGTCTAATAGGCTACAAAACCTTGCTGTGGGCGACAAAATAAGCTGTGGTATAGTAAAAAACAAAGCATTTCATTTGCCTAAAAAAGCAAAAGAAGCCTTATTAATAGCAACTGGTACAGGTATTGGTCCTTATTTAGGGATGATACGCCAAAACACTGCACACAAAAAATTACACCTGTATTGGGGTGGGCGTACAGCAGCATCTTTTGAGCTGTACAAAAACCAATTAGAAACACAGCAACAGGCAGGTAACCTAACCTCTTTACATTTGGCATTGTCTAGAGAACAAGCCAAAAAAGTATACGTACAAAACCTGTTAGAGGCAAACGGTAAAGAAGTTGCCCAGCTTATAAAGGACAAAGGTTATATTTTAATTTGCGGCTCTATAGGTATGCAAAAAGAGGTTACTACGGTTTTAGATACAATTTGCAAAAACCACTTAAAAAAGCCGCTGAGTTACTACCAAAACAAAGGCCATATTTTAATGGACTGCTACTAAAAACAAATTAAAACCCATAACTGTATGTTATGGTTTTTTTTGTTATTTATGTTTTTTTTACCCGATTATACATTTCTTTAATTGTACTACAAAAAATGTTTTTATATTGTAGGAAAAATGTAATTATTGCGTTTATACCACCAGTATTGCTGAATAAACGCAATTAATTGCGGTTACTAACTAGTTGGCAAACATAAACAAATGAAAAAAGTAAAAACTGCAATACTGATTTTTGCCTGTGACGGTTATGAACTTCTTTTTGAAGGGTTCAATTATTTTTTTAATAAACATTGGGGTGATAATAGCACACTAAAAAAATATTTTTCTACTGAAGAAAAGGACATTTCTATAGATGGATACATTAATCTTAAATCTGGTTCTGGACAATGGACTAATAGATTGAAAAAAGTCTTAAACCAAATTGAAGAAGAGTATGTGATTTTTATTCAAGAAGATATGTGGTTCAGTAAGAAAGTCCCAACGGATATTCTACACCAAATTATAAGTTATGTGGAAGGTAATGACCTAAAATTGGTAAAACTTCATTCATCAGAAGCTTATAAAACAGAGGCTACGAGTATAGACTTTTCTGGTTACACTCTTTCAGAAGCAATTAAAAAAGAATCAAATTTTCTAATGTCTCATCAAATTTCTATTTGGAATAAAGACTTTTTGTACGAACAATTAAAGGATAATGAACACCCGTGGAGAAATGAGCGAAGAGGAAGTAAAAGGCTTAAAAAGTCGAAACAAAAAATTTATCAGATTGATTTATTATCTGAAAATGGTAAAAGTCCAATAAATGAAAATCAATTTGAAATTGAGCCTGGGGAATATCAAACAATTTCTGCTAATGCTTGTATCCAGCCAAAAGCAATAAAATTCATTACGGAGTTAAAGAAAGTAAATTCTCAATATTCAAATAAATTAGAGTATAATATGTTAAATAAAGTAACGCATGATGGAAAGAAAAAGCCAAGAAAAGAAGATTTTCATAAAAAACTAATTAGAAAAATACGTTTGCTAACAAGTGATAAAACTGAATAGCTCGCTATCGCGTCACTACTCAATTTAACACAACCGTTAGAACAAATATGATAAAATAATGCAAAATAACAGCTATCATATAATTTTTGAAAGAAGTTATTATTTACCGACTAATGATTTCGGACAAAGAAATAATAAGCATCCTACTTGGGGTTTTGAGCCACTAGAAAATTCCAATCTGAAATTTGGCGGAGTATTGAAAAATGGAATAAACCATCTGATTTCTTTTGATAAAAATTTCCTTGTTAACGGAATAGAACTTAAAGGTCGAATATTCGGACTCAACTTTGAAGATTTTTTCAATGCACAAATAAATGGTCCTTATCTATTTTATAAACATTCAGAAAATGGAGAAATTGAAAGGTTAAATGAAAACATTCCTATAGAATTCGAATATTGTAATCAACCTCTTAAGGAAACGAATATAAAACTTGCTCTGACTCCTCTTTCTTTTAAAAATCAAGAATGGGAAGGGAATTGTAATAAAATTGGAGGAAAACCTATCTGGATTCAAGAACCTAAAAATATATGCTGTCCAAAATGTAATAATAAAATGACTTTTATATTTCAACTAGATAGCGGACTCCCGGATTTGAATCCAATTAATGGCAATGAAATAATGTTTGGTAATGACGGAATTTGTTACGCTTTTTTGTGTAATCAACATAAAATTAGCGGATATTTATGGCAATGCACTTAAATAAATACTGGCTATAACAAAGTACTGTGGTAAAAAAATAAGTAAAAACCACTTAAAAAAGCCGCTGAGTTACTACCAAAACAAAGGCCATATTTTAATGGACTGCTACTAAAACAAATTAAAACCCATAACTGTATGTTATCGGTTTTTTTGTTATTTATGTTTTTTTTACCCGATTATACATTTCTTTAATTGTACTACAAAAAATGTTTTTATATTGTAGGAAAAATGTAATTATTGCGTTTATACCACCAGTATGGCTGAATAACCGCAATTAATTGCGGTTACTAACTAGTTGGCAATAATACAGGACACACCTACAAACTAAATTTCCATCCAAAAACATTTTTCAGTACTTACAATTTTTAAAACAACTTAAACTACCATTTTAAAAAAAATGAAGCAAAATTTGTTGAAATACTTTTTTTAGTTAGGAATCCTTACTATGTTTGTGTCAGCAATATTGCTGAAAATTAAAAATATACAAAATGAGTAAATCAATTTTTTATCACGCTGGCTGTCCTGTATGCATTAGTGCAGAGCACGATATTATTAATTTAGTTGGAGAAAACAATGTAGAAGTTGTAAACATTGGAGAAGACAGAAGTAGAATACAAGAAGCAGAAAATGCTGGTGTAAATTCTGTTCCTGCATTAGTAACACCTAATGGGAACACATTGCATATTAACTTTGGTGCATCTATGGCAGATGTAAAAGGCTAATCTAAACTTTTAAACTGGCGTGTAATTCCATTACACGCCAGTTTAATTTAACAAAAAAATATGAAAATATCAGTCTACGACACGTACGTACCTAAAAACAATCAATTAATGCATTTTGATATTCTTACAGAAGAAAATGAAACGCTCAAAAATGTACTTAATTACGGGAAAGGCTACTTACAAAGTAAAGGTTTAGTTAATTATAAATTAAATACAAAAGAATGCAAATTTTGTCATATAGAAGTTGCGCCTACTCATATTGAAAAAGAAATTAAAGAAAATGGATATTTTATTATTGAAATGGAAAATTGTTAATCAATGAAAAACAAAAGCACTCATTTTTTATTTTCTTACGGTACTCTACAACTGAAAAAAGTACAAATAGAAACGTACGGCAGAAAGCTAATAGGAAAAATTGACACACTTGAAGGCTTTGAAATTAAGCAACAAGAAATCTTAAATGAAAATGTTATAACAAAAAGTGGAAAAAAGTTTCATCCTATTGCTGTACCCTCAAAAAATAAAAGTGATTTTATAGATGGTGTAATTTTTGAAATCACAGAGAATGAACTTTTAGAAACGGATAAATATGAAGTTTCAGCTTATAAAAGAGTACAAAAAAAGTTTAAATCTGGAAACAAAGCCTGGGTATATATTCTTAATAAAGTTTAGCTTCTAATGATTAGGATTACTAACTTTGTCCTCAAATACATTTTTAATGGCATTATATGATTTAATAGTAAACGTAAAAAGTGAAGTTTTAGATTTAGATAAAATCCATTTAAGTAAAACGAATAGAATAGAACTAAAGCAGTTACTAAAAGAGTTTAAACATCTAAAAAGACTAGAAGAATTTAACCTTCCCGTAGATAACAAACTGTTGCTTTTTGGTCATACTGGTTGCGGAAAAACAACTACGGCAAAAGCAATTGCCAAATATTTAAACAAAAAAATTATCATCTTAAATTTAGGTGGTATTGTTGATTCCAGATTAGGGCAAACCGCAAAAAATGTAACCGAAGTTTTCAAAAAAGCTTCAAGAGAAAACTCAGTTCTTTTTTTGGATGAATTTGATTCTATCGGAAAAATAAGGGATTATGACAATAAAGACTCTGGCGAAATGAAACGACTTGTAAATACTGTTATTCAGTTAATCGACCAGTTGCCATCCCAAACATTACTCATTGCAGCAACCAATAATTCAAAAATTATCGATACTGCGTTATTAAGGCGTTTTCAATTAAAGTTAGAATTTATTAAACCTTCAAATAATCAATTAGATGCTTATTATGATACTTTAATAACTCAATTCCCAAAAGAGTTTAGAAGTATCGGGAGAAAATATAATTTATCATATGCAGAAGCAAAAGATGTTGCATTTCGTGCCATAAAAAATAACATAGTAAATAGTATAGAAGAAAGTGAATTGACCAAAATAGAGCAAGATGAATCAATCAATTAATCAAAAAATAACCTACGGTTTAGAGCGTATTGCAAAAGCATTTAGGGTTTTACTTTGGGAGGAAAGCAAATTGTATAAAATAAGTCCTATTCAAATCCAAATTTTACTTTTTTGTGCTTCCCATAAACAAGAAAATTTGAAAGTGAGTTTTTTAGCAAATGAGTTTGATTTAACAAAAGCCACGATTAGCGATTCGGTCAAAGTACTTATTAAAAAAGAACTACTTTCAAAAAAAATAAATTCATCTGATTCTAGAAGTTTTACAGTCAAACTAACAAAAAAAGGGAACGAAATTGTAAATAAAGCAAAGGGTTTTACCTCTGTTTTAAACAAGTCGATAGACAGTTTAACTACAATTGAAAAAGAAAACTTATTAGCGAATATTTTGAGTATTATCTATCAATTAAATCAGCAAAAAATAATTTCCACACAACGTATGTGTCTAACCTGTTTTCATTATGAGAAAAAAGGTAATACCAATTATTGCAATCTACTAGGAACAGCCCTTAAAAAAGAGGAACTTCAAATAGATTGTCCAGATCATAAAATGACAGCATAAAAATGGAAAATATCAGTCATAACCTCAAGATTATACACAATAGAATAGAACAATCTTGTAAAAACGCAAACAGAAATACAGAAAGTGTTCGTTTATTGTTAGCTACTAAAACTGTAGATTCAAATCGAATAAATTATGCTTTAAAAGAAGGAGAAAATCTTATTGGAGAAAACAAGGTTCAGGAATTAAAACAGAAATGTACAGCTTTAAAAGAGCAAAATACCGAAGTACATTTTATCGGTCATTTACAATCTAACAAAATAAAAGAAGTATTAAAGTGGGCTACTTGTATAGAATCTATAGATAGGCTGTCAATTGCCGAAAAATTACAAAAAAGATTAGAATTTGAACAAAAAAAGATAGATGTTTATATCCAAGTAAACACCTCTTTTGAAGATAGTAAATTTGGAGTTTTACCAGAGCACGCTATTGACTTGGTAAATGAAGTGTCTAAATTTAATAATATTCGCATCAAAGGACTTATGACTATTGGCTTATTAAGTTCACAATCAACTGAAATTAGAAAATGTTTTCAGCTATTAAAGAAAATTCAAGAAGAAATAATCAACTTGAAAATGCCCAATGTTAAGATGACGGAATTATCAATGGGTATGAGCGGAGATTTAGAAATTGCTATTGAAGAAGGTGCAACAATAGTAAGAGTAGGTACAGCTATTTTTGGAGATAGAATTTATCCTGACAGCTTTTATTGGAATGAAACTGAATAGCAACATCAAATAAAGTACTATTGCCAACAATGTATATAAAAAATAGCAGTTAAGAGCAAACCTCAAGGTTTAGTTCTTTTCTGCTATCTTTGCTTTTAACTGAAAATTAGCATACATAAATCTGCTACTTTTCATATACTAAACGTTAGGCATAATGTAAAAAAATGGACGTAAGATTATTAATCGAACAATACACAAGCTTTTCTCTGACTATAATTAGTCCTACTATATTTGAATTGACTAATGACAAATCAATGGTATATTTCCACGATGATGAAAGAGCTGATTTATTTTTTATACGCTTAAATGAATTTTTAAATACTTCTTTTGAATCACCACTTGACCCAAAGAAAAGAGTTTCCTTATTTAATTTAATGGAAGATTTTTGTGTTAAATATAAACACAATGATGATTTTAATCAATTTCTTCAAACAATAAAAAAAACCAAAGAATTCTTTTTTAAGAAAAGATTTTATAAATATTATATATCACCATATGACATTGACTTTGAAATCTCTTTTGCGGAACTAATAAACTTTCAATCGAATTATTCAAAACATAGTTATTATCATCTAACAATAATTAAAAACAAGCTAAAAAAGCACTTTAAAAAAAATAATATTCCGAATTATGAAAATGAGGATTATAATGAACATTTAGCCTACTTTAAAGAAGCTGTACTCGATGACAGATTAAATTTTAATCAAACTCATATGGTCGAAAAATTAGGGGAACTATTCATTTCTTACTGGGAACTTCTAAATTCTAACCATCAGAATCGTATTCAAGACTTAATACACGATTTTATAAATAAAAATGGAAGATTAGTTCAATGGAAAATTGATAAACCTAATGATTTAACTGACGTAGAAGAATTCTTTTGGACAATTAAAGGACTTCCTAAATTTAGAAAAAATAGACTTACTGATTTCATTCCTAAAACTTGGAAACCATTAATTGAGAAAGAAACGAATATTGATAATATGATTAAAAAAAATAGATAAACACTATGCCTAACAAAGTACTGTGGTTAAAAAGTAAGAACTATATATGACAACAAAAGAAACTTTTTGGGAGCGTAAAAATAGACTAAATGATGATTTTGTAGTACTTGGTTCTGTAGCAGACCCAGCAACAGTAGGGCAAATTACAGCCTACGAAAAAAGTAGTGGTTATGTATTTAGCGAAGATGTAAAAGATTTTTTAGTAACATTTGGCACCTTACTTTTTGAGGTGAAAGAAGAGGTGTGGAGAAGACCAAAAGTATATGATGTTATGCCTGCCTGGAAATTTGGGTATGGCTTTTTTGTTTACGGGCTATCTAAGGACGAAGAAACTCCGGCTTGGATGACTTTTGAAGAGAAAAACCAAGAAGCATTAGAGTATAAAGAGAAAACCCTTGGTCAGATGTTTTTTAAGAAAACAGGCAATGGGTATAGAGCTTACACAAATAATGGTGTTATAACCATTGAACACGACAAATATGACGAAACCGATATTGAAGTATTTGAAGGTAACATATACGATTTTTTAATTGCTGAAATAGATAAGCTAGAAGAAGATTACTTAGAGTATATAAATGAGAAGTCTAGTACCTAATTTAAACCTTAGCAAGTAAGAAAACTAAACCCATTAACATATGTGCTTATGGTTTTTTTTATGGGTTTATATTAAAATAGATTGTTGTACATATGTACTACAAAAAAATATTTTTATATTGTAGGAAAAATGTAATTAATTGCTGTCACTAACTAGTTAGCTGTAATTTAACCAAATACTTTAATGAATATAGATACCTACGAATCAAATACCGGACTCCGCATTGTCGCTACTCTAATTGATTACATTCTGATATTTTGCTTTACTATTGTTTATATATACCAATTCGGTGAACCATCTGAGGACGGTGGATTTAAAGTAAGTGGACTCAAGGGGTTAGTTCCTTTTTTATTTTGGTTCTTATACTTGCCAATTTGCGAATGGAAATTTTGTTCGACTTTGGGACATTGGACGGTTGGACTTAAAATTATTTCAGAAAACGGAGAAGAATTAACAATAGGGCAAACCATTAAAAGAAGACTTTCTGACATTATAGATATAAACTGGTGTTTTGGATTAGTTGCATTTGTCGTTGTAAAATCGACTGACAAAAAACAGAGAATTGGTGATATAATCGCAAAAACTCTAGTGGTTAAAAAGTAAAAACTACAGCTAACAATGGCTATAATTCAGTCTTACTTTTTAGTCTAAAAAAAATTACTACTTTTAATTTGGCTCGATTCCGATCCTGAAAAATCCTAACGGATTTCCCAGACCGAAATCATAGCCAAACCGTTAGATGCAATATATCAAAATGGAAAACCAACATTATGTGCCAAAATCTTACTTGAAGCATTTCTCAGTATCAGACTCGGAAGAAATTTTCGCTACACAATTTTTTGAAGCAGGTAATAAATGGAGTCAACCTAAAAAGTATCATATCAATTCGATATGTTTTCATGGGGACTTTTATAATTTAGATTCAAGAATAGCTGATTATCACAAATTAAATATAGATGTCATTGAACGTAATGCTTTTTGGTATGAAAAACACTTTATTGAAGATATTGTTGAAAAGGCGGATAAGCAATTATTGAGTGTCCAGGAAATCCCTGATTTGGCTTTTTTTTACTCAGTATGAAATCAAGAAATCCTAGATTCCGGAAAGGTTACACTCAAGAAAAAATTAATGAACAGTATATTAAGAGTATTGATGAATTTAACTCTGAAATAGAAAAAATAGATAATCCTCAATTGATTCGAAGAGCTAAGTTAGTTATTAATTATCTTTTATCGAGTATTCCAAAGCCAAAGGAACTTCATAACAATTCAATACTGAGACTACATTCTAACGATAATGTTGTTTTTAAGTCGGTTTTAAATCGAGTCGTCAATTACAATATAGTTATTTATAGTCCAAAAGAAAAAGAAGATATATTTATTACAACAGATGCACCAGGGTACAGTGTAGATAAAAACAAAGCTTTCTTTGATACAAAATATATTGATGATCTCTATCATTTTATTCCAATTTCATCAAAACTTGCTTTAGGTTTTCACAACCCTGAATTCTATGAGTCGACCAATAGAATTTCCTATCAAAAGGTTAATTCTGAAGAAATATTTCAATTGAATTATGGTTCAGCTGTAAATAGAACAGCTAACATTTATTGCAGCAATGAAAACACTCTCAACGAATTTATCAACAAAGTTTTTCCTGAAAAGTAAGCAGTTAACAAAACACCTGAGCTTAATGTTGACTTTAGGGCAAAACCGAAAGGTCTGTATATATTTATAAAGTCCGCTAAATTTTTATTTAGATGCTTTGGCAGGCTTTTAATAATAATAAGTTAAAAACAAAATAATAGTTAAGCGTAAGAGTAGTGGTTCTAATACTTCGGGACTTTTATTCATTTTTTTCATTAATTTAGGCGCTTAAAACATATCACAGGCTCTATACAGCGGCTCAAAATTTAAAATTCTGTTACAGAGAAAGAACTAAATACTATTAAAAAAACTATGAAAAAACTATTAATTCCTATTCTATTAATTTCATTTTTATTTATTGGTTGTAACGGAAAAAATAAACAGGAGAAGACATTACAAACTTACTTTAGTTATGTAGAGAATCGTGAGCTATTAGTTAGTGCTCACCGCGGTGGTAAAGGTTATGTTGGCTATCCTGAGAATTGTTTAGAAACAATGCAATACGTTAAAAAGCACATACCTAATGCGCTGTTTGAAATTGATGTAGCAAAAAGCAAAGATGGTGTTTTACTATTAATGCATGATAATGCGCTAGAGAGAACATCTACAGGTTTTGGTAGGGTAGACCAAAACAATTGGGAAGTGCTATCTAAACTTAAACTAAAAGATAATTTTGACTCTATTGTAGATTTTAAAATTCCGTTATTTAAAGATGTGTTAGATTGGGCAAAAAAAGATAATGCCATACTTACTGTAGATATTAAACGAAGTGTAGACCCTGAAGAGGTGCTGCATTTTATAGAAGAAAATGATGCGTTAAATCAGTCGGTTATTATTACTTACTCCATAGAAACAGCTCAAAAACTATATAAACTAAATCCTAAGGTAGTACTATCTGTAAGTATTAGAAATATGGAAGAGTTTAACAGGGCTGCTAATTCTGGTATACCGTGGAAAAATATGGTTGCTTTTACAGGAACAAAGTTATCAGACCCATCATTATATAACAAATTACATAAAAAAGGAGTTATGTGTATGTTAGGTACTTTAGGTAACTTAGATAGGCAAGCAGCTGCAAAAGGAGATCATCTTTATAAAGAATGGGCTAAACTTGGTATAGATATTTTTGCTGCCGATAGAGCGTTGGAGGTACAAAAAGCTATTAGAGATAAAAAAAAATAGATAAGCAATTTACATATAGAAATAAAAAAACAAGACTACAATGCTACAAGTGTATAAACCCTAAAAGCACTTGTATTTGTAAACACATTACCCCTTTACAAATCAAGACTCGTTTTGTTATTCCTATGCACCCTAAGGAGTGTAAAAAAGAATAAAACAGAACGGGATTAATGACTAAGCTTCAACTTAAAAATTCTGAAATTATAGTTGGTCTAGATTTCACCAGTAATACGCGTGTAAATGAAATACTGGCAGCAGAAAATAATGCTTCTTATTTACTAATTTAACCAATTAACTATGAACTATAATGACTATAAAAGTGTTGCTAAAAAGGTATCTAAAGAAGTACTTTTTGATGGCATATTAAACAGAGAACTATGTAAAGATGAGCATAGTGCTTTTATGGAGGAGATAAACAAAAGAGGTCTGCAATTAGAATTATCAGAAGCTATTGCAAATAATAACGCAAGAAAGGGAAGTGTAATAGACTCAGCAAAAGATTTACCACAACAAGATTTGTTTAATATAATTCTATATAACATAGATAACTTTACAGAAGAAGAGTTAATTGTTTTTAAAAATGAAGCCAACCAAAGAGGTTTACAAGCAGAACTGTCTGTGCTTTTAAATGAAAAAGCAAAAAGTGATAAAGAGTTTCAGGATAAAGCTGCAAATAGTTCTGATAATATAGGAGATCTGCTAAATACTTTTCAGGAACATATGTTTTCTGTTTCTCCTGGTTTAAAAGAGAAAGTAGAGGCCGCAGAAAAGAAGTCTAGGGCCAACAGAATTGTTGGTGTAGTTCTATTACTTATGGGTGTTTTATTGTTGTACAAAACAGGAGGTAGTACCATTTCTTTTGGAGTTACTGCTTTAGGTATTTTCTTTATTGTTAGAGGAATTTTAAAATAAATAAAAATGAAAAAAGGCGTACTGCTTGTTTTGGTTCTTGTGTTTTGCTTAGCAAACGTATCAACCAATACCGTACAAAAGAATAATAGATACGAGTCAATATTTACTTTTAAAATAGGACCAGATGCAAATATTCAGCAAATAAAAAACCGATTAGAGTTTTATTCATCTTATTCAAGAATAATAACTCATATTCATATAACTGAGAATAGTTTAACTATTAAATATGAAAATTTTGTTTCGCCAAAAAAGGTAAAATTTTTATTAGAGACAGCTGGTTTAGCTCAAATAAAAGCAGCTAATTCTTCTCCTATAAATATTAAAGAGAGTTGTAATGTTCGTGTAACGGGGAATGAGTATGTAGATGTAAAATCCCTTGCTTATTCTGATAGATCTAAATTAACAATGTTCTTTAAAAATCCACAAATTTTAGAAGATTTTAGTACTCTAAATATTGGAGAAAACTTAACTTTTGCAATAGGAGATGTAGAAATATCTAAGGCTAAAATACGTGAGCCAATAAAACAAGGTAGTTTAAGTTATTCTTTTATTCAAGAAAAAGATTTTAATGCATGTATAATTGGAGCAATAATAAATAGCCCCTATACTACTAAACCGAGTATGGAGTTAGTAGAGCATAAATTAAGTTTTAATAATGAAAGTATTTCTAAAGAACTAATTCAAAAATATAATAAGATAAAAGAGAACGAGGAACTTATTAAACATATAGAGTTTTTAGTAAAAAAGTCTACTAGTACCCGACCAGATTTATCGTCTAAAAATGTAGCAGAATATTTTCCAGATATTGAAGCCTTATCAGATATACGATCTCTTTTTAGAATAATTTATACTAATGATATAAGCTATTTCTTAACAAGATCTAAGTGTGCAACTTATTCAGATTTTGAATCTCTAATAGATAAGTTAAGTCTAGAAATAAAGACTTATGGTAATTTTTATGATAAAGGAGCTGATTTGAGAAAAAAACGTTTTATAGCTAATCTTGGTGCTATATCTAAGCAGTATTTTAAAGATTAATTATATAAATACAGAAAAGGAGTTAGCGCAGACTTTTTAAAATTACGCTTAAATCTAATTTCTTTTGACAGAGGCAAATCATCTGTGTTTTTAAAATCTATTTCATTTGGTTTTACTTTTACTTTAAATATATAATATACGCTAACGAATATAAACTGCAACTTTGGCAATTAAATTTCTACTGCTATTATTGTTAACCCTAAAAACGAATATTTTAGAAGACTTTTTTATTATAGATAAATAACAGTAAATAGTATGACAAATTTAACATTAAACCTAAACGCAAAATTACAACCAATGCACCGTCACGACTTGGAAGATGCATTGCAAGAAATACTAGAAACATTAGGTTTTAAGGCCGAAACTACTGGTGGCGGTACTATGCAAGCACCAAACGGAGAAATAGAATCTTGTGATATTGAATTAAGTATTTCTGATAGTTCTGAAGAGAATATTAATAAAATTATTGAAGCAGCAGAGGCTATGTTAGCGCCTATTGGGTCAAAGTTAATTATATACCCAGAAGATGAAAGTAAAGATGTTGTAAGGATCCCTTTTGGCTCTCAAGAAGGATTAGGACTGTATTTAAATAGTAATGATTTAGATGATGAAGTTTATAAAAACTGTGATGTAAATTATATTTACGAAGAAATAGAGCGTTTACTTGGCGATTTTAAAACAGGACATATTGCTAGTTATTGGGAAGGTGAAGAAACTTCTCTTTATTTGTATGGCGAAAGTTTTGATGAAATGCATACTCGCATTAAACCCTTACTAGATAGTTACCCATTGTGCCAAAAGTGCCGAGTGGTTAAAATTGCATAAAAATTAGGCTTAGCAATTAGGTATTACAACAAAAAAGGTAGTTTAACAAAAGAGATTTTGTTAAACTACCTTTTTTATATTCTTTTAGAATTTACTTTAAATCTAATTTATGCTTTGGACCATATTTTAGTATTAAGATTTAGTTCGTTAATTAAGTCGGCAATAATGTTTAATTCGTTTTGTATTTCTTCAATAGAATTTACTTTTATGTGTTTTTCTTTAATGGTTATATTCTCAAATAAATCATTACTCATTGGCATTATTAAGTATAATTTACCATCCTTTAATGTCATAGATAACTTTTCTCCTAATTTTATGTTTAATCGTTCTATGGCATCAATAATTTTAGGACTTAAAACATAGTACGCCATTTGCTCATTTGTAGTAGTAATTGTATATTTTTTATTAATAACGCTGTTTTCTACTTTAATAGTTTTAAGCTGATTCTTAGCAAACATTTTTTTATTAAATCTGTTCTTCGTTTTAATATTTACAGTGCCTTCAAAATTTTTGTGAAAATCTGCAAATAAAAAAAGACCTCTAAAATTAGTCTGCTTACCATATAAAAATGCTTTGTTATTAACTTTTGTATTGTCATACTCGGTTTCAGTTTTATTAGATGTAAATTCTATAGAATCGTTTATCGAATCATAACTAGTTAAAACGGGTACCATTATATCTGGTAAAAGAGGAATAGGTATAATGGCAGCTATTAATATAATAAGCCATCCCATAGTAGTCATTCCATCAGTTTTGTAGTAGAGTTCACAAAACTCAAAATCTACGTCTTTAATTTTACCAGAAAAATAATCATCTCCAAAAAACCAACTTTCTTTCATTTTGTCTAAAACAGACGGAGAAAAAAATGAAGATTCTACAATTCGTTCTTCATCAATCATCCCATCAAATTGATAATTTATATTATCATATTTTGACGCAATTATTTGTGGTAAAATACCTAATTTAAATTCTCTACGGTAAATGTTGGTGTTTTTAAAACCTTGTTTTTGTTTTAAGTAAGATCTAAATAAAACTATTGCTATAATGGCAGATACTATAGTATAAAAAAAAGTAAAAAAAGCAACACTACCTATAAACCCATTATTAAAGGTTAGTATTGAAACAATTAAGTATATAATAAAAGAGAGAATAAATGTAATAAGAGAAAAAAGGGAAGAAACCATTAAAATTATGGGTATAATATACCCTATACTTGAAGGTGGTTTAATAGTACTAGCCTTTGCTTTAACCTTATTAAAATGGTCTGTAAATTGGTTCATATTATAATAGGTTGTTTATGTTAGGGTTTTCTCTTTCTTGCTCATCAGAAATAATTTTTAAATAAATTTCTTCTTTAAACCCAAAAATAGAAGCAACTATATTACTTGGAAAAGTAGAGATAGAGTCATTATAGGTTAGTACAGAGTTATTATATGCTCTTTGTGAAGCGGAAATTTGTTCTGCAAACTCATTTATAGAACGTTGTAAATGAGTTACAGATTCGTTAGATTTTAATTCAGGATAATTCTCAAAACTAACAGATAAATTACCAAGTAACTTAGAGAGTTGATTTTCTATTGCTATTTTTTCTGAGCCATTTGTGGTGGTGTAGCTATTTCTTAAGCTAGCAATTTTTGTATGAATCTCATTTTCGTGGCTTAAGTATTTTTTTACAGTTGATGCTATATTAGGTAAAGCCTCAAACCTTTTTTTTAGTTGTACGTCTATGTTTTGTTTAGAAAATTTAATATGGTTTTTATATTTAACAATTCTATTATAAGTCCAAATCATTTTAATTTTTTTGTATAAATTAGTTTGTTGCATTTACTAACGCAGCTGTTAATTTATAAAACCTCCTTAAATTGTACAACATAAAAAATAAGAATTTTCTATTTCTTAAGTGGGAAATGGGTTAATTTGCTGTCTATACTGGTCGCAGTTAATTAAAATAATAGAGAATAGTATATTAACTGAAAAATTACCAAATAATGAAGCAATTAATAACCGTCTTATTTTTAGTTCTATTTACGAGTTGTACCTTTAAAAAGCAGTTGCCTAAATCTAAAGAAGATAGAGAATGGAATAGATTTGAGCTAGAGGGGATAGTAAAAACTTTAAAAGAAAAAACGTATAAAGCCGATTTTGATAACGAGAAATATGAATAAAGTAAGCTTAGGTTACTAAAATCTAAAATCTAAAATTGTAATGTTTGATAGCATAGGAAGATATACTAAAATTATTTCTTATGATGAAAATAACAGTATAAGCGGTAGCGCAATAGCTAGTTATATACAAGGTAAAAATTATGAGTGTGTTTATTATTCAAAGGACAATGTTTTTAAGAATAAAAACAGAATTAAATATTTATCAAATAAATTAATTTTAGAAGAGTCCTTTAGTTATAATGAAGAATTATTATTTTCTGGTAGAATAGAAAAAAATAATAATAGATTTTCTAAAATCACTATTACAAATGTGGATAAAGAAGACACGCGTTTTTTTACTATACAGATAATAGGTTTGTAAAAAATATTGTAGTCCTCAATAAAAACAAGGATACTATATCTAATATAAAATACAAGTATTTAGTATTTGATAAAAATGGTAATTGGACCAAAAGATTGTCTAAAAATTCTTTTAATAAAAACGATATAGGCAAACTAGAAGTTAGGGAGATAAGCTATTAAGAGTGGTAAATAGTTTTGTTATAAATATATAACACACGCTTACGAATATTAATTGAAGCTTTAGTTGTTAGGTTATAATTACTACTATTGATCTAGCTTATATTTTGGATACTAAACATTGCAGTTGCTTATTTACGTAGAAGTACTAAAACTTAAAATTTAATGCAAAAAATAACATACATACTTTTATTATTCTTATTTGGTTTTAATGTGTCTGCACAGGATCTTAAATTCCCAGATTATGGGCATATTAGAACAGGAGTAATTAACGATGCAGATGGATACGTTAATGTTAGACAGGGTAAAAGTTCTTCAAGTAAAATAATAGCAAGAATAAATGAAGATGAAGAATTTAAATTCACTTTACCAGAAGCAGAAAACGAGAAATGGACTTTAGTTAAAACAAATTTAAATGAAGTTGGCTATGTCTACTTTAATAGAATTTATGAATTAAGAAAAGACAACTGTGCAAATCAAATTGAGTTAATAGATCAAACTTGGGAAAAAACAAGAGGAAGCCTTGGTTCTAGAACAGTAGATTCTATAGCACCAAATCTAAAAGAAATTAGCTTAAATATAAGCCAGAAAAACAGAGTTAAAATTAATAAGCTATTATCTTGTGCGCTAGAAAATATAGATTTATTCGAGAATAATAACTCAGAAAAAACATTAAAATTTACTCAGAAGACATATAGTGCTTCGCAAAATACAAACGTAGTAGTAACCAAATATTATGACTCTTATTCTGAAAATTTAGGAACAGTAGTTTCTATAATAGAGAATGGAGAAATGGAGAGTTATGCATACTATGGGTATTTATCATCAATAACTATTTATGCATTAAAAAAAGTAGATGGTAATTATAGGTTATATGGTAACCTAGAAGGTAGTCCTGGCGATTGCTATGGTGGTAATTTTACGCTAGAGCTTATTAATACATCTTGGGTATATAAATTTGAGTATTACGAGTTTAATGGATAAAATAGAACTTTGTAAATACGAATCTAACTAAAAACAAAATGATTAAAAAAAGCATTCTCTTATTGTGTTTTATTTTTTGTGTTAACTGCAAAAGCGCACAACATAAATTTCCTTCTTTTGATGATGTAGTAACTACGTTTTTTACAAGTTATGATCTACGTAAGGAGCAGGGAACAGATGATATTAGATTTGTTAAAAAACAAGAGGGTTACTATATTCAAGAGTATAATTATGATACTAATGATTATAAAAAAACAGTTTTGTTCTGGAGTGCTTCTAAGAATACATACCAGGAGTTAAATTTTCCTAAAGGTAAAGGGTTAAATGCCGAGTATGCTAATTACCATTTAACATACCATAATAAAGAAAGGTTTAATGTGCTGCCTTACTATGGTTATGTGGGGTGGACAAAAGATGTTATTGCTTTTTTAGAACAAAAATCTAATCTTAAAGATATAGAATACTATGCTTTAGGAAGAGCATACAGTGCCAGTGCAAGTCATTTATTAAATAATAGTTATGAATTTGGCGATCCTAAAGATCAATTTAATTTTTTAGAATCTGGTAAAAATCAATTTACAAAAGAGCAGCTTAAAACATATATTAATTATGAAGAAAAGGCTATAGAAAATTATAACATACTATGTCAAAAAAATCCAGATTATCCAACAGTTGTAGGTAATATTTGTAATAAATTAGATAACGAGTATGTTAGTACTTATTTAAACCTTAGTATTTACCAAAACCAGGCAGAAGCTTTAGCATTTTTACCAGAGGATTTGTATACAGATTTTGTTATGGATTATGCCAAAAACTATTTAAACTCCTTAGAACCAAATGCAATTTTATTTACCACAGGTGATAATGATACATTTCCGTTTATGTATGCACAAGCAAAGCTAAAACACCGCCAAGATGTTGCTATTGTAAATACAAGTTTGTTAAACCAAAACAGTTATGTAAATCATTTAAGAGATGATATGGTTTTAGCTTCCTCACCAATTAAGTTTGCATTAAAACCAGATGCATATGCAAAAGAAAATTTATCTTATATAGTTTTAGGTAGTAACAAAAATGATGATAAGTACTTAGATTTAAAAAGCACACTACAACTAATAAATGAAAAAGATTCATCTGTTGTTTATAAAGCAGCAAAAGAGAATGCTAAATTGTCTACAAATAAAATAGCTATTGCTATTAATCAAGACACCTTAAAACTTACGTACAAAACAAATTATATAGTAAAGGGAGAATTACTTGCGTTAGATATTATAGCCTCAAACATAAAAACAAGACCTGTATACTGTACATTTAATGAGTTGCCTGTAGTATTTAACTATTTAGAGAAATCTGGTTTTGCTTATAAAATAGCAGCTAGCCCTAAAAACAAAATAGAAAATGATAGGTATTTAGCAGGCATAGATGCAGATAAAACCTATTCTGTTTTAGTGGATAAGTTTCAGTATCATAAAAACACAAAAAATAGCTCAAAAACTGAGCTTTCTGTTTTAATAAGTTATGCATCTTCTTATGAAACTCTTATTAATCATTACAAAAAAGCAGGAGAAATTAAAGAATGTAAGGAAGTTTTAGATGCGTTCACAAATTTTTATCCAAAAGACCTTTACGCAGATATTAGTTTTATGATTGCATCTATGGCTAAAAATGCGTATGCCATAAAAGATTTTAAAAATGGAGATCTTATGGTTGAAAATCTTATTGAAAATTTAGAGCGTATAAAAAGAAATAACAAAGAGAGTACAACCACTACCAAAGCAGCAGCTTTAAAAAAATTAATTTTTGGAGATGAGGTTAATGATAAATTAAGTGAAAATAAACTAGAGTTTTATTCGTATGTCATTACAGATATATCAAATATAGAAGAGGTAAATACTAATTTAACTTCTCGTTTGTATACGTTAAAAAAGTATTTTATGGAGCAGCTTCGTAATTTTGAAGAATAAAATTATTGTAAAGTAAGTAGTTAATTTTAATACTGTGCTTAGAAAAAAGATAAAAATACAAAGTTACTCAGGTGTACTATTTGCTGTGTTTTACGGAGTTTTTTTAAGAGTTTTAAGGGACTATTTTGATGTTTCTAATGAGAACTTTATATTCATTTTTGTTGTACCCGCAATTATAAGTTTAGTACCTGTTTGTTATGTAACTACAGGTATTTACAGATCTAAAATAAAACTTTTCTTTTACCCTTTTTTTTCAACACTATTATTTTTAATAATATACTCTGTAAGTAGTTGGATAGATTTTCCTTTATTTCTACTTTTAGGATTGCCATTTTATATAATTATAGGCGTGCTTGGTATACTGGTAGGCGGAGTTGTAAAAGAACGAGCAGAGAACAAAAAGTTGTAATTTAGATTCTTTTATCAAGAGATTAATACTTTAGTGGAGTAAAATATATGGTCTTAATAATAGAAAGTCAATAATAGAAGATGAAGTTACCCAAGAGAATAAAAGAAGTTTCTATAGATACAGAAATACAAGTTGGAGTATATCCGCCAAATGGTTTTTTACAATTTTATGAAGCAGGCTTAGGCAACGGAGATTACTTTGGTTTGTACTGGGAGTTTGGTAAAGAAAATGAAGAGCCTATAGTTTGTGAAATGATACACGATGAGGGAATTATAAAACCTAGTTTTTCTTCTCTTGATAAATTTTTGGAGTGGTATACACTAAACGATTTTGATTATGGCGATGAAGAAATTGACGATGAAAAATTAGTGTATAATTATCTAGAGAAAGGAAACCAATGTTTACAACAAAATAACGTAGAAAAGGCTATTGAGTTTTATAAGGCAAGCACAGAAAGTTTTGGAGAATTAAGCGAAAACTGGTTTAAACTTGCATCGCAATATAAAAGAATTGGAAACGAATTAGATTTTCAGAAAAGTATAATTAACGCAGTAATTTCTAACTGGGCAATAGATTTTCCTTCTCAAAACGCAGTAAGAATGCTTAAGAATTTAACTCCTGTAGCAGAATTAAAAGACCATCCTTTACTTAGAAATAGAGAAAAAATCGACTTTAATTTTGGAGGACAAAAAGAGAATAAAAATTACGAGGTAATTAAGGCTATTTTTACAGAACTTTACGAGCTAGGAGATCATAATAGAGCTTTGTTGCTAGAGCAAAATTATGCATTAATGATGTATTGGGAAACATCTTCTTTTCAAGAAAGAAACAATTTTGACATCAAAGAATGGAGAAATCAATTTAGTCAAAAAACAAAATCAAGAATAGAACTAAATAATATATAATTATAACTTTAATTTATATTAATCCACTATCAAAAATGAAAAAAATACTACTTGTAGCTTTTTTAATAGCCCTTAATTCTTGTGCGGAGAAAAAAACTAAAACAGAAGATTTTAAGAATACAGAGCTTAATGCCAAGGATAATGTAGATGCTAAAAAAGAAGAAAGTCCGTCTAAGGAATTAAATAAAGCTATAGTTTTAGGGAGTTATACAGGTAAAATAGGTAGTAATTTAGAAGTTGCTTTTAATTTGCCAAATAGCAATGGTGTAATAGACGGCTTTTATTATTACAAAAAAATAGGAATAGATATCAAAGTTGTAGGTACTGTGGTAGCAGATAGTCTACTTGCATACGAGCTAAATTATAAAAACGACACGCTTGCTATTTTAAAAGGAAAAATTAGTAAGGCTGCTATTAAAGGAAAATGGATAAGTACACAACGTAAAAAAGAACTCCCATTTACTTTAGAAAAAACAGACACAGCCATTACACCTTTACCAGAAAATATAGAAGGTGAGTATTATAACGATATTTGCGATGTTACGCTTACGTTTGCTAAAACTAAAGGCGAATATTACTATACATATAAATCTAATGAGAGAACTTTAACAGGGAAATTAAGCTTCTCTAGAGGAGACGATTTATATATTAACCTAACAGAAATTGAATATGCCGAAGATTATTTTGATGTTGCTTTGTTTGAAGAAGATCCAGAAAAAGAAAATGAATATGCAAAACTCAAAGAAATAGGCAAGCGCAGATTAGGTGTAGAGTGCTACTATAGTCCGGGCGAGTTAACAATTCAGAATTACGGTAATGCAATGAATTACTATGTAAAACTAAAAGACTGTAGCGAAAAATACATTCATTTTAAAAAACAGTAAACCTCTCTTAAATATAGTATAGACGCTAACGAATATAAATTGCAGTTATGCTTGTTTAATGCTAGTGTTTATTATTGTTAGATAAAAATTACGGTTTTAAGCGTTGTTTTTATAGGTAAACCACTAGGATTTAAGAATGAATCAATTAAAAATAATTACTTTTTTAGAGTCACTATGTAAAGTCTTACTAGTAATCTCATTACTGGTTATAGGTACCGGAGTTGTTGTTCATTTTTTAGATGTATACAACGTTTTTAGAAATAGTTTTTTTATAGGAATCCCTTTGTTTCTATTTAGTTTAATCTTCTATTTAGTAATAAGAGCTTTAAGGCGTTTTAAAACCAAACAACCCATTTTTAAACTAGTATTTTTGGTACTATTAGTTAGTGCAATTAGTTTTGGTTTATATGTAGTTTTTGGCAAAATTATAGAAGCTATTTCTCATTAGAAAACCATTATTTAGACTGTTATGACCACAAAGAAATTATTACTTCAATTTTTAAAGTACTTTACAATAAGTTGTTTTTTTTATTATTTGTTTTCAGTAGTACAAGTAATTGTACATTTTATGGCTGAAGCTGATATTTTAATCAATATAATTAATACGTGCTTACTTAGTTTAAGTCTAATAGATACTATTATACTTTTTGGTTTATTTATTTCTACTCTATTGTTTACTGTCTACTGGTTTCAGAATAAACTTAGCCTAATAAAATTATTAAGATTAGGTTTAGCAATGTCAATTTTATTTGCAGGAATACTTTTTTTAGTTAAAAACACGGTGGTTCCTGAGCTTAAAATTATGTCTTATATAAGTAGGTATGAGTATGCCCTTAGAGAAAAACTAAACGCAGAAGAAAGAAGAGAAATGAGCGACGATTTAAGAAGAAATAGATTGTCAATAATGAATGTTTTATCCATAAATAAATACAAAGATTCATTACAAACAGAAATGTCTGTTAAAGAAACTAATATAAAAGAGTTCGTATTAAATACACCAGATAGTATATTAGAAAGTGTTTTCCCTAACTCTTACCTAAATAAATATATTCAAAATAAACCTAAAAACACATCAGAATTTAGTTTGTTTACGCTAAATAAATTAAAGTATGAGGTAAGTTTACACAAGCAATTAATTAAAGAAATTAAGCTATCAAATTGGGAAGAAGCAAAGTATTATCTTACTATTTTCTTGACGTTCTTTTTTGTTGCTTATGGTATTGTACTAGGTTTTAACCTTAAAAATAAACACCCATTTGTAGTAGTTATAGCAGGTATTGCTATTTATTTGTATAGCTATAAGGTAATTGAAATGATTAGTAATAACATGAACGGATCTTATAACTCTACAGAGATAATTAGTAATATCTGCGTTATTTTTATTTTGTTTTTAGGGCTAACCTATAGAATGATTTTACTTAAAAAACAAGCTAAAAAAGACAACGCAACGAATTAGTAAAAAAAATGCTAGATGTAATTATATGTAGCAGTGTAGGTTACAGCTTTAGAATTACTATTAATAATTAGTTGCAGTTATTTTTATGTTGAAGCGTAAGTAAATAAAGGTCTTTAGTCTAGTTTTAAATATACAACGCACCCTTACGAATATTAATTGCTGGCTTGGTTGTAGCATAAGTGTATGTATTATTGCTAATGAAAATAAAGGTGCAAACCTTAAATTAATAAGCGGTACACAAATGAAAAAAAGCCTCTTTTATATTATACTTTTCTTTTTATTCTCTTGCGGGAATAACCAAAAAAAAGAAATGAAACATCCCGAGAAAAAGGAAACTAACTATAGTTTACAATTAAATGACACATTATTAATTAATGAGGACTTTGGTGTACCTTTTTTAAAAATTGAATCGTTAACCTACTCAGATTTTATAAAGCAGAATAAAGTTATTTTTGAAGAAACCAAACACGGTAGTTTAAGTTGCGGAGACTCTAGTCCAATGTGGAGCTCTAGCACCAATGTTAAAAATGACACTTTAGGGATAGAATTAAATTTTAGTAAAAACTGGGTAGAGAATACACCAAAACCTAAAGAGGAAGTACTAAACAGAATTACATTAAACAAAGCAAAAGTAAAGTTTTATAACGGAATTATACTAGGTAAGTCTACTATAGCAGAAGTAAAAGGAAAGCTTGGGAAGCCTATACATGAGAGTAATTATGTGTTGGAATATAGTTTTAAAGAAACGCGTATAGTATTTTTTTATAATGAACAAGATGTGGTGTATTACGTTGCTCTATCTAAAGCTTATCAAGAGTCTAAACCACAAGATAGTTTAGCATTTAATTAAAAAACGAATCATTTAATCTTGGATATCATCGTATACCTATTTAAGCGTACCAAATGAGGATAGAAAAAAAACACACAAAAACTATTTTTCAATTTCAGAGTGATTATCAACCAGAGCAAATTTGGGAGTATCTAACACATCCTAAATATGCAGTTGGTTTTAGTTTAGAACCTTGCTATAATAATGAAATTAGTGAGTCTTTTAAATTAGAAAAAAACAATAAATGGAAAGAAATACACACGGGAGAAGACTGCTTGGGAGATGTTGTTACATGTAAAATTACGGATGTTTATAAGTATAATTTGTTTACTACGGTAAGGCATCAAGCAGGAATTAAAAACACTACAATTTTTAAGCTAGAGAAAAATGCAAAAGGAACAATTATTACAGAAACACAAAAATTCTCTTTAAGTGTAAAAAAGATGAAACCAATTAACATTTTTGCTTGGTTAATGTTGGCGACAGGACTGTTAACCAAATTCTCTTTTAAACCTGAAGAAGATGAATATTGGTTTAAAAAAATGGAAGAACATATAAAAGAAATTCACTAGCCTTATTACTAGATGTAGAAATAATTCAGAATCAATACTACTTTAAAAGTAGCTGTTCTAAGCAAGTGGGAGAATATTTAATTTTTTTACTAAAAAAATATATGTTACTTAAATTAATAGATGAGGTAGATTTAGAAAGACTATCAATTTAAAGTATAAAAATAGAATTATAATGAACAATGTAAAAACAAGAGGTATAAAGAATAGTATAATAGCATTGGTGTGCTTTTTTCTTTTTCAGAGTACCTACGGTCAATCAAAAATTTATTTTGATAAGGACTGGAAAAAAACAACCAAAGAAGAAGCTCGTTTTTATAGAGTTGTAGCTAAAAAGAACGATTCTCTTTTTTATATTAGAGACTATTTTATAAGTGGTGTGCTACAAATGAATGGTCATTTCTCTAACTTAGAACAAGAAGTTATGGAGGGTAAAATTACCTTTTATGATGAAAAAGGGAAAATAACAAATAGCGCAAATTATGTAAATGGTGTTCTAAACGGACCAAGTATTGTTTACTTAAAAAACGGCAAAATAGAGTATACTAGTGAATATAAAAATGGCGATATATACAATGGTATATATAAGGCTGCAACAGTTAAATACTTGTATAAAAACGGTGTAACTGCCAAGAGAATTGAGTTTTTATCTCCAAATGATTATTACCCTTTGGCAACTACAGTATACGGTAAAGAAAGAGATACTGTTTATTGGTATACAAGTAAAGGTAAAAAAATAGGATTTGGCACCTACAAAGGCACTAAAACTATAAACGGATTAGATATTAAAAAGAGTTGGTTAGAGGTTACACATACGTTTTATAAGAACGGAAAAAAAGAGGGAGTACAAAACATATTTTATGAAGGTAAATTAATTGTAGAAAATACATTTGCTAATGATGTACTTGTCTTAAACAAAAGTTTAAATCCGTTTACGGGTAAATTTGTAACGTGCAAATACAAAAATAATAAACCGTTTCAAGGACATTATTTTGTGTACCATATTACGCAAGATTATTATGATGAATATGTTTATGATACCGGAAAAATTACCTCATATAATAAATACAAGAGCATAAATCGAGTAATAAAAACAGACTCGCCTAATTAATTTATAAGGTTGTAAAACAGTGTTTTATATTCTTATTTTAAATAAGTAAAAAGTGTTTAAGCATATATAGCAGTAACACTAAACATACCTAATTTTAGACATAAAAAAACCTGCTCAAAATAAATGAGCAGGTTTTTAAGGTTTACAACCTAGTTTTTCTTGTGGAGCCGGAGAGAATCGAACTCTCGTCCAAACAAGTAATCAAAGAGCTTTCTACACGCTTATTCTTTTCTTGGATTTTCGTTTATAAGCTGGTTAAAGACAACCCACTTATAACTTATCTTCTTTAGTTTCAAAAAGGCAACAAAGCACTGCCTAATCTATATCGACTTTTACGATATCTCAAAATGGAACGCCGTCAATCAAGGCTTTCCGGAGACATAAAGCTTGTACACCTTGTGTACCTAGGCCAATCCTACTATAATTCGGATTATGCAGCTAAAGCGTAGTTATTCTCGCCGTTTAAAAAGTTGGTCTAGCCTTTAACGTGTTTCAATGCCATTACACGACGTGCTTACTGTCCAATTAGTCTCGCTGTCAAAACCAGTCGGCCCCAGAATTTTAATAATTATTATGGCGTTTTAACGGGCTATTCGCTGTATTTTTTTAATCTTCTAAAAAAAAGAATCTTAAAAAAGATGCCGCTTCTATCCCTAACGCAGTCTGCAAAGATAGAGCAAAAAGTATTCCAAAAAAAGTTTTGCTTGTCATCTTGTCATATGTTACATTTACAACTAAGCATAAGCCTAAAGTTATAAAAGTATTTTCTATGAAATTCGGAATCATTAAAGAACGTAAAAGCCCACCAGATCGTCGCGTAGTATTATCACCAGAAGCTTGTAAAAAAGTAGAAACTACTTTTAGCAGTGCAAAAATAGTGGTAGAGCCATCAGACATTAGGGTTTACAAAGATTCAGAATATACAGACAAAGACATAACTGTAGCATCAGAAATGCAAAATTGCGATGTGCTTATTGGTGTAAAAGAAGTGCCTATTGATGCTTTACTGCCAAATAAGAAGTACTTTTTCTTTTCGCATACCATAAAAAAACAACCTTACAACAGAAACCTGTTAAAGGCATTTTTAGAAAAAAACATAGAATTTTACGATCATGAAGTTATTGTAAATGCAAAAGGAGCTCGTTTAGTAGCTTTTGGACGTTACGCTGGCATAGTTGGTGCGTATAACGGTTTTAGAGCATACGGACTAAAGTATGGCTCTTATGCATTGCCAAAAGCCGAAACAGTAAAAGACCAACCAGCACTAATAGCAGAATTAAAAAAAATACAATTACCCAATATAAAAATACTGTTAACTGGTAAAGGTCGTGTAGGCAATGGAGCTAAAGAAATGCTAGATGGTATGGGCTTACAAAAAGTAACCCTTAAAGCCTATTTAGAAGAAGAATTTAATACACCAGTATATTGCCAAATAGATGCTTTAGAGTACAACAAGCGTAAAGATGGTGAACGCAGTAGCAAACAAGAATTTTTTGATAAGCCAAGCGAGTATAAATCTAACTTTTTTAGGTTTGCCAAAGTAACAGATTTTTACATTGCAGGTCATTTTTATGGCGATGGTGCACCATACCTTTTTACAAAAGAAGATGCAAAACACCCCGATTTTAAAATTAGAGTTGTAGCAGATGTTAGTTGTGATATAGATGGGCCAGTAGCATCTACCATAAAAGCATCTACAATAGCAGATCCTGTATATGGGTATAATCCAGAAACAGAAAAAGAAACAGATTATAAAAATCCAAATGCTATAGCAGTTATGGCAGTAGATAATTTACCGTGCGAGCTACCAAGAGATGCAAGTGTTGGTTTTGGAGAATCTTTTACAAAACACGTAATCCCCGCCTTTTTTAATAATGATAAAGACGGAGTGTTAGAACGTGCCAGAATGACAAAAGATGGTAAACTAACACCAAGATTTTCTTACTTGCAAGATTATGTAGACGGCAAATAGTTTGGTGTGCAACACTTATTGTTTGTAAAGCTTAGACTGTAACGTCCAGAATAAAATCCATAATAAGCCACCAAAAGCAAATGTCATTGCCCAAACATTGTAGTTGGTTAAACTATGGACAATATTGTAGGCTAGTATGTGTGGCTTTGTAAACAAATCCCAAGAATTAAAGCGTAAAAACCTGCCTAGATATACGCCATAACCACATAGTAAACATAAGTATATCATAAAAAAGTTGGCATTTTTAACGTCGTACTTACTCTTTAGAATCTGGTAAATATCTATCATAGAAAACAAACCAAATAACAAACCATTAATAGCGTACACAAATACAATAAGTAAGTCTAGCCATACCATAGTAGCGCTTTCATTTTGTAAATGTATGAGGTCTGTAATAATATATGGGCTGTTTGGTAAAAATAGCAACCATAAACCAAAGACTCCAAACTGTATTAATTTATTGGCGTTAGTGGCGTGTAACTGTTTTAAAATCTGAGAAAACAAGTAGGGCAAACCGGCCAAGAAAAGATTCCAAACAAGAAAACTAAAGAATAAAGACCCTGTAATTTTTATACGTACGGCTAAAATTAAGAAAGCAAAGCTTATAGATGTTATTAAGCTTAAGTTAGATTTTGCAATTAAAATTAATTTCTGTTTCATTTTTTAAGATATTAAAAAGGTTGTTTTAATTTTTTGTATTGGTAAATGCAGCATTTTTAAAAAATCTAGTTGATGAAATTGCAATGCTTTTTTACCTCTATTGTAGGTGTTTTTAAAAGTTGTAAAATAATCGGGGTAGAGTAGTAGGCCTAAGAATACAACCGAGAATAAATAAAGACTGCGCTTACCATTCCCTAATAAATAAAACTGCATACTTACTTCTTCTGGCACTGTAATTCCCGTATTTGTTAACACGTGGAACACATCATGACTTTCTAATTTATCTTGTAACTCAAAATTGTGCTTGGTAATAAACAAGCCTAATCCTTGGCCTAAAGAATCTTTAGGATAGCGCAAGAGTTTAGATACTTCTATGTTCCAAGCATCGTTCTTTTTTAAGAATTTTTGATAGGGAATTTTACTCCAGTCGTATAGTTTTTCTAACAGTAATGCTCTCATATTTATTATTTAAAGTACTTTGTATTTCAAAGTAGAATTATAAAAAAATAGTTTTATCTTCCTATTAATTTTTCAAGTGCATCTATATGCTTTTTAAACTCTAGCTTACCTAGTTGCGTTGCAGAATATCTTGTATTGGGTTTTCTACCTATAAATTGTTTTTCAACCTTAATGTATTCTACTTTTTCTAAAGCTTTTGTATGGCTAGCTATGTTGCCATCTGTTGCACCTAGTAATTCTTTCAGCATATTAAAATCGGCATAATCATTCACCATTAAAATAGACATAATGCCTAGTCTAATACGGTGATCAAATGCTTTGTTAATATTGTTTATAATACTCATACTTAGTTGCGGTCGTGTTTAAAGTACATTAAAGAACCATAAATTATATGACAAACACCAAAACCTAATGCCCAGAAATACAAACCATAACCAACAAATTGTGTAGATATTAAACCAATTGTAATTATAGTAATCCCTAAATAACGTACGCCTCCTAAGGTATATTTACTGGCATTAACACAAGCAAGACCGTAAAAGATTAGTGTGGCAGGTGCAACAATTTTTATGTATTCATACTGTATTAGAGCTAAGCAGAAAAGTCCGCCTACTATTAATGGTAATAAAAAGTTTAGCAGTAAACGCTTGCTAGATACATCCCACATTTTTTCGCCACTTTTCTTGGCTTTAAAATAGGTTAATACTGTTCCTGTAATTAACGCAAGAACCATAACACTTAATGCAATTATTAGTAAACTGTCTAATGCACCAAATGTCATAAAAAATCTACTTAACCCATTTTGCTCAGTTTTAATTGTATGTATTACGCTGTGTGCTAAATAGGCTCCAATTAATGCATACACACCAGCTAATATTCCAGACAGTCCGCTTAAGGACATAAAACGAGACGACTTGCTCATCATATTTTTAATCTCAGAAATGTCGTCTAAGTATTTTTTAGAATCCATATATAAAGTACTTTGAAAAACAAAGTAAAGTAAAATTATTGTGTTGTGCAATAGTCATTGTAAAATTTATATATTTAAAATATGAAACCAGCCGAAGAATATATTTACAATGCGCAAGAGCCTTATAGAGATATTTTAATGCATTTGCAGGCTGTTATTGTGCGCACGTTGCCAAGTGTAGATTTAAAATTTAAATATAGTTTACCTTACTTTTATATAGAGGAGAAGCCTTTTTGTCATTTAAATTGTAGTAAAAACTATGTAGATTTAGTTTTTAAAAGCGGACAACACTTAACAAAGTTTACCGAATTGTTGGTTGTAGATGGACGTAAGAAGATGAAATCACTGCGTTATACTTCTTTAGAAGAGATAGATAATATGGTTTTAGAAGCAGTTTTAAATGATGCTTTTGTTGTTAGAAACAAAAAGTTTTAATTCAAATTTTAAAAATTAAGCAAAAGGAAAGGCAACCGGTTAGAGTTGCCTTTATTGATAACTAAGTGTAAATGGTTACGAGTTTAGTAAATCGATCTTTAATGATAATTCTTTAACTAATTTGTCAGAATTACCGCTGTAGCCAACAGATACAAACTTTATATTTCCGTCTGGGCCAATAATTACTTTGGTTGGTATGCCAGTAACCTCAAAATTAGAAGCTACTTGGTAAGCACGGCTACCTTCTTCTACGGGGTTATCTACTATAACCTCAAAACTGTAATTGTTATTTTTTACAAAGTCACCAGCTAGTTTACTTCTAGTGTCATAATCACCACTTTCCATAGTGTCTACAAACAAGAAAACTACATTTTCATTGTCTTTGTATTTGTCTACTGCTACTTGCATTCCTGGAAAAGAAGCTTTGCAAGGACCACACCACGTAGCCCAAAAATCTAGAATTACAGTTTTACCTTTTAAGGCTGCTAATTCAACAACTTCGCCATTTGTATTTTTAAGTGTAAAGTTTTTTGCTTTTTTGTTAATCATTTCTTCCTTAGTTTTTGCAACTAATTTGTCATAACCAACTTTTTCTAAAGCTTCTAACTTTTCTGTAAACCCATCTTCAGAACCATTTTTTTGTACAAATGCCTCTTTATAATATTTATTAATCTTAGCATTGGCATTTCCGTTTTCAATAAATTTTGAAGCTTCATTTAAAATAGCATCATATTTTTTTCCTTCAGTCAAAAACTGAATATATCTCTCGTTAAGTTCTACATCTAAACCTTTACCAATAGCTTCTTTTTGGTATGTTATAGCTTCGTCAATATCTCCTTGTTTAAATTTAATTAAAGCGTATGTATCTGCATACATATTATAAGTACTTACCATATTTTCTTTATACTGAGACACAGTATTGTAAACTGGCTTATCTTTAGTATCATTAATAGAAGCTTTAACTAAGTCTAAAGATTTTTTAGATATTTCAGCGGCAAATTCTAGGTTTTCACCTTTTTCAGCATAGTTCCAAGCAATACTATTATATGCATTTGGTAACATAGCTTTGTCTGTTACTTGTGCCATAATAGAGGTGTATTCTTCTTTATTTCCATTTTGTATAGCTTCACTAGCTAACCTTGTTGCCATTATATTTCTAATACGACTCTTGTTACCAAATTTTTGATTAAAATCATTAAACAATTCTTTCTTTTTAGAATAGTCTTGTTCTTTATAAAATTCAGACCAAGCTTGTTGCTGTACAATAAGTCCTTTAGGAAACTTCTCTACCATTACTAATTGTAAAGAGTCTATTTTTTCTTTATTTCCATTAATTTGATAAAGAGAATTTAAGTTTCTGTATTCTTTTTCTGTTAACGATGATTTACTTCTGTAAGCAGCTATTCTGTTAGTAATGTATTTTTCAGCTTCAGCTTTTTCTTCAGACATAAATGTGCGGGGAAAAATACCATCCCATTTTTCTTGAAGATCTTCGTGAGCAAATAAATCTGCTTTCATAAGGTTAAAAGCTTCCTTTTTATCTACTTCTACACCGTAACTTGGAGCAAGCCTTAATTTATAGGTGCCAATACTTGCTAGTGCACCTGCAATAGTATCTCCAGATGTTGTTGTTAATGGAATTATATACCCGTTTTTATTATTAGAATCAAAGTCTTTTTTTAATTTAAAATTAAAAGCTAATGCCGTAGCAGAGTCAGGTATAACAATAGATGCTTTGTATAAGCTATCTGTTTTAGTTACATCTAAATCTACGGGATAAGCACTGCTGCCAACAGTATAATAGTAAAAAGCACTAAAATCTTCTTTGTTAACGTCTGTGCTATATGCAAGGTTTAGAGTTTCTCCTGGGCTTGGCGTAGCATCAGAAATATATAAAGAACCTATGTTGGCCCCTGTATCTTTGGGAGTTTCTTTACAAGAAAAACAAAGCGCTGTTAATGCAAGAGCAAATAAACAATTTGTAGTTTTCATCTTAGATCTAAATTTTTAGTTGAAAGATAAAAGTATTGGATTTGTAAGAAATTAACTAGCTATATCTGAGTTATTTGTGATAATTTTTATTAATTATGAATTAATGGGACTTTTTTAATATTATTAATGAGTTATTTTGGACGTTGGTAACTTGTTTAAAACAAGAAAAACCAACTCTTAAATTTAAGAATTGGTTTTCTATAATACTAAAATTAGTAAATTTTATTTTAAACTATTCACAGTTTTTCTAATAGCAACTAGGTTTGTTAGTAATTTCTCTAAATGATCTAGGTGTAACATATTTGCACCATCACTTTTTGCATTAGCTGGGTCAAAATGAGTTTCCATAAAAATACCATCTGCTCCAGTTACAATACCTGCTCTTGCAATAGTTTCTATCATATCTGGTCTTCCGCCTGTTACACCAGAAGATTGGTTTGGTTGTTGTAAAGAGTGTGTTACGTCTAATACAACAGGAGCAAATTCTTTCATCGTTGGTATACCTCTAAAATCTACAATCATATCTTGGTAACCAAACATAGTACCACGATCTGTAACCATAACTTGTTGGTTGTTACTATCTGTAACCTTAGTAACAGCATGTTTCATACTTTCCGGACTCATAAACTGTCCTTTTTTAAGGTTAACAACCTTACCTGTATTAGCAGCAGCCACAACTAAATCTGTTTGTCTTACTAAAAATGCTGGTATTTGTAATATATCTACATATTCTGCAGCCATACTAGCATCAGATACTTCATGAATATCTGTAACTGTAGGTACATTAAATGTTTCAGAAACTTTTCTTAGTATTTTAAGTGCTTTTTCGTCACCAATTCCTGTAAAAGAATCTACTCTACTACGGTTCGCTTTTTTAAAACTTCCTTTAAATACATAAGGAATTTCTAACTTGTTTGTAATAGTCATTATTTTTTCAGCAATACGCAAAGCCATTTCTTCACCTTCTATAGCACAAGGGCCAGATAGCAAGAAAAAATTGTCGCTTTTTGTGTGTTTTATTTGAGGTATAAGATCTAAGTTCATCTGTAGTATAATTTATGTTTGCAAAGATAGTAGTTTTTACTAGGAATTTAGCATTTGTAAACAAGCTCAAAATCAGTATAATAAGAAATTTTAATCTTTTTCTTTTTGCTAAAAAAAATAGAGTATCTTTGCGCGCGCATTTAGTAAGGTAAATGCATTTAAAAATCAGTTATGTCAACAACGAAGAATATTGCAATTATTGCCCACGTAGATCACGGGAAAACGACCTTGGTAGATAAGATTATGTACCACTGTCAGTTATTTAGAGAGAACCAAAATACTGGTGATCTTATATTAGATAACAACGATTTAGAACGCGAACGCGGAATAACAATCGTATCTAAAAACGTTTCTGTAGTCTATAAAGACACAAAAATTAACATTATAGATACTCCTGGTCACGCCGATTTTGGTGGAGAGGTAGAGCGAGTATTAAATATGGCAGATGGAGTTTTACTTTTAGTAGATGCTTTTGAAGGACCTATGCCACAAACTCGTTTTGTATTGCAAAAAGCAATTGACCTTGGTTTAAAACCTTGTGTTGTTGTTAATAAGGTTGATAAAGAAAACTGTACACCAGAAGAAGTACATGAAAAAGTTTTTGACTTAATGTTTGAGTTAGGAGCAGAAGAGTGGCAGTTAGATTTTCCAACAGTTTATGGTTCAGCTAAGAATAACTGGATGAGTGATGACTGGAAAAACGAAACAGAAAATATTGAGCCATTATTAGATATGGTTATTGAGCATATCCCAACTTTTAAAGTTGAAGAAGGAAATACTCAAATGCTTATTACTTCTTTAGATTATTCTTCTTTTACAGGAAGAATTGCTATTGGTAGATTACAACGTGGTAGCTTAAAAGAAGGTCAACAAATTTCTCTTGTAAAAAGAGATGGTAGTATTACTAAATCTAAAATAAAAGAACTTTATACTTTTGAAGGTCTTGGTAGATTAAGAGTAGAAGAAGTTGCTACTGGTGATATCTGTGCTATTGTAGGTTTAGAAGGTTTTGAAATTGGAGATACTGTTGCTGATATAGAAAACCCTGAGAAATTAGAGAGTATTGCTATTGATGAGCCAACAATGAGTATGTTGTTCACAATTAACGATTCTCCTTTCTTTGGTAGAGATGGTAAATTTGTTACTTCTCGTCATATTAAAGATCGTTTAGCACGTGAGTTAGAGAAAAACTTGGCATTACGTGTTAATGAAACTAACAGTGCTGATAAATTTTTAGTATTTGGACGTGGTGTATTACACTTATCTGTACTTATAGAAACAATGCGTAGAGAAGGTTACGAACTACAAATTGGACAGCCACAAGTTATTATAAAAGAGATTGATGGTGTTAAATGTGAACCTATAGAAGCATTAACTATAGATTTACCAGAAACTGTATCTGGTAAAGCAGTAGAGATGGTTTCTATGCGTAAAGGTGAAATGACTAGTATGGAAGCAAAAGGAGAGCGTATGGTATGCGAATTCTTAATTCCTTCTCGTGGTATTATTGGTCTTAGAAACCAATTATTAACTGCAACTGCTGGTGAAGCTATTATGGCACACCGTTTCTTAGAATACCAACCAATGCGTGGAGATATTCCTCAACGTCAAAATGGTTCTTTGGTTTCTATGGAAATGGGTAAAGCTATTCCTTATTCTATTGATAAATTACAAGATAGAGGTAAGTTTTTTGTTGAGCCAGGTGAAGATATTTACGAAGGACAAGTAATTGGTGAGAATTCTAGAGGCGATGATATGTCTGTGAATATTACTAAAACTAAAAAAATGTCTAACGTACGTTCTTCGGGAGCAGATGATAAAGCTAAAATTGTACCAGCTATAAAATTCTCTTTAGAAGAAGCATTAGAATACATACAAAAAGATGAGTACGTAGAGGTAACTCCTGCTCATTTGAGATTACGTAAAATTTACTTAACAGAAAACGAACGTAAACGTAATAAAATAGCATAATTAATTGCTTTATACATACTTAAATCCCAAGTCGTAAGTCTTGGGATTTTTTTTATTTATTTTTGAAATGTTTTGTAAGTTAAAACGACTATTACATATTAACATATAAATTAAGGATACAATGAGAATAACAGTAAAACTTGTAAGCTTATTTACAATATTGAGTTTTGTAGCTTGTAAGGAAACAAGTAAAAAAGAAGCTGATAAAACTATAGTAGAGCAAACAGAAGAGTTAGGTTATCAAATACCAAATTCTTGGATAGAAAAAAGAGTTACTGCTGCTAATAAAAGATTAAATGCAACAGATGCAGGTAAGGTTTTATGGAGTGCTATGGAAGCTCACGGCGGACTAAAAAATTGGTATGCTAATGGTTTTTTATCGCTTAGGTTTAATTACCAGCCAGTAAATGGTAAAGGTATAAGAGACTCTTACCAAACTATAGATACTTGGAACAATAAAGCAAGACATAATAGTATTACAGACAATAACGATGTTTTTGGATGGGATGGTAAAGAGTCTTGGATAAAAGCAAAAGACAGTACTTCTTTTGCATATGATACTAAGTTTTGGGCATTAACTCCTATTTACTTTTCTGGTCAACCTTTTGTTTTTGATGGTACAGGTGTAAATCTAGAATTGTTGCCGCAAGTAGAATTCAAAGGAGCTATGCAGAACGTAGTAAAAGTAACGTATGACAAAGGTGTAGGTTCTGCGCCAGATGATTATTATATTATGTACGTTAATGCTAAAACAAATTTAGTAGATGCATTTAAGTACATTGTTTCTTATCCTGAATATTTCCCTAACGGAGGTCACGCACCAGAAAAAATTACGGTAACTCAAGGAACAACAACTGTAGACGGTATTGTGTTTGCAACTGATTTTAAAACATATTGGTCTACGGCTGATAAAGACGGATTGGGAGAATACATAACTAAAATAGATGTTAGTGATATTAGCTTTTCATCAACTGTAGAAGAGAATTTCTTTTCTAAGCTAGAAGGAGCAGAGGTATTAAAATAAAACAGTAAGTTAAGTGCATAAAAAGAGCCTTTATCTAGATTTAGATAAAGGCTCTTTTTAATTTTAGATAAAATTACTTCTTTAATGTAGCAGAAGCTGCGCCAATAATGCCAGCGTGGTTTTCTAAAACGGCAGGTAAAACTGGAGTTGTAATTTTTATATGTTTGCTAAATTTATCAAATTCCTTAGAGATTCCGCCACCAAGAACTATAGTGTCTGGAGCAACTAAAAGCTCTATGTATTCTAAAAATGTGTTTAATCTTTTAGCCCATTTTTTAAAAGATAGTTCTTCTCGTTGTCTAGCTGAATCTGCTGCCCAAAGCTCTATTTTTTTGTGTTTTTTATAAGGTATTTGTCCAAGTTCAAAATTAGGGATAAGCTTACCGTCTAAATAAGCGCTACTTCCTAAACCTGTACCAATAGTTATCATTATAACAAAACCTTTTAGGTCTTTGCCAATACCATAATTCATTTCTGCATAGCAAGCTGCATCTGCATCATTTATAACTGTAAAAGGCAAACCTGTAGTTTCAGAAAAAAGCTTAGTTACATCTGTATCTACCCATTTATTATGTAAGTTACCAGGTGTTTTACAAATTCCTTTCTTTATTAAAGTAGGAAATCCGCAGCCAACAGGACCGTTGTAATTAAAGTGTTTTATTATTTTGTGTACCACTTTAGCCATTTCTTTAGGCTTTTTAGTGGGCGGAGTAGGTATTCTAAAACGTTCGGTAAGTTTTTCTCCCGTTTTAATGTTTACAATAGCTCCTTTTATACCAGAGCCGCCAATGTCTATACCTAGAACTTCCATGTAGTTTCTTTGTAGTTAGATTAACAAAGTAATAAAAAAACTTTAAAGAGAGTGTATTAAATAAATCTATGTAATATTAAAAGGACTTTATATTTCATTAAAATAAGGTTGATTTTTTATAACACACTATTAATGATTTGTTTACGAATTTTTATATTGATACTCTTAAATTCTTTCAAAGTTTACAAGCAATTATTTAGATGTAGGTTTTAAGTCTATTTTAGATCTACACTAGTTGTTTTTTATATATTTGTAAGAAAAACAGTTATAAATGTTAAAGGTGAATTTAAAATATGTAGTTGTATTGATGATTTTTAGTAGTTTATCATGCAGTAGTTCTGGTGATGATGATACTGTTAATAGTGCTTTAGAAAAAGCCATTGCTAAAGAAACTCCGTTTTTTGTAGAAGGTAACAGTCCTACTCCTTCGGGTAAAAAATGGGCTAAAATAGAAAGCATATCAGATGAGTTTAATAATAATAGTTTTGATGAAGCCAAATGGGAAAATACCAGTACACGCTGGATAGGTAGAGCTCCCGGTATTTTTAAAGCAAATACTGTTTCACAAGCTGATGGTAATTTAATGCTTACTCCATATAAGTTAAACGAACCAGAAGTAGTTAATGGAGACACTTTTACTCACGCAGGTTCTAATATTTACTCTAAAAACGCAGTACAGGTTGGTACTTATGTAGAGTGTAGTATGAAAGCAAATAAAACTTTTATGTCTTCTACATTTTGGTTAATTAATGTTGTTGGTGAGGGAGAAGCTTGTAATAAGAGAGTAACAGAATTAGATATACAAGAATGTGTAGGGCAAATTACAGGATCGGCAAATTTTGCTAAAACTTTTGATGAAACAATGCATTCAAATACGCACAGTAGAAATACCGCTTGTGATGAGACTCCAGTTGGATCTGAAGGTAAAAATGTAACTACAGGTGAAAAGGTTTGGGAAGATTATCATATCTACGGTGCTTGGTGGAAGAGCCCAACAGAAATAGAGTTTTATCTTGATGGTAAAAAAGTTTATACTATAACTCCTAAAGCAGAGTTTAGTTTGCAAATGTACTTAAGGTTGGTCGTAGAAACTTACGATTGGAATCCTGTTCCTGAAGATGGGGGAATGACAGGAACTAAATCAGAGAGGACAACTTATTATGATTGGGTTAGATCTTGGGAATTAAAAGATGAATAATCTTTAAACAAATGAAATAGAAAAAGCCCTTTACAAAAGTAAAGGGCTTTTTTTAAATTAATTAAACTGTAGTAGCTTTTTGTTTATTAGCGTTTCCCATTTTTTTGCTAATTGCAGCTCTCCAGTAAGTTGCATTTTTAAATCGGAATCATATACAGTAAAAGATACTTCTGGATCTTGTTTGTAACGAGGTATAAATTTTAAGTCTAATCCTTTAATTATAGATTCTTTTCGGTTTTTACCATTAATTGTTTTGCTGTGTGTAGCAAGCTTACATTTTTCAATACCAGATAGGTTAACAGATCCTTCATTTATTACACCTTCTTCATTCTTGTAATAAAAAACTTGATTTTGTTTATGATCTATTCCTATAATAAAATCGGCATTTATTTCGTAATCATTAATTGTGCAATTATCTCTATTTGCTATTTCTTCTAAAGAGGCAAGCATTTTTTTCTCCCTTTTTTTTCGACCTTTAGCTATTAATATAAAAGGTATAACGCATACAACTACAACTATAGTAGCTATGATATCTGTTCCTAAATCCATTTGCATTTTTTTAAAATATTGTGTGTAGTATGTGGGCAATGCGTTTGCAAAGCCTTTTGTTAAATTGTTATTTGCTGTAAAACAGCGCTTGTGGTAACAATTTATTCTACCAGAAAAAATGGAAAGGATATAATAAACTCGATTTTTTAAGTTGAATTAAAAAGTTTAAAGATGTGTTTATGTGTTTAGAATATAAAACCTCTGTGGTTTGCGCTATGGCAATAGCAGGAGTTAAGAAATTCTGAAACGGGTTTTTAAAATCAGAGGGTACATTTGTGTTACTCGGAATATCTATTGTATTCTCTGTTTGTATTCTCTGAAAAAATGAAGTGTTAGGCTTGTTGTAAGAAAGTTGTACTTCGTTACTTTTAGCTGTATTGTCTGCAGAATAGGTAACAAGCGATTGTGTTACGGCTCCCATTGCTAAACAATAGAGTGCTGTAAGTAAAATTACGCTTATAAGTTTTATATTCTTTTTCACGCTGCAAAGTTACTTTATAAAATAAATAGGTAAATGTTAATTTATATTAAATGTTACTTGTTTAGGCATTCTTTTACATTATCTATGGCTTCTTGCTTATCTGCAAGAACAACAAGTACATCTTTATCTAGTATAATTGTAGAGCCGTTAGGAGTAATGTATTGGTTGTCTCTCCTGATCATTGCAATAATAGCGTGCTTAGGAAAGCTTAGATCTACTATTTTTTTATCTGCGGCATAACAGTTAGCAGAAACGGGAATCTCTTTTATTAAAGCTTTAGGATTGTCTGCAAATAATAAATCTGTTGCATTTAATTTTTTCTCTTCATTTGGTAATGCTACGTTTAACCATTTTGCCATTACAGATAGGGTTGTGCCTTGTATTATTACGGAAGAGACGGAGATAAAGAATACAATATTAAAAATCATATCTGCTTTATTTATACCAGCCAATAATGGGTATGTTGCAAACACAATTGGTACAGCGCCACGTAAGCCAACCCAAGAAATGTATAGACGTCTTCTAAATTTCATTTTAAAAAACATAAGGCTTAAAAGTACACTTACAGGACGAGCAACTAAAATTAAGAACACAGAAATCAACATTCCTATTCCAAATATGGGAACAATTTTAGAAGGAAAAACAAGTAGACCTAGCGTTAAGAAAAGTACAATTTGCATTAGCCAAGCTAAACCATCGTACATTTTTAAAATAGTTTTTTTATGTATAAGGTCTTGGTTGCCTAAATAAACTGCACAGATATAAATAGCTAAAAAGCCATTACCACCAACAAAATCGGTTGCAGAAAAAGTAATAAACATTAAAGCTATTACCAGTACAGGATAAAGTCCTTCAAAATCTAATTTAATCTTGTTAATTATATATTTACTTAGTTTACCAAAGCCAAAACCTGCAATAGCGCCAAAAGCCATCTGTTGTAAAAACATAGGAATTATAGAGGCTAAATCTTTATCTTGATTAATAACCAGTGTTAAAAAAGCAAGTGTTAAAACGTAAGCCATAGGATCGTTACTACCGCTTTCCATCTCTAAGGTTGGCCTTAGATTGTTTTTAAGAGCTAAACTTTTAGATCTTAAAATAGAAAAAACAGCTGCGGCATCTGTAGAAGATACAATAGAACCCAGCAGCATACTTTCGTAAATTGTAAAGTCTGTTACATACCATACAAATGTGCCAAGTGTAATGGCGGTTAAAAGTACACCTACGGTAGAGAGTACAAAGCCTTCTCTAAGTATAGGTTTTACCGTATTCCAGTTGGTGTCTAATCCTCCAGAGAAAAGAATAAAATTTAAAGAAACTATACCTATGAACTGTGCTAGTTTGGGATCGTCAAAACGAATACCTCCAATACCATCAGAACCGGCTAGCATCCCTATAATTAAAAATAAAAGTAATGTTGGTACGCCAAATTTATAAGATGTTTTACCTACTATTATGCTTATAAAAAGCAAAATAGAGCCAACCAATAAAATATTTTCAATAGTTAAGTTCATTCGGTTCAATTTTACTAAGCGACAAAAATAACGGATATTATTTTATTAATATATGTATTTCTGTTAATCTATTGCTCTGGCTTGTATAAATATGTAACTCTTATTTTTTAGGGCTATTTTTTTTCAGTTTTTTTATAAATCCACTCTACTAAAAAGCAAAAAATAATAATGCTTAAAGATATAATTACCCCTAAAATATTAGAAGTGTATTGCTGTTGTAATAGTGTTGCGGTAGCAATTAAACATAAGATAAAACCAATTAGTGGTATGCTTTTTTTAGAACCTGTTTCTTTGGCTCGTCTATAGCCAGCTAAATTTACAATTCCAAAAATGAGTAAAAAACCAACACTACCAGCTGTAGATATACTTTCTAAGTCTAATATGTTAACCAAGACTAATGTTGCAATAGCTGTAATTAATAAGCCTATAGGTTGATTCCATAGTTGTGATAAAAAGTTATGTGGAAGTTCATCATCTTGAGCAATTTCAAAATTAACGCGACTGCCTCCGTATAAAGATGCGTTAATAGCAGAAAAAGTAGAGATTAAAGCGGCTACAGTAATAATTGAAAATCCAATTTTACCAAGCATAGGTTCTGCTGCTTCTGCTAAAACATAATCTTGAGCAGTTGCTATTTTAGAAAAAGGTAAAGAACCAACTGTAACAAATGCAATAATAATATAAAGTAAAATTACAAAGATTACAGAGTAGTAATATGCGCGAGGTATGTTTTTCTCAGGGTTTATAATGTCTGGTGCAGCATTGGCAATAAGCTCAAACCCCTCATAAGCAACAAAAATAACCATACCGCCAGCAAACAATTTAATAGGGCTTTCCCATTGCGAAACAGCAAGTTGAGATATGTTTGGGTTGCCAATTAAACCGTAAGCACCAATAAAAATAAAAGAAATAAGTATTACTAACTTAATAATTACAGCATACGACTCTATTTTGCCTACAACAGTAATACTGTAATAATTTATAACTGTTGCTAAAATTATAATGCCACTGGCGTAAATATGAAAATCTAAGGTTTTGTGTGCGGTAATTTCTAATAAGTTTGGCGCATAAGAACCAAAGGCACTAGCGTAGAGAGATAACATAATAATATAACTAACCCAAAGTAAATTATTTATAGCACCACTAAAAATAGAAATACCAAAACCTTTATTTATAAACTTTACTGTACCACCTCTGTCTGGGTAAGTTTTAGAAAGTTTTACATAACTGTAAGATGTTATTAATGCTAATATGCCAGCAAATAAAAAAGCTACAGGGGTGCCGCCTTTTGCAAGAGATACAGCTAAACCTAGTACAGCAAAAATTCCTCCGCCAACCATACCGCCAATACCAATAGAAATGGCATCTCGTAATTTTATTTTGGACTCTTCTTTGGGCATTTTATGTAAGTTTTTAAAATCTTACATAAAGATACAAAACCATAGTTAGTAAAGGTTTTATTCGCTTTTTAAAAGCTTCCACCACTTTTTTTTCTTTGGTTGAATATCAATTTTAGTTTTTAAGAATTCAAAATACTTTTTGTCTTCTTTATTAAAAATAGATTTTCCATCAATGGTGTATGCTCTAGCTAGTTCGTTTTCTGCTCTTCTTAAATTACCAACCTCTAATTGGCATTGTCCTAATCTTAAGTGCATAAATGCGTTACCTACCGCATCAGGGCAACGCATAGCACTAGTTAAGTTTGCTACGCCGGCTTTATAATCTTCGTTTAAAAAATTAATATTTCCTATTGCTGTTAGTAGCCAGGTACTTGTTTCAGAGTCCTTTTTTGGTTCCGGAATTAGGTCATAAGCATTCCAGTATTTAAGTAAAGCAGCAGATTTTTCTCCGTTTTCCAAGTGGTTATCTGCGGCTTTAGATAGTTGTAAAATGGTAAAGTAAATATCCTCGTTTAATTCTTTCATTTTTTTTGATGCAAAAAGTACAGCTTCTTTTAAGACTACACAGGTACTTTGCACAAATGCAATTATAACTTAACGTTTGTGAAACATTTTACGTCTAAAGTAAATTTTACTTTAAATTGTTTATCATTTTTTTAAAATGAGGATAATAGAGTCTGCCCCAAAGTGGACTGTTAGTAAATTGATATACTTCTTTTGTATCTGGATTAAAAATTACAGGAATTGTAAATCCGGCCCATTTTTTACCCGACTTTAATTTGATGCAATATTCCTTAGCATCTTCATCTACAGAATTAGATATTATAATTGAGATTACACCAATGGCAGATTGAAGACCTCTTGGCCAACCAGTGTAATTTTTTTTGGTAAAGTTAAAAGCATCAGTTAAGTGCTTGTCTATTATTGCTGGTGTAATTTTTTCATCTTTAAAGTCGGTAGCAACAACAAATGTATTTAATTGTGTGGCAGCCCAACTTAACTTAAATTTTTTCTCGTAACCAATAACAGTTGGTCTGTTTAGTATAGGGCTATCAGAATGATAAATCCCTGCTGTATTTAATTTTTGCTTAATTGAATCAATAGTCATTTTGTGGTATTTTTTAATGTAGTTATGTAAATAACCAAAATTAAAAAAGTACCACAAAATGTTATACCCTGTTTACAGTGAAATAATTGTAATACAGTTATTTGTGAGATTTAGAAAGCTCTTCTAGCACAGAAATTGCTTTTTTTGCATCATTTTTATCTACAAAAATATGATCATGATAATAAGCAGCTATAACATTGCAGCTAATATTGTGCTTTGTAAGTTCAGTTGAAAATGCAGCTGTTAAACCAACAGCCTCTAGAGAAGAATGTATGCTTAATGTTATCCAGCTAGCAATAAAGCTGTAGGTGTAGCCTAATGCATCTGCATTTTCTTTTGTGGTTACAATAGTTGTGCCTTCTGCTTCTTTAAATTCACATAAAATATGTTCTCGATCTAGATTAGTACTGTTTTCTATAGTGCAGAAAACGTATTCCCCTTTGTTTAATTTAGGGGTCATTCCTTTTATTAAATCTGATAAATTTGTGTTACTAGACATAGTTTTTTTTATTAATGTGAAACTACTTTTAATCCAATAATAGAAGCAATTAGCGTAACAATAAAGAATACGCGCCAAAAGCTAGTAGGGTCTTTAAATACATAAATGCCAACCAATACGGTGCCAACAGCGCCAATACCAGTCCAAACTGCATAGCCAGTACCAATAGGGATGGTTTGCATTGCTTTAATTAATAAAGCAAAACTAATTAGAGAGCATATAAAAAAACTTGTGTACCATAAGTATGCTTCTGTGCCTGTAGCTTCTTTGGCTTTGCCTAAGGAAAACGCAAAAGCAACTTCAAAAAAACCTGCTATTATTAAAATAATCCAATTCATTTTTTTTTCTATTATTTTGAATAGCAAATTTCTGAAATGGAGTTGACAATAAATTTTACAAATGATAAAAAATACAATTATTTTATGGTAGCTCTAATTCTACTTAAACTAACTTGTGTAATGCCTAAATAAGATGCTATGTGCCCTAATTGAACCCTTTTTATTAGATCGCTATTATGTTCTAAAAGTTCTGTGTAACGTTCTGTGGCAGCTCTAAATTGTCTAGAAATTAGACGCTCTTCAGTTTTAATAAGTTCTTGCTCTGCAAACTTACGACCCCAATTGGCAATGTGTATATCTTCTAAAAAAAGTTGTTTCAATTTTTTAGCTTCTAATTTATATAACGTGCTATCTTCAAGAAGCTCTATGGTTTCGTAACCTTTTTTGTTTTCAATATAACTACGCATAGATATGATAGCTTCAGATTCTTTACCAAACCAAAAGGTAACCTCTGTGCCATCTAAATTAGAGTAGGCTCTTACAATTCCGCTTTTAATAAAATAAATAGTTGGCTCTACAGTGTTGTCTTTTATTACAATGTGCGACTTAGGATAGTTACCTTCTGTAATGTTGTCTTTAATTTTAGTTAATGAAGCAACAGGAAGTTGGTAGACATTGTTTAGTATTGAATCTATTGTCATTCTATAAAAAAAATAAAGGACTAAAAGTTATAACTTATTTATAAGAGTTATAAGGTAACTAAAAAAATGTTGTATTTACTTTAAAATAGTAACAGGCTTTTTGTTCTCGTCAATAGCAACAAAAGTAAATTCACCAAACACAGCTTTTTCTCTGTAGTTAGAGTACATTTCTTCAATATAAATATCTACTGCAACTTTTAAACTAGTATTACCAACGTGAGTAACGTAACCAGACAATTCTACAATTGTACCAGCCGGAATAGGCATTTTAAAATCTATTTTATCGCTACTAACAGTTACCATTTGTTGTCTGCTAAACCTGGTTGCGCAAATAAAAGCAGTCTCGTCCATAAGTTGCATTGCAGTACCACCAAAAAGAGTGTCGTAATGGTTTGTGGTGTTAGGAAAAACGGCTTTAAAAATTGTAGTTGTAGATTTTTTAATTCTTTCTTCTAGAGTCATAATGTAGATTTGTTCAGTAAAAAAAATGATGCCTTTTTTATAGCGTAAAAAGGCGTGGTAAAAATACTACATAAAATTGATTAAGAATGTATAAGTAGCTAGGAGTTTATTCTTGTGTAAAAACGGCAGTTACTATAAATAAATCGCTAGCTGGTATTAAGTCTTTTATTCGGTTTGCAAAATAAGGAGAAACTATTTCTTCTCTGTGTAAATCCCATAGATCTGTATGGCTACCACATTTAGGTTCTTTGTCTCTATTCTCATTGTAGCTAAGGCATAACTCAATTAATAGTTTAAAAAACAAATTTATACTAGATGTTAGGCGCATAAAATTACCTTCTAAATCTGTAATGTGAATAGGGGTGAGGTTTTGAGTGGTATCTGCCCATATTTTTCTGCTCGATTTATTAAAAGAATGTCCAATAACAACTTTACCTTCTTTCCAGGGATTGTGTTTTGATGACATTGCTCCAGTTTTACCAAATATGTGCATTTTAGGGAACAGGCTAGAGTAGGTGTTAATATGTATGTGTGGTAAAATTAAAAGTGTAATGTAGTTAGAGTATAAATACCTCAATTCTGGAGATAAAGGGTGTTCTTCTAATTCTCTAAGTGGTTTTGTATTTTCTCTAGTGGTAAAATCTTTGTGACTTCCAAACCTTGTTGTTTGTAGAATTTGCTTAAACTCTTTTAATGTGCTAGAAAACTCTTGTAGGTTTGTGTCCATAGTATATAGTTGTATTAATAGCTAAAATAACTATTATTTAGATGTGTAATAGTAACGTTTTGTAACTGCTTGCTACTAGTTTGTAATCGTCTTTTTTATATATAACTGACATATTTGCGCATTTTGCTATTTTTTTGTTATTTAGGCACAATCGGTTTTTAAAATGTTGATTTACTATGTTCAGGGCACTGAGAGCTTATTTTTTGTTTTTAATATTGATAATTAATAGGTTTAATTAAATTTATTTCTGCTTTTTAGCCTTTGGCGTGGTTTTGGCAGCTACTCTTAACTTAAGTTTAAAATAAAGTATTTGCTGCATAAGAGTTGTGCAAAGAATATTTTTAAAAAAGAATAAAGAGTATGAGTCAAGTTAAAGAGAACAATACGGTTAAAGTAAATTACACAGGAAAGTTATCTGACGGGCAAGTTTTTGATAGTTCTGAAGGAAAAGAACCGTTAGAGTTTACTTTAGGACAAGGACAATTAATACCTGGTTTTGAAAAAGGGTTAATTGATATGAAAGTAAATGAAAAAAAGACAATAACAATTGCCAAAGAAGAAGCATATGGTGAGGTTAATGAAGCTTTAATACAAGAAGTAAAAAAGGCAGAACTTCCTCAAGATATGGAACCTAAAGTTGGTATGGGGTTAGTTTCTCAGTCTCCTGACGGAAGAGAAATGAATTTACTTGTTGTAGAAGTTAAAGAAGAGAGCATTGTTGTAGATGCAAACCATCCTTTAGCAGGTAAAGACCTTATTTTTGATCTTGAAGTAGTAGAGATTAAATAAGCATCCCTTTTTATAAAATATAAACCCGATAAACTTTACTAGCGTTTATCGGGTTTTTTTGTGTGTTGTCATTGATGTTTTTAAATGAGTATTTGCTTCATTTTTTTTCATCAAATTTCTTGTCAATTGTTTGTTATAAATAAGAATAATAACAGTTCTTATAAATATAAAAGATAAAGCTAAGCTTATGTATGAAAGTATAGAATCATTAAATTCTATAATAACACAAAATGTAAATAAGACGCAAAATGCTATGCTTAGTATAACAGACAGTATTCCTAAGGGTTTAAGTTTGTTAATATATGTTTTGTGCTTCTCTGTAAATCTGTTTTTGTTAATAGATATAAAAATATTATTGTAACCATAAAGTGGAGGTGAGTTAAAAATTGGTACATATTCATACTCAATGTTTACTATTTCTTCTTTTTTAGGAATTGTAATCATATCCGGAGTAATTATAGTAATTCTCTTTCCGTCTACTTCAGATGAGTAGTGCATATTTCTGGCATTTGTTCCTTTTAAAAGTATTTTCCATTGTCCTTTTTCAGAATTTATTAGATAGGTTGGTTTTACCTTAGCGTCTTTGATGGTTATCCAAATTGCCAAAGTATAGAATGCTAATACTATATCAAAAACTAGAATTAATACGCCCAGAAAAAAGTTTTCATAAAAGGATAGGTATGTAAAATACCAGAAAACTATACTTAATAAAATAGCTAAAATAAAAAAATCTACATGTAAAATACGAATGTTTCTTGCGCATCTTTCAATAATAGATTGTTCAATTTTATTAGGGAATCTAGAACTTTTATTTATTCTTGGCGGTCTTCATTTTTTTGTAGCCAGTGTAAGCAAGCAATGCGCCATTCAGAATACATATAATACCAATAATTTTTTGTTGTAGTGTAAGTAAAGCAATACCGCCTATTACGCCGCAAATACCAAATGTTGCTAGCTGTTTACCTTTGTGATGCTGTTTGTTATCCATTTTTAATGTATTTATGCTACTCGTATTTGTCTGGTTCTATATGTATTAAAACATACTCTAGATTAGGAATTTCTTCCATTAAGTAATCTTTTAATTTGTGAGATATGTCATGACCTTCTTTTACTGTAATTTTTCCGTCTACAATGGCGTGTAAATCGATATGGAATTTCATTCCGGCTTTACGAATAAAGCATTTTTCGGTTCCTAAAACACCATCAACCTCTAAAGCTTTATTTCTAATTTCTAGTAGTAAATCGTCATATAGCTGTTCGTCCATTACCTCGCCTAAAGCAGGTCTTAAAATTAAGTAACTATTATATAATATAAAGCCGGAAGCAAGTAGAGCTGCCCAATCATCTGCAGTCTCATATCCTTTACCGCAAATTACAGCAATAGAAATGCCTATAAATGCCATTATAGATGTTATGGCATCACTTCTGTGGTGCCAAGCTTCAGCTTTTAAAGATGTACTTTGTATTTCTTTGCTCTTTTTTAGAACAATACGGTATAGTGTTTCTTTCCAAATAATAATAACACCTAAAACTATAAGTGTCCAAGCTTTTGGTACTTTATGTGGTGTTTGTATATTTTGTATGCTCTCGTATGCAATAATTGTAGCAGAAGTAACTAAAAAAGCAACAACCAAAAATGTAATTAAGGGTTCTATTTTTCCGTGGCCGTATGGGTGATTTTCATCTGCTGGTCGTTTTGCATATTTAAAGCCAAGCAATACTAATAGCGAAGAAAAAATATCTGTGGTAGATTCTATTGCATCTGCAATTAATGCGTAAGAGTTGCCAAAGAAACCAGCAAGTCCTTTTATTATTGCCAAACAGATGTTACCAACGATGCTAAAATAAGTGGTTTTTATGGCTGTATCTTCAATATTCATAATATTCTGCAATGCCTAAGTAGGTTTGTTTGTATACCGTAAAGGTAGATATTTTGGTCTGCTTACCAGTGTTTACCCACAGCAGAATTACTGTTAAATTATTGGTTTCTTTGTATTATAAGGTTATAATAATTGCTATTAATTTTTTAGCAAAAAATAGCTTTTATTTAAATATTTTAGTAGTAGTTAAACTGCTCTTTGTACAACTTCAAAAACCTTATTGTCATCGCACTTTAAAGTCTTAGAAGGGTATTTTAAAATTAAAGCATAATCGTGCGTAGCCATTAAAATAGTACGTCCAGTTTTGTTTATATCTTGCAACACCTTCATAACCTCTACGCTGGTTTGTGGGTCTAAATTACCTGTGGGTTCATCTGCTAAAATAAGTTCAGGGTCGTTAAGTAATGCTCGAGCAATTGCTACACGTTGTTGTTCTCCGCCAGAAAGCTCATGCGGAAACTTAAACCCTTTAGTTTTCATACCAACCTTATCTAAAACTTCTTCAATTTTAGAATCCATTTTAGTGCGGTCTTTCCAACCTGTAGCTTTTAAAACAAATAGTAAATTATTATTTATTGTACGGTCTGGAAGAAGTTTAAAATCTTGAAAAACTACACCTAGTTTACGTCGTAAAAAAGGAATATCTTTTTCTTGCATTGTTTTTAAGTCTACATCTACAATATTCCCTGTACCTTCTCTAAGTGCTAAGTCACCATAAAGTGTTTTCATAAAACTACTTTTTCCGCTCCCTGTTTTTCCAATTAGGTATACAAACTCGCCCTTTTTTATTTCTAAAGAAATGTTGTTTAGGACAAGGCTTTCTTTTTGGTATACAGCTACGTCTTTAAGTTCTAAAATGATGTCTTGCATAAATTTTGATGTAAATAAATTTACTGGTATTATTGTTGATATAAAAGTAATAAGTTTAAGGTTAAAAGTAACGTGCTTTGGTAAAAAATATTTTTCTTAGTACTAGATATACTTTTAGTCATTTTAAACGTTATATAATTTAACTAGAGGTATCTCACTATAATACCTAAGTCTATATGAAAATGAAAAAAATAGCAATACTCCTATGTTTTATGGGAATGTCTATCTATGGATATGCCCAAAAAACAGAAATTTACACTCACGAGAATAAAGATTACGTAAAGGCTCTGTCTTTATATAACGACAAACAATACCAGGCATCGCAGGCTGTTTTTAAAGAGGTAGCCAAAAGCACCAACGATTACGAGACTAAAGCAAATAGCAATTACTACATTGCTACTGCGGCTATACGTCTTAATCAGCTTGGTGCAGATAAGCTAATGGAGCAATTTGTTACAGATTACCCAACATCTACAAAACGAAATACAGCGTATTTAGATGTGGCAGATTATTACTTTGAAACGGGTAAATATCCGCACGCATTAAAGTGGTATTCTAAAGTAGACCAATCTTCTATGTCTAGAAAGGATAAGGAACGATTTGAGTTTAACAATGGTTACGCACTTTTTTCGTCTAAAAAATACAAAGATGCAGAACGTTATTTAAGTCGTGTTACAAACTCGGCTACTTACGGTTCTCAGGCAAAATATTATTTAGGGTACATTTCTTATGAGCAAAACGATTATGAGGAGGCAAACGAACGTTTTGATCAGATTACAGATCAAGATGAGTTAAAAGAAAAACTATCATACTACCAAGCAGATATGAATTTTAAGCTTGGTAATTTTGAAAAAGCAATTGCACTAGCTAAAGAGCAATTACCAAAGGCAGATAGAAACGAAGTATCAGAATTAAATAAAATTATTGGAGAGAGTTACTTTAACTTAAAACAATACAACAATGCTATACCTTATTTAACGGAATATAAAGGTAAACGTGGTAAGTGGAATAATACAGATTACTATTTACTAGGTTACAGTTACTACAAGCAGGGAGATTATACTAATGGTATAGACCAGTTTAATAATATTATTGGAGCAGATAATAGTGTAGCACAAAACGCATACTACCATTTGGCAGAGTGTTATCTAAAGTTAGATAAAAAACAAGAAGCTTTAAATGCATTTAAAAATGCGGCTCAGATGGATTATTCTGAGGGAATTAAAAAAGATGCTTATCTAAACTATGCAAGGTTAAGTTACGAGATTGGTAATGCCTACGAGAGTGTACCATCTGTACTTACAAATTATATAGAGATGTATCCAGATACAGAGCATACCAAAGAAATTCAAGAGCTTTTGGTAGATTCTTATATAACTTCTAAAAATTACAAAGGAGCTTTAGAGTTGTTAGAGAAGAACAAGAACTATGCTAGTAAGGCAACATACCAAAAAGTAGCTTTTTATAGAGGAGTAGAGTTGTTTTTAGAACAAGATTATGAGAAGGCTTTGTCTATTTTTAATTTGTCTTTAGATAATGCCGAAGATCCTAAGTTTAAAGCTAGAGCACATTTTTGGAAAGCGGAGTCGGAGTATTTATTAAATAAATTTTCAGAAGCTTTAGTTTCTTTTGTTGCTTTTCAGCAAAATCCAATGTCTGTTTCTACAGATGAAAATAAAGAGTTAGACTATAATTTAGCATATACTTACTTTAAGCTTAATGATTACACTAACGCAACTGCTTACTATAAAAAGTATACAGAAAGTAAACCAGAAGACCAGGCTAAGTTAAATGATGCTTACCTGCGTTTAGGAGATTGTTATTTTGTAACAAGTAAATACTGGCCAGCTATAGAGACATATAATGTTGCTTTAAAGAATAGAGGCGGACAAAAAGATTATGCAGCGTACCAAAGAGCTTTAAGTTATGGTTTTGTTGGTAAGAGTGATACTAAGATAGATGAGTTAAAAAGTTTTGTGACCAAATACAACAGCTCTACGTTAAAGGATGATGCTTTATATGAGCTTGGTAATACATACATTAAATTAGGAAAAGAAGAGTTAGGTCTACAAGCGTATAACAAATTAATTGAAGAATATAAAGGTAGTAGTTTAGTGCCAAGAGCATTATTACGTGAAGGTTTGGTGCATTACAATGCAAACAGAAATGAGCGGGCTTTAGCTAAGTTTAAAACTGTAGTACGTGACCATTCTAAAACGCAAGAAGCTATACAAGCAGTTGCAACTGCTAAATTGGTGTATGTAGATTTAGGTAGGGTAGACGAGTATGCTAATTGGGTTAGAGATTTAGATTTTGTAGAGGTTACAGATTCTGAGCTAGATAATGCTACATACGAGTCGGCAGAAAAACAGTTTATAGAAAATAAAACAGATGCAGCAATACGAGGTTATGATAATTATATAAAAGATTTTCCTAACGGCTCTCATATTTTAGATGCCAATTTTAAATTGGCACAATTGTATTTTGGTAAAGGACAAAAAGATAATGCTTTACCGCATTATAAATATGTTGCAGATCAAGGAGCAGCAGAATTTACAGAACAAGCAATTGCACGTGTATGCGAAATTTACATAGGTAAAGACAATTACACTAGTGCGTTTCCGTATTTAGAAAAACTAGAACAAACAGCAAACATTAAGCAAAATGTAACTTTTGCGCAGTCTAACTTAATGAAAGGCTATTATAACCAGAAGAACTATAGTAAAACTATTGCTTATGCAGAAAAAGTGTTAGCTACAGAGAGTATAGATAATCGTATTAAGAGTGATGCGCATATAATGATAGCGCGTTCTGCAATAAAAACAAATAACGAGTCTAGAGCAAAAGAAGCATACGCTACAGTGCAAAAGATAGCTACAGGAGAAAGAGGAGCAGAGGCTTGGTACTATAATGCATACTTTAAGCATAAAGAACAAGATTTTGAAGCTTCTTCTACAGCAGTACAAGCGCTAGTAAAAGATTTTTCTGGATATAAAGAATGGGCAGGAAAAGGCTTGCTGTTAATGGCTAAGAATTACGATGCATTGGGAGATGCATACCAGGCAAATTACATTTTAGAAAATATTATTAAAAACTTTGGCAGTTACCCAGATATAGTAGCAGAGGCAAAAGCAGAGCAACGTGTTGTTAAGCAAAAAGAATCTCTTAGCAACTCATCTATAAACCCTGACGGTAATTAAAAATAAGAACACATCATGCAAAAGTATATCTATATAACATTCACTTTATTTTTAGGCCTATCGCAAGTAGGTTTTGCACAAGATAAAGACAAGGATAAAGAAGAAAAAGATTTAGGAACAGAAACGGTAACTGTAGTAAAAGCATATAAGCCTACTATTGCAGATGCTTTTAAAATAAAATCTACACCAGTTATTAATGGTGCTGTAGAATTAAAGAAAAAACCAATTAAGTACAGCATTTTTTCTGTGCCAGTGGCATCTACTTTTACACCTGCAAAAGGCAAGGCTACAGCAGTTAAAAAGAAAAAAGTAGAAGAGTTATACAATTCTTACGTATCTGTTGGTTTGGGTAATTACAGTAATGGTTTAGTAGACTTTTATACAAGTAGACCTATCAATAGAAATGAGACTTTAGACATAGGGTTAAATCATCATTCTTCTCGTGGAGATATAGATGAGGCTCTTGTAGATAATGTTTTTTACGATACCAAAGTAAAAGGTATATATACAAGAAGAGAAAGAGACTTAGAGTGGAGTGCTAATCTTGGATTGCAACATAAATTATACAGTTGGTATGGTATTACAGAAGATGCTTTAGGTACAACACCAGAAAGTTTAATAGATGAAAAGCAGCATTATTTTGATGCTGAGGTTGGAGGCGAACTAATAATGAATGATTACCTAATAAAAGGTGGTGATGTATTATTAAGACGTTTTTGGGATGCTACAGAATCTGGAGAAAACAGAGCGGTGATTAATGCAGCAGTTGAGGTTCCTATTTCTGATGAGCTTATAAATTTTAATGTAAAGCTAGACTACCTTGGAGGTAAGTTTAAAAACGCTAGTTTAAATAGTACAGATAATACTGGCGAAATTAAATTTGGCCAAGTGCAGTTTGGTGTAAATCCAAGTTTGGTAATTTTAAGAGATGATCTTACGTTAAACTTGGGGGCTAATATTGTTTACGGTTTAAATACGGAGGCAAATAATAGTAATTTTTATATCTACCCTGCTGTAACGGCATCTTATAGATTGTCAGGAGAAACTGCTATTGCATATGGTGGTTTAGAGGGAGATTTACATCAGAATTCTTATCACGATTTTGTAGAAGAGAATCCGTTTGTGTCTCCAACGCTTACTATTTTGCCAACAGATAGTCAATACAATGCATATGTAGGTTTAAAAGGTCAGTTGTTAACTAATTTAGGGTACAATGTAAAAGCATCTTACAAAGCAGAAAACAATACGGCATTGTATAAGTTAAATCCAGAAAATGTATTTAGAGCAGATGAAGATAAAGATTATCACTTAGGAAATACGTTTGATATTTTTTATGATGATATCAAAACATTTTCATTCTTTGGAGAGCTTAATGTAGATGTAAATAGAAACTTTGCTTTGGGCGTAAATGCAGAAGTTTTTAGTTACACAACAGAAACAGATAACCCAGCTTGGAACTTGCCAAAAGTAAAAGGATCTCTATTTATGGATTATCAAATAGATGAAAAATGGTATATGGGGGCTAACTTGTTTTTTGTTGGCGAAAGAGAAGACTTAGGTTCAATTGCAGCAACTGGTACATTACCGCAAGACTTTGCTTCTACTGTAGTAACATTAGATAGTTATTTTGATGCAAATGCACACGTAGGCTATCGTTTAGATGATAAATTATCACTTTTTATAAAAACAGCAAATATAACAGGTAATAGTTACCAGCGTTGGGCTAACTATCCGGTACAAGGTTTTCAGGTGTTAGCCGGAGCAACTTATAAGTTCGATTGGTAATAGAATAGAAAAGCTATTTTTTTAAAGGATATAAATGACTCGTTAATAAAGTGAGTTGTTTTATATCCTTTTTTTTATTTTCATTATTTTTGAAGAAACTCAGAAATAATGAAAAAACTAATACTATTACTGCTCGTAACAATAAGTGCGTGTAGTCCTAAAAAAGAAAAGGTCGACTTTATTGTGACTAATGCAAATGTGTACACAGTAGACTCTACTTTTACAAAAGCACAATCTTTTGCTGTAAAAGACAATGTGTTTATTGCTGTTGGAACCGATAAAGAAATAACAGAAAAATACACTTCAGAAAAAACTATAGATGCAGGTGGTAAAACAATTACTCCAGGTTTAATAGATGCGCATTGTCATTTTTTTGGTTTAGGGATGAACCAGCAAGTGGTAGATTTGCTGGATACCAAAAGTTTTGATGAGGTAGTAGCACGTGTTTCTGCTTTTCAAAAAACAAATACCAAAACATTTATTGCAGGTAGAGGTTGGGATCAAAACGACTGGGAAGTGAAAGAATTTCCTTCTAAAGAAGTTTTAGATTCATTGTTCCCGGCAATACCTGTTGTTCTACAGCGTATAGATGGTCATGCTTATATTGTTAATCAATATGCATTAGATCTTGCTAACATTACAACTGAAACTGTTGTAGATGGTGGCGAAATTGTACAAGTTAATGGTAAGCTTACAGGTGTTTTAGTAGATAATCCTATGGCATTAATAGATAATGTTTTGCCAAAGCCAAGTGTTGCTACGCAGGTACAGGCATTAAAAGATGCGGAAAAAATCTGTGTAGATTATGGTTTAACAACAGTTAACGATGCAGGTTTAGATAAGCAAACAATAGAGATTATAGATAGTCTACAGCAAAATAATGAAATGGACATTCGTGTCTACGCAATGATTAGTGCAAACAAAGAAAACTTAGACTACTATTTAACTAAAGGAATTGTAAAAACAGATAAACTTAATGTGCGCTCTGTAAAAGTATACGGAGATGGTGCTTTAGGGTCTAGAGGAGCTGCCTTAAAAGCGGAGTACTCAGATAAGCATAATCATTACGGAGCAATGGTAACTCCTGTTGCAGAAATAAATAATCTTGCAAACAGAATTGCAAAAACAGAATATCAAATGAATACGCATGCTATTGGAGATTCTGCCAATGTAGCAGTTTTACGTGCTTATAAATCGGCTTTAAAAAACAAAGAAGATAGACGTTGGAAAGTAGAGCACGCACAAATAATAGCACCTCAGGATTTTGACTATTTTAAATTAGGTATTATACCATCTGTGCAGCCAACACACGCAACTAGCGATATGTATTGGGCAGAAGACAGATTAGGAAAAGAACGTGTAAAAGGAGCATATGCCTTTAAAAAATTATTAGACATTGCTGGTGTTATTGCTTTAGGTACAGATTTTCCAGTAGAACGTGTTAGTCCGTTTTTAACTTTTTATGCCGCTGTAGCAAGAAAAGATACAAAGAACTATCCTGAAAATGGTTTTCAGAAAGAAAACGCATTGTCTAGAGAAGAAACTTTAAAGGGAATGACAATCTGGGCTGCTTACTCTAATTTTGAAGAAAATGAAAAAGGAAGTATTGAAGCAGGTAAAAAAGCAGATTTTGTTATTTTAAGTGATAATATAATGGAAATTGAAGAGGCTAAAATACCTAGTATTACTGCAGAACAGGTTTTTATAGGAGGTAAACAAGTAAAGTAAATAATACTAAAAATAGCAGTAAAAATAAACCCGAAACTACTTAATAGTTTCGGGTTTTATATTTTATAGTATGCTGTTAGCTTACATAGAAAGTGCAAAAGGAACAGAAACTAAAGTAGTTCCCCAGCCCATTACCATATCTGTCTCTGTAAATGTTACAGAAAAAGCTTCTAAAGACTCATTGCTTTTAGTTGCTTTACCAGTTACTCTAAGTACATCAGCAGCTTTATCGTAAGAATAAGCACCCCATTGGTTTAAGTTTTTGTTTAATATAACTGTCCATTCTTTATCTCCAGGTATAGTAAATAAAGAATAAGTGCCAGCTTTTACAGCTTTACCACCAAAGTTAGTATCGTTGTAAAAAGTAATTTCTGCTGCTTCATTAGCACCAGTTCTCCATACTTTTCCTGCAGGAGCTAAATCTTTTATCATTCTCCCTTTTAATTGAGGGCGACTGTATATAACACGAATGTTCTTCTTTGATATTTTGTAGCTAGATGGTTGTGTAGCTATATCTGCTGGACTCTTATCTAATCCAGGAAATTTTTGAGCAGTGGCACTAGTAGAAAATACCATTGTTAATACAAGTACTGATAATGCAAGTAATCTTTTCATAAAGTTTGTTTTTGTTTTTTTCAAATTTAGCGACAATTTCGCAGTAATAGAATTAATGGTCGCTAAAATTATGCCAACTTACAAAATGATCATTTTTTTTATGATTAAACTAACTCGTAGTTTTAATTGTAATGTAATAAGCTTAAAAATGTTTTAAATTGAAACCAATATTACTATATATGTTTTTAAATCGAAACATTTAATTCATCTTTGTAATCAAATTGATATAAAGATATAATAATATGTGTGGAATAGTTTGTGCATTTGATGTAAAAGAGAGCACTGAGGCATTAAGACCTCAATTGTTAGATATGTCTAAAAAAATTAGACATAGAGGTCCAGACTGGAGCGGTATATATGCAGACGATAAAGCTATTTTAGCACACGAGCGTTTGGCAATTGTGGATCCAGCTTCTGGTAAGCAACCTTTATTTAGTAAAGATGGTAAGTTGGTTTTAGCGGCTAACGGAGAAATATATAATCACCAAGAATTAAGAGCGCAACTTAAAGATAATTATGAATTTCAGACAGAGTCTGATTGTGAAGTTATTTTAGCGTTATATAAAGAAAAAGGAACATCTTTTTTAGATGAGTTAAATGGTATTTTTGGCTTTGCTATTTACGATGTAGATAAAGACGAGTATTTTATAGCTCGTGACCATATGGGTATTATTCCTTTATATATGGGGTGGGATGCAAATGGTACTTTTTATGTGGCATCAGAATTAAAAGCTTTAGAGGGTACATGTACTAAAATAGAGTTGTTTCCTCCGGGCCACTACTTACATAGTAAAGATGGCGAATTAAAGAAATGGTACTCTCGTGATTGGATGGAGTATGATGCGGTTAAAGAAAATGAAACTAGCATACAAGAAATTAAAGAAGCGTTAGAGGCTGCAGTTCACAGACAGTTAATGTCAGACGTACCATACGGTGTTCTTTTATCTGGTGGTTTAGATTCTTCAGTAACTTCTGCAATAGCAAAGAAATATTCTCAAAAAAGAATAGAATCTGGAGATACTAAAGATGCTTGGTGGCCGCAATTACACTCTTTTTCTGTAGGTTTAGATGGTTCTCCAGATTTAGCAGCTGCACAGATCGTAGCAGACCATATTGGTACTGTGCACCACGAGATTAAATTTACAATACAAGAAGGTTTAGATGCTATTAGAGATGTAGTTTATAATCTAGAGACTTACGATATTACTACCATTAGAGCTTCAACGCCTATGTATTTAATGGCACGTGTAATAAAGTCTATGGGTATTAAAATGGTATTGTCTGGCGAAGGAGCAGATGAGTTATTTGGCGGGTATTTATACTTTCATAAAGCGCCAAATCCAAAAGAGTTTCATGAAGAGACTGTTCGTAAGTTAGATAAACTACACATGTACGATTGTCTTAGAGCAAACAAAAGTTTAGCTGCTTGGGGTATAGAAGGTAGAGTTCCGTTTTTAGATAAAGAATTTATGGATGTAGCTATGCGTATTAACCCAAAAGATAAAATGATTAACGGGGAACGTATGGAGAAATGGGTTGTTCGTAAAGCTTTTGAAGATATGTTACCAGAAAGTGTAGCGTGGAGACAAAAAGAACAATTTTCTGACGGTGTAGGTTATAGTTGGATAGATACTTTAAAAGAAGTAGTAGCAGAAGAAGTTACAGATGAGCAATTGGCAAATGCTAAATATAGATTTCCGTTACAAACGCCAACATCTAAAGAGGAGTTTTATTACAGGTCTATTTTTGAAGAGCATTTCCCAAGTGATGCAGCAGCATTATGTGTGCCTCAAGAACCTTCTGTAGCATGTAGTACAAGAATTGCTTTAGAGTGGGATGAAGCGTTTAAGAATATGAACGACCCATCTGGTAGAGCTGTAGCTAAAGTGCATACAGATGCTTACGTTGTGCAATAATTTTTTAGCCTGAATTAGCAACTGTTTTTTCAGTTTTAATTATAATTAGTCTTTAAGGAGTACCAAATTTTGGTGCTCCTTTTTTGTTTACAGCTCTTCTAAGGCATTTTTATTTTTTTTGAATTTTTAAAAATTGTTGTTTTGGTATCATTAGCTATTTAAAATTAATTTAAGCTTGTTTAAGAGACTTTTGTGAGTAATTAAAAAATGTTGATAACTATTTTGAAACAGTCTTAAAACGGTTTAAAATTAATGAAGCATTATTTTATATTTGTTAGGTTGTATTTTTTATAATGAAATTAAGCACGATAATTTATATATAATGAGCGAAGAAGCAAAAAAAAATAATTATTCAGCTGATAGTATTCAGGCCCTTGAGGGTATGGAGCACGTACGTATGCGTCCGTCCATGTATATCGGGGACGTTGGTGTAAGAGGTTTACACCATTTGGTATACGAGGTTGTAGATAACTCTATAGATGAAGCAATGGGTGGCCATTGTGATACTATTAGTGTAATTATTAATGAAGATAACTCTATAACTGTTAGAGATAACGGTAGGGGTATACCAGTAGACATTCATAAAAAAGAAGGTGTATCTGCTTTACAGGTTGTAATGACCAAAATTGGAGCAGGTGGTAAATTTGATAAAGATTCTTACAAAGTATCTGGTGGTTTACACGGTGTAGGTGTTTCTTGTGTAAATGCACTATCTAAAGATTTAAAAGCTACAGTTTTTCGTAACGGAACTATTTACGAGCAAGAATATCAAAAAGGTAAAGCATTATATCCAGTAAAAAGTATTGGAGAAACAGAAATAAGAGGTACAGAGGTTACTTTTTATCCAGATGATACCATTTTTACGCAAACTACAGAGTTTAATTATGAAACTCTAGCAAATAGAATGCGTGAGTTGTCTTACCTAAATAAAGGTGTGGCAATTACTTTAACAGATAAAAGACAAGAAGACAAAGAAAGCGAAAGCGGTTTTGTTGGAGAACGTTTTTACTCTGATGAAGGGTTAAAAGAATTTATCAAGTTTTTAGACGGAAATAGAGAGCAACTTATTCAGAATGTTATTTCTATGGAAGGTGAAAAAAATGGCATACCTGTAGAGGTTGCTATGGTTTACAACACTTCTTACTCAGAAAACTTACATTCTTATGTAAACAATATTAATACACATGAAGGTGGTACGCACCTTTCTGGTTTTAGACGTGGTTTAACAAGTACATTAAAGAAGTATGCAGATGCTTCAGGAATGTTAGATAAATTAAAGTTTGAGATTCAAGGAGATGATTTCCGTGAAGGTTTAACTGCAATTGTATCTGTAAAAGTATCAGAACCACAATTTGAAGGGCAAACAAAAACAAAATTAGGTAACAGAGAGGTTTCAGCGGCAGTTAGTCAGTCTGTATCAGAAATGTTAACTAACTATTTGGAAGAAAATCCAGATGATGCTAAAGTAATTGTACAAAAAGTTATTTTGGCTGCGCAAGCACGTCATGCGGCAACAAAGGCCCGTGAAATGGTACAGCGTAAAACAGTAATGAGTATTGGTGGTTTACCTGGGAAATTATCAGATTGTTCAGATCAAGATCCTGTTAATTGCGAAGTTTTTCTTGTTGAGGGAGATTCGGCGGGTGGTACTGCAAAACAAGGGCGTGATAGAGCTTTTCAAGCAATTTTGCCGCTACGTGGTAAAATTTTGAATGTTGAAAAAGCAATGCAACACAAGGTTTTTGAAAACGAAGAAATAAAAAACATATATACAGCTTTAGGTGTAACTATTGGTACAGAAGAAGATAGTAAGGCACTAAATCTTGACAAGTTAAGATATCATAAAGTGGTTATTATGTGTGATGCCGATGTCGATGGTAGTCATATTGAAACATTAATTCTTACTTTTTTCTTTAGATATATGAAAGAGCTAATAGAGGCGGGGCATATTTATATAGCAACACCTCCATTGTACTTGGTTAAAAAAGGAACTAAGAAAAGATATGCTTGGTCAGACAAGGAAAGGGATGAAATTGCAGATAGTTTTAATGGTAGTGTAGGTATACAACGTTATAAAGGTCTTGGGGAGATGAATGCTGAACAATTGTGGGATACTACAATGAATCCAAACTTTAGAACATTAAGACAAATTACTATAGAATCTGCAACAGAATCAGATCGTGTATTCTCAATGTTAATGGGAGATGAAGTACCTCCTAGAAGAGAATTTATAGAGAAGAATGCTGTCTATGCAAACATTGATGCATAAGAAAGTAGGTTTATACAACAAAAACTCGCACCATTGGTGCGAGTTTTTTAGTTTTATAAAAAAAATATTTCTATGAAAAAATTTAGTTTAGTTATTTTCTTGGCATTCAGTGCATATGCATCTGCTCAATCTAGTGCAAACGAAGTTTTTGCTGCAGGTATAGAAGATGCAAATAAGTTTATTAATGGCTATTTGTCTCCTGTTTCTGAGGGAATGTTATATGGCCTTGGTGGTGGTTGGTATAATACTGCAGATGCAAAACCATTAGGTGGTTTTGAAATATCTATTATTGGTAATATGACACAATCTCCGAATGATAAAAAATCATTTATACTAAATACAGAAGATTATGAAAATTTAAAGTTTGTAGATGGTAGTGTTTCAAAAGAAGTTTCTTCTGCTTTAGGGGATCTAGATGGTATAGATGTTTTTGTTGATGGACCTTTGCCGGGTGATGTTGATCGAGAAGAGTTTGAACTTCCATCTGGTTTAGCATCAGAAAATATAAACTTTGTGCCAACGGCTTTTTTGCAAGTGAGTGTAGGTTTAATAAAGGGAACTGAGATAAAAGCTCGCTTTTTACCAAAAGTAGAAACAGATGATGTAGAATTAGGTTTGTATGGTATTGGTCTTCAGCACGATTTTACTAAGCTACTACCAGCAGATAAAATATTGCCAGTTGCAATATCTGGTGTTATTGGATATACGCATTTAACAGGCTCGTACGATTTTACAGATCAAGGGGTTGTGTCAGGAGAAAATCAGAGGCTAGATGTTAAAATGAATACTTGGGTTTTTCAGGCAGTAGTGTCTACTAAGTTGCCTATAATTAATTTTTATGGAGGTGTTGGTTACTTATCAGGAAAGTCAACTATAGATGTCTTAGGAACATATAGTGGAGGTTTTTTAACACAGCCTGTAACAGATCCTTTTTCTGTAAAAACAAATGCTAGTGGTGTTACGGGTAATATAGGGGCTAAACTTAAATTAGGTTTCTTTAGATTGCATGCAGATTATTCTCTAGCTAAATACAACAACTTATCTGTTGGTGTTAACTTTGGTTTTAGATAATAGTATTGTAATTTTTTCATATAAAAAAAGCCCTAGAAATAAATTTCTAGGGCTTTTTTAAATGTTGTAAACTTTTATTTATTCTCTAAACGCTAATGTTTCACCATTAGTTTCTTCTAGAATAACATTACTAGAAGCTTGTTCTGTATTTTTTTCAGTGCTATTACTTAGTTCTGTTGTTTTAATTGAAACATTGTCATTTGGCATATCGGTACCTGGATATGTAATGGTGTAGGTGTCTCCATCGTTTGTCCATCTAAAGTCTGTTAAAAAAGCAACATTATCATTGGTGTAACTGTGAAAACGACCTTTGTGAGCATCGTTAAAAATCCATTCTTCTTTAGAATCTTTTCCTGATTCTAAAGTTGTGGTTTTTGCCCAAATGCCAAGAATGGGATCATTGCTTTCTGGAATTTCAGAGCAACCAAAAATTGTACTGAATACAAATGTTGCCATGAAAAAATGTAGGGGTTTTTTCATAAGTAGGTATTTTAATTAATTTGGATATTGTTCTAACGTCGACTTTTGTTGTGTATTTCATTTTTTTCGATGTATAACGCCTTTTTTTGTAGTTTTTCGTTTAAATACCTTTTTCTTTAACATTAGGTAGCGTTTCAATCTATTTAATACTTATAAAAGAATATTAAAGTTATTGTATACCTTATTTATAATGTTAAAATTCTTTATTTTTACAGTCATTAAAAAAATTATTAAAAATTAAATAAATATATACTTATGAAAGTAACGGTAGTAGGTGCAGGTGCAGTAGGCGCTAGTTGTGCAGAATACATTGCAATTAAAAATTTTGCATCAGAAGTTGTTGTGTTGGATATTAAAGAAGGATATGCAGAAGGTAAAGCAATGGACTTAATGCAGACGGCATCTTTAAATGGTTTTGATACTAAGATTGTTGGTTCTACTAACGATTATTCTAAAACAGCAGATAGTGATATTGCCGTTATTACTTCTGGTATTCCTCGTAAGCCAGGAATGACAAGAGAAGAATTAATTGGTATTAATGCAGGTATTGTAAAAACTGTATCAGAAAATTTAATTAAGCATTCTCCAAATGTTATTCTTGTAGTTGTTAGTAACCCTATGGATACTATGACTTATTTAGTGCATAAAACTACAGGTTTACCAAGAAACAGAATTATTGGTATGGGTGGTGCTTTAGATAGTGCTCGTTTTAAATACAGATTAGCTGAAGCTTTAGAGGCTCCAATATCTGATGTGGACGGTATGGTAATCGGTGGTCATAGTGATACTGGTATGGTACCTTTAACTGCACACGCAACAAGAAATAGTGTAAAAGTTTCTGAGTTTTTATCTGAAGAAAGATTAGAACAAGTTGCTGCAGATACTAAAGTAGGTGGTGCTACATTAACTAAGTTGTTAGGAACTAGTGCATGGTATGCTCCTGGTGCAGCTGTTTCTGGTTTAGTACAGGCTATTGCTTGTGACCAGAAAAAAATGTTTCCATGTTCTACATTGTTAGAAGGTGAATATGGTTTAAATGATCTTTGTATTGGTGTACCTGTAATTTTAGGTAAAAACGGTATAGAGAAAATTGTTGAGATTAAGTTGAGTGATGCTGAAAAAGCAAAGATGCAAGAAAGTGCTGCTGGAGTTTCTAAAACTAACGGCCTTTTAGAATTATAATATTACAACAAAACGATAATAATAAGGGTGACAAATTTATTTGTACACCCTTATTTTATATAATATTGTAAATATATTGGCAATTCTTATCTTAAATGATATATTTGCACGCTATATAAAATTACCAATAATAAACAAAAACTAATGTATAATAAAGGACTTATAAAGCTGTTTGCTTTTTTATTTGGGATCGTAAGTATCTATCAGTTATCCTATACTTTTATAAGTAGTAAGATCGAAAATGAAGCGGCAACTTTTGCAGCAAGTAAAATATCTGAATCAGATTCAGATTTTGCAGACAAGAGAGAAGCATTGGAAACTAAATACTTAGACTCTATAGGAGGTGAATCTGTATTTGGATACACAAGCTACAACGAGGCTAAGAAAAAAGAATTAAACAAAGGTCTTGACCTTAAAGGTGGTATTAACGTTACGCTTCAAATTAAGATAAAAGATATCTTATCTGGCTTAGCAAATAACACTAAAAACCCTGTTTTTCTTAAGTCATTAGAAGATGCTGATGAGGCGTCTAAAAGCAGTGATAAAACTTATGTAGACTTATTCTTTGAAGCATTTGATGCTAATAAAGGTGATACAAGGTTAGCTTCTCCAGATATTTTCTTTACTAAAACATTAAGTGAAGAGATAAAAAGTATGGATGCTTCTGATCAAGAGGTGAAGCCTATCATCCGTAGAAAAATTGATGAGTCAGTAGAATCTGCTTTTGAAGTATTAAGAGAACGTATAGATGGTTTTGGTGTTACACAGCCTAATATACAAAGAGAAGGAAATTCTGGACGTATCTTGGTAGAATTACCGGGTGCTAAAGATAAGGCAAGAGCACAAGAGTTGCTTTCTAGTACAGCACAGTTAGAGTTTTGGGAAACATATCCTAAAAACGACCCTAACGTAATGCAGTTTATTAATCTTGCAAACGAAAAATTAAGATCTTTAGTAGATAATAAGGCTGCGGTTGCTGATACAGAAGCTAAGCCAGAATCTGAAATTGATTCTTTATTATCTGATGTTACACAAGATTCTTTAGATGTTGCTAGTCAAGTAAACCCTTTAGGAGATTTAATTGCCGGTATTCCTAATAGTTATGCTGTTGCAGAATTTGCAATAAAAGATACAGCTAAGGTTAACGAATACCTTAGAATGCCAGAAATTAAAAGATTAATTCCAAATGCTATACAGCACATTAAGTTTGTATGGGAGCGTCCTGCAAAAGGTTCTGAGGTAATTGGTTTATTTGCTTTAAAAGGTAATAGAGAAAATGCTCCAGAAATGAGTGGAGATGTTGTTAGTGGTGCTCGTGCTCAGTTCGATCAATTTAACAGGCCGGCTGTTGGAATGGATATGAACGTTAAAGGAGCTAAGCAATGGCAGAAATTTACAAGTGAGGTTAACTTAAACCAAACTGGTATTGCCGTAGTTTTAGATAATAGAGTTTACACTGCTCCAGGTTGTTCTGTAGTTGGTGGTATATCTGGTGGTAGTACAGAAATCTCAGGAGATTTTACACTAGCAGAAACAAAAGATATTGCAAACGTTCTTAGAGCAGGTAAATTACCAGCTAGAGCAGATATCATTCAATCAGAAGTTGTTGGCCCATCTTTAGGTCACGAATCTATTAATAGTGGTTTAATGTCTTTCTTAATTGCAATGGCATTAGTATTGCTTTGGATGGTTTTCTATTACGGTAAAGCTGGTGTAGCTGCGGATATTGCATTATTATTAAACATTTTATTAATATTTGGAGTGTTGGTAAGCTTAGGAGCTGTGTTAACATTGCCTGGTATTGCTGGTATTGTATTAACTATAGGTATGTCTGTAGATGCTAACGTACTTATATTTGAGCGTATAAAAGAAGAATTGGCAAAAGGTAAAGGTCAGGCTTTAGCAATTTCTGATGGTTTTGGAAATGCTTTGTCTTCTATATTAGATGCTAACATTACAACAGGTCTTACTGCTGTTATCTTATTTATATTTGGTTCAGGACCAATTAAAGGTTTTGCTACTACATTATTAATAGGTATTGCAACATCTTTATTTACTGCAATATTTGTTACAAGGTTATTTGTTGAAGGATACAGTGGAGGTAAAGGAAAAGTGTTAGAATTCTGTACAGGTTTAACAAGAAACCTTTTCAAGAATTTAAGTATCGACTTTTTAAAGAAAAGAAAAATAGCTTACGTTATTTCTGGAACTTTAATAGTAGTTGCGTTAGTTTCTTTATTTACTACAGGATTACAACAAGGTGTAGATTTTGTTGGAGGTAGAACATATCAAGTTCGTTTTGAGAATAGTGTAAGTACTAGTGAAATTTCATCTAAGTTAACTACTGTTTTTGATAAAGGGACAAATGTTAAGACTTTTGGAGATGATAATCAGATTATGATTACAACTTCTTATAAGGTAGATGAAGATGGTATTGCTGTTGATGAAGAGATTCAAGAAAAATTATTTAATTCATTACAAGACTTATTGCCAAGTGGTTTAACATTGGCTGAGTTTAATAATGGAGGTACTGATGATGTGTCAATAGGTATTGTAAAGTCTAAAAAAGTTGGACCAACGATAGCAGATGATATTAAGAAAAACGCAGTTTGGGCTATTTTAGGATCATTATTAGTAGTGTTCTTATATATCTTATTCCGTTTCCGTAAATGGCAATTCTCATTAGGAGCTGTTGTTGCAGTTTTCCATGATGTATTAGTTGTATTAGGTGTGTTCTCTATATTTGGTAAAATAATGCCTTTTAATATGGAAATAGATCAGGCATTTATTGCGGCAATATTAACTGTAATTGGTTACTCGTTAAATGATACCGTGGTTGTTTTTGACCGTATTAGAGAGATTGTAAAAGAAAGAGGATGGAGTTCTGGAGATAATGTTGGTTTAGCATTAAACAGTACATTAAGTAGAACGTTAAATACTTCTTTAACTACTTTAGTGGTGTTATTGGCAATCTTTATTTTTGGAGGTGAGTCTTTAAGAGGATTTATGTTCGCTATGATTATTGGTGTGCTTGTAGGTACATACTCATCTTTATTTATTGCAACACCAGTTATGTTTGATACTTTAAAGAAAAGAATACAAGCAGGTAAAGAAGATAAAGTTGAAGACAACGAATAATTCTTAATACCTAATTATAAAATAAAAAAGCTGCTTACATTTTGTAAGCAGCTTTTTTTATTTTAAGATGTTTGCTATAGAGCCGTTGGGTGTTGTTTGTAGCTCTATAATTGCTAGAGGTTCTAGGTTTGGTTCTTTTCTGTGAGATACAAAAATTAAAGCTGTTTGTTTGCTCTTAGCTATTTTGTTTACAAGAGAAACAAATAAAGCTGCATTGTTATCATCTAGGTCAGCTGTAGGTTCGTCTAGTATTAATAGCAGCGGTTGTTTTACTATTGCTCTTAATAACATAACAAGGCGTTGTTCTCCCCTGGTAATCTGGTTAAATAATTTATTTTTTATTTCTGATAAACCAGCTATTTTTAACCATTGATTAGTCAAGTTTAATTGTGTTTCTGTTGGTTTTGTATATAAGCCAATAGCATCTGTAAAACCAGCTAAAACCATATGTTCTATGGTGTGGTTTCCTTTAAAGTTATCTGTTAGTGAAGGGGTAAAGTAGCCAATCTTTTTTTTGATATCCCAAATGCTTTCTCCGCTTCCTTTTTTTTGTCCAAATAAATACAATTCTTGTCCGTAACCTTTGTTGTTTTCTCCTGTTATCATAGATAAAAGAGTAGTTTTTCCACTTCCATTTTTACCTATTAGTTGCCAGAACTCACCTTTGTTTATTTGCCAATTTATTTGGTGTAATACTTTTTTAGTTTGAAAAGAAACAGAAACATCTTTAAATCGAATAAGTTCTGTGTAAGCATAGTTTATAGCAGTGTTGTTTTTTGGTATTTCTAGGCGTTCTAAAGACGTTTGGTTATTAATTGAAGTATTGTACTCTGTTAATGAAGAGTAGTGCTTTAAATAGTCTTTTTCTAATTTGTATATTTTAGAGGCTATTGGTAATCTGTCTTCTTGTCTGTTGCAAATAAGTATAATTCCTATAGATTCTGAAATCTCTAGAAAAAGTTCTTTTAGTTTTGTTTGATATGCTGTGTCTAGGTTGTCAAATGGGTTGTCTAAAATAATATATTTTGGTTTTTGATCTAAAAGATATTTTAATAAAACTCTTTTTTGCTCACCACTAGACATAGATTTTAGACTCTGCATTGTATTTGCGGTAAGCGTCTTTATATCGTGAATCTCTTCTTCTTTAATAAATTTTAATACTTCAGATTTAGAAAAGAGCGCTGTGTCTATACCTTTTAAAAAATTGAACTCTTCTGGTTTTTCATCTTTAAGAAGTGATGTAATAAATGAAGAGGTATTAGACTCATTTGTGGTAAATATTGTAATGTGTTTAATCATCTTAATAAGAACATTAATTAAAAACTCTATAGATATGTACTGGGTTGTTGTGGTATTTTGTGGTTTTGCTTAACTGCATACCATTTGCTAAAGCAACTTTTATAGAGGGAATGTTGTTTATGTGAATAATTGAGATTAATGAATCTCTAAAATTGTTGTTAAAAGCAAATTCTTTACATTTTTTAGCAGCTTCGGTAGCGTAGCCTTTTTGCCAAAGTTCAGGCAATATAGAATAGCCTATTTCTAACTCTTCTATGTTATCTACTGTTTGTATTAGTAATCTGCATAAACCAACTAAGAGATTGGTCTTTTTGCATATAAGGGCGTTCATACCTCCTAAGTCTTGCTTGTAACGCTCAAAAACACGATTAAATTGTTGTTGGCAAGCTGTCTTTGGGTTTTTTGGTAAGCCATTCCAAAACTCAGATGATCTAAGGTCTTTATGAAAAGGAAGCCAAGAATCAAAGTCCGATTCTTTTAGATTTCTAAATATTAATCTTTCTGTAGATTCGCCATTTAGAAGATATTTCATAGTTGTATTATAGTCTGGTAAAATCTATTTTATCGCCTACTTCTAAAAGGTGTTTTTCTGATAAGCCAGCGTTAATTTCTAATACATATTTTACTGGGACTTTAGAAGTTAACCCTGTTTCGTCTAATGGTTTTGCGTTTTCTTGAAAACTAGCAATACGTAGATTTTCATCAATATAAATAATGTCTAAAGCTATTTTGGTGTTTTTCATATAAAAAGAATGTACTCTAGAATCAGGAAAAATAAATAACATTCCTTGTTTATCTTTCATACTAGTTCTTTCCATTAAACCAGTTTGCGTTTCGTAATCTGTTTCTGCAATTTCTATGTCTAATGTTAGAGCTGTGCTATTATCTGTACTTTTGGTAATTGTTAAAGTGCCTTCTTTTGTAAAAGCAGGTTCAGGAGTTTGTATAACTTCTGTTTTGTTTTCTTTACAACTTGTTATTAAAGAAACAATAGTAATTAATAAAAAAGAATAATTCTTTAATGTTTTCATATTACGCTTTTTTAGGTCTAAATACAAAATATGCGCCTATTAGTATAAAAGGAATGCTTAACCATTGCCCTGTAGATAATGTGCCTAAAGACTCTTCAAATCCACCTTGACTTTTCTTTACAAACTCTACAAAGAAACGAATGGTCCATAGTAGCATTAAAAATAAACCAAATAAAAATCCGGCCTTGTCCTTTTTATCTGTTTTCCAATAGAAGTAGGATAGTATAATGAAAACAAAAATATAGCAAACGCCTTCATACAATTGCGCGGGATGTCTAAAAGGAATGCTTTCTAAAATTGAAGCAAATTTTGGATTGTTTTCTATAGCGTTGTAAGCTGCGCTTGCAGTTCTTTCTTTTGTTAAAGCCATAGCTCTAGAAGCTGGCATATCATCAGAATCTCTTATAAATTTAGTAGCAAATACAAATGCTTTTTCTGTGATTTTACCGTTAATTTCAGAATTGAAAAAGTTACCTAACCTCACAAAAAAAGCTCCTAAAGAAACAGGAACAACTAGTCTGTCCAATAGCCATAATATTTTATAATCAGGGTATTTTCTGTTGTATAAATACATACCTATAATTACACCTAATGCTGCGCCGTGACTGGCAAGACCTGCAAAACCAGTAAATTCATACCCTGTAATAATACCAAAAAGTCTTCCGCTTGGGTTTTCTCTAATTGGTAATAGTATTTCTATTAAATGATTTTGGTAGTAGGCCCAATCGTAAAAGAAAACGTGTCCTAAACGAGCGCCTAGCATTGTAGCAATAACTGTGTATAAAAATAAAGAATCTAACTGTTCTATTGGTTTTTTCTCGTTAGAAAAAATCTTCTTTATAATTACCCATCCTAAGGCAAAAGAGGTAATCCATAGTAGATTATAGTATTTTATTTGTACTGGTCCAAGACTGAATAAAGTTTCATTTGGATTCCATAATATACTTAAAAAATGCATTTATTTTCCGTTTTGTGAATGGCTAATATACGTATTTTGAGTAAGGGGCTAAAAAAGAAACTGTGATTAAAAGTTAATTTTATCCTATTCTTTTAATACCGTTCTACGGAACGGGATCATAACCGCTGCCACCCCAAGGATGACAACTAAAAATGCGTTTAGTTGCTAGCCAACCCCCTTTAAATAAACCGTGCTTTTTTAAAGCTTCTAAAGTGTATTGTGAGCACGTTGGTGAATACCTACAACTAGCCGGAGTTAAAGGTGATATAATTGTTTGATATATTTTTACCAATAGAAGAAATGGAGCTATTAAAATTTTTTTCACCAATTTAATTTCTTTGTTTGAGTTTCAAATTTACAATATTTATAGTACTGTTACATTAAATAATAAAGACTTACCAACAGGTAAGTCTTTATGCTTGTTATAACTGCTCTCCTTCTTTAATGGGAGATAGGTTTAGGGCTTCTTCTTTGTTATATAGCCTGGAGTTTATAATAAAACGTAACCCTAAAGGTATTTCTAAAGAAAAACTAGACCCTCTTCCTTTGGTTACATCAATAGTTAGTTGTGTATGTTTCCAATATTCAAACTGATCTTTGGATATATAAAAATGACAATTTAGTATAGTTCCTAGCCATATATCTGCGTTGTTGAGTAGTAGTTCTCCTTTAGAAAAACACATAGGTGATGAACCATCGCAACAGCCACCACTTAAATGAAACATTAAGTCACCGTGAGTTTTTTGTAATTGTGTTATTACTTCTTCTGCTGCGTTTGTGGCTAAGATTCTTTTTACTGTCATATGCTAATTTTTAAAAGAATCCCATTGCTTTTTTGTCGTAAGAGATAAGCATATTTTTTGTTTGTCTGTAATGGCTTAGCATCATCTTATGATTTTCTCTCCCAATTCCAGATTTTTTATATCCACCAAATGGGGCGTGTGCAGGGTATAAATGATAGCAGTTTACCCAAACTCTGCCAGATTGTACTGCTCTAGAAACTTTATATGCTTGGTGCGTATCTCTTGTCCATACACCAGCACCTAAACCATACAGCGTATCGTTTGCAATTTCTATAGCTTCTGCTTCATCTTTAAATGTAGTTACACATACAACTGGTCCAAAAATTTCTTCTTGGAAAACTCTCATTTTATTATTTCCTTTAAGTATCGTAGGCTGTATGTAGTAGCCGCCCTCTAGCCCTTCGTTAAAGGCAGCATCACCACCAGCTAGTATTTCGCAGCCTTCTTCTTTTCCTATTTTTATGTAATTTAATATTTTTTCATATTGATCATTAGAAGCCTGTGCACCCATCATTGTTGTTTTGTCTAAAGGATGTCCAAGCTTAATGGCTTTGGTACGCTCAATAACACGTTCTATAAATGCATCATAAATATTTTCTTGAATTAGCATTCTTGACGGACACGTACACACCTCTCCTTGGTTTAAAGCAAACATCACTGCTCCTTCAATACATTTATCAAAAAAATCATCATCTGCTTCCATAATGCTTTCAAAGAAAATATTTGGAGATTTACCACCAAGCTCTAGTGTTACAGGAGTTATGTTTTTAGATGCGTATTGCATAATTAATTGCCCTGTTGTAGTTTCTCCTGTAAAAGCAACTTTATTAATTCTTGGGCTGCTAGCTAATGGTTTTCCGGCTTCAGCGCCAAAGCCATTAACAATGTTTAATACGCCAGCAGGTAAAACGTCTTCAATAAGTTCCATTAAAATAAGTATGCCTACAGGTGTTTGTTCTGCTGGTTTTATAATTACACAATTACCAGCAGCTAATGCAGGAGCTAATTTCCAACTTGCCATTAATAAAGGGAAATTCCACGGAATTATTTGAGCAACAACCCCAAGAGGTTCTGTAACATTTAATGCAACAGTATTGGAGTCTAATTCACTTACAGAGCCTTCCTCTGCTCTTATTACACCAGCAAAATATCTAAAATGGTCTATGGCTAGCGGTAAATCTGCTGCTGTAGTTTCTCTTATGGCTTTACCATTGTCCCAAGTTTCTGCTCTTGCTAATATCTCTAGATTTTGCTCCATAATATCTGCAATTTTTAAAAGCATATTGCTTCTGGTAGTAGCAGAAGAATTGTTCCATTCGGGAGCTGCTTTCCAGGCAGCGTCTATGGCTAACTCTATATCTTCTTCTGTAGATCTAGGTATTTTTGTAAAACTATTACCGTCTACAGGAGATGTGTTTTCAAAATAATTTCCTTTGCTAGGAGATGTCCATTTACCGCCTATATAGTTTTCATATTGCTGTTTAAATTCTGGTTTTTGTATTTGCTGTTTTTCACTGGTCTTTAAATTACTCATAATTAATGGGTGTTAACTTAATATTAGAAAATAGGTTAATGTTCCCTTTGTGGGTTTTTCAAAATTATTTATTTAAACAGATTAATAGCTGACCTATTCTATTGTTTGTGTGTACAATTCTATTTAGGTTTGTTAAATTGATATTTTGTTAGCTTAATTTTTGTATTTTTAATAATATTAGTTGTTGTTTTATGAAGTATTAATTATATGTTGTGAGTTATGCTTAACCTGTCTAATGATTTTTTTAAGAGAAGAAAGCTAGAGAACTTGGTAGAAAACCAAACCTCCTATACGCTAAACAATGCAGAGATGCATGTTTTTGAAACATATGTAGAAGCAGAAAAAGTGTTGCTGCAGTTTAATGACCCTGTTTTAGCAAGTATGATTGTTGGTAGAAAAATTATGCACTTAAGTAATGAAAAATCTTTTGACTTTTTGCCTGGAGAATCTTTAATACTACCAGCTAATGAGCCTATGTGTATAGATTTTCCAGAGGCCAAAAGTGATAGTCCTACTAGATGTTTGGCAATGGCTATTTCTAATGATAAAATAAAACAAATAACCACCTTAATGAATGAGACAATGCCTAAGGCAGATGGAGTGGAGTGGGATGTAATGGATTATAATTTTCATTTTATTAATGATCCATCAATTTATGGTATAATAAAACGTTTGTTGTATTTGTTTACAGAGAATCATCCTTCTAAAGATTTTTTTGTAGATAATATGTTGCAAGAATTAATAATGCGCATTTTACAATGTAACTCAAGAAAAATACATACAAACCCAAATCATAAACTGTATAAAACCAGTAGAATATCTTTTATAGTAGAGTATATTAAAAATAATTTAGATGAACCATTATCTATTGCTTGTTTAAGTAAAAAAGCTTGTATGAGTGAGTCTCATTTTTACAAGGTGTTTAAAAATGAAATAGGACTTTCTCCTATAGAATTTATAAATAATGAGCGTATAAAGTTGGCTGTTGAATTACTGCAAAATCCTAATAAAAAAATAAAAGAAGTGTATTTTGAATGCGGATTTGAGAGCAGATCTTATTTTAATAGGCTTTTTAAAAGAGAAAAACTGGTATCACCAAGTGCATACCAGTCTAAATTTAAAACTACGCTTAACTTAAGCTAAACGTAGTACCGTCTTTACCATCTTTTAATTGTATACCCATTGCTAATAATTGGTCACGTATTTGGTCTGATAAAGCAAAATCTTTATTGCTACGTGCATCATTACGTAATTGTATTAGCAAGTTTACTACTTCTTCTAGTTTTTCTGAGTTACCATTAGCGTCTTCATTAACACCGGTAAGTCCTAAAATGTCAAAAACAAAGGTGTTTAGTGTATTCTCTAATAATTCCTTGTCTTCTTTGGTAATAGTTTCTTTGTCGTCTTTTATTAGGTTAATATGCTTTACGGCTTCAAATAAATGAGCAATTAGAATGGGCGAGTTAAAATCGTCATTCATTGCATCATAACATTTTTGTTGCCAAGCAGCTACGCCAAATTCAGTTTTGCTACCAGTCTCTATTGTTTTTAAAGATGAAATTGCTTCCATTAGTTTTAAGTATCCTTTTTCTGATGCCAACAATGCATCATTACTAAGGTCTAAAATACTAGTGTAGTGTGCTTGCATCATAAAAAAGCGAACAGCAGAAGCAGAAAATGCTTTGCTTAATATTTTATTATCTCCGCTAAAAATCTCGTTAGGGTAAATATTATTGTCTGTAGATTTAGACATTTTTTTACCGTTTAGAGTAAGCATGTTTGCGTGTAACCAATAGTTTACTGGAGCAGCTCCGTTACTGGCTTGTGCCTGTGCAATTTCGCATTCGTGGTGTGGAAATTTTAAGTCCATTCCGCCTCCGTGAATATCAAAAGTCTCTCCTAGGTATTTAGTACTCATAGCAGTACACTCTAAGTGCCAGCCAGGAAAACCATCTCCCCAAGGAGAAGGCCAGCGCATAATATGCTCTGGTTCTGCTTTTTTCCAAAGTGCAAAATCTTGCGGATTTTTCTTATCACTCTGAGCAGATAGCTCACGAGTATTCGCAATCATATCTTCTAATTTCCTGCCACTAAGTATACCGTAATTGTTTGTTTTGTTAAACTCAACTACATCAAAATAAACAGAACCATTAACTTCATATGCCAGTCCTTTTTCAATTATCTCTTTAATAATCTCTATCTGCTCTATTATGTGTCCTGTTGCTGTTGGCTCAATACTTGGAGGTAAAAAATTGAATTTTTGTAATGTGTTATGAAAATCTACGGTGTAGCGTTGTACTACTTCCATAGGTTCTATTTGTTCTAAACGTGCCTTTTTTGCAATTTTATCTTCACCTTCGTCTGCATCATCAACTAAATGTCCGGCATCTGTAATATTACGTACATAGCGTACCTTGTACCCTAAATGCTTAAAGTATCTAAAAATCATATCAAAAGACATAAACGTACGGCAGTTACCTAGGTGTACATTGCTGTAGACTGTAGGTCCACATACGTACATACCAATATGACCGTCGTTTATGGGTTTAAACTCTTCTTTTTTTCCAGAAAGGGAATTGTAAACTTTTATTGTTTGATTTTTGTAAAGTTGCATTATAGGTGAAAGTAATTAAAAGTTGGTGTCTAGCTTTATGTAGTCTAAGAATTCTTTACGAGTATTGTGCTCTTTAAATTTACCACCATATTCTGCGGTAACAGTGCTACTTTGTATGTCTCTAATACCTCTAGAGTTTACGCAAAGGTGTTTTGCATCTATAACGCAAGCAACATCTTCTGTTCCTAATACCTCTTGTAATTCTCTAACAATTTGTATGTTAAGTCTTTCTTGTACTTGTGGTCTTTTTGCGTAGTAATCTACAATACGGTTCATTTTAGATAAACCCACAACAGTACCTTTAGATATGTAAGCAACGTGTGCAATACCAACTATAGGTAGTAAATGGTGTTCGCAAGTAGAGTAAAGTGTAATGTTCTTTTCTACCAACATTTCTCCGTATTTGTACTTATTGTCAAACGAAGAAGATTTTGGTTTTCTTTCTGGGTTTAAACCGCCAAAAATGTCTTTTACAAACATTTTAGCAACACGCTTAGGAGTGTCATTTAAGCTGTCGTCTGTTAAATCCATCCCAAGGGTCGTTAATATATCTCTAACGCTGGCCTGTATTTTTTCTATCTTTTGGTCATCATTAAGATCAAAAGCGTCTTCTCTTAAAGGGGTGTTTTCAGCTGCAGATAAATGGTCATTATCCATATCTTCATCAAACCCTTCTATAGTGCTTCCTATTTTCATCAGCCTAAATTTTTTAGAAAAGCAAAGATATACATAATATGGCATTTAATATCATTGTTTAGGTGTTTGACAACATTAATTAGTGCTAAAGTTTGTTAAGGTTTAGTTTTACATACCTCAAGCTTTTATCTATCTATGAAAAGGTTTTACGCAATAGCGTTTTTTTTATATACGTTAGGGTTGCTGTCTGCTAGTGCGCAAGTATCTGCAGATTGTAGCACTGCTATACCTATTTGTAATAATACGCCAACTAATGGTGGTACAGATGGTTATGGAGTAGATGATTTTGGAGGAGCAGATGAAACTGGTTGTCTAGAAAAAACCTTGTCTGGAGCAATAGAATCTAATTCTGCTTGGTATAGGTTTAAAACGGGTGAAGCGGGGCAATTAGGATTTAATATTAGTTTTGATGTTAATGAAGATTGGGATTTTGCACTTTATAGAGCTACGGATTGTAGTAGTTTAGGTGATCCTGTCCGTTGTAATTTTTTTGATAACGGAGATAGTAATTCGTTTACAGGAATAGGAGAAGACCCAACTGGAGCAACAAATGTACAGTATGAAGATTGGTTAGATGTAGAGGCAGGCGAAGAGTATTACTTGCTAATAAATAATTTTAGTAATTTAAATTCAGGTTTTTCAATTCAGTTTTCTGGACAAATATTTATAGATTATCCAAATACGGCATTAGATTGTTCTATAATAAGTAATTTATTAGGTCCGCCAATTGCTGCTTGTGATGGTGATATAGTTCGGTTAGATGCAACTACGCCAAACACAGCATCATACACTTGGTATAGAGATATTGGCTTGGGATATACAGAAATTTTAGGAGAAACAAATGCAACTATAGATGTTACCACAGGTGCTATGTATAGAGCAGAGGTTATTTCTATTACAGCAGATGTTTTAATTAGTGATGTACAAGTTGCTTTTTCAGCTGCGCCAACAACTAGTGTTGTTACCGATGTTGCTTTATGTGAAGAAACTCTTCCTTTTAACTTAGAATCTAAAAATAGTGAAGCTTTGGGTGCGCAATCTCCAGACGATTTTATTATTAGCTACCACGCAACCCCAATAGATGCAGTTAATAATACAGCTAGTTTGCCAATGCAATACAGTCCTCCTTCTGGAGTACATACTGTATATGTAAGAACCACATCAGCAAAAAATCCAAAATGCTTTGATGTTTCTGAGGAATTTGAATTTACTGTAATTGAAACGCCAACAACAACTGCAGAAACAGAAGTGTTTTTGTGTGAAGGAACTACGTCTGAAACAATAGGAGAAACAAGTCCAAATGTAAATTATAGTTACAGTTGGAGTAGTGGAGAAACCACTCCAGCTATAGAAGTGTTTTCTGCGGGTACATATGTCTTAGATATTATGTTTACTAATGCAGGTTTAACTTGTGTAAATACGGTGGAAATTTCTGTTGTAGTTTGGCAGACGCCAACAATATCTAATGTTGTTATAGAAGATTTTAATGCAAATAATAAGGTAACGGTTGAGACTGATATTATTGGTAATTTTGAATACCAAATTGATGGTATGCCTGTGCAGGATAGTAATGTTTTTGCAGACGTTTCTGCTGGTGCGCATACCGTTTCTATTATAGATAAAAATGGTTGTGGTTTTGTGACAGAAGATATTGTTGTGGTTGGTTTTGATAATTATTTTACTCCAAATGGAGACGGAATAAATGATACTTGGCAAATAAAAGGAATGTCTTCTTTACAAGAACCAGTTGTACATATTTTTGATAGATATGGGAAGTTATTAAAGCAACTGAGCGGTAATCAAGGTTGGAACGGTGCTTACGGAGGTAAATTGCTTCCAGAGTCAGACTATTGGTTTAAGTTAAGCTACATAAATACTACAGGAGATAAAGTGTATGCAAAACATATAAGGAGTCACTTTACCTTAAAACGATAAATTTTTAACTAGAAGTCAAAAGGGTATTTCGTCGATTATAAAAAAAAATATTCGATGTAATGCAATAAATTTTATTACTTGACGCTTATAATATGGTTATGTAACATTCCATACAGTAATAAAATTTATGCGATTACAATATAAAATAGTAGTAGGATTTCTTTTTTTTACTCTAATTAGCAACGCGCAGTTTACTCCAGATTGTAGATCGGCAATACCCGTTTGTGGTGATGCTCCTATCTCTGGTATAGCAGATGGCCGTGGAGATATAGACGATTTTGACCCTGATGATATACGTCAAACTGGTTGTTTAGAAAAGGGCAGTAATAGTTCTGCAAATATAGAAAATAACACCTCTTGGTATGCTTTTAGGGCATTAGAAGATGGTAGTATTGGTTTTGATATTGAGGCCACTACGGATACGGCCGAGTGGGATTTTGCTATTTATGGACCAGATACAGATTGTGCAAGTATAAGTAATGGTACGGCGCAACCTTTGCGATGTAACTATGAGGCTAATAATACATCTTTTACTGGTTTAGGTACAAATCCTGAATCTGGGCAAGATGGTTTTGAATTTGTTAAAGGAAGTAAAAATACGTACGACGAGTTATTAGATATTGCGGCAGGTGAAATTTACTATATTCTTATAAATAATTACAATACAAATTTTGATGGTGATCCAGAGCCTTTTACTTTAACTTTTACAGGTGATGTAGATGCTTTAGATTGTACTTTTAGAGATGAGTTTTTGGGGTTAGATATTGTTGGTTGCGAAGGTGATCCAGATGTAGTTTTAAGTGCTTTTCGTTCTCCAGTTGGTCCAGATGTTGCTAGTGTAGTTTGGTCTGTAGATTATGAAGATGATGGAGTAATTGATAATGCAAACTTAGCAACAGGTACAGAATATACGGTTACTAGTCCAAACACAGGAAGATACTTTGTAGAAATTACAACAATATCAGGAACTCCAACTACTGTTGTAGATGATATTTTAATATATTTTCACGCAGCACCAATTGTATCAGATATAGAAATTACAGTTGTAGATTATCTGGTAGATAGAAATAAGATAGAAGTTCTTGTTAATGGTAATAGCGATTATGAGTATGCAATTAACGGGGGAGAATTTCAAGATGAAACACTTTTTCATGATGTGCCACCAGGACAAAATACATTAATTGTAAATGATAAAAATGGTTGCGGTATTACAGAAGAGATTCCTTTTTTAGTAATAGGATATCCAAAGTTTTTTACACCTAATGGAGATGGTTTTCATGATGGTTGGAATGTTCTTGGAATTGAAGAATTAGTAGATGCAAGAGTATATATTTATGATAGGTATGGAAAGTTATTGAAGCAGTTGGCTGCCGGCGTAACCTGGAACGGTACTTTTAATGGTAAGGATATGCCAGAATCTGATTATTGGTTTCGTATGGAATATGCGGAAACAGAGGGTGGTGTTATTGTAGCTAAGACATTGCAGAATCATTTTACTTTAAAGAGATAGATGAAGTAAAAAGAGTGAATAGAAAATCAAAAAAAAGATATATTAAACAAAAAAAGCTATCCAACAGGATAGCTTTTTTGTTTATTGTTGAAAAAATATGACTTAGAAGTTTACTGTATAGCCTACAGTAATATTAGTGTTTACGTTATTTACAAATGCAGGTGTATTTAAACCAGTATTAAATAATTGTTTGTTAACATCTTGTTCTACTCTGTTATATGCTAAATCTATTCTGTTAGGACCAAAAGAATATCCAAACCCTAAAGAAAAACCATTTAAATCTCCAATAGTTTCTTCGTCTAGGTAAGGACTTTGTTCGTATCTGTAACCAGCTCTAAGGCTTACGTCATCAATTCTGTACTCACCACCAAATCTTAGTGTGGATACAGCTCCTAACTCATTAGAAATATCTTCATTAGCACTTGCGAAGCCAGGATCATTTGTTGGTCTTATTTCTGCATTACTCATATCTTGGTAACCGTAATCTAAACTCAATAATCCAGATTTTCCAAAAATTACAGCTAAACTACCTGTAGCTTTAGCTGGAGTTTTAATTTTGTATTCTTCATATAGATTTACAATATTAAAGTTGATAAAATTAATGTCGGGGTTAGCTAAGTCTGAAGAAATACGTTGTGCAGTATCATCAGTTAACCTGTACCAAGTAGGAGATTCGTAACTTGCTCCAATTCTTACAAATTCGTTTACTTTAGCAATTGCTCCTAAAGCAAAAGAAAAACCGTTACCCTCTGTGTGTAAATAATTATCAAAAGTAGTTCTAGAAATAGGAGATCCAGAAGCATAGCCTGTTTCTGTAAACTCAGTGTATTTGTCGTAATTTATACTGTGAAAATTTAAAGATGCTCCTAAGTATAAATTGTCTTGGTATTGTGTTGCAAAATCTAAAATAAATTTACTGTTATAACCAGTTGTGTTTTCAAAATAATTTTGGTCTACTGTAGTGTAATCTGCGTTTTTAACATAAGAATTATTATTGTCATTAGTACTTACGGGGCTTATAATGCCTCCTTCAATACCTAAAAATGCTTGCTGATCTCTAAATCCTAAAGAGTTACCAATGTCTAAATAAGCTTCTTCTAGGTATTCGCCACTTCTTACTTTTAAAGGTCCATAAGGAGTTTCGTCTGCATAGCTTAAAAAGTACTGGTCTATACCTTGATTGCTATTTCCAGAAATAGTAAAATTATTATCAAAATTCTGAACTAAATCGTAATTGGCAGCAATAGCAATTTTTTTCCAGTTAGAGTTGTTGGCTTTAAAAACCATAACTCCACCAACTTGATTAATTTCTAAGTAATTTTCCTTAGACTCTCTATTGGTTCCAAAATAATTAGAACTATTTTTTTTATTGTAGTTAGATAGGGTTGCAGAGAACAAGTGATTGTTAAAAACTGCAGCACCAGCAGGGTTAATATTTAGGGCAGATAAATCTCCTCCTAAAGCTCCAAAAGCACCACTCATTCCTTGATAACGCGCTGTTCCCTGTGTGTTTTGCTGACTATATAGTAATGCGTCATTTATATTTTGAGCAGTAGCCATAGAGCATACCAGCCCAAACGCTAAGACGATGTAATTTTTCATCCTTTGAGTTTTTAGTTATTTCTTTATTAAATTTTATAGTTTACCCTCTACCGCCAGATGATCTACCGCCTGAAGATCTACTACTAGAAGATGACCTTCCGCTAGAAGATGACCTACTACTAGATGAAGAAGATCTACCTGCAGATGATGATCTAGAAGAAGAACTACTACTTCTTGTAGTTGTTGTTCCAGAGCTTCTTGTGCTAGTTCCAGTGCTTCTAGATGATGATGGTTTAGAGTACGTAGAATTAGATCTAGATGAGCTAGAAGATGTTCTGTATGTTGGTCTAGTGCTGCTAGAGTTGCTGCGACTGTATGTTGAGCCTCTGTTAGCAGAAGTAGATGTTCCTCTGTTATATGTGTTACTTCTAGATGAGCTATATCTAGGTTGTGTTCTTGTGCTTCGGCTAGTTCTGTAAGATCTATTACGGTCTATGCCATCTGCGCTAACATTAGATCGGTTACTGTATGTTCCAGAATTTCTGTAGCTTGTGTTGCTTCTTGATGATGTTGCAGACTTCCCAGATCTGTAACTTACATTAGATCTAGATGTACTTGTGTTTAAGTTAGATCTACTAGAACGTGCATATGTGTTTCTGTTGTTTGCGTAAATAACGTTGTCATAACGACCTCTTCTGCTATTGTTATAGGTATAAGAGTTTCTACCGTAGTTATTATAATATCTACCCCCGTAGTAAGGGTTGTAAAATCTTCTATTGTAGTAGTGGTTGCCCCATCCGTAGCTGTAACCAAATCCACCCCAACCAAAGTTGTTGTATCCTCTATATCCCCAGTTGTTCCATCCCCAAGGACTTCTCCATGAATTGTAATACCCGAAGTTTCCGTACCCATATCCCCATGGATCATAAAAACCACCGTAATTATTCCAACCGTTGTCGTGTATGTTAATGCTTATTTGTGTTGGGTTATCTCCCCATCCTGGATTTCCGTTGTAATTATTTGCTATATTGTCATCTTGTACATCTGCATCACTATAATATTCGTCTACATCTGTAAAAACCTCACCATCTAAAATAGCACCATACTCATTTGCCTGTTGGCTAAAGTAATCTTGGTACTCGTTAGCTTGGTTGTTAGGTGCAGCTTCAGCTTCTGTGACTTGTTGTCTAGTGCCAGTAGAATAAATACCGTCATTATCGTAATAAGAAGCCTCTTGGTAAGAACCACAAGAAACAATTAATGAGCCTACTAGTAGACTAAAAGCAACTTTTTTAATTTTCTGGATGGATTGGGAATGTATCATCATATTAAATTTAATTGTTGTACAATGTAAAAATAGTTAGTTTTGTCGAACTAATACTTTTTAATTGATAAAAACACAATATTTGTGCCAAACTACTAATAATGAGCAAGAAGTTAACTAAAAGAGACGAAGATTATTCCAAATGGTATAATGAGTTGGTTGTAAAAGCAGATCTTGCAGAAAATTCAGCAGTGCGTGGTTGTATGGTTATTAAACCATACGGTTATGCAATATGGGAGAAGATGCAAGCCGAGTTAGATAGGATGTTTAAGGAAACAGGACATGAGAATGCCTATTTTCCATTATTTGTACCTAAAAGCTTGTTTGAAGCTGAAGAGAAAAATGCAGAAGGCTTTGCAAAAGAGTGCGCAGTAGTTACACACTATAGACTTCAAAACGATCCAGATAAACCTGGTAAATTAAGAGTAGATCCTAATGCTAAATTAGAGGAAGAGCTAGTTGTGCGACCTACTAGTGAGGCTATTATTTGGAATACATACAAAGGTTGGATACAATCTTACAGAGATTTACCATTATTAATTAACCAATGGGCTAATGTAGTACGTTGGGAAATGCGTACACGTTTATTTTTACGTACAGCAGAATTTTTATGGCAAGAAGGCCATACAGCACATGCAACAGAGCAAGAGGCAATAACTGAAGCGGAGCTAATGATGAATGTTTATGCTGAATTTACAGAAACGTTTATGGCTATGCCTGTAATTAAAGGTGTTAAAACAGCTAGTGAACGTTTTGCAGGTGCAGTAGAAACTTATTGTATAGAGGCATTAATGCAAGATGGTAAAGCTTTACAGGCGGGTACATCTCACTTTTTAGGTCAAAATTTTGCAAAAGCTTTTGATGTAAAGTTTGCTACTAAAGAAGGTAAGCAAGAGCACGTATGGGCAACTTCTTGGGGTGTGTCTACTCGTTTAATGGGAGCTTTGGTAATGACACATAGTGATGATAACGGTTTAGTACTGCCTCCTAAATTAGCACCAATACAAGTTGTTATTGTGCCTATCTATAAAGGAGATGAGCAATTAGATGCTATTTCTGAAAGAGTAAATCCATTAGTAAAGGAGTTAAGAGCTAAAGGAATTTCTGTTAAGTATGATAATAGAGATACACATAAACCAGGATTTAAGTTTAACGAGTACGAGCTAAAAGGTGTTCCTGTACGTATTGCAATAGGAAAAAGAGACCTAGAAAATGGTACTTACGAAGTTGCGCGTAGAGATACTCTAGAGAAGCAAATTGTTAATGCAGATGATGTTGTTGCTAAAATTGAATTTTTATTAGAAGATATTCAGAAAAATATTTATAACAAAGCAATAGAGCACAGAGCGTCTCATATGACAGAAGTAAACTCTTATGAAGAGTTTAAAGATGTTTTAGAAAACAAAGGCGGATTTATATCTGCTCATTGGGATGGTACAGAAGAGACAGAGGAAAAGATTAAAAACGATACAAAAGCAACTATTAGGTGTATTCCTATAGATGCAAAAGAAGAAAATGGAAGCTGTATGGTAACGGGTAAGCCCTCTAAATATAGGGTGTTGTTTGCTAAAGCGTATTAATTTTCAAAAAAAATTGACTTAGGTATTGCAATAATTAAAAATAGTTGTATTTTTGCATCCGCAATACGCAAAAAGTTAATGGTCCGTTCGTCTAGGGGTTAGGACGCCAGGTTTTCATCCTGGTAACAGGGGTTCGATTCCCCTACGGACTACAAGTTTTTTAAGCAAGTATAGTTTTGGTAGTTACATAAAGTTTTCTTTATTTTGCAAGCCACTATGCAGATAGTAATAATGGTCCGTTCGTCTAGGGGTTAGGACGCCAGGTTTTCATCCTGGTAACAGGGGTTCGATTCCCCTACGGACTACAATTTTTGGGTGAAAGCCCGTTAAAAACATAATAACAAAAATAAAATGGCAAATCACAAGTCAGCATTAAAAAGAATTAGAAGAAACGAAGCAGCACGTGTACGTAACAAGTACCAGCACAAAACAATGCGTAATGCATTGAGAAAATTACGTGCTGAGGAAGATAAAAAATCTGCCGAAACTATGTTGCCTACAGTTATTAGTATGTTAGATAGGTTAGCTAAACGTAACATTATACACGCTAACAAGGCTTCTAACCTTAAAAGTAAATTAACTAAGCAAATAGCAGCTTTATAAGTTGTAGTTTTTAGTAATCATATTAAAAAGCGCTCTTTTATAGAGCGCTTTTTGTGTTTTATTCTTTTTTATTTTTTCTTCATTTTAATAAAACGATAAATAAAACAAGTGTACATTAATGCTTTTTGAGATATAGTATAGGTTTCTAATTATTTCACAACTCTCTTTATCTTTTATCGATCTAAAACTAATAGGTTGGTTTTGTTAGTAAGTAGCCTGTATAAGAAAAATAAACAATCCTCAGCTTAGCTAAAACAAGATATTCTTAATAGGCTCTTTTGTTTTGCTACCAATTTATTTGTTTTAAATAACTAAGTGTGGTTAGTGTAAGTATTGTACTTCTAGTGGTCAAGGTTATTGTTTGACTATCTAATATTAAAAAAAAACATTTAAAATACTGACTGCGCAAAATGGTGTTATGCCTATTTTTATATTGCTTTTATTTTTAATGTAGAGCTTGTATAGAAAAAACACAATATTATATATGTAGTAAATAAAGATATTGTAGTATTGTTAGATGATGGTAATGGTTAGGTTAAAAGCCTGGATAGTATTTTATAAGCCAACCTAGATCTTCTATTGATAAGCTGAATGCATTTAAAATGGGGTAATGCTTTAATTATGTATTGTAGTATTTGCTATATCTGTATAGTGTTACTGCAAATCTTCCGCTGTAAAAAAATGAATACGGTAATTGATCAATATTACATTTATAAATTTAGCCTTTAACTAATTTTCGTCTCATTTTTAGAAAGCCGATAATAAAGCAGAGATACATTATTGGAGCTAAAGATAAGTGTAATGTTCTAATTAATAGATAGCTCTCTTGGTTGTGTATTATTCTGAAATGATAAGATAATTTTATGGGCATATATCCGGAGTAAAAAATAAGTAACCCCCAGCTTAACCAAAACATAAAATTTTTAATGGGTTCTTTTTTGTTTTGATGCCAGTCTATTTGATTTAAATAATTTAAGATTATGATAACTAGAATTATACCTCCCGTTATGTAGGTTAGAATTTGGCCTTCTTTAAGTATATTTTGTGTAAAAATATTTATGATGCTTAAAGAAATAAAAAGTACTATTCCTGCCTTTATAAGTTTTTTGTGAGTTTTGTTTAATGTAAATTTTTTGTATAAATTAAAAAAGTATAAGAAAAACACAATATTGTAAATGTTATAGATAACGATGTTGTAGTTGTTGTAAAAATTGGATATAGGTAGGGTAAAAGCATCTGGATACTTCATGAAAAATGCGCCTAAAATCTCTGTAAATAGGGTATATGCAATTAATGCAGGATAATATTTTAACTCTGTGTCATAATATTTAGGGTATCGCCAAAGTGCTAGAATTAGGGTGATGCTATATGAGGAAAATATGATAAATGAAATCCATGTTGGCATAAGTTTGGTTTAAAAATAAAACAACTTCAAAAAGAATAGTTTTGAGGTTGTTTTATTGTTTTTATTCTTGATAAGGAGGAGGGACCATATGAGTTTCGTTCAGAATTAAACTCTGTTCATTATCGTCATTAAAAAATGAAATTTTAGGAAAAAATGAAGCCTCTTCTGTTGTGGTTTTCTTAAATGGTTTTATAATAAAGTTATCTTTTAAAAGCTTTGGTTTGTATGTTTTGCCATCTGTAACTACGGAAAACGCGTAGTCTTTACCGTCTACAGTAGTTGTAGGTGCTATAAAAAATGTATTTTGTTTAGGGTGCTTGTATTCTTTGCTATCTGGGTAATTAGCCAGGTAAAAACGTAAGTTGCTAATTTTTACATTTGCTTTTTTGGCTTCTTGCTCTATAAAAGTGATGTAGTTTTTTAAAGTTTCAAGGTCGTAATAACCATATCTGGCAACATCAAAAGTTGTACTAGGATCTAGTTTGTCTTCATATTCTTGTATTAGCGGAGCTCTTCTTTCGGAATAAGTGTCAAAAAGTACTTGCGCCTTTTTTGTGCTAATTATTTGAGCCGGTGGTTTTACTTCAGTTACTGGTTCTGGTTGTTCTTCATGCTCTTTTTTTTGTTCATTACAGCTACTGATAATTGCTAAAAGTGCTAGAGGAAAAATAAAGTGAAGTATTTTTTTTTTGGAGGTTGTCATATTAATAGGATTTTACGGTCGCATAAATATAGTCACTTTTTTGTACTAATTTGAAAATCAGGAAATAAAAAATCCTGCTAAAAATTAATTAGCAGGATTTTTTTTATATGTACAAGAAGTTTGTATTACTGGTTCATTGTTAGTAAAAACTCTTCATTGTTTTTAGTTTGTTTAATACGTTGTTCTATAAACTCCATAGCCTCTACAGGGTTCATATCGGCAAGGTATTTACGCATAATCCACATACGTTGTATAGTAGACTCATCTAATAAAAGATCATCTCTACGTGTACTAGAAGAAGTAAGGTCAATAGCAGGGAATATTCTACGGTTAGCAATTTTACGATCTAGTTGTAGTTCCATGTTACCTGTACCTTTAAATTCCTCAAAGATTACTTCATCCATTTTAGAGCCTGTCTCTGTTAATGCAGTTGCAATAATAGATAAAGAACCACCGCCTTCTATGTTACGGGCAGCTCCAAAGAAACGTTTTGGTTTGTGTAGTGCATTGGCATCTACACCACCACTTAACACTTTTCCAGAAGGAGGTTGTACAGTGTTGTATGCACGTGCTAAACGTGTAATAGAATCTAATAAGATAACTACATCATGGCCACATTCCACCAATCTTTTTGCTTTTTCTAAAACGATATTTGCAACTCTTACGTGTTCTGTTGGTTCTTTGTCAAAAGTAGAAGCAACAACTTCTCCACGAACATTACGTTGCATGTCTGTAACTTCTTCAGGTCGTTCATCAATTAATAATATAATTTGATAAACTTCTGGATGGTTTGCTGCTATGCCGTTTGCAATATCTTTAAGTAGCATAGTTTTACCAGACTTAGGCTGAGAAACAATCATACCACGCTGTCCTTTTCCTATAGGTGAGAATAAATCTATTATTCTTGTTGATATAGTACCCTGTCTACCTGATAAATTGAATTTTTCTTGAGGAAATAATGGTGTTAAATGCTCAAAAGAAACACGATCACGTACTACTTGTGGATCTATACCATTAATTTTATTTACTTTAATAAGAGGAAAATATTTTTCACCTTCTTTTGGTGGACGAATATTTCCTAATACTGTATCGCCAGTTTTTAATCCAAATAATCTAATTTGAGACTGAGATACATATATATCATCAGGAGAAGAAAGGTAATTGTAATCTGACGATCTTAAGAAACCATAACCGTCTTGCATAATGTCTAAAACACCTTCACTAGCAATAATACTGTCGAACTCAAATTCAGGCTCTCTGTATCTATTTTTTAAATCCTTGTCAAAATTACTTTTGTCTCTTGGAGTTTTTTGATGTTGTGGTTTTTTAGGCTGATTTTTATGCTGATTATTTTTTTGCCCTTGTTGTGTGTTGTTATTCTTGTGTATAGGCTTTTTTTCTGGTGCTGAAGCTACTTTTTCAGATTTAGCCTCTGGAGCTTTACTTGCAATAGGAGCTTTTTTAGCAACAGGTTGTTTTTTTTGAACTTCTTCGGTAGAAGAGGTAGTGGTGGTTTCTTCTTTAGCCTTTGGTTTTGGCTTTTCTCTTAAAACGCGTTCTCTTTTTACAGGACGTGGTTTAGGCTTGTCAGAAGGTTTAACTTTAGCTGTAGGTGCTTGTTCTTTTAGTTTTGGTTCCTTTATAACAACTTCTTCTACCGCTTTAGGGTTAGCTGCTTGAACGTCTAGAATTTGGTATACTAAATCTAGTTTTTTTAATGTTTTAAACTTAGGAACATTTAAACCTTTTGCAATATCCTGTAACTCAGGAAGCTTTTTTGCTTTTAAATCGGAAATCTCAAACATGTAATGTTGAATAAGTTATACTTTTTTGAAAAAATATGTAATAATGAAGTGTGTAATTTGGGTACTTATTTGGACTTGAAAGTCCCTGTCGGTAAGCGATATTACTAATATTATATGACAATATTACAAATTATTTTTAATATTTCATTGATAAATCTTAAAAAGACGCTATTTTTGTCAGAAGAAAAAAGAAATATGATTCAGAGAGTACAAACTGTGTTTTTATTAATAGTTGCTATACTAGCAGCTGTACTTCCTTTTTTTGCAAGTTTATGGACATTAGACGACGGAACTGTTGTTTTTGCCAAAAATGAAACGTATATTTCAATCGCGTTTTATGTTTCCGCAGCATTGGCTTTTATTGCCATTTTATTGTTTAAAAGTAGAAAAAATCAATTTGTAGTAAACAGGTTGAATATGATATGTAATCTTTTTATACTAGGATTTTTCGTTTCCAGATCGCTAAACTTATCCGGAGGAACTGTTGTTTCTGAGAAGGGTATTGGGATGTTGATTCCACTATTTTCTATCGTATTTTTAGTGCTAGCCAATAGGTTCATTAAAAAGGATGAAGATCTTGTAAAATCTGTTGATCGTTTGCGTTAAACCTAACATCTTAGTTATATTAGTGCGTTAAACCCGGGGTTGTTCCCGGGTTTTTTAATTTTAAGATGCTATTTCTTCGGTTTCAGATAAAACAACTTCTCCATTTTCTGGGTCAAAATAGATAACAACTGTAGAATCTATATTTTCATTTGCTAGTTTAGATGAAATTTTATAAGTCCATACATCAGTAATACCTCCTTTTGTTGGTTGGCCAAAAAGATTAAGTATTTCGTCTTTACTTTTTCCTTCAAGCTTAATTTTGTTAATCATAAATAGGTTTACTTTGGTTTGTAAAGTAAATTTATTTAATCATATCCGTAAAAAGGTATCTAAATCAAACTATAATATATGCATATCAAAGGGTAACAGTTCTAAACTCTAAAGGAGATTTACCTGTATTTGTTTTAAAAAACTTGCTAAAGTTATTTGGGTATTTAAATCCAAGGCAAAATGCAATTTCGGATATATTTAAATCTGTATTGTAGAGCATATTTTCTGCTTCAACAATAATTTTTTCTTTTATGTGGGTAGATGTGGATTTCCCTGTTATGCTTTTTACGGAGTCGTTTAAATGATTTATATGTACAGATAAAAACGTAGAAAAATCATTAGGCGTTTTTAGAGAAATTGTCTTGTTTGCATCTTTTATAGGAAACTGTCTGTTTAATTGCTCTATAAATAAAGAGGTAATTCTACTTGCTGCGCATTTTGGAGAATTTGTGCCAAAATCAGAATTTATTTTAAGAGCTTCGTGCAGTATTAGGCTAATATAGTTGCTTACTACGGCTTCTTTATTTTTGTAACTACTATTTAATTCTTCTTTAATTTTTAGATATAAACTGGTTATATGTTTTTCTTGATCAGGATTTAAATAAATAACATTATTTGCATCAACCTTAAATAATGGGTTGTTTTTCTCTAACTCTGTTGTGTTAGTTGCTAAAAAAGTAGGATTAAATAAGCAAGAGTAACCAATCTGTTTTTTAGAAACAGGTTCCCAGTTATATACTAATAAAGGGTTTGTAAATACTAGTGCTGTTTTATCTATTGTTACAGATTTATTAGGGTAATGCAATATGCTTTTTGGATGTATAATGCAGACTTTATAATAATGTTTGTTAGTGTATAAGTCGGGATTAGATCTGTATGTTTCTAAATCTACTACAGTAACATTGGGGCTATTACTCATAAATTTTTGGGATTTATTGACTAGGCTGTTTTAAGGTTTTTTACAATAGTTCTAAGTTAAATATAAGAAAACCATTATAAAGTAAAGTGGGCATTTTTTTAATAAAATTAGTGTAATTTTAACATATTTACCTTTTTATTTGTTGATAAATATCATTTTTGCTGATTATTTTTTACCTATTTCTATAACTTCTAGGTCTTTTATATCACTGCCATCTATTGTAAAACGTAACATTGTACGTACTTGATGAAAACCGTGCTTGCCACAGGCACCAGGATTCATATGTAATAGGTTAAGCTTTTTGTCATACATTACTTTTAGTATGTGAGAGTGTCCGCTTATAAATATTTTAGGAGAATTTTTCTTTATTTCTTCACGTATACGCACATTGTATTTATCTGGGTAACCGCCAATATGGGTAATCCAAACAGAGACTTTTTCGCAAGTAAATTTATTATCTAACGGAAACTCTAATCTAGCTTTGTCATCATCAATATTGCCATATACAGCTCTTAATGGTTTTAATTCTTTTATTTTATCTGTAACGTCTAAGCTGCCAATATCGCCTGCGTGCCAGACTTCATCAGCTTGCTTAATATATTTTAAAATTGTATCGTCTATATGGCTATGCGTATCAGACAGTAATAAAATTTTTGTCATTCTAAATAATCGGTTTTAAAAAGTAGTGTTGTAATGTAATCTAAAAATAAAGTAATACCCAGAACTGCCTGCTAAAATCTTACTTATATTAAGTATCTTTGTGGTTTACAAAAATAGGTATTCAATTTGAGATATTTTGTAGCATTTTCATACTTTGGAGCAGCATACCATGGTTGGCAAATTCAACCAAACGCAATAACTGTACAAGAAGAACTAGAAAAAGCATTTAGTACGCTTTTAAGAGAAAAAATTTCTTTAATGGGAGCTGGTAGAACAGATGCAGGTGTGCACGCCAAACAGATGTATGCACACTTTAATGTAGCAACTATAGCTAATGAAGAAGATTTAGTGCGTAGGTTAAATTCTTTTTTGCCAGATGATATTGCTGTACAAAATATAATTAATGTACCTGAAGATGCACACGCAAGGTTTAATGCAACAGAACGCACCTATGAATATTGGGTTACACAACACAAAAACCCTTTTACAATACCATCAACTTACTATGTAAAGCAAGAACTAAACATAGGTAAGATGAACCAAGCAGCAGCTTTACTTTTAGGAAGACAGGATTTTGAGTGTTTTTCTAAATCTAAAACAGATGTTAAAACCTTTTACTGTAATGTTAAAAAAGCAGTATGGGAGCAAAAAGAAGATAAATTTGTATTTACTATAACTGCAGATCGGTTTTTACGCAATATGGTAAGAGCCATTGTAGGTACATTATTAGATGTAGGTACTGGTAAAATAACAGTAGAACATATGCATACTGTTATTTCTAGTAAAAGTAGAGCAGAGGCAGGTACATCTGTACCAGCCAAAGCATTATATTTAACTCAGGTTTTGTACCCAGAAAATATTATCAAAAAAACGAATGGCTAAAAAGACAGAAAAAGATACAGGAAAAGCGTTTGACTATACGTTGTTAAAACGATTATTACAGTTTATTAAACCTTATAGAATTACCTTTTACGGAGTTATTTTAGCTGCAATATTATTATCTGTATTTGCAATTTTAAGCCCAGTATTATTAAGAGAAATTGTTAATACAGCTTTAGAAAATAAAGACCAATCTTTATTGTTAAACCTTATTGTTTTAATGATGGTTGTGTTAATTTTTGAAGTTGTTAGTCAGCTTTCTTTTGTGTACTATGCTAATTGGTTGGGAGAATCTGTTATTAAAGATATTAGAATAAAACTCTTTAAGCATATGCTTAGTTTTAAGATGAAGTATTACGATAATTCATCTGTGGGTTTATTGGTAACACGTGCTGTTACAGACATACAACGTATAGGAGAAATCTTTAGCCAAGGTTTTTTTATGATTGTGTCTGACCTTCTTAAAATGGTTGTTGTTGCTGGTGTTATGCTTTTTTATAGTTGGAAACTGGCTTTAATAGTGTTTGCTATAATGCCAATTATATTATATGCAACAAAAGTTTTTCAAAAAGCAATGAAAGGTGCTTTTATAGATGTAAGAGGTCAGGTATCTAATCTAAATACATTTGTACAAGAGCGTATCACAGGGATGAAAATTGTTCAGTTATTTAATAGAGAAAAAATAGAGCAAGAAAAGTTTAGATTAATTAATGAGAAGCACCAAAATGCTTGGTTAAAAACGGTTTGGTATAATTCTATCTTTTTTCCAATAGCAGAAATTGTTTCTTCTGTAGCTATAGGATTAATTGTTTGGTATGGTGGTTTACGCGTTGTGCTAAATAATAATGTAGATGAGTTAGGTACTATTTTTATGTTTATACAATTATCACAAATGCTGTTTAGGCCATTACGCCAAATAGCAGATAAGTTTAATGTATTGCAAATGGGAATGGTTGCTGCAAATAGAGTTTTTGCAATTTTAGACAGAGAAGACACAATTACAAATGAAGGATCTTTTGAGAAACCTTCTATAAAAGGAGATATCTCATTTAAAAATGTTCATTTTGGATATGTAGAAGGAGAAGAAGTATTACACGGAATTTCTTTTGATGTTAAAGCTGGTGAAACTGTTGCTATTGTTGGTGCAACTGGTGCAGGTAAGTCCACTATTATTAATTTATTAAATCGTTTTTATGAAATAAATTCGGGTCAAATTTTGGTAGATGGCGTAGATATTAAGGATTATAAACTAGCATCTTTAAGAGAGAAAATAGCCATTGTTTTACAAGATGTATTTTTATTTGCTGATACTATTGAGAATAATATTTCTTTAAAGAATGAAGATATAACCCTAGAAACCATAACCCAAGCAGCACAAGAAATATCTGTACACGATTTTATTACTAGTCTGCCTAATAGTTACCAATACAATGTAAAAGAACGTGGGTCTATGTTGTCTAGCGGACAACGACAACTACTAGCTTTTTTACGTGCATATGTTAGTAAACCTAGTATTTTAATTTTAGATGAGGCAACATCTTCTGTAGATACATACTCAGAGCAATTAATACAGAAAGCGACAGAAAAAATAACACAAGGCAGAACATCTATAGTTATAGCGCACCGTTTAGCAACTATTAAAAAAGCAGACAAGATTATTGTTATGGATGCTGGTGCTATAATAGAAAGCGGTACACACAAAGAACTTCTTAAAAAAGGTGGTTACTACAAGAGCTTATACCAAGCACAATTTTTAGCAGAAGACGTAGCTTAAATTATTTTGCAGGAACAAAATCTGCAGGGTTTAAATTTCCAGTTGCAAAACCCACTATCATAATAAAAAGTATTAGCCCCATAAATATTGTAAAAAATATACCTGTAAATAATACTGATTTGTAAATTATTTGCCAAGCAGAATACTTATTTAACTTTTGCTGAACATAAAGAAAATATAAAATCATAAATAATAATGCAGTAAGGCTGTAGTTTGTGAATGATTCCGGGAAGTAGGCAATTATAAACATACTTGTAAAAAAAGACAAAATACTCCATTGTGCTAAGCTATAAATTACACTAATTGTATATTCTGCTAGTATGTGTTTTCTTTTGTTTAATGTAATGAGGCCTACAATTAAAAAAACAGGAATATAACTTATAAAAGATAAGGAAGAGTAATCATATATTACATCTATCATTTTTTTAGTAAACTCAGGATTCATTCCTTGGTCAAAAGCATCAAGATCCATTTCAAAATCAAAAACCTTACGCATAAAAAACATTAAGAAACCAGCTAGCATTAAAGCAATACCAAAATAACTAATAGGGTTCAAATACTTTCTTCTGGTACCGTTTACATAACCATTTATAACAACATCTGGTTTTGTAAATAAATGTAAAAAAGTACGTAAAAAAGTGTTATCTAGGTTAAAGTAACGTTCTGTAATGTCACTAAGTAAATTTTTAATAGTAAGCCTATTTCTAATCACTTTTGCACCACAATCTGGACAAAAAGAATAATCTGTTTGTAGATTATTTGCACAATTTTTACAATTCATTTTAAGATATTAAGTCCTCTTTAATAAGACTCGTAAGTTCGTCTAAATCTTTGTAAAGTACAAACTCTCCGTTTTTTATGTAAGAAATAGCGCCAGTTTCTTCACTAACAACAAGAGCTAAGCTATCTGTTTTTTCTGTAATACCAACGGCTGCTCTATGTCTTAATCCAAAACGTAAAGGTATTGTACGTTCTTGTGAGACAGGTAAAATAACTCTAGTGGCAACAATGGTATTGTTTACCAATACAGCAGCACCATCATGCAGAGGGCTGTTTTTATAAAAAATACTTTCTAAAATAGGTTGTGTAACCTCAATATTCATTTTATCTCCAGAACTTTTTACAAAATCTAAAGAGTTGGTACGTTCTAAAACTAATAAAGCTCCTGTTTTAGTTTTGCCCATTTTATCACAAGCAGTTACAATAGCTTCTACATTTGTATCAGATGTCATAGCTTCTTGCTTTAAAAACTTAAAGTGTTTTATAAAGTTACGCTTATTGGCAAAATTAGTAGAGCCTATCATTAATAAAAACTTACGCAATTCTTGCTGAAAAACAATAATAAGGGCAATTAAACCAATGTTCATAAAGCCACCAACCATACTGCTTATCATTTTCATATCTAGCAATTCGGTAAGTTTCCAAAGTGCCCATACAATAACAATACCTATAAAAATATTAATAGCAACAGAACCACGTACTAGTTTATAAATGTAGTACAGTAATACAGCCACTAAAATAATGTCTATAACATCTGTTATTTTAAAATCAAGAAAATTTAGAAAATCCAAGTATAACGGGTTTTTGTAAAATTATAAAAAAATGAAGAATGAAATTACATCTATTCATTAAACTTTAAAGCATTAGTTAGTGCAATACATTCAACAGCTTCTTTAACGTCGTGCACACGTAAAATGCCAGCTCCTTTGGTCAGTGCAATAGTGTTTAATGCTGTTGTGCCGTTTAATGCATTTGCGGCAGTAGTGTCTAGTGTTTTATAAATCATAGATTTTCTGCTTAACCCTGCTAATATAGGTACATCTATGCTTTTAAATAGATCTAAATTTTGTAAAAGGGTAAAATTTTGCGCAGTTGTTTTTGCAAAACCAAAACCAGGATCTATAATTATGTCTATAATTCCTTTGGCTCTTGCTTTAGCTATTTTTTCAGCAAAATAATGCTTAATATCTAAAGTTACATCTGTGTATTCTGTTAGTTGTTGCATTGTTGCAGGTGTGCCACGCATATGCATAAGTATATAAGGAACTTTATATGCTGCAATAACACTCATCATCTCATCATCTAAACTACCAGCCGAAATGTCGTTAATTAGTGTAGCGCCATTTTCTAAACAAGCTTTTGCAACAGCACTTCTAAAAGTGTCAATAGAAAGTAAAATAGAAGGAAACTCTTTGATTAATAGTTTTACAATAGGTACAATACGACTAATTTCTTCTTCAACAGAGATATTGGTTGCATTTGGCCTAGAGCTATATGCACCAACATCTATAAAAGTAGCACCGTCTTTAAGCATTTTATCAACCTGTAATAAAATAGATTTTTCATCTTTATAGCTTCCACCATCATAAAAAGAATCTGGTGTAAGATTTAAAATACCCATTACTTTGGGCGTAGATAAGTCTATTAAATTTCCGTTGCAATTAATTGTCATACTGTTTGTTAAATTGATTTTCTAAAACTGATAAAAAATAAATGATTTAAGATAAAACCCTTACTTTTGAATAGTTCAAAATTTTAAGCGAAATTTACACAAATTAGATAAGATAAATGCAGAATACTTCAGAACAATATGATGCGGTTATAAAAGAATGCCGTGAGCTGTTTCAGAAAAAAATGAAAGATTATGGTAGTGCTTGGCGCATTTTACGTTTACCATCTTTAACAGACCAGATTTACATTAAAGCACAACGCATACGCGGATTACAAGAAAATGAGGTTAGAAAGGTAGATGAGGGAGAAAAATCTGAATTTATAGGCATTATAAACTATGCTATTATGGCTTTGGTGCAAATTGAAAAAGGCATTGTAGAACAACCAGATTTAGATGTTACTGCAGCAGTAGAATTGTATAATAAGCATATTACTATTACTAAAACACTAATGGAAAATAAGAATCACGATTATGGTGAGGCTTGGAGAGAAATGCGTGTTAGTTCTTTAACAGATCTTATTTTGCAAAAGTTACTGCGTGTAAAGCAGATAGAAGATAATAAAGGTAAAACTTTGGTAAGTGAAGGTATAGATGCTAATTACCAGGATATTATTAATTATTCGGTTTTTGCATTAATTCACTTAAACGGGTAAAAAATAAAAGCAAAAGTTAAAAGTTATAATGATTAACTTTTAAGTAGTATTTTTTCAATTTTATATTATTTTATGAAATATATAGTAGGTTTAAGTAGGTGGGTAGTTGGTATATTATTTATTATAAGTGGTCTTATAAAACTTAACGATCCAGTTGGTTTTTCGTTTAAATTAGAAGAATATTTTAGTCAAGGTGTTTTAAATATTCCTTTTCTAGAGCCACACGCCTTATCTATTTCTATTGTAGTTGTAATTTTAGAAGTACTACTTGGTATTATGCTTTTGGTAGGATATAGACCAAAATTTACGGTGTATAGTTTGTTAGGGATGATTGTCTTTTTTACATTCTTAACCTTCTATTCAGCTTATTTTAATAAAGTTACAGATTGTGGTTGTTTTGGAGACGCCATAAAATTAACCCCTTGGCAATCTTTCTATAAAGACATTGCGTTGTTGGTGTTAATAATAGTTTTAACTGTAGGTATAAAATATGTTAATTCTATTGCTAACTATAACATAAGAAGAGGTATTGTTTTATTGGCTTTACTTGGTTGTGTTCTTTTTGCAAACCACGTATTAAACCATTTACCAGTTGTAGATTTTAGGCCATATAAAATAGGTGCAAATATAGAAGAAGGTATGTCTATGCCAGAAAATGCTCCACAAGCTATTTTTAATTACGAATGGAAGTTTAATGTAAACGGAGAAGAAAAAATATACGTTACACAAGGAGATTATCCAACAGTAGACGGTGAGTATGTTAGTGTAGAAACCACAGAAATACAAAAAGGCTATGAGCCACCCATACACGATTTTACAATAGAACAAGAAGGAGAAAATTTTGCAGAATCTTTACTGCAAGAAGATAAGTTGGTAATGGTAATTGCATATGATTTAGCTAAGAGTGATTATGATGCTTTTACGGCAATTAAGACAGTAACAGATAAGGCAAAAGCTAAAGGGTACAAAGTAATTGGTATGTCTGCTTCTAACGACGAGTTGTCTGGTAAAATAGTAGCTAAATACAATCTAGATTTTAGTTTTTATTTTACAGATGAAACTGCCTTAAAAACAATTGTACGTTCTAACCCTGCTGTTTTAGTATTAGAAAAAGGTACAATTAAACAAAAAGTACACTACAATGATGTAGACGATTTAAAGTTTTAAAATGATTTTTAAAAGTAGAAAAGATAGCTTATTTAAAAGTGTAATGATTGCTATTGTTGCACTGCTATTTTTTATACTTTATTTATGCCTTTTAGAAAATACGACAACTACAGATGGTGTTATAAGTATTATTATAACAAGCTTGGTTTTATGTCTTTTACTATGGATATTTTTTGGAACAAGCTACAAGCTAACTTCTACTACTTTAAATTATAAGAGCGGACCTATAAAAGGCAATGTTCCTATAGTAGAAATACACCAAATTATAAAAGGAAGAACACTTTGGGTTGGTCTTAAACCTGCCACAGCAAGCAAAGGGTTAATTATAAAATATGGTAAGTATAACGAGCTTTATATTAGCCCAGAAACCAACGATAGTTTTATTAAAGAGATTTTAACACACAAAAGTACTATAGAAATTATTACAGCATAAGAATGAAAAATTTAGTAAGTACAACGCCAGAAATAAAAGAACTAGAATCAAGAATTTTAGTAGGTATAAAAAAGGAGGTTTCTGTACTTACTATGGATAATGTTGCTCACTGGAAAAGCTTTATGTGTAGGAGAGAAGAAATAGCTAACCATATAATAGGTGAGTATTATTCGGTTCAAGAATACGGAGAGTCGTATTCTTTTTCAAATTTTAATCCTGCTGCAACATTTAAAAAATGGGCAGCTGTAGCTGTGCCAGAACCACAAGATATTCCAGAGAATATGGATGTGTTGCATCTTCAAGGAGGTTTGTATGCTGTGTTTATTCACAGAGGTATGGCTAAAGACTTTTCAAACACTTTTCAATATATTTTTTCTGAATGGATGCCTAATTCTAATTATCAATTAGATAATAGACCACATTTTGAGTTTTTAGATAAAAGGTACTTAGGTGCAGCAAACCCTAAATCAGAAGAAGAAGTTTGGATTCCAATAAAAAGCAAAAATCTTTAAATATTTATCATCTTAAGGCTCTTTTTTTAAGGATTAGATAGTTATTTGTTACTAATACTAAATGATTAAGTGATACAAATATTATGTGTTATCTTTGATATCTTAGATTGATATTTAACGCATAAAAACACATAAAATGAGATCAAAAATAGTTGCAGGTAACTGGAAAATGAACAAGACTTTAACAGAAACTAATGCATTATTAGCAGAGCTAGCAGGTAAATTACCAGACACAGATGCAGAAGTAATGGTAGCACCTACATTTGTTAATTTAGCAGCAGCAGTACAAGATGTTAATTCTTCTACAATACAAGTAATTGCACAGAACATGCACTTTGCAGAAAATGGTGCTTACACAGGAGAAATATCTGCAGATATGTTGTTAGATATAGGTGTAGATACTGTAATTATTGGTCACTCTGAACGTAGAGCTTATTTTGGTGAAACAGATGAGATTTTAGCTAAAAAAGTAATTACAGCTTTAGAAAAGAATTTACGAGTTGTTTTCTGTTTTGGTGAAGAGTTAGAAGATCGTAAATCTGACAATCATTTTAACTTAGTAGCATCTCAATTAAAAAACGGACTTTTTAACCTAAAGCCAGAAGCTTGGTCTAAAATTGTTTTAGCTTACGAGCCTGTTTGGGCTATTGGTACAGGTGAAACTGCATCTCCAGAACAAGCGCAAGAAATGCACGCTTTTATTAGAAAAACTATTGCTAACGAGTATACAACAGAAATAGCAGAAGCTGTATCTATCCTATACGGTGGTAGTGTAAAACCTGCAAACGCTAAAGAAATTTTCTCTAAAGTAGATGTAGATGGTGGCCTTATTGGCGGCGCAGCATTAAAAGCAGACGATTTTATTGCTATAATAGAAGCAATATAATAGTACCTTTGTATTTCTAAAAAAACAAGTTTACAGATACAAGTACACAATGGCAGATCTAATCTATATAGAATACAATTTTACAGTTGCACCATTGCAACCAGCATCAGACATTTTAATTGCGCAATTAGGCGAAATTGGGTTTGATAGTTTTGTAGAAAATGAAGAAGGAGTACAAGCGTATATTTTAAAAGATCTTTGGAAAGAAGATAGTGTAAAAGATGTGCAAATATTAACGAATGAGAACTTTAATATTAGTTACGACTTTAAAGAAATTGAACAACAAAACTGGAACTCTGAGTGGGAAAAAAACTTTGAGAAAATTGTAGTAGAGGATATCTGTACTGTACGTGCCCCTTTTCACGAAAAACCAAATACCGAGTTTGATATTGTTATTGAACCAAAAATGAGTTTTGGTACCGGGCATCATGAGACTACACATATGATGTTACAACATATTTTAGAGCACGATTTTAAAGGAAAATCGGTTTTAGATATGGGTAGCGGAACAGGTGTTTTGGCAATTTTAGCAGCAATGAAAAATGCAGGTTCTGTAGATGCAATAGATATAGATAACTGGTGTTATTTAAATGCTGTAGAAAACAAGGAGCGTAACAATTGCAATCAAATAAATGTTTTTGAGGGCGATGTTAGCTTATTAAAAGACCAGAAATACAATATTATTATAGCGAATATAAATCGTAATATTTTATTAGCAGATATACCATCGTATGCTAAATGTTTAACTAAAGATGGTATTTTATTTTTAAGCGGATTTTACAAAGAAGACATTCCTGTAATTACTGAAAAATGTAATGAAGTAGGATTAAAGTTTGAAAAAAACCTAGAAAAAAATAATTGGGTTGCAGTAAAATATGTATTTTAGATAGTATAAATGTTAGAGGGTTATGAGTAATCAGGAAAAATATTTAGAAGAACTATTAGTAGAAGAAGAGGTAGCAAACAACAATGAAATAGTATTATTTAATGATGATGTAAATACATTTGATCATGTTATAGATACTTTAGTAGATGCTTGCGACCATACACCTTTACAGGCAGAACAATGTGCTTTTTTAGTACATTACAAAGGTAAATGCACTGTAAAAACAGGTGATTATAAAGATTTAGAACCAAGATGTAGTAAGCTATTACAAGCAGGCTTAAGTGCAGAAATAGTTTAATTAATAAGAATTTCATCTACAAAAACCCAGCTTTGACCTCCAGGATTTGGATGCCAAACTGGGTTTTTTGTTATGTTTTTAACTTCAATTTTTACAAACTTAGCCTCGGTTTCTTCAAAAGTAATATCGTAGAAGGCAATTGCATCATCTACATACTTTTTTGGAATAGGTAATTTTATAGATTTAAGTAACTTAAAGTCTTTGTTGTTGTTAGAGACCCAAACTTTATAGCCTATTGGATGAAAAATCCAGCTGGTAGGTTTTGTTAATGAGCCAATAGAAACAGTGCTTATTTTTTTAGGTTCATTAAAAACAATAGTTGTATTTAGGTTTTCTCCTTGATAAGCAAGCCAAGATCCATCTTGAAAATTTATAGTTCCCCTTTTTAAGTCTTTTAAGGTGTTTGCACCATCTCCTATATAATTTTCATGAGGTTTTTTTTGTAACCAAATAGAATCTAAAAGCAATCCACTTTTTTTAATATTAGCAGTTACTACATCACTTTGGACCCAATCTTTTTTGTAAGCAAAAAACTTAACTGTTTTAGATTCTTTAATACGAATAGGTGAGGTGTATTTTGTTGCAGTAGTATCTGGTTCTGTACCATCTGTTGTATAAAATATAGTAGCACTTTTAAAAACGTGTTCTAATTGTAAATCTAGTTTATCATTAAAAAAGTCTGATGCATCTACTATGTATGGGTTGTTTAGAACAGCATTATTAAAAAGTGTATCTGCTAAATGCTTTGTAATAAGGTTTGGTTTTTCCTTTTTTAAACTAGCTAATTCTGTTTTAGTTATAGCTGTTTGGTACAAGTATAGTTTTTTTAGATTCTTTAACTTTTTAATGTGTTCAAATGCATCACTCTTAACAGCAGTGCCATATAAATTTAAAGATTCTAATAAGCTTAACTTTTCAATATCTTTTAAAGCAGCAGAAGTAATTTTAGTTTTTTGTAATTGTAATTTTAAAAGGTTTTTGAATTTAGGTAAAGCACTAGTTAAATCATCATTAAAATTGGTGTATGCTAAATTTAGTTCAACAATGTTTTCTGCGTATTCGTTTAAGTATTTAAAATCTTTAGAAGTTATATTTTTTTTACTGGCTAATGTTACAATTAGTAACGGACTCTTTTCAGCTAAAGGTATAACACTATAACCATTTGCATTCATTTTAGAAATCCATTCTAAGGGTACAATTTCTGCTGTTGCAGTTAATATTCCTAATGCTGTGGTGTCTTTTTCTAGTGTTTTTAAAATAGATTTTGTTTGCGGACTAGCATCTGTTTCTTCCACAGTACAATCAAAACAATTGTTATTTTTTATCCACCATTTTAATAAACTTATTTCTTCTGCGGTAAGTTGTACTTTTCCTTTAGGTGGCATATGTAATTTATCATCTAAAGGCAAATGTAATCTTGTTAATAGAGAGGCAGCTTCTCCGTTAATAGAGTCTAAAATGCTACCGTTTTCTCCGCCAGCTATAATAGATGCCTTAGAGGTAAGTAACAGCTCTCCTTTGGCTTTATTTGCATTGTGACAACTAACGCATTTAGAGTCTAGAATAGGCTGTATAATGTCTCTATATGCATTAGCCTTATTTATGTCTACTATGGCAACTTCACTTAAGGTATGTTCCTTAAAAAGAAAATCATCTCCGTGAGTCATATTCCCTCCTAGGTGGCCTGTAATACCTAACAAAGCAAGTGTAACTAAAAATAAAGGAACATATACTTTTTTACACCAATTATGAGGTAGTGTTCTTAAAACAAAAAGTAAAATACTACAAACGGTTAGCCCAACTGCCATCCACTTATGTCTAGATAAAGCAAGCTCGTCATAACCACCATTGTCTCCTAAAAGCCAGCCTGTACCTAAAGAAAATAATGCTGTAATTGCAGTTAAACCTAAAGCTAATTTAGCAATATCTGTTTGTTTGGACTTTTTAATTTTTAAATAAATCTCTAAAATAAAAGCAAAGGTTAGTATCCCAATTGGTAAGTGTACAAACAATGGGTGTAAATTTCCTATCTGAATTGTTAAAAGGTGTATCTGCATTATTCTACAATAATTTCGTCAATAAAAAACCAAGGTATGCTGTTGGCTCCTGGATGCCAAGCAGGAATTTTGTCTAAACTTTTAATTGTAATAGCAAAAGAAGAATAAGTGTTAGTTGTAACAGGAACTTCTATAAAATCTATGATTGTACTTTCTTTTGTTTGCGAACTAGCATTTTTACTATTGTAATTACCAATTAACTTAGAGTCGCTGTAAATAGATATCTCTTCAGGAGCAAATATCCAATCTCCTTGTGCTGTAAGCGTATGTAGTGTAATAGTAGAAAGTGTAAGTTCTTTTGCTAAATCTACCTTAATAGTTACTTCTTTAGTATTAAAACCTAGCCACGTATTGTTTTTTTTAAATTGAATGGTGCCACTTTTTAAATCGGTAAGACTACTAGGGCCATTGGCAGGGTAGCTATCACTAGGCATAGGATTAATTGTTACCGTGGCATTAGAAATAGAATGTTTTACTTTTTTTAATTGAAGTTTAATAGTTTCACTTTCTTTAAAATCTGGATGATAAGCCTTTACTTTTAAAAATGAAGACTTATTTACCTTTAAAGGAGTTGTAATAAGTTTAGAGTTGTTAGTAATGTTACTTGTATCTGTAGTATACCTTAGCTCTGTATTGCCTATTGCAGTTCTAAAGTTAATGGTAGCATTGTTTTTAAAAAATATAGAATCTACGGTAAAATTTGGGGAAACTACCTTGATGTCTTTGGTTTGGGCAAAACTTGTTTCTTTACTTTCTGTACAAGAAAAAAACAATGCTATAACCATTATGTATACTATGTTTTTCATAGATTAATTCGTTGCAAATTATACTCTAGTTAGTTTAATAGGATATGTTTTTCCAGAGCTCCATTGCGCTACATAAAGATTTTCATCTGTATCTATACAAACGTCATGCGGATTCTTAAAAACTTTTAAAGCCTGTTGCATAGGTTGCAAAATGCCGTCTTTGCTATAAATTGGCTCTGTACCTCCTGGGGCAGAAACCAATTTATTTTCTTTATTTAAGATTGATATAAAACCTGTATCCATAGCTCCTTCTCCAGACCAAATAGTAGCAGTATAAATATTTTCTTTGTGTATTACAGGTCTGCATACAAAAGCTCCCGGTAAATGTATGGTGCTTATATATTTGCCCTCCATATTAAAACGTTTAAACTTATTTTCCATACGGTCTGTAATAAGTAGTGTAGGTTCATTTTCTCGTGTATCTATAGTAATACCATGTGCATTACCAAATAAATGATCTTCTTTACCTTTACCGCCAAAAACGTTTAGTAAATGTCCTTTTTCATTGTAATGTAGAATGTATTGTGCTCCATAGCCGTCTGTAATGTAAACATCTCCGTTAGCAGCAACAGCGGTTTCTGTAGGTATATATTCTTCTTTGTTCTTATACTTTCCAGCAGTTTCAGGAAACTTAAAAATTTGAACAACCTTACCATCTATAGTTGTTTTAATTACCTCATGCCTATTGTTATCTGCAATGTATAAGAAGTCTTCTCCGTTTTCTACGTTTAAAGTTAGTCCGTGTGCACCAGGAAATTCGGTACCCCAAACCTCAATTAAGTTCCCATTTTTATCGTAAACAATAACATTGTTTTTAATATGGTCTGTTAGTAGAATAATTCTGCCTTTAGAATCTTGTACCATTTCATGACAATTTTCTACGGGATAAAAATTAGCATTTAATGCTCCCCAATTTAGGTCTATTTTGTATTTAAAATTTCCGTGACCAATTATTGCATCTTTATAAGGATGCATAGCGTGTAGTGCTGGAGTACAAAAAAGTAGTCCAGCGCTGGCTAAACTAGTACTTTGTATAAAGTTTCTTCTGTTCATAAATGGTTTAAAATGGCTGGTTGATTTTTGTTAAGATAAAATATCTTTTATAACATGGCCTTCTACATCTGTTAATCTAAATCTACGTCCTTGGTATTTGTAGGTTAGTTTTTTATGGTCTATGCCCAGGAGATGCATCATTGTTGCCTGAAAATCGTGTACATGTACAGGATTCTTTACAATGTTATATCCAAAGTCATCTGTTTCTCCGTAGCTAATTCCTGGTTTAATACCGCCGCCGGCCATCCACATTGTAAAACTTCTTGGATGGTGATCTCTTCCGTAGTTATCTTCTGTTAATATACCTTGAGAGTAGTTGGTTCTTCCAAACTCGCCACCCCAAACAATAAGTGTATCTTCTAATAAACCACGTTGTTTTAAATCTGCGACAAGAGCTGCAGATGCCTGGTCTACGTCTTTGGCTTGTTTTTTAATTGCACCTGGTAAATTATCATGCTGGTCCCAACCCATATGGTAAAGTTGTATAAAACGAACATCTTTTTCTGCTAATTTTCTGGCTAGTAGGCAGTTTGCAGCAAAGGTGCCCGGTATTTTAGCATCTGAACCATACATTTTATAAATATAATCTGGTTCGTTATCTATATTCATAACATCTGGAACAGAAGTTTGCATTCTGTATGCCATCTCATATTGTGCAATTCTACTTTGTATTTCTGGATCTCCAAATTCTGTGTATTGCTTATCATTTAAAGAAGCTAATTTATCTAAAACGGCACGTTTAGTGTCTTTTGTAGTTCCTTTAGGATCGTTTAAATATAAAACAGGGTCTTTTGCTGCTCTAAATTGAACACCTTGGTGTAATGAATTTAAAAATCCGTTACCCCATAATCTTGTATATAGTGGCTGACCTTGTGGTCTGCCTGTTCCTCTTGATAATAGAACAGTAAAAGCAGGTAAATTATCGTTTTCACTACCAATACCATAACTTAACCAAGAACCTATACTAGGTCTGCCTGGTTGTTGAGATCCTGTTTGAAAAAAAGTAACTGCAGGATCGTGGTTTATAGCTTCAGTATGCATCGATTTTACAATACATAAGTCATCTACCATTTTTGCGGTATAGGGTAACAAATCGCTAATCCAAGTGCCATTTTTTCCGTATTGTTTAAAATCGAACTGAGAACCCACCAAAGGAAATTTATCTTGACCAGAGGTCATTCCTGTTAAGCGTTGACCGTTTCTAATAGATTCTGGTAAATCTTCACCTCTACGTAAATTTAAAAGAGGTTTATAGTCAAACAATTCTAACTGAGAAGGGCCACCACTCTGAAACAAGTAAATAACTCTTTTAACTTTTGCAGGATGATGCAATGTGTTTAATGCACCTTTAGAGCCTGCTATTGTGTTAGAAGGAGAAAGTACTCCGTTTGGACTCTTATTAAAATAGCTATAGCCCATTAAGGATGCTAGAGCAGTACCGCCAAGACCTAAAGCCGTTTTTCCTAAAAAAGCTCTACGATTTAAAATTAACGACCGCTCTTCTAAAATTTTCTTCTCACTCATAACTATCCTTTTGTTATAGTTTCATCTAGATTTAAAATGGTATGCGCTGTTAAAGACAATGCAGCTAGCTTATCTGATGAAATTGTAGTATCTACCTTGTACGAACCAATAGATAAGTATTCGTCTGCCTTAATTTCATTACTACTTATTCTGTTAAGCATATCGTTGTAATGGTTGCTAAGCTCTGTAATTTCGGTTTCGTCTGGTAACCTAGAAGTTGCAGATTCAAAAATGTAGATTATTTGTTTTGCTAACTCTTCGTTAGTTGTAATTGCATTACTTGCTAATACTCTTGCTGCTTCTATAAGTTGCGGATCGTTTAAAAGCACCAGTGCCTGTAGCGGAGTATTTGTTTCTTGTCTTTTTACAGAACATAAATCTCTAGATGCAGCATCAAAAGTTATCATACTAGGTGGTGGTACGGTTCTTTTCCAGAATGTATATAAACTTTTTCTGTACAAATCCTTGCCTTCACTTAAAATGTAAGAAGATGTACTACCGCCACCGCCGCCAGTTGTTTCTTCCCAAATACCATCTGGTTGGTAAGGTTTTACACTTGGGCCACCAACCTCTGTATTTAATAATCCACTAACAAAAAGTGCTTGATCTCTTATCATTTCTGCAGATAAACGTAACCTTGGTGCACGAGCAAGCCATTTGTTAGGCGGGTCTTTTTCTAAATTTTCTTTTGATATAACTGTACTCTGTTGGTAGGTTTGCGACATTGCTATAGATTTAAGAATATCTTTAGTGTCCCAGCCACTTTTTCTAAATTTAATAGCTAAATAGTCTAATAATTCAGGATGAGAAGGCAATGCCCCTTGATTACCAAAATCATAAGAACTGGCCACTATACCTGTGCCAAACATACGTTGCCAAAAACGATTTACAGCAACTCTAGCTGTTAATGGGTTGTCTTCATGAAACAACCATTTAGCAAGTCCTAATCGGTTTTTTTCAAATTCTTCAGGATAACTTAATATAGATGCAGGTGTATCTGGATATACTTTTTCTCCGTGCTGATCGTAAGCTCCTCTATTAAGTATATATGCTTGTCTTGGAGTATCCATTTCTTGCATTACCATTACAGGAATTTCTTTAGCTTCAGATTTGTTTAATTGAACAAAATTTAGAACATCACTTTTCTCTTTTTCTGTAATAGTTATGTATGGTTTAGGAATTACACCAGCACCGCCATTAACTAGTCCGTCTTCATCTATATTATTAAAAAAGCTAAAGAAAGAGAAGTGTGCTTTTTGACTTATTGGATCGTACTTGTGATCGTGACAACGTGCACACTCTAAGGTTAATCCTAAAAAGGCTGTGCCAAAGGTTTGTATACGATCTTCTACATACTCAACTCTATATTCTTCAGGAATTACACCGCCTTCATAAGTAATCTTATGGTTGCGATTAAAACCCGTAGCTAAAATTTGTTCTAAAGATGCATTTGGTATTAAATCTCCGGCTAGTTGGTCTGTTACAAACTCGTTATACGGTATATTGTTTTTAAAGGCGTGAATAACCCAGTCTCTCCAAGGCCACATTGTACGTTCAAAATCGTCTTGGTAACCGTGAGTATCTGCATAGCGAGCAATATCCATCCATTCGGCTGCCATATTTTCTGCATAATCTTGAGAAGAAAGTAAATTGTCTATTACTTTTTCATATGCATTAGAAGATGAGTCTTTTAAAAATTGATGTATTGCTTTTGGCGATGGTGGTAAGCCAGTTAAATCGAAATAGACTCTTCTAATTAATTTTTCTTTAGATGCTTTTTCAGAAGGCTTTAAGTTGTTCTCTTCTAGTTTTTGATAAATAAAATTATCTATTTCATTGTTGCCCCAATCTTCTTTTTTCTCTGGAACAGTTTGTTCTACAGGTGGTATAAAAGCCCAATGATCTTTATATTCTGCACCTTGCTCTACCCATTTTTTTAGTATAGCTTTTTCATAATCTGTAAGAATTAAGTTAGATTCTGGTGGTGGCATAATAGCACTAGGATCTTCAGAATAAATACGGTTTATCATTCCGCTTTTTTCTACATTTCCAGGAACTATTGCAAAATGATCCATTTTTTCACCTAAAGCTTTATAAGCTTCTTCTGGAGATACCATAGAAAAGTTACCTTCTACAGCATTTTTATCTGGTCCGTGACATATAAAACATCTGTCTGATATTATTGGTTTTACATGGAATGTAAAATCAATTTTATCAGGAACAGCAATTTCACCATTTTCTGCAATTGCAACTTCAGAATATTTGTTATCTGTTTTGCAGCTTATTATACTAATGGTAGATAAAATAGCGAATGCTATTTTTAGCAGAGATTTTTTAGCTAATAGAAACCAGTTCTTTTTTATCATACCTTAAAAAATAAGCATTTATATAGGTACTAAATATTGTTATTATAAAAGTGATTCACAATAAATATCGACCAATAACAAATGATAATAGCTTAATATGATTAAAAAACTAAGCTTCTGTTATTTTTTTAAGTAAGAAAATGCAGTTTTAATATTATGCGTTTCCTAATAGGGTTTCTTTTACATCATTAATATAACTACGACCAATAGTATAACGTATACCACCAATTTCTAGGCTGTTACCTTCTATAGTATCTACTTTACAAATAGATATTGTGTAAGATCTATGTATTCTTATAAATTTATCGCTGGGTAATTCGTCTGTAAAACTACTTAAGGTTCTATGAATGATGTATTTATCTGATTTTGTTTTTATACGGATGTAATCTTTTAGACTTTCAATTACCAAAATATCTTCTAAAAATATTTTTTGTAATTTCTTTTTATCAATTTTTATAAAAATACTAGGGTTTTCTGCAGTATTACTTGCGCTAACAGGAGTTGTACTGCTTTGTTTTAGTTTGATAATACGTTGTACAGATTGTAAAAATCTAGGGAACGGAATTGGTTTAACTAGGTAGTCTATAGCTTGTAGCTCGTAACTTGTTAATGCATATTCTTCGTGAGCAGTAGTAATAACAACCATTGGAACAGATTGTAGATTTTTTAAAAAATCTAAACCATCTAAAATGGGCATATTAATATCTAAAAAAATAATATCTACTGTGTTTTTCTGAACAAAAGTGGTTGCAGCAACAGCATTAGAGAAGGTTTCTATTAATTCTAATTCTTGTACTTGAGAAACATAATTTTTTAAAACATTAATAGCAAGCGGCTCATCATCTACAATTATGGTTCGTAATTTAATCATACTTTAAGTTTTAGAATTACATTAAACATTTTCTCTTTTTCATAAATAGATAAGTGGTAGTCTTCTTTCTTGTAACCTAACTCCAGGCGCTTTTTTAAATTACTTAGTCCAATACCACCACTTCTAATAGGTATTAAACTTTCTGGACTATGTACAGGGATAGTATTGGATACTTTAAAGTGTAAAAAGTCTTCACTTACTTGCACATCTATATCTATAATCATATCTCCAATGTTTTTACTAGCACCGTGTTTAAAGCAATTTTCTATGACAGGTATTAATAACATAGGTGAAATACGTTTGTTTTCTAGATCTCCAGAAATACTAAAGTTTATGTTTAAAGACTCATCAAAACGTAAACGTTCTAAGTCTAAGTAGTTTTGTATACAGTCTAATTCACTTTTAAGATCTTGTTTGTTCTTTTTGGTTGCGTATAATAAGTAACGCATTAATTCAGATAGTTTTAAAATAACTTCAGGAGCTCTGTCAGACTTTTCTAAGGTTAAGGAATAGACATTATTAAGTGTGTTAAAAAAGAAATGAGGTGATACTTGAGAGCGTAAAAAACGTAATTCTGTACTTAGTTGTCTTTTTTCTAATTCATGTAGTTTGCTATGTTCTTTTAACCAATCTATGGTAAGTTTTATAGCGGCAACAAAAGAAGAAACATAAAGCTCGCCAACCATCATAGTTGTAGCGTAGTTTAAAGTTAAACCTTCTAACTCTTCAGGACCTTCTGGCCAAACATTAGGACCAATAAAATAATATGTTGCATAGTATTTTACCAGTAGCATTACGAGTAAAGTAGCAATTACGGAAATGGTATAGCTAAAGTATTTTTTTTTGAAAACAAACTTTGGCATTAAATAATACACATTAAAGTATGCAATAGCCATATGTATTGGAAAACCAATAAGATTCATATGAAAAGAAAGCATAAAATCTTGATGAATATTACTATATCGTAAGCTGTTAAATATAAAGTAGATACACCAAAAAATAATGTGGTGTTTGTAGTTAATATCAAAACCTTTAGAGGAGTTTTGATCTATAAAAGAGTCTACATTATTATTTATATTCATTGGTTTGGTTTCGTTGTTTTTGTCTCTACTATTTAATCGTTTAGCATTTGCCTGTCGTTATTGGTCTAAAATTATTTTCAGTATAAATAAAAAAAAGAATATTTATAAAGAGTTGTTGTACAGTCTAAAAACTAGATATGTCTGCTTTGTACTATATGCAGAATAGGACTCGTGAAAAGTATAAAAAATAATTTAATTAACAACTAAATTATAATAAGGTTAAAATAAAGTTACCAATAATATAAGATTATGAGTTTAGATACTTCTGTTAAAACCAAACAAAAAATAGCAATCTTTCTTTTTCTATTGTACTTAGGTTGTGCTGCAGCAGCTGCCCAAGAAGCACCAAAAAAATATACAGCTTTTAAAGTGTTAGATAGTTTAATTGTAGATGGTTTAGATACAGAGAAATCTTGGCAAAATGCAGAGTGGTCAGATGTTTTTATAGATATTGAAGGAGATAAAAAAGCAAATTATGCCACAAGAGTTAAAATGCTTTGGGATGCAAAATACCTGTATTTTTTCGCAAAATTAGAAGAGCCTCATATTTGGGGAGATATAACAAAAAGAGATGCTGTAATTTTTTATAACAACGATTTTGAGATTTTTATAGATCCTAAAGGCACCACTCATAATTATATGGAATTAGAGGTAAATGTATTAAATACTGTTTGGGATTTGTTGCTAACAAAAACCTATAGCCAAGGTGGTGCAGCTATAAATAATTGGGATATAAACGGCTTAAAATCTGCAGTACATATAAACGGAACTTTAAATAATAGTAGTGATACAGATAAAAGCTGGACAGTTGAAATTGCTATTCCTTGGGCGGCTATGTTAGAGCCATCTAATTTAAAAACAATACCTGTAAACGATTTTTGGCGTATAAATTTTTCACGAGTACAATGGCAGCATACTATAGAAGATGGTAAGTATGCTAAAAAGAAAGATGCTAATGGTAAAGTATTACCAGAATACAATTGGGTTTGGTCTCCGCAAGGGGTAATTAATATGCATAAGCCTAATAAATGGGGGTATGTTTATTTTTCTGATGAGGTTAATGGTAAGCAACCAAAATGGAATATTCCAAAAGACGAACATCTTAAATGGTATTTATATGATGTTTTTTTAAGCTTTGTATATCATAAGGATGAAAGTTTAATACAATCTAAAAAGGTATTAGGTAAACTAATAGAACCTAGATTAGAAAAACACACAACAGGATTTAATATATGGGTAAAGAGTCCATTTACAAATAAAATACTAGTAATTAAAGAAAACGGAAAATTTAGTAGTTATGAAGCAGAATAAGATATTTTTACAGGTAGTAGTGGGTTTTTTAGCAGTTATATTGTTGTTTTCTTGTGAAGAGAAAAAAACAAAAGAAATAGTAGCTCCAGTGGCTAATACTACTACAGATAGTTTTACATTTTGGACGTGGACATCTGCTAATGCAGAAAAAGAAGATGCTGCTTACCAAGAAGAGTTTGCAAAATATAAAGCCAATGGTATTACAGATGTTTTAATAAACACAGGTACAGATCCTAAGTTATTAAGCAGAATTACACCTATAGCAAAAAAAGAAGGTTTAGATGTACACGCTTGGATGTTTACAGTAAACAGACCAGGAGATGCTGTAGCAGAGCAACATCCAGAATGGTATGCTGTAAGTAGAGATGGTAAATCTTGTTTTGATGAGCCACCTTATGTTGGTTATTACAAATGGTTGTGTCCTACTAGAAAAGAATCTAAAGCACATATTTTAAGTTTGGTAGAAGGTTTAGCAAAAGTAGAAGGTGTGTCAAGTGTACATTTAGATTACATTCGTTATTCAGATATCTTTTTACCTATTGGTTTATTGCCAAAATATAATTTAAAACAAGAGATAGAGTTACCTGAGTTCGATTTTTGTTACTGTGATGTATGTGTAGCTGAGTTTGAAAAGGAACATCATAAAAATCCTAGAGATTCAGAAAACCCTGCCATAGATATGGAGTGGAAACAGTTTAGATTAAATAAGGTAAAAGCTATTGTAGACGAGGCTTATGAAATTGCCCATAATAACAATAAAATATTAACTGCAGCAGTATTTCCTTACCCAGAAATGGCAGATCATATGGTACGTCAACGTTGGGATAAATGGAATGTAGATAAAGTATTACCAATGATTTATCATAATTTTTATAATGAAGAAATAGATTGGATTGGTTATGCAACAGGAGAGGGGGTAAAAGATTTAAAAAACTCTAAAACCGAATTGCATACAGGTATTTATGTGCCAGATATGTCGGTTTCTGATTTAGAAAAAGCAATTCTATTAGCAAAAGATAATGGCGCAAAAGGAGTTTCTATTTTTGATGGTAATGCACTTACAGATGAACAATTTAAAGTGATAAAAAGACTTAGTAAAGAACTAAATTAATTGCTACAATTTATGAAGCACTCTAAATACATATTAGCCTTTTTATTTTTAGTAGCTGCTTTTAGTTGTGAAAATAAAGAAGAAAAAATATTTACAGAAAAAGATATAAATATAATTCCTAAGCCAATATTTACTGAGCTAAATACAGGTAGCTTTAAGTTTACTAATGACACTAAATTAATTGCAGAAACAAAAGAACAGCAAAACTTATTGCGCTCTTTTTCTATTAAGTTAGAAAAAGTCTCTGGCATAAAAACAGAAGTTGCTTCTATAGTGCCAACAACCAATTATATTCAGTTTGTAGTAGATACAACTTTAAAAGATGAGGAGTATAACTTGGCAATAAAAACAAATGCAATTGTTGTAAAAGCAAATGCCTATGCTGGTTTTGTTTACGGCTTAGAAACTATTAAACAATTACTTCCTGTAGCTATAGAAAGTGCTGCGTTAGTGCAAGAAAATTGGGTTGTTCCTAATGTAGAAATTAAAGATGCTCCTCGTTTTAAATGGAGAGGATTAATGTTAGATGTATCTAGACATTTCTTTGAAGTAGATTATATTAAAAAAACGTTAGACCGTATGGCAATGCTAAAAATGAATACTTTTCATTGGCACTTGGTAGACGATCAAGGATGGCGTATAGAAATAAAAAAGTACCCAAAACTTACAGGAGTTGGTGGTTTTAGAGTAAACCAAGAAGATAAACCTTGGAATGCTAGACCAAATGCACCTTTAGGAACAAAAGCTACTTACGGTGGTTTTTATACACAAGAACAAATAAAAGAAGTTGTTGCTTATGCAGCAGAAAGAGGCATTACGGTAGTTCCAGAAATAGAAATGCCAGCCCATGTTAGTAGTGCAATAGCTGCATATCCAGAATTTTCTTGTTTGGCTAAACCTATTGTAGTTCCGTCTGGTGGTGTGTGGCCAATAACAGATATTTATTGTGCAGGCAAAGAAGAAACCTTTACTTTTTTAGAAGATGTATTAACAGAGGTAATGGATTTGTTTCCGTCTAAATATATACACATTGGCGGAGATGAAGCTACTAAAACCAATTGGGAAACGTGTCCGCATTGTACCGCTAGATTACAAACAGAAGGTTTAGCAAATGTAGAAGAGTTACAAAGCTATTTTATTAAGAGAATGGAGCGTTTTATAAGTTCTAATGACCGAGTTTTAATTGGTTGGGACGAAATTCTAGAAGGTGGCTTAGCTCCAGGAGCTACGGTTATGAGCTGGCGAGGTGTAAAGGGAGGTTTAGAGGCCTCTGCAGAAGGTCATGATGTTGTAATGACTCCAGGAACGCATTGTTATTTTGATCATTACCAAGGAGATCAAGATAAAGAACCTCTTGCTTTTGGTGGGTACACACCTTTAAGTAAGGTGTATAATTTTGACCCTATAGTAGAAGAAATGACTTTAGAACAAGAAAAACACGTATTAGGCGGACAAGCAAATTTATGGGCAGAGTATTTGCCAACAGAAGAACAGTCTGAGTATATGATTTTTCCTAGACTAGCAGCTATGTCAGAAGCTGTATGGAGTTCAAAAGAAAATAAAGATTGGACAAATTTTTCAGGACGTGTAAAAGAGTTGTTTAAGCGTTACGATGTAATGGGTGTTAATTATGCTAAAAGTGCTTATCAAATTACAACAGATACTAAAATTGATGTAAAAACAGGAATTTTAACCATTGCTTTAAAAAACGAATTTCCTAATTCTGATATTAGATATTCTATAGATGGTAGTGCTGTTCATCAATCTTCATTACAATACAAAGAACCTATAACATTAACAGCTTCAACAAAGATAAAAGTAGCAATGTTTGAAAACGGAAAAAAGGTAGGTCCGGTTTTAGAAAAAGAAATAAATTACCATAAAGCTACTGCTAAGGAGGTTGTTTATAAAGAGGAATATCATAAAAGTTACCAAGGAGCAAAAGAAGTAGGACTGGTAAATGTGCTGCGAGGTTCTAAAAATTTTCACGACGGTCAATGGCAAGGTTGGTTAGGTAATAATATGGAAGTGGTTATAGATTTAGAGAAAGAAACCGAATTTTCTAAAATGATTTTAGGTACATTAGAAAATCAAGGGTCTGGTATTTATTTTCCAATAAAAGTTGAAGTGTTTACATCTAAACATAGAAAAAAGTTTACCAAAGTAGGAGAAATTAGTAGAGCATTTAAAGTTAATGGGAAATCAGAATTAAAAGATTTTACAATAAATTTTGATAAAACAAAAGCAAGGTATATAAAAGTAATAGCAACTAACTTAAGTAGTCCGCCAACAGGAGGAGGAGCTTGGTTGTTTGTAGATGAAATTGTTGTAGAATAAATAGATAAATATGAAATTTAAAGTTTTAAGTATTTTTTTAGTTGCAGTTGCATTTGTTTATGCGCAAAAGCCTGTAGATTATGTAAATCCGTTTATTGGCACTTCTAATTTTGGAGCAACAAATCCAGGAGCTATTGCACCAAGAGGTATGGCAAGTGTATCTCCTTTTAATGTAGCTGTAGAGAAAGATGCTGGTTGGTTGTCTAACCCATATGTAAAACAAAATACCTTTTTAACAGGTTTTACTCACGTTAACTTAAGTGGTGTTGGTTGTCCAGATTTAGGTGTAATACTAACAATGCCTACAACTGGAAATCTAAAAACAAACCATATGGAATATGGAACCACATACACAGATGAGGTTTCTAGTGCAGGTTATTATTCGGTTAACTTATCAAAATATAAAATAAAAACAGAGCTTACTGCAACAACAAGAGTAGGTGTTTCTAGATATAGTTTTCCTGCAGGAGAATCTAACATACTTGTAAACCTAGGATTGGGTTTAACCAATGAGCAAGGTGCTATGGTAAAGGTAGTTTCTAATACAGAGATTGAGGGGATGCGTACAGTTGGCTCTTTTTGTTACAATAGCCCAGAACACGCTTATCCGGTATATTTTGTTGCTAAATTCTCTAAACCGGCGGAAGAATTTGGTGCTTGGAAAAAACCTAGGAAATACAATGGTGTAGAAGCACAATGGATGACTTATAATGGTAAGACTAGATTGATGAAAGGATACACCAAAGAGGTTGTTGGCGATAGTATTGGTGCATATATGCGTTACAATTTTAAGCAAAAAACGAGTGTTGAGGTTAAAATAGGAGTTTCTTATGTTAGTATAGAAAACGCTAGAGAAAATTTAGAACAAGAAACAGCTACTAAAAGTTTTGAAGATATATATACAGAGACAAAAGCAGTTTGGAACAAGACTTTATCTACGGTAGAAGTAGAAGGAGGCACAACCGATGATAAAACAATATTTTACACAGCATTGTACCATACACAAATACACCCTAATACGCTAAACGATTTTAATGGAGACTATCCAGAAATTGCAACGGGTAAAATAGGGAATACAAAGGGGACTAGATACACTGTCTTTTCACTTTGGGATACCTACAGAAATTACCATCCGTTAATGAGTACCTTGTACCCAGCACAACAATCTAATATGGTTAATAGTATGTTGTCTATGTATAAAGAGAATGGTTGGTTGCCTAAATGGGAGCTAAATTCAACCGAAACTTTTACAATGGTTGGTGACCCTGCACCTGTAGTTATTGCAGATACATATTTACGCGGTATTACAGATTTTAATGTTGATGAGGCATATGCTGCAATGGTAAAAGGAGCAACTCAGCTAAATAATAATCCGCTACGACCAGGAATAAAAGAATATTGGGAAAATGGATATTTAAGTGTAGATGGAGGCGGGGAAGGACCTGTTTCTTCAACCGAAGAATATAATATATCTGACTTTGCAATAGCGCAATTAGCAAAAACATTGGGTAAAAAAGACGATTATAAAAAGTTTTATAATCAGTCTTTATCTTACAGAAAATTGTTTGATAAAAAACTTAAACTAATGCGACCTAAAAATAGTGATGGTAGTTGGTACACACCCTTTGATCCATACAAGGGAGCTAATTTTGAGAAGAATGTTGGGTATATAGAGGGTAATGCTTGGCAATATGCTTTTATGGTACCGCATGACATTAAGGGATTAATGAAATTAATGGGAGGTAAAAAACAATTTGTTTCTCATTTAGATTATATTTTTGACAATAACCAGTTTGATATGGCTAACGAGCCAGATATAGCATATCCTTTTTTATACAACTATAGTAAAGGAGACGAGTGGAAAACGCAACAACGTGTACAGCAATTAATAAAAACATATTTTACAAATACACCAGCAGGTTTACCAGGTAATGATGATACAGGTACAATGTCTGCTTGGTTGGTATATGCAATGATGGGTATATACCCTGTTAGTCCGACTACACCAGTTTATACTATTTCTACACCAAGGTTTACATCTATGACCATTCATTTAGATACTACCTATTACAAAAATAAAAAGTTGGTTATAAAAAGAACAGGAGATTTAGACGGAAAAATAAAGTCTATTAAATTAAATAATAAAGTTGTTCAAGGCTATTTTATTAATCATCAAGACTTATTAAACGGTGCTGTTTTAGAAATTAAGATGGATTAAGAGTACTTTTTTTAACAAGTTTTTTCCTTTGTAACCTTCTAATTATCTAGTAGTTGTAAGGTTTTGTGTTTGTTTTATTTAACATAACATAGCAAGTATTAAGCAAATGGTTAACACTTATTACTTTTTTGTACCTCTTTTTAATGTCGCTTAGCTTTTCCACAAAGTTGTTAGTCGAATTAATTTCTGCTTTTAACATTAATACGTAAAATTTAATCATTAATTAACTAAAACTAACTTAACAATTAAACTCAATTAAGTATGCAAAGAAAAACTCATTACTTACTATTGTTTGTGCTGTTTCTCCTTACCACTGGTATGGTAGCACAGAGCAAGACTGTAACCGGTACGGTTACAGATGAATCTGGTATGCCTCTCTTGGGGGTTAATGTATTAGAGAAAGGAACTTCTAACGGTACATCTACAGATTTTGATGGAAAATATACTATAACTGTTGCAGGTGAATCTTCTGTTTTAGAATTTACATCTATTGGTTATACGTTTAAAACTTCTTTTGTAACAGGTAAAACAACTGTAAATGTTACAATGGCTGAAGATGCAGAACAACTAGGAGAGGTTGTTGTTACAGCTTTAGGCATTAAAAAAGAAGCAAAAGCATTAGGATATTCATTAACAGAAGTTGGTGGAGACGAATTATCTAATGTAAAACAAGTTAGTGCAATTAACTCTTTACAAGGTAAAGTAGCAGGTGTAAACATTACACAAAACTCAACTGGAGCATCAGGTTCTAGTAGAGTAATTATTCGTGGTAATAGTACATTAACGGGTAATAACCAGCCACTATACGTAGTAGATGGTATTCCTATTGGTAATGATAACAATGGATCATCTGGTACATACGGAGGTAGTGACGGTGGTGATGGTATCTCTAGTATTAACCCAGATGATATAGCAAGTGTTAGTGTTTTAAAAGGTGGTGCAGCAGCTGCATTATATGGTTCTAGGGCAGGTAATGGTGTAATTATTATTACAACAAAAAATGGTTCTCAGAAAAAGGGTTTAGGAGTAGAAATTAGTAGCTCTGTTACTTTTGATGAAGTAGATACTTCTTTAACAGATTTTCAAACTACATACGGGCAAGGAACTAGAGGTAGAGTACCATCTAACCAGTCTGAAGCTTTTGATTTAGGTTTATCTTCTTGGGGTCCAAAATTAGATGGCTCTAGTGTTGTACAGTGGGATGGTGTAGAAAGACCTTATTCTTATGTAGGTGATAATAGAGATCATTTTTATAGAACAGGTACTACGTTTATTAATACAATTGCAATAACTAGTGGTTCTGAAAATATGAGTTACAGACTTTCTGTATCTGATCTTGATAATGAAGATATTGTTCCTAATTCAGGAATTAACAGAAAATCTTTTTCTTTAAACACAAGTGCAGTATTAGCAGATAAATTAACGAGTCAGGTTAACGTAAAATACATAGTAGAAAACGTAAATAATAGACCAAGATTATCTGATGCTCCTGGTAATGCAAACTATTCTGTAGCGTTACTTTCTCCAAACATAGATGTACGTGATATGAATCCGGGTGCAAATCCAGATGGATCTGAAAGAGGATATTCTGCAAACATATACTCTCAAAACCCATACTACGCAGCTTATAACTTTAATAATGAAGATTCTAAAAATAGAATTATAGCTTCTACTTCTCTACGTTATGATATTTTAGATTGGTTATATGCTTCTACTCGTGTTGGTGTAGATCACTATACAAGAAAAGCAACTAATGTAGAACCTTGGGGAACAGCTTATAAAGTTTTAGGAGGTATGACAGAGACTGAGGGAAGATATACCCAGATAGATGCAGATGTAATGTTAGGTGTAAATAAAGCTATTACAGAGAAATTTACAATAGATGGTTTATTAGGTGCAAACTCTAACCATGTTAAAACAGAAAACTTATATTTAGGAGGAGACAATTTTGTTGTTCCTGGTTTTGAGGATATTTCTAATTTAAGAGATCAGTCTAGAAGTAGAGACTACGAAGAGAGAAAAATATCTGGTATTTATGGTTCTCTAGGTTTTGCTTATGATAAATGGGCTTACTTAACATTTACTGGTAGAAACGATTGGTTTTCTACATTATCTTACCCAGGTAAAACAACACCTAACAATGAGTTTTATTTTTCTGTAAACTCAAGTATTATTTTATCTGATGTTTTAGAACTACCAAGTTTTATAGATTTCTTAAAAATTAGAGGTGGTTATTCTGGTGTAGCTGGTGGTGGAGATGGTGCGTATCAATTGTCTCCAACATATCAAATTTTTGGACAAGGACATCAAGGACAAACATTAGGTAGAATTAACGGTAGTTCAGTTCCTAACGCAAATTTAGTTCCTTGGGAAAAGGATGAAACTGAAATTGGTTTAGATCTTAGACTTTTTGGTAGTAGATTATCTTTAGATGTTGCTTATTACCAAAATGAGACAACTAAAGATATCGTAAATATTTCTACATCTGTATTCTCTGGTTATGATAGTGCTACTGCAAATATTGGTAGCTTAGAAAATAAAGGTATAGAGTTTTTAATATCTGGAACACCAATAAAAACAGAAGACTTTAGCTGGAACACAAGCTTTAATGGAGCTTATAATAAGAGTGAAGTTACTGCAACTAATGATGACGGAAACCCTATTAGTTTAGATGAACCAAGAACACAAAATGCAAGAATTACTCACGTTGTAGGTGAGCCTTACGGTTCAATCGTAGGTGTATCTTATAATAGAGATAATACAGGTAATATTATTTACGATATAGATTCTGATGGTGTGCCAATTGCACAAGAAGGTGAACGTAAAATATTAGGAGAAGGAGTGCCACCATTAACTTTAGGATGGAGTAACACATTTAGATACAAAGATTTTAATCTTGGATTTTTAATAGATGGTAAATTTGGCGGACAGTTATTGTCTGGAACTAATGCATTAGGGTATAGTACAGGTTTACATAAAACAACTTTAGAAGGAAGAGAAAACGGATTAGAAGTTTCTGGAATAGACGGAGATACAGGTTTGCCATTTACAACAACAGTTGCTCCAGAAGATTTGCAAACATACTACGGAAGAGTTAGCCGTATTGCAGAAGAGTTTGTAGAAGATTCAGATTACATTAAATTTAGAGAACTTAGTATTGGTTACACTTTACCAGAAGCAATGTTAGAAAAAACATTTATTAATAGTGTAAGCGTTTCTTTAATTGCTAGAAACTTATTCTACATTTCAAGAAGTATAGATAACGTAGATCCAGAAAGTACATACAACTCGGGTAACTCTCAAGGTTTAGAGTATTTTGGTGTACCATCAACTAGAAACTATGGTTTTAGTCTAAATGTAAAATTTTAAGAACATGAGAAAAATATTATTTATATTATCATTTGTATTAGTTCTTGGAGCCTGTGATAAAGGTTTTGAAGAGTTAAACGTGAACCCAACAGCACCAAATCAGGTGCCAGTTACAACCAAATTTAGTGCAGCACAGTTGTACACTTCTGGTGAACGATATGAAAACTGGAGAGCAAATTTAATTTACTCTTCTACAATGATGCAGCACTTGTCTACCACAGCTGGTTATTGGTCAGGAGATAAGTATACTTGGAACAAAGGATATGCTTCTTCTATGATAGATCGTATTTATGGTAATGCTATTAAAACTGTAGAAGATATGCTTATACAGTTAGATGAAGAAGAGCAGCCAGAAGAAATGAAAGCTATTACTAGAATAATGAGAGTTTTTATTTACCACAGATTAACAGATTTGTATGGAGATGTACCTTATTCTGAAGCTGGTAAAGCCGTTATTACTGGTAACTTAACTCCTAAATATGACAAGCAGAGTGATATTTACGCAGATATGTTAAAAGAATTAGAAGAATCTGTAGCCGTTTTAGGTTCTGGAACTTCTGGTTTTGGAGATGCAGATTTAATGTTTCAAGGAGACCAAGGCAAATGGAAAAGATTTGGTAATTCTATGATGCTTAGATTAGGTTTACGTTTAATAAAAGTAGATGCTAGTGCTTCTGAGGCTTGGGTAACTAAAGCTATAGCAGGTGGTGTCATGGAGTCTAATGCAGATATTGCTTACATACAGCATACTGCAGGGCCAGAAGGGATTAATAAAAATGGTAATGGAGAAGCTTTTTCTGCGGATAGTAATCCTCGTATGAGTAAGACTTTTGTAGATTTTTTACAAGACGACCCTAGATTGCCAATTTTAGCTGCTCGTAGAAGTGATGGTAGCACTGCTATTGCAGACCTTAAAGGTTTACCTAATGGTTTAGATAGTCAGTTATTAGAAGACGCAACAGGAGAATTAGATACAGATTTGTATGCAGAACCTAATAGAAGTATTATTACAGGTGAAGGTGCTCCAATGTTTTATCAAACATATGCAGAGGTAGAATTTATGTTAGCAGAAGCAGCAGAGCGTTGGGGCTTAGCTGGTGGTGATGCAGAGGTACATTACAATGCAGGTGTAAGAGCTGCAATGAAAATGTTATCAATTTATGGTGATGATGCTATTATTGCAGATGCAGACATAGATACATATTTAACTAATAATCCGTTTGATGCAGCTAATGCTATAGAGCAAATTAATACACAGTATTGGGCTGCGACTTTCTTAAATGAATATGAAGCTTTCGCAAACTGGAGAAGAGTAGGTTTTCCTAATTTAACACCAGTTAATTACCCAGGTAATGAAACAGGAGGTACTATACCAAGAAGACTTACATACGCAACTAGCGAACAAAGTAATAACCCAGAGAACTATGCAGCGGCAATAGCTTCTCAAGGACCAGATGTACTTACAACAAGAGTATGGTGGGATAAATAATTTTTTAGTGTAATTATTTAGTTTTTTAAAAGAGGAGGGAATTATTCCTCCTCTTTTTTTAGTTACAATAAGAGCGCAAATAAGCTTAAATTAGTAAAATATTTCCTATTCAAAATAGTGTAAACAATCTCAAAAAATGAAATTAATAAAAATACTTTTTCCCCTAATTGTACTTGTAAACACAGCCATATTTGCTCAAAGTAAATCGGCAACATCTTATGTAGATTATGTAAACCCGTTGGTAGGTTCAGATTCTGAGTTTGCTTTATCTAATGGTAATACTTACCCAGCAATTGCTACGCCTTGGGGAATGAACTTTTGGACACCGCAAACTGGTAAAATGGGAGACGGCTGGGGATATACCTACGATGCTTTAAAACTTAGAGGTTTTAAACAAACGCATCAACCAAGCCCGTGGATCAATGATTATGCTGCTTTTTCTTTGTTTCCGGAAACAGGAAAATTAAAAATTAATGAAGACGATAGAGCTTCTTGGTATTCACATAAATCAGAAATTAGCAAACCACATTACTACAGTGCTTACTTGGCAGATTATGATGTAACTACAGAAATTACACCAACAGAAAGAGGAGCACAGTTTAGGTTTACATTTCCAGAATCTAAAAAATCTCATATTCTTGTAGATGGTTTTTTTAAAGGATCTATGGTAAAAATAATACCAGAAGAGCGTAAAATTATTGGCTATTGTAGAAATAATAGTGGTGGTGTACCAGAGAATTTTCACAATTACTTTGTTTTAGTTTTCGATAAAGATTTTGATGAGGTTCTAACTTGGAAAAAAGAAAAAGAAGGTAAAGAACAAATATCGTTCACCAAAGAAGCAGAAGGATACCACGTTGGTGCTGCAATTAGTTTTTCAACAAAAGACGGGGAGCAGGTTACTGCAAAAGTGGCATCGTCTTTTATAAGTTTAGAACAAGCAGAAATCAACTTAAAAAGAGAAATAGGAGAAGACACTTTTAATCAGACTAAAGAAAAAGCTGCAACTGCATGGAATAAGGAATTAGGACGTATGGAAGTAGATGGTGGTACTGTAGAACAATACAGAACATTTTATACTGCTTTGTATCGTGTGTTATTATTCCCTAGAAAGTTTTATGAGCTAAATGCAGATGATAAAATAGTACATTACAGTCCTTACAATGGCAAAGTATTACCAGGTTATATGTTTACAGATAATGGCTTTTGGGATACATTTAGAGCTGTTTTTCCTTTCTTTACTATAATGTATCCAGATTACTTAAGTAATGTAATGCAAGGCCTTGTAAACACATATAATGAAAGTGGTTGGTTGCCAGAATGGGCAAGTCCAGGGCATAGAGATTGTATGATAGGGTCTAACTCTGCCATAAACATTACAGATGCATATTTAAGAGGTATTAGAGGTTTTGATATTGAAACCTTATATGAGGCTGTTGTTAAAAACTCAACAAGTAAAGGACCAGTTAATTCTGTTGGTCGTTTTGGAGCTGAATTTTATAATGATTTAGGATACGTTCCTTATGATGTTGGAGTTAATGAAAATGCTGCGCGTACATTAGAATATGCATATGCAGATTGGAGTATTGCAGAATTAGGTGAAGCTTTAGGAAAACCTAAAAAAGAGGTTAAGTTATTTAGACAACGCTCTTTAAATTATAAAAACGTATTTGATCCTGAAATTGGTTTTATGCGTGGTAAAAATAAAGATGGTTCCTGGGCAACTACATACACGCCAGATAAGTGGGGAGATGCTTTTACAGAGGGTGCTGCTTGGCATTGGACGTGGTGTGTTTTTCACGATCCGTTAGGGTTAGCAGATGACTTTGGTGGTGTAGACAAAATGCGTTCTAGATTAGACGATGTTTTTACAACAGCACCAACTTTTAACGATTCTTATTACGGACAACAAATACATGAAATTACAGAAATGTTAGTTGCAGATATGGGGCAATATGCACACGGTAACCAACCCATACAACACGCAATTTATTTGTATAATTGGTTAGAGCAACCTTGGAAAACGCAAATGCACACACGTAATGTAATGGATAAATTATATTCTTCTGCGCCAGACGGTTTGTGTGGTGATGAGGATAACGGACAAACATCTGCTTGGTACGTATTTTCTGCAGCTGGTTTTTACCCTGTAACTCCAGGAACAGGTGAATATGCTTTAGGTAGCCCTTTATTTAAAAGTGTAAAAATGCATTTAAGAAACGGTAAAACTTTTACAGTAAATGCACCAGAGAATACTAAAGAGAATATTTATATTGATGCAGTACAGAAAAATGGTAGTAGTTACAATAAAAACTATATTACGTTTGATGATATTATGGATGGTACAACATACGATTTTAGTATGAAAAATGTACCAAATAAGAGTAGAGGTACAGCTAAAGAAGCTAAGCCATACTCTATGTCTGTAAACAAGAAGTAGTTTAAAAAAAAATAAGAACTGGGTTGTGTTTTAGTTAAGGCATAACCCAAGTTCCTAAATGTGCATTGTTATTTAATGTGTAGCCTAATTTATATGCATTAGAAGTTGTTATTTCTATAATTTTTCCGGGTGCAGGTATAATGTTATTTTTTAAAAGTAACGTATTGTAAATTGCTAGATCTTTAGCAGAAACTGCCTTTCCGTTTTTTATAATACTGGTACCGTTAATTTCTAAAAGCAATTTGTCTTTTAAAGAGTTTATATATCCTTTTTCTTTTAAGCTTTTTAAAAAGCTAGTAAGTTTTGCATTGTCATTAATAATAACAATATTATTGTCTGTTTTGTAGAACGAGAATGTATTATCTGGCGTAATGTTATATTTTTTTAAAATACTCTTGTACTGGTTAATTTGTGTATTGGTAAGTTTTGTGCCGTTTATGTAAACACCTGTTGGGTCTGTATTAAAAACTATATCATTTTTAGATTGTACTATATTATCTTTTAAAAGAGCCGTAATAAGTTCATTTTGCGCACTTGGCCAAGTATAATTAATTGTGTTTATTAGGGTATTACTTAAGTAAGTTTTGTTACTACGCAATAGCATTTTTAAAGGAGCATTAATAGCTCCTTTATGACTTGCTTCTACACTAATTATTGCAGCTTTTTCTGCTAAGCGTTTTGCTTCTTCTGCAATATGCATAGCATCTTCTCTATAGCTTTCTAAACTGGCTTGTTCTATACGTTTGGCTTCTCTGTGTATTCTATCTGCTTCACGTTGCATTCTTTCTGCATCTCTAAGTAATCTATCTGCTTCACGTTGTAATTCTTCTGCTTCTCGCTTTGTTTCATTACTACCAGATATAACTGTTTTTAATGTTTTTCCTAAGGCTTCAAACTTATCAATAAGTGCATCAGAAGCTACATTTTTATCTAAAGACATCACTAGTTTTTTAGAATTTAAATTTACATTGTAAACTTCATTTTCATCAGCATTAGAAATCCAAGAATAAGAATTACCAGATTTGGTCATTTTTTTAGATTCTAATTCATTTTTTAAGACAGATACTAATTCTGAGTATCTTTTTTCGGGGAATTTTGCTTTAAACTTATAACTGTCATTTGTATTGCTAATAGCTATAGAAATGTTACCACCACGATTATCGCTGCTAGAGCTAGAATAAGACATAGAACTAGAACTAGATGTATGTGTTGTTGGTGGTTTTGGCGGAGTTGGTATTGTTTGTGCTAGTACTGTGTTTCCTAGTAAAAATAAAATAATGTGTACGGTTAATATTGTTATTTTTTTCATAGATTTTGTTTTTAATTTCTGCTTTTTACAGAAGTTTTTGTTGTTACATTTTACTCCTTAATTTTAAAAGTTAAGCCAACACCACGCGCACTTTCTATAGAAATGTTGTTGTCTTCTTTAAAATATTTACGGAGTCTACTAATAAAAACGTCCATACTGCGACCAGAGAAAAAATCATCTGTGCCCCAAACAGCAGTAAGCAGATGATCTCTTTTTACCATTTGGTTTTTGTTTTCAAAAAAATAGGCTATTAACTGAGCTTCTTTTTCTGTTAGTCGTTGTATTTTGTTATTAAAAAGTAATTGGTAATTAACAGGGTTAAAAACATAGGCGCCTATGTTGTAACTACTGTTGTTTTTTGATTGATGAATGATTTTTTGTGTTCTTTTTAATATATTTTTTAATCGTAATATTAGTATATCTGCTTCAAAGGGTTTTACTATATAATCGTCTGCTCCAAGCTTTAACCCTTTAATCTTATCTTCTTTCATTTTTTTGGCTGTTAAAAAAACAAAAGGAGTTTCTGGACTATTGTTTATTATTTTTTCGGCTAAGGTAAAACCATCCATTTTTGGCATCATAACATCAAAAACACAAATGTCAAAAGGGTTGTTGTTACTTGCTTCTTTTGTAAAAGAGTCTAAAGCTTCTTTTCCATCTTTTGCCCAGGTAACAGTAAAATCGTGAATTTCTAAGTATTGCTTTAAAATACTTCCAAAATCAAAATCGTCCTCGGCTAATAAAACAGTTGTCTTTTGCATTAGTTTATAGGTGTTTTAATAGTAAACGTTGTTCCTTTATGCAATTGGCTTTCTATTGTAATAGTGCCATTGTGCGCATTTATTATTTGTTTTGTGTAATATAGTCCCAGTCCTAAGCCTTTTACATTGTGTAGGTTACCATCTGTAACTCTATAGAATTTATCGAAAATTAATGGAAGGTTTTTTTCTGGGATGCCAATGCCATTGTCTTTAATTACAATACTATACTCTCCGTTTGTATGTTTGGTTTCTATAGTAATTTGTATAGATTCTGTACCATACTTTACCGCATTTTCTAATATGTTTAATAGTGCCGTAGTAAAATGAAACTTATCTATGCGCAGTAAAACTTCTGCAGAGCAAACTTTGTTTATTATGGTAACATCTTGTTGTTGTACAGATAATTTAAAATCTTCAATTAAATGTTTAAAGTATTCGTTATCTATAATCTGTTCTCTATTTAGAACAATTTCTTCGGAACTTAGACTATTGGTCAATACTTGGTCTATTAGCTTTTGTAAACGTTCATTTTGTCTGTCTACAATATTAAGAGTGCTATTAAAAATAGCTTCGTTATTCTTAATTTCTGCTTTTTTAAGACTTTTAGATGCAATACTTAAGGTTGCTAAAGGCGTTTTTAACTCGTGTGTAATGTTGTTTATAAAGTCGGTTTTAATTGCTGTTATTTTTTTCTGTGTTATTAGGTTTTTTATAGAGTAATATAAAAGGCCAATAACTATTAAAAATATAAGTACAGAGGCAAAGAGTAGAAATGCCATTCTTTTGTATACAATGCTTTTCCATTCTTTAATTAATATTTTATTTTCAGATTTAACTTCTAAATCAAATGTGTTTATTTTTATTTCACCTTCAACTTTTTCTACAAACTCTTGTTCAGAAAACCATTTGGCATTATTTATTGTTTTTGCATTTTCATCATCAAACTTTTCTCCAAATAATCTAGATTGGTTTTTGCTAGCCGAAAATATAGTGTCGTTTTTAATTTTATCTAAAAGAACAACGCTGGTTAAATTCATTTTAAAATCTACATCATACCCTAAGTTAACTTTCTTTAATTCTTCTTTAAATATTCTTTTAAACTCGGAGTTTAAGCTGTTACTCTTTTCATTAGATCTACTTATAATTTGAGCTTTAGATAAACGATTGTTTTTATAATCTGATATGTTATTTTTTAAATCGTCTCCCCAAATATTATATAAAGAATCTAGTTTAGGGTTGTCATCTATAATAGATATAACATCTGTTGTTTCGTTAATAAATGCCTTCTTTTTTAGTTGATAGGTATTGTTTATTAAGTATGCCTGTATAGACGATAACGCTATTAAAACTAGTATAGCGGTACTTATTAATATGGTTGTTTTGTTTTTCATTGGTTTTTTTCTGCAAGTCAAAAGTACCAATAAACCTAGATTAAGTAGTGCAAACAGAAACCGTTAACCCTTCATTAACGTTAATATATGCTGTGTTTACAGTGTTTAAAGGCTTTTTATTCTTCTGTTAATTATTTAAAAATTCTAATAGTCTTGGTATTAACCGCCCTTTAACCTTGGGTTAACCAACTTATTAATAGAACAACCTCACATTTGCGGCATCAATTAAAAAACAACCAATAATGAAACTATCAAATAAAAACAATATGTATAAGTTGTTTGTCTTTTGTGTATTAAGTCTTATAGTACATAAAATGTCTGCTCAAAAAAATATAACAATACACAAAGTAAACGAACCTATAAAGATTGATGGCGAAGTAACAGAGTCTATTTGGCAACAGCATTTAATAGCTGGTAATTTTACACAAACTTTGCCAGAAGCAGGTAAACCATCTAAACAAAAAACAGATATAGCTATTTTGTTTGATGATGCTTATTTATATGTTCTGGGTGTTTTATATGTAGCGAATAAAGAAACAATAAGTAACCAGTTAACCGCTAGGGACGATACTGGTAATGCAGATGTTTTTGGGATACAAATAGATCCTTTTGGTGAGGCAAGAGAAGGTTACGATTTCTCTGTTACAGCAGCTGGTGTACAGTTAGATCAAAAAATAACGGCAACCGATTCTTACTCCAATTACAACGTAGTTTGGCAGAGCAAAGTAAAATTGTATAATGATAAATGGATTGTGGAGATGAAAATACCTTTTAACAGTATACGTTTTCCTAAAGAGGATTTAAGCAATTTTAAAATAAATTTTCAGCGTATAACTAATAGTTTAAATGAAGATGCTTATTGGAGTCCAATACGGTTAGATCTAGATGGGTATTTAAATCAGCTTGGAAAATTAAACGGATTAAATAATATTGCACCACCGCTAAATTTATCGTTTAATCCTTTTGTGTCTGTTGTTACAGAAAAGAGTCCTGTAGGTTATAAAAACACAACTTTTAATGGCGGTTTAGATGTAAAATACGTGCATAAAAATGCATATACATTAGATGTTTCTCTTATTCCAGATTTTAGTCAGGCACCATCAGACGATCAGATTTTTAATTTATCTCCGTTTGAAGTAAAATTTAATGAAAACAGACAGTTTTTTGTAGAGGGTACAGAGATTTTTGATAAAGGTGGATATTTATACACACGTAGAATAGGAGGTACCCCAATCTATAAAGATACTATTACAAAGACTGATGAAGAAGAGATTATAGAAAACCCTGTAACGTCTAATATTATAAACCTTATAAAGTTTACAGGTAAATCTAAAAACGGATTGTCTATTGGTATTTTAAACGGAATTACTGCAGAGAGTAAAGCCGAAATTAAAAATACAAATACCAATACTACAAGAAATGTACTAACTAACCCACTAACGAATTACAATGCAATTGTTTTAGATAAGACACTAAAAAACAACTCTTCTTTAACTTTTATAAATAATTCTGTTTTACGTAGCGGATCTGCGTACGATGCTAATTTAACGGCACTTTTGTACAGGTATTACAATAAAGACAGAACGTATTCTATGTACTTTAAAAAGGCACTTTCTCAAAAATATTTTACAGGAGAAGAAGACCAATTTGGACACGAATATTATGGGTATGCAGGTAAAGTAAGTGGTAAATGGACAGGTGGTGTGTCTGTTAAATTATTAGATGATAAATTTGATTCTAATGACTTTGGATATTTGTCTAGAAATAATGAGTTCCGTTTTAAAGGAGATTTGCGGTACACAAACAATAACCCTGAAAAAATATTTTCTAGATATCAAGTTTTTCTAGATCACCAACAAACGTATTACTATAGCTTATTAAAGGAAGAACAGACTTATTATAAATTGGGGTCTTACGGAGTATTTAAAAAAAACAACCATACATTTTTTGGAGAGTTTAGATATATAGAAAAGAGTAAAAACTTTTTTGAGGCTCGTACAAAAGACAAGCATTTTAATGTGCCAGCACAAGCAGAAACATTTTTAGAGTACCAAACTAATGATAATAAAGCTGTTTCTATAGCAGGTTATATGGTCTTAGTAAAATATTTTAATTCTGAAATTTACAAAAAAGAGTTTATAGCAGGTTATGGTGTAAATGCCAGGGTTGGTCAGCATTTTTCATTATATTTTAGTCAGGCTTTAGAAGATAAACCAAACGGAGTAGGTTTTTTAGCAAAACAAGATAATAGTATTATTTTTGGTAGTAGAAAAGTAAAAGAATTAAGTAATGCAATTACGTTAAATTACGCTGTAAACTCTACCTTAAACGTAAATATGCGTTTGCGTCATTATTGGATTACTGTAGATTATAAAGATCAGTTTTCATTAAAAGAAAATGGAGATTTTACAACTCATAATTTTGCTATAAATCCAGATGATTACGATGATAATTTTAATCAGTTTAATATAGATTTTATATCTAAATGGCAGTTTGCTCCAGCGAGTGAAATTAGTTTGGCCTGTAAGTTAGGGGCTAACTATTACAACACAGATGTAAACTCTACCTATGGTACAAATTTTAAACGTGTTTTAGAAGAGAAAAGTAGCACAACAATATCATTAAAAATGACCTATTTTTTAGATGCTAATATTTTTAAAAAGAGGAGTTAATTGTAATAACAATTAGAGTATTGGCTTGTAGTTATTCCTCTTAAATTATTTACAATAAAGTGGTCTAGAATTGTGTTAATATCATAAACCGTAAAAAGATTATCTACGGTAAATGCAATAGATTCTATTCTTAAAAAATAGAGTTCTGTAACTAATTTAAGATTTACATTGTTACGTATATAGCCGTCTTCTTTTGCTTTTTTAAGTAAATCTAAAATGGTAACGTATGCTAATTCTACTCTAAAATTATCGAAAATAGTATAAGCATCAGGGTAATATTTTTTTAGGCCAAAAATAAAAGAGGGTTTAAAGTATCTAAGATACTCTAACCCTCTTTTGTATATTAATATAATAGTAAGTATAGCGTCTTTTTTGTTATCCGCTATAATGCTTTTAATGTCTGCTTTGTATTCATCTAATAAAAACTCTAAACTATTTTCTACTAAAGTTTCTTTGTTTTTAAAATGTATATAAATTGTTTTTTTAGATATCCCTAAAATTTTTGCTAGTTCATCTAAAGTTAAACGTTTACTACCAAATTTTGTAAAGTTGGTAATTGCACACTTTAAAAGTTCCTTTTTAGTAATCATTACTGTTTTTATCTCCAGCCACCACCAAGTGCTTCGTATAGATTTACAATACTTGTTAGTTGTTGTAACTTACTGTCTATAATACTAAGCTCTGCATTTAAAGCACTCTCTCTAGCAGTTAATAAATCTAGGTAGTTAGCGTACCCGTTTTTAAGTAACTCTTCAGAATTAAGCTCTGCTCTACGTAAAGCTTCAACTTGTTTTTGTCTATACTCGTACTTTTCTGTTTCAGCATTATATGTGTATAAAGCATTAGAAACTTCTGAGCCAGCAACTAGTAATGTCTTTTTAAATTGTAATAAAGACTGTTCTTGTTGTGCTAAAGCAACTTCTTTTTGTGTTTTTAGCTTACGCTGATTAAAAAGAGGTTGTGTTAACCCACCAATTATATTGGCAAAAAGCGAATTAGCATCTATTAACTGGTCTAATTCTAAACTCTGAAAACCTCCAGAAGCTGTTAGCGTTAATGATGGATAAAAACTACTTCTAGCAACATTAGTAAGCTCAAAAGACTGAATTAGTCCATACTCAGCAGCCATTACATCTGGTCTGTTGCTTAGTAAGGTAGAAGGCACACCAACAGTTAAATCTGTTGATATATCTTGTACATCTAGACTAGTTCTTTTAATGTTTTGTGGCGCTTTACCTAATAAAATACTAAGTGTATTTTCAGTTTTAAAAATGGCAGTTTCTAAATCTACTTTTAAAGCCTTAGCGCTGTTGTATTGCGCTATGTTTTGGTCTACTGCAACTTGCGTTACGTTACCAGCATCTTTTAAAGCTTTTATAGTTTCTACACTACTTTCTCTTGTCTCAATAGTCTTTTTTGTAACAGCCAATTGAGCATCTAAAGCCAATAAGTTATAATACGTATTTGCGATACTAGAGATAAGTTGCGTTTTTACTGCCTGATGACCAGCAACACTTTGCATATATGCAGCTTGTGTAGCTCTTTTATTGCTTCTTATTTTACCCCAAATGTCTGCTTCCCAAGATAGGTTAGCTGTAATATCATATTGGTCTAAACTACCATTAAAGAAAGATCCAAACTGACTATTTTTAGAAAGCTCTTGGTGCGTTAATTTAGCACCAACGTCTAAAGTAGGTAAATAGCCCGCTTTACCTTGTTTAGCATAAGCTTCTGCAGCAGCCAATTGTTGTATTGCAATTCTAATATCTAAATTGCTTTGCAATCCTTCATTAATATATTGCTCTAAATAATTGTCTGTAAAAATTGTTTTCCAAGACACATTTGCCATAGATATACTATCTGTAGGCAAATTGTCTGTTCTGTATAGGGCTTCAGTTTCTTTAAACTCAGTCCTTTCGTAATCCTTAGCAACAAAACAACTTTGTAGTGTAAATGCAACAACTACGACAAGTGCTGTTTTGCTAATAAATTTATATTTCGTTGTAGATTTCATAATTCTTATTCTTCTGTAGTTTGAACTGCTGGTTTACTAGAAACTTTTTCTTGTAACCATTGAAATAAAATAAACAATATTGGAATAACAAATACCCCTAAAACTGTACCTATTAACATACCACCAGCTGCACCAGTACCAATAGAGTTGTTACCTTCTGCACCAACACCTTTTGCTAATACCAATGGCATTAAACCTAAGATAAAGGCAAATGATGTCATTAATATAGGACGTAAACGTGCTTTTGCACCGTGTATGGCAGCATCTACAATACTTTCGCCATTTTTTCGTCTAGCTAGGGCAAATTCCACAATTAATATAGCGTTCTTGGCTAGTAGACCAATAAGCATAATTAATGCAATTTGAAAATAGATGTTGTTTTCTAATCCAAAGAATTTAGTACTTATATAAGCTCCAAATACACCAAATGGTAAAGAAAATATTACTGCAAATGGTAATAAGTAACTCTCGTACTGTGCACTTAATAAGAAGTAAACAAACAAAATACTTAATATAAATATAAACGTAGTTTGGTTACCAGCGTTTACCTCTTCACGAGTTAAACCAGAATATGCAACAGTGTAATTACTTGGTAGTTTTGCAACCTCTTCTTCAATAATTTTAATGGCATCACCAGTACTAAAACCTGCATTTGTTGCCCCTGTAATTGTTGTAGAATTAAATAAGTTAAAACGAGTTACAGATTGCGGACCATATACACGCTCTAATTTTACAAACTGTGTAATTGGTGTCATTTCTCCTGCATCAGTCCTAACATACATACTGTTTAAAGCATCTAGGCTAGCACGATCTTCTGGTAGAGCTTGTATGTAAACTCTAAACTGTTTACCATATTTAGAGAAATCTGAAGCATAAATACCTCCAATATACCCTTGTAGAGTAGAGAAGATACTATTAATTGGCACTCCTTTTTCTTTAGCTAAAGGCACATTAATTTCCATCTCGTACTGTGGATACTTTGTGTTAAAAGCAGATTGTGCATATTTAATTTCTGGGTGAGACATTAAAGCTGCAGCAAATTCTTGATTCGCTTTATCTAAGTCTGTAAATTCACCACCAAATTTATCTAACAAGTTAACTTCAAAACCAGCTGAGTTACCAAAACCTCTAATACTTGGAGGAGAGAAGAAAATAATGTTTGCTTCTGGTATTGAAGATGCAACACCAAATAATTTTCCAGTAATTGCTTGTGCAGATAGTGATGGATCTTTACGCTCACCCCAATCTTTAAGTTTTATAATACCAAAACCGTAGTTTGTACCAGATCCACTAATTAAACTTCGACCTTTAATAAAGTTAACACCAATAATACCGTCTATACCATTTATCTTATCGTATAAATCTTTTGCTACAGCATTTGTTCTATCCAAAGAAGAACCTGCTGGCAACTCTATATTGGCAAAAATAATACCTCTATCTTCATCTGGTACAAAACCAGTTGGCGTTGTTTTAGCAGCCCAGAAAATACCTATTACTGCTATTATTAATAATATAACAGATATAAATTTTTTCTTGTATAAGAACTGAAGTGATTTACCGTATTTCTCTATTGTAGCGTTAAAACCACGATTAAATAATGTGTAAAAACGCTTTAAAGGACTTTTTCCTTTTAACTCTTCATCATCCTTATGTTCTTTTAATAATAAAGCACATAAAGCCGGACTTAACGTTAATGCGTTTACTGCAGAAATAAGAATTGCAATAATTAATGTTACACCAAATTGCTCGTAAAATACACCTGTAGGTCCTGTAATAAAGGTTACCGGAATAAATACTGCTGCCATTACTAAAGTAATAGATATAATAGCCCCAGAGATCTCGTTCATAGCAACTAATGTTGCTTTTTTAGGATTTTTAACACCTTCATCCATTTTTGCGTGTACGGCTTCTACAACCACAATGGCATCATCTACCACAATACCTATGGCGAGGACTAAAGCAAATAAAGTTAATAGGTTAATAGAATAACCAAAAACACTAAGGAAAAAGAACGTACCTATAATAGATACTGGTACCGCTATTGCAGGTATTAATGTAGATCTAAAATCTTGTAAAAAGATAAATACAACTAAGAATACTAGTAAAAATGCTTCAATTAAAGTGCTAACTACCTTTTCTATAGATGCGTTTAAGAACAAACTAGTATCATAAGGAACAAAAATGTTTAATCCTTCTGGTAAATCTCTTTCAACAGATTCTAAAGTTGTTTTTATGTTCTCAATAATTTCTCTTGCATTAGATCCTTTAGTTTGAAAAACCCCCATAAATACTGCAGGATGTCCTAAACTCATTGCGTTTGAAGAGTAAGATTGTGCATCTAACTCTATTTTAGCTACATCGTTTAAACGTAAAAATTCTCCGTTTCCTAATGCTTTAATTACAATGTCTCCGTATTGCTTCTCGTCTTTAAAACGTCCGCTGTAGGTTAACGTATATGTAAATGCTTCTCCGTTATTTTCTCCTAAAGACCCTGCAGCAGCTTCTAAGTTTTGCTCGGCTAATACAGCAGAAATATCTGAAGGAATTAAACCATATGCAGCAAGTTTTTCTGGTTTTAACCAAATACGCATTGCATAATCTTGTTGAGAAAATACACTAACATCACCAACACCTTTAATACGTTGCATTGCAGGTATTACGTTGATTTTTAGGTAATTCTGAATAAAAGTAGCATCGTAATCGTCACTATCTGTATACATAGATAAGAACATTAATGCACTTGTCTCTTGTTTTTGTGTAGTAACACCAGTTTGTTTTACCTCTTGTGGTAATAATGGATTTGCTCTAGCAACACGGTTTTGTACGTTTACTGCAGCAATATCTGCATCTACTGTCTGATCAAAATATACAGTAATATCTGCAGTACCATTGTTAGATGCTGTAGAGGTAATATACGTCATACCTTCTACACCGTTAATTTGTTCTTCTATAGGTACAATTACACTTTCTAGAACTGTTTCTGCGTTTGCACCTGGGTAAGATGCTGTTACCTTAATAGTTGGTGGCGCAATATCTGGGTATTCCTCTATAGGTAAGCCGGTGATACTAATAACACCAAGCATAACTATAATTATAGAAATAACTGTTGAAAGTACAGGCCTTTCAATAAATGTTTTTAACATAGTTTCTAAATTTCTAGTTTTTAAATAATGTTTCGATTGGCTTTAGAACGTCATCAAAAGAAACTTCTTTTGGAGCTATTTCTACGCCATCTCTTAATTTGCCAACACCAGTAGTAACAATTTTATCTTTAGCATCTAAACCAGATTCTATAACATATAAATTGCCTATAGTTGCTTTTACCTTTACAATAGTGTTAACCACTTTATTATTTTCTCCTAATTTAAAAAGCATAACATTACCTTGTTGCTCGTAAGTAGCTTCTTGTGGTATAACTATAGCGTTTTCATAAACAGTAGGAATTTGTATTTTTCCACTATTACCGTTTGTAATAAGTTGATTAGGGTTGTTAAAAATTGCTCTTAAGCTTACAGTACCTGTATTTGGATTTACTTGTCCTGTACTTGTTTGTATTTTTCCTTTTTCAGAATAAATACTACCATTTGCTAGAATCAAATTAACATCTGCATAATTTGCTAATTTTTCTTTTACATTTTTTCCTTCAGCATTTTGTAAAAAGTCTAAATACTGAGTTTCGTTTAAACTAAAAAAAGCATATACTTTACTAATATCACTAACAGTTGTTAATGGTGTTGGGTCGCTAGGACTAATTAAAGTACCTTCTCTAAAATTAATAGCACCAACATAACCATCTACAGGGCTTTTAATTGTAGCATAACCAATAGTAGCAGCAACACTACTGTAATTAGCTTTTGCTTGTGCTAAATTAGCTTTAGCAGTTTCTAATTGCACAGCACTAATAATGTTTTTTTCTACTAAAGGTATTAGTTTATCTACCTCTACTTGTGCAACATTAATACGTGCTTTTGCAGCACCAGCATCCTGACTTAAAGATTGCGTTTCTAGTCTAAATAAAATTTGACCTTTACGTACTTTTTGTCCTTCGTCTACTAATACTTTCTGAATATATCCTGAAGCTTTAGCTCTAACATTACTATTAATAACACCTTCTATTGTAGTTGGGTACTCTGTAAACCCTGTTACCGTTTTTGGTTGTAATTGTACAACTGGTAAAGATGCCGGTGGTGCTTGCGGAGCTTGTTGCTCTTGCTTACCGCCACAGCCAACAATGACAAGAATTGCTGCCATTGGTATTAAAATTTTACTGATAGTTCTCTTTTTCATCTTGTTTGTCTTTATAGGTTAATGTTGTCTATGTGTAGTTTAGATATAGACGTAATTGCTTGGTTTAAAAATTGTATGTAATTGTTATGAAATGTTAAATCAAATTTTTCCTCTTCTGTTGTTGTCTCTATTTTGTTTATATCATCTTTATAATCTCTAATTTCTTGATGTAATTCTTTTTCTACTTCCCATTTGTGAATCATTGTATTAATATGATTCTTAATTTTGTTGCTTGTAATTACATAATATTTTTTACGATCTCCTGTTTTTGTAAAATATTCTATTTCCTTTAAATCTGATAAATAATTTAAATGTGTAGATATGGTACTTTTACTAGCGCACAATACAGAAACCAAATCTTCAAAAGTGGTACCTATTTTACCTGTTAGTATTACGTAGGCTAATATTCTAGATGCTAATGGTGCATAACCATTATTGTCTTCTATATGTATTCCTAGTTTTTCTACTAAGGCATTTTTTTTAATACAAATGTTTTTTTTCATTTGCTATTTTTTAGAATTCATATTCTTAAGTAAACTAATTTCTTGCGTAAAAGAAAGGTGCAAAGATATAGTTGGTTCGGAAACTCCCGAACTAAACGAAGTTAATAAATTGTTAAAGTAGATTTTATTATTAATTATCTAAAAATGAATGTATTAAGTTGATCATTTCTTAAATTTTAATGGCTTTTTTAACTAATTTAACCGCTTTAAAAACAGCTGTATATTTAATTATTAACTACTGTATACATATAAAAAGTCGCTTAAAAGAACAGTACTGTTCTTTTAAGCGACTTTTTATATAATGATGATTAGAACTTGGTATAAAAAAGATACGACAGTTTAAGAAATCTTAAACTGCCGTATCAATTCAACTAAAAATCTAACTACTATATTCTAAGAATTAATAACCAGGATTCTGGTCTGCTTGCGTTAATTCTGAATTTTTTTCAATTTCTGTTTCAGGAATAGGGAACAAGTCGTTTTTAGCAGTATAACCTGTACCTGCTAATTCTGTTGCAGCTTTACCCCAACGTACTAAATCCCAAAAACGTTGACCTTCGTGAGCTAATTCTAAAAACTTTTCATTTACAATAGCTTCAAATAAATCGTCACCAGCTAAAGAAGCATCTACATCTGCTAAACCAGCTCTGTTTCTAACTTTATTTAACTCAGTTCTAGCTTGTCCATCTTTATTATCTTTATTGTAAGCCTCAGCAGCTAATAATAAAACTTCTGCATAACGGAACAGTTTATAGTTTGTACCATAGTTTAATTCCTTAACACCGTCAGAACTTGTATCTTCTTCTTTTGTAGCGTATTTAATTCTAATACCACCTTCGTAATCCCAAACAGCACCACCAGTTGCAAGAGATTGGTCTACAGCACCACCAGCAGCTATTAATTCTGCTTCTGTCATTACAGTAGCTACTTTTCTTTCTGTATCACCAGCAGCATCAAAAGCGTTCATTAATTTTGCAGTTGGTAAGTTAAAACCCCAACCGTTAATTAAACCAATTGTAGAAACATCAAAAATACCATCTCCACGTGGGCCCATTAACTGTATGTGTATGTTATTCTCGTTTCTACCTCCCCAAGCAAAATTACCCCAGTCTCTTCCGGTAGTAGAGATAAAACCAATTTCGAATAAAGATTCTGGTCCAAATTCGTGGTTAATACTCCACACATCTTCTGGATTTATAGCTAAGTCGTGAGCAGGATTAGCAATTACATCCTCGAAAAAAGGAATTGCTTCGCCATATTTACCTTCAAAAACTAATACTTTTCCCATTAATGCTTGTGCAGCACCTTTAGAAGCTCTAAAGTTATCTGCTAATGCAGATTTATCTTTTAAACCAGCAATTGCATCTGTTAAGTCTAGCTTTATTTGTGCGTAAATATCTGCTCTAGAAGATTTAGCAATTCCAAATTCTGTAGCAGAAGCAGGTATTGTTAATCTTAAAGGAATATCACCAAACATAGTTGTAAGCTCAAAATAAGACCAAGCTCTTAAAAATTTAGCTTCAGCTAAAGCTTGTTCTTTGTTACTTAACTCACTGTCTTTAATGTTTTCTATAACTAAGTTTGATAAAGAAATTGTTCTGTAAAACAAATCCCAAACGCTTCTTATAGATTGGTTAGATGTAGATACATTAGCGTAATCGTCTATATCTTGTAATTGTGGTTGATCATCACTGTTACCACCAGCAGCATTCATATCATCTCCAGGTAATTGTTTTACCAAAAATACACTGTTCCAATCTACAGAATAGTTGTGTTGCATAAGGTCATATATACCTACAACAGCAGCATCTACATTTTCTTCTTCAAGAAAAAATGTTGCTAGGTCTTCACCATCCTCACGAGGGTTGGTTGTAAAATCTTCACTACATGAAGTAACTCCTCCTATTAATAGGATAGTTACCATTGTTACTATAATTTTTTTCATAATAATATATCTGTTTTATTAAAAGTCTAATGAAATACCAAATACAGTTTTAGCAGCTGTAGGATAAAAACCTCTATCTACACCAATAGAATTATAGCTAAAGTTACCAATTTCTGGATCTAAACCTTTGTAATCTGTAAATGTAAAGTAGTCGTCTAGAGATACATACATTCTTAAATTGTTAATACGTAGTTTCTCTGCAATTTTCTTAGGTAATGTATACCCAACTTGTATTTGCTTAATTCTCATATAAGAACCATCTTCTACCATTAAATCTGTATCGTAAGAATCTATAACATTAGCTGCTCCTGGAAAAGTAGCAACATCACCAGGTTGTGTCCATCTTTCATTATAAAAATGTACTGGTTTGTTAGTTATAGGTCTAGAAGGTTGGTGGTACGTAGCAAAAATATCGTTACCAATTGTACCTTGAAACTGTACATTAAAATCTATAGCTTTGTATCCTAAAGCAATGTTACCACCAAATAAAACATCTGGGTGAGGAGAACCTACATTAACTTTATCTGCATTGTTTATAATGTTATCTCCATTAGTATCTACTTTAATAACTTCACCAGTTGCAGTATCTATACCATTAGTTTCGTAACCGTAAAAGTACCAAGAAGGTTGTCCTTGTGTAAAACGTGTAACACCATCAGGATTCTGTTGTGCACCAGCACCAATTATAGATGCACCTTCTGGTACAAATAAAATTTCTGTTACTTCATTTTTTAGGGTTGATAAGTTAGCGTTAATATCGTATCTAAAACCACTACTAGTTGTATCTCCATAACCTAGCTCAAATTCCCAACCTTTGTTTTCTATAGTACCAGCGTTAAATTCGTTAGATTGAAAACCTGCAGAACCTGGAGTAATTAAACTACCATCATTAACAATAGCATCTCTTGTAGTCTTCTTATAATAATCTACAGAAAAGTTTAATCTGTTTTCAAAAGCTCTAAAATCTGCACCAAAATCTAACTGTTCAGATGTTTCCCAAACTAAGTTAGGGTTAGAGTAGCCAGAAATCTGTGCACCTGTTAATCCTTCGTAATTTATATCAATACCATTAATAGCTCTAATAACATATGTTTTATCTGAGTTTCCATTAAGGTTACTTCTACTTCCGTTTTGTCCCCAACTAGCTCTTAATTTTGCATAGTTTATTTTAGAATCTTCTTTCCAGAAATCTTCTTTAGATAATAACCAACCTGCAGAAAAAGCAGGGAAAGTACCAGCTTTGTTAGCATCAGGGAATTTATCAGATCTATCTCTTCTTATAGATGTTTCAAATAAATATTTACCAGCAAAATCATAAGATAATCTACCATACATAGAAACCATATTATCTGGAGCAGGTATAATATCTTTAACTTCTACAGTGTAACCAGGTAAGTCTAAATCAAATCCAGTAAACTGATCTATGTCTATAGAACCATTTCTAGAAAGTGTAGTTTCAAATCTTGTTTGTTCTGCAGAATAACCAGCTAACAACGTAAAGTTATGATCGTTTATAGACTTAGTGTATGTTGCAAAGTTTTCCCACAACCACTTTTTAGTTTGGTACTTAGTTTGTGATGTTGTGTATTTTGTATTAGCAGCTTCAGAAGAAACGTAATAAGGGTTTACATTGTTTCTTACTTCAGTTTCTCCGTTTTCATATCCAAATCTAGACGTAAAATTGAATCCTTCAAATAAATTAAACTTTAAATAAGCAGAACCTAAAAACTGATTTGTGTCTGTAATAGTTTTGTTAATACTATTAGCAAATGCTACAGGATTAATTACCTCTCCAGTAGAATAACTAGGGTATCCATATACATTACCATTGTTATCTGTTAATAAAGGTACATTGTTATTTGTAGCTCTATCTATTACAGATTGTGGTACAGCACCATTAGCATAAGTAGCAGGAGTTAATGGGTCTATAATTAACATGTTTTGTATAACACCTCTAGTGTCGCTATTTTCTTGTATACCGTTTTTGTCTGTAATAGAATAGGTAGCATTTACACCAGCTTCTAACCACTTGGTTACATCTACTTTTACATTAGCTCTAAATGTAGAACGTTCAAAAGAAGAATTGCCTTTACCAACAATACCATCTTGGTTTAAGTTAGAGGCAGACATATAGTAAGATAGTTTTTCTGTTGCTCCAGAAAGGTTAACATCATTTCTAAACATAAAAGCATTGTTAAATGTTTCGTCTATCCAATCTGTATCGTAACCATTATTAACAACATTAGCTTGTCCTGCTTCGTTCATATACTCTACAAACTGATCAGCATTCATTAAATCCATTTTAGTTTTAACAGATTGTATTGCTATTTGTGTATTAAAACCAACTTTTAAACCACCAATTTTACCTTTTTTAGTTGTAATAATTACAACACCATTTGCACCTTCTGTACCATATATTGCAGCAGAAGCGGCATCTTTTAAAATTTCTAAATTAGCAATATCTCCAGGAGCTATATCTACTATAGAAGAAGTTTTCATACCATCTACGATGTATAAAGGATCTGAGTTACCACTAGAACCAGCACCTCTAATTCTAATTTTTGCTCCAGAACCTGGTGCACCAGAAGAAGAAGAAACGCTTACACCAGAAGTTCTACCTTGTAAAACTTGCTCTACCCTTTGGCCAGATGCGCTTTTAATATCTTCGCTATCTATGCTAGAGATAGCACCAGTTACTAAGCTCTTTTTCTTAGCTCCGTAACCTACGATAACAACTTCGTCAAGAGCTTGTGCATCTTCTTGTAGTGTTACGTTTATTGTTGTTTTGTTACCAATAAGAATTGTCTGAGCTACCATACTTATATATGTAAACTCTAGTTTGTCTGTAGCCTTAGTGTTTTCAATAGTATAGTTACCATCAAAATCTGTACTAGTACCATTAGTGGTTCCAGATACAAGAACAGTTACGCCACCTAGCGGAATACCGCTTTGGTCTGTAACAACTCCGCTTACAGTTTTTGTCTGCGAGAATGCTGCTTGTGTAAAGATAATTACCAGTGTAGCAATCACGTATTTTAACCTTATTATCATATTAAAAAAGTTTAAGTTAGTAAATTAGTTTTTTGTGAGTTATAATTGTTTAGTTTTTAGTTTTAATTCGTTTTTGAGTTGTTTGTCATAGGCTTTCTTCATTAATTATATAGTTATTCTAATTGTTACGTTTTGTAAATAAGTTATTGTTTATATTATATAAGTAATAATAAAAACGAGGAGTGCAATTATTGCTGCTATTAGGCCTATTTCTATGAGGCGTCTCCATCTGGAATAGTTAATCTTCATAATTTCAAATATAGATACAGAACCATACTAGTTGCTAAAACATATAAAGCGTTTACTACAAGATTTGTAGCAATATGTGGTAATACGAGCTATTTGCAACATTTGTAGCATTGTATACAACATACCTTTTAGTAGAGGAGCGTTTGTAGTGGAGTTGTAGTATTGTTATTTTTGTAACTTGAGTGTTACGGTGTATAAAATCTCTTAATTATTATCTAATTGAAGCCGATTTTTAAATGAAAAATGCATTAAAATAACGTATGTACTTCCTGTTATTTTAGTTTTATTTGTAAGATTGATGAAGCTCTTTATAGTAAACTTACACTGTATTTAAGTATTAGAATTAATCTATTAAAAAGGATTGTAATTACCTTATTAAGGTGCTTAATTATGTATTGTGTTTAGGCGTGTATTAGTTATGAAAAAGTAATCTTAAGTAGGCTTAAATCAACGTTAAAACTGTTTAAAATTACGAATCTGTTTGTTTGATATCTGTGGGTAGCAAATCAAAATAATTTTTAAAACACTTTGTAAAGTAAGAAGGAGAAGAAAAACCTACTTTATAAGATACTTCACTAATGTTTGTATTACCCATTTCTATTATTTGTTTTGCTTTTTGCAAACGTATATTTCTTAAGAACTCACTTGCTGTTTGGTTGGTAAGGGCTTTTATTTTTCTGTAAAACTGACTTCGGCTCAGGTTTAATTCAGATGCTAATGATTCTACATTTAAGTCTGGATCTCCTATGTTTTCATTAATATATAGTAGTACTTTTTGTATAAACTCTTTATCTAAAGAAGTTGTGTTTATGTTTTTAGGCACATCATTTATCAAACTAAAATATTTATTAAAAATAAGTTGTCTACTTGTTATTAGTTGTGAGACTCTTAATTTAAGAAGTCGCATATCAAAAGGTTTTACCATATAGGCATCTGCGCCTTTTTCTATACCCTCTATACGGTCGTCTATTCTAGCTTTGGCAGTAAGCATTAGTAATGGAATATGACTTGTCTTTAGGTCATTTTTAATGCTCTCACAGAATTTATAACCGTTCATCTCTGGCATAATAACGTCTGTAATTATAACATCTGGTAAGGCTTCTTTTGCAATTTTTAAGCCTTCTAAGCCATTTGCAGCAGTTAAAACTCTGTACAAATGCTTTAACTCGTTTTTTAGGTAATTTCTTAGTTCACTATTGTCTTCGACTATTAATAATGTATGTAGGTTAGAGTTGTTTTCTATGTCTACAGTATCTGTTTGATTCTTAGTTTCTTCTGTAGAAAAGCGTTCTTTTTTTGCGTTTACACTAATAGCATCTTGTAGAATTTCATCTTCAGCGAAATGAGATTTACCAGCAGGAAGTATAATTTTAAACTTTGTTCCTTTGCCAACAGTGCTATTTACCTCTACTTTACCTTTGTGCAGTTGTACAAAGCTTTTTACAACTTCTAAACCAATACCCGTACCATCATAATAAGTTTTGTTAAGGTTGTCTACTTGATAAAAACGCTCAAAAATACGTTTTACTTGTTCTTTTTTTAATCCGGGACCGGTATCAGAAATTGTAATTTTAATAGCACTAACTGGCCTGGTGGTATTAACAAGCGGCAGTATTGCTAGTTTACTTTTTGGTTCTAACTTAATTTTTATGGCACCACCATTAGGAGTAACCTTCATTGCATTAGATAAAATATTAAATATTATTTTCTCTAATTTGTTTTCATCTGCCCATATAGATAAATCTTCTATAGTAGAGCTAACCCATAAGTTAATGTTTTTAGAATTTGCTTCTTCTTTAAAGTGACTCGCAATTTCTTTGGTAAAAGCAACAAGGTTAAGCTCTCTTACTTTTATGTTTATTTTGTTTAGCTCTAGTTTTCTAAAATCTAAAAGCTCGTTTATTAAACGGTAAAGTCTATCTGTATTTTTATGTATTATGTTTAGTTTTTCTTTGGTACGCTCAGGTAGACTAATATTAGTATCGTTAATAATATCTTCTAACGGATTTAATATAAGTGTTAATGGTGTTCTAAACTCATGAGATATATTTGTGAAAAACTGAAATTTTTTCTCGTCTAAGTCTTTTTCTTGTAATCTTTTATCTCTTTCGTTATTAATAAGTTGTTTCTCTTTTATTCTACTTTGTGTCATTTTATTTAAAATGTACACACCTAAAAGAAAAAGGACAACATAGGCCATTAGTGCCCAAATGTTTTTCCACCAGGGAGGTAGTATTGTAATTTTTAATTCCAACGGATTTTCATTCCAAACCCCATCATTATTAGACGCTTTTAGTTTAAAAACATAATTACCAGGATCTAAATTTGTGTAAGTTGCATTTCTAGTATTACCAACATAGTTCCAATTTTTCTCGTATCCTTCTAAATAATAGGCATACTCGTTTTTCTCTGGTCTGGTGTAGTTAATACCAGAATATTCTATAGTAAAAACAGATTGTTTGCTACTTAATGTTAAGCTATCTGTTTCTGATATAACTTTTTTTAAGGGTGATTTATCTTGTGTTGGAGTCACCTTTTTATTAAACAGTTTAAAATCTGTTAAGTAAATAGAAGTTAGCGTTTTGTTGGTTTGTATGTTTTTAGGGTTAAAATAATCTACGCCCTTATAATTACCAAAGTACAGTTTTCCTTCACTGTCTTTGTAGGTTGCATTTATATTAAAGTCGTTAGATAATAAACCGTCATTGCTTGTGTAATTAGTAATACTATTATCTTTTTCTATAATTTTAGAGATACCTGCGTTACCTGTAACCCAAATGTTACCATCTGTACATTCTATAATTCCAGATACATTTTCTTCTGTTAAACCATTAAATTTATTATACCATTTAAAAGTGTCTTCTGCTACGTTGTATTTACAAAGACCAGCACCTTTTGTACCAATCCACATATTTCCTTTACTATCTTCATGTAAGGTTAAAATATGGCTAGCACTTGCTTGGTTTCTGTATTCTTTAGACATCCTAGCGGACATTGGAGTCACAATAAAATTACCATTATTTGTTTTTTTAACTCTAAATAAACCTAAAGTTGTACCAAGCCAAATATTATCTTCATGATCTACTAAAACTTTCCAGATATCACTAACTGTAATATCATTCTTTACAAAAATTTCTGTGTTATGGTGTGTAATTTTTTCTGTGTTAGGATTGTAAGAGTGCAAACCTCTATAAAAAGAGCCTATCCAAATGGTACCTTCAGAATCTTCATCAATACTAAGAACGGTATTAGAACTTAAATTACCATTGGTGTTTTCTATGTTAAAGTGAGTAAATTTAGTTTCTCCTTTTTTTAGCATATATATACCATTGTCCCAACTTGTTGCCCAGATGTTTTCTTTGCTATCTATAAAAATGGCTTCTATATAATCACTGGTTAGTCCAGAGTAAGTACTATTTTCTTTTAGGTTTATATGGGTAAAGTTATTTGTTTTAGGATCTAGTACATCTATACCACCGCCATCCATACTAATCCAAAGTTTACCCTCACTATCCTGAGAAATACCGGTTACAGAACCTATTTGAAGCGAATTTTGAGTGTTATTTAGGCTTTCTATGTTTTTAAATTTATCATATAACTTATCATAAACAGCAACACCAGAATTGTAATAACCCATCCAGATTCTTTGGTTCTTATCCAGAAATAAAGACCAAATAGAGTTGTATAAAATACTTTTTTCATCAGTCTTACTAGAAAGATATCTTTTTATAATACTACCATTAGTGTTTAAGTGAAAAAGTCCACTGTTCTCTGAACCCACCATAATGGTATTGTCCGGTAACTGAATTATAGAAAAAATCTTGTTATCAGAAATTGAAAAATGATAGGTATTTAGTCGATCATCAATTTTATAAAGTCCGTCACCAATTGTACCTACCCAAATATTGTTTTTTTTATCAACCATTAAAGATTGTATGGGTTGTTTAAGGGAAGACGAGTTATCTTCTGTATTAAGTAAAGATTGTTTTAAGGTATTTGTGTTAGAATCAAATTCCTGCAAACCTATACTTGTACCCGCGTAAATTTTGTTATTGTTATCAATTTTTAAAGCAAAAATGCTAATAGGGATGTACTTGTATTGATTTTGTATTTTTTTAGCCTCTAAAGTTTCTAAATTTAACTTAAACAATCCCTGCTCATACGTACCAATAAATAGATTTCCGTTTTTATCGCCCTCTAAACTGCGTATAGATATGTTTGTTCTATTTTCTTTTTCTTCGGTAGTAAGGTGAATTTTTTTAAACTGATCTTTATCTCTATCGTACACATTTAAGCCCTCTTCTGTACCAAACCACAATCTATTGCTATTGTCTAAATAAGAGCAATAAACCAAACTACTACTTATAGAGGTGGTATCGTTTAAAATATGCTTGTAGTAGGTATAGTCTATACCATCGTAACGGTATAAACCAACACCATTTGTACCCATCCACATAAACCCGTGATGGTCTTGCACAATTGTAGATACACCAACCTTAGAGATGCCTTCTTTTATACTTACAAAATTATATTCTTTAGATAAATCTTGAGAAAAGATAGTATTAGAGAATAGGTATAAGAAGACAATAAGCAATACTTTTCTCATAAAAAGCGCATAGTTTTTTGCTCGTACAATTTATAAATTAAAATCTAGTTAGAGAAGAAATTGGGCTAATTGCTTAAATTAATGTTAAAAGCTGCTATTTTTTTATTTGTAGATGGTATTATTTTGAAATTGTAAATAGAATGTATGTTATTAGATTGATATTTGAATTTTACAATAAATAGGATGAAAGCTACCACCATTGAAAATTTTTATAAAGAGATAAATACAGAACTACCTGAAGCAATAGGTAAAAATATTGGACACTTTAATATTTTTGATATACCAGAAATGTTGGCTCAATTAAAAACGGATAATGTAATGCCGTATAATAGGCGAATGTATTATAAAATTAGTCTTATTAATGGTAGAAATAGGGCGGAGTATGCAGATAAAATTATTGATATTGATAAATATGCACTGCTTTTTGGATCACCTAAAGTCCCTTATAAATACGAATCTTTAGACAGTAAACAAAAAGGTAAATTTTGTGTTTTTACAAATGAGTTCTTAATAAAATCTAAAAGTGGAGTTGTATTAGACGATTTGCCAATTTTTAATTCAGGTGGTTATCCTGTTTTTCAATTGTCTAAAAATGAATATAAAGAATTAGCCGTATTATTCTCTAAAATGCATACAGAGATAGATTCTTCTTACGCTTATAAGTACGATTTAATTAGAAATTATATTCTAGAAATTATTCATTTTGGACAAAAGTTACAACCAAATACGGCTTTGTATTCTACGCAAACAGCTTCAAAAAGAATAACGTCTTTATTTTTAGAGTTGTTAGAAAGACAATTTCCTATAGAAAGTACGCAACAGCAATTAAAACTAAAATCAGCTAAAGATTATGCTAATAGACTAGCAGTGCATGTTAACCATTTAAACACAACGCTAAAAGAAACTACAGGCAATACAACAACCTATTTTATTACAACCAGAGTAACACAAGAAGCAAAGTATTTATTAAAACAAACAAATTGGTCTGTGTCAGAAATTTCATTCTCTTTAGGTTTTGATGAAGTTTCTCATTTTTCAAACTTTTTTAAAAAGCAAACCTCTTTTTCGCCTAATAAGTTTAGAAATTAAAATTGTTCTTTGAAATTTACAACTATCTCTTTGTTTTTTGTAAACGACTAGAGTTTCTGTTTTAGAGATTTGTACTATAATTTAAATAAAATAATATGGTACAAAATAAAATAGTATTAGTAACAGGAGGTAGCCGTGGTTTAGGAAAAAATATGGCAATTAGTTTAGCAAAAAAAGGGCTAGATGTTATTGTAACTTATAAGAGTAATAAAGATGGCGCATTAGCTGTGGTAAAAGAAATAGAGGAAATTGGTAATAAGGCATTTGCAATACAGTTAAATGTAGATGATATTGCTAATTTCGATTTGTTTTTTATCAATCTTAAAAAGAATTTATTAGAGTTTTTAAATGTAGAAAAGTTTGATTTTTTAGTGAATAATGCAGGTGTTGGCACCTATGAAACTATCGAAAACACAACAGAAGATCAATTTAATAATCTAGTTAACATTCATTTTAAAGCTCCGTTTTTTATAACACAAAAAGCATTGCCTTTTTTAAATACTAATGGAGGTGTGGTAAATATCTCTACGGGTTTAACCAGATTTTCTTTGCCTGGATATGCAGCTTATGCAGCTGCAAAGGGAGCTGTAGAGGTATTGTCAAGATATTTGGCAAAAGAACTAGGAGATAAAAAAATAAGAGTAAATACTGTAGCTCCAGGTGCTATAGAAACAGATTTTGGTGGCGGAGTAGTAAGAGATAATAAAGATTTAAATAATTTTATTGGTTCGCAAACAGCTTTAGGTAGAGTAGGTGTTCCTGGTGATATAGGTAGTGTAGTGGCTTTTTTATGTACAGATGATGCAGAGTGGATTAATGCGCAACGTATTGAGGTGTCTGGCGGACAAATGATATAATAATGGTATTTTAACAAGAGTACTAATCTCTTCTGTACTCTTGTTAAAATTGATTTAGTATAGCAAAATTTTAAACAAATTCGGTTCTAATTGTGCGAGTGTAAAACTCTGTAGTGTTGGTGATTTTTATACGCTGTATTACTAGTTTAGCAGCTTCTTCTCCCATTTTTTTTGCATTCTGATTTATAATTCTAAGTGCAGGATTCCACGCTATTTTAGAATTATTACAAAAGCCAGTATATGCAATTTTTATTGTATTTAAGTTTCTTTCTATATCCATAGTTTGTGCTAACGCTAAATCATTTGCGCCAAAAATACCGTCTATATTATTTTCTTGTAATACAGGCTTAACTTTAGAAATTAACTCTTCTATAGTTGTAGCATCTATAATGCTATTTTCTGTAGAAATATTATATTTCTTTAACGCATCTGTAAATCCTTTGGCTCTTAATTTACCGTGTTGCAGTTGGTTAATTAAGGATACCATAATTGGTTTTTTGCAATCTTTATTTACTATTAAATACTCTGTAGCCTCAAAAGATGCTTTGTAGTCGTCAATTCTAACGCTATCGCATCTTTTTAAATCACTAATTCTATCAAACAAAACAAGTGGTGTACCTTGACCTATAAGCGTATCTATATGTTTGTACTTGTTTGTAATTTCAGTTTCTTTAGATACACATATAATAACACCATCTACATATCCACTACCTAAAACACTAAGATATTTTGCTTCTTTCTCTGCAGACTCGTTACTAATACTTGTTATTAATTTGTATCCGTTTTCGTCTAAATATTTTTCTACTCCAACTAATACTTTTGCATAAAAAGGGTTTAAGACACTAGGTATTATTAATCCTATATTTTTGGTGTAACCCCTTCTTAAACTAGCAGCAAAACTGTTTGGTCTGTAGTTGCATTTACGAGCAAATTCTCGTACTTTGTTTTTAGTACTTATACTAATTTCTGGACTGTCTGATAGCGATTTAGATACTGTAGATATAGACAAATCTAATGCTTTTGACATTTGTGATAATGTTGGCCTTGTTTGTATCATTATTTTTGCTCTTTTCTTACGTTTTGTTCCCATTTCCAAGAAGAGCTTATCATTTCATTTAATTCCCTTTTAGGTGTCCAACCTAATTTTTTTGTTGCTAATTTGGTAGCAGCATATAATTTAGGAACATCGCCTTCTCTTCTGCTTGTAATTTCATAATTAAGTTTAGAGTTGGTAACCTTTTCAAAGGTTTTTATAATATCTAGTACAGAGTAACCAATGCCAGTACCTAGATTAAAGTATTCAAAAGACTTCTCTTGTTCTTTGTTTACTAACCTTTTTACAGATAAAACGTGCGCTTTTGCTAAGTCTACTACATGAATGTAATCTCTAATAGGTGTACCATCTTTAGTAGGGTAGTCATTACCGTATATCATTAGTTTTTCTCTAATTCCGGCAGCTGTTTGTGTTACGTATGGCATAAGGTTATTAGGTATTCCTGTTGGTAATTCACCAATTAAACCCGACTCGTGTGCTCCAATAGGGTTAAAATATCTTAAAGATATTGCAGTAAAATCTGGATTAGATTTTGTTAAGTCTTCTAAAATTTCTTCGGAAACCTTTTTTGTGTTTCCATAAGGAGAAAAAGGGCGTTTGGTTTTGTTTTTCTCTGTAATAGGTAAGGTTTTAGGTAAACCATAAACAGTTGCAGAAGATGAAAATATAAAATTAGTAATGTTATTTTTTAGTTGCGAGTTAAGAGAGTTTATAAGCGAGTAAAAATTATTTTGATAATATTTTAATGGCTCTTTTACAGATTCTCCTACTGCTTTATGAGCAGCAAAATGTATAACTGCTAAAGCATCTTTATGAGCTGTAAAAACCCTGTCTGTTTCCGTTTCGTTTTTTAAATCGACCTTTACAAACTGTGGTGTTTTTCCAGTAATTTGTGATATTCTATCTATTGTTTTTTCTGTAGAGTTAGATAAATCATCAAAAATAACAACTTCAAAATTACTTTCTAACAGTTCTATAACTGTATGAGACCCTATATAACCACAGCCTCCAGTTACAATTATCTTATTTTTCATCATCTAATTATTTAGTTGTGTTAATTTGAAGTAGCTATATTAAGAAAAAAAAATTAAAAACCATACTAGTACCTACTAGTTTGTTTTTTTGCGTTTTTATTTTATATTTGTCATATGGGTATAGTTTCTATAAAAGGCAACTCTGGTATGCCAAAGTATAAACAAATTATAGCTTCTGTAGAAGAGGCTATAGAACTTGGGGCATTAAAAAAAGGAGATAAGTTACCATCTATAAATAGTATTAGAGATCAACATAAGCTGTCTAGAGACACCGTTTTAATGGCCTTTAATGAGTTAAAAACACGTGGTATTGTACAGTCTATAGCAGGTAAAGGTTATTACTTAATTAGTGAAGATGTTAATGTAGTACAAAAGGTTTTTTTATTGTTTGATGAGCTAAACTCATTTAAAGAAGATTTGTATAATTCTTTTTTAGAAAAGTTAGGAGATAATGTGCAGGTAGATATCTATTTTCATCATTTTAACCCAGCTATTTTCTCAAAATTGATATATGATAATATTGGTGACTATAAGTATTATGTACTTATGCCTGCCAACTTACAAAATATAAAGCACGTTGTAGAAAAACTACCAAAAGACAAAGTTTATATATTGGATCAGACCAACGAGGAGTTAGCAGAATACCCTGCAATTTATCAGAACTTTAAAAAGAATGTTTTTGAAGGGTTACAAGAGTGCTCTTCATCAATTAAAAAATATAAAAAAATGGTTTTGTTGTTCTCAAAAGAGAAGCAACCACAAGGTATTTTAGATGGCTTTAATGCCTTTTGTAAAAACAATGCTATTGCACAAGAACTAGTTTCTAGTATACAAGAACGTACACCTGCAAAAGGGGAATTATATTTTATTTTAGATGATAGAAGTTTAATTATTTTGATAAAAAAAATACAACAACAGCAATTGGTTCTAGGCAAGGATATAGGTATTATTTGCTATAACGACAGTCTCTTAAAAGAAGTTGTAGAAGGTGGTATAACAGCAATATCTACTAACTTTTATACAATGGGAGAGCGTTTGGCAGAAATGATAGTAGCTAATGAAAATAAACAAATAGAGAACCCTAATAGGTTAATAGTAAGAAACTCATTATAAGATGAATAAGAAATTAATAAAAGAGGTTAAAAAGAGTTTTAAAGAACGATTTAAAACTAAGCCACTTATGGTTTTTTCTCCAGGTAGAATTAATCTAATAGGGGAGCATACAGATTATAATGAAGGTTTTGTTTTTCCTGCAGCAATAAATAAAGGTATTGCTTTAGCTATTCAAAAATCTAAAAAAGAGGTATCTACTGTTTATGCCTTAAATAAAGAAGAAACCTACCAATTTGGTATAGATACTGTTGCTCCTCTAGAAAACGGTGGCTGGCGTAATTATATTTTAGGTGTAGTTGCAGAGATAAAAAAACGAGGCATTAGCCTTGGTAATTTTGAATTGGTTTTTGCGGGTAATATACCAGGAGGTGCAGGTATGTCTTCTTCTGCGGCACTAGAAAACAGTGTGGTTTTTGGTTTAAATAAGTTGTTTAAATTAGGTATTTCTAGAAAAGAAATGATCTTAATATCTCAGCAAGCAGAACATAATTATGCAGGTGTTAAATGCGGAATTATGGACCAATACGCTAGTATGTTTGGCGTTAAAAAAAGTGCATTATTGTTAGACTGTAGAACTATAAAATCTAAGTTATATAAAATTAATTTTGGAGATTATAAGCTGCTTTTAATTAACACAAATGTAAAGCATGACCTATCTGAAAGTGCTTACAATGATAGAAGAGAGGTTTGTGAAAAAGTATCGGCTAAGCTTAACATAAAAGCTTTGAGAGATGCTACAATATCAGATTTAGATATAATTAAGACAGATATTACAGATGAAGATTACCAAAAAGCATTGTATATAATTGAAGAAAACTTACGTGTTAAAGAGTTTTCTAAAGCTATAAAGGCAGATGATATAAAGCAACTAGGAGAATTATTGTACAAATCTCATAACGGTTTAAGCACGCAATTTAAAGTAAGTTGTAAAGAGTTAGATTTTTTAGTTGACCACACAAAAAACAACCCAAATATTTTAGGAGCAAGGATGATGGGCGGTGGCTTTGGAGGCTGTACCATTAATCTAATTTTAAAGTCTGAAGTTAAATCGTTTAAAAAAGAAATATCTACGCTATTTAAAAAAGAGTTTGGTAAAGATTGCTCTATTTACAACGTAAAATTATCAGACGGAACACAAAAAATAAAATAACACAACCAGAATTCTACTATACAATGAATACAGATTTACAAGATTTTTCGCATAAACGTTTTAATATACTAACAGGTGAGTGGGTATTGGTTTCTCCGCATAGAGCAAAGAGACCGTGGCAAGGACAAAACGAAGCTGTTTCTAATGAAGTAAGGCCAGCACACGATCCTAATTGTTATTTATGTGCGGGTAACACTAGAATTAACGGAGAAATAAATCCAGATTATAAAGATGTTTTTGTTTTTACTAACGATTTTGCTGCTTTGCAAACAGACTCTAAAACATTTTCTGTAGATAATGGCTTGTTTAAAGCAGAGAGTGAACAAGGTATTTGCAAAGTAATCTGCTTTAGCCCAGACCATTCTAAAAGTTTGGCAGATATGGCTGTAAAAGACATAAATAAAGTAGTTAGTACTTGGCAAAAAGAATATACAGAGTTGGGTAGTAATGATACTATTAATTACGTTCAGATTTTTGAAAACAAGGGAGCTGTAATGGGTTGTAGTAATCCACATCCTCACGGACAAATATGGAGCCAGTCTACGTTGCCTAACGAGATTATAAAAAAGGAAAAAGAACAGAAAGAGTATTACGCTATAAATAAGAGAAGTCTTTTAGGAGATTATTTAGCGCAAGAATTAGAGGCAAATGAAAGAATTATTTATAGTAATAATGATTTTGTTGTGCTAACACCTTTTTGGGCAATTTGGCCTTTTGAGGCTATGATAGTTCCAAGAAAGCAATACAATGATATTAGTCAAATATCAGTAACAGAATCTTTAGCTTTTGCAGACGCTATTTCTGCAATAACTAAGGCGTATGACAAGTTGTTTAGTACTTCTTTTCCTTATTCTAGTGGTATACACCAAGCGCCAACAAACGGAGAAGATAATAGTCATTGGCATTGGCATATGAGTTTTTACCCGCCATTATTACGTAGTGCTACGGTTAAAAAATTTATGGTTGGGTACGAGATGTTTGGATCTCCACAAAGAGATATTACGGCAGAACAAGCAGCAACTAGACTAAGAGATTTAATTTAAGAATTCATAAATTCCTGAAACTTGTCTGCAAAAATAGATACGTGATAACCGTCTGCAAGTCCGTGATGTAAGTGTATAGAAACAGACATTTGTTTTTTGTTGTCTATAGTTACTACTTTTCCAAAAGATATTTTAGGGCAACTATCTGGTAGATTGTAATTCCTTGCATGAGACATACTTGTAAAATTTAACCACGGTAAAGCAGAACAATGTATTACTGCGTCAAAATCATCATTATCTTTTGGAGCAGGAAATAGCGTAGTACCATTTTGTACCCTTTCAATTTCTTCCTTTGCATTTTTAATAAAGATGCTTTCATCCTCATTAAAAGGCATAGAAGAAAAGCCAAATGTATTATTAGCCCTTCCTATTGTTGGTGATGCATTTATAACATCATACAAATAGACCTTATTATTTATAATTCTGTATCTAAAATTTTTTACTTGGTTTGCGGCTTTTATTGCTCTGTATAAATAGTATAAAAAAAATGAAGCTCCTTTTTCTTTAGTTTTTACAAGCGCAGAAGTGCAATCTATTTGTATGGTAATACCAAAGAAAGGCTCTGTAAAAGTGGAAAAAAAACTGTAATGTTCTTTGCGTTCCCATTCGTTTAAATCAATTTCTGTTCTGTTCATTTTACAGCTAAATAATGGTATTAATTTTTTAGTAAAAATATAAAAACAAATGGGTTTAAGAAGACTCCCTAACTATAAGTTTAGCTTTAAGTATTTTTTTGTTTAAGTGCTGCGTAGTAGTTTTTTGTCTGGGTGTTCTAAAAAAAATTGTGTGATCAATTTTCCTATTTCTGCACTGTGTTGTTCTATAGTGGTAATGGTTGGGTAACCATATTTGTAAAAGGTTCGTTACCAAAACCAACAAGAGCAATTGTTGTAGGTGCTTATAAATGGGTGCATTTATTTGCCAGAAATGCCGTTTGGTATGGTGCCAATTAGCGTCTACAAACTAGTATAAAAGGAGATTTTTTTTAACAGTGAAATGTAAACTATCACCCAATTACTACCATTTATAAACTATTTTAATACAATTACACATATCCGTAATTGCACAACAAAAAATGTTTTTATATTGTAAGAAAATTAAGCGCTAAAATAGAAATGTGCGTTTATTACACCAATATGGGGGAATAAACGCAATGATTTACGTTTACTAACTAGTTGGCAAACATTAGAGAATGGACAGTAACGAAATTGGAATTGAAGGAGAAGAAGCTGTCAATAGAATTGCATTTGACACTTATTTAAAATATTGGTGCTTTCCTAATCCGAAAGATGAACTAGGTGATAAAAAAGAAATTTGCGATCTACTAATCATCTTTCAAAATCACTTAATAATTATCTCTATTAAAAATTATTCTTTCAATGGTAATTATGAAAGATACTTTCGCTCAACTCTAAAAAAAGCAATCGCACAAATTCACGGTGCTGAAAGGAAATTACTTAATAAGAATAAGACCATCAGTTTTAATCATCCAGAAACAGGTGCTTTTGACTTTTCGCCTGAAAATTATGATAGTGTTCATAGACTTATAATAAACTTAAATACTGTCCCCCTATTTCATCCTGGCGGACTAATTACAAAAAACAATGAATTCGCTCATATCTTTAATTGGAGTTCTTTTTTAGGAGTAGTTACGGAATTGAATACAATACCTGATTTCATTGAGTATCTTAAAGAAAGGGAGATTGCCTTCAAGGAAACAGAACTTGTGATGATGCTCGGAGAAGAAAACGATTGGGATAAAGAAACCAACAAATCCTTTTTTCTTTACAATACAGAATTATTGAACGACCAAAAACGATTTATCTTATTTTCTGGTAACGAATTAGATTTATTAGCCGATTACCTTTTTAATGACAGAAAATTCAATGAAAACTTTTATTCAGACGAATATAATGGAGCAAGTATTCAATTAGATGGTAAATGGCAAGAATATCTAAAGCGAAAAGAGGTTCAAAAAAAGAAAGAGGATGATAGAGTTAGTTACTTTGTTGACGAATTTGTCAAAAGAGAAGTCCTTTACAAAAATGACCTAAATAACATTAAAATTGCTACTGAACTTATGTCTTTAAGTCGCTTTGAAAGACGAATTTTTGGTAAGACCTTTTTTGAATTTCATAATCGCTACAAAAATGAAAATGGATATTATGTTGCTAGAAGATATGGAGTTATTAACGATATAGTAGTAGCAATGGTGCTACACGGAGAAAAAATGGAGCACGAACACGTAATGATTTCTATGCAATTAGCAGCCGAAGGTTATTGCGTTTGGGATAAATATAAAGCCAATAAAATAATTATAATTTCTACTTCGAATAAACTGACTCATTTTAAATTTGGATTTATAGAAAACGTTGAACCATTTCCAAAAGAAAAGGAAGCTGAAGTAATTGAAGATTTAAAATTATTTAATTGGTTTCAGAACATTGAAAAAATAAATATGAACTTTAAAGAATACCCTAAATAACGTTTGCCAACAGGGTATAAAAAACATAGGGCATTTGTATTAAACTGAAAATTTTGTGAATGTTAATGAAGTCCGCTAAATCTTTTAGATTAGCCGCTAGGGAAATACAAAATAAATTTGGCTTTAAAACTGAAAAGTTAAAACAGAATAAAACATATCTAGTAGCGCTTAATCTAAAATTAATCGCTTGTTTTTTATTCAACTCCACATAATATTTAGAGTTGTGTAACATAAAAAATGAAAATGAAAGAAGAACAATTTTGGAAAATAATAGAGCAATCTTGGGAAGACTCTCCGCAAATAAAAAAACAACGAGATGAGGCTAAAGATAATGAAGAGTCCTTAGAACAATTAAGTTATAAATTAGAAGAAGATATAACAGAAAACTATATAAAAAGGTTATCTAAACTTGGCAAAGAAGAATTAACTGAATTTATTCATTTTTTAGAAGAAAGAATTTACCATATAGATAGGAAAGAAATACATACCTATACAGATGGTTCTGATGATGGATTTTTATACTGTAGGTGTTTTATTTTAGGAATGGGTAAGGATTATTATAACTCAATTGATAAGAATCCTTCTAAAGCAAAATTTGACTTAGAAGCTGAAGGGTTTGGATTTTCAGCATATCAAGTATATGAAGAATTATTTAATGAAGAATTTGATAGATATTCTAGTCACTCAATGGAGTCTTGTTCAAACTCAAACGGTTGGAGTGAATAACACCAATAACACTGTAGAATAACGACTATAAGCAAACTCTTCTAACTCATTAAAAATAATAAAAATGTCTATAACAACAGAATTAGAATTACTAGGAATGAAAAAAGTTAGTGAAGTTGTTGGTACTACACTAAAATTAATGAAAGAGTATGCTAAAATTGGTATGTCTACCAAAGAATTAGATGCATATGGTGGAGAAATATTAAAGAGTTACGGAGCTAAGTCTGCTCCTTATGAAACCTATGGCTTTCCTGGTTACGCTTGTATAAGTGTAAATAAAGAAGCTGCTCACGGTATACCATCTAAAAATAAAATACTTAAAGAAGGAGATTTAATAAATATTGATGTTTCTGCTGAGTTAAATGGATTTTGGTCAGACAATGGCGGTTCTTTTGTTCTTGGTGAGGATATTCATAATCATCAACCACTTGTAGATGCTTCTAAAAATATTTTACACAAAGCAATTACCAATATCAAAGGAGGAGTAAAAATAGCAGACATTGGGCACTTAATTGAGTCTGAAGCTAAGAAATCTGGATTTAAAGTAATTAAAAATTTAGCAGGTCACGGAGTAGGTAGAAGTCTACATGAAGAACCAGAAAATATTTTAAATTACAGAGTTAGAACAAATAGAGAACGGTTTAAAAAAAATACTACAGTTGCAATAGAGACTTTTATTTCTACAAAATCTACTGTTGCAGTAGAACTTAATGATGGTTGGACTTTAGTTGGTAACAAAGGAGGATATGTAACACAGCACGAGCAAACAATACTAATTACAGATAACACACCAATAATTTTAACAGAATCTAATGGTATGTGGAATTAAAAACTACCCAAAACACAACCAATATAAAAACAGCATAAAAGGGTATTCTTATTCATCTCCCCAATAAATTTTTAATATCGAATATTAATTAATAGCTAACAAATATATGTTGGTGGTTACATTAGTCCTAAAAGTTTTTAATATTTGGATTGTTAACTATACAATAAACCATTATGAAATTTAAATTAGCTTACAATACGTTTTTTGCCACTTTGTTTTTTACATTCACGTTAAGTGCACAATACCACCAGACCAATGGTGATGGTATGGAAATAACTTCTTACAGACCGTTTGAAGAAGTTACCGATTATGCCAATTTTAGCGAATGTACAGCAAACACCGCAGCAGAAAAAAAAGCTTGTTTTACAGGTAAGCTACAAGAGTTTTTTAATAAGAATTTAGAAATGCCTAAAGATTCTATTTCTCAAAATTTTAATGGAAAAGTATATTTTAACTTTTTTACAGACACTAAAGGAAAACTAGAGTCTACGGAAATTTATAGTAGGCCAGAAACTAAATTTATTGAAGAAAAAATAGATCTGGTTCTAAAAAAAATACCTACACTAAAAGTGGTTGAATTAGAAGATACGGCAGTTAGTACTGGTTATGTGTTGTACGCAAAATTTAATCCGGGAGAACCTATTCGTTTAAAAGTTATAGATATTAAAGTAAGTAAAGAAAATTTAAAAGAAGAAGAAAAAAAAGCAAAAGAAGGTGATTTTAGCTTTCAGGTAGTAGAGGATGTACCTATATTTCCTGGATGTGAGGATATGGACAAAAGCAGTTGGAGATCTTGTTTTCAAAATAAAATAGGCAAACACATTGTTAAAAATTTTAGATACCCAGAAGAAGCTGAGGAATTAGGAATGCAAGGTAGAGTAAACATAATGTTTGTTATTGATAAAGATGGATCTGTAAAAAACATAAAAACTAGAGGGCCACACCCTTTATTTGAATTGGAAGGGCGAAGAATTTTTGCAAAACTTCCTCTTATGACTCCTGGTAAAGTAAAAGGGAAGCCTGTAAGAGTACCTTTTAGTATACCTTTAACGTTTAAACTTAACTAATTACAAAAAACTTAATTTTAAAATTAAAGCAAGTAGTTTACGTATCTAAAATTAGGACTTTTAAATATGCCATTAATTATAGATAAAAACGTTACACAACACTAACCAGAAACAAATGAAAATAACACTAAACATACTTTTATTCCTTTTTTTAACTTCTTGTTCAAGTCAGGTATATTTAGAAGACGGAAATTTTAATTTAGAAAAGATAAATCTTAGTTCATTTAACGCAAAAGAATTCTACTCTAAATCTTTAAAAGCTGAGTGGTCTGATTATCATAAAAAAAGAAAAAATAATGTTAGTCCTATCTATTTTTTTCAAACAGATACAGATACAATTGATGGCGGAGGAAACTCTTTTAGAATAGATACGCCTTATGCAGTAACATACATGCAGAGTGCTAGAGCAGGAGGTAATACTTGGGAGAAAGATTATTGTTTAGCTACATACAGTTCTTTAAAATTTGACGAGCTCAATGCTGTAACAGATTTAAATAATAATGCAATATTGGTTTGTGCGTACGCAGAGGAGGCTGAAAAAACAGATATTAAAAATATAATTAAGGGGTTAAACAATAAATATGGTGCTTTTAAACTTTCAGAATCTTCTGTAGGTTTTACTAGATCTAGTGTTAGAAAATGGAATGCCGGTGATGTTATAATTTCTATGGTGTCTGATGTTATAGTAGACTTTAAAAATGTAATATTAACAGAAAAAGAAAAGGAAGAGATAGCTAAAATAGAGTCTGAAAAATTGAGTTCTGTATATTTATTTTTTACAAAAAAAGAGTACTATAACAAAATTAAAGAAATGGACACTAGGATTGGATTTCTGACTAGTTTTGAAGATTAAAATCAAGTGCTAATTTTAGTGCTTAATCACGTAACAAACGATATATATGTTACCTCACATTTGAAGAAAACATTTTATGAAAATTTTTTTACTGATTTTACTTTTAGCAATAAGTCTTCAATCTTTTGGGCAAAAAAACTACCGTATTAAAAAGTGTATTTGGAGTATTACACCACCAGCTGCATACAGTGCTAGAGTAGATAATTTTGAAAAAATAGTAAAAGCCGGAGAAACATATATTAAAAAACAAAAAAATGATGGTGTTACACTATCTACAGATGATACAGTCCTCTTTTCATTGGCAAAAACAGATTCTGTACAAATGAATATTGTTTTAGCTAGTTATAAAAATAATGAAAGTATTGAGCAATACACGCTTAAAGGGTATGCAGAAATATTAGGAGAATATTTAGAAATTCACCCAAAAGATAATAGTCCCAAAAATACCGTAAATGTACTAGTGCGTGAATTGGTTATTGATAAAATGAAATTTTACCTAATTAGAAAAACCACAAACTATACAGTAGAAAAATATTCCTATACGTCTGACTATTATGTTGCAGAAATTGAAGGTAAAGAGTTTTCTATAACTGCAATTTATGATAATGAATTTGATAAACAAAAAATAGAAAAAGCAGTGCTAGAATCTACTTTTAAATAAAGAATACCGTACCAACAAAATAAAGCATAAACTTTATATTTTGAGCTTTGTGGTATTTATAAAAACAAGACAATATTTATTTATGAAATCTCATTTATTATTTTGTATCTCATTATTACTTATTTCTAGCCAGTGTACGTCTCAAAAAAAAGAAGAACATTCTAAAACTTCAGAAACAGCTATACATACCAAGAATTATAAAAACAAAAGCTGGCCGCAATATATGGGGCCTGCTATGGACGGAAAGGTTAAAAGTAAATTTAGACCAAAGAGAAAGCCAAAAATTACGTGGGAATTTAAATATGAAGGAGGCAAACCAACACCGCTCGTTGTAGATAATGGAACAACTTTTTTTGGTACTGAGTCAAAAGATATTTATGCAATTGACAGTATTGGTAATTTAAAATGGAAAATTAAACTTGATAGTAAAATTAAACATAGCCTATTAGTTTCTAATCATATTTTGGTTGCGGCTCCAGATTCAACATTTGTGTATGGTATTAATGCTCAAAATGGTAAAGTGATTTGGAAACGAGACTTTTCATACGAATATAAAAGTTATATATCTGATAAGAAAGATATGTTTGGAAACGCAATTGTAACAGACACTGCCGCGTATACCATTATTAAAAAAGGAACAAATGAAACGGCACCATTACTTAAAGGGGATAACGTTTTTATTACGTTACAAAAACATATGGTGGCATTAGATATTAAAACAGGGGGGACACAGTATTTTTTTAATGCAAATATAGGAAGTGATATCCCTCCTTTAATAACGGAGAATGTTATATACGTTAATGATGGCTACCGTAACTTATACGCACACAGTAAAAAAAATGGGGATTTAAAATGGAAGTCTAAATTATATGATTTAAACGAAGGAAAACCTTTTGTATATGAAGACACCTTATATGTTTCTAGTTATAGCCATTTAAATAAAATAGATAAAAAAACAGGAAAGCAGTTAGGCATAATGGCTTTTTCAGATTCTGAAAAAAAATATGACATTGTAGATAATGGTACACATTACCTAACAGCAGATGGTTACCATACTCATATGGGTGTAAATTATGGCTCTTATGTAAAAGCATTTAACTTAAGTTCTGGTGAGAAAATATGGAGTTATAATGTAGATGGTAAATACATAACCGAGTTAATTATGATAGGAGATTATTTATACTTTGGCGATTCTACTGGCACTGTATACATATTGGACAAAACTACCGGAGAAAAGTTTTTTAGTGGGTATCTTGAAGGTGCTATAACAGAACCATTATCTTATGCCAATGGGACCATATACGGAGCTTACGAAAAAAATAAGCACTTTGTAATTTTTGCTCTAAATTAAATAACAAGAAACTAAACTAATGAAAAACGTGTAACAACACCTAATAAATCACATGTAATACGAATCAAAAATGAACAAACTAATTATATTAATTTCAATATTATTTTTAAGTTTTGGGGCTAAAGAAAATTCAATTATAAATTCCAAAATAGAAGTACATACAGAAAATAGTAGTCTTAACAGTGCTTTGTCTTTAAACAAGAACATTTTATATAAAAAAGGAACATTAAACGGAAATACTAAAATATCTCTATACTTAAAAGAACAAGAGCGCCCTTGCGGTGGTAATATGACTATGCTAAACTCAATGTTTAGTATATATTTCTTAAGACCGCCAAATTATTATCAGTGGATTCTATAGTCTTTTAGATGTAAAAATTTAATCAAAATGAGTTATACTGTTTACCTACAAAAATTTAAAAACGGAGATCCAGATAATATACCGTTTGATGAACTAGAAAAAATATTATCTAGTTATGGAATAATTGAAAAGGGATATTCAGAATTAGAATTTGTTTCTAATGTTGGCGAAATGTTTGAAGAAGCAACTTTTATAGGTAATTTAGAAGATGGTATAAGCGGTATATGTTTTAATAAACCGTCTCTAAATGATAAGTTTTCGTTACTTATATTCGACTTACTAAAAATACGAAATACTTGTTTTTTTGGAACAGATTTGAAATTTGTAAATTCAAGATATGAAATGAAAACGCATTTACCGCAATCATTAATTATAAGTATACAAGAAGAACCTAAAGTTATTTCTAACGCTATAGATAATTGGCAATTGCGCTAAAATCAATATCATAATTTATGAAACTAAATATACTTTATACGTTACTCTTGTTTCTTTTTCTTAATGGTGTTAAGGCTTAAGAAAAGGAAATAACTGTTTCTGGTAAAATTGAAAAGAATAAAGGATATACAGATGTAAGCGATGAAATTAAGAGAGTTTTGAACTGTATAATTTAGCAACAGACCCAAAGGAAGAAAACAACGTAGCTGATAAAAATGTAGCTATAGTTAAAGAAATGAAACAACTAATGAAAGATTCTCATACAGATTCAGAATTGTTTCCGTTTAACTAAATTACAATTTATAGTATTAAAAAACCACGCTTTTATGGCGTGGTTTTTTAGTTTACAAAATATATAAATTTACTCTTTAGAAGATTCCCTAACTATAAGTTTAGCTTCAAGTATTTTTTTATTTAAGTGCTGTGTAGTAGTTTTTTTGTCTGCGTGTTCTAAAAAAGTTTGTGCAGCCAATTTTCCTATTTCTGCACTGTGTTGGTCTATAGTGGTAATGGTGGGGGTAACCATTGTAGTAAAAGGTTCGTTACCAAAACCAACAAGAGCAATTGTCGTAGGTGCTTTTATATGGTGCTCTTTTAAAACTTGCAAAGCACCAAGAGCAGCATAGTCACTAGCTGCGTAAACTGCATCTGGTGGTATTTTAAGGCCTAATAAATGCTTCATTTGTGTTCTACCATCTTCAATGGTAAGGTTGCTTTCGCTAACATAATCATCAACCAAAGTAAGATTGTGCTTTTTTAGTGCATCAACATAACCTCTAATTCTATTGTTAAAAATACGAGTATGTTTAAATCCGCCTATATGAGCAATATTTTTACGGCCTTGTTGTGCTAAATGTTCAACAATCATATGGCTACTATCGTAATCGTTAATCCCAATATAATCTACATTTAAATCGTTCTCACCTCTATCAAACAAAATTAAAGGAATGCCTTTAGATTTAATTTTTTCAAAATAATCTAAATCAACAGTTTCATTAGCCATAGAAGCTATAATACCATCTACTTGTGTAAAAAGTAAGGTGTCTATATTATTACATTCTTTGGTGTAAGACTCGTTAGATTGGGTTACAATTACATTGTAACCTTTACTGTTTAAAACCTCTTCTATATTTTGTAATACAGATGAAAAATAGTAGCTATTTGTACTAGGAACCATAACGCCAACTAAAAAGCTTTTACCACTACGTAAGGCACTAGCAAGGTTATTTGGTTGGTAGTCTAAGTCTTTTGCCACCTTTTTTACCGCCTCTTTTGTTTTGGTGCTAATTCTAGAATCGTTACGTAAAGCTTTAGAAACTGCCGCCGTAGAAATGTTTAGTTTACCGGCAATATCTTTAAGGGTGGTTTTTTTATTTGACAATTTTTAATATATTTGCTTAATCGATTAACCAAATGTATTGAAATCCTTTTTATAATCAAAACGATTGTTATTTATAACGGTGTTTTGATTTTATTTTAAAGCAATGCTTAATCGATTAACCATTGCCTGTTTTAATTAAAATGTATTAAAAATGAAGAAAGTAGTAACCTTTGGAGAAATAATGTTGCGTTTATCTACAGATAGACATTTACGCTTTTCGCAAGCCAATAATTTTACAGCTACTTATGGAGGAGGAGAATTTAACGTTGCAGTTTCTTTAGCAAACTATGGCTTAGAGGCCGAGTTTGTAACACGTTTACCAGACAACGATTTAGGTAGAACAGCCTTAATGGAAATTAAAAAGAGAAACGTACAAGCAAATAATGTTGCCATTGGAGGCGATAGGTTAGGGGTGTACTTTTTAGAAACAGGTGCAGGTACAAGAGGTAGTAAAGTAGTGTATGACAGGGCAGATAGTGCAATGGCAACAATACAACCAGGCACAATAGATTGGGAAAAAGTATTTAAAGATACAGCAGTTTTTCATTGGAGTGGTGTTACGCCAGCAGTATCTCAAGACGCAGCAGATGTTTGTTTAGAAGCTGTTAAAGTTGCAAGTAAAATGGGTGTATTTATAACATCTGACTTAAATTATAGATCTAAGTTGTGGCAATACGGTAAAGAGCCAAAAGATATTATGCCAGAATTGCTATCTTACAGTAATGTAATATTAGGAGATTTAGATACCGCTTTTTTTATGTCGGGTGAGCCTACTGTAGAACCAGATTATCAGAAAAAAGAAACCTTACCAGAGTTGTATAATAAGTTGTTTACATTGTATCCTAAGTTAGAGAAAGTAGCAACAACATTGCGTTATTCTATAAGTGCGTCTCACCAACAAATAGGTGGTATTTTATATGATGGTAAAGAGTTATTTAGTGCCGTTGTAAAAGACGTTACACCAGTTGTAGATAGGGTTGGTAGTGGAGATGCTTTTATGGGAGGCTTAATTTATGGCTTGTTAAATAAAGAGTATACACCACAACAAGCAGTAGATTTTGCAGTAGCAGCCTGTTGTTTAAAGCATACAGTATCTGGTGATATTAACTTGGTAACTATAGAAGAAGTAGAAAAATTAATGCAAGGAGATGCTTCTGGTAAAGTAGCAAGATAACTTGTAAATTAGTAAATAAATAAAATATAGAGCATACATATTATGGCACAATATACTAGAATAGAGGTTTTTAATAAGATGAATGAAACAGGATTAGTACCATTGTTTTATCATTCTGATATAGAAATAGCAAAGAATATTTTAAAAGCGTGCCATAACGGTGGTGCAACATTAATGGAGTTTACCGCTCGTGGCGACTTTGCTTTTGAGGTATTTTCTGAGTTAAACAAATACGCTATAAAAGAATTGCCAGGTATGGCATTAGGTGTAGGTTCTGTAACAGATGCTGCTGCCGCTTCTATGTATATGCAAATGGGTGCTAATTTTATAGTAACACCAGCTTTAAGAGAAGATATAGCCAAAGTATGTAACAGACGTAAAGTATTATGGTCTCCTGGCTGTGGTTCTTTAAAAGAAATAAATAACGCAGAAGAATTAGGTTGCGAGGTTGTAAAACTATTCCCTGGTGCAACCTACGGAGCAGATTTTGTAAAAGCCATAAAAGGCCCACAACCGTGGACAGCCGTTATGCCAACAGGCGGTGTAACCACAGAAGAAGACAATTTAGCCGCTTGGTTTAATGCAGGTGTTACTTGTGTAGGTATAGGCTCTAAATTAATTAGTAAAGATGTTATAGCTAATAAAGATTATAAAGGCTTAGAGGCTACCGTAAAGCAAACCATAACAGTAATTAAAAAGCTGAAGAATAAATAATTTATCCCATTTTAGGGTTATACTAAACACAAACCATAAAACCATACTTGTAGTAAAGTATGGTTTTTTTATGCCAAAAAGTTAAAAGTATTTTACATTTTAAGTAGCTATAGCTACCATTTACACTTTAATACGGTATAATTATACAATTAAAAGTTTTTGAGCTTAAAATAGTTCTAAATTGTAATTGTAAAAGCTTAAATTAAAATGTGTTGTAAAATATAGAAATTGGATCGTGATATTAAAGTTAAATAAATAATTAAAACCATAAAAACCTTTATAATGAAAAAACTACTATTTACCGTATTTACCTTTGTAACTATTTTTGCTACGGCACAAGAAAAACGAATTGGAGAAAGAAGCACGAAGGCTAGTGTAAAATTAGAAGAATCTAAATTAAAGGAAAGCCCGTTATATGTACAAGCAAAAAAATTAGAAGAAGAGTATGCAAATAAAGTTTTAGCAGAGTGGATTAAAGAAAACGATGCTAGTAAAATCTACATATGTCCTATATGCTATCCTGATAAACCAAGCGGACCTCTTGCTCTTGGTTTGGGAGCAATAATAGCTGTTGGCGCAATTAATAATCCAGATGACAATACACAGGAAGAAGTAGCTAATATATTCCATAGCAAGGCTGAACATAAAAACATAAAACAATCTGATAAAGATTTAGAGCTAAAAAAATACATAGAGTTGCTGCAAAGAGAAATTAAAAAATAAACATTAGGGTTATACTAGACACAACCAACAAACCATATTCATTTTTAATGGGTATGGTTTTTTTATATTCAAAAGTTAATAGTGTTTTGCATTTTAGGTTACTATAGCTGCCATTTATAATTAATTCTGATACAATTACACAAAAACATAATTGTACTACAAAAAATGTTTTTATATTATGAAAAAATTAAGCGCTAAAACTAGAAATGTGCGTTTATTTCCCCAATAAGGGTGAATAAACGCAATGATTTGCGTTTACTAACTAGTTAGCAAACATTATGAGAAGAGTAATTTATTTTTTATTAATAATCATATCTACATGTTATTCATGTAGACAAAAAAACAATAAAATTATTACTAAAAACAATGAAATTATAGATAGCGTTAAAACATATACGCAACCAAGTAAACTGACAAATGAATATGTCAATTTCAATTCTCCAAATGCAATAAACCGAATAGCCGAAATCGAAAATGAATATTTTAATGACTATCGATTAAATTCAAGTAAATATTATGGAACCAAATGGTATGATTATGTAGGATTAAGCATGGAATTATCTGACTCTATAACTATTTTCGACAGATATTCTATAGAAAAAAATAACATGAAATTAGATAGTATGCACTGTACTATTTTTGCTGTAAAAGGTTTAGAATCTGGATTTGGAAAAGAATTTGAAATAATTAAAAAACATCATATCGATATTTGGTCTGATCGTGAATATGCAGGTTGGAGTTTGGCTTATATATTAACAAAGCATTATAATTGGAAAGCATATCTTTTTATTTCAAAATATTCTGACGAATATGATATTTGTGTCAGAAATTACAAAAAAGATAAAAAATATCATGTTTGGAAACAGCCAAATATTCCTATTGAGAAAATTTTCGATTTTGATGATGATAAAGATAAAATTAATAGTTTATTAAAGCTTAATGAGTTTGGTTGGGGTTTTAGTAATCAAGGATGGCATACTTGGATAACTAGATTTGATTATTTGAAAGAATGTAATTGGCTTGGAGCACCTGCTAAAAAATATGACACAGAAGGTAATCAACCTTTATTCTTGAAAACTAAATTTATTGATTACTATGATTACGATTCTCACATAATAGTTTTCCCCCCGAAAAAAAATAAAACATTTGCTAACAAGGTATAAAAAACATAGGGCATTTGTAGCTTAACCGAAAGGTCTGTGAATATTAATAAAGTCCGCTAAATATAAAATTTGGCATTTAAATCAAAAAAGATAAAAGCAAAATATTTATATTTAGCTAAGTAATAAACCGATAAGTTAGTGTCTTTTTACACGCTATGTTTTATACCCAAAACCGTTAACCATAATTATAAATTAAATACCAAAATGAAAAAAATACTCGTTACAATTTTTATACTTTCTGCACTATTTACAAATGGTCAAATAGAACCAGGAGTTAAATATTACTCAGACAAATATGGATACAAAGAAGTAGCTAAAGGGAACTATAAAAAAGAATTAACCAGAGTAAATGATAGTGTGCTTTCAGAAGTTTTCTCAAAAACAAAAAACAATCAAATAATTTGGACTAAATCATATCTAGGTGAACAACCATATGGAATTTGGAAGTGGTACGACAAAAAAGGAAATGTTGAATCTGAAAGAAATTATGATTTCGTCCTGAAATATGGAGAATATATACCAGAAGGTGCTGTTACACTTGAATCATTAGGGATTGAACAAAGACTGGATAAAAACACGGAAAAAATTCAACGTCATATTCGGGATAGGTTTAGGTACCCAGAAATAGCTCAAGCAAATGGAATTCAAGGAAAAGTCAAGATTCAATTAGTTATAGATGAGAACGGAAAAGTTAATAACTTGAGAATTCTTGAAAAATCATATTTATCCTTGGATACAGAATGTTTCAGAATTATGAATACCCTTAAAGAACTAGAAGCTTATGAAAAAGAGGGACAGAGGATAAAAGTATACTATACGCTTCCAATAACGTTTCGCCTACAATAGAATAATTAGAATTAACACAACCTAAACGTAATGAGGACTTTAGTTTAAAACCAAAAGGTTTGTGTGTATTAACAAAGTCCGCCAAATTTTATCCCGACGCTTCGGGAGGCATTTATAGTAGAAAAGATAAAAGCAAAATATTTATATTTAGCTAAGTAATAAACCGAAACGAAAGCGCTTATCACCTGACCTACGTTTCTTATACTGAACGTTGCCACACATTTGACAAGCAACACTATTTAACAGATTTAAATACTAGTAAACTTTCCAGAAACAGAAATAAAAAATAAATTTGCTTTATGGAAGACAAATTACAGTTACTAAGACAACATTTTGAAGAAATCGTTTCTTTAACTGATGAGGAGTGGAATTTTGTTAAATCGCACTTTGAATTTAAAAGTCTTAAAAAACACCAATTTTTAATACAGGTAGGGCAACCTGTAGACTTTGAATATTGGATTATCAAAGGCTTAGTAAAAGCGTATTCCATAGACGAAAAAGGCAAAGAACATATTCTTCAATTTGCTATGGAAAACTATTGGGTGAGCGACCATTGTGCTTTTCAAAATCAAGAACCAGGTACTATTTTTGTAGATTGTCTTGAAGATTCTGAGTTTTTTTGTTTGTCTTTAGAGAATAGGGAAAAAATTTGTTTTGAAGTCCCTGCCGTTGCCAACTTTTTCAGAATTAAATCGAATCACGGTTATATCAATCTGCAACAAAGAATCTTGTCTTTACTTACAATGACCGCAGAAAGTAGGTATGAGTACCTATTAAATAAACTTCCGAAATTAATACAACGCGTTCCTAAAAAACTAATCGCTTCCTATTTAGGCGTATCCAGAGAAACTTTAAGTCGTTTTAACAGCTAAAAGTGACCTAAATCACTTTTCCATATTGACATACATCACATTAAATCCGTGATGTATGTCCTCGCACACCCCTTTGTTTTCATAGAATTTTGTATCGAACAATTAAATACAATGTACTATGAAAACTACAAGAACACTTTTTCTTTTATTTACAGTAATTGCCATAGGTTTTAACACCTATGCGCAAGAAGACAAAAGACCGTTAATGGGTAACTCCTACGGTATTATCAATATTGATGAATACGTTACGCTACTTCCTAAAAGTCACAACGGTATCATCAAAGACATCAGATTAATAGACCGTGAACACGCAGGCGTTAGAATCTTTCGGTTATATGATGAAGTGCCTATGCACTACCACGCAAAATCTGATGCCTACCTCTACATTTTAAATGGCAAAGCAGAATTTTATGTAGCCGATAAAGGTCCTGTTGTTGCAGGAAAAGGCGACTTATTGTTTTGGGGAAAAGGCACAGCACACGGTAACGGAAAAATTTTAGAAGGTCCGTTAGACGTTCTCGTTTTTGATGCCATAGCCAGAGACCCAAGCGATGTTATCTGGGTAGACCCATCAACGCAAAAGAAATTTTTAGGCAACTAATTAAATCAATTCAATTTTAAAAACAATAACGATGAAAACAGTAACAATTATAAAAACAGTCTTGTTTGCATTTGTAATGAACTTTACACTATTTGCACAAGCACAATTAGAAACTATAGCAACATTTCCAGAATCTAGACCAGGGAATATAACGGTGTCTAACGACGGAAGGATTTTTGTAACAATGAGTGCTTTAAGCGCATCAAAATATATGGTGAAAGAAATTTTGCCTAATGGAGAAGCCGTTCCGTTTGGAGATAAAGAATGGATTGTAAAACCAGAAAACGGAAGTTTAAAAGGAATCAATTCAACCATCGGAATTCAAGCAGATGCTAACGGAATCCTTTGGGTATTAGATATGGGTAACATAAAACAAAATCAGGCACCAAAATTGGTTGGATTTGATTTGGTTACCGGTAACGTCACAAAGGTTTTTCCTATTCCAAATACGGTATTATCAACAAAACCTTTTTTACAGGATTTTGTGATTGATGTTAAAAACAAGACTGCTGTAATAGCAGATATGACCGATGCTTTAAATCCGCCAATTGCGCCAGCTTTTGTCGTGATTAACTTAGAAACGGGTTATATAAGACGTGTTTTGGAAGGAAACCCTTCATTTTTGTCGGCTGATGAACCAGTGAAAATTCACGGCAGATTAGTATCCCACAAAAGAAAAGATGGTACTACCATTCAGCCAAGATATCCGTTAAACCCAATTTCTATAGATGACGAAAACAAGTACATCTACTATGGTGCGATGGGAAATACCAAGATTTACCGTATACCGTCTGCTTTATTAGCTGATGAAAGTAAGCAAGATAGCTACCTCAATAAGTACATCGAGTTTTATGCCAACAAACCAAAATCTGACGGATTTAAAGTGGGTGCAAACGGAAAAGTGTATGTAACCGATGTTGAAAATTCAGCCATTGTAGAAAGTACGCCAGCTGGAATGAAAACCATTGCACAGTCTAAAAAAGACCTGTCTTGGCCCGATGGTGTTGCCATACAAGGAAACTACTTGTACATCGTAGCAAATCAGCTTCATAATCTGCCTTTGTTAAATGAAGGAAAAGATGCTAGTAAACCACCTTACTTGTTGCTAAAAATGAAGCTTCGTGATTAATTAAATTAAAAGTAAAGTGATGTATGAGCAGTATTAAATGTGACATACATCACTTTAAAATGGTGATGTACATCCTCGCACACCCCTTGCTTTAATCGGAAATTTGTATCAGAAATTTAAAAACATATAAAAATGAAAACAATAGTAAATACATTAAAAACAATGGCGTTAGCAGCTACACTTTTTACTGCTTTAACTACAAACGCACAACAAGTACCAACGTCACCTTATGGTGCAGATGATGAAATTGGTGCGCTTAATCTTTTAAATGAAGAAACGGTTTTAGATGCGGTAAAATTGGTTAAAAAAGGAAAAGTATACCGCTTAGGAATGGTGGTTAATGCAGAAACCGCAGCTTTCCGTCACAGATATTTTCATATTGAAACGTTACAACCAGAAACTGCTGCTGCAGGTTCTAATAAATTCACCTACGTAGATGATCAATTAATTGGTTGGACAGGAGTTGGGTCTCAAATAAACGGATTGGCACATTATGGTAGAGACAATGTGCATTATAACGGTCATAAAGTAGAAGATTTTTTAACCGTATCTGGTGTGAAAAAATTAGGTCTAGAAAAATTACCTCCAATTGTAACTAGAGGTGTTGTTTTGGATATGCGCTCTTATTACAATCAAGATATTGTAAAAGAAGGCACTGTTTTTACAGTTGAAGACATTGAAAAAGTATCTAAAAAACAAGGCATTGAAATTCGTAAAGGAGATGTGGTTCTGTTTTACACAGGATGGACCAAATTAATGGGTAAAGATGACAAGCGTTACCTAGCAGGAGGACCTGGAATTGGTACTGAAGCTGCACATTATTTAGGTAAAAAAGGAATTGTTGCAGCAGGTGCAGACAACTGGTCTTTTGAAGCTGTACCACACGAAAATAGCGCACTGTCTTTCCCTGTAAATCAAATGATGGCAACTGAATACGGTGTACAAGTATTGGAAAATATTCTTGTAGATGAGTTGGTTGAGGATAAAGCCTGGGAATTCCTTTTTGTATTAGGTCACCCTTTATATGAAGGCTCTACGCAAGTACAAATAAACCCCGTTGCCATTAAATAACAATAACAAAAAACAATTAGAAATTATGGAAACATCAACAATACATAGAGATACTACGGTAGCCCAAAAGAAGAGTCTACCAGCAGCATTATGGGCATTAACCATAAGTGCATTTGCTATAGGAACAACGGAATTTGTAATTGTAGGTTTATTATCTACCGTTGCAAATGACCTAGGCACCTCATTAACATCAGCAGGATTATTAGTAAGTCTGTACGCCATTGGTGTTGCCATTGGAGCACCTATTTTAACAGCCTTAACTGGTAAAATTCCAAGAAAACAATTACTAATGGGTATTATGTTACTATTTATAATTGGTAACGGTTTAGCAGCTATCTCACCAAGTTTTGAATTGTTGCTATTATCTAGAGTTGTAACAGGTTTTGCACACGGTGTATTCTTTTCTATTGGGTCTACCATTGCAGCTAGTTTGGTGCCAAAAGATAAAAGAGCAACTGCCATTTCTATAATGTTTGCAGGTCTAACGGTAGCCATTGTAACTGGTGTGCCTTTAGGAACATACATTGGTCAGAATTTTGGATGGAGAGCCACTTTTATCGGTGTTGCTTTATTAGGATTAGTAGGTGCAGTAGCTAGTTTAGCTTTGGTTCCTAAAAACATCAAACAATCGGCTCCATTACGTCTTATAGACCAATTAAAGGTGATCAAGAATCCATCTATTTTATTGGTATTAGCCATTACTGCATTTGGTTATGGTGGTACGTTTGTCACTTTTACCTATTTAACACCGCTATTGGAAGAAGTAACCGGTTTCTCTTCAAATATGACCAGTGTATTCCTTTTAATTTATGGTATTGCCATCGCCATTGGTAATATTATTGGTGGTAAAGTATCTAATAACAAACCAGGTAAAGCCTTATTGGTAATGTTTGCTTTACAAGCCATTGTATTGTTTGTGTTATACTTCACCGCTTCTAGTCAGATTTTTGCCATAATAACCTTGTTTTTTATGGGAATATTAGCCTTTTCAAACGTACCCGCATTGCAATTATACGTGGTGAAAATGGCTGAAAAATACTTGCCAGGAACCGAAGATGTAGCATCAGCCTTGAACATTGCAGCTTTTAACGTTGGTATTGCTATTGGTGCTTATGTAGGCGGAATGGTTGTAGAATCGAGTTTAGGTATTGAAGCGACTCCTTGGGTAGGTGGTATTCTAGTGATTGTGGGATTCTTGTTAACCTTAGTTTTATTCAAAAAAGAAAAAATATAAATAATGACTACATTAAAATTTAGAAACAACGACGAAATGCCAATTTTAGGTTTAGGAACGTTCCGTTCTGAACCAAATGAAGTGTACAATGCTGTACTTTCGGCTATTAAAATAGGATACAGACATATAGATTGTGCTGCGGCTTACGGAAACGAAAAAGAAGTAGGTAATGCCATTGCTGAAGCAATTAAACAAGGTTTGGTTACGCGTAACGATTTATGGGTGACTTCCAAATTATGGAATGCTTCTCACGGTAAAGAGAATGTGATTCCTGCGTTGAAACAAACTTTAGAAGATTTACAACTAGAGTACCTAGACCTGTATCTTATCCACTGGCCTGTAGCTCTTAAAAAAGGAACGGAAATGCCAGAAAAAGCATCAGATTTTATTCCATTATCAGAAGTGCCTTTAACCAATACTTGGAAAGGGATGGAAGCTGCTTTAGAGCAAGGACTTGCAAAACATATTGGCGTGAGCAATTGCAATGAAAATCAGTTGAAAGAAATACTAGCGACTGCAGTGCATCAACCAGAGATGAATCAGGTAGAAATGCATCCGTTTTTACAGCAAGAAGCATTACAATCATTCTGCGTAAAAAACGATATGCTGCTAACGGCATACGCACCTTTAGGTTCGCTTGTAGATGAAAATAGCACGCTACGTTTGTTGGAAAATGATACGATAAAAAACATTGCCAAAGCAAGACGTATGTCGCCTGCACAAGTCGCATTGGCGTATACCATACAACGAGGCATTGCAGTAATTCCTAAATCTATTAATGAAGCACGATTACTTCAGAACCTAGAGACGTTAAACCATACACTTACAGGAGAAGATATGGCGTTGTTGAAGGATTTAGACAAAGCACATCGCTTTATTGACGGCAAATTTTGGGAAGTCGAAAACGGACCCTACACTGCAGATAGTATCTGGAATGCTTAATCATATTATTCATCAGGTGTCTTAGCGGATACCTGATGAATTTAATAAAAAACACACTATGAATCCATTTGATAAACTATATAGACCAGGTAAAATGACATTGGGTATAGAGTTTCCTTTAGATAACGATTGGTCTTCAGAAGGTAACCGTAAACGTTTGGAAGACAACAGACCTTTTGGAGTTCCAGACATTTCAAACCATTTAGCATTGGCACAACAAATTGACGAAGCAGGATTCGCAGCCTTATGGATGCGAGATGTTCCTGTGTACGATCCTAATTTTGGTGATGGTGCACAATTGTTTGACACCTTACCGTACTTGGGGTATTTATCTGCAGCTACCAAAAACATTTTGTTGGGTACAGCTGCCATAGTATTGCCATTACAACAACCTATAAAATTAGCGAAAGCCGCTGCTACCATAGAAAATTTAAGTGATGGCAGACTTTTGTTAGGCTTGGGTTTGGGCGACAGACCTGTGGAGTTCCCAATGTATAATATCGACTATAAAAAAAGACCTGAAATCTTTAGACAAAATCTTGATATTATTAAAGAAGCTTGGAAAACAAATAGCAATTTAAAATCTAAATATGATTTTTTAACCAGTGGAATAGAAGTGTACCCTAAGCCGAAAGATGAGATTCCACTTGTAGTTGCTGGTCATTCCGGACAAAGTATTAATTGGATTGCCAAAAACGCGCAAGCTTGGTTTAATTATCCAAGACCTGTTGCCGAAACTTTGGAGAACAGAAAATACTGGTGTAATGCGTTGTATGATGAAGACCAAGCAGCAAAACCTTATATTTCGGCGATTCATTTAAACCTATCAAAAGACGACAATGCTACTTTTAAACCACAGCGTTTTGGTGGTACAGTAGGCATCAACCATCTTACCGCCTATTTAAAGTCCTATGAAAATGTGGGCGTCAATCATATGGCTATCAACCTTAGAAAATCTGAAACTCCGGTTAGTGAGGCTATTGCTAAAATTGAGGAGGTTGTATTACCGGAGTTTGATACTATCTAGTTCTTTACTATACAATAAATTATATATAAGATTAAATAATAATTCCTAAATTAAAAAACGTGTGGCAATAATGTATATATTTTATTGCTAGGTTCTTGCCTGCTTACGAAAGTCCTCTCGGACTTTCTATTCGGTTTTTATTTACTAACTTAGTAACTTGATCACGCAACAAACCATATACTAGCCGTTACCATTAATTTGAACCAAGAATGAGACAAACCATAACAATTCTTTTATTTTTCATTATTTCTTTTAGCTTTTCACAGAATGAATTGAGAACACAAATAGAAAAAATAGAAAAGAATATTAAATTAAATAGTATGTCTGATTTTCAGAAACTTGAAACAGATTTGGATAACGATAATGATTTAGACTATATATATCTGTATCAATGTGCTGAACCGAAATGCATAGAAGTTTATTTAAATGTTAATCAAAAATTAGAAAAAGTAATATCAGAGTTCTGCTATAATTACTATTTATATAATGAGAAAAACAAGAATTTAGTAATAAAACAAAATCATTGCTGTGGAGAAAGCCCTTTTACTTCTAATAGAGTTTTTAATTTTAATTTGGATAAAACAATTATTAAAGAGAATTATGTAATTTTTAATGATAGTTACGAGCTTTTAGAACCTAATTCTTATTTATCATCTACTTATAAAGTAAAAGTTCTTAATAACAATTATAACATTAGATTTTCACCAAATATTAGAAAATATAATGAAGATGAATCTATGTTTACGTGCGAAACAAATACTAATATTATAGGAAAATTAAAAAAAGACTGTTATACAAAGGTTTTAGCAGAAGTGATTAAAGAAGAACGGATTTGGCTGTTTGTTGAAATTGACAGCAATAGTTTAAACAATACTCAATGTAATAATCCAATAGACTATGACTTTAAAGATCAAAAATTAAGAGGCTGGATAAGCAATAATTTTGTAGAAAGGATAAAAAACTAATGCTAATACCATAATAGTTGATTGCTTGTTCTCGCAACTACTCATAGCCGAGACATTATATGCAAGTAAGAACAAACTAAATGGAGAAAGAAATTTTTGAGAATAGTTTTATAGATAAACTGAATAATAATTTTCCTGTATTTGCTAAATACTTTGATTTTAATCTCAAGGTTTTTTGTGAGTTTAATACGTTAATATTTGAGATTAACAAATGCCTAATTCTTGAGCTAGATAGAGCAAGCATAACATTAACTAATAATTTATTGGAACGTCTTTTAAAACTTGCACTGATTAACAATGAAACTGGGATTGGACCTTTACCATTTGAAAAGTGGAATGATGTATTTAGCGGACCAAATGAAAAATATGGCTCTATTCCATTAGGTAATTCAATTGAAAAATGTAAAAAATTAGAACTAATAACGGCTGAGGAAAAGACTTTCTTGTTTGATACGATTCGTGAATTAATGAGAAATGGATTTTCACACGCTGACTCAAGCAAAATATTATCTGATTTGCCTGACGAAACGAAAATGTTTCAAGGTAGTTTTACAAACCCTAATGAGGATTTAAAAGAAGTAAGTGTTAATCAAAAAATAACACCAACTTTTCAAGCATTACAAATGGAAAGTTTTGCCAAAGAAAATGCTAAACCTTATTTTGATTTTGTTTTCAATCTCATATTCCGAATGGAAGAGCGCTTAATCAAGAAATTTGAATAAAGCCAGCATATAACACTATATATAGCAAATAGGGCGTTCTGTAGTTTATATAAGATGAGTGCTATTAACGAACAACGCCAAATCTTTTGATTTGGCTTTAAAATGAAAAAATTAAAACAAAATATAAAAATTCAGCTATGTGTTAATCTGAAAAACTAGTATCTATTTACACGCTATGTTTTATACACCTGTGGTTACCTATAATTTTAAAAATGGACAGTTCTAATAAATACTTTTTTCTTAGTAAAATAATTTTTATAACCATAGTACTGTTTGTTAGTATTAGTGTTATAACTGAGCAAATTGCTTTAAAAAAATTGGAGAATTTTAAAAGCTTAACTAGTCCTTTAGAGCGTGTACATTCAAAAAAATATGAAATTACACCAATAAAAGGTAGCCTTCCTATTCTATACGACAGTATAAAAAATCAATTTTATTTAAAAAATGAGAAGGGTTTAACTAAATTAGATAACCAAGGAAATGTAATGTTTTTTGATGATCTATCAAATGAAAAATCATACATAAGTACTTTAGATTATAATAATTTTATTCCCTTTGTATTTACATCTAAAGGAGTTTACGACTTTTCGGGTGAAGAGCTTGTTTTTATGCCTTTTGAGAAAAAATTAAATATCAAAAATGAATTAAGTAATAGCAACTTCAAATCTATTTTTGAAAAAAATTATAATAGTGCTGACTTAGTTATTTATGGTAATGAAATAGAAGATGAAACAGCCCAGTTTAGAATCTTTTTTAGAGTTGATAATAAATGGATTTTGTTACTATCTAAAAAAGGAGATTATAATCAATTTAGATATCCTGAAACGTTTAAAAAAAATGCTAACACTACAGTACAAATTGATTACAGTAAATTTTCCTCAAAGTTTTCAAATAAAAAATTAATTGCTTTAAAAGATAATCAAAGAGGTTTATACTCAGCAAAAGAAAAAGATCGTAATTTAAATAACTATTCTACTATAGTTTTAAAGGAGTTAAAACTAGACTATAAAACAACAAATGAATTAAAAATGGTTGCTTTAAAGAATAAAAGTTATTATGGTTTACCCGATTGGATGAACCATACCTTTTTTAAGCTCGCTTACTTTGAGTTAAACTATAACAAAGAACAGCTGTTTTTTAAGGGAAATACAATTATATATAATGAATTAGCAAATGAAATAACTAATAAAGACTTTTACTTATTTGAATTGCCAAAAGATATGAGGGATAAAACGAAAGTAGCTTTTTTAGATGTCAAAAATTATACGGGAATTGCAGTAGATCCAAGAACGAATTACTTAGAGCCTCAAATTGAAAACACTGGAATATTTATAATAAAACCAATAAACAAAAACTAAAGGTAACTTTTAATGAAATTAATCGCTAGCGACTTATTAGTGTCTTAGTTTTAAGCTCACAACAAACTATACATAAACACGTTTGTATAGTATAAAAATAAAATATGAAATATACAGATTTTAAGGAGCTTAAAGAAAAACCAGTTGGACTTGCTTGTGATATTCTACAAGGTTACCCGCTAGAGTTTGGAGATTTAACCTACAGACTAGATGATTATGACTTATATGATTGGTTAGAAGAAAATGATATGGAAGATTTTGACTCTGAGCTATTAGAGCGATATCCAAATTATGAATCATTGGGGGCTTTAGATCTAGATTATGCCTTAGAGGTAAATCCAGACTTTCATTTTGATTCTTATGCAGAGTTTGTTTTGTTTGTAGATAAAACTAAAAAAGACTACCCTGTTGTTATTTTTGATGGTCAAGATATTTTTGCTACACTTTACGACACTTTTGAACTATTTTATGCTTCGTTAAATAAAATTTCCTAATTAAAATACTATTTAGGAGACAATACAATTCGCCAAATTTATTTTAGTATCCAAAAGAGAATTTGAAATACTTTGGCTTTTATTTACGTTATTATTTAATATCTATACAATTATTTAAAAACCTATTTGTACTACAAAAAGTAGTTTTATATTGTAAGAAAATAAATAAAATATAAAGCTTTAGTTAGCTTAAAACCTACAAAAAAAGAATGAAAAAATTAAACTTATTAATTGGAATACTAATATTTGGATTTACAATATTGTCTTGCTCATCTGATGATGACAATAAAACAGAAGAAACTAGTAAGCAAGAGTTGTTAGTTGGAAAATGGAAAAAAGTTAGAATTGGTGTAGTTTGCTCTTCTGGTTCAGAAACTTCTGAAGAATATTCTGCTTGTAAACAAAATGGGTCTATTACGTTTAATGCAGATGGTACGTATATAGATATTCCTTATGTTCAATACAACAACGATTGTATTATTGATGGGCAAACTAATGGTACTTGGGAGTTTGTTGATAATGAACTTTATATTAAAGAAATAGAAGCTACAAGCCCAACTAAAGTCACTTTGTTTGAAGTGTCTAAAAACACCCTAAAATTAGGAGGAGATTCAGATCCTTGTGATGGTGAAGATTCACCTTCAATAGAATATTTAGGATACATTAGAATAGAATAGAAAGTATATGAATAAAATAAAACCGATACTAATTTTAGTGTTACTATTTTCTTTGGATTGTTTCAGTCAGCAAGTTGGATCTACAGGAATAAAAGAAACTGTTTTTAAAAACGGAATTGGAATTGGAAGCGCAATTGCAATTGTGGTTTCGTGGGATAGAAACAAATCTATTCTCTACGCAATTTTACACGGAGTTCTTGGCTGGCTTTATGTTATTTATTTTGTTATTGTTAGAAATAGTGAAGAAAAAAATAAATAGGCCAAGCCTTAATAAAATAGTATGCATAGGAATTGTTATTTTATTGTCAGCTTGTTCATCACATAAAAGAATTAACAAAGAAGCATCAAAAATTAGATGTAATAAAACCATACATTTTATTTTTGATGAAGACAGTAATTTTGCTAAAATTGAATATTTTGGCAAAGAAACGATAGGAGATTCTCCTTATCCGAATTATAAAAACACTTTTAAAAATTCTATTATAGAATTAAATAAGATTACCAATGCTGAAATAGAGTTTAAGCAGAAACTTGGATTACCAACGAAATCAGTACTACAAGTGATAATGAAAATAGAAAAAATAGTTTGGGTAATTTCAAGGTCTTCAGCCGTAATGACAGCAGATTTATCTTTTTATGTAGATGGTGAAAAGATAGGTGTCATAGGAGAAAACAAAGTGCATTGGGCGGGAACAAAAAAAGGAAACCTTTATAAATGCTTAAAAAATGGAACTTTTAATTTTCTTAATGTAATTTGTTTTAAATAAGATAATTAACTATCGTTAGTGTCATACTTGTGCTTAAAACATAAACGATCTGCCAAATTATATGTAAAAGGTTGTTGTTAATTAAAAAATCAAGAATTAATGAGAGAGTTTAGTGTAGAAAATTTTCCGAGTATAGGAGCTGTAATGTGCTCTAAAATGATTGCTGATGAAAACTACAAGCCTATGTTTATATTCAGAGAGAAGCCATCAAACAACAATGACAGCGGCTGGCGGTTATTCTCTGGACTAGAAAGTGATGAATACTCTGAAAATGCTGATAATTTTGGTATTTACAATCCAAAAACTATTTTAGAAATAGATAATTCTATTTCTAGTTTACTTCTTTATAAAGGTATTGGCACGGTTTGGGAAAGAAAACCTAATACAGATTGGGAAGAGGTTTTTGACTATCCTTTGGAAGATGATTTTATGGTAGAGCATAAATTAACAGAGAATTGGACTTTACCAATCAATAATCTTTTTAATAGAATAAAAGAAGAAGACGGACTTATGTATACGACCAATGACAAGACAATACGTCTAAATATTTGGAACTATAGAGGAAAGACTAAAGAAGAAATTCTAAAGGAAAAGAAGAAGGAAATAAGCGAAAGAAATTTGGAGAATGACATTCTTAAAAAGTATGAACTTGATCAAGGTAATAGCATAAAAGTTGGTTATCATATAAAAGAGTACAACTCACAAAAGGATATATCTTATAATTTAATTTGTGGCTTTTGTATAGTAGACAATCAAGTGCTACAGACTTTTTTTTATTTTGATAATGAAAAAGACTTAGAATGGGCTTTGCACACCTGGAAAATGATAGCTTATAAATAATATATATATCAATATATTACAAAAAAGGGGTAACTGGCCTTGTAACAATATAATATGCTTGTTTGTAAAGTCTGTTACAAATATACATTGTGTACTAGCAAATATAGATTACTCTTATTTTTATAAGGTTACTATATCTATTATTGCCTTAGTTTATGTGTATTATTTATAAGAGAAAGAATGAGAGAGTCAGAGATACAAATTTTAAAAAAGTCACTTAATGTTATAATAGATTTTTATGAGCGAGTAGAAATGGTTAACTCTTCTAGCGAATTTTTAGAAATTCATAACAGAAACATTAAAATGCTTTCAGATTTAGGTTTAGAGAGGCAATCTATCTTTATAAAAAAATGCGTTGATGATTATCCTAAGTTAAGAGCTCCAGAAATTGAATTATTTATATCTAAACAGAGAAAAGAAAGAAGCTTTTTATGGTTTGTTGGCGGCCGTAGAGTAGGCTTTATTTACGATTTAATAAGAACAAGAGGCGTACTTTTATCTCAGGTAAAGAAAAAGATAACTAAAATTAAAGAGCTTAATCTTAAGATGTACAAAGTAGTAGAAAATCCTATTTTTGAAGAACTATACCTAAAAACTATGGATAGTAACGGTTAAGCTTATTCCTTGCTTAATTAGAACATAGACGTTATTTGTAATATGAGTAAAGACCTAGAGCAGTTTTATTTAAAATTAGTACATAGTAAAAACTACAATTTAGAAGCCATAGAACGTAAGTTTTTAGAGCTAAAGATAAATGCAACAAAGTATAATTTAGGTAAAGTAAAATCTGCTATTATATATTTATCTAACTCAGAAAAAGAAATAGGATCTCTAATTACTACTGCAAATATCAACGTACTTTCAATTTTAAATGCAGCAACTGTTAAAGAGGAACGTGGTTAAATAGTAGAAATAGCTATTTTAACTCACTTATAAATATTTAAGAATATAAATAAATGGGATACGATTTAAATTTCTGGAAATATAAAAAAGATGTTCATTTAGATAATCAAGATACATATATAAAGTGTTCTGAAGAAGAGCTTGTAGACGGACTAGAAGATTTACCAATTGAGGCTATTATTAAAGCTATTCAACAAAAATTTGCCAATTGGAAAATGGAAGGAAGTAATATCGATTTTGAAAATCCAGATGGTAATGGAGCTTTTGGGATATCTACTACAAAACAATTTGTTAGGTTTGATTGTTACGGTATGGAAGGTGAAGATATGAACCAAATAATTGAAGTGATGGTTGCGTATAACTGTCCGCTTTACGATCCTCAAGTACCGCAGCGTTATGACGGCGAATAGAACGGAAAACATTACGTTTTAAATTTTATTGTTTTGTACAATGGTACAAATATGTATTATACGCTTACAGATATAAATTACTACTTTCTTTAATGGGGTAGTAGCACTACTATTGCTATTGTAAAATAATAGAAAATATAGATGAAGAAAATCATAGTAATTCCGCTTTTGTTAATTTTTATAGGCTGTTCTAAGGCAATTGAAAAAAAGTATAAAAAAGCTAGTGAAACTGAAGATTTACTAGCAATAAGAAAAGAAATAAAGGTTTATGATTACAAGGTGCTTAAGTGGCAACTTTCTTTTTTAAAGTCTAATAAAGAAGATTTGTCTAGTAAAAGATACCAAGAGATGCTGGCTAACGGTAAAGAAAGGTGGAATGATACTTTGGCAAAACGAAAAAGTAATCTTGAAGAGCAGAAACAAAAGGAAGAAGAGGCTCTTAAAAAACAAAAAATAAAGCTTTTTTGTAATATTAAGTGGGGAATGTATTATTACAAACCAGATTATTTAGAAGTTAATCCAGATGTTGTAGAATCTAACCCCGAATTAGCAGAGAAAGCCTTTAAGCTAGACCCAAACAATAGTTGGATTATTTTTTATGAAGACGGAACGTGTGAAGTTAAATTTAATGATCCAGACAAAACAGCTATTCAAAATTGGTCTTATGTTGATGATGAAATTGTTTTTTCTTATGGGTGGAAAGATGAAAAACGCGGTGTTATAAAAAATAAAACTACGTTTGAAATTCTAGATTTAGAAGACGAAATTTTTAATGTAAGTGAGGTTGAAGAATCTATTAATTTAGTTTTAAAGAGTACAATTAAGATGAGAAAAATAGAATAGTTTTTACCTAAAACTAGAGCTATAATTTATAATATTAAATATACTTAAATGAAAAAACTAACTACACTGCTTGTTTTGTTTGTTGTTACTGCAGGTTTTTGTCAGGCACCAAATCTAGATTTAAACCAATTTCCTCTTTCAACACACTTAGAAGCAGAAAATAATTTTCCTGGAGGTCAAATATTAAATTCAGATTACTATACCGTTTCAGATGATTTGGGGTTGCTTTCATTTATAAGAAAAGATAATGACATTGCAGATGTAGACATAATTGCAAGGTATGTTTACTATAAAAAAGATAGTCTTATTCTAGAATTAATTAATGAGTGGGATGTAGCCAATCACAACAAAAAATTAAACAATAAAAAGGACTTAGAGTTTAGAAAAAATATGCTTAGTTTTTACTTAAGAGGAGAAAACGCAATGGTAGCTTCTATGGGTGATGGTAAGGTAGAAGGGAGTATGCCTTTAGAAATTACAGAGAGCAATGCTTATTATAAAAGTACAGTTTGGAATTTAGACAACATATTGGTAAAATTAAGTATTACAATGTCTAACAACTACAATAAAGAAAAAGGCGAGTTTCCTACGCATAAGGTTGTTGTGAGTATGAGAGCAACAAATATAATAGATAGGCCTGCCCATACAGGTAAACAGTTGATAAAAAGAGAAAGAAAAGAAATACCAAATATAGAGCACCCTATTGTAAGTGGTAAAGACCCCATTTATCCTGGTTGCGAAAACAGTGTTGACAAAGGAATTTGTTTGCGTAATAGTGTTAGAAAAAGAATACTTAAAGAGTTAGAGGTTGAAGATGTAGTAATTAAAAATGCTACTTTAAAATTGGGGTTTAGGGTAGAGATAGATGGTGGTATAACTCCTTTTGAAAGAGATATAAAATCTAATAACAAGCAACTACAGAGAATAGCGTTACAAACTATTATTGGCTTGCCTAAAATGATACCTGCTTACTCTAAAAGAATAGACCAAAATGTTACTATTGGTAGTAGTTTTTATTTGGTAATAAAAGAGGGTAAAATAGCTAACTTGGAGTAGTAGTTGGTGCTTAGTAGTAACTGTTGTAATTTTTATTTTAAGTTAAACTAAATAGCATAGAACATAAATTAGGCTTTTTAAATTTTCAATAATAAACACTCAGATCAATCAAAAATGCAATTAGATAAACTCATTTTATTATTAGTAATAACAATTACTATGGGCATTGTTAAGACTCAAGCTCAAAAAAAATGGCAGGGAGATTTGTTAACTGATAACTTACAAGATTTTGCTTCAGGAGCGTATACAGAAGTTGAAGGTAATATTATTGTTGAAGAGTATGAAGGTGCAGATTTAACTGTGTTTACAATGCTAGAAAAGTGTTCTGGTAATGTTAGTATAAGTGATAATAAAAAGTTAGAATCTTTAAAAGGGTTGGAGAATTTAAAAGAAGTAGGAGGTAGCTTCTTAATAACAAATAACCCTGAATTATATAGTTATTGCGCTCTTCAAAAAGAACTTATTTCAACAGGAATAAAAGGAGTAAAGATTAGCAAAGGTATTATTGAAAAAATGGAAACCCAAGATAATGGTTATAACCCATCTATTATGAGTTTGCAAAATAGAAAATGTTCAGCAGTAAAGTTTGAAGACTTCTGTTTTTCTTGTTAAAATCTTAGATTATGAAAAATATTATTATTTGTTTAATTACATCTTTAGTATGCGTATTTAGTTTAAAAGCTCAAGAGTCTGGTGTTTGGGAAGGAGATTTATTTCCTAAAGATTTTGATAAGTTTAAATCTGGAGCATACACTTCTTTAAATGGAGATTTACGAGTATACGACTCAAAAATTACTGACCTAGCACAGCTTAAGTCTTTAAAGTCTGTAAAAGGAAATGTATATATTGGTATTGATGATTATAAAAGTAAGTTAGAGGAAGGGAACAAGTACATTACGTCTTTAAATGGGCTAAATAACTTAAAAGAAATTTCTGGCGAATTGGAAATTAATGACAATAAATTACTAATCGATATAACAGCCTTAAAAAAGTTAAAAAAGGTTGATAAATTAAATGTTTCATATAACCCAGTACTTACAAGTTTAGAAGGGTTAAATAGCGTTTCAGGAAGTATACCAAATGGATTGGCGATTAGTAAAAATAAAAGATTGCAAGATATTTCTCAATTGTCTGGTATTACTAGCGTAGGAGAATATATAGCAATTACTTCTAATTTATCACTTCAAAGTTTAGAAGGGCTACATAATATTAAGGCTACAATAAATGGTCATTTACAAATTGTTAGTAACAATTACCTTAAAGATTTAAAAGGGTTACGTAGTTTAAGTAAGGTAGATGGCGAAGTTCAATTACGACTAAACCCCGAGTTAGAAGAGTTTAAAGGCTTAGAAAAACTTACAGAGATTAAAAATTTTCTCCACATAAAAAATAATGATAAACTAAAAAACTTAGAGGGTTTAATATCTTTAAAAAGTGTAGGAGAGGACTTTTCTATTACAGGAAATAAATCGCTAAATAGTTTAACTGGTTTAAAAAAGTTAATAACAATAAAAGGAGATTTAAGCATATCAGAAAATCCTTTACTAACTAATATTAATGGCGTTAACACAGTAAAAGATTCAATAACTAGAATTGCAATTTATAGAAATGAATCTTTAACAGAGCTTACAGGTTTAAATAATATTACAGTAGTAAAAGAAGATGTGTCGGTTTCTGTAGATGTTTTACAGAAAGGAACAGGGTTTAATAATATTAAGTATATAGGAGGAAATTTTAGCATAAACTTAAATCAAGTTAAAGAAATGAATATGTTTAACAACCTTGTGAAGGTTGGTAAAAATATGGGAATTGGCACAAAGATGACTGTGGTAGATTTAACAAACTCTTTTAAAAAGCTTACACATATAAATAATAATTTTTACATACGTAGCACAAAGACATTGGAATACTTTAGTGGTCCTAATGCGCTAGTAGATATAGAAAATATTGTTGTTACAGGAAATGAAAAGTTAATTTCTTTGCAGGGTTTTAATGGTCTTAAAACAATAAGAGGAGGTATAAAAATAGAAGACAATATTACACTTACTGGTGTAGATGGTTTTAATAGTTTAAAAACAATAAATGAAAGATTTTCTATAGAAGACAATCCTGTTCTGGTAAGTATTAGAGGATTTAAAAGTTTAGAATTTATAAACGACCTATGGGTAGATGAAAATAAGAAGTTAGCAGATTTAAGTGGTTTTAGTAACTTAAAGAGTTCAAATAAAATATACTTAAGAAAGAACTATTCATTAGAAGATTTAACAGGATTTAGTAGTTTAGAGAGAGTTAATGAAGAATTAGATCTTCACGATAATAGCGAACTAAAATCATTAAAAGGGTTAGAGAATTTAGTATATATTGAAAAATTTTTAGAAATAACAGGAAATAAAAAACTGGTTAATTATAATGCGTTAAGTGATCAGTTTATTAGATCTAAAACAGATAGAGACTTGTGGTTTTCTAATAATGGATACAGTCCCAGTAAAAATGAACTTCTTATACACAATAAACTAGATACTAAAGTAATTCCCGAGTCGTATTTAAAAACTAAGAGTAGATGGGTGCTTTCATTATTGCGCAATGAGATTTTTGCAAGAAAAGGCTTTGCTTTTATCAATGGAGATATAAAAGATTATTTTAAAGATCAAGGTTGGTATCAACCACAAGAAGGTATAGAGATTGTTTTAAACGATATAGAAGAAGAAAATGTACGCCTTATAAAAATGTATGAACAACAACGTATTGATATGGCTGTTGGTGCTATAACTAATTTAAAAAAGAAGTACCAAAACAATCTTAATTTTTCTAATGAATATAAAAAATATTATCCAATACTAAAGAAATTCATTAAGAGCATAAAAGTTAATGATGTTACAAAATCTAATAAGCTTACTTTTTCCGTGCCTGCAGATGTAGAGGGACTTTGGATGTCTGATGATACGGGAGGTATGAAAACTGAAGATACAGATGAACTAATTATTTTCTTTAATTACACAAAAAAAACGCTAACAATACGTATTAAAGATAATAAGTTGGTAGAAGATGAGTATGAACGTTGGGAGGTTAATGAGGTTGTTGATTTTGAGTTTATAATTAAAGATAATTTTTCTGTAGAGTTTGCTAACGTCACTTCTGATTATAATTAATTTAAGCAGATTTTATTATGTAGGTTAATAACGAGATTTATTTTTTTGTTCAAATAAAAATAGATATAAACCTTTATCATTAAACAATCATAATGACACTTTTCAGTCGAAATTTGGTTACATAGTATCAAATATAAACTCAACTTCTACATTTATATATTTAAGATTAGACTTTTAGGACTATTCCAATATTTTTATATAAAAATAGATCTAGTATTTTAAAAAAAACTTTTAATGTATAGGCTAAGCATATTTATGCGTTTACTTAAAAGGTTTGCAATAATTATTAGAAATAAGATATTAAAGAGTAATACAAATGAAAACAAAAGAAAACATCTCACAAGAGCTTATAAGTAAATTAAATGAATGGCATAATACAGGCAATCACCTAAAAGTAGTATTAGAATTAAAGTCTTTGCCAGAAACAAGTAACTCTTATTTATTAACCAATCTTTTAGCTAGAGCATTAAATAACCTTAATCTTTATGAAGAAGCGCTAGGCTTGTTACAAAGTGTTAGTGAGCAAGGTAAAGAAGATAGAGATTGGCAATTTCGTGTAGGATATTCATTGTTTTATATGGATGGTAGGGAAATAGAGGCTATACCTTATTTTGAGAAAGCTATTGAGTTAGGTGATGATTACCCTTCTACGTATGAATTATTATTAGAAGCTAAATCTTTTTTAAGTGATGACTCAGAGAGTAATGAAACTAATGAAGAAGAGTTTACGTTTGTGCCAGAAGCTTATGCACAAATAAATCTAAATATGAGGCTTCAACCAAAGTATCGTGCTCATATAGAAGATTCTTTAGATTATATGCTTCGTTTAAAAAAGTGGGGTTGCGTTAGTGGTGGTGGTACATCAATTGGAGAAAATGGAGAGCCTACATCTTGTGATATTGATATTGACTTAGTATCGTACTCAGAGGAAATGAAGAATAACCTAATCTTTATGGCTAAAAACCTAGAAGTAGCAAACGGTTCTAGGTTAAAATACTATGCTAAAGACAAAGATGTTAATCCAGAATTTAATGTGGAATACCCAATTGGTAAGTTGGTTGGTTTGGGAGTGTATATAGATACACAAGCTTTAGAGGATGAACAAATAGAAGTAGATACTGTTATAGAGTTATACAACTCTCTTATTAATATTCTTGGAAACAACGGAGCGTTAACACCTAGTCATAGTGAAAATAAAAACCAGATTGCATTATATTTTTATGGAGAAAGAGAGTATGAATATTTATTAAATAAAATTACGCCATTTCTTAAAGACAACGTAGTTGGTAAAAATTGTAAGGTTGTGCAGATTGCGTAATTTTCAGTAAATTTTAGAGCTAATAACTCATATTATTGTAAAAATAAAAAAGCTTGCAAAATCTATGATTTTGCAAGCTTTTAGTGACCTCGACTGGATTCAAACCAGTAACCTCTTGAGCCGTAATCAAGTGCGCTATTCAGTTGCGCCACGAGGCCGTTTTAATTAGTTTCCCTTTAACAGGGCTGCAAATATATTTCTTTTTACTTTTACAACAAAATTACTGAAGAGAAATATATGAATTTTAAAGAATACATTAGAGATATAAAAGATTTTCCTAAGCAAGGTATTGTTTTTAAGGATATTACACCTTTGTTAAATAATGCAGAAATTTTAGAGAAAACAGCAAATGCGCTCCTAAATTTGGTGAAAGACCAAAAAATAGACAAAGTTGTGGGTATGGAAAGTCGAGGTTTCTTCTTTGCAACACTTTTAGCAACCAAATTAAATGCAGGTTTTGTGCCCGTGCGTAAAAAAGGAAAATTGCCTTTTAACGTGTTGTCTAAACCTTATTCTTTAGAATATGGTGAAGATGCTTTAGAAATACACACAGATGCTATTAAAAAGGGAGATAGAGTACTAATACACGACGATGTGTTGGCTACAGGTGGCACTGCAAAGGCAGTTTGTGAGTTAATTGAAGAATTAGGAGGTGAGGTAGTGCAATGTAATTTTTTAATAGAGTTAGATTTTTTAAATGGTAAAGATAAAATTGCAAACTATACTGTTGCTTCTTTATTACATTATTAGTCTATTGCATTAGTAGTTACAAAATAGCGCCAACCAATAATAGCCATTTGTAACTTTGTGGCTTTAGATAGGTCTAGCTGTTTTTTGCTATAAGAAGGTAATAGAGTTCTATTAATTTTTGCTAAAAACTTAAATATAGATTTCTTCATAAAAGTTATTTCTGCAAATATATGATATTACTAAAAAGAATAAAGGTTGCTATAAGCAACCTTTATATTTATATAGGCCTATATAATTATTCTTAGAATAGTAGTATAACAAGTAAAATGATGTAACTAAATAAAATTTCTGATAGAATAATCATAGTTGTGTGGTTTTTAAGGTTAATAATTAGTTGTAAGCAATCGATTGTTAAATCAATATAATCAGAAAAAATGTTCACATCCAAATAAGTAGATCATTATTAATGCAGTTGAATACACTATTGAAAGTGTTTAAATCTTATTTGTTTTAATATTTTTATATTAATCTTTAATATTGTTTTAATTTGTAATATCAAAATGTAATTATTGTTGTTATCTGTAATTATTGTAGGGATATTTTTGATGTAAAATATATAAGCAAGGAGGTTTTCATTATTTAAAACATCATTTTAGCTTGTTTCATAAAAAGTTACTGTAGTTTATTTCTGTTTTTAGCCTTCTTATTTTATAAAAAAATATTGAAATTCGAGAAATAATTGTCACATTCTAATTCTTATATTTGCTTAAAAAAATAGTAGATGCTAAATATAGTGTACATAGTTATTGGTTTGGTTTTTTTAATAATGGGTGGTAACTGGTTATTAAAATCCTCAGTAGCACTTTCTTTAAGATTACAAATACCAAAAATTGTAGTGGGGATGACGGTTGTCTCTTTTGCAACGTCTGCACCAGAATTAATTGTAAGTATTAAAGCAGCCTTAGATGGCTCTCCGGATTTAGCCTTGGGTAACGTTGTAGGTTCTAATATTGCCAATTTAGGTTTGGTTTTAGGTGTAATTGTAATGTTGGGTTCTATAGATGTACGTAAAAGTTTTTATACAACAGACTGGCCTATTTTAATAGTTGCTTCTTTAATCTTTTTTGTATTTATCTATTTTGATGGTGTTATAGAATTTTATGAAGGTCTTATAATGGTTGCTTTATTAATTGTATATATAGTATACTTAATAAAGTTTCAAAAAACAGCGGTAGAAGATGAGGCTCCAGAAGATGACAAACCTTTACCAACCTTTAAAATGATACTATTTTTAGTTTTAGGAGGCTTAGGCTTATGGGGTGGCTCAGAGTTATTGGTAAGTGGAGCAACTGGTTTGGCTAGATTTTATAATGTTAGCGAAAGAGTAATAGGGGTAACAGTTGTATCTATAGGTACAAGTATACCAGAATTAGCAGCATCTGTAATAGCCGTAATTAAAAAGGAGAAAGCAATATCTTTAGGTAACTTAATAGGCTCTAATATTTTCAATATTTTTGCAGTCTTAGGTATAACAGCAATGATAACACCATTAAGAGTTGTAGATAATACATTGTTAAGTAATGATATTTTATGGATGCTAGGCTTTGCATTTATACTATTGCCTCTGGTATTTATACCTAGAGGATTGCGTTTAGGTTGGCGAGATGGTATTATACTTTTAGGAGGCTATGCAACCTTTGTTTATTTTACAATTTAAAAAGTACAACATTTTATATAAAACAAAAACGCCTAAGATGTTATCTTAGGCGTTTTTTATATCAATTTAATTATAAGTTTAAATCTTAGCAGATTTTACTGTTTTTATAATTCTACCAGCAATCTTGTAAGGATCTCCGTTAGATGCAGGTCTTCTGTCTTCTAACCAACCTTTCCAGCCTTTTTCTACTGTAATAATAGGAATACGAATAGAAGCACCTCTATCTGAAATACCATAGCTAAAATCGTGAATAGATGCAGTTTCATGCTCACCAGTTAAACGTTGGTCGTTAAACTCACCGTAAACAGCAATGTGCTCTTTTACTACAGGTCTAAATGCTTCACATATTTTCTCGTAAACTTCTTGAGAACCACAAGTTCTTAAAATAGTGTTAGAGAAGTTAGCGTGCATACCAGAACCATTCCAATCCATATCTTTACCTAATGGTTTTGGGTGGTATTCTATATAGTAACCATATTGTTCTGTTAATCTATCTAATAGGTAACGAGATACCCAGATCTCATCACCAGCTTTTTTAGCACCTTTTGCAAACAATTGATACTCCCACTGACCAGAAGCAACCTCTTGGTTAATACCTTCAAAATTTAATCCAGCAGCAATACAAAGATCTGCATGCTGTTCAACTAAATCTCTACCGTGAGTGTGTTTACCACCAACAGAACAGTAGTACATACCTTGTGGAGCAGGATAACCACCAATAGGGAAACCTAAAGGTAATTGTGTTTGCGTATCCATAATAAAATATTCTTGCTCAAAACCGAACCAGAAATCATTGTCATTATCATCGATTGTAGCTCTTCCGTTAGATTCGTGAGGAGTGCCATCTGCATTTAAAACTTCAGTCATTACTAAAAATCCATCCTTACGTGCAGGATCTGGATAAATTGCAACAGGTTTTAATAAACAGTCAGAAGATCCACCAGAAGCTTGTCTTGTAGAAGAACCATCAAAAGACCAGATTTCACAATCTTCTAGTTTTCCGCTAAAGTCTTCTACTACTTTAGTTTTACTTCTCATGTTTTGAGTTGGCTTGTAACCATCAAGCCAGATATACTCTAATTTAGATTTACTCATAATGTTGTTGTTGATATTTCATTAAAGATGAAGCAAAAATAATTTTTTTCATTGTATATCCATAATTTTTATAGGGGTAATTGCTAAAATATTAGTTGTAATTCTTGATACCCTTGTTTTTTTAGGGGTAAAATAGAAATTTTACATTTTTAATCAGTTTAATTACTAATTTTGCAATTCATATTACTTTTAAATATATACATATGTCTGTAGTAAGGTTCAATGCTGTTAAAGAAAGTCTTTCTAGACCAAATTTTGTTATAAATGAAAAAGGAATCAGATCTAAAAAGTTTGGTAACCAGGTTTTTAATGAAGAGCGAATGTTGCAATTTTTAACCAAAGATGCATTGGCAACCGTAAAAGCTGCTATTTTTTCTGGAGCTAAGATTGATAGAAAAATTGCAGACCAAGTAGCAGAAGGTATAAAGTCATGGGCTATATCTTTAGGAGCTACACATTACACACATTGGTTTCAGCCACTAACAGGTAGTACGGCTGAAAAACACGATGCTTTTTTTGATATTTTATCTGATGGTAGAGCATTAGAGAAATTTGGAGGCGGACAATTAGTGCAGCAAGAACCAGATGCATCTAGTTTTCCTAGTGGCGGAATAAGAAACACGTTTGAAGCAAGAGGTTACACAGCTTGGGATCCTACTTCGGCTGCATTTATATATGATAAAACCTTATGTATACCAACCATATTTGTATCGTACACTGGTGAAGCTTTGGACAATAAGGCTCCGCTTTTACGTGCATTATCTGCGGTAGATGAGGCTGCAACGGCGGTAGCAAAGTATTTTGATAAAAACGTAACTAAAGTAAATGCAACCTTAGGTTGGGAGCAAGAATACTTTTTAATAGATAAAGCTTTAGCATATTCTAGACCAGACATATTATTAACAGGTAGAACTTTAGTTGGGCACCATGCTGCAAAAGGGCAACAGTTAGACGATCACTATTTTGGCGTTATACCTGCCAGAGTTCTTAACTTTATGAAAGAGTTAGAAATAGAGTGTATTAAATTGGGTATACCCGTTAAAACTAGACATAACGAGGTTGCTCCTAATCAGTTTGAGCTTGCTCCTGTTTTTGAAGAAGCAAATTTAGCTGTAGACCATAACCTATTATTAATGGATGTTATGGATAAAATAGCAGACAAGCATAATTTAAAGGTGTTGTTTCATGAAAAACCGTTTGCACACGTAAATGGTTCAGGTAAACATAACAACTGGTCTTTAGCTACAGATACGGGTACCAACTTATTAAGTCCTGGTTCTACACCAATGAAGAATCTTCAGTTTTTAACGTTCTTTATTAATACTATAAAAGCAGTAGATACATACGAGGAGTTGTTAAGATCATCAATAGCATCTGCAAGTAACGATCATAGATTAGGAGCAAATGAAGCACCGCCAGCAATATTTTCAATCTTTATAGGGACACAATTAAGCAGTGTTTTAGATGAGCTAGAGGGCGTTTCTAAAGGTAAATTATCACCAGAAGAAAAAACGGAGCTTAAATTAAATGTAGTAGGTAAAATACCAGAAATACTATTAGATAATACAGACAGAAATAGAACATCTCCTTTTGCTTTTACAGGTAATAAGTTTGAGATGCGTGGTGTTGGTTCTAAAACAAACTGTTCTAAACCAATGACTGTTTTAAATACTGTAGTTGCCAAGCAGTTAATAGAGTTTAAAAAAGAAGTAGATAAGCTCATAGATAAAAAGAACCTTAAAAAAGATGAAGCTGTTTTTAATGTTTTACGTGAGTATATTAAAACATCTAAACGAATTAGGTTTGATGGTGATGGTTATAGCAAAGAATGGGAGAAGGAAGCTAAAAAACGTAAGTTAAGCAATAACAAAACTACACCAGAAGCTTTAAAAGTATTAACCTCTAAAGATAGTTTAGATCTTTTTAAGTCTATGAAGGTAATGAGTGAGGTAGAGGTTACTGCAAGACAAGAAATAGAACTAGAATCTTATATTATGCACTTGCAAATAGAAGGTAGAGTTTTTAACGAGTTAGTTTATGGGCATATAGTACCAGCGGCATTGGCATATCAAAATAAATTATTAAAAACTGTAATGGGTTTAAAAGACATTTATGGCGATTCTTACAAGACAATGGCGGCAGCACAATTAACAATAATTGAAGAAATTGCCACGTATGTAAATACTGTAAAATCTAAGGTAGATGAAATGACGCAAGCACGTAGAGATGCAAATAATTTAAAAGATTTAACTAAAAAAGCATTTGCATACTGCGATAATGTTAAGCCGTATTTTGAAGAAATTAGATACAATAGTGATAAGTTAGAACAGTTGATAGATAATGAGTTATGGCCATTGACTAAATATAGAGAGCTGTTATTTACAGAGTAATTTTGGGCAATTTAAAATTGTTTTTTTCTTATATTTTCAGGATTTTTATACTAGTCTAATAGGTGAATTACTTTAATGTTCTATATTTGTTTATTGATATAAATCAAACCTATTTGAAAATATGGAATATTTAGACTTTGAACTCCCTATCAAAGAACTAGAAGAGCAGTTAGATAAGTGTCAGATTATTGGCAAAGAGAGTGATGTAGATGTATCTGAAACTTGCAAGCAGATAGAGAAAAAACTAACAGAGACTAGAAAAGATATATATAAAAATCTTACACCTTGGCAAAGGGTACAATTATCTAGACACCCTAATAGACCTTATACATTAGATTACATTAATGCAATCTGTGGTGAGACTTTTTTAGAGTTGCATGGAGACCGTACTGTAAAAGATGATAAAGCAATGATTGGTGGCCTTGGTAAAATAGGTGACCAAAGTTTTATGTTTATTGGTCAGCAAAAAGGATACAATACAAAAACAAGACAATATCGTAATTTTGGAATGGCAAACCCAGAGGGTTACCGTAAAGCATTACGTTTAATGAAATCTGCAGAAAAATTTGATGTTCCTGTAGTATGTCTTATAGATACACCAGGTGCTTATCCAGGTATAGAAGCAGAAGAACGCGGACAAGGAGAAGCTATTGCTCGTAACATTTTAGAAATGACACGTCTAAAAGTGCCAATTATTGTTGTAATAATAGGAGAAGGTGCTTCTGGTGGTGCATTAGGTATAGGTGTTGGTGATAAAGTATTAATGTTAGAAAACACTTGGTACTCTGTTATTTCTCCAGAATCTTGTTCTTCAATTTTATGGAGAAGCTGGGAATATAAAGAACAAGCTGCTGAAGCATTAAAACTTACAGCAACAGATATGAAAAAATTAAAGCTTATTGATGAAATTGTGCGTGAACCTGCAGGAGGAGCACATGCAAACAGAGAAAAGAATTTTACTATTGTAAAAAACAAAATTATTTCTCATTTTGAAGAGCTTAAAAAGTTATCACCAAAAGAATTGGTAGAAACTAGAATGGATAAATATGCTAATATGGGAGTCTTTAACGGCTAAAAGGCATTTTTATTCAAAATAATAGAAATCCAAAGACTTAGGCTTTGGATTTTTTTGGTTATGAACACAAATTCGTAACTTATCAACAGGTAAATTGTTAATCAATAGTGAATATCACTACCCCTATTTTTTAAGTTAACTAAACGTTAATTGCATACTTTAGCAGATATGGATAAGCCAAGCCCAGTAGCAGGACATAAGATAGATAAATCTACAATCATTAGTTTGGAGAGAGGTAAAATACCTCCACAAGCTGTTGATTTAGAGGAGGTTGTCATCGGAGCGATGATGATAGATAAGAAAGGTGTAGATGAGGTTATCGATATTTTACACCCAGATGTTTTTTATAAAGAATCTCATAAGCACATCTACGAGGCAATTTTTAAATTGTTTGAATCGTCAGAGCCAATAGATTTATTAACCGTTTCAACACAATTAAAGCAAGATGGAAAGTTAGAAGTTGTAGGAGGAGATTTTTACCTTATAAAACTTACTCAAAAAGTAACTTCTTCTGCGCATATTGAGTTTCACGCAAGAATTATACTTCAAAAATATATTCAAAGAAGTCTTATAAAAATATCTAACGAAATTATACAAGAAGCATACGAAGATGCTACAGATGTATTTGATTTATTAGATGCTGCAGAATCTAAGTTGTATGATGTTACGCAGGGAAATTTAAAACGTTCTGCTGAAACAGCACAAAACTTAGTAATACAGGCAAAGAAAAGAATTGAAGAAATATCTGGTAAAGAAGGTTTAAGTGGTGTGCCATCTGGTTTTCATAAATTAGATGAGTTAACTTCTGGTTGGCAGCCCAGTGATTTAATTATTGTAGCCGCTCGTCCAGGTATGGGTAAAACCGCATTTACATTATCTATGGCGCGTAATATGGCGGTACAATCTAATATGCCAGTTGCGTTCTTTTCTCTGGAGATGTCATCTGTACAATTAATTACAAGACTTATCTCTTCAGAAACAGGTTTGTCTTCAGAAAAATTACGTACAGGTAAGTTGGAGAAACACGAATGGGAACAATTAAACGTTAAAGTAAAAACGTTAGAATCTGCACCCTTATTTATAGATGATACTCCGTCACTTTCTATTTTTGACCTTAGAGCTAAATGTCGAAGATTGGCATCTCAGCACGGTATAAAAATGATTATGATTGATTATTTGCAGTTAATGACTGCGGGTGGTACTCAAAAAGGAGGAAACAGGGAACAAGAAATTTCTACAATTTCTAGAAACTTAAAAGCCTTAGCAAAAGAACTTAATGTGCCAGTAATTGCACTTTCTCAGTTATCAAGGGCGGTAGAAACACGTGGTGGTAGTAAAAGACCAATACTATCAGATTTACGTGAATCTGGTGCAATTGAGCAGGATGCCGATATTGTATCATTTATTTATAGACCAGAATACTATAAAATTGATGAGTGGGATGATGATGAGCATTCACCAACACAAGGACAGGGTGAATTTATTGTGGCAAAACACAGGAATGGTGGTCTAGAAAACATTAGACTTAAATTTATTGGTAGTCAAGGTAAGTTTGATAACCTTGATGATTTTGATTCTCCAGTTGAATTTCAATCTAAAATGAATGAAAACGAACAAAATCCATTTTTAACACAAGGTCTACCTAGTGCAAATGAAGCTTTTGGTAGTTCTATGAACGATGGTTTACCGCCAGAAGATGATAATGATGTTCCTTTTTAATTAAAAATTTATATTTTACTCTATGCTTTTTTAGCATAGAGTAAAATTCTTTCACTTTTTAAGATATACGTAGTAATATAAAATGAGATTTAATTACCTTTAAAAGGCTAAAATAATTATCATTTGTAATGCGTAAATACTTTTTACTTCTTTCTTTTTTCTATTTTTCAATGAGTCTTATGGCTTCTAATATTCTAATTCCTATGGATGCAGAAAGTCAAAAAAATCATTTAAAAGCATATGGTATTACGTATTGGGTTTTGTCAAAGCAGCAAAAAGTACATTGGCTACTAAACTACAGAGGCGGTTCTTTTTTGCTCCCAGATGGCGATGCTATTCGTAAAGAATGTCAAATTAGAGGAGTTTCTTTCGAAATTTTATCTACGGCACAATCAGAGAGTATATTAGCGGGTATAAGTAGTCCGTCTAAAAACCAAGATGCCGTTATTTTAGAAAAAGCACCTAAAATTGCTGTGTATTCTCCTAAAGGAAATCATCCTTGGGACGATGCTGTTACAATGGTACTTACTTATGCAGAAATTCCTTATGTTACAATTTATGATGAAGAGGTTTTAAGTGATAAATTAGCTTTATATGATTGGCTGCATTTACATCATGAAGATTTTACAGGTCAATACGGTAAGTTTTATGGTAGTTATAAAGCTGCGCCTTGGTATATAGAAAGTAAAGAAAATTCAGAAATATTAGCAAGCAAGCTAGGGTATAGCAAAGTATCTGAAGAAAAAAGAGATGTAGCTTTAAAAATAAGAAATTACGTTATTGGTGGTGGATTTATGTTTGCTATGTGTTCTGCTACAGATAGTTTTGATATTGCTTTGGCGGCAGAAGGAGTAGATATTTGTGAGCCAATGTTCGATGGTGACGCATCAGAACCAAATTATCAATCAAAAATAGACTATAAAAAAACATTTGCTTTTACGGATTTTACGTTAGAACGTAACCCAACCGTATATGAGTTTTCTACTATAGATATGACTAGGACACGACAATTGTCTAAGGAGTCAGATTATTTTTCTTTAATGGATTTTTCAGCTAAATGGGATCCTGTTCCAACAATGCTTTGTCAAAACCATACTTCTTTAGTAAAAGGATTTATGGGGCAGACTACTGCTTTTAACAGAAAACAATTAAAATCTACCGTTTTAGTTTTAGGTGAAAATAAAATTAATAGCGAGGCTAGATACATTCATGGTATAAAAGGAAAAGGTTTTTTTACTTTCTATGGAGGCCACGATCCAGAAGATTACCAACATAGAGTAGGGGATCCTAAAACTGAATTAGAATTGCACCCAACTTCTCCGGGCTACAGATTAATATTAAACAATGTTTTGTTCCCTGCTGCTCGTAAAAAAAAGAAAAAAACCTAAAGTTTTAGTTTTTTAAAAGCTGATCTAAAATAGTTTCAACACCGTATTCATCATTACTTTTTGTAGTATAGTTTGCAGCTTTGGTTACATTGGGGTGTGCATTTGCCATAGCAAAGCTAAAATCTGCCAGAGCAAGCATTTCTAAGTCGTTATTAAAGTCTCCAAAAACCATAGTTTCGGCAGCAGATATATTAAATATATCTTGTAGTTTTTGCAAAGCATATCCTTTATGTGCATTAACATGCGATAAGTCTAACCAATTTTCTCCTGAAACTTTTACTTTTAATGTAGATTCTAAGTGTTTTACTTTTGGATAAATATAGGTTTCAGAGCTTTCAAAATGATAAATTGCTATTTTTAATATTTCATCATCATAGTCTTCAAGATTTTCTAAAAGTTCATATGATGCGTAATACTCCTTAAATTTCTCTGCAAATTCTTTAGAATCGGGTCTAATGTAGGCTTTTTTTTTGCCACATAATACTGGGTAAACATTATCAATTGTAGATATTAATTGTAATAAATCTAAAATTGTAGCCCTGTCTAAACCAGTTTGTAATATCTCTTCGTTCTTATCTTTTGTAATAGCTCCGTTTTCTGCAATAACTAAAATGTCATCTTTAATAGTGTATAGCTTGTCAATAATACTATGGTATTGCCTTCCACTAGCAGCAACAAAAAGAATATTTTTTTTTCTTAGTTGTGTAAATTGCTCAAGAAATTTTGGGCTAACCTCGTGTTTAGAGTTTAATAAAGTACCGTCCATATCGGTAACAACCATTTTAACTTTAGATAAATCCATATGTAATACTAATTATAAGATGCAAATATATTCTTAACTACTTAAAAGTAGATAAAGATTAGTTAATCATTTTGTGAAATATGGTAAGTGTATTATAGATACCTTGTTAAAAGAATTTTATGCTTAATGGGTATTTGTATAGCCTTTTTTCTGATGCAGCTATACCGCCCATTATAGGAGGAATAATCATAAGTAATGCTAAAGCAATACCTATAGCAACCAATAGAATTAAAAAGATAAAACCTATTAAGAAAAAAGTTAATATAAACGAGACAAATAAAAGTACAAAGAATGTAATGGAGTATATTAAAAGGCTAATTTGAAAGTTAACTACGGCTTTTCCGTGAACATCCATGTCTTTTATGTTTTCTTTTTTAGAAGACCATAATACTATAGGTATAATTAAGCCAAATGGCCCTAAGAAATTTAAGAGCTGAGAATAGTGCATTAAGGATATAGAACTGTAGTCTTCTTGTAAATCAGTATTTGTCATTAGCTTTTGTTGGGTCGTGTTTTACGTAATTCATAAAACGTTAAAAATACAGTTATTAGTATGCAAATGGTAATAAAAGTATATGGTTTTTTTTCGGTTAGGTTAATTAAAAACTCTGTCATCTCTGCAAGTTCTCCTATCATGTTCTTTTTTTAATTAAGTAATGTATTTTTCTTTTTAAGAGATGCAAAAAGCAGTAAAGGTTGCTTATTATCTTAAAAAGATGCTTATAATTTATATAACCCTAAAGCTATGTAGTTATTGCCTAGTGTTTATTAAAATTATGCAAAAAAAAACCTACTCTAAAAAGAGTAGGTTTGTTCATCTAAGCGAGATGAGTTATTTTTATTTTACCTTGTTTACAATAGCTTTAAAAGCTTCTGGGTGGTTCATAGCTAAATCTGCTAAAACCTTACGGTTAAGCTCAATGTTGTTAGCTTTTACTTTACCCATAAATTGAGAATAAGATAATCCATGTAATCTAGCACCTGCATTAATACGAGTGATCCATAAAGCACGGAAATTTCTTTTCTTAACTCTACGGTCTCTATAAGCATATTGCATTGCTTTTTCAACCGCATTTTTGGCTACTGTCCAAACGTTTTTACGTCTTCCAAAGTACCCTTTGGCTTGCTTCATCACTTTTTTTCTTCTAGCTCGTGAAGCAACTGAATTTACTGATCTTGGCATAAATTTAATTTTTTTTGTAGTAGGCGGTCTAAATTAAGACACTTTGTTTTTAAGCCTAACTCCATGGTTAATAATAATTACCGAAAAGAATCTATTACTTTAAACGTAATTGTTCTTTTATACTATTCACATCGGCTTGGTGTACTAATGTACTGTGAGTCAATGCTAGCTTACGCTTTTTAGATTTTTTTGTCAAAATGTGACTCTTAAAAGCGTGCTTTCTTTTTATTTTACCAGAACCTGTAAGCTTAAAACGCTTCTTAGCACTGGATTTTGTTTTCATTTTAGGCATTTGTTCCTATTTAATAAATTAAATACCGTAAAAAACTTACGGTATCTCTCGCTTAGTGAATCAGGTCTAGACCTGATTTATTTTACAAATACTTAATTAATAAGTATTGTTACTTCTTTGTTTTAGGAGCTAAAAACATTGTCATTCTTTTACCTTCTAATTTAGGCATCTGTTCTACCTTGCCTAGTTCTTCCAGTTCTTGGGCAAGACGTAACAACAATATTTCTCCTTGATCTTTATAGACAATAGATCTACCTTTAAAAAATACATATGCTTTTAATTTAGCACCTTCTTTTAAAAATTTCTCCGCATGTTTCTTCTTAAACTCATAATCGTGATCATCTGTTTGTGGTCCAAAACGAATTTCTTTAACCACTACTTTAGACGCTTTGGCTTTCATCACCTTTTCACGCTTCTTTTGTTCGTACAAAAACTTTTTGTAGTCTATAATTTTACACACAGGAGGGTCTGCCTTTGGTGAGATTTCTACCAAATCTAATTCTAACTCCTCTGCTTTTGCTAAAGCCACCTTTGTTGTATAAACTCCAACCTCTATATTATCGCCAACTAAACGTACATTAGGTACTTTAATATCGCTGTTAATATTATGCGGGTTTTTATTTTCTCTTCTCGGCTGTGGCCTAAATCTCTTTCTAATTGCTATAACTGATAATTTTTAGATTAAACTTCTATTTTTTTAAAACGACTTTAAGGTACTATTTATTTCGCTAGTTACCAAGTCACTAAAATCTTTTATTGAGATAGAGCCTAAATCATCACCTCCGTGTTTACGTACAGAAATAGTGTTTGTAGCCTCTTCATTCTCGCCAATGATAATCATAAAAGGGATTTTATTCATTTCTGCTTCCCTAATTTTCTTACCAACTGTTTCGTTTCTGTTGTCTAGCAGGGCGCGAATTTCGTTATTTTCTAATGAATTTAAAACTTTTTTCGCATATTTCTCATATTTCTCGCTAACTGGTAGTATAATTACTTGTTCTGGTGTTAGCCATAATGGGAAATTACCACCTGTATGTTCTAGTAATAACGCTATAAAACGCTCCATACTTCCAAAAGGAGCACGGTGTATCATTACTGGTCTGTGACTCTCGTTATCACTACCTTTATATGTAAGGTCAAAACGTTCTGGTAAGTTGTAATCAACTTGTATAGTACCAAGTTGCCAGTTTCTTCCTAGAGCATCCTTAACCATAAAATCTAGTTTAGGTCCGTAAAAAGCAGCTTCACCACTTTCTATAACGTAATCTAACCCTTTTTCTTTAGCTGCATTTATAATTGCATTTTCAGCCTTTTCCCAGTTTTCAACACTACCTATGTATTTGTCGGGAGTATTTAAATCTCTTACAGATACTTGGGCTTTAAAATTATCAAACCCTAAAGAATTTAATACATATAAAGATAAGTCTATTACATTTCTAAACTCTTCGTCTAATTGGTCTGGTGTGCAAAAAATGTGTGCATCATCTTGTGTAAAACCTCTAACACGTGTTAAACCGTGTAATTCTCCACTTTGTTCGTATCTGTATACGGTACCAAATTCGGCAAAACGCTTTGGTAAATCTTTATAAGAGTGTGGCTTAAAGTTATAAACTTCACAATGGTGCGGGCAGTTCATAGGCTTTAACAAAAACTCCTCATCCATTTTAGGAGTTTTAATTGGCTGAAAACTGTCTTCTCCATATTTAGCATAATGTCCAGAGGTAACATAAAGTTCCTTTTGTCCTATATGTGGTGTAACAACCATTTCATAACCAGCCTTTTTCTGAGCCTTTTTCAAAAAGTTCTCCAGACGCTCTCTTAAAGCAGCGCCTTTTGGTAACCACAAAGGTAAACCTGCACCAACTTTTTGAGAAAAAGTAAACAACTCAAGTTCTTTGCCTAATTTTCTGTGGTCTCTTTGTTTTGCTTGTTCTAATAACTCTAAGTACTCTGTTAATTCCTTTTGTTTAGGAAAAGAGATACCGTACAAACGTGTTAGTTGTGTTTTGTTTTCGTCACCTCTCCAGTATGCACCAGCAACACTTAGTATTTTTATAGCTTTTACAATACCGGTATTTGGTATGTGCCCGCCTCTACATAAATCCGTAAACGTATCATGGTCGCAAAAAGTAATAGTACCATCCTCTAGGTTTTCAATTAACTCAACCTTGTATTCATTACCTTGTTCCTTGTATAGAGATAAAGCTTCAGCTTTAGTAACAGCTCGCATTTTAAAATCGTGCTTACCTCTTGCAATTTCAATAGCCTTCTTTTCTATAGTAGGGAAGTCCTTGTCAGATATAGATCTGTCACCTAAATCAATATCATAATAAAAACCATTCTCTATAGAAGGACCAATAGTTAACTTAACCCCAGGATATAGTTGTTCAATTGCCTGTGCAACTATGTGCGAAGAAGAGTGCCAAAAAGCCTGTTTGCCTTCAGTATCATTCCAAGTGTATAAAACTAAAGAGCCATCTTCGGTTAGCGGGGTAACGGTTTCTACCGTGGTATCATTAAATTTAGCAGAAATAACATTTCTAGCAAATCCTTCGCTAATGCTTTTAGCAACGTCCATAGGAGTGCTCCCCTCGGAAAATTCTTTTAAAGTACCGTCTGGTAAAGTAATTTTAATCATACCTATTATTAATATATAGAATACAAAGATAATATCTTGTCATCACCTTAACAATAATAATGTAGATATTTTCATACTATAGAGTAATTAGGTTGTTTGTTTTGTAACAAGTAGTGCTCCTTATATATAGGATAATAATTTCACTGCGTATTCTACCCCTTATATAGTTAGGTAATCGCCTTGTTAAAGACAAAGAACGGGCTATAAATAGTGAGCTAATAGTTATGTTCTGTTATTTGCTTAAAAGAAGCAGAAAAAGAGGTCTACTTAAGAGGTTGATAAATAGGGTTGTAAAGGATGTTTTTAAAATAACTTCAAAAAAGATTTAAAAAAGAGTTGTTATATCAGATAAGCTCTGTATATTTGCACCCGCTAAGGGAAAAACATAGAGTTAATAAGTTAGCAAAGTTCATTGAAAAGGTTGTAAAATTGGTTTAAAATAAAGGTTAAGAAATAAGTTAAAAAAAGCTTGTTTTGCTTTAGTTAAAAGAGCTAAGTTTGCAGTCCTAAATTGCCGAGGGTGT
>NZ_FPIY01000010.1 GCF_900119145.1 Cellulophaga fucicola | reverse complement strand
CATCACCGTCTGTATCTACTCCTGTGAATGTCTGATCTGGAACTCCGTCAAAATCAAAGTCGTTTCCTTCATTATTATCTGGAACTGTATCGTTATCACTATCTAAATCGATATAATCTGGTGTATCCTCACCATCGTGATTGTTTGGTGTAATTCCTTCGTTTCCTGATCCTTCATAAGCATCGTCTAAACCATCCATATCTGAATCGTTTCCGCTTGGTGCTATATAATCTGTAGTTGTTTGTCCTTCTACGTTATCTGGAATACCATCATTATCTGCATCGATATCTCTAAAGTCAGGATTAGAATCTGTGTCTGAGTTTACAGGAGTTAAACCTTCTCCAGAACCAGGAGTATTTTCATAATGATCATCCAATCCGTTTCCATCACTATCAACACCACATACCGGAGTATAATCTGATGGGTTTTGAGCCTCTACATTATCTACAATACCATCGTTATCAGAATCTATATCTCTAAAATCTGGATTTTTATCATCATCTGTATCTACAGGATATAATCCTATACCAGGACAACTTTCATAAGCATTATCTAAGCCATCACAATCTGTATCTTTACCAGATGGAGCAATGTAATCGTCTGTAGTTTGCGCTTCTACATTATCAATAATACCATCATTATCTGAATCAATATCTCTGAAATCTGGATGAGAATCACCATCTGTATCAGTTGGATTTATTCCTTGTCCTCCACCACAGTAATTTTCATAAGCATCATCCAATCCATTTTTTGGATTAACATCTTTTCCGCTTGGAAATGTAAGCTGATTAGTTTCCTGAGCTTCACCTAAATCTAAAATTCCGTCATTATCAGAATCAATATCTAAGTAATCTTTTCTTGTATCACCATCGGTATCTACAGGAATCAGACCTCCGCAACTTCCGGGTGTTACTTCGTAAGCATCGTCTAATCCGTTACCATCAGAATCTATACCACTAGGTTTAATATAACCGACAGATAATTGCGCTTCAACGTTATCTAAAATACCATCATTATCAGAATCAATATCTAACGAATTTGGTATTCCATCTTTGTCAAAATCTCCTGTTCCCTCTACAGTATCAATAATACCGTCACCATCATCATCAATATCTATGTGATCGTAAACGCCATCTCCGTCTGTATCTTTATTAATGCCATAATCTGCATAAACAAAGGAGGTTGAAGCTATAAATAAAATTAAAAAAGTAAACAGAGTCAAACTCTTTTTATAAAGAGTCCTATTTAATAATAAAGTAAAATTTTCCATAAATGATAGTTAGTGTTACTAATCACCATGGCATTTTTTGTTAAGTTTATTGGGAAAGATGTTTGGGACTTCTTATTAAACTGAGTGCTAAGTTAAAGTTATTTTTAAAAACTTCAACAGATTTGATATCATATGTTATATCTGTTCTTTGAAGCGCAAATTTAATCGTTTAAATGTTAATTTTTTAACTTTCAGCAAATAAATCTTAACAAAAAAAAAGTTATTTCAAATTTTCACAAATTAGATAATCTTCTAAAAAAGTCTGTTTATCGGATATACAAAAATCTAAGTAACACTAAATTATAATCTTATCCATTTATAAACATAACTATTACTATTCTATTATTTACCGTACTTTTGCAACAAATTTTTTTAAATGAGTTTTGAAAAAGAAATACAAAAGAGAAGAACTTTTGGTATTATATCTCACCCCGATGCAGGTAAAACTACACTAACTGAAAAGTTATTACTTTTTGGTGGTGCAATACAAGAAGCTGGTGCCGTAAAAAACAACAAGATTAAAAAGTCTGCTACCAGTGACTTTATGGAAATTGAACGTCAAAGAGGAATCTCTGTTGCTACCTCGGTACTTGCCTTTATATATAAGGACAAAAAAATAAATATTCTAGATACACCTGGTCACAAAGATTTTGCTGAAGACACATTTAGAACTTTAACCGCTGTAGATAGTGTTATTGTTGTTATTGATGTTGCAAAAGGTGTAGAAGAGCAAACTGAAAAATTGGTTGAAGTTTGTAGAATGCGTAAAATACCAATTATTGTTTTTATTAATAAGTTAGACCGTGAAGGTAAAGATGCTTTTGACTTACTTGATGAAGTAGAACAAAAATTAGGCTTATCTGTAACTCCTTTGAGTTTCCCTATTGGAATGGGATACGACTTTAAAGGGATCTACAATATATACGAGAAGAATATTAATCTTTTTAGTGGCGACAGTAAAAAGAATATAGAAGAAACTATTGCTTTTGATGATGTGCAGAGTCCTGAATTAGAAACAGTAATTGGCGAAAAAGCAGCTACTACTTTACGAGATGACCTAGAGCTTGTAAACGGAGTTTACCCAAAATTTAGTAAAGAAAAATACCTGGCTAGTGAACAACAACCTGTTTTCTTTGGGTCTGCTTTAAACAACTTTGGAGTTCGTGAATTGCTAGATTGTTTTATAGAAATAGCCCCATCTCCAAGGCCTAAAAGAGCTGAGGAACGTGAAGTTGTTGCTAACGAAAAAGATTTTACCGGTTTTGTTTTTAAGATTCACGCCAATATGGATCCTAAACACAGAGATAGGTTAGCTTTTATAAAAATTGTTTCTGGAACATTTGAAAGAAACAAACCTTATTTACACGTTAGAAATAACAAAAAACTTAAATTCTCTAGTCCAAATGCCTTTTTTGCAGAGAAAAAAGAAATTGTAGATATATCTTATCCTGGTGACATTGTTGGCTTACATGATACTGGCCATTTTAAAATTGGAGATACCCTAACAGAAGGAGAAGAACTGCATTACAAAGGTATACCTAGTTTTAGCCCTGAGCATTTTAGATATATTAATAATGGCGACCCAATGAAAGCTAAACCTTTATATAAAGGTATAGACCAACTAATGGATGAAGGTGTTGCGCAGTTGTTTACTCTAGAGCTAAACGGAAGAAAAATAATTGGTACTGTTGGTGCTCTACAGTTTGAAGTTATACAATACAGACTAGAACACGAATATGGAGCCAAATGTACTTATGAAAACTTTCCAGTATTTAAAGCCTGCTGGGTAGATCCAGATGATAAAAATAATGATGAGTTTAAAGAATTTAAGAGAGTAAAACAAAAGTTCCTTGCAAAGGATAAACAGGGACAACTGGTGTTTTTAGCAGATTCTCAATTCTCTTTACAAATGACACAGCAAAAATATCCTAGTGTAAAATTACATTTCACATCTGAGTTCGAATAAGAAGCTATATAAAATCTAAAAAAGCCAAACATAATGTTTGGCTTTTTTATTTACTCTTTTTAAAAACAAAAAACCACGCAAATTGCGTGGTTTTTTTATTATGCTTCTCCTGTTGGACCAAAATTAATTGGTATAGGAGGTTGCTCATAATCTTTAATTGCTCCGTGAGCCTTTTCAAAACGCTGAACATTGTCATTTAATGCTTTTAAGAACTTTTTAGCATGTTGTGGCGTAAGTATTATTCTACTTTTCACTTTTGCTTTTGGCGCTCCTGGCATCATACTAACAAAGTCTACTACAAACTCTGATACTGAATGGTTAATGATTGCTAAATTGGAATAAACCCCTTCAGCAGTTTTTTCATCTAACTCAATATTAATTTGTTTTTGATCTTGATTAGAATCACTCATACAACTTAAAATTTAAGTTCCTCTTTACGAGCCATAATCTCATCATATTCTTCTTTAGAACCTACTATGATGCTATCATAATCTCTCATACCTGTACCAGCAGGTATTTTATGACCAACAATTACATTTTCTTTTAATCCTTCTAAGTGATCAACCTTACCAGCTACTGCCGCTTCGTTTAATACCTTAGTTGTTTCCTGGAACGATGCCGCAGAGATAAAAGATTTAGTCTGTAAAGATGCTCTTGTAATACCTTGTAAGATTGGTGTTGCTGTTGCTGCAACAGCATCTCTTGCAGATACTAGTCCTTTATCAGAACGCATTAATATAGAGTTTTCATCTCTTAATTCTCTAACAGTAATTATCTGTCCTGCTTTTAATGTGTCTGATTCTCCTGCATCTTCTACTACTTTCTTTCCGTAAATTTCATCATTTTCTTTAATGAAATCTTCTTTATGAGCCAATTGGTTCTCTAAGAAAATAGTATCTCCCGGATCTTGAATACGAACTTTACGCATCATCTGTCTAACAACAACCTCAAAATGCTTGTCATTAATCTTCACACCTTGTAAACGATATACTTCTTGAACTTCGTTCACTAAATACTGTTGTACTGCAGAAGGACCTTTAATTGCAAGGATATCTGCAGGTGTAATAGACCCATCAGATAATGGCATACCAGCTCTTACATAATCATTCTCTTGTACAAGAATCTGATTAGATAATTTAACTAAGTATTTTTTAACATCACCTAATTTAGACTCTATTATAATCTCACGGTTACCTCTTTTAATTTTACCAAAAGAAACAACACCATCAATTTCTGAAACAACTGCTGGGTTAGATGGGTTACGTGCTTCAAAAAGTTCTGTAACTCTTGGAAGACCACCCGTAATATCACCAGACTTAGCAGATTTACGAGGAATCTTAACTAAAGTCATACCCTCAGTAACCTTATCGTTATCGTCTACCATAATGTGAGACCCAACTGGAAGGTTGTAAGAACGTAATATTTCATCATTACTATTCTTAACTAGTAATGTTGGTATTAACTTTTTGTTTCTAGATTCTGAAATTACTTTCTCCTGGAAACCTGTTTGTTCATCTATTTCTACTTGATATGTAACACCTTGATCAATATTTTCGTAAGAAACTTTACCTGTAAATTCAGATACAATTACACCGTTATATGGATCCCAAGAACAAATTACATCACCTTTAGCAACTTTTGTTCCGTTTTCTATAGCTAACTGAGAACCGTAAGGAATATTGTTAGTACTTAGCGTAATTCCTGTTTTAGCATCTACTACTTTTACTTCTGATGTTCTAGAGATAACAATCTTAACTTTATTACCTTCATTATCTTCTCCGTTAACAGTTCTTAGATCTTCTATTTCTGCAACACCTGCAAATTTAGCCTCTAATTTGTTATCTTCAGAAATGTTACCTGCAATACCACCCACGTGGAATGTACGTAATGTTAACTGTGTACCTGGCTCTCCAATAGATTGCGCTGCTACAACACCAACTGCCTCACCTCTCTGTACCATTTTATTAGTAGATAGGTTACGACCATAACATTTACCACAGATTCCTTTTTCTGCCTCACAAGTTAATGCTGAACGTACTTCAACACTCTCTATAGGAGAAGCTTGAATCTTTTTAACATCAGATTCTACTATTAACTGTCCAGCAGTTAACAATAACTCTTCTGTTATTGGATTGTATAAATCATGTAATGAAATACGACCTAATATACGAGCTCCTAAAGTCTCTACTATCTCTTCGTTTTTCTTTAATGCTGATACTTCAATACCTCTTAATGTACCACAATCTTCAGTGTTAATAATAACATCCTGTGAAACATCTACTAAACGACGTGTTAAGTAACCAGCATCGGCAGTTTTTAAGGCTGTATCCGCAAGTCCTTTACGTGCACCGTGAGTAGAAATAAAGTATTCAAGAATTGATAAACCTTCCTTAAAGTTAGAAAGAATAGGGTTTTCAATAATTTCTCCACCACCTGCTGTAGATTTCTTAGGTTTTGCCATTAATCCACGCATACCTGTTAACTGGCGAATCTGTTCCTTAGAACCCCTTGCACCAGAATCAAGCATCATATACACAGAGTTAAATCCTTGCTGATCTTCACGAATACGTTTCATTGCTAATTCAGTAAGCATTGCATTGGTAGATGTCCAAACATCAATTACCTGGTTGTAACGCTCATTGTTAGTAATAAGACCCATGTTGTAGTTAGCCATAATACCGTCTACTTGACCGTTAGCTTCTGCAATCATTTCGTGTTTCTCTTTAGGGATAATAATATCTCCTAAACTAAATGATAGACCACCTTTAAAGGCAAATTCATATCCTAAAGTCTTAATCTTATCTAAGAATTCTGCTGTAGTAGGTACATCTGTAACAGCTAAAATACCACCAATAATATCTCTTAAAGATTTCTTGTTTAATACATCGTTAATATAACCTGCCTGTTCTGGCACCATCATATTAAATAAAACTCTACCTACCGTAGTTGGTATAATTTGATTAACAAGCTCTCCTTCTTCGTTAAAATCTTTTGCACGAACCTTAATTCCTGCATTTAAGTCTACTCTTTCTTCATTAAAAGCTATAACAACTTCTTCATAAGAATAGAAGGTTAAACCTTCACCTTTAATTGGCACTTCTGGAGTAGATTTACGCTCTTTAGTCATATAATAAAGACCTAAAACCATATCCTGAGAAGGTACCGTAATTGGAGAACCATTTGCTGGGTTCAATATGTTATGAGAAGCCAACATTAATAATTGACATTCCAAAATTGCTTCTGGTCCCAATGGTAAGTGAACCGCCATTTGATCCCCATCAAAATCGGCGTTAAAGGCAGTACAAACTAAAGGATGTAAACGTATAGCTTTACCTTCAATAAGTTTTGGTTGAAATGCTTGGATACCCAATCTGTGCAATGTAGGGGCCCTGTTCAACATAACAGGATGTCCTTTTAACACATTTTCAAGAATATCCCAAACGACTGGCTCTTTCTTATCTATTATTTTCTTAGCAGATTTAACTGTTTTTACAATTCCTCTTTCTATTAACTTACGAATAACAAAAGGCTTGTAAAGTTCAGCAGCCATATCTTTTGGCAAACCACATTCAAACAATTTCAATTCCGGTCCAACAACAATTACCGAACGTGCTGAATAATCCACACGCTTACCAAGTAAGTTTTGACGGAAACGACCTTGCTTACCTTTTAATGAATCTGATAAAGATTTTAAAGGTCTGTTAGATTCTGTTTTTACTGCTGATGACTTACGAGTGTTATCAAAAAGAGAATCTACAGATTCCTGAAGCATACGTTTCTCATTTCTAAGAATTACTTCTGGAGCCTTAATCTCTACCAATCTTTTTAAACGATTGTTTCTGATAATTACTCTTCTATATAAATCATTTAAATCTGATGTTGCAAAACGCCCACCATCTAATGGCACTAAAGGTCTAAGCTCTGGTGGAATAACAGGGATTACTTTCATAATCATCCACTCAGGTCTATTCTCTCTATTCTCTTGAGATTCTCTTAGTGATTCTACAACCTGTAAACGCTTTAACGCTTCAGTTTTACGTTGCTTAGATGTTTCTGTGTTAGCCTTATGTCTTAACTCAAATGATAACTCATCTAAATTAATTCTTGACAACAATTCAATTAAACATTCAGCACCCATTTTAGCAATAAACTTATTTGGATCTGTATCGTCCAAATATTGGTTTTCTACTGGTATAGATTCTAAAATATTTAAATATTCTTCTTCAGTTAAGAAGTCCATTTTCTGAACTTCTTCTCCTTCTGGACCTTTAGCAATACCTGGTTGAATTACAACATAACGCTCATAATAGATGATCATGTCTAATTTCTTAGAAGGCAATCCTAGTAAGTATCCAATTTTATTAGGTAATGAACGGAAGTACCAGATGTGAGCTACAGGAACAACTAAGTTAATGTGCCCTACTCTATCTCTACGTACTTTCTTTTCTGTAACCTCTACTCCACAACGGTCACAAACAATACCGCGGTAACGAATACGTTTGTATTTACCACAAGCACACTCATAATCCTTTACAGGGCCAAAAATACGCTCACAGAAAAGACCATCCCTTTCAGGCTTGTGAGTTCTATAGTTAATTGTTTCAGGTTTTAAAACTTCCCCTCTTGACTCTGCCAAAATAGCTTCTGGAGATGACAATCCGATTGAAATTTTATCAAACCTTTTTATTGTGTTATTATCCTTTGGTCTAGCCATAACAATATGGTGATCTTAAAATTAAATATATCTAACAAATAGTGTTCAAGACAAGGTCTTGTTATTCTTCCAATCTAATATCTAAACCTAATCCCTTAAGTTCATGCATTAATACGTTGAAAGATTCTGGTAAACCAGGTTCTGGCATTGTTTCACCCTTAACAATAGACTCATACGTCTTAGCTCTACCAATAACATCATCAGACTTAACTGTTAATATTTCTCTTAGTGTTGCAGACGCACCATATGCTTCTAGTGCCCAAACTTCCATCTCTCCAAAACGCTGACCACCAAATTGTGCTTTACCACCTAATGGCTGTTGTGTAATTAATGAGTATGGTCCTATAGAACGAGCATGCATTTTATCATCTACCATATGCCCTAATTTAAGCATGTAAATAACACCTACTGTCGCTGGTTGATCAAAACGTTTACCTGTTCCACCATCATAAAGGTATGTATGTCCAAATCTAGGAATACCTGCTTCATCTGTGTAACCGTTAATTTGATCTAATGTTGCACCATCAAAAATTGGTGTTGCATACTTTTTACCTAATTTTAATCCGGCCCATCCTAATACAGTTTCATATATCTGCCCAATGTTCATACGCGATGGTACACCTAATGGGTTTAATACGATATCTACTGGAGTACCGTCTTCTAAGAAAGGCATATCCTCATGACGTACAATACGAGCAACAATACCTTTGTTACCGTGACGACCCGCCATTTTATCACCTACTTTTAATTTACGTTTTTTAGCAACATAAACTTTAGCTAGTTTCATTATACCTGGAGGTAACTCATCACCAACAGAAATTGTAAACTTGTCTCTTCTTAAATTACCTTGAAGGTCATTAAGCTTAATTTTATAGTTGTGAATTAAATCTGCAACCATAGCATTAAGATCTTTATCTACTGTCCAGCTTCCGCCTACTAAGTGTGCAAAGTCATCTACAGAGTTTAACATTTTCATAGAGTACTTTTTACCTTTAGGAAGAACTTCTTCTCCTAAATCGTTAAGCACACCTTGAGATGTTTTACCATTTACCATTGTAAATAGTTTCTCTACTAATACGTCTTTAAGTTGTTGGAATTTTACTTCGTATTCTAACTCTAACTTATTAATAGCGTCCTTATCTTCTACACGAGTACGCTTATCTTTAATAGATCTAGAAAATAATTTCTTCCCTATTACAACACCTCTTAATGATGGTGATGCTTTTAAAGATGCATCTTTTACGTCTCCTGCTTTATCTCCGAATATAGCACGAAGTAATTTTTCTTCTGGTGTTGGATCTGATTCTCCTTTTGGAGTAATCTTCCCAATTAAAATATCACCAGGTTTAACTTCTGCACCAATACGGATCATTCCGTTTTCATCTAAATCTTTAGTAGCCTCTTCAGAAACGTTTGGTATATCATGCGTTAATTCTTCAGCTCCTAATTTAGTATCTCTAACTTCTAAAGAATACTCATCTATATGTATAGATGTAAAGATATCTTCACGTACTACTTTTTCCGAAATTACAATTGCATCCTCAAAGTTATACCCTTTCCAAGGCATAAAGGCTACTTTCATATTTCTTCCTAAGGCTAATTCTCCCAATTGAGTTGCATAACCTTCACATAATACTTGACCTTTTTTAACTTTATCGCCTTTTTCTACAATTGGCTTAAGGTTAATACTTGTTCCTTGGTTTGTTTTTCTAAACTTAACCAAGTTGTATGTTTTAGCGTCTTCTTCAAAACTAACTAAACGTTCTTCTTCAGTTCTATCATACTTAATAGTAACTTTCTGAGAATCTACGTACTCAACAACACCATCTCCTTCTGCGTTAATTAAAACTCTAGAATCTGATGCTACTTGACGTTCTAAACCTGTACCTACAATTGGAGATTCGGGTCTTAATAAAGGAACTGCCTGACGCATCATGTTAGATCCCATCAATGCACGGTTGGCATCATCATGTTCTAAGAAAGGGATTAAAGATGCAGATATTGATGCAATTTGATTTGGAGCAACATCTGTATAGTTAATTTCTGAAGGATCTACAACTGGAAAATCACCCTCTTCACGAGCAATTACCTTTTCTACATCTATTTCACCATTTTCTTTTAAAGGAATATTGGCCTGAGAAATTTTCATTCCCTCTTCTTCTTCCGCACTTAAATAACCGTACTCTTCTGTATCTACAACACCATTAGTTACCTTACGATATGGAGTTTCTAAGAAGCCCATTGGATTAACTTTTGCATATACTGCAAGAGATGATATAAGCCCAATGTTTGGTCCTTCTGGAGTTTCAATAGGACAAAGTCTTCCGTAGTGAGTATAATGTACATCACGTACCTCGAACCCTGCTCTTTCCCTTGATAAACCACCTGGCCCTAATGCAGATAATCTACGCTTGTGCGTTATTTCTGCTAATGGGTTAGTTTGATCCATAAATTGAGACAACTGGTTTGTACCAAAGAATGAATTAATTACTGAAGATAATGTCTTAGCATTAATTAAATCAATAGGTGTAAACACTTCGTTATCTCTAACGTTCATACGTTCACGGATAGTTCTTGCCATACGAGCAAGACCTACACCAAATTGCTGAGATAATTGCTCACCAACTGTTCTAACACGACGGTTAGACAAGTGGTCAATATCATCTATCTCTGCTTTAGAGTTTATAAGCTCTATTAAGTATTTTATTATAGTTATAATATCTTCTTTAGTCAAGACTTGCTTGTCCATTCCAATATCTAACTGTAATTTCTTATTCATTCTATAACGACCTACTTCACCTAAGTTGTAACGTTGGTCAGAGAAGAATAATTTATCAATAATTCCACGTGCTGTTTCCTCATCTGGCGGCTCAGCATTACGTAATTGTCTATAAATATGCTCAACTGCTTCTTTTTCAGAGTTCGTTGGATCTTTCTGTAATGTGTTGTGAATAATTGCATAGTCAGACTGTGCATTATTTTCTTTATGCAAAAGAATAGTTTTTACATCTGCATCAATAATTTCTGCAATATGATCTTTTTCAAGAACTGTATCCCTATCTAGTACAATTTCGTTTCTTTCAATAGAAACAACTTCACCTGTATCTTCATCTACGAAATCCTCGTGCCAAGTATTTAATACTCTCGCCGCTAATTTACGTCCTAAAACTTTTTTAAGTCCAGCATTTGAAACTTTGATTTCTTCTGATAAATCAAAGATTTCCAAAATATCTTTATCACGCTCAAAACCAATTGCTCTAAATAAAGTTGTTACTGGTAATTTTTTCTTTCTATCAATGTAAGCATACATTACGCCATTGATATCTGTTGCAAATTCAATCCAAGATCCTTTAAAAGGAATTACTCTAGCTGAATACAATTTAGTACCGTTAGCATGGAAAGACTGTCCAAAGAAAACCCCCGGTGAACGGTGTAATTGAGAAACAACAACACGCTCAGCTCCATTTATTACAAATGTACCACTTGGCGTCATATAAGGAATTGTACCTAAATACACATCCTGTACTATAGTTTCAAAATCTTCGTGTTCTGGGTCCGTACAATAAAGTTTAAGTCTTGCCTTTAGTGGAACACTATAGGTTAACCCTCTCTCTATACATTCTTGAATAGAATATCTTGGTGGATCTATAAAATAATCAAGAAACTCTAATACGAATTGATTTCTTGTGTCAGTAATTGGAAAGTTTTCCAAGAAGGTATTATACAAACCTTCGTCGCCTCTTTCATCAGATTTTGTTTCAAGTTGGAAGAAATCCTGAAATGATTTAATCTGAATGTCCAAGAAATCCGGATAATCTGGAATATTCTTAGCTGATGCAAAATTTATTCTTTGAGTCTGTTTTGTGAACATCAATGGACAAAATTATGTTATGAATAGTATTCTCGTTGTATATTACTTCATATACAATATATATAAAAATGGGATTAGGTCTAGACGCAGAATGCGTAAAGACCTATCCCAAAAACGTTATGGTTGTTGCTATTACTTAAGCTCAACTTCCGCTCCTGCTTCTTCTAAAGATTTTTTAATACCTTCAGCTTCGTCTTTAGAAACACCTTCTTTAACAGCTTTTGGTGCGCTATCTACGATATCTTTAGCATCTTTTAATCCTAAACCAGTTAATTCCTTAACTAATTTTACAACTGCTAACTTAGAAGCACCAGCTGCTTTTAAGATAACATCAAATTCACTTTGCTCTTCTACAGCTTCACCAGCAGCAGCTCCACCAGCAGCAACAGCTACAGCAGCAGCAGCAGGTTCTATACCATACTCATCTTTTAATATATTTGCTAACTCGTTTACTTCTTTTACAGTTAAGTTAACTAATTGTTCTGCGAAATCTTTTAAATCTGCCATTTTTCTATCGTTTAATAAATTTTTAAAATATAATTGTTTTTAGTGCGTACTATTTCTCAGATAATGTCTTAAGAATTCCAGCGATTTTACCACCACTAGATTTAAGTCCAGAAATAACGTTTTTAGCTGGCGATTGTAACAATCCAATAATATCACCAATAACTTCTTCTTTAGACTTAATGCTAACTAAAGCATCTAATTGATCATCTCCTATGTAAACTTCTTCAGCAATAAATGCTCCTTTCAATAAAGGCTTATCAGATTTTTTTCTGAAATTCTTTATTAATTTTGCTGGTGCATTACTAGTTTCAGAGAACATTAAAGAAGTATTACCTTTTAATACCCCTGGAAGTTCACCAAAATCTTTATCTGAAGCTTCCATTGCTTTTGCAAGCAATGTATTCTTAATAACTGAAAGTTTAACACCCGCTTTAAAGCATGCTCTTCTTAAGTCAGAAGTAGCAACAGCATTTAATCCTGAAATATCAGCCAAATAAATGGTTGTGTTTTCAGCTAACTGCGAAGTTAAATCTTCTATTACGTTTAATTTTTCTTCTTTTGTCATAATATAAACTTTAAAGCAACAGTTATGCTACCACTTTTGGATCTAATTGAACACTTGGGCTCATTGTACTAGATATGTAAACACTCTTTACATATATACCTTTTGCAGCAGTAGGCTTTAATTTCATAAGTGTATCCAACAATTCTTTTGCATTGTCCTTAATCTTGTCCTCAGAGAAAGAAACTTTCCCGATTGCAGCATGCACAATACCTGTCTTATCTACTTTAAAATCAATTTTACCAGCTTTCACTTCAGATACCGCCTTAGCAATATCCATAGTAACTGTTCCTGTTTTTGGATTAGGCATCAAACCTCTTGGTCCTAAAACTCTACCTAAAGGTCCTAGTTTACCCATTACACTTGGCATAGTGATGATAACATCAACATCTGTCCAACCGCTTTTTATTTTATCCAAATACTCATCTAACCCTACATAATCCGCACCAGCTTCCTTAGCTTCTGCTTCTTTATCTGGAGTTACTAAAGCTAAAACTTTAACATCTTTACCTGTTCCGTGTGGTAATGTTACAACACCACGAACCATTTGATTTGCTTTTCTTGGATCTACACCCAAACGAACAGCAAGATCTACTGATGCATCAAATTTTGCATTAGTTATTTCTTTTACTAAAGCAGATGCTTCTTCTAAAGAATAGAGTTTGTTCTTATCTATCTTACCGTGAGCTTCCTTTTGCTTTTTTGTTAATTTTGCCATTTTAAATTGCTTTTAAGATTTTAAAAAGGTCTACTACCTGAAACTTTTAAACCCATAGATCTTGCAGTACCCGCTATCATACTCATTGCCGACTCAACTGTAAATGCATTTAAATCTACCATTTTGTCTTCCGCAATTTGCTTAACTTGGTCCCAAGATACACTTGCCACTTTGTTTCTGTTAGGTTCACCAGATCCTTTTTTAATCTTAGCTGCTTCTAAAAGCTGAACTGCCGCTGGCGGTGTTTTTACAAGAAAGTCAAAAGACTTATCTTTATAAACCGTGATAACAACTGGTAATACTTTACCCTGTTTGTCCTGTGTACGAGCATTAAATTGCTTACAGAACTCCATGATGTTAACTCCGGCAGCACCTAAAGCGGGTCCAACCGGTGGCGACGGATTCGCTGCACCTCCCCTAACTTGTAGTTTAACTACTTTACTTACTTCTTTTGCCATTGTATAAAATTAAATTCGAAAAATATGTGTCATTCGGAAGCAACACACACCTTTACTATGTAACAGTTCTTTACTATACTTTTTCAACTTGCATATAACTTAACTCTAATGGTGTTTTTCTTCCAAAGATCTTTACCATTACCTCAAGCTTACGCTTTTCTTCGTTGATTTTCTCAACAGTTCCATTGAAACCATTAAAAGGCCCATCTATAACCTTTATTGTTTCTCCTAATACAAAAGGAATAGCAACACTGTCTACTGTAACAGCTAACTCATCTACCTTCCCTAACATACGATTTACTTCTGATTTTCTTAACGGTACCGGATCACCACCTTTAGTTTCTCCCAAAAAGCCTATTACATTAGTTATTGACCTGATGATGTGCACCATTTCTCCTCCTAAGTTTGCCTTTACCATTATATATCCAGGAAAATAAACTTTTTCTTTGTTTATTTTTTTTCCATTACGAACCTGAACTACTTTTTCTGTAGGTACTAAAACATCTTCTAAATAATCCGAAAAACCTAACCTAGCTACCTCACTCTCGATGTAACCTTTAATTTTGTTCTCCTGACCACTTACTGCCCTTACCACATACCATTTCTTTTCTAATACTTCTGACATAGTGCTTTTGGGTATCTTAGTTTATTACTTTATCAAAATAAAACTTAACTGCTTTACTAAAAAGCTCATCTACACCCCAAGTTGCCAAGGCAAACAAAACGGTAAAAACAGCTACCACAATCATAAGATTAGAAGCATCTGCTCTTGTTGGCCAAGTAACATTATTTCTAAGTTCCTCTACCGATTCTTTAATATATGTTAGCATGCGAATGTTTTACTTTATTATTTTAAAAAACGACAAGAAATACGTTCTCATCTTTTGCACGGGCGGAGAGACTCGAACTCCCGACACCTGGTTTTGGAGACCAGTGCTCTACCAACTGAGCTACGCCCGTATATATTTACATTGAAAGGTATCCTACCTCGGCAGGACACCTTCAATGCAATGTAATTATATATTAAATCTTATTCTAAGATTTTAGTTACCTGACCAGCACCTACTGTTCTACCACCCTCACGGATTGCAAAACGCAAACCTTCACTAAGTGCAATAGGAGATAATAATTCTACCGTAATAGTTAAGTTATCACCTGGCATTACCATTTCTACTCCTGAAGGAAGATTAATTGTACCTGTAACATCCGTTGTTCTTACGTAGAACTGTGGACGGTAGTTATTATGGAATGGCGTATGACGACCACCTTCTTCTTTTTTCAAGATATAAACCTCAGCCTCAAACTTAGAGTGTGGCTTAACAGAACCTGGCTTACAAATTACCATACCTCTAGTAATTTGAGATTTTTCAATACCTCTTAACAAGATACCAACATTATCTCCAGCTTCACCTCTATCTAGTATCTTACGGAACATTTCAACACCAGTAACAGTAGAAGTTAACTTCTCTGCACCCATACCGATAATATCAACAGCATCACCAGTATTAGCTACACCAGTCTCAATACGACCAGTTGCAACAGTACCACGACCTGTAATTGTAAACACATCTTCAACAGGCATTAAGAAATCCTTATCCACATCACGCTTAGGTAATTCAATCCAAGCATCAACAGCATCCATTAATTCCATAACAGTATCTACCCATTTTTGCTCACCATTAAGTGCACCTAAAGCAGAACCAGAAACAACAGGACCATTATCACCATCATACTCGTAAAAAGAAAGTAATTCTCTAACTTCCATTTCAACAAGCTCTAAAAGCTCCTCATCATCAACCATATCAACCTTGTTTAAGAAAACAACGATTCTTGGAATACCTACCTGACGACCTAATAAGATATGCTCACGAGTTTGTGGCATTGGACCATCTGTTGCAGCAACAACAAGGATAGCACCATCCATCTGAGCAGCACCAGTTACCATATTCTTAACGTAATCCGCGTGACCTGGACAATCTACGTGTGCATAGTGACGGTTAGCAGTTGAATACTCTACGTGAGAAGTATTAATTGTTATACCTCTTTCTTTCTCTTCTGGAGCGTTATCGATAGAATCGAAACTTCTTAATTCAGAAAGACCTGCATTTGCCAATACTGTAGTAATAGCAGCAGTTAAAGTAGTTTTACCGTGATCTACGTGTCCAATAGTACCTATATTTAAGTGCGGTTTGGAACGATCAAAAGTTTCCTTTGCCATGTTTAATGAGTTTTAATCTTAGTTATATATTAGTGTACAAATTATACTTCTTGAGCCAATGACGAGAATTGAACTCGTGACCTCTTCCTTACCAAGGAAACGCTCTACCCCTGAGCTACACCGGCGTAAAACGTTCTTTAATTTAACGACTACCTTTTAAGATAATCTAAAAACCAATGCCTAGAATCAGGAACGACATCGCTGTCTATAAAAATATATTTTCTTCTTCAAAAAAATCTTACCTCAAAATATATTTTTACACAAACTTTTAAACTTAAAATAAGCTTAAAAACTTAGAGCGAGAGACCGGGTTCGAACCGGCGACATTCAGCTTGGAAGGCTGACGCTCTACCAACTGAGCTACTCTCGCATTTTTTTTGCAAATTTACAAATAAATTTCCAATTTTCAACATTTCAAACAAAATAGCCTAATTTCTATTTTGCTTATACTCTTAAAAGATTTGTGGGGAGAGCAGGATTCGAACCTGCGAAGACGTAGTCAGCAGATTTACAGTCTGCCCTCGTTGGCCGCTTGAGTATCTCCCCAAAACTTTTTCAATACATAAAGAACTTTTTAAAAAACTTAATTTCAACTAAGAAACCAAGAATAACTTTTTAAAAAATTAGAGCCGATGGAGGGACTCGAACCCACGACCTGCTGATTACAAATCAGCTGCTCTAGCCAGCTGAGCTACATCGGCTTATGCCTAACTTTTTGTTTTAAAAAAGCCCGCTATTTCTAACGGACTGCAAATGTATAACTAGTTTTCAGTTATTCAAAACTTTTTTTAAAAAAAATTTAAAAAAAATTACACCCTTAATTTCTCCTTTCTTTTAACAAGCTGTCTTTCAATAGAATTGCACGCAGAGTCAATTGCCTCCTCAAAAGACTTACATTGCTTTTTTATCATAATATTTTCTTTAGGGACCCTAATTTTGATCTCTACAATCTTATTTTCCTTTGAACTTGTATTCTCTACTTTTAAGTACACATCTGAACTTATTACCTTATCATAAAAGGTTTCTATCTTATCTAACCTAGTTTGCAAGAATGTAATTAAATCAGGATTTGCATTAAAATTAACTGTTTGAGTGTTTACTTTCATAAGAGAAGATTTTTTAGGTTATACAATATCAGTAAAATAAAAAAATATAGAATTATTTTTTATTTCTTGGATGCGCAGCCAAATGAACTTTCTTAAGTTCCGCTATACTATTATGCGTATACACCTGAGTAGATGCTAAACTGGAATGCCCCAATAATTCTTTTACTGAATTTAAATCTGCCCCTTCATTTAATATATGTGTCGCAAATGTATGTCTTAAAATATGCGGACTATTTTTTTGCTTAGAAGAGACCTTACTAAAATAGCGATTAATAATTCTATACACAAGACTTTCATACACTTTATTCCCCGTTTTCAACAGAAAAAGAACTTCCTTATCCCGCACCTCACCTAAAGCCCCTCTAAAGTTTAAATAAGAAACAATCCAAGGATACACAAAAGGAGCCAAAGGCACAATACGCTCTTTATTTCTTTTCCCTAATACTTTTATTGTTTTTTTTGACAAATCTAAATCTAACAACTTTAAATTAACCAATTCTATTCTACGTATTCCCGTAGCATACAAAAGTCCAATTATCAATTTATCTCTCGCTCCTTCAAAATCATCTGAAAAATCTACAGAATCAAGAGCACTCTCTACCTCCTCAAAAGAAAAAGGAATCTCAATTTTTTTAGCAGCCTTTAAAGCCTTATGTTTTGCAAGCGGATTAATCTCTATTTTTTCTATTTTTTGCAAAAAACGATAATACGCCTTCAAAGAAGATACCTTTCTATTTACAGATCTATTAGACACATTGTCTGACACTAAAGAAACTATCCAATTACGAATAAAAACATACGGCACATTATCAATTTCTGCAATCTGATAATTCAACTCACAGAACTCCATAAAAACGGACACGTCATTACCATAAGCAGTAACAGTATGCACTGAGTATTTTTTCTCCAATGACAAATAAGACACAAAAGCTTTTAAAGACATAATTAAATTAAAAAAAGGTAAGATACAATTTTAGTTTACAGCATAAAAAAATCCTATTTAAATTGAAACAAGTTCAATCTAAATAGGATGTATAGTAAATACTAAGAATTAATTTGAAGATTTATACTTCTTCTTGATCTCTTAATCCTTGTACGTATTCTGCTTTTTGAATCTGAGCTCTACGAACAACCGATGGCTTTGAAAACTGTTGGCGCTTTCTTAACTGACGCATTCCACCTGTTCTATCAAACTTACGCTTGAAACGCTTAAGTGCTCTATCTATATTCTCTCCTTCTTTTACTGGTATAATTAACATGGGCAATAACCTCCTCTCTTTTGTGATTTTTAAGACTGCAAATATATAAACTAATTTACAACTTAGAACTACTAATTCTTATTTAATTACAACTTATAAGCTAAACAACTAAAAAACAACAGATTTAAGAAATAAAACAAACCTTATAATTTCCTATTTCTGCAATAATCTCTTGGAAATTATTTTT
>NZ_FPIY01000020.1 GCF_900119145.1 Cellulophaga fucicola | reverse complement strand
ATTAACTAAATTCTTACTACATATATAATATGTAACGGTCGTCGTTCTCTAGAAAGGAGGTGTTCCAGCCGCACCTTCCGGTACGGCTACCTTGTTACGACTTAGCCCTAGTTACCAGTTTTACCCTAGGTCGCTCCTTGCGGTGACGAACTTCAGGTACCCCCAGCTTCCATGGCTTGACGGGCGGTGTGTACAAGGCCCGGGAACGTATTCACCGGATCATGGCTGATATCCGATTACTAGCGATTCCAGCTTCACGGAGTCGAGTTGCAGACTCCGATCCGAACTGTGATAGGTTTTATAGATTCGCTCCTTATCGCTAAGTGGCTGCTCTCTGTACCTACCATTGTAGCACGTGTGTGGCCCAGGACGTAAGGGCCGTGATGATTTGACGTCATCCCCACCTTCCTCACGGTTTGCACCGGCAGTCTTGTTAGAGTCCCCACCATAATGTGCTGGTAACTAACAACAGGGGTTGCGCTCGTTATAGGACTTAACCTGACACCTCACGGCACGAGCTGACGACAACCATGCAGCACCTTGTAAATTGCCCGAAGGAAAGTCTATCTCTAAACCTGTCAATCTACATTTAAGCCCTGGTAAGGTTCCTCGCGTATCATCGAATTAAACCACATGCTCCACCGCTTGTGCGGGCCCCCGTCAATTCCTTTGAGTTTCATTCTTGCGAACGTACTCCCCAGGTGGGATACTTATCACTTTCGCTTGGCCGCTCAGTCCGAAAACCGAACAGCTAGTATCCATCGTTTACGGCGTGGACTACCAGGGTATCTAATCCTGTTCGCTACCCACGCTTTCGTCCATCAGCGTCAATATATTGTTAGTGATCTGCCTTCGCAATCGGTATTCTATGTAATATCTATGCATTTCACCGCTACACTACATATTCTAACCACTTCACAATAATTCAAGACTATCAGTATCAAAGGCAATTCTACAGTTGAGCTGCAAACTTTCACCCCTGACTTAATAGCCCGCCTACGGACCCTTTAAACCCAATAATTCCGGATAACGCTCGGACCCTCCGTATTACCGCGGCTGCTGGCACGGAGTTAGCCGGTCCTTATTCTTACAGTACCGTCACCAGACTACACGTAGTCCTTATTCTTCCTGTATAAAAGCAGTTTACAATCCATAGGACCGTCTTCCTGCACGCGGCATGGCTGGATCAGGCTCTCGCCCATTGTCCAATATTCCTCACTGCTGCCTCCCGTAGGAGTCTGGTCCGTGTCTCAGTACCAGTGTGGGGGATCCCCCTCTCAGGGCCCCTACCCATCGTAGTCTTGGTAAGCCGTTACCTTACCAACAAACTAATGGGACGCATACTCATCTTACACCGTAATCTTTATTATTAAAATGATGCCAT
>NZ_FPIY01000005.1 GCF_900119145.1 Cellulophaga fucicola | reverse complement strand
AATTTAGGACTGCAAACTTAGCTCTTTTAACTAAAGCAAAACAAGCTTTTTTTAACTTATTTCTTAACCTTTATTTTAAACCAATTTTACAACCTTTTCAATGAACTTTGCTAACTTATTAACTCTATGTTTTTCCCTTAGCGGGTGCAAATATACAGAGCTTATCTGATATAACAACTCTTTTTTAAATCTTTTTTGAAGTTATTTTAAAAACATCCTTTACAACCCTATTTATCAACCTCTTAAGTAGACCTCTTTTTCTGCTTCTTTTAAGCAAATAACAGAACATAACTATTAGCTCACTATTTATAGCCCGTTCTTTGTCTTTAACAAGGCGATTATCAATCTATATAAGGAGTAGATTTTATACTATATAAATATAAAAAAGATGTTATTATATCTATTATTATCCTTATACTGCTTTTTTAAATTACGAAAAGAAGTTCCATACCAGCCCAAACCTAACTACAAAGTCGCGATATGGATAGTTTGGAGCCGAATAATAGTCGTAACCAGTAAAGGAAGAATTGAAGTGTTCTGCTTTTAAATAGATGCGCGTTTGCTTTACTTTTGCATTAATAAAGAAATCTAACATAGGGTATGCACCTAACTCTTGCTGGTTTTGAGTATAAAATTCTCCTAGAGCAGGATTATAGGCATTCATATTATAAGCAGTAAAGTATTTAAAAGTAACTCCGGTTTGCATAAACATTGCTCCTTTAAAGACTTTCTTAGAATAATAAAGAGTATTCCTGGTTACTAAATCTGGCAAATTAAGCACTTGGTTAGATTGAGAAACATTTTGATACATTATAGTATTATCTAATGCCCAACGACCAAACTTAAACTCTTTACTATACTTTACTTTTAAATAACCAACAGATGCGCTTTCTTGAAACGGTTTTATATATGCATTTTCCTCATCATTGTCTATCTGTTCTTGAGTTGCTGTGGACCCAAAATATGTATACTTATCTATATTGGTATATTTTGCTGCAAGTGTTCCATAAGCAGTTGAACTATACTCAAAGGCTAAACTGTTTATATTCTGCTTATCAAAATTACTTGTGTTTTGCCAGTTGTAGTTTTCATAATTACTCTGATAGAGCAAGAAATTAAAATTTGGCATTTTAGATTCGTTATGCAGAGATGCAACAAACTTATGTTTGTCCTTATATATATAGGTTGCTTCTGCATTAATTAAACTACCACCCAAATCTCCTGATAAATTATATGCTGCGTCTCCTCGCAAATTAAACTGACCTATTCTTTTGCTATACTCTGCTCCTAACGAAATATCCGTTCCTTTATATTGACTATCTATATTACCTGTTGGCGTTATTAGTAAACTCTTAAAAAAGTAATTGTAGTTATATATACCTAAGTAGCCTTTCAATTTACCCAGTAATCTATTTGAAAAAGTTGCGTTTAACTGATTGTAGGTTGTCTGCAACTGAGCTTTATCTTCTGTTTCTGCTAAAAAAGAATTTCCAAAATAATCTGACTCCGCGTCCTGATTAAACTTAGAAAATTTAGTCTCGTAATTAAACTGATGCCCTACTTCTATGGATGTTGCAATAGCGCTGCTTGTTGAGTCTTCTGCTTTCTTAATTAATTTGTATTGATGGTCTAAAAAATACCTCTTCCCTAAAATTTCACTTTCGGCATTTATAAAAGCTACATCTAACCTATCTCTACTAGAAAACTCTGTATCTCCAGATTCAAACTGAGATTCCCCATCTATTAAACCTCCATTTTCCTGAAAAACAACATCTTGAACCGCTATATGAGCTAGCATTTGGTATCTGTTATTTTTAGAATTATAATTTGTAGTTACGGTAAAGTTGCCCGATTCTGACTGATTGTAATTGTATTTCCCTAAAGATCTAAAACCTTTGTAACCTAAAGAGACGTTTAGCTCTGGAGACATATTAAATGTTAGCATTGCATCTAACAATTGACCTTGTTCCATAGTTGTTTTAAACATTAACTCTGTTAAAGGTGTTGGTACGTTGTAATATTTAATATCCTCTACCTCCCAATAATTACCTCCTAAAGCAGAAGCTCCTAAAGATGGATACATACTAGAGTTATTTAAGTCTACACCAAGAGCATTTGAAGGTTTACCTATGTTTGAAAAAGGCATTAGTTCAAAACCGTCTTTTCTTAAATAGTTATATTTATACTCTTTTTGTATGGTAAGAGTTGTATCTAAAAAGACCGTATCTCTTTTAATAGTAAAAATTTTATATTCTTCTACACTAGGCTTTTCCTCTTCTCCTTCTTTTAAAACCTTACCTGGTTTTTTTCCACCTTTAGGATCTAAACCTTTTTTAGAAGCTATTGGATCTTGTGCAAAAGCAACTGCACTCCACAAAAATATTACGAATACTATATATCTCATTTATAAAAAATATAAGCAAAGGTAATTTTTTTACATTTAACTAGCTGTGAAAGTTTTGTTAGCTTTTTAAGACTATTGTATAAACAGTCTGTAATTACATTTTTTAAGATTTAATTAACAATAAATTAAATTTAGCTTGTGACTACACTCTTTAATTAGGATATTTGCGACATAAGTCTTAATAAAATGTTAAATTGTTATTTAGCGTTAAAAACTACAAGAATACCTACCAAACATATCAAAAATGAATAAAAAAGTACTCATTCTCTTTTTATTAACCTGTACACTTTCTTTTGCACAGTTTAATGAGGGAGCTCCTTGGATGAAAAAATTAAAAAAAGAAAAAACGAGTACAGCTTCTAAAAGCATAAACTCATATTTCTCTATTGAAGAGATAACCACATCTTTTGACGAATATTGGAAAACAAAAAACAGAGATACTAAAGGGAGCGGTTACAAACCTTTTATGAGATGGCGTAATTACTGGATAAACTTTGAAAACAGTAATGGGAACATACCTTCTTCTAAACAAATATGGGATTCTTGGCAAGCAAAAGAAAATAGAGCCGGTAAAATTAACCCAACCAGTAACTGGAGCAATATAGGACCATCTACAAGTAATGCTTTTGCAGGTAGATTACCTGGAAATGGAAGAATTAATGCTATAACTGTAGATCCAAATAATGCAAATATTTGGTATGCAGGAGCACCCGCAGGTGGCATATGGAAATCTACTAATGCAGGAAATAGCTGGACAAGCTTATTTTCTGATTTTTTACAAATTGGAGTTTCTGGTATTGCAGTAGATGCCAATAATTCTGATATTATATATATTTCTACAGGTGATGATGATGCCGCAGATTCTTATAGTATTGGTGTTTTTAAGTCTACAGACGGAGGAACTACTTGGAATGAAACCGGTCTAAACCCAACTACAATTGGAAATGGAATTAATTTTTTAACTAATGAAATTACAATAGACCCTACAAATAGTAATATTGTTTGGGTTGGCTCTAATAATGGATTATACCAAACTACAGATGGAGGTGCTACATGGACCAACAAATTATCTGACGACATAACAGATTTTAAATTAAAACCTGGAGACAGCAACACTATTTACGCAGTTTCTTATAATTCTTTTTACAAATCTATTGATGGCGGAAATACTTTTAACACGGTCACCAGCAACCTACCAACTACATCCGGAAGATTGGTTTTAGGTGTTACACCTGCTAACAACAATCTGGTTTATGTCTTAAGCGCTGCTACAGATTACACTTTTCAAGGTTTTTATAAGTCAACAAATAGCGGAACAACTTTTACAAAAACATCTAACACTGTAGATATTTTAGAGTCTAAACAAGCTTGGTTTGATTTAGCTTTAGAAGTTTCACCTACAGATGAAAACACAATTTTTACCGGCTGTTTAAATATTTGGAGAAGTACTAATGGAGGCAATAGCTTTAACAGACGTAATAATTGGAGTTCTAATAACAGCTCTTACACCCATGCAGACATACATACTCTAAAAATGTTTGGCTCTACTCTTTTTTGTGGTAGTGATGGTGGTTTATACGTATCAGACAATAATGGAACAACTTTTACAGATGTTACAAGCGGTATGTCTATTGGTCAATTTTACAGAATAAGCGTTGCAGAAGATGATGCTTCTAAAATGATTGGTGGATTACAAGATAATGGAGGTAATATTTTTAACAACAATCAGTGGAATAATTACCATGGTGGTGATGGTATGGATAATGTTATTGACCCAAACAATAATAACCTAGTATATGGTTTTACCCAATACGGAGGATCATTAAATATATCTACGAATTCAGGAGAAACAATTGGACAAATTGGACCACCTAAAGATTCGGCAGACGAAGACATTGAAGGAAACTGGATTACACCACTTGCAATTAACAGCAACGGAGATGTGTTCGCTGGTTTTGATGCTGTGTATAAATTAGAAGGGGCAAGTTGGAGTAAAATTTCTACTAATTTAGGTTCTGGCAAGATTGATGATTTAGAAACAGATCCCAATGATCCGAATACAATATATGCAGTAAAGAATAGAACTATTTACAAAAGCATAGATAAGGGTATAACTTTTAGCACCCACATTACATTACCAGGTTTTATTTCTGATTTAGCTGTAAACGTTTCTAATAGCTCTACATTATATGCAACAACATCTAACAGAGTAGGAATTGCATTATCAGGACAATCATCTTCACGTGGAGTTTACAAAATAATTTCTGATGGTACAGATGTAACTCAAGAAAATATTACGTTAAACTTACCAGATGATCAAGCCTTTTTTAGTATTGTACACCAAGGGCTTCATCAAGACAATCCAATTTATGTTGGCACAAGCTTAGGTATTTTTAGATTTGATGACTCTTTAACAGAGTGGGAAGAGTATGATACTAGCTTACCAAGTGTTGCTATAGGCGATTTAGATATCAATTTAAATGAAAACATTTTAACAGCTGCAACTTACGGTAGAGGTGTTTGGCAATCTCCTATACCTATTAAAGATCCAGAAAACGATGTTAGCCTAAAATCTATCTCATTACAATTAAATTCTATTTTATGTGGTGATGTTACGACTGACATCGAAATAAAAAACATAGGAACAAATCCTATTAATGAGGTAAACATTACATACGGCCTAAACAACACAGACGAGATTTATATATGGAATGGCACTTTAAATTTTAACGAATCTACAACCATAACCTTACCTAGCATAACACCTAATACGTTTGGTAAAGTTTCACTAAATGTTTCTGCAACTATTGCTAGCGATACATTTGAAACAAACAACTCTAAATCTACTGTAATTTACATAAATAAAGAAGGTGCTGGAGGTGTTATGAATACTTTTGACAATACAGAAGATGCTCTTGTAACATATAATGATGCTAGCAGCAATAGTCTTTGGGAGAAAGGAACCCCTTCTGGCACACTACTAAATAGCGCTAGCTCTGGTTTAGAAGTATATGCTACTAATCTAGATGGTGAACACCCAAACAATACAAAAGCCTTTTTAGTAAGTAATTGTTACAATATTTCTACAATAGCAAACCCAGTGCTTAAATTTAAAATGGCTTATGACCTAGAAGAAAATTGGGATATTGTATATGTAGAATATTCTATAAACCAAGGAAAAGATTGGAGTAATCTTGGAAGTATAAATAGCCAGCCAAATTGGTATAATAGCGACAGGACTAATGCTTCTTCTGGAGTTGCTGATGACTGTCAGAATTGCCCAGGAAAGCAATGGACAGGAACCAATACTACATTTACAGAGTATGCGTACAATTTTAATACAAATGCTACTTTAGGAGAAACTAATTTATCATTAGAAAATGAAATTATCTTTAGAATCGTTTTTCATTCAGATCCAGGTGTATCTCAAGAAGGTGTTGTTATAGATGATTTTATTTTAGATGGCGAGCAAGATGATGATGATGATGACAATGATGGTATTCTAGATATAGATGACAACTGTCCAACTATTGCAAACGCAGATCAATTAGATACAGACGGGGATGGCATTGGTGATGTTTGTGACACTGATGATGATAATGATGGTGTTTTAGATATAGATGATAATTGTAAACTAATAGCAAACATAGACCAGGCAGATTTAGACAATGATAATATTGGTGATGTTTGTGACAATGACAACGATAATGATGGTGTTTTGGACAGCGTAGATATATGCCCAAATACAACGCCAAACACTGTAGTAGATGTTAATGGTTGTGCTGTATTTTCTTTACCTACATCTAATTTTAAAATAAAAACAACTGGAGAAAGTTGTATTTCTAGCAACAATGGATCCATAGAAATTACCGCAGAAGAAACTTACAACTACACTGCAATTATTAGTGGAGATAAAAATGAGACTAAACAATTTATAGACGTAGTTTCCTTTAATGACTTGCCACTAGGGACATATGCTATTTGTATAACCGTAGAAGGACAAACTGATTATGAGAATTGTTTCACTGTTTCTATCTCTGAGCCAGAAGCTTTATCTGTATCTTCAAAGGTAAATTCTGTTTCTAACAAAGTAACATTTAATTTATCTGGCGGAACCGTTTATAAAATAAGTATAAACGATAAAGTTTACTCTACCACAAAAAATAAAATTACTCTTCCTCTAGGAAAGATTGAAAATAATATTAGTATTAAAACTGATAAAGACTGTCAAGGTTTATACGAAGAACGTATTATATCTAGTTCTGATATTTTTATATATCCAAACCCTGTATCTAGTGGAGATTTAACAATAGAATTAAACAAACCTGAACTACTTAAGGTAGAGGTTTCTTTATTCACAATTAATGGTAAACGCGTTTTTAAAAAGGACTACCCTACTAATAATAGTGCCATTAAATTTAATGTAGATGCATTGGCAAGAGGTATATATGTTCTAAACATTAAAACCGACGAAACGTTACTTACATATAAAATAATTAGAAAATAAATTGATAAAAATGAAAATAGCCTATAAATTAACTTGCATTAGCGCTTTCTTATTAGTGTCTTGTGGTGGCGGTAGTGATGACGGAGGTGACACTCCAGATCCTGTTGCTACACCTAAGGCAACAACTTTAATACTTCCTGACAATAATACCGAGTGTAACGAAGGTACTATTATAAGTGATACACGTAGCTCTGTTGAATTTAGCTGGAATGCAGCACAAGACACAGATAGTTACGAAATTAACATTAAAAACTTAGCAACGGGTAACAATACTAAAACAACTGTAAATAGCACTACAGAAGTTATAACTATTGACCGCGGAACTCCTTACGAATGGTTTGTAACATCTAAAGCAAGCGGAACAACAGAAACTGCTACAAGTACTGTCTGGAAATTTTACAATCAAGGTGTAGGTATAGAAAACTATGCTCCGTTTCCAGCAGAAGCTGTTAGTCCTGCAAGAGGTGCTACAATTGCAACAACTACTACAGTATCTTTAAGATGGTCTGGAGCAGATGTTGATGATGATATTGAGGAATACGAAATATTTTTAGACACAACTAATAACCCTAGTACAAGCATTGGAACAACTACTAATATTACCATAGACACTACTGTTGCTGCTAACACAGTATATTACTGGAAAGTAATTACAAAAGATAGCCAAAACAACACTTCTAATTCAGAAGTATTTGAGTTTAAGGTAGAATAAATTAGTTCCCTACAAAGAACAAAAAGCTCTTAGATTTATATCTAGGAGCTTTTTTATTTGTAAACTACTTATAAAGAAGCCTGAACAAAATAATTGTTCAGGCTAAATTAAATCTTAATTAATGATTAATAACTTCTACTGATTTTGATCGGCAGGAGTAATAGCATCATTTAAATTAATCTCTGTTTCAGGTATCTGAAATGTAAATCTTGCATCACCTGCAGGTATATTGTAAAATGAAGCTGGATTATTAGGATGTGTTGTTCCTTCAAAATCACGAACTAAACCAACGTTCCATCTTTTCATATCTAACAAACCAAATCCTTCTCCCCACAATTCTATACGTCTATGCAATCTAATTTCATCCATTAGACTAGAACCAGAATTCATAGATAATGTATAATTAGGGTCTCTAGTTGAAACTAATTCATATAATTCTTGAGCTGCACCACCATCATCTCCATTAGCCGCTTTAGCCTCTGCAATAATTAAATACATTTCTGAAACTCTCATATACACGTAATCTGCTTCAAAGAAAGTATCATCATAAAATTTATAATTATAAATCTGCCCTGGTTTAGGCTGATCTATAAATCCGTTATCTGGACCAAACCAATTGCTACGAATATCTGTAGGAGATACAGCATTATACAACCTAACATCTACAGTTCTATGGTGTCCTAATTGACCTGTATATCCTGGAGTAACTCCACCAGCAGCTTTCTGCACCGGAGAATACGATTGCATTTGAGAAAAGAACGATGCAAAAAGTGATGACGTATCACCATTTATATCTGCCCCCCATAACCACTCTGAATTATTGATAAATTGAAAACCATCTAATAATTGATCTGCAGCCAAAGCACCTTCAGATTTTGCAATTTCTGCAAACTGTACTGCTTTAGTGTAATCTTTAGACAATAAATAAAAACGAGCTAAATAACCTGCTGCAATATTTTGATTAATTACAGTTTTATCTGGTCTAGAAAATCCCTCTAATCCATCATAACCTTCTTTTAAATCTGCTTCAATTTGGTTGTAAGTATCTTGCACAGTTAATCTACCAAAACCTGGTCCATTAATTAAATCTGCCGTAGGATCTATAAGTGGGACACCTGGATCTGACATTGCCGGCTGTCCTTTTTGGTATATCTGTATCAACTCTAAATACGCTAAACCTCTAACAACCTTAGATCTTGATAGCACATAAGATAAATCTGCAGTTAAAACAGACTCATCTAAGCCACCTATAAGTGTTATTGTTTGGTTAGCTCCTTTTATAATCTCGTAGTAATAATCCCAAATTAAATTAGTTTCTGTACCAGATTCTTGTGTCCTACCTATGTATTTATACAAATCATCGTACCACCAACCGTTATTAGAATCTAACATATCATTAGACATAATATCCATCATTACATCAATAGATTTTTGCCCGTAATCATTATGGTCACCACCTGTACCAGCAACATCAAACGTACGTATGTTGTTTATGGTACCTGTATCAAAAGAACTTGCCGTAGACAATAATGCTTCAGGAGATTCTTCTGCTAATTCTGAAATAGTAGCATCTGTAACTATATTTTCTAGATCAGACTCTAACTGATCTTCACTACAACTAACGAAAACAGCTAGTACTGCAGTTATTAATAATATCTTTTTCATTTTTTTACTTTTAAAAATTAACATTTAAACCTAATGTAAACGTCTTTAACGTTGCATACCTAACAGAGTTATTACCTCCCGTAACACTTGCTCGTGGATCAAAACCTTGTCTACCAGAAGCTGTCCATAAAGCCAGATTGTTACCTAAACCATATATTCTAACCTTAGATAAACCAATTTTTTCTACTACGTCACTAGGTAAAGTATACCCTATAGAAACATCATTAAGACTAATAAAATCTGATTTTTCTAAAAGTAAATCTGATGTATTGTAATTTCTAGAACCATCTATTACTCTTGGTAAACTTGCAGTTGTATTATCATACGTCCAAGTTTTATAAAAATCTTTACTTAGATTTTCTCCTATTCCACCACCAAAAGCATCATTATAAATAGCATCAAAAGCATAACCACCAAATTGATAAGAAAGCGCAAAACTAAAATCTAAATTCTTGTATGTAAGTGACGATGTAAAACCACCATTAACATCTGGTAATGCAGATTTTCCTAAGTTAGTTTCTGAAGCAACTGAGTAATCTTCTGTTTGATTATTTACTATTGGCGTTGTACCATCTGCTTCAAATTCACTAGAAGTATACCATATAGCATTACCATTAGTTGGGTTTACCCCTACAAAATCTCGAATGTAATAATCAAAGGCACTACTACCCTTTTCCCATCTATATACTGTACCTGGATCTATAAAGTCTCTTCCTGGAGCTAATTTTGTAATCTCATTTTTATAATGTGTAGCGTTAAGATCTACTGTCCAGTTTAAATTCTGGTTTCTAATAATATCATAAGAAATACTTGCTTCTACACCAACATTTTGCATATCCATTACATTTTCTGGAATAGATGGTAAGCCAGAAGAATTTGGTAATGGTCTGTTAAAAATTAAATCTGTGATCTTTCTTTGAAAATATTCTGACTCTATTCTAAGTCTGTTTTCAAACATATTTAATTCGAAACCAGCGTTAAAATTGGTAGATGTTTCCCATTTTAAATTTTCATTTCCTAAAACAGTTTTATTTAAATTAAATTCTTCACCATCTGATGTAACATCCCATTGATCTAAATAAGGCGCATAATTTCTTACCGCTGTATTATCTGGGTAACCTACATAATCGTTCCCTTGCTGACCAATACTAGATTTTAGTTTTAACTCATTAATCCAATTTACATTATCCATAAAAGACTCTTTAGATATTCTCCACGCTACACCAGCACCCCAAAAGTTACCCCATCTATTGTCTTCAGAAAAAACAGAAGAACCATCTCTACGAAAACTTCCGTTTATGTAATACTTACTATCAAAATCGTATAACATTCTAGCAAAGAAACCTTCTAAAAGATATTCTGTTGGACCACCAGTTACATTACCAGCCCCATCATTCTCTGCAAAAAGACTAGCAGATATATCATTAGAAATAAATTGATTCTTTTTATTAGCGTCTAAAAATTTAAAATTGTAGTCTGAGTTTTCATGGCCTAATAAAATATCTAAGTTATGATTGTCTGCAATTGTTTTTTTCCAACCTAATAATTGTTGGTTAGTGTACGTTGTACCTCTTCCAAATTGTTCTGATAACCTACCATTAACATCTGAAGAAGCAGAACTACCTACAATTTTATTTGTATAATTGGTAGTATTGTAAAATGCTAGATCTAAACCAAAATTATAGGTAAAGACAAAATCCTTTAAAAATTTAATTTCAGTAAAAGCTCTAGATGTAAGGTTGTCTCTTACAGACTTGTTTACGTTTAAAGTTTGTAATGCATGTGGGTTAGAAAACCCATTAAAAGGTCTACCTGCAGTTGCATTAGGAGAAGTAACATCTGCCCAATCCCAAAGTGCATTTCCTTTATCATCTAAAACTGTTGCTCCTGTTGCATGATCTACTGCAAAAACAGGATAAATAGGCGCTATATTTCTTACCCAAGCAAAATTACCTGTAATATTATTAGTTAACGTACCGGTTTGTTCTCTGTTTGCATAATTAGCAGATACTCCCATCTTAATGTTATCATTAATTTGAGAATTCATATTCATATTTAATGTTAATCTTTTAAATCCTGTATTAACATTATAACCTGTATTGTCTTCGTTACCTACAGAAAAGAAATAAGTAGCTTTTTCTGTTCCGCCAGCAACACTAGCATACAAAGTTTGTATTCCGCTACCATCATTAAACAACTCGTCTTCCCAGTCTGATGTCCACAATTGATTACCAGATCTTAATATGCCAGTATTAGGATCTACAACTGTAGTTCTGTCTCCGCCAAAAGGGTTGTAAACCAAACCTTGAGTACCATCAAACAAATTAGCTGAAGCATTTAAGCCTGCAGTAGCTACATCTGTTCCGTTCTCTACAATATCATTACTTTTTAGCATTTTATGATATGCCTCTAAGTATTCACCTGCATCGTTAAATACGTCATAATCTTTAGTTGCTCTACTAGTAAAACTAGTTCTTACATCTAAATTTACACTTACTTTACCTGCTTTACCTTTTTTAGTAGTTACAATAATAACACCATTAGCTCCCCTGTTACCATATAAAGCAGCAGCAGCAGCATCCTTTAAAAATGAAATTGTCTCAATATCATTTGGGTTTAAAGATGTAATAGATTCGTTATAAGGAACACCATCTACAACATATAAAGGAGCAGAAGATCCATTTAAAGATCCTATACCTCTAAACCTTACAGTAGGTGCTGTACCAGGCTGACCAGAGTTTGAAAAAATCTGAACACCAGAAACTTTACCTGTTAAACCAGTCACAGCATTACCAGAAGCAACTTTAGCAATTTCCTCTGATTTAATTTCTGTTATAGAACCTGTTAAAGATTCCTTTTTCTGCACGCCATAAGCAGTAACAACTACTTCTTCTAAAGCTTCTGCATCTTCCTCTAGCTGTAAATTAATTACACTAGAAGCACCAACTGTTCTTTGCGTTGTTTTTTGCCCAATATAACTGTAACGTAATATTTGACCTATACTTGCCTTAATAGTATAATTACCATCAAAATCTGATTCTGTTCCTATTGTTGTACCAACAACTAGAACAGACACACCTGGTAATGGCAAACCATCTTGATCTGTAACACTACCTGTAATTGTTTTCTCTTGTCCGTAAGAGAAACTCATTAATAACACCAACAAGGGTGTTAAAATCCAAGTTACTTTTTTTCTCATTTAATTTAGTTTTTAGTTAGCTTCAGCTTTTTTCCAAACTATTTGTATAAGAACAAGTAAGAGATTAACATTTAATTAATCTTTTAATGTGATTAACAAACAATAGAGATAGACTGAAAATTATTTAATAAAAAAATATAGATACTTAGTAAATCCATTGTCTTACAAAGAATTAGTACTACCCAAAAAACTTCATAAATAAGAAAATCAGTAACTTAAAAAGTATCTATGAGATGCTTTGTCGTATTAAAGATTTGTTAATTACAGTTATTTTTAAAAAAATATGCTTTTCATTGAAAATAAATTAAAAAAGAAGCATGTTTCTTATTAAATTAATAGCTTATAACATCAAAAGGTAAATAAAATAAGATTTAGAACGTAGGATAAAAGCGTTCTTTTTTAACACGTAATCTGTGTTTGTTAAGTAACAAGATTTTACTTAACAATAGAAATAAGACATAAAAAAACCGCCAAGAGCAAGGCTCTTGGCGGTTGTAAATTTTATTAATAGTATAAAGACTATTAATTTTGAGTGTTTATATTTGGATTAAATAAAATTTCCTCTTGTGGAATTTCATAAGTTAAACGCTCATCATCATGGCTAAATGCATCACCAGAAAAATCTAACCAATTAGAACCTCTTGTTCTAGTTTCACGTCTTCTTTTCATTACAAAGTAAGATTGTCCCTCTGCAAACAATTCTAAACGAGCTTGTAAAGCTGCCTCTTCTGCTAGAGCTGCTCCAGATAAACCATCTATATAAGAACTGTCATCTAATCTTAAGTCCAATAATGCTTTTAAACTAGTTCTAGCACCAGCATCATTACCATTTTCAGCTGCAGCTTCTGCATGTAATAAATACATTTCTGCTATCCTCATATAGTGAGAGTCAGAATCTATATTAGACTGAGGTCCTGAGAAAGCACCAAATCCATTGTTTTCTGCACCTTTGTAGTAAAACTTACCAGAAGGTTGTAAACTTCCTGAAAATTGATTTAATCTAATATCATCATCTCTAAAATTAGCATGTAAATCTGCATCCATTCCTTTAGAGTTTCCTACAGCTGCATAACTATAACTATATACATCCATAAAACCCCACCAAGAAAATAAAGATGCTAAGCCTTGACCTGTAGGTGTAATGTCTATACCCCACATAATACCTGGGATAGAGTTAATATCATTAAAACCACCAACAGCACCACTTTCACCTGGCAATAAGGCTACTTCATCAGCTGTCATTATTGGGTAATTACCAGAATTAACAACTAAAGCAGCATAATCCTCAGCGTTTTCCCAGTCGTTAAGAGCTCCATAAGTTTTAGCTAATAAACCTCTTACAATATCTTGGTTAATTTCAATTTTATCTTCTCTTACAAAACCTTCTAATAATGTTTCAGCATCAGTTAAATCTTTTATAACTAAGTCAAAAACTTCTTGTAAAGTAGATTTTGGTTGATCAATATCTTCTGCACTTGTATAAATAGGAAGTGCTTCTTGAGATAAGTTTGATATGTCATTTACAAAAACGTGAGCAAGAAAGAAGTAAGCATAAGCTCTAAGAGCTTTTGCTTGACCTACGGTATACCTTAAGTTTTCTGTTTCTGGTACTACATCATTACCGCCTGCACCATCAATAACTAAGTTAGAAAGGTTTACAACTCTAAAAAGAAATCTCCAAGGTCTGTAGTTATAATCAGAATCTGGATCTACTGTTGCTGTTAGCTCTGAAACTTGTGTTTGCCTGTTATAACTTTTACCTAAATGAGCCATATCTGTAGAAAACATATCTAACTGTATGTACTGTGTTGTTATACCAAAATCTTCTTGACTAGTTGTACCTCCACTACCTCTACGGTATAAGTTTTCGTAAATACCCAATAATGTAGCCTTAGAAACATCTGGATTAATTTTTGAAGCCTCACTTACTTGCTCTTGAGACAATGTTTCTGTTGGAAACACCTCTAAAAAGTCTTCACTACATGAGCTCATAAACAGTAAAGCTCCTGCTGTATATATTATTTTATTTAAAGTTTTCATAGTTTTATAATTTTAAATTAACACCTAAAACAACAGTTGATAATGGACTATAACTGTAAATTGAAGATCCACCAGTTATAGATGTAGATGGGTTAAAACCTTGTCTTTTAGAGAAAAATGCAAGATTATCTCCTGTTATATAAAAATCTAGATTTTTAAGTCCAATTTGCTTACTAATGTCACTTGGTAAAGTATACCCTAACCTGATATTGTTTAATGCTAAATAATCAGATTTCACTAAAAATCTAGTAGATGTAGCACTTTGCTGAATTTGGAATCTAGCATCCTGTCTAGGAATATCAGTAACATCACCAGGCTGCATCCAACGATCTCTAATATCTACATGGAAATTATTTGTACCAGCATAATCATTATCCATTAAGTTAGCATAAGCAGCGTCATAAGCATAACCACCTAAAGAATAGTTAAATAAAGTGCTTAAAGTAAAATTACCATATTTAGCATTTAACCTAAAAGAACCTGTTACATCTGGTATAGCTGTTTTATTGATAAATTTATCAGCAGCTTCTGAATATACCTCAGTAATATCTTGAACTACATTAGCGTCTGGATTATCATTAGTATATGATGTTAAATTTGTAATTATTTCATCACCTGTTCCAAAAACACCATCACCATCTAAATCATTAAAGCTACGCTCCCATTGTGCTGCACCTGTATCTACATTAACACCTGCATATACTGGCATATAGTAGTCATATAATGAACGGCCAACTGTACGTCCGTAATTTCCACTTATATCAAGTTTTTGCTGCTCCCCGGTAGATGGATCTATTGGCATTGCCTTTAATTCATTTTTAAAAGTAGAACCATTAATACCTAATGATAAGCTAAATTTATCGTTTTGAACCAATTTAAAATCTAAATCAAATTCTACACCTGAATTAACCATCTCTCCGTCATTTACAGAAATTAACGCATACCCTACTGAAGGACCTACTCTTCTGTCAAAAAACATATCTGTAGTAGATTTACTATATGCCTCTACAGAACCATCTATAAAACCACCAAGTTCAAACTCTACACCAACATTAAATTGATTTGAACTTTCCCAAGTAAGGTCTGGGTTTCCTTTGGTAGCAAATGCTAATGATATATTATCATTTAAATTATTTACAGAATATAAGTTATATCCTGGATAGTAGTTGTTAGCGGTACCTGTTAATACACCAGAGTTACCAAGAACACCATAACTACCCTTAACTTTTAAGAAATCTACAAAATTAGAACTAGACATAAAATCTTCTTGAGATAAAACCCATGCTGCACCAACTGAATAAAAATTACCCCATTTTTCGTTTAAAAATCTTGAAGAAGCATCTCTGTTAAACGTTGCATTTAAAAAATACTTACTAGAAAAATCTAACGTAGCATTTGCTATGTAACTTTCTGTTGTTTCATCTCTAGTAAAACCATCACTAGGTGCATTTACAACACCGTTAGAAATATCTGTTCCAAAAGGTGTTACTAACTTAGAGCGCTCTGCTTCTAAATAATTAAATTTATATGATGTAGCTACGTGAGATACAAAAGCAGACAAATTTGTTTCTCCAAAAGTTTTATTATATCTAAGACCTGTTCTTATTGAATAATTTTTAGTTTCTGATCTAGATCTGTTAATTACCCCACCTTGACCTTTAGCAGGACTATAAAAAGGCTCGTTTAGATCTATATCATCACTCATAAAATACTGATAAGAGAAGTTATTATCTAAAGTTAAACCTTCTACTAATGTAATTTTTAAATCATTAGTAAAGTTTACTGAGTTGTCTTTAGACCTACTAATATTAATTTGAGAATCTGCAACACCATTTGTAGCAAAACCAAAACCACGACCATCTTCTAAACCATAATCATAAAGAGAACCACCATATATAGGATCGTCAATTTTGTTACCATTAGCATCTCTAGTAAACAATGGGTAAATTGATGGGATATTATCTATCCACCAAAACTGTGAAGAAGAAGAACTACCTGTACCATTATTATTAGTTTCACTCTGCGCATAGTTTAAAGAAGTATTCATTTTTATGACATCTTTATACTTGTTTGTTGCAGAAATACGTGCATTTAACCTTTGATAATCAGTGTTACTTGCATAACCTTGATCATCAATAAAACCTACTGAAGTATATACTGAAGAGTTTTCTCCTGTATTAGCTAGAGAAACATTTCCTTCAATTCTATTTGCACTTTGAAAAGCAAAATCTTCCCAATCTTCTGGCGAATATCTTCTAGTTACCCCTGGTCTAACCATACCTGTTACAGGGTCTATTAATTCTGACACTCCAATTGCACCGCTATCACTGGTATTCCACATATTGTATACTGGCGAAATATCTGAAACATCTGCATTTGCACCTTCAAATAAGTTTGCATTAGCATAATCTACTGCTGCAATTTGATCTCCATTATTTTCTAACAAACCTCTTTGATAAGTACCTTCCCAAGCAATACCAATATATTCTTCTGGAGAATCAATAGTCTCGTATCTACCAATACCTTGAAAATTGGCACCTGTTTTAATAGATACGCTTATTTCGTTACCAGTATCAGAACCTCTTTTTGTTGTAATAACAATTACACCATTAGCTCCTCTTGCTCCATACAAAGAAGTTGCAGAAGCATCTTTAAGAACGGTTACAGATTTAATATCATTTGGGTTGATATCATTTAAACTACCTCTAAATGGAGCATCATCCACAATGTATAATGGATTTTGACTACCATTTACAGATCCAAAACCTCTAATTCTCACAGTAGATGTACTACCAGGCTGACCAGATGTATTAAATACAGATACACCTGCAATTTCACCTGCTAACGCTTGAGATACATTTGTGAAAGACTTTTGAGAAATGTTTTCACCCGCTACTACTTTTGCAGAACCGGCAAAAGATGTTTTAGATACATTACCAAAACCAGTAACAATTACCTCGTCCAATGCCTCAGCATCCTGCTCCATTTGAATGTTAATTGTACTACTTGATCCAACCTTTCTATCTGTTGCTTTTTGACCAATATAGGTGTAACGCAAAGTTTGCCCTACTTTTGCCTTAATAGTGTAATTACCATCAAAGTCAGATTGGGTTCCTGTTGTTGTTCCAACAACTAAAACAGAAACTCCTGGTAATGGAAGACCATCTTGATCTGTAACATTACCTGTAATTGTTTTCTCTTGTCCGTAAGAGAAACTCATTAATAACACCAACAAGGGTGTTAAAATCCAAGTTACTTTTGCTCTCATTTATTTTCGATTTTTGAGTTAGTTTCACAAAAATCTTAAAATTAAGTTAAAGAAACAAACAATAGATGTTAATTATATTAACAATACCTGAAGAAAAAGTGTACGTGTAAGACAAATACTCACTTATGTGTTAATAGTAAGAAAACAACTGTTCATTAGATTTAAGGTTAAATTATTAAGAAAAATACTACTTTGAAATGCCTGTGAAAATGGATAATTAAATAAGTAAAAAAATAAAAACCAATAACCTTAAGAGCTATAACAGACAGAAAGCGACCATAAAAGATTAGTTAAAAACCAACACTAAGCAATGTAACACTTCCAAATGTTAATTTTATAAAACAAAAAAAACCGCTATAAGCAATTGCTCATAGCGGTTAAATAAAATTTATTTACTTTATTCTTATCTACCTGAATTCACAGAATCATCTATGTTTTCATTTGCATCAATTTCAACTTGTGGAATTTTTAAATAAAACCTTTTATCATTAGGCTCTAATGTTTTCACAATTCTATGGTTTGGAGTTCTTACAATACCTCTTTGTAATCTTTTTGCATCAAACCATTCTACACCATATTCACCATATAATTCTTTTCTTCTTTCTAAAAGAATTTCCTCTTCTAAAGCAGAACCAGTGTTAGTAGACTTAACAGCCATCGGATCTCTATTACTTTGTAACTCAAACATTAAATCTCTTGCTCCAATTTCGTCACCTTGTCTAAATTTAGCTTCAGCTTCAATTAAAATCATCTCTGCTGTTCTCATTAAAACAATATCACTAGAGAAAGCAAAAACAAATTTAGTACTTGTTACTTTAGTAAAATCTGTAGCAGTACCGTAAGTAAAAGTGTTACGAGCATCTGTAGCTGTAAATTCGTTTGCAAAAAATTCATTTATATAAATATTATTATATGCTGGGTTTATTGGATCTACGAAAGCAGAAGGTGCATTGTAATAATAGTTAGATTGATCACCAGTTTGAGGGTTACCCCAAATCCACTCAACATTGCTAATATCATCAAATCCATTTCCATAACTATCTGGATCTAATACAGCAGCAACATTACCACCGTAAGCAGCATTTGCAGCATCCTCAGCACCGTCCCAATTAGACATAGCCAAATAAACTCTAGCCAATATACCATTAGCAACATTTACGTTTACGTAAGACTTACCAAGTCTATCTTCTGATAAAGAAGATATAGCTGTAGTTAAATCTTCTACGATAAAATCGTAAAGCTCACCTAAAGTACCCATTGGCTTACCTTCTGTAGAAAGTTCTGTGTAAATTGGAGGAGCAGGTAAATCTCTATTTGAAGATGTGTAACCTTCTTGAAATTCTAATGCTAATTGGAAATAGTAAAAACCTCTTAAAGCTCTAGCTTGACCAATTAATTCTGATTTATCTACTTCAGATAATTCAGATGTTTCAACACCATTAATACAAGCATTAAGTTGGTTAATCATATAGTAAGGAAATTCCCAACTAAAAGAAGTTCTACGGTAAGTAGGCTCTCTGTTATCATTATCATAATCAAAACCCCACCAAGAACGAGCGTGGATTAAATCGTTTCCTTTTAATGTTCTAGCAAAGTAAATTGAATTTACACCAGCTGCATCAACACTACTAAATTGACCTCTAGCTCTTCTTGCAATACCTGATAAAAAAGCTTCTACACCTGTACGAGACCCAAAAATAACACTTTCCGCAACTATTTCAGTTGGTTGAGGATCATTTAAGTAATCTTCAGAACAACCAACGAAGATAAAAGAGCTTGCGCATAGTAAGGATAAAAATCCTGTTTTTATATAATTCTTCATTTCTCTATATATTATTAAAATTGAACATTAAGACCTAAACTAACTGTTTTTAACAAAGATGATCTACTATCTGTAGTACCTGCTAAACTTTGTTCTGGGTCTATTCCTTTATGACTTTGCCAAGTGAATAAATTATCACCTCTTAAGTATAACCTAACGTTATCTAATGACGCTTTACCTACTATATCTTTAGGTAATGTATAACCTATTGTAAGTGCTCTTAGTCTAACATAATCATTATCAAACAAGAATCTTGTTGACGTACCATTAAAATCATTTTGAGAATTTAATAAAAGAGGTACATCTGTTACGTCTCCAGGCTGAGTCCATCTACTTGCAACATCTGGAGATGCAGTATAACCAGGTCTAGAAAAACCATCCATTAAACCAGCATAAGAACTATCATAAATTTGAGCTCCAACACTAAAGTTAAATAACATATTAAAGTCAAAACCACCAACTTTAAGGTCTGTTGTTAAACCACCTGTAACGTCTGGCAAAGAAGAACCTTGGTAATATCTAGTTGCTTCTGAATAATCTTTTGTAGTCTCTCTTTCTCCTGTTGGATTACCTTCTGTATCTAAAACATCTTTATACCACATACCGTAACCGTCTGCAGAATCTACTCCAGCCCAGTCTTGAATAAAGAAATCATATAAAGATTTTCCTTCTTTCCATTTTTTGGTACCAGTAATAAATTCATCCTGAGTTAACTCAGTAATTTCATTCTTATTAACTGATGCGTTAACACCAACAGACCAAGTAACATTATTTGTTTGAATAATTCTACCTGCTAATGAAAGTTCGTAACCAGAGTTTTTAATAGAACCTACGTTTGTTGTAATACCAGAGTTACCAGTAGAAATTGGTAACGGCTTAGTATAAATTAAATCAATAGACTCTTTACTGTAATACTCTAAAGTACCATCTAACCTATCATTAAGTAAAGAAAAATCTAAACCTACATTAAAAATTGCTTGATTTTCCCAAGTTAAATTAGGATCTGTTACATCTCCTAATAATACTCCTGTGTTCTCTAACTCGTTGTTTCCTGTTTCAAAACCTTGTAAATAAGGAAAATAAGAACCTGTACTTGCGTTACCAAGCTCACCATATGATGATCTCAATTTCAATAAATTAATAGTATTACTATTTGCAAGGAAACCTTCATCAGAAATAACCCATGAACCACCTATAGAGAAAAAGTTACCCCATCTTGTGTCTTCAGAAAATCTTGAAGAACCATCTCTACGGTAAGAACCTTCTATAAAGTATTTATCTTTATAACTGTATGCCAAACGTCCTAAATATGAAGTTATTCTATCTTCATTAACAAATCCACTAACACCTTCTGGAAGCGTACTACCATTTAAAACTTTTACCCCTGGTAAAAAACCAGTTCCTTGAGCTCCTAATGCATCAACCTTAAGCTTGTAAGCTTCGAAAATTGCAGTTCCTTGAATACTATGATCTCCAAATGTTTTATCATAATTAAGAGAGTTTGTAAAGTTAAAAGTTGTAGTAATATCTCTATCTTGAGCTACACGACCACCAACACTAGCAGCAACACCTACATCATAAGCATCATAAGAATTACTATCAAATAAATAGTTTTCGTATGATAAGTTAGTCTTGAAAGATAAGTTATCAGAAAACTTAATTTTAGCAAAACCATTTACAGTTGCATTTGTTCTTTTGTTAACATCATCATAATTAAATAATGAACCAACTGCATTTTCATTTCCTAATAAAGGTCTACTACCGTTAACAGATTGTCCTGGTGTAGAACCATAATCGTAAATACGATTTCCTAAGTTATCTAAAACTAAACCTCCAGCTTCGTTTCTTCTATATAATGGGTAAATTGAAGACATACTGTAAATCCATTGGTAAGAACTTTGAAAGTTAGATCCTGACTGTGTTGGAAATTGTTGCTTAGATGTAGATAATGACGTATTTAAACCTACAGTTAACCAATCTTTAACACTAGATTCTACATTTAAACGAGTAGTAAATCTTTCAAAATCTGACTCTCTAACTGCTCCTTCTTGGTTTAAATAGTTTGCAGATAAGAAAAACCTTGATGATTCTCCACCTCCACTAATACTTACTGTATACTCGTTACGTTGAGCTGCACTTCTTAACATTGCATCTTCCCAATCAGTTTCCCATTGAGATGCTGCACCAGCTACTAAGTTTCCATTTTGATCAACTGGCTGAGCAACATTGTAAGGATTGTATCCTAAATTAGATATTAAACTTTGTGAAGCATTAACACCAGCATCTGCTGCAGACTGACCAGAAACATAAATATTTTTATTTCTTTCTGCTTCCCAAGAATATCTCATCATATCATCATTACCTATACGCTCATGTAAAGATACTGCTGGAGTAGAAAAACCAGAAACTGCAGTTACAGTAATTTTTGATTCTGAATTGTAACTACCTTTTTTAGTTGTAATTAAAATAACCCCGTTTGCAGCTCTTGAACCGTATAATGCAGTAGATGATGCATCTTTAAGAATGTTCATAGATTCAATCTGATCACCACTAATACTATTAATATTCCCATTAAAAGGAACACCATCTAATATAATTAATGGATCTGAACTAGCATTAATAGAACCTACACCACGAATTCTAATTGTTGGGTTAGATCCTGGCTGACCACCAGAAGTAATAACATTTACACCCGCCACTGTACCTTGAATAGCACTAGTAACAGTTGTTAACTGCTGATTACCTATTTCCTCTACTCCTAAAGAAGTAACAGAACCTACTATAGATTTCTTTTTTTGAGATCCGTAAGCCACTACAACTACCTCTTCTAACGCTTCTGCGTCTTCCTCCATTTGAAGGCTAATTGTGCTGCTTGATCCAACTTTTCTTTCAGTTGTTTTTTGACCAATATAGCTGTAACGCAATACCTGCCCTACACTTGCTTTTATGGTATAGTTACCATCAAAGTCTGTTTGAGTTCCTGTTGTTGTACCTACAACTAAAACAGTTACTCCTGGTAATGTTAGACCTTCGTGATCTGTGACATTACCTGTAATTGTCTTTTCTTGTCCATAAGAAAAGCTCATTAATAACACCAACAAGGGCGTTAAAATCCAAGTTACTTTCGTTCTCATTTATTATAATTTTTGAGTTAGTACCCAACAAAACTCTTAATTAATGGTTAAGATTCCAAGAAATTACTGTTAACGGAACATGCATATGTTAAAAAAAAGGTTAAAAATAAACAATTGTTAAAATAGACATTAAATAACAAACGAAAATCTATTTTTAAGCTATAAAAACCAAAAATACTTAAGAAAAACACAAAATTAAATAAAAAAAAATGAAGATAAAATCCTACAAAAAAAACATAATAAAATATAACGAATATCAAATGTTAACCTTTAGGTAAAATTATAATTTTAAAAAATTAACAAATGATACCTTAAAGGTGTTTGCGAAAAGTTAAAGATGTGTTTACTCCAAATAAAATCACCAATAATTAAACATATAAAGCCAAACTGTGAAAAATTCTTAATTTTGCATATTTAACATTTTGAACCTTTATGCTAAAAGCCTATCACAAACTAATAAATGAAACAGGAACAGATGAAGCAGGACGTGGATGTTTAGCTGGCCCAGTTACTGCTGCTGCAATTATTTTACCTGAAGATTTTAAAAATTCTATTTTAAATGATTCTAAGCAATTATCAGAAAAAAAAAGAGAGCTTCTTAGACCTATTATAGAGGAACAAGCTATTTGCTTTGGCGTAACACACATATACCCTAAAAAAATAGACGAAATAAACATATTAAATGCCTCTATACTTGCAATGCATAAAAGCATAGGTAAGCTTACAACTAAACCCGATTTTATAATTGTAGACGGAAACCGATTTAAGCCTTATAAAAAAATTGCTCATGAGTGCATTGTTAAAGGTGACTCTAAATTTATGAGCATTGCTGCAGCATCTATACTAGCTAAAACATATAGAGATGCATATATGGAAAAAATACATTTAGAATACCCAATGTACAATTGGAAGAAAAATAAGGGCTACCCTACCAAAGAACATAGGGAAGCAATTAGAGAATTTGGAATAACTAAATACCACCGCAAAAGCTTTAAACAATTACCCGAGCAATTAAAATTTCCTTTAAAACTAAATTAATCTAACTTTGTTATTCTAAGTTGCTTTGTATGAAATTTAAAATTATTGCCGTATTATTTTTATTAGTTTGCATTAGTTGCACTACCAACGAACAAACCAAGACATCTATTCTAGATTATATCCCTAGTAATACCACTACGCTATTAAAAATTAATGATTACAACAGCTTAACCAGTGAGATTAAAAATAACGATTTTTTAACTGACCTTAAAAAAAGTGATCTCCTAAAAACATATCAGGAGTCTGTTACCCTATTAGACTATGCAGAACCTAGCGCAAAAGGCTTGCTTGCTTTTACCAAAACAAATGACACTACAGACTTCTTTTTTATAACCAAGGACTCTATAAATCTAAACAGATTAGATAGCTTAAATACAACCAAGAGTGTTTTAGATTACATAAGTACTACTTACACCAAAACCACACTAGACAGCACTGCTTATTATAGCTATAAAGAAAACGAATACACCATTTTATCTAGCTCTAAAAACTTAATAGAAAACACAATTAATAATACTGTAGAAGCTAGACTAAACAGCAATACCTTACAAAAACTATACAAAGCGGCTAGTAACAATAAGTCTGGAACTTTGTTTTTACACACACAAAACAATTTTTTACTTAAAAATACGCTACCAAAAGACACAATTACCAATACTAAAACTATAGATTGGATGTCTCTTGATATTAACACCAAGCAAACCCAACTAAACTTAGCAGGCATAACTGTTACCAACGATTCTGTTTTAACAATTTTAAGCTTGTTTAAAAATACAACAGCAGTAGCCAACAGAGCACAAGAGTATGCTCCTGAAAACACAGAGGCAATTAGTTCTTATACTTTTACAGACTACAATACTTTTGCTAAAAACAGAATTAACTATATAGTAAAAGACAGTTTGCAAGATTCTATTTTTAACACTGTAGAAGAAATAGCTTTAATTACTATAAATTCTAAGAAAGCAGTTTTACTACAAACCTTTGGCGCAGATAATATAGATGAACACCTAAATACCTTTAAAAAAGCCGAAAGTAACTTTAAAGACAGTCAAATTAAGGAGTTAAACAAAAACACTATTCTAACCGAGGTATTTAGTCCGTTGGTAGAAGGGTTTAAATCTAACTACTACACCATAATAGGTAATGCTTTTATTTTTTCTGAAGATTTATATACGTTACAAGATATTATTAGCAATTACAAAAACGGCACAACGTTTAACAAAACTCCTCTTTACAAATCTGCTACCGAGACAATGGCAAAACAATCTTCAATATTACGAATTGCTGATGCCAAAAAACTGAAACAAGATTTAGCAACTAATTTTTCAAATAGCTATAAGGATATCGATTTAGAAAACTACTTTTTTGCAGGTCAGCTTGTCGCAGACGCTAATTTTTATCACACGAACTTTACAATTCAGAAAATAAACACAGAGACTGAAGCCAATACTACGTCCCCTATTTTTACTGTACAGTTAGATAATGATCTTGCAACCAATCCTCAGTTTGTAAAAAACCACAGAACTAACAAAAAAGAAGTAATAGTACAAGACATAGAAAACAACCTGTATTTAATTTCTACAGACGGTAAGGTCTTATGGAAAAAACAATTAGAAGGTAAAATACAAGGAGAAATAGCCCAAGTAGACCTGTACAAGAACGGAAGATTACAATTTGCCTTTACAACTAACAATCAATTTTTAATTTTAGACAGAGACGGAAAGTCTGTGGAACCTTTTTCTATTACATATAAAGGAGGTAACTTAAATGCTCTTGCGGTTTTTGATTATGAAAACAATAAGAAATACAGATTTGTAGTAACACAAGGAGACAAAGTATTTATGTACAATAACAAAGCAGATATAGTTTCTGGATTTACATATACTAAAGCTAGCAGTGCTATTATAAAAAAACCAAAACATTTTACTGTTGGCAATAAAGATTACTTGGTTTTTATGCTAGAAGATGGTTCTCTTAAAATTTTAAACAGAGTTGGTAAAGTACGCGTTAAGACTAGTAAAAAAATAGCCTTTTCTACAAATGACGTTGTTCTGTATAAAGACAAGTTTACTGTAACAGACACAACTTCAATTCTACACCAAATAGCTACAAATGGTAAAACAGCTGCAACTAAATTTAACCTAATTAAAGAACACGGTTTAGACGCTACAACAAATACTTTGGTTTTAATGGACCAAAATACAATTACTATAAAAGGTAAAAAAGTAACCTTAGATCTAGGTATGTACAGTAAGCCAAAAATATTTTACATTAACAATAAAATATACGTTAGCGTTACAGATTTACAGAACCAGAAAATATATTTGTTTGACAGCAATGCAGATCCAATACAGAACTTTCCAGTTTACGGAAGCTCTCTAATTGACTTAGCGGATGTAGACAATGATAAAAAACTAGAACTTGTATCTAAAGATTTAGATAACTCTATAATTGTGTATAAAATAAATTAGGCTACTTAACCGTTATTTCAGCTTTAAATAATGTTGTAAAATGCTTTAGCAGCTTTTCTTTTACCTCAGTTACATTTACTTCTTTTTTACCTAGCTCAACGTTTAAAGAAGTTACTGCTTTATCTTTTATGCCACAAGGTATCATTAAATCAAAATACCCTAAATCTGCATTTACATTTAAAGCAAAACCGTGCATAGTTACCCATCTGCTAGCACGCACACCCATTGCACAAATTTTACGCGCAAATGGTGTACCAACGTCTAACCATACTCCAGTTTCCCCTTTAGATCTTTCGGCTTTTAAACCATACTCTGCCAGGGTTAAAATTACCATCTCTTCTAACAAACGTAAATACTTATGTATATCTGTAAAAAAGTTATCTAAATCTATTATTGGGTAACCTACTATTTGTCCGGGTCCGTGGTATGTTATGTCTCCTCCTCTATTAATTTTATAAAACGTAGCATTCTTTTTTGCTAACTGCTCTTCGTCAATTAACAAATTAGACATATCGCCACTTTTACCTAAGGTATACACGTGCGGATGTTCTACAAACAAAAAGTGATTAGGTGTTTTTAAACCAGCATCTTCTCGCCTGTTTTTAATCTTTATATCTAAAGTTTCTTTAAAAAGATCTTCTTGGTAATCCCAAGTCTCTTTATAATCTTTTTGTCCTAAATCCTGTAGAAACACTTCTTTATTCATTCTACAAAGATACAATTATCTGTCCGGATTATTCAATATTATAAGCGCTGCAATTGTACCAGGAACCCAACCGCACAGCCAAAGCAAAAATACAATTACTATAGATCCGCATCCTTTACCTATTACAGCCAAAGGCGGACAAAAAATAGCCAATACTACTCTCCAAAAACTCATTTATTATTATTTTGATTGATGTATTTATAAGACGAACAAAACACGTCTTTGTTACTCTTTTTCTTCAATTTCACTAAAAACATCGTATTTCTTACGTTTTATAGATTGATAAAATCAAATTTTAAACAACCAATAAAAGCATCAAACTTAAAAATAAAGACCATATTATTATAAATTTTAATTGTTTTTAGATTAATGATTTACAACATAGTTACATCAAAATGTAAAAATTATAAATCCTTTTTATTCTATTACGCTTTCTACTTTGATAGATTACCACTTTGTAACTATATTTGCAGCCTTAATATAGATATATGCAGCTTTCGGAACAAGAAATCATCAGAAGGGAAAAATTAGGCAAGCTTAGAGAAATGGGAATAAACCCATACCCAGCAGACCTATATCCAGTAAATACCACCTCTAAACAAGTAAAAGAGAATTTTGAAGAGGGTAAACAGGTGGTTATTTCTGGCCGATTAATGTCTCGTAGAATACAAGGAAAAGCTTCTTTTGCAGAACTACAAGATGGCGAAGGAAAAATACAGGTATATTTTAATCGTGACGAAATTTGTACTGGTGACGACAAAACATTGTATAACGATGTTTACAAAAAGTTATTAGATATTGGCGATATTATTGGTATAGAAGGCGATTTGTTTACAACACAAGTTGGCGAAAAAACAGTAATGGTAAAAAACTTTACATTACTTAGTAAATCTTTACGCCCATTGCCTTTACCAAAAGTAGATGCAGATGGTAAAGTTTTTGATGAGTTTAACGATCCAGAAATGCGTTACCGTCGTCGTTACGCAGATTTAGTTGTAAACCCACACGTAAAAGAAGTGTTTATTAAGCGTACTAAGTTATTTAACGCAATGCGCGACTTTTTTAATGACTCTGGTTATTTTGAAGTTGAAACACCAATACTACAGCCTATACCTGGTGGTGCAGCGGCTAGACCGTTTATTACACACCACAACAGTTTAGATATTCCGTTATATATGAGAATTGCTAACGAGCTTTACTTAAAACGTTTAATTGTTGGTGGTTTTGATGGTGTTTATGAGTTTTCTAAAAACTTTAGAAACGAAGGAATGGATAAAACACATAACCCAGAGTTTACTGCTATGGAGATTTATGTGGCTTACAAAGATTACAATTGGATGATGGATTTCTGTGAGAAATTACTAGAACATTGTGCAATTGCTGTTAATGGTACTAGTGAAGCTACTTTTGGTGAGCATAAAATTAATTTTAAGCCACCGTATGCTCGTGTAACAATGGCAGATTCGATTAAACACTTTACTGGTTTTGATATTACAGGAAAAACAGAAGCTGAAATTCGTGATGCTGCTAAAGGCTTAGGAATAGAGGTTGATGAAACAATGGGTAAAGGAAAACTTATTGATGAGATTTTTGGTGAAAAATGTGAAGGAAACTATATACAGCCTACCTTTATTACAGATTACCCTAAAGAAATGAGTCCGCTGTGTAAAGAACACAGAGATAACCCTGAGTTAACAGAGCGTTTTGAGCTTATGGTTTGTGGTAAAGAAATTGCAAATGCATATTCTGAGCTTAACGACCCAATAGACCAAAGAGAACGTTTTGAGCACCAATTAAAATTAGCTCAAAAAGGAGATGATGAAGCTACAGAATTTATAGATCACGATTTTTTACGTGCTTTAGAATACGGAATGCCTCCTACATCTGGAATGGGAATTGGAATGGACAGGTTAATTATGTTCTTAACCAATAACCAATCTATACAAGAGGTTCTTTTCTTTCCACAAATGAGACCAGAGCGCAAAGCTGTTGCTTTAAGTGATGAAGGAAAAGCGGTATTAAACATTCTTAAAAAATCTGATAAATTACCTTTAGAAGAATTAAAGACTGCTTCTGGTTTAAGCAATAAAAAATGGGATAAAACCATTAAAGAATTAACCAAAAACAATGCTGCTAAAGTAGCAAAAACAGAAGAAGGTTTATTTGTAGAACTTGTTTAACTAGACTACAAACCCATATAAATTTAAAACAGCGTTACTTTTTAGTAACGCTGTTTTTGGTTAAACTAATAACCTTCATCAAAACAAATAGTTTGTGTTTGTTTTAACTTTTAAAATAGTTTAAAACTACTCTTCATTTTTATCATTATCTTCTATATACTTAATATCTCTTGTGTTTTTCTGTACCGCAATAGCAGAAAAAAGACATAGTAAATAAGACATTCCGTAAAATCCTTTTTCACTTAATAACAAATCGGCATTCCATAAACCAACAACCAATAACACAATAGATGCTGTTGCTGCAAACCAACTTATACCGTAATAAATATCTGTTACTTGCACTCCTTCTAACTTATCTCTCACCGCTTTTTGCAGAGATATAACAGAGAACAAACCAAAAAGAAGAATTGTAAAATAATATCCTTTTTCATTTAGTAACATTTCTGCATTCCATAAACCAATACAGAAAGCAACCATACCTACACATAAAGATGTCCATGCAGCTCCAATAAATGCCGGTGTTGGCCTTTGATCGTATACCTTTTTAACTTTTTTCTTTTTTAATTTTGACTCTTTATCTACTGAAACATTTGTTTGATAATCCATAATATTTTTGTTTTGATTATGATGCAAAGATGTAACGCTTTTAAGCCTACAACAACACAAGTTTTACAAAAAACTGACGATATATTTTACATACAATCCATAAAATAACCTATATTTATAGGATATACTTAAAAATAACTGACGATTAAATGACTGATATAAATTTAATTATTTCTACACTTACTATTGAAGAGCAACAACAATTTGTTACATATTTGAAGAAAAAGAACAAAAGAAATGATATTAAAAATATTCAACTCTTTAAGCTATTACAGCAAAACGAGTTGTCTTCATCAGAAATTTGCCTCGCAATATATAAAGCAAACAAAAAAAATGCTTACCACGCATTAAGAAAACGTCTTTATCAATCTTTAATAGATTTTATTGCCAATATAAACTTAGAAGAAGAAAACTCGGTAGACATGCAAGTAATTAAATATATACTTGCCTCGCGTTCTTTTTTACACAACCAGCAGTACAAACTGGCTTATAAAATATTAGATAAAGCAGAAGCATTAGCAGAGGCACATTACTTGTTTTCTATACTAAATGAGATCTACCATACAAAAATTCAATATGCATATGCAAATCCAGAAACAGAGATTAATACTCTTATTGAAACGTTTAAAGTAAACCAAAAAAACCTATTTATAGAAGACCAGCTAAACATTGTGTATGCTAAAATGCGACAAACACTACACAATATTACCTATAAAGGTGACATTATAGATATAGAAACATTACTTAAAACCACATTGCAAGATCACCATATCTCTGTAACCGAGTCTATGTCTTTTAAATCTTTATACCAATTAATAACATTGGTAACCATACCTGCATTTGTAACTAACGATTATTTAAAAACAGAACCTTTTATAATTGAAACCTACTCTATTTTAAAAACACACAAAAGTCAAAGCAAGCAGCTATACTACCATATTCAAGTACTTTTTTTAATTGCAAATACCTTATTTAGAAATAAGAAGTTTAAAGAGTCTTTAAATTACCTAGAGCAAATGAAAACCCAAATGCTACTAAATAGAAAAAAACACTACACTACTTTTAAACTAAAGCATCAGTTTTTACTAGCCTTAAATGCAAATTATTCTAATCAGCAAAAAACAGCCATAGAAATACTAGAAAAGCATATAAATACCAGGCACGAGGATTTAGATTCACTCTTAAAAATACATTTAAGTCTAATTATGTTTTACATACAAGCCAAAAGATATAAAGACGCACACGGTATTTTTTCTAAATTTTACCACACAGATAATTATTACGAAAGTAAAGCTGGTAAGGAATGGGTTATAAAAAAAAACTTAATCGAAATTATTCTACACATAGAACTAAACAATATAAATTTAGTAGAATCTAGATTACTTAGTTTTAAAAGAAATTATTTTAGCTACTTAAAACAAATTAAACAACAACGTGCCATAACATACCTCTCTTTTATAGAAGGGTATTACAAAGACCCTACATATATACAAACGGTTGAGTTTAAAAACAAAGTACAAGGATCTTTTGAGTGGGTAGGAAAAGAAAGAGAAGATATTTTTGTAATGAGTTTTTACGCTTGGTTAAAAAGTAAAATGGAAAACAAACCACTATATGAAACAACTTTAGAGTTAGTACAACTTGCAAGAGAAAATTAATAAAGGCACATTAGTATTAGTTTTTAGTTTGCTCGCAAATTCTATATTTGTACAATTCTTAGCATAACATATTATGGCAATTAGCAAAAAAATTGGACTTATAGTAGGACCACTAGTCTTTTTCTGTATTCTTTTACTACCAAATACACTATTATCTACAAAAGCAGATGCGGTTTTAGGTGTTGCCGCCTGGATGGTTATTTGGTGGATTACCGAAGCTGTTTCAATTTCCGTTACAGCCTTATTACCCCTAATACTATTTCCGCTTTTAAAGATAATGCCACTAGATACCGTTGGTGCAAACTATGGTAGTAAAATAATTTTCTTATTCTTTGGCGGTTTTATACTGGCTTTAGCATTAGAAAAAGTGAATTTACACAAACGCATTGCCTTAAACATTATAAAAATTACAGGAACTACGCCAAATAAAGTAGTACTTGGGTTTATGATTGCTACAGCTGCATTAAGTATGTGGATTAGCAACACCGCAAGTACTGTTGTTATGCTACCCATAGCAGTATCTGTTATAAAATTACTTATTAACGACAAGGACGGCTTTACCAAAAGCGATAAAAATTTTGCATTAAGTGTTATGTTGGGTATTGCTTTTTCTGCAAATGCTGGTGGTATTGCTACTATTATAGGCACACCACCAAATTCGGTATTAATTGGCTTACTAGAAAAACAATACAACATTGAAATATCTTTTTTTAAATGGATGATTGTTGGCCTTCCTTTTTCCTTAGTTCTATTAACCGTAATTTATTTTGTGCTTGTAAAATGGATGTTCCCAAACAAACAACTAGAATTTAGCGCTTCTAAAGATGTCATAAAATCGGAATTAGCAAAACTAGGACCTACTAGCAAAAAAGAAAAAATGGTTCTTGTTATTTTTGGAGTAACTGTTTCTCTATGGATTTTTAGGACACTTATAAATTCTATTTTTCCTAATTTAGGTTTATCAGATACGGTTATTAGTATGATAGCTGCTGTGTCGCTCTTTGCAATACCATTTAACCTTAAAAAAGGAGATTTTATATTAAAATGGAAAGATACAGAGAAACTTTCCTGGGGAATACTTGTCTTATTCGGCGGTGGCTTAGCATTAGCAAACGGAATGGCAACTACAGGTATTATAAATACTGTTACAGAAGCCATATCAAACAGCAACATTAATATTCTCTTTACGGTTTCTCTACTTATACTACTAATGTTATTTATGACAGAGTTAATGAGTAACGTAGCACTTATAACAGTTTTAGCACCAATAGTCGCAGGTATTGCAATAGGGTTAGATATTCCTATGCTACATATACTTATACCCGTAACAATGGCAAGTAGCTGTGCTTTTATGCTGCCAATGGCTACACCTCCTAACGCTATAGTTTTTGCTAGTGGCTATATTAAAGTAAAACAAATGGCAAGGGTTGGTGTTATTCTTAATCTTATATCTGTTGCACTTTTAATTCTAATGTACAGATTTGTACTACCTCTCCTTTTTTAATAAAAAATTTTATAAATAGAATAGCCCCTGCATTGCAGAGGCTATTCAATCGACTAATTCAATCTTACAAAGAGAATTTTATAATGCTTTTTGTTGTTGATTGTTACTTAAATAGACGAATAATAAATCAAAAAGTTACAATAAAAATAAAATTTTAACATAATTTCATTTAAATATCATTTTTTTTAACAAATGTTAATATCTGTTAAACCAAAAACCAACCTGTTAAAAATCAAACTTTTAAATCGTTAAACAGGTAACACAATTCAATTTTTAGTTATGATATCCTTAACATAGAATTAGGATTATTTTACTTTTATTTGTTTTATTCAAAAAATTTAACTCAAACTAACAATGATTAAAAGTTTACCCACCAAACTTCTTTTAGCTGTTTTTTTATTTGGTTCATTAACCACAATAGAAGCTCAGTCTAAAAAGAAGAACAAGAAAAGCAAAAAAAATGCTAAGACAGAAGCTCCCGCTGCTAAACCCAAAAAAGGAGACATTTTACCTTACAGTAAAGTAATTACTAAAGACGCCGTAACAGACGAAGGTCTTTTTAAAGTACACACTGTAGATGATAAACGCTACTACGAAATTCCAGATTCTTTATTAAATAAAGAAATGTTAATGGTAAGTAGAATATCTAAAACAGCAACCGGACTAGGATTTGGTGGTGGTAAAATAAACACACAAATGCTACGTTGGGAAAAGAAAGACAAAAAAGTTCTTCTACGCATTATGTCTACCAGCATTGTCGCAGATGAAAAACTGCCTGTACATGAAGCTGTAGTAAATTCTAACTTAGAACCAGTTTTATATTCTTTTGACATTAAAGCATTAAAAAAAGATTCTCTTAACCCTACAACGGTAATAGAAATCAATGATTTTTTTCAGAAAGATGTAAAAACATTAGGCTTACCAGAACGTAACAGAAAACAATATAAAGTTAGTCGTTTAGACGACAGCAGAAGTTATATTGAAAGTGTAAAAAGTTACCCTTTAAATATTGAAGCTAGACACGTAAAAACATATTTTGCTGGAAACCCACCATCTAACTCAGCTTTAGGATCTATTACAATAGAGATTAATAACTCTATGATTTTACTTCCTAAAAACCCAATGAAAAGACGTTATTTTGACGAACGTGTTGGTTGGTTTGCTCGTAGCCAAGTAGATTATGGTTTAGATGCACAAAAAAGTAAATCTGTTACATATTTAGACAGATGGAGATTAGAAGTTAAAGATGAAGATCTTGAAAAATTTAAAAGAGGTGAACTTGTAGAGCCTAAAAAACAAATTGTTTACTATATAGATAGAGCCACTCCAGAAGAATGGGTGCCTTTTATTAAGCAAGGTATAGAAGATTGGCAAGTTGCTTTTGAAGCTGCTGGTTTTAAAAATGCAATTGTTGCAAAAACACCTCCTACTCCAGAAGAAGATCCAGAATGGTCTGCAGAAGATGTAAGATATTCTGTTGTTAGATATTTAGCTTCTCCTATTCCTAATGCAAATGGCCCTCACGTAAGTGACCCAAGAACAGGTGAAATTTTAGAATCTGATATTAACTGGTACCACAATGTAATGACATTATTACGTAACTGGTTCTTTGTACAAACTGCAGCTATTAATCCTGATGCTAGAGGCGTTGAGTTTAAAACTGAAGTTATGGGTAGACTAATACGTTTTGTATCTTCTCATGAGGTTGGCCACACATTAGGTTTACCACACAACATGGGCAGTAGTCCTGCATACCCTGTAGACTCTTTACGTTCTGCATCTTTTACTAAAAAATATGGTACAGCACCATCTATTATGGATTATGCTCGTTTTAATTACATAGCACAACCTGGTGATGAAGGTGTTGCATTAATGCCAAACATTGGCTTTTACGATAAATACTCTATTAGCTGGGGTTACCGTCCAATCTTAGACAAATCTGCTAAAGAAGAAAAGAAAACTTTAGATGCTTGGATTTTAAAGCACGCTGGAGATCCTCTTTATCGTTTTGGAAAACAACAATTTGGAGTTATAGATCCTAGTTCGCAAACCGAAGATTTAGGTGATGACGCTATGAAAGCTAGTGATTACGGTATTGCTAACTTAAAAAGAATTGTTCCTAATTTAATTAAATGGACAGCAGAAGATGGTAAATCTTATGATGATTTAGATGAATTATACGGACAAGTTCTTGGACAATACAATAGATATATGGGCCACGTAGCAAACAATGTTGGTGGTGTTTACGAAGATTATAAAACGTATGATCAAGAAGGTGATGTTTACACTCACGTTCCAAAAGAAAAGCAAAAAAGAGCAGTAACATTCTTACACAAACAATTATTTACTACTCCTACTTGGTTATTAGATAACAATATACTTAACAAGATTGAAAATGCTGGTGCTGTAGAGCGTATTAGAAGCACACAATCTAGAACATTAAGTAATCTTTTAGACACTGGCAGAATGGCTCGTATAATAGAGAACGAAGCATTAAACGGTTCTGAAGCTTACAACCTTACCACAATGATGTCTGATGTTAGAAAAGGCATCTGGAAAGAACTTAGCACAGGAAGATCTATAGATACGTACAGACGTAATTTACAACGTGCTTATGTAGACCGTATGGAGTATTTAATGACTACTGATCCTAAATCTTCTAGATTTGGCACAGCTGTAAACGTAAGTCAGTCTGATATTAGAGCCGTTGTTAGAGCAGAATTACAAACGTTAGAGCGTTCGGTAAAATCTGCAGCTGCAAACTCTTCAGGTATCAGAAGAGCTCACTTAAAAGATATACAAGAAAGAATAGGTGCTATTTTAGACCCTAAATAAAATAGAAAAAACACACTTTATATCAAAGGCTGCAATGTATGTTACATTGCAGTCTTTTTTTTGTAACATACTAATAAACAAACCCCTATATCTCACAACAGTTTAGTAACACTTTCACAACAACTTTACCACTATTTTTGTATTAAATGAGCTAAATACGTGTATTTCATCTATTTAATTACGCACTTTATCCTGTTTATTCATTTTTTTTAATATATTGCAGAGAGTAAACAACATAATATTGATGTTTCACAACTATTAAATGGTTGTTTTACAACAAGATTTTTTAATTATTAATTAACCTAGGTATCTTTGATATAGAACCGATATAAAAACCCCAAATCTTATGTCATACAAATTAAAAAGCTTAGTTTATTTTTCTTGTTTAGTTCTTGCTATTATTGCTTATGGCGCAATGGATAACGAAAACGTTTTAGATGAAAAAGATAACACAGCTCAACTTCACAACCTAGAAGAGAACACAAACAATAATGACTTAATTGTTCAGTTAACTGAAGAAGAATAGCACTGTTGAAAAAATTAAAAAAAAGTCTGAAACTTTAGAGTTTCAGACTTTTTTTATGCCTTATAATTAATGTTAAAACCATACTAAAAAGCACATTGCAATTAAACTATTTTAAAAATCTGATGTCAAAATAGAGAACAATAAAAAATAGTAGTATGAAAAAAATAACACTAATAATGGTTTTAATGCTAGGCGTTTTAACTATTTCTGCACAGGAAAAACCAAGAGATTCTAAAGACGCAAAACACAAAACACATAGAAAAAAAGGCGGCAAAAAAGGAATGCATAGAATGGCACAATTTACGCCAGAACAGATCGCTGTTTTGCAGACTAAAAGAATGACACTTGCTTTAGATTTATCAGATGCGCAGCAATCTAAAATTAAAACACTAAATCTAAAAAATGCAGAATTAATTCAACAAAAAAGAGAAGAAAGAAAAGATAAAAAAGAGCGCACTAAGTTATCTCCAGAAAAAAAGTACGCCATAGCTAACGCAAAGTTAGATCATCAAATAGAGCATAAAAGAGCATTGCAAAAAATTCTATCAAAAGAGCAATATGCACAATGGGATAAAATGCACAAAAGAAAGTCTCACACTCTTAAAAAAAGAGGTATGCATAATGCAAAAGACAGAAAAGACAGAAAAGATAGAATGGAGAAAAGAGAAAAGACTATGAAGTCTTAATACAAAAAAGGGAGCCACTTGGCTCCCTTTTCTAATTTATTTCTATTTACAATTACAGATCTAAACTCTCTAAAGCCGCAATAGTATCATCTAAATCTTTATACGATAATGCATCGTTTAAAAAATAACTTTCAAAAGCACTTGGCGGCAAATACACACCCTTACTTAACATTCCGTGAAAATATTTTTTAAATGTATCGTTATTCCCTTTCGCTGAAGATTCAAAATCTATAACTGGCTCATCAGTAAAATGAACAGAAATCATACTACCAAATCTATTAATTTGGTAAGCAATTCCTTTTTTATCTAAAGCCTTCTCTAAACCTTTATGCAAGTATTCTGTCTTCTCTGCTAAACTTCTAAAAATATCAGGATTATTATTTAACTCAGTTAACATAGCCAAACCAGCACTCATAGCTAACGGATTACCACTTAAAGTTCCTGCTTGGTAAACAGGTCCGTTTGGAGCTAAATAATCCATAATTTCATCACGAGCAGCAAAAGCACCAACAGGTAAACCGCCACCTATAACCTTACCAAAAGTTACAATATCTGCATCTACACCTAAAACTTCTTGTGCACCACCTCTTCCTAAACGAAAGCCAGTCATAACCTCATCAAAAATTAACAAAATACCTTCCTTTGTACACAACTCTCTTAAGCCAGTAATAAATTCTTTAGAAGGTATTATACACCCCATATTACCAGCAACTGGTTCTATAATAATAGCTGCAATTTCTCCTTTGTTTGCAGCCACCATAGAAGTTACATTATCTAAATCGTTATAATTTGCCAATAAAGTATCTTTTGCCGTTCCTTCTGTTACACCAGGACTGTTTGGACTACCAAAAGTAACCGCACCACTACCCGCTTGTATTAAAAAAGAATCTGAATGGCCGTGGTAACAACCTGCAAATTTTATAATCTTATCTTTTCCTTTAAAACCTCTTGCTAGCCTTACAGCACTCATACAAGCTTCTGTACCACTATTTACAAATCTTATTTTATCTATGTTAGGCACCATAGAAACTGCCAGCTTAGCTAACTCGGTTTCTATTTCTGTAGGCATACCAAAAGAAGTTCCCTTTTTAGCTTTTTCTATTACTGCATTAATTACAGGATCGTAAGCGTGACCTAAAATTAACGGCCCCCAAGAAGCTATGTAATCTATAATCTTGTTTCCATCTTCATCATACAAATAAGCGCCTTTTGCCTCTTTTACAAAAATAGGTTCGCCACCAACAGCATTAAAAGCTCTTACAGGAGAATTTACACCACCTGGTATGTATTTTTTTGCTTCGTTAAAAAGTTCACTGCTTCTTTTATAAATCATTTTTAAGATTTAATTTTTAGTATATTTTACAATAAGTTCTTGACCTACGTGTAGGTTTGTATTTTTTAAATTATTTAACTCCATTAGCTCAGGTACACCCATAAAGTACATTTTAGAGATAGCGTACAGTGTTTCACCTGCTGCTACTTTATGTCTTTTAACAACATACTCTTTTGGACTTCTAGGTTCTGCTTTATGCTTGCCATCAAACTTATGAAGATTGTATTTTTCTATTAGATAAATTAATTTTTGTGGGTATTTAGGATCTGTTGCATAACCTGCCTTACGCAAACCCTTTGCCCAACCTTTATAATCTTTACTCCCTAGGTCAAATAAAAAAGAGTAACGCCCTCTAGTTGTTAAAAATAAACTGTGATCTCTAAAAGAATACATTGGATGATTGTATTTTCTAAAACACTCTCCTTTTTCATCATCATCATGGTAATCATAATCACCCTCCCAACCGGTATGGCATTTTATGCCAAAATGATTATTTGTTTTACGAGCCAACTCACCCTTTCCAGAACCACTTTCTAAAATTCCCTGTGCTATAGTTATACTTGCTGGTATACCATAAGATTTCATTTCATCTTGAGCTATTGCTGCAAAGGTATTTATATAATCGTCTGTATTTTCTATTGCAAAACTAACAAAATGGCCTTCATCTTTTGGCAACCCCATTGGCTCCCCTGTTGTTTTAACATCTCCTCTAGGTGATACAGTAACAACTCTTTTATGATTTTTTTTTGTAGTGCTTCTCTTTGCTTTACAGCTAGCAAAAAAAACTAACAATACAACTACACCCAACTTAGAAGCTAACCTTAAACTATTTTTATATATACTAATACTCATTAATAAGTGGTAATTTTTTCTTTTTCAATAAACTATTCATTCCTTCTATGCCTTGTAATCCGCCAGTATGTATTGCTACAATTTTAGTGCCAGGCGCAAAATAATCTTTACGCACAAGATCTAAAATACCAAACAACATTTTAGCTGTGTAAATAGGATCTAAAGGTATGTTTGTTTCTGTTCTAAAGTAATTTATAAACTCTATTAATTCTTGCGTTACCTTTGCATAACCTCCAAAATGATAGTCTTTTAACAACTCCCAATTTGTCTTGTGAGCAAATTTACAAATATCTTCTTTTAAAAAATCACCTTTTAACGCAGGAAAACCTAAAACGCGTTGGTTTTTATTGGTAGAATTTATAACCCCAGCTATTGTACCACCAGTACCCACTGCACTGCAGACAATATTAAACATACTATCTTCTGCCGTTAAAATTTCTTCACAACCTTTAACAGCTAAGTCGTTTGCACCACCTTCCGGTAGAATAAAACTGTCTTTATATTGATGTTTTAATTCGGTTAAAAAATCAGGATTGTTCTTTTTTCTGTAAGTTTCTCTGCTCACAAACTTAAATTCCATTCCGTTTTTTTTAGCAAAAGAAAGTGTTGGGTTTTGCTGCCATTTACCAGCTAACTCTTCGCCTCTTATTACCCCAATAGTTTTTATGCCATTCTCCTTGCCTGCATAAGCAGTTGCCGCAATATGGTTAGAGAATGCACCTCCAAACGTAAGTATAGATTTAGCATTTAATTGTTGTGCTTGTAGTAAATTGTATTTTAATTTTCTAAACTTGTTCCCAGATATAAAAGGATGTAACATATCTTCTCTTTTAATATAGAGCGATATATTTTTTTCTGTTAGAATAGGAAGCTGTACTTGCTGATTTAAAACTTTCACGTTTTATTATTTTCAGCGCCAAAGATATTTAATAAAACTGAAGGGTCTACGTTCATTTAAATAATTAGGGTTATCTTCATTAAAATAAGCCTCACGCTCAAAACTAAGATTTTGATATGCCTTATAACTATCCCTGTAAACTAAACAACGTATTGCAAATTCTGATAAATACAAAATGTAAAAAGGTAAAACTAAAAGTTCTAGTTGTTGCCTTAAATGTATTTTTTCGTGATTAATTAATGTATCATCTGCCTTTAGAGCATCACTCTTTAAAATTATAAAAGGCCATAATGATAGGCCTACATAATTTTTTCTAAAGAAGAGTTTTGAAACTAAAATCATATATTGGGATTAATTAACAATGTCAAATTTAATAGGTTAGAACATAAATTATACCATTTTTAAGACACAAAACGTTCAACCACTAAAAAACACCGATTACCAACTATTTTTCTATTTTAACAATTGCGTTTTTACGTACTTAATGGAAAAACACGTAATTTTACAAATATGAAAAAAATACTTCAACCTATAGAGGGCGATTATTATTTATCAAAAGAAGGATACAGAGTCTTTACAGAGCAGTACCACACAAGAAGAGGTTATTGCTGTGAAAGCGGTTGCAGACATTGTCCTTATGGCTATAACACAAAGACAAATACTCAAAAATAAATTAAAAAGCACTTAAGACCAATCATTTAGAACGTAACGGCACAGTTTTTGTGTTATTTTTATAAACTAAAACATCAAAAATATGAAAGCATTAAAATTAGCAATAGTACCTATACTTGCTCTGGTTCTTTTTAGCTCTTGTACTTCGGTACGTGTATTATCTGATTATGACAAAGAAGCAAGCTTTGACACATACAAAACATATGCTTTTTATAAGACAGGAATAGATAAGGCACAAATATCTGATCTTGATAAAAAAAGAATTTTAAAAGCAATAGACGCAGAAATGAGTTCTAGAGGTTTTGTAAAATCTAGTACTCCAGATATCTTAGTTAGTATTTTTACCAAAGAAAAAGAACGTGTAGATATTTACAACAACTACTGGGGTGGTGGTTTTGGTTGGGGTTGGAATCCTTACTACTACGGTAATGGTTTTAACAGAAATAATGTTTCTACAAGCACAGAAGGTTCTTTATATATAGATCTTATAGACTCTAAAAACAAAGAGCTTGTTTGGCAAGGTCGCGGTATTGGTACATTAAACAACACTAGCAACATAGAAAAGAAAGAACAACGTATAAGAGAATTTGTTTCTCAAATACTTGAAGCTTATCCGCCGGAGTTAGCTTCTAAATAAATAATATCAGCCGCTTTAAAAAAGCGGCTTTTTTTTGGTTTAAACTCAATAGTTTCTCTTTGCTATAATTGTTTATTTCAGCTAAATAAAACTAAAATCATTTTCCAATTTCGTACCTTTAATGCCATTAAGTTAAATAGCTAACATAACGTGCAATGTCTTATACAAGTAATTACATATTAGATAAACTACCTACACATTTAAAACAGTATATAAAACCTCAAGACTATGAGGATTATACACCAATTAACCAGGCTGTTTGGCGTTATGTAATGCGTAAAAACGTAGATTATTTAAGTAAAGTTGCACACACATCTTATATAGACGGATTAAAAAAAACAGGAATCTCAATAGAGAACATTCCAAACATGTATGGTATGAACCGTATTTTGGAAGAAATAGGTTGGGCAGCTGTTGCTGTAGATGGTTTTATACCACCTTCTGCCTTTATGGAATTCCAAGCATATAATGTTTTAGTTATAGCTTCAGATATTAGACAACTAGGAAATATAGAATACACACCTGCACCAGACATTATTCACGAAGGTGCTGGGCACGCTCCTATTATTGCAAATCCAGAGTATGCAGAATACTTAAGACGTTTTGGCGAAATTGGCTGCAAAGCTATTTCTAGCGGTAAAGATTACGAATTATATGAGGCTGTTAGACACTTATCTATTATAAAAGAAGCTGCAGGATATGACCAAAAAGAAATAGAGAAAGCAGAAAAACACGTAGAAGATTTACAAAATAATATGGGCGAACCTAGTGAAATGGCGTTGATTCGTAATTTACACTGGTGGACTGTTGAGTATGGCTTAATTGGCACTACTGAAAACCCTAAAATATATGGAGCAGGTTTACTTTCTTCTATCGGAGAAAGTGCTTGGTGTATGACGAATGAAGTAAAAAAATTAAACTACTCTAGTGAAGCTGCTCATAAATCTTTTGATATTACCCAACCACAACCTCAACTTTTTGTAACACCAGACTTTGCTTTTTTAAGTCAGGTTTTAGAAGAATTTGCTAATACAATGGCTTTACGTACTGGTGGTTTAGATGGGGTAAACAAACTTATAGACTCTAAAGCTTTAGGAACCATAGAACTTAGTACTGGCTTACAAATTTCTGGCGTTTTCTCTAATGTATTAACACATAAAGGAAAACCAAGCTACATACAAACTACAGGTAAAACTGCTTTATCTTATAGAGAAAAAGAATTAGTTGGCCATAGTACAAAACACCACGCAGATGGTTTTGGCTCTCCTATAGGAAAACTTAAAGGTATTAATTTGGCCATAGAAGATATGAGTCCGCGCGATTTAAAAGCGTATAATATATTTGAAGGACAAACCATTACACTAGAATTTGAAGGCGGTATTAAAGTTGAAGGAAGCATTATAACTGGTACACGTAACCTTAAAGGTGAAATTGTTCTAATTACATTTGATAATTGTACGGTAACAAAAGAGGAAACAGTATTGTTTAGTCCTGAATGGGGACTATACCATATGGCTGTTGGAGAAAACATTGTATCTGCTTTTAATGGCCCTGCCGATTTAAGTAGTTTTGATTTAATTACACACAGCATTACTGAAGAAACTATTAAAGCAAAACAAACAGAAGCTAATACGGAGCTAGAAAAACTATACAAACAAGTACGCGAGTTTAGAGAAGGCATTAACACTACTATTTCTAGAAACAAAGTTTTTAAGGAAGTAAAAAGTAACTATCCTACAGATTGGTTATTACCAGTTGAGTTATACGAATTGGCAAAAGCTAATAATGATAATGATTTTGCGAAAGAAATTGTAGATCACTTAGAGACCGTAAAACAAAACAACCCTAAAGTTGGACATTTAATTGATGACGGTTTGGAGCTAGTAAACAAAAGTTTAGTTGCATAATTGCAACACTAGTCTAAGATTTTAATCTCATTTAATTCCTCTATATTTTTTATAGGGGTTTCATTGTATTGCAGTGTCCACCCCAAAGAGTTTGTTAACACATAGAATTTAGAAAGCTCACTTAAAAGTCTATTTTTTGCATTTGTTTTTAAGGACGAATTTTCAACCTTTTTAAGCAATGATGCTTTTACGTTTTTCTTAATTTTATTATAGTCACTAGCATCAAACTGATTCAAAAAATCTGCAGTAACATCATAATACTCGTAATCTGGATAAACTTTAATTTCTGGTTCCGGAATTTTTTTAAGAATTAATATTCTATTTTCTTCATCAACCTCAAAATCTATCTTACTTAAATCGTATGCTACAGTCACATCTGCATTTACAACTACTAACGCTTTTTTTTCTGCTGTAATTAAAGGCCCAAAAAGTTGTTGGGAATCTTTGTAATTATACACCTCAGCAAAATGACCTTCTGTGACTATTAACTTAGTCACATTTTGTATTTGCTGCTGTATAAGCATAGAGTTTTCTTGTAGAATAGAGTTTTCTTCTTTTTTGTCTGCACAAGTTTTAAAAACTAGTAAAGCCACTAAAATAATTATAATTCCGACAAGGATTCTCTTCATAATTAAAATATGATAAATGGATATTCTTTTTGAAGATACGTAATTTTTTCTTCTAAGGATTTTAAAAACTTTTGATGTTCTTTAGACTCACTATTAAAAGGTCTATGCAGTAATCCTCTTTGCACGGAAGCTACCTTTTCAGCTGTTACCAATGCTTCTTTAGTAAGCCAATTATCTGCAAACTTCTCCCAAATATAATCTACAGCCAAACTACTAGGATGCACCATATCATCTTTATAAAAACGATAATCGCGTAACTCATCCATCATAATTTCATAACTAGGAAAATAAAAAGCAAAGTTTAAATTACGCTCTATTACATTGTGTACCGCAGTTAACAAATGAGACTTGCTACGTTGGTTTTCTATAAAACCATCTTTTATATGCCTTACAGGAGACACTGTAAATAAAAATTTAGTAGTAGGGTTTATCTTTTTAACTAATGTAATTATCTGTTGTAGACTTACCTCTATTTCTTCCACAGTTAACAATTGCTTATTAAACTCCTTCTGCTGCACTTTATGACAGTTAGCAACTACTTTACCTAAACTTAAATGTTTATACACCCAAGCTGTTCCTAATGTAATTACAACGTGTGTTGCAGTGCTAATACAAGTATTAGTTTGTGCTACAGCTGAATTTAAATTTTGTAGTAATTCTTGTTTTGATGGTGTACTTAAAACAGAATGAGCGTTGAAACAATGCCAACGCTCATTCTGGTTAAATATATCTTTCTCTGTATATTCTTCTTTTAAAACTGCATTTTGCACCAACTGCTCTATTGCCTTTGGATGAAACAAAATACCAAACGGGTTGGTTTCTGATTGCATTTTAAAATAAGTAAACTTGCTACCAATGTGCTCTGCAAAGCAAGAACCCAATAACAACAACTTACTAGAATAGTCTATTTGAAACGTACTCTGCTTAAGTGGTACTTTAGTTTGTAGTTTCATAGATTATTTTTTAATTTATATAAAATACTGACTTTTCTAAAGCCTCTGCTATTCCGCCAGGATTTTTACCTCCTGCAGTTGCAAAAAATGGCTGTCCGCCACCGCCACCTTGAATATACTTTCCAAGTTCGCGTACAATGGTACCTGCATTTAAATCTTTCTCGCCAGCTAATTCTTTAGAAATGTAACAAGATAATGTTGCCTTACCATTATTTTCTGCTCCAAAAAGCAAGAACATGTTTTTAGCATTAGCACCCATTTCAAAACATAAATCTTTAATTCCCGAAGGATCTAAATCTACTTTCTTAGCTAAAAACTGAACGCCATTTACTTCTTGCAATTCACTAATTAAATCACCTTTTAAACTTTTGGCTTTATCTTTTAATAATTGTTCTATTTCCTTTTTAAGCTTACTATTTTCTTCTTGTAAAGAAACTACAGCTTTTACTGGATCTTTAGCATTGCTTAATACATCTTTTATATTTGTTAATACCACACTATTTGTAGCATAAAAATCTTTAACAGCATCAGAAGTAATAGCCTCTATTCTACGTATTCCAGATGCAACTGCACCTTCAGACTTAATTTTAAAATGCCAAATATCTCCTGTATTTTGCACGTGTGTTCCTCCACAAAGTTCTACAGACTGTCCAAAACGAATAAGTCTAACCGTATCTCCGTACTTCTCTCCAAACAATGCCATTGCACCAGCATCTAAAGCCTCTTGCATTGGTATGTTACGTTTCTCTTCTAAAGGTAAATTACCTTCTATTCTTGCATTTACAAAATCTTCAACTTCTCTTAATTGCTCAGTAGTTACTTTAGAGAAATGAGAAAAATCGAAACGTAAATACTTAGAGTGTACAGCAGAACCTTTTTGTTCTACATGCGTGCCTAAAATCTCTCTTAATGCTTGGTGCAATAAGTGTGTTGCTGTATGATTACTTGCTGTTCTTTGGCGTTGTTTACTATCTACAACAGCTCTAAATGTATCGCCCGTATTTTTAGGTAAGTTTTTAGTTAAATGAAAAATTTCATTATTTTCTTTCTTCGTATCTAAAATGTAAACAACGTCTCCGTTAGGCGCTTCTAAATATCCTTTATCTCCTACTTGTCCGCCTCCTTCAGCGTAAAACGGAGTTAAATTAAACACCAACTGGTATTGCTCGCCATCTTTTTTAGAAGTTACCTTTCTGTATTTTACCAAACGCACATTCGTTTCTAAAGCATCATACCCAACAAATTCTTGTTCGGCGTCTTGCAATAGAACTTCCCAATCTTCTTTAGAAACTTCAGAAGCAGACCTAGATCTCTTCTTCTGTTCTTGCATAGCTTCATCAAAACCTTTTTCATCTAAAGCTAAGCCACGTTCACTTAAAATTAAAGCAGTTAAATCTATAGGAAAACCATATGTGTCATACAACTCAAAAGCTTTTCTACCATCAACAGTTTTTGTTGTTGCATTTGCTATTACGCTATCTAACAACACCAAGCCTTGATCTAATGTTTTTAAGAAAGAATGCTCTTCTTCCTTTATCACATTTTCTATAAGTTGTTTTTGTTCTTTTAATTCTGGAAAAGCACTACCCATTGTCTGGGTTAGTATATTTACCAACCTGTACATAAACGGCTCTTTTGTGTTTAAAAAAGTAAATCCGTAACGTATAGCTCTTCTTAAAATTCTACGTATTACATAGCCAGCACCAGTATTACTTGGCAATTGTCCGTCTGCAATAGAAAAAGCTACCGCTCTTATATGGTCTGCAATAACACGTATTGCAATATTTATTTCTTCGTCTTTATTATAAGTCGAGTTTGTAATAGTTTCTATCTCTCTTATAATTGGTGTAAATACATCTGTATCGTAATTAGACTGCACACCCTGCATAACCATACACAAACGCTCAAAGCCCATACCTGTATCTACGTGTTTAGCAGGTAAGTTCTCTAAATCTCCGTTTGCTTTACGGTTGTACTGCATAAAAACCAAGTTCCATACCTCTACAACTTGCGGATGATCCATATTAACTAAATCTACACCAGAAACTTTTGCTCTCTCTTCTGCAGACCTAATATCTACGTGTATTTCTGAACAAGGTCCGCAAGGTCCTTGGTCTCCCATTTCCCAAAAATTATCTTTCTTATTCCCAAAAAGAATTTGAGATTCTGGAATAATTTTTTTCCATAAATCTAAGGCTTCTTGGTCCATACCTAGGTTATCCTTGTCCTTGCTACCCTCAAAAACAGTAACGTACAAGGTACTTTTATCAATCTTTAAAACTTCTGTTAACAACTCCCAAGCCCAATTAATAGCCTCTTCTTTAAAGTAATCCCCAAAACTCCAGTTGCCCAACATCTCAAACATAGTGTGGTGGTATGTATCTTTACCAACCTCTTCTAAGTCATTATGCTTACCACTTACACGCAAACACTTTTGCGTATCTACAACTCTAGTGTTTTTGGCTTCGGTATTTCCAAGAAAAAATTCTTTAAACTGGTTCATCCCAGCATTAGTGAACATTAGGGTAGGATCATCTTTAATGACCATTGGGGCAGAAGAAACAATTTTATGTCCTTTATCCTGAAAAAATTCTAAAAATTGAGATCTTATTTCTTGAGATTTCATCCGTTGCTATTTTGTATATTTAATTGGCAGCTCTAGTTTATTAAAAAACGTTATATTTAACGCAAATAACTTAATTTTATATGGCTTATACCACCTTAAAATGGTAAGCTTTTGATAAAATTAACTATTTCTGCAAAACAATTTTTATATTTGTTTGTTTTGATAAAATAAAAGTGCAAAAATAGGATAAATTCCCTTTATGTCTCAAGTTAAATATTATTATGATCCAGACACTCTATCTTACAGAAAGATAGAGCATAAAAAGTCTAAGAAATTTCGCAATGTTGCGTTACTATTTTTAGGTGCTGCCATATTAGGTTTTTTAGGTTTATTACTCCTATTAAATACCAATTTAGTAAACACACCTAAAGAGTTATCTCTACAAAGAGAATTACATAATTACGAGTTTCAGTTTCAGTTGTTAAACAAAAAAATGGAACAAATGGAACAAGTACTTGGTAATATTGAAGATAGAGATAATAACATTTACCGTTTGTATTTTGAAGCTAACCCAATACCAGAAGAACAAAGACGTGCTGGCTTTGGTGGTGTAAACAGATACAAATCTTTAGAAGGTTTTAATAATTCTGATATGATTATTGATGCCACTAAACGTTTAGAAATAATACAAAAGCAAATGGTAATACAGTCTAAATCTTTAGATGAAATTACTAAACTTGCCGAAGAAAAAGAAAAATTCCTAGAGGCTATACCAGCCATACAACCTATAAGTAACGAAGACCTAACTCGTATGGCTTCTGGTTACGGTTGGCGATCTGACCCATTTACTAAAGTACGTAAAATGCACTGGGGAATGGATTTTACTTCTCCTAGAGGAACACCAATTTATGCTTCTGGAAATGGCAAAGTTACACGTGCAGATGCTAGTTCTACTGGTTATGGTAAACACGTTAGAATAGACCACGGTTATGGCTATTTAACACTCTATGCACATATGAGCAAGTACAATGTTACTCAAGGGCAAACTGTAAAAAGAGGAGATCTTATTGGTTTTGTTGGTAGCACAGGTAGATCTGAAGCTCCACATTTACATTATGAAGTTTGGAAAGATGGCGACAGAATTAATCCTATTAACTTCTATTACGGTAACCTTTCTGCTTTAGAGTTCGAAAACTTACTAAAACACGCAACACAAGAAAATCAATCATTGGATTAATGCATATACAACTTCCAGAAAAAAGATATTATGGTATTGGCGAAGTAGCCAAGGCCTTTAACGTAAATACGTCTTTAATACGTTTTTGGGAAAAGGAGTTTGATGTTTTAAAACCAAAGAAAAATGCCAAAGGCAACCGTAAATTTACACCGCAAGACATAAAAAACTTGCAGTTAATTTATCATCTTGTAAAAGAAAGAGGATTTACTCTAGATGGCGCAAAAACTCATTTAAAAGAAGAAAAGAAAAAAACACTATCTAATTTTGATATTATAACAAAACTAGAAAATGTAAAATCTGAGCTTTTAAAGATAAAAGAACAATTATAACCATTACTATATTTAAACTAAACACTAAAAAACCTAACTATGAAAAAAACATTAATTGTATTAGCTATTATCATAGCAATAGTACTAGCATTAGGTAGCTGGTATGTTAGCACAAATAACACTTTAGTAGAGATGAAAGGCCAGGCTGTTAAGCAATGGGCAAACGTAGAAAGCTCTTACCAAAGAAGAAATGACCTTATTGGCAACTTAGTTAAAACAGTACAAGGAGCTGCAGATTTTGAAAGAGGAACTTTAACAGATGTGATCGAAGCTAGAGCTAAAGCAACATCTGTAAACATAGACCCTTCTAATATGACACCAGAACAAATAGCACAATTTAGCAAAGTACAAAGCGGTTTAAGCGGTGCACTTAGTAAGTTGCTTGTTTCTGCAGAACGTTACCCAGAGCTAAAAGCAAATAAAAACTTTTTAGCACTACAAACACAAATAGAAGGTACAGAAAACAGAATTAATGTTGAGCGTAATAGATTTAATGATACAGCTGGAGACTACAACATTCATATTAAAAAAATACCTACAAATTTTATTGCTGCAATAGCAAATTTTGAGCCTATGGCGCTATTTACTTCAGAAGAGGGTTCTGAGAAAGCTCCAGATGTAGAATTTGATTTTAAATAATAGTCTATGTCTAAAGTCGAAGAGTTTTTAACTGCAAGAGAAGAGCAAGAAATTGTTACTGCCATTGTAGAAGCCGAAAAAAATACTTCTGGCGAGATTAGAGTACATATTGAAGCTACAAGTAAAGTAGAACACTACAAAAGAGCTCAGGAGGTTTTCCACGCATTAAAAATGGACAACACTAAAGCAGAGAATGGTGTGCTACTATACATTGCTGTACACGACAAAAAATTTGTTATATATGGCGACAAAGGCATAAATAATGCTGTACCAAAAGATTTTTGGGAAACTACAAAAAATGCTATACAAGCAGAATTCTCTAAAGGAAATTTTAAACAAGGAATTATTAATGGTGTACTAACAGCTGGCAAAGAGTTAGAAACTCATTTTCCTTGGCTACACACAGACACCAATGAACTTAGCAATGAAATATCTAAAGGCTAGCCTATTTTTATTGGTTTTATTAGTTGCTAATTTTAGTATAGCACAATATAAAATTCCGGAAAAACCGAATACAGAAACTAGTGTTTATGATTATGCTAATTTGTTATCTACAACAGATAAAGCTAGTTTAGAACGTAAACTTATTAGTTATTCTGACAGCACATCTACACAAATAATTATTGCTGTTATAACTAGCACACAAGGTGAAGACATTAACTATCTTGGTGCTAAGTGGGGGCAAAAATGGGGACTAGGTCAAAAAGGAAAAGACAATGGCATATTGGTTCTTTTAGCTAGAGATGACCGAAAAATAGCAATTAGCACTGGTTACGGTGTAGAAGGCAGATTGCCAGACATTACAGCACACAACATTATAAACAATATTATTATACCTCAGTTTAAAACAGGCAACTACTACAGCGGATTAAACTATGGTGCAGATGCTATTTTTGATGCATTAAATGGAGAATTTAAAGAAGATAGAAATCCAAACAATTTAAGATTACAATCCTTTTTTCCCTTTATAGTTTTCTTTATTATCATTTTAATATTGATAAATAAAAAAAGAAACAATAATGGAAATGGTGGTAAAAATGGAGGAAGAGGATCTACTGGTATCGACTTATTAGATATTATAATCTTAAGCAACCTTGGCCGTGGAGGTTCTGGCGGCTTTGGAGGTGGCGGAAGCTTTGGCGGAGGTGGCTCTGGAGGTTTCGGTGGCGGCTTTGGAGGTGGTAGCTTTGGAGGCGGTGGCGCTTCTGGTGGTTGGTAACAAAACAGAAAACCCTGAATTAGGATTCAGGGTTTTCTGTTTATCATTATAAAAAAACATATTTTAAATTAAAATCTTGCCCGAGGAGGTGGCGGAGGTGGCATCATACCTCCAGTTTTACCTAAACTATTAAATTTCCAACTAAAGGTTAACATAAAATAACGCTGCAATACTGTACTCTGACTATCTTGTATGTAGTTCCCTGTTGCTATACGCCTTGCGTTTGTATTCTGGTTAAGTAAATCATATGCCTTTAAAGAAATTGTACCATTGTTCTTTAAAATAGAATAGGCAAGTGTTGTATTCCAAAACCAAGCACTCTTTTGAAAACCTGGCCCTACATTTGGATTATATGTATAGTTAACATCATTACGCCATTCTAATTTTTTAGGGACAAAAGTAGATGTTCTTATACCTAGAGTTTGATATTTAAAATCTTGATTACTAAATTGATCTAAATCGAACTTATTCTCTGTAAAAGAAACAGAATATCTTGGCGTTATTTCCATAATATCTTTCCAATTAAACGTAAGCTCTAGAGATGGACTCAAAGACGTATTTGTTGCACTGTACTTAACATTATTATTAAAGTTAATAGACTTGCTTACACTACCATTAAAACCAACTCCAAGCTTTAATGTTCTTAAAGTATCTAACCTTTTAGTCTTGCTAGCAAATATATTTCCGTTTACGTTATAACCACCATTTACATTGGTGTAAGTTGTATTTCGTAAAAAATTATCATCTATAGTAGTTTTAGCCACTACTTGATTTTCATCTAAGCTAACACCTGCATAAGACCAAATAGCTATCCCTTTCTGAAAATTGTGATTATTAAAACCAAAATATAATCTATGATTTGTAGTTGGCTCTAAACTAGGATTACCAACTACAGTGTTTAGTGGATCGCTTACATCTTCAAAGGGTTGTAACTGACTTATACTTGGCGTGTTATTACTTAAAGAATAGCGCATAAACATACGAGATTTAGGGTTAAATCTATAAGTAAATCTAGAATACATTTCTACTGCCTCAAAGTTTCTTTTTAAGTTAAGCTCTGGACGTAAAGCATCTTTGTTTTCTAATGTCCTAAAAATATAACTACCACTTAAATTAAAACTAACTTTATCTTTTCGATAATTTAAACGTAAACCTGGTGTGCTTCTATAGTTTTTATACTCAAAATCTGTACTTAACGCTGTATTAAAATCATTAAACGCTTGTGAATTTTCGTTAAAATCATAAGCACTCTTTACATCCTCATCTGTATTAGATCGATAATTATATTTTAGATCCAAAGACAATTCTTCTTTTAAAAGTGGAATTCTATAAGTAAGCCCAGTATTTAAACTTGTCGATTTTTGTTCTCCGTCTGTAAACTGATTTCTTGTAATAGACTCTGGATTATCTCCATATACTTCTGTCTGCGAATCTAGAAAGTTTTCCGAAGTAGATTTACTAATGTTATTTGTAATGCTTACACGTAAAAAAGAACCTTTGGAGCCTAACTTTTTAGTAATATCTAAATCGTTTTTAAAATTATTAGTGATTCCTTCTGAAAAAGAATTAGAAGCTGATTCGTTGGTTACAAAATCCTCATCATCTCTAGATTCTTCTTGACTTGTATACGAGTTGGTATTTCTGCTATGAGTAAAAGATGGTTCTATATCTATACGTAATGTAGAATCTAATTCTATCTCTAATTCTAGGTTAGCATCATGTTTATAATTATCTGCAACAGAATTAGAATTTGCATCTGTAAAATATCTTGAATCTGGTAAAATATTTTCTCGCTGGCTTGCGCTATTATTTTCCGAATGGCTATCACTATAAAAATAATCTGAAGACAATTCTACTTTATCACTTAACTTATCCGTGTAGTTTAGTCCTGCATTTTTTGATGTTGTTATTCCTCTTCCGCTGCCGCCGCCAACAACACTGTACATATTATCTAACTCACCAAAACTAAAACCAGCAGAATTAATATTATTACCACCAAAAAGAACACTTAATCTTTGGTCGTTATCAAAAAGATTTACCATTGCAGCAGCCTCATAACGCTCATCTGTACCACCTCCTGCAGATGCTTTACCAAAAACACCTTTATTTTTATCTTCTTTAATCGTTAAGTTTATTGTCTTGTTATCAGATTCTGATTCCTCTCCAGTAAAAGCTTCTGATTTTGTTTTAGTATCTGTAATTTGAACCTTTTCTATAATATCTTTAGTAAGGTTACGTGTAGTTATTGTTGGATCATCACCAAAGAAAGGTTTTCCGTTTACAAAAATATTACTAACATCATTACCGTTCACAGTAATTTTACCAGACTCATCTACCTCTACACCTGGTAGTTTTTTAAGTAAATCTTCTACATTAGCATCCTTTTTTGTCTTAAAAGAATTAACGTTAAACTCTAAAGTATCCTTTTTTATTGTTACTGGAGCAGTTGCTTTTACTACTACCTCATCTAAAAGGTTTTCATCTACCTCTAAATTTATTTGTCCTAGGTTAACTTTTTTTCTATCTACCGGTATGACCTTAGCATAGGTTTTGTAACCTATATAAGATATAAACATATTTAAAGTAGTGTCATATGTTTTACCTTCTAAAGTAAATTGACCTTTTTGATCTGTAATTGTATAAGTTACCAAGGAACTGTCCTTTACTCTTTGCAGATAAACAGTTGCAGATTCTAATGGTTTATTATCATCTGCTGTAAATAAAATTCCTGAAACATTAAATTGTTTCTGTTTAGATTGAGAAAAACTAGTTAATGTGGTTAGCATTAATACTAGCATTAAAAAATACTTCATTTAAGATTGGCTTAGTTTGTTTTGAACAAATGTAATTTTATCAAAAGTTACACTTCTTAATAAAATCTTAAAAAACCAACAATTAATCTTAAATACTATTAAATATTACAACGTAATAACTTACATTAACTTTATTTTAAACATTATGCTCGTTTTTTTTTTGAAAAACTGATACATTATATTTTCTACTAGCTTGGCTGCGTTCCTCATACTATAATCTACACTCTTTTTTTTATCGTATATTTCTATAGCATTTTTTAGTCCCATTTTTTGTAATTCAGCCTTATTTGCATCTAACTTACCACAAACAGCAACTACAGGTACATTAAACTGTTTAGATAAGTCTACTATACCTTTTACCAATTTACCGTTACTAGTCTGACTATCAATTTTACCTTCTCCGGTAATTACATAGTCTATCTTTTTGTTTTTAAAGATTGTTGAAACCTGTGCTAATTCTAATAAAAAATTAACCCCGCTTATAAACTCTGCATTAAAAAAAGTTTTTAAACCATAAGCAGTACCTCCTGCTGCACCTGCCCCAGGTAATAGAGAATTATCTACGACTAAACTATGTTTAATAACAGAATTAAAATACTCTAAAGCATTATCTAATTTTGCAATATCCTCTGTACAAGCTCCTTTTTGTTTTGCATAAACATAAGCAGCTCCATTAGGTCCAAATAATGGATTATCTACATCATTAACAGCAAAAAATTGTATTCGGTTTAGAATTGAAGCAGTAGCATTACGTTCAATTTTAAATACTTTAGATAAATTATCTCCTATAGGGTTTAAAACTATTCCGTCTTCATCTAAAAAAGAATAACCTAAAGCAGCGGCTATACCCATACCAGCATCGTTAGTAGCACTACCACCAAGACCCACGTATATTTTAGTTGCTCCTTTTTTAATAGCATTTTTAATTAAAATACCTGTACCATAAGTAGATGTAGATTTTGCACAGCGGTCTTTTTCTTTTAACAGCTCTAACCCAGAAGCCTTTGCAAGTTCTACATATGCCGTTTTTGTTTCTTCTTTAAATAAATAACTAGCAAAAATTTTAGTTCCTAAAGGATCTAATGTTTCCACTATAACTTCTTCTGCCACAATATTTGTTGCAACCGCATCTAAGAAACCGTCTCCTCCGTCGGAGGCTATTACAGTATCTATAGATGGAGATTTGTCTGCTCGTTCCAAGCCATTAGTAATTGACTGTATTACTTCTTTAGCCGTTAATGAGCCTTTAAACTTATCTGGAATAACTAAATAATTCATCCTAGCTATATATTTGGGGGATTAGAAAACTTATAATAAGTATTATAATAAAGAAGCCTAATAAGATATATACTTCTTTGATTAAAAAATCTGACTTCTTTGGAAACACATTTGTTAGAACATTGGTTTTTTCTTTTTGCCAACCCGTTAAATAACTTACAAGGTAACTAACTCCTAAAGTTAAAAGAACACCTGTAAAGTTTAACCATATCCAAAAAATATGTATCCCTAGATCTATGCCTACCATATTTTGCATTGTCTTAGAAAAAATTAAATTTACCAAAACTGCTACTAAAATACCTGCATTTATTCCTTTATAATTTACCTTTTTAGAAAACATTGCTAATAAAAAGGTAACCAAAACTGGTCCATAAAAAACAGAACCAATTGCATTAATAATTTCTATTACGGCACTTTTACTACCTCCAAATAAGAATGAGCTAGCCATACATACCAGCCCCCAAAAAACTACAGAGACCTTAGAAACTATCATATATTTTTTAGATGATATTTTTTTATCACCTCTATTAAAAAAGTCCTCAACAGTAACCGCAGATAAAGAGTTTACAGTAGAACTTAAAGTAGACATTGCTGCAGATAGTATACCAACCATTAATAAACCAATTAACCCATGGGGTAAATACTTGGTAATAAAAATAGGAATCATTAAATCTGCTTTGGCGCCAGTAGCAGCATATTCTTCTGGAAAATACTTTTGCGTCATTACAGCAATGTCATTTAAAAAATCTGGCGCTTTCATAACCAGTGTACCAATTACCAAACCAATTGTACAATACAAAAGAACCACAGGAAAACGCAATAAGCCGTTAGCTAATAACAGCTTACGTATTGTACCCTCATCTTTTGCAGATAACAAACGTTGTGCTTGGGTTTGGTCACATCCATAATAAGAAACATATAAAAAGAAACCACCGATTAGCATTGGCCAAAACCCATATTCTTGATTTTCTCCTATGCCCCAATTAAAGTCTATTACTTGTAACCTTTCTGGTGAAAAATTTTCTGTAACACCTGGAGTTGCATCTAATAAAGACCAGCCGTAAAATAAACAAACGATTAGGCCAACAAATAAAATTATCATCTGTATTGCATCTCCCCAGACAACAGCTTTCATACCGCCTTGCCAAGAATATATAATGGTTATTACACTTATAATTAAAACCGTGTACACATAGTCTATATCTAAAACTGCCTGTAATATTATAGAAATAGTATACACCATAACACCAGTTGCAAGTGCTCTACTAATTAAGAACACCACACTTAAAATCATACGAGTAGAAGAATGAAAACGTCTTTCTACAAACTCATAAATACTAACGACTCCTGACCTAAACAAAGGCGGAACTATAATAACCATAATAAAAATCATAGCTAACGGAACAGCAAACTCGAACGTAAGCCATTTCATCCCTCCATTTAGTTTTAAACCAACAAAAGCAGGAGCAGAAATAAAACTAATAGCCGATAATTGTGTAGCCATTGTAGACAGACTTAAAGGAAACCACCCTAAGCTTTTTCCGCCTAAGAAATAATCTTTAGAATTTTTATTCTCCTTAAAAAAATAGCCCATCGCCAAGAAACCAAAAAGGTAAAGCCCAACAATTATATAGTCTATATAGTTCATTATATTTGGTTTAGTTATTTAGTAAATCTATAAGTAATGCCGCACTCCATGAGAAATCTCCTCCTCCGTAACCAGCATTTTCTGTTCCTTTTTTACAATTAAAGTACTCATAAAAACCGTATTTCTCTATAAGTTCTATAGAATCTTCTTTAACACGATTTGCAATATCTGTGTACCCATAATTTTTTAATCCGTAGAACAATATCCAATTCATATTAATCCAAACTGGTCCTCTCCAATATTTTTTAGGATCAAAACGATCACTTTCTGGGTCAAAAGAAGCACATAAGTACTTATCTTCTCCTCCAAACTTGGTCATCATTGTGTGCACTAAAGCATCTGCTCTTTCTTGACTAGGTATGTTTGCATACAAAGGCGCAAAAGAAGAAGAGGTTACAAAACTAATAGGTGCATCTTTTCTTAAATCGTAATGGACGTAAGCTCCCAGCTTATCATCCCACAATTTAGAATTAAAGCCCTCTATACTTTTTGCTTGCCATTTTTTTAATTGCGCAATTTTATCCTCGTTACCACCAATACGGATATATAAATTAATTAAAGCTTGGTTAGATTTAATTAACATTGCATTAAACAAGGGATCTATAACTAAAAAAGGAGATAACTCTGCTATTTTAGCATCGTTATAATTGTTCTCCTTAGCTATCTCTATAATATACAGGTAATGATCGTATTCTCTTTTGCTAGGTCTCTGAGAAGCGTCTACGTGAGTTGTATCTCTACGTTCAAAAGTATATTCTGGCGGATTCATTGTTGTCCAGATATCGTCCCAAATAGGTGAATTATCTGTGCCAGATTCCCAGTTATGGTATATAAACACTAAACCTTCATCATTTACATCTCTATTCTTATAAAAATAGTTATGATTGTCATAAACCTTATCTATTTGGGTTTTTATAAATGCAAACATATCTTCTTTATCATCTGCAATTCTATACATTTCTTCTAACACAAAACCTGTTACAGGTGGCTGTGTCATCCCTGTAGATTTATATTTTTTAGATGCAACCGGACTTAAATCTGACCTATGTACATCTGCTCCTGGAAAATAGGTATCGCTTTCGTTATGAAAAACAATATGTGGTATAAAACCATTATCCCATTGCGCATCTAGCAATGTTGCTATTTCTTGTTTTGCTTTTGAGGCATCATAATATGCCTGCCCTATAGCTATAAAACCACTATCCCATTTCCATTGAAAAGGATACAATCCTTTACATGGTATAGTAAAACCTCCTTCTTGGAAATTATCTTCTAATACTCTAATGGCTTGTGATATTAACTTCTCTTTCATAAAACTGTTGTATTAAACACATTAGCGGCACTAACCTCCGCTAATGTGTTTGTAATAATTATAAACAAAAAAACTACTAACTTAAAAATTGAATGTTGCGTTAAAGAACACTCTTGTTGGCAATACAGGACGACCAACAAAGAACTCTTCATCTGTTTGGTTGTTACCCAACCTTGGAGAACCTTCTGTAATTCCGTCAGAATTAAAAAGATTAAATACTTGTGTACCTATTCTTAATGTTTCTCCGTCTTCACTTAAACTAAAAGTATATCCTAAATTAAAATTTGCTATACCTATAGCATCTAACTCTATTGTATTTGTTTCGTTAGAGAATTTTTTACCTGTGTAGTTGTAATCAAAATTAGCATCTAGCTTAGAATCATCAAAACTAATACCTAAAGCGCTTATTACTTTTGGCTGTCTTCTTAGTTCGTTACCTTCTATAGTTGGGTCGTTCTCTGACTTTGTTATTTCGTGATTTTGATATGTAAAAGACCCTGTAAAGGCAAAATTATCTGCAAATCCCCAGTTCCAAGTACCTTCTATACCGTACGTATTAGTATCTTGCTTATCTACATCTTCTATAAAACCACCTCCTGGTGCATTTATAAAGCTTACAGATCTTCTATCTTTTAAGCCTACATTATACAATGCCGCTGTTGCAGAAAAACCAGGAATACCATACTTAACACCTAATTCTCCTTGAAGAATTTCTTCTGTATCATAAGAAGATGGATTTCCAAAATCATCAAACTTTGTACCTCTTAATTCTGGGAAAAAATATCCTCTAGAGAAGTTACCATACACACTTAAATCATCATTTACTTTATACAAGGCAGCTACTGCTACTGCAAAATCATCTGCATAAACGTGACCTCTTGTGTAGCTACCATTACCCCAAGCTACATTATCTAAACCTGCTATACCTGTATTATCAACTAAGTAAGAATCTGTTCCTTCATTTTCTATATCTCCTGATGCTCTTTCGTAACGTACACCAAAATCTAAATTCCAACGATCTAATTTAATTTCGTCTGCAAGAAAAACAGCTACTTTATTACTAGAAATATTTCTGTTTGTATAAGCTAAACCTCTGTTTGTAACTCCATTTACACTATAATCTGAAACATTTACTAAACTAGGTCTATTATTGTATTCTCCTAAATATCTAGTAATTACATTAAAATCTCCGGCTTCTGATCTAGATAAAAAAGTACCTAAAGTAAGGTTGTGCACCCCTACAGATTTTGTTAATTTAATATCTGCCATTAATTCTTTTAACGGTCTATCTCTGTCTAAAATTCTGTTTTCAAAAAGTAATGCATCTGCTGCTAAAGGTTGCCCGTTTAAGTATGTAAAATCTCCACTTGCTAAACCTCTTGCATCTAAGTACTCTTGTTGTGTTTCTACTACTTTTGCTCCGCCTACTCCACTTCCATCTAAAAATAAATTAAATTGATGCTCGTATTTAGAGTAACGTAATTTTGCATCTAATTTAAAATCATCATCAAACCTATGTTTAAAATCGGCCATAATGTAAGATCCTTTAGTAGACACACCATCTTCTATAGGAGAAGTATATACTCCGTTTGGAGTTTGGTAAGATATATCTTGTGCAGCTGCTGTTTGTAATGTAAATATCTCTTCACCATTATTCCCTGTTGGTCTTTTTCTAGAACCACCTTCTAAAGGGTAAGGCAAGAAAAATTGTACTTGATCGTCTATATACTGACCAGAAAGTGTAAATGATCCTTTTTCTGTTACATGCTTAATATTACCTCTTAACTGAAAACCTTCTGTTGGTAAACCTGTAATAATTGGCCCCTCATCATATCTATAAAAACCAGAAAGCGCATAAAACGTATTAGAATCTTCGCCTCCTAAAGGACCACTTGTAACAAAATCTGCTTTGTATCTAGAATTGCTACCAACCTCTGTTCTTAATGTTGTTTTTTGGTCTACTGTACCTGTAATACTGGTATAATTAATAATACCAGCAACAGAACCTACACCATATAATATAGAAGAACCACCACGTACAAACTCTAAACTCTTTATACCAATATCATTTCTAAAATATACATCATGTGCAGATGAGTTTAAACCAAATGTACTTAACACTGGCATACCATCTATTTGTAATGGGTTAAATTGATATTGTCCGCCAGAAGGCAAACCTCTTACAAAAATATTAGATGCTACCTCACCACCACCACCTTCTGCGGTAATACCTGGCACACTACGCAAAACATCTGCCTGGCTACTTGTATTTACTTTTGCCAACTGTTTTGCACCTAAAGAAGTAACAGATAAAGGTGTTTCTTTCTGAGACCTTCTAGTTGATGTTGCTGTTAACAAAACCTCATCTAACTGCTGACCATCTGTGCTTAAAACAATATTTAAAACCGCTTTGCCACCAGATAAGTTTATTGTTTTTTCTACTGCAGTGTATCCTATATATGATACTCTAACAACTTGAGATCCACTTAAATTAGTTGACAATGTATAATTACCATCAAAATCTGATGTTGTACCTTCTGTTGTGCCCTTTATAATAATATTGGCACCATCTACTGGAACTCCGTCCGTATCTTTAACTGTACCAGAAATATCGGTTTGCCCAAATACTCCAGTAGCGCTAAAAACTAATGCAATTGCAAAAATTAAGTTTTTCATTTTCTTGATTTTTATTAATATTAAGTTTGTTGGTTGCTATTACGTAATTTGTAATTATTATATAAATTTATAATGATTACCGTAATTATTTAATGTTTTTATTGCCAAAAAACTATGCAAACGTTTGCGGGAACGTTTGCAATTAGATATTTTTATGTATATTGATCTACAAAAAGCATCTTAAAATGGCTAAGAACCACACTGTAACCCTAAAAGAGCTCTCTAAAAAGTTAAACATTTCTGTATCAACAGTTTCTAGAGCTTTAAATGATCATCCAGACATAAGTCCTATTACAGTAGATAGAGTTAAGAGATTAGCCAACGAATTAAACTACGTTCCTAATCTTTTTGCAAAAGGATTTAGAACCAAGAAAACGAATATACTTGGCGTAATTGTACCAAATGTTAGTCATATTTACACAACTACTATTTTAAAAGGCATTTTGGATGAAGCTGAATTGTCTGGTTATAGAGTAATTATTTCTGAGTCTAAAAACGATGAAACAAAACAAGTAGAAATGTTGCAAACTATGATACAGTTTGGAGCAGATGGTATTTTAATGTCTTTGGCAAAAAAAACATCTTCGGTAAATAAAATTCTAAGTATGTTACAGCGCGTACCTTTAGTTTTATTTGATAAAGTATCTGACAAAATACCCTGTACACAAATTGTAATAGATGAAGAAGAAGCTGCCTACAATGCAGTACAACATCTAATAGGTTTAGGTAAAGAAAGAATTGCTATTTTAAAGGAAACCGAAAACTCTTATAACTCCGAAAAAAGATTTGCGGGTTACAAACGAGCTTTAGAAGCGAATAACATACCGCTTAAAGAAAAATTAATTTTAAGTACGGAAGATATTTCTCTTATCAACGGAAAAAGATTAACCAACGTTTTACTTAGTATGAAAAAAAGGCCAGATGCCATTTTTGCAATTACAGATAATGCAGCAATTGGCGCTATACAAACCTTAAACAAATTTTCTATAAAAATACCAGAAGAAATAGCTGTGGTAGGCTTTAGTAACTCTGCCAGCGCTACAATTATAACACCTAGCTTAACAACTGTAGACCAGCCGGGAGAACGCTTAGGCAGAACCGCAACAACTTACTTAATTAAAGAAATACAAAACCCCATTGAGGATTTGGTTACAAAAACAATAGAGATAAAAACAAATTTAGTTGTTAGAGCATCTACCTTTAAAGGATAAAGCACTAACAACTAAATGATATTTAAAGTATATAAAAATTACTTCTTACGCATAAATACAGAGATAGGAACTCCTTCAAAATTAAAGTTCTCTCTTAATTTATTTTCTAAGAAACGTTTATAAGGATCACGCACATATTGTGGTAAATTACAGAAAAACGCAAATTGCGGATAAGGTGTTGGTAATTGTGTACAAAATTTAATTTTTACATATTTACCTTTATACGCTGGTGGCGGATTATTCTCTATAATAGGTAACATTACGTCATTAAACTTACGTGTTTGTACTTTTCTAGCTCTGTTATTGTAAACTTCAACAGCAGTTTCTATGGCTTTAAAAATACGTTGTTTAGTAAGTACCGATACAAAAATAATTGGCACATCTGTAAAAGGTTCTATAGCTTGTTTAATACGAGTAGTATAATTTTTAATAGTATTGGTTTCTTTATCCTCTACCAAATCCCACTTGTTTACTAATATAACTACACCTTTATTATTACGTTGTGCTAACCAGAAAATGTTTTCTACCTGCCCATCAAAACCACGAGTAGCATCTAACATTAAAATACAAACATCTGCGTGTTCTATTGCTCTAACAGAACGCATTACAGAGTAAAATTCTAAATCTTCTTTTACCTTAGCTTTTCTACGTATACCTGCAGTATCTACCAAGTTAAACTCAAATCCAAATCTATTGTATTTGGTATCTATACTATCTCTAGTAGTACCTGCAACATCTGTTACAATATATCTTTCTTCGCCAATTAAAGCATTTATAAATGAAGATTTACCAGCATTTGGTCTACCAACTACAGCAAACCTAGGCAAATCATCATGTTCCATTTCTTTCTCTGGAAGCACTTTAACAACAGCATCTAATAAATCTCCTGTACCACTACCATTTATACTGGCAATAGTAAAGTACTCTCCTAAACCTAGTGAATAAAACTCTACAGCATCTTCTGCTCTTTTAGCATTATCTACTTTATTTATTACTAAGAAAATTGGTTTGTCTACTCTACGTAACAACTTAGCAACATCTTCATCCATACCAGTTACACCAGACTCTACGTCTACCATAAAGATAATTGCATCTGCTTCGTCTATAGCAAGTTCTACCTGCTTATCTATCTCTGCTTCAAAAACATCATCGCTCCCTAATACGTAGCCTCCAGTATCTATTAAAGAGAACTCAACACCATTCCAATCACTTTTTCCGTAGTGACGATCTCTTGTAACACCACTAACGGCGTCTACAATAGCTTCTCTACGTTGAATTAATCTATTAAAAAAAGTAGACTTCCCTACATTTGGTCTTCCTACTATGGCAACAATAGCACTCATTCTTTTATTTTTTTGCAAAAGTACTATTAATATCTGAAGAAAAACAGTATCTTTTTGTTTACTATCTATTTACATAATGAAAACATTACCTAACGATATAGTTTTAAGGCCTAGGTTTCAGATAAAATTAGACCAACCAAGCAATATAATTCTTGACCAATTTGAAAAAGCCAACAGCAGTTCTATCACCTGCAAACGACTAGACGACCATATATTCTTGAAAATTAAACCAAAAGATGTTCATTTTTGGTCTCCTCAACTTCATTTAGAACTAGATACTATAGATTCTAATTCTTGTAAATTATACGGTGTCTTTGGTCCCAACCCATCACTTTGGACCTTTTTTATGTTTATCCATTTTGCAATAGCAATAACATTTATTGTTTTTGCTATTTGGGGATATACAAACTGGTCTTTACACAGGCCTTATTTTTTACAACTTTCTTTTATGCTTTTTATGACACTAATATGGGCGTCTTTATATGCTTTTGGAAGAATTGGAAAACAAAAAGGCAAACCACAAATGAATGATCTTTATTTGTTTATGAAACAAACCATTAATGAGTGTTCTGCGTAAAAAAGAGACTTACCACATTTGCTCGTTAAACAACTGCAATCATTTTACTTAATTGCAAAGGTACTAGTAACTTACAGTAAACTAACACAATAAAACAAAAAATCCTTAAAATCTACTTTAAATAGAAATTAAGGATTATATACTATGTTTAAAATTTATTTAATCTCGTAAATAGAAACAGTATTAGAGACTTCATTAGTAATAATAACTAAGTTTTCTCCTGTAGGACTATCTTCTGCAGATACAGTTAATAATCCTTCTGGTGCAACATCTTGCGCACTAAAAATCCAATGTATGTACTCTGGTGCAGCAGGATTACTAATATCGTAAACCAACACACCACCTGTGCGTTCTAAGCCAACGAACAACAACGTAGACTCTCCTATTTTTAAAGTTGCTACGGACTCTGGCTCTGCTCCTTTATCATCACTTCTACCATCTGCTTCTCCTTCATCTGCATTAAAATAAGCCGGATTAACTTCTAGTGTTTTTCTTCCTATGGCGTCACCACTATCAAAAACTAAAGAGCCGTCTGTATTCCAAATTGTAAAAGATCTTGCTCCGTATGAATACAGCTCCTCAAAATCACCATCATTATCTATATCGCCATTTGCTGTAGTAATTTTAAGTCGTCCTAAATTTTCATTTAATTGAAGGTCTGCAGCATTAGGAAAAATTGCAGGATCTAATGTTACATCTTTAACACGTTCTTCTTCAGAATAGCCATCATAATCTCTAGAGTCGCCCTCGTTTGCAGAAATAATATAACCTGTTCCATTTATAGATGCATACGTTATAGCATCTGGCATATAAAAACCTTTTACTGGCCAGTTTTTAAAATTACCAACAATATCATCTTTATTACTAGCATCTAACATATTATCTGTTAGCATATGGTCTTTAACACCTAAACCAAAAACCTGAGTAATACTTTTAGAGTTTAAGTTAACTACAGCCATACCGTTGTTCTCTTGTAAAGAAACATAAGCAAACCTGCTATCTTTAGAAACTGCTACATACTCTGGTTCTATATCTTGTGCAACAGTTGCACCAGGACCAAATACTCTAAAATTATTGTCTATATCCTGACCATTAAAACCTGCAAAGCTTAACTGTACAACTTCTTTTTTTGTTAAATCTATTACAGTTATAGAACCCTCTGGATCTATAGTGTAATCATCATTTGGTTCACCTTCATTAGCAGAAATAATGTATTTACCATCTGGACTAAAAGTTACCATATCTGGCAAAGCACCAGCAGCATAAGATTGCTCTAAAACTTGTGTATCTGTATTATAGGTTAAAATTTGTCCGTTTGCTTGTTTATTTGCGTTTTCTACAGCAACAGCCAACAAGCCGTTATAAGTAGCTACACTATTAGGTGTGCCATTTAAAGTAATAGAAGTTAATTTTAATGGTGATTCTGGTGAAGATAAATCCCAAACCGAAACTTCGTTATCATTAGGGTTTACCACAAATAGCTTTTTAGAAGCCTTGTCATAAGTACTAATTTCTGCAAAGCCTTCATCTCCGATACCGTTAGTAAAACGGCCAATTCTGTTAAAGGTTAAAGCAGATGTGTCTATTGGAGTTTCACCACCACTGTTGTCGTCTTTATCACAAGAAACAAATAGCGCAACAAATAATGCTGCACTTAATACATATTTTTTCATTTTCAGGTTGATTATATAGTTCTCCCAAAAATGATGATGTAATATAACTTTATTGTAAACTTAAAAACAAAGAAAGGTTAGCTTTTAGCCTTTATTGTAACCAAAGCGTTTTAACTGGTTGGCATTACTACGCCAGTTTTTATTTACTTTAACGTAAAGCTCTAAATGTACTTGCTTGTCAAAAAACTTTTCTAAGTCTTTACGTGCCTCTACACCTACTCTTTTTAAAGCAGAACCTTTATGACCAATAATAATACCTTTTTGCGAGTCTCTTTCTACCATAATTACGGCACGCATTCTAATAATTTCCTCGTCTTCAAAAAATTCTTCGGTATCTATTTCTACTGCGTAAGGAACTTCTTTTTTATAAAACTGAAGTATTTTTTCTCTAATAGTCTCGTTTACAAAAAAACGTTCTGGCTTATCTGTTAACTGGTCTTTAGGGTAATATGGATGAGATGCTGGAAGCAACTCTATAATTCTAAGAAAAACTTCTTTTACATTAAAGTTCATTAATGCAGAGATTGGGTGTATTTCTGCGGTTGGCAATTGCTCTTGCCAGTATTGTACTTGCTCCTCTAATTTTTCTTGTTCAGAGGCATCAATCTTATTTAATAATAATAGTACCGGAATTTTTGTATTCTTTAACTTATTAAAGAATGCTTCATCTTTTAATGCTCTTTCTCCTATTTCTACCATATAGATAAGGATATCAGCATCTTCAAAAGCAGTCTTAACAAAATCCATCATAGAACTTTGTAGTTCGTATGCTGGTTTTATAATACCTGGTGTATCAGAAAGTATTACCTGAAAATCATCACCATTAACAATACCCAAAATACGGTGTCTTGTAGTTTGTGCTTTAGAGGTAATTATAGATAATTTTTCGCCCACAAAGGCATTCATTAAAGTAGATTTACCCACATTTGGGTTTCCTATAATATTTACAAATCCGGCTTTATGAGTCATTTTACTATTTTATCATTTAAAATGCAAAGGTACACTATTGTATGTCTTTACTATAATGCAAACCCTAAAATTAAGTATAATATAATTGTAATAACACCACCAATTAGCGCATATGGCAACTGTGTATTTACGTGATCTATATGGTCACTAGCAGAAGACATTGACGATATTATTGAGGTGTCTGATATAGGCGAACAATGATCGCCAAAAATACCACCACCCAAAGTTGCTGCAATTACAAGCGTTATTGGCGCTTGGTGCACTTCTGCCATTGGTATTGCTATAGCCATCATAATTGCAAATGTTCCCCAAGATGTACCTGTAGAAAATGCTATAAAAGAACTAATTATAAATATTATGGCTGGTAAAAATTCTGGTGACAACCAATCTTTAGACCATTCTGCTACAAATTTACCTGTACCCAACTCATTACAAGCATCACCAATTGCAAATGCCAACAACATTAACAGTGCAAGTGGCATAAGCTCACTAATTCCTTTTAAAACCAAATCTATCATTTCTTTGGTTTTCATTATTTTTTGAGACCTGTACAACACCATTGCCACCAAAATAGCGGTTAATACAGCGTATAATACAGAAGAAGACCCAGAACCTTGACCAATTGCTTTAAATATATGGTCTGATGTTGATACAGCATCTGTAACATTACCCCAACCTGTGTACACCAAGTTTATTGGCATCATAAACACCATTGTAGCCAAAGGAATAATCATATTATACGCCTTTGCTTTAATACCCTCTTTTGGAGCTAAAGAAGTAACCTCACTAGATAGCATAGGTTTAGAATTGTCGTTTAAAAGTTTACCTGTTTCTCGTGTTCTTTTTTCTGCTTTGGCCATAGGGCCAATATCTTTTTTAGACACAATTACAATTACCACTATTGCAATGGCTAAAATTGGATAAAAATTATACACTATAGATGAAAGCATTAATCCAAACGGATTTTCTAACCCTTGTGTAACCAACAAGCCCATAATAAAAGCTCCCCAAGCATTAAAAGGAATTAATATAGATGATGGTGCAGAGCTAGAATCTGCTATATAAGCTAGTTTTTCTCTTGGTATTTTTAGTTTATCAAAAACTGGTCTGTACAACGTACCAACCGTTAAAGAACTAATACTAGTTTCTACAAACAACAAAATACCCGTTAATAATGCTAATAACTGTACAATTACCCTACTGTAGCCTTTTTGTTTTTTCTCAAAAAAAGCAATTACTTTATTAAGCTGATTAATAAAACCTTCTACACCTTTGGAATACTGAATAAACAGTAGCAATGCACCAACTAAAGCACTAAACATTATGGTTCTTGTATTCCCTTCTGACTTAAATACGTTTACCATACCTTCTATAGCACTTAATGTACCTGTTAAAAAGTTCCAATCGTTTATAATTACCCAAGAAAACCAAATACCAAATAGCAATGCTATGTAAACTTGTTTGGTACGTAGCGCTAGTACAATTGCAATTATAGGAGGTAATATTGATAGCCAGCCGTAATTATCCATAAAAAATAGGTTTAGTAAAGGTTTTAAAAATCTTTACAAAATAGTAAGATTTTATAGAATAGCAGTTTTTTTAAGCAGTAAAAAACTGCTTAAAAAAATGGGGAATAAATATTTTTTAGAATTATTTTGATTTTAATTTGCCAGTTCTAAAAAAGGGCGTATATTTGCAGTCCGAAATATAACGGTCAGCAGTTATGATCTGAAAGTTAAAAGCTAAGTTGTTTATTTTGGAAACGCAAATCGCGGGATAGAGCAGTAGGTAGCTCGTCGGGCTCATAACCCGAAGGTCACTGGTTCGAGTCCAGTTCCCGCTACAAAGCTTCAAGCTAATAAATTAAACGGATTGTGTTCTCACAATCCGTTTTTTTATGTCTTCTATTTTCTTACTTTTACAAAAAGTACACGATAAAGTACACGATTTGCCAATGAAGCTAAAATATTCACAACCAAAAATCTACACAGGTGGTATTGATATTAATGCTTGGAGTTCCCTTTCAAAACAAGAAAAAAAACTAGCCTTAGAAAAAGACTGGTATGTATATTTTTCTTTTAGAAATCCTAAAACAAATAAGTTAGTTCGTCAACAAAACATCAAAGCAGGTGCAAATAGATATAAAGACAAAAAAACTAGATTGCACATTCTTAATATTCTAGCTAAGAGCTTAGTTATTTTATTAGAGGAAGGTTTTGACCCCTATAAAACTAATTTAACACTTAAGCAATATTTAGAATTAAAAGAAAAAGAGATCGAAACTGAAAAAACAATTGATCTACCTCCTACTACACCAACAACTAAAATAATTCCAACAACAGAAACTACAACTGTTGTTGCTAAAGACACTGTAAGCATAAAAGAAGCTTTTGAACTAGCTCTTCCATTGAAGCAAAGTGTTATGAAAGAAAACTCTTTTAGTAAGTTTAAGAGTAAAATAGGACAATTTGAACGATGGCTTGTATCACAACAAATAACCCCTGATCAACCTATAAGTATTATTACCAAAAAGATTGTAATGCGATACTTAAATGATGTACTTATAAGAACAAGTGCACGTAACCGAAATAATACACATACAGATTTACGTTCATTTTTTCAGGTATTTGAAGAAAATGAGCTAATTCCAGATAATTTTCTTCAAAAAATATCAAAATTAAACTCTAAACCAGAACGCAACAAAACATACACTCCAAGTCAACAAGAAGAAATTTTTGAGTATCTAAAAGAAAATGACAAAACATTATTGTTGTTTATTCAATTTGTTTCTTATAATTTTTTACGACCTATAGAGGTATGCCGATTACGAATAGGAGATATTGATGTAAAAGATAAAAAATTGTACGTTAGAGCTAAAAATCAGCCTGTAAAAATTAAAATCATTCCAAACATCTTATTAAAAGAACTTCCTGATTTAAGTATTTATAAAAAAGATGATTTTTTATTTACAAGTACTTCTGTTGGTGGTGTATGGGATTCAAAAGAAGACAACAAAAGAAATCATTACTCTAAAAAGTTTAAAAAAGTTAAGGATCATTTTGGTCTTGGTACAGATTATGGTTTATACAGTTTTAGACATACCTTCATCACTACATTATATAGGGAAATGGCCAAAGTTCCAAATGCTACACCATCTATGATAAAAAGTAAAATGCAATTAATAACAGGACATTCAACTATGCAAGCATTAGAATTGTATCTTCGAGATATTGATGCTGCACTTCCTGAAGACTATTCTAATTATTTTCAATAGATGGATAATTTCGAACTATATACATACACTTATGAAAAAACCTATCGTATAGCGGAACGATTTTTACGATTTGCTTTTATCGATAACAAAAACAAGAATAGACCATTTGCAACAATAAAAAACCAAATAACTAAATGGTTGTATGTATATACTCAAGAAAACTATACTAATATACTTGACACAAAATATACTGAGCCTTTTGAGCTTTTTAGTAAAAAGGCTCAGTATTATGAAATGGAAACTGAATTGGAAGAAATTAAATGTATTTTAGAAAATGAAATACAAGAATATTTTGCAACAACAAACAACAACATAAAGGACTTTATCTTTTCCGTTGCAATACATAAAGCACTACAGGAAATCTACAATATATTTAGCACAACTAGTCCCTTTTTCAAACTCGTATACAATCAAAAAAAATACAAATACATTCAATTTAAAAAACTAAAAAACACTAGTTACCAAACGTTGACTATCTATGAAAAAATGATGGATATTGAATACCCTTATCGTATAATAGAAAGAGAGATTCAAAACCCAAAAGCAGAAATAACAACAACTAAAATTGATAAAATCAAAAACAATCTTACACATAAGAAGAAACAATTATTTGACTTTACCGAGGATGACGGGATTGCCTATTTAATTACCAATTATTTTAATAAGACTAGAAAGTCATAATACGTAGTGCTTACTATTAACGAAACTCTTTTTTTCTAATAACACTTTTAACAACAACCAAAAAAGTGTTGTTGCAACGGCATATACAGCTCCCCAACTAGATACATTAGGAAAATTACATTAAGCAACACTAATATAATTTGTTGTTGCTAATCCAGATAATTAAAAAAAGATCAACAAGGAGAATACATCTTTTTTTAATACACTACTCTAATTCCGTAACACATAATTAATTCCGTTTACTACAATTTACTAAAAATTACCATTGTTAATAACAACAATGTTAAAAATGAGTTTTGATTTGCTTTAATGTGTAGTTTTGGAAAATATCCAGTTTTACAATTGGATTATATCCAATATATGAAGCCAGAATCAATATTACATTTAGATTTAGATACTTTTTTTGTGTCTTGCGAACGCTTAATTGACTCAACGTTAGTAAAGCGACCTCTTTTAGTTGGAGGCACGGGAGACAGAGGTGTTGTTGCTGCCTGTAGTTATGAGACTAGAAGGTTTGGAGTACACTCTGGTATGGCTATGAAATTAGCAAAACAGCTTTGCCCAGAAGCTACAGTAATTAGAGGAGATTCTAGTATTTACACAAAGCACTCGCAAACTGTTACCCAAATTATAAAAGAACGTGTACCCTTGTTTGAAAAAGCTAGTATAGATGAGTTCTATGCAGATTTAACAGGTATGGATAAGTTTTTTGGTACGTATAAATTTGCCACAGAATTACGCAATACTATAATTAAAGAAACAGGTTTGCCCATATCTTTTGGTTTATCATCAAATAAAATTGTTTCTAAAGTTGCTACTGGTGAGGCTAAACCCAATAATCAAATGCGAGTAGACAATGGTTTAGAAAAGCAATTTTTAGCACCGTTATCAATTCAGAAAATACCTTCTGTAGGTACAAAAACCTACCAAACACTGCGTAATTTAGGGATTACAACAGTGCAAATAGTACAAGAAATGCCTGTAGAAATGTTGGTTAGTGCTTTAGGTGTAAAAGGTGAAGTGATATGGAAACGAGCTAACGGAATAGATAGACCTCCTTTAATTCCGTTTCACGAGCGTAAATCTATCTCTACAGAGCGCACATTTTCTAAAGACACAACAAATATGGTTCAGTTACGAACCACATTAACCGCAATGGCAGAAAATTTAGCTTATCAATTACGTAGAGCTGATAAATTAACTGCTTGCATTTCTGTTCGACTTCGGTATTCGGATTATCAAACCTATTCAAAACAAATAAAAATACCTTATACGAGTGCAGATCATATTTTAATACCTAAGATATTAGAGTTATTTGAGCGTTTATATGATAGACGTTTGTTAATACGCTTGGTTGGCGTAAAATATACAGACATAGTAACTGGCAATTATCAAATAAACCTATTTGATGACACTGAAGAAATGCTAAATCTATATGATGCTATGGATCATATACGTCAAAAGTATGGAGAAAAAAGTATTATGAGAGCAACATCTATGGGCGCAAAAACTATAGGTCGTTTTCATAATCCATTTAGTGGAGAACCACCAATTGTTTTAGCTCATAGAAAACAATAATGTATTTAAATTGTCACACATATTATTCTTTGCGTTTTGGTACATTTTCAGAAATAGACCTTTTGGAAATGGCTAAAGGTTTTGGCGTGTCTTGTTTGGCGCTAACAGATATCAATAATACATCTGCTTGTTTAAACTTTATTCGTAAATCTAAGGAATATGGAATAAAACCAATTGTTGGTATTGATTTTAGAAACGGAGCAGAACAATTGTATGTAGGCTTAGCTATAAATAATGAAGGATTTAAAGAATTAAATGATTTTTTATCACTGTACTCTCATAAATCACAACCTTTACCTAAAGAAGCACCAGAGCTAGCAAATGCATTTTTTATTTATCCTTTTGAAAAGGTTTTACAATTAGAGAAAATAGAATTTAGACCTAATGAATACATAGGCATTTCTATAGAAAACTTAAAACGATTGCCATTTTCTAAATATAAAATGTATGAAGAGAAATTGGTAGTTCAACAACCTGTAACGTTTAGAAATAAAAGAGATTTTAATGCGCACCGCTTGTTAAGAGCAATAGCAAACAACACCTTACTAAGTAAACTTCAAAAAACAGAAGAAGGTAGTCCGTCAGAAAAAATGTTACCTATAAATGAGTTGCTAAAAACCTATGGTGATTTCCCATTTATTATAGAAAATACTAAAAAGCTGTTGTCTACTTGTTCTATAAGTTTTGGTTTTGGAGAAAATAGAGTCTCACAGAATCAACAAGTATTTGGAGAGTCCAAAGAAGCTGATTTTGAATATCTAAATGAGCTTTGTAGTATTGGATTACCAAAACGATATTCTACTATAACTAATGCCGTTACAAAACGTTTAGAGGTGGAGCTTAAAACAATTAAAGAAATGGATTTTGTTTCCTATTTCTTAATTAATCACGAAATAGTAAGCTATGCCAATTCTAAGGGTTATTTACACGTTGGTCGTGGTAGTGGTGCAAATAGTATTGTTGCTTATATAATAGGAATTACAGATGTAGATCCTATAGAGTTAGATTTATATTTTGAGCGCTTCATCAATCCTTACCGTGCTTCGCCTCCAGATTTTGATATTGATTTTAGTTGGAAAGACAGAGATGACGTAACTACGTATATTTTTAATCGATTTAAAAATACAGCGTTATTAGCAACCTATAATACTTTTAAATACAGGGCTGTTGTTAGGGAATTAGGTAAAGTATTTGGTTTACCTAAAGAAGAAATAGACAAACTATGCAAAGGTCATTTTTCTATGAATGACATAGATGAAATGGGAAAACTGGTTTTAAAATACAGTGCACTTATTAGAGGTTTTCCAAATTACATTAGTGTACATTCTGCTGGTATATTAATACTAGAAAAACCAATACATTATTATTCTGCAACAGACCTACCACCTAAAGGTTTCCCTACAGTACAGTTTGATATGAATATAGCTGAAGATGTAGGTGTTTTTAAGTTTGATATTTTAGGACAACGAGGTTTGGCTAAAATTAAAGATGCCTTAGATATTATTAAAGAAAATAAACCAGAAGTAGGCGACATAGATATTACTCAGGTTGAAAAATTTAAAGTAGATAAAAACATCAACAAACTTTTAAGTCAAGGTAAAGCAACTGGTGCTTATTATGTAGAATCTCCTGCTATGCGTGGTTTAATGAGTAAACTTAGGGTTAATGATTATTTAGGCTTGGTTGCTGCAAGTTCTGTAATAAGACCAGGAGTATCTAGTTCTGGTATGAAAAATGAATATATTAGAAGACACCGAGATCCTAAAAGACGTAAACAAGCGAATCCTATTCTAGCCGAAATAATGCCTGAAACCTATGGTATTATGGTGTATCAAGAAGATGTTTTAAAAGTTGCAAATCAGTTTGCTGATTTAGACTTAGGCGAAGCTGATGTGTTGCGTAGAGGAATGAGCGGTAAGTTTAAATCTAGAGAAGAGTTTACACGGGTAGAAAACAAGTTTAAGTCAAACTGTAAAGCAAAAGGCTACACAGACCAATTAACTACAAAGGTTTGGGAACAAATAGCAAGTTTTGCTGGCTATGCTTTTGCAAAGGGTCATTCTGCATCCTATGCTGTAGAAAGTTACCAGAGTATGTATTTAAAGTGTTACTACCCATTAGAGTTTATGGTAGCTGTATTAAATAACGGAGGTGGTTTTTATACAGCAGAACATTACATACACGAAGCTCGTATGTGTGGCGCTAGTATACACCCACCATGTATTAACAATAGCAACAACCATAATATAATTAAAGGCAAGGATATTTACTTGGGTTTTGGATATGTAAAGAATTTAGAAAAATTAGTAATACAACGTTTACTTACAGAACGACAATTGTATGGTAACTATAGTTCTTTAGATGATTTTATAGATCGTGTTGCCATAAGCATAGAGCAGTTGTCTATTTTAATAAGAATAGGCGCTTTTAGCTTTACCAAACTACAGAAAAACCAATTGCACTGGCAAGCAATTTTTAAATTAAATAAGTCTAAGAAAAGAAACACAAATCCTAGTTTATTTAAACCTAAACACAGAAATTTTGAGTTACCAGTATTAGAGCATTCTTGGTTAGAAGATGCGTATGACCAAATGGAGCTTTTGGGGTTTCCGTTGTACAGTTATTTTGATATGATAGCAGAACAACTACTTAGCAACACAAAAGCAACAGAAATGAAAAATTATGTGCATAAAGAAGTTTTGTTGTATGGCATTTTGGTAAACACACGTTTTAATACTACTAAGCACAACAAACATATGCGCTTTAGTACATTTATAGACCAAGAAGGTACTTATTTTGATGTTGTACACTTTACAAAAGTAGTAGATAAATATCCTATAACAGGTATTGGTGTGTATGCGTGTTACGGTAAAGTAACTGAAGAATTTGGGCACTATAGTATAGCTGCTATTTGGACACGAAAAATTGCACAGCAAGGAGATCCAAGAGCATCAGACAAACCAACTTTTAAAAGTCTAAAAGAAAAGGGTATTCATAACTAATTCTATACCATTTATAAGTAATTCTTATCCAATTACACATTTCCGTAATTGAACACAAAAAAATAGTTTTACATTGTTTAAAAATTAAAAAATAAACTGCAATATGGTTGTAAGTAATGCGAAAATCGTGCTAAAATTGAACATTTAAACTAAAAAAGCCAACGCACAACCGAACTGATAAAAAGAGAATGAATGGCATACCATAATAATGAAGATATTTTCGATGACGAACCTATAGAACTAATAATACGATTCGAGAATAAAGCAATAACTACTCTTGACAAACAAAATAAAGGAAGTTTTGAAGAATTAAAAAGGTGGATTGAAAACAAATCAATAAAATGCTTCTTTCAAAAGAAAAATGAGGACGAGCATAAAGTAGTTTTTCAAGTTGAAAATAAGCAAATAGAGTTTATATTAAAATGGCAAGAACAAACTTTCGACTACAAAACATTAATAAATCAAAAATCGAAAAATGTAATATCTGAAATTCAACAACTCAATTCAGATGAATATACTATTACTGAAAATTGTATAGTAAAACTTATTGACTTCAAAAAGCCTTATCGCTCTCAAAGAGAATTAGAAGATTTATATAACAAAATATGCAAACTTGAAATTTCGCCAAAATCAGAAATTGAAAATCAGCAAGAAATTTGGGATAAATGGATTGAAGCACAAAAACTCATTCTTAATAAAAATTCTCAACCATTAGAAATAGTCAAATACGACCAACCGATAAATATTCACGAATCACTCTATCAATTTCGAGTTAAGTTAAAGCAAGAAGAAAATCCAGAATTTAAGAATATTGAAAAGATTATTTCAGAAGAACCTTTCAATTTAAAGGAACGAATAAATCCTGATGGAAGTCTGTTTTTGAGGTTTAAAGATATTAACGATGTATTAGATAGAGTTATACAAAAAGATTTTACAACCATACTCGAAAGGAATAAACAAATTGCTTGTGTTCTTAAAATCACACCTTTTTCTATATCAAATAAAATTAGTAAAACATTTAACAATCGTTTTATAGTTTCAAATAATAGCGATACAATTAATGTTTACATAAATAATTTATCTCAAAAGCAAGAGGTTGTAGATAAAATGTTTTTAGAGCAATTTTACTTCAAGAGTTACGGAGCAGAATTCGAAATTGATTGGCATTGCAATATAAAATTAGATAAGAACTTAAATATTAGCGACCATTTATTGAGACGATTAAGGCACAATGTTTTCTCAAGAAAACATAATGAATTTGATAGTCTAAAAAAAATGTACCAAGAATTAATCACCATTTTTGGAAAAGATAAAGTTAAGTCAAAAGTGTATTTACAATTCGACCAATCTAGAGTTAACGAACCAATAAAGTTTGAAAACTCATCATTTAAAAACACTTTTTGGACTGAAATAAAACGAGAATTTTATTCATTCGATTTTGACACAAATGTTAGTGAATCACAACAAACTCTTGCTTTTGAATTTGTCGATTATTCAGATTTAAAATCAAAATACGAGAAAATAAAATCTTTAAATAGATTTAATATTATGCTCTCGCCATTAAATGACGATTTTAAATTCAAAGTAAAAATTGACATCATAGCTAAAAAATCTAAAAAAGAAGAGTTTTTGGATAAAACAAGACAGATAGCTCGTTCAGAATTCTACATTGATAGAGGTGATAAATTTGAATACAAAAAAAGACAGGTTGTAATTGGAAATTTAAATGGTAGAAATTCCGACTATAATTATTATGTTTTCAACTTACCTTATAAATGGTCAGGTGATAAACGTCAAACAGATAAATTTTTCAAGTTCATTGAAGAAGAACCTAAAATTAAATTTGTAACACCAAATTTAAGAGGAGACCAAGCAAAAATATCTTGGCTAAATGAAGCAATGAATAAAATTACTAATCCAAAAGAAGGATTAGACCTAAAACCTGTAAACGAAAAAATCAAAGATTTCATTTTTGATAGTTCAAAAGCAGAGGAAATATATAAAAACCTCTCAAAAGATGAGGAAGAATGGAATGAATTAAAAAGACACGAATTACTAATCTTAAACGATTCTCAAAGAAAAGCTGTTCTATCTGCTTTAAATTGTACAGATTTAGCATTACTTCAAGGTCCACCAGGAACTGGTAAAACAACTGTTATCGCAGAAATGATTTGGCAAATGGTAAGAGTTAACCAAGAACAAAAAATTCTTTTAACTTCTGAAACAAATCTTGCTGTAGATAACGCATTAGAAAAATTACTAAATAAAAATCATACACTAGTAAAACCAATACGTTTTGGAAGAGCTAGTAAGTTTGAGGAAGAAGGAAAAAAGTATGCGTTTGAACGCATAATGAAATGGGTTGACGAAAAATTTGAAACTGATGATAATTATGAAAATGAAGTTTTAGAGGAAGATGATGTTGAAATAGTTGAAGAAGATTTTTACAATAATTCTGTACAATTATGGATGCGAAGAATTGCGAACAATTCTCAACAATCTAATCCAAAATATAGTGACATTATGAAAGATTGGGCTTTTGAAATGGCTCAACCTGATAAAGAAATGAAAACCTTATTTAAAGATAAATACTTTAAATATGCAAATGTTGTTGGTAGCACAAGTAGTTCAGCAGGAAGTCCAAATTTCGGTGCTGATTATCAACGAATTTTCAACGATTATGAAGGCGAATTAGAAATTGGTCAATTATATAAACGAGCTAAAAATCTAATTAAAAAACATATAGGTTTTAACGGTTGGTATAAAGGAACAAATTTATTAGAGGTAATTAAACCTATTGAATTTGATACAGTAATAACTGATGAGGCAAGTAAAGCGACACCACCTGAATTATTATTGCCAATGTGTTTTGGACGCAAAAACATTATAATTGGCGACCATAGACAATTACCACCAATGCTTCACGATAAAACCTTTAAAGAAACATTAGAATCACTTGAAACAACAGAAGCAAAAGAATTGGCATCTGAAATTAACAAGGACTTTGTTGAAACCTCTCAGTTTGAAAGATTAATAATGCACCCTAAAGTTTCAACAACCATTAAATCTACATTTAATGAACAATATAGAATGCATCCAAAAATTAACAATGTAATTAAACAATTTTACTTGGATGAAGGTGGTTTAGAACCAGGAAAACCGATAAAGGAAAACGCAAATGACCCAAATCTAAATAATCCATTTTCTAGACATCACGGATTTTTACTTAATAAATTTATAAATCCAGATATTCATACTATTTGGGTTAATGTGGATGAGCCAGAAGAATTAAGTGGAACATCAAGAATAAATAATTATGAAATTGAAGCTGTTGAGCTAGTCATAAAACTTCTGAAAAAATCAAATGGATTTGAAGAGTATATGAAATATTGGGAAAACAGTAATGACCAAAATAAAATTCAAGAAGAAAAAGAAATTGGTTTAATTAGTTTTTACGGACATCAAGTATCTAAACTAAAGGAAGTTGCCTTAAAAGCAAGAAACAAATATGATATACCAGTTCGATTAAATACTGTCGATAAATTTCAAGGAATGGAAAGAAATATCATTATTGTTTCAACAGTAAGAAGTGATAAAAAAATTGAAAACGGAGTAACATTAACAAACAAAGATATTGGTTTTGCTAAATCACCAAAGCGATTAAATGTAGCACTGTCAAGAGCCAAACGATTATTAATAGTCGTTGGTAATAAAAACATGTTTTACAGATTTAAAGATAAAAATGGAAACCAAATTTATAAAAATGTAATTGACACTATAAACGATGAAGGGATTGTTGTTGATTTCAAAAACTTAAAAAAAGAATTTGGTAATGATGACTAATATAGACTACAACATATTTAAAGCAATAGAACAAGATAAAAAACTAACAGAAATATATCTTGGCTATAAACCTTTTGACTGGTTTTTTACAAAAGCAAAGTATTCTGCAACTTGTACAGAAGCAGTTGAATTTACATTATTCGACAAGACTATTTGTGGTTTACTAAATATTGAAAGCTCGTTAAGTTTTGAAGAAATAGGCGAAATTTTAGGATTTAATGTAACTGACAATCCCTCTCAAAGAAAATATAAAGACTTTGCCGAATATGAAATCTTGAAAGATGCTTTACAAAGTTTAGAAGAATTTGAGATGATAACGACTGGAGATAGTTCTTATTCTTATTGCCAATTGACTGATATTGGTAAAGAATACTTTCAAAAAGGAAAAAAATTTAAAGTCCATACAAATAAGCGGTTTGAGTTATATTTTGACAACACAAATAATCACCATTCAATAGCAAAAGATAATTTTGAGTTTTTGAACAGTGTTAATACTGAAGAAAATTCAATTAATTCTAGGATTAATTATGAAGATGAACAACTATTAAAATCTTTTTCAGAAAATCAAATCCCTGAAATTTATAATGTTGCAAAAATGAATTCTTTTAAGGATTCTGTTCTAATCGAAAAAGAACATAAATCTGCTACTTTATATGCAGTCTTTTTAGTTGATGTAATTTCTGGAAAATATAGAACTCTTGTTTATGAAGAATATTCAAAAACAACTAATGATTACTTTTCTTCATATTTAAATGAAAACAAAGTAAACGCAGACAATTTGTTTTTTCAAATTTTACGCAAGTATGGTATTTATCAAAATCCAACTTCTAGTGATTTTTCATATCGAAAAGAGCTACTTAAATCTCAAAAAGAAATTGAAAGGTTAATAACAGAGGATAAAAATATTTCTGAAAAAATCGCAAAAAACGTCAATCAACTAGAATTTATTGAACCATTTATGTTTATTGATAAATTAGATACAATTATCAAAAATTCAGAAAATGAAGTTTGGCTAATGTTTAATAAGGTGTCAGGTTTACTAATTGAAACATTATCTAAAATTATTATCGACATAAAAGATAAATATCTTTTCATTTATCTTCCTGTTAGTGTTGATTTAGAAACTGAATTAGAAGAGTTTAAAAGTAAAGTTTCAGAAACTTTAAATTCATATTTAATAATTGGCAACATAGATGAATTTAATGTAATAACTGAAAACTCAAACAAAACATTTATATATAAAAAAGAAATTTTTCCTTTAGAAATAAGTAGTAAATCAATAAAATATCAATTCGTTAAAAAACATACCAATGTAGAAATCAAAGAGCACATTGATTCTTTTAGGCGAGATTTTGCTGATGAATATGTGAAAAATATTAATAATAAAATCGATTCTCTAATTGCTGAAAAAATTAATAATGACGATTTATCTAATTATAGCATAAAGGAAATTGAGGATATTGATTTTAAAATAAGACCTTTTTATAATTCAACTGAACACGATTTAATTTTAAGTGAAATTAGAGAAAATAAGATAGCATTGCTAAAGGCTGTAAAAAATGCAAAAAATGAGAAAATAAAATCTTTTATAAATTCAATGTTAGCAGAACTTAAAATCTTAGAGTTGTCTGATGAAAGAAAATTTAAAACTTTAAAATCAAAAATAAATAAAGAAAAAGAAAAATTTGAAGAGCAAGAATCTAGTTTATTCTTAGAATTGGAAAAGAAGTTTTTACTTAAAGAGAAAGAGTTTGAACTGATAAAAAAGAGAAAATCAATAATTATTGACACAAATATTCTAATTGAAGAACCTAAAATTATAGATGTAATAGGTCCACTTCAAAATATTGTCTTTTCTAAAAAAGTTATTGACGAACTTGATAATAAAAAGAGAGATTATAAAATTAAAGATAAAGCTCAACAAGCAATTAAGGAAATACTTAAACATCAAAAGGATAAAAATATATATTTCGAAGAGAGTAATATCTCAAACCTATCTAATGATTATGACGAAAATTCACCAGACAATAAAATTTTGTCTGTTTCGCTTAAGTACAAGAGAAAAAATCCGATAATTTTAACAAAGGATAAAGGATTAATGCTAAAGGCAGAAATTGAAGGAATACCAGCAAAAAACATTGACGAATTGTCGAGGTTATTGTCCTTGAGTATAAAAAGTTTCTCAAAAAGAAAGTTAAACAATAGAAAAAAACGATAATATGTCTTGTTTTGAAACATCTACTTTCCTAAAAAACCCTCAAGTTTTCAAAACAGAGGTTTTTATCGAAGCAGTTAAAAAATTTAATTGGGATTATGAAATTAAAAGTAATAATGAAGTTGTTGTTACTAAAATTCCAAATACAAATCTTCACGGAGAATATGCAATACAAATTAAAAATGGAACAGTAACTTATAACAGTTATTACTTAAAAAATGGCAAAGAATTAATTAAAAAATTGCAGAGTGATTTTTTTGTTTTAAATGTCGAATATGCCAAAAAAACTATTCTTACTGAATTTGAAAGTGTTGGGTTTTCTTTAAAAAAAGACTACGACTTTAAACCAAATGAAGAAGTGAAAGAGAAGTTTTTTATGGTTGGTTATTCTAAGCTAGAAAATGAAGATGAAAAACGTACTGAAATAGAATTTTCAATTCTAAAAGATGGTACTATAATTTCAGATTCAAACTATATTCCATATGATGTTCACGAGTTAGCGGATAAAGCAATGGAAGGAATAGAAAAGTCATTCGGAAATACTAGAAGAGAAGGAATAGAAATAAAAAGAAAAGAAATACCAGTAAAATATAAAAACAAGTCTTACTGTAGTGCTTCAAATAAAATCATAGCAAAAAATTAAACCAATGGAAAAATCATTTGAGGATTTAAAATATATGCTCGACGCTAATTATCCACTAATTTATTTAGCGTCACCTGAATATGGACGCATAATTCAAAAAGTTAGAAGCACAGCTTTTAGAAAAGGATATACATTTAGCACTTGGGATATTGTTGATGGTTTACAAATCCACAATAAAGATGAAAATTCTAATAGATTAGATAAAGTCGAGAAACATCCTAATAATGGCGAAACTAAAAATCCTGATTCTTTTCTTGAATTTTTATTAAAAGGTAATAATGAAAACCGAGAATCAAAAGAGATTTTTATTATTGAAGATGCACATAAACAGTTTCGAGATGAAAAATTTGTGGTTCAATTAAGAAAACTAACACAATATTTTAAAGCACTAAACAAACACTTATTGTTGCTATCCCCATTTTTCAAACTACCTATTGAATTAGAAAAATATGTGACAGTTCTAAATATGCCTTTACCTGATAAAAATGATTTAGAAAAACGGCTTAATGTAATAATTAGAGAAGAAACTATAAACGAGGATTTAAAAAACCTAATTCTTGATGCAGGTGCAGGATTAACAGATGTTGAAGCTGATTTGGCTTTTCGCTTAGCAAAAGAAAAAGTTGGTTTAAATAGTAAAGATGCAATTAGAATTATAGCAAGTGAAAAAGAACAGATAATCAAGAAAAGCGGTATCCTAGATTATTATCATACAACAGAAAATTTAGATTCAAGCGTTGGTGGTTTAGATAGTTTAAAAATATGGCTGAAACAAAGAAGTAAAGCATTTGAAAGAAAGGCAAAAGTATTCGGTTTAAAAGAACCAAAAGGAATGTTGCTTTTAGGTGTTCCTGGAACTGGTAAAAGTTTAACAGCAAAGGCAATTGCAACAGAATGGAATCAACCATTATTAAAATTAGACATAGGTAAAGTATTTCAATCAGAAGTTGGCAGTAGTGAAAACAACATAAGAAATGCAATAATGACAGCAGAAGCAATCGCACCTTGTGTTTTGTGGATAGATGAAATCGAAAAAGGATTAAGTACTGGAGGTGGCGAAAAAGATGGAGGAACAAATTCAAGAGTATTTTCAACCATTTTAACTTGGATGCAAGAAAAAACGAAGCCAGTTTTTGTTGTTGCAACTGCCAACAATATTAGCAATCTTCCACCTGAACTTTTAAGGAAAGGTCGTTTTGATGAAATCTTTTTTATAGACTTACCAACAAAAAAAGAAAGGAAAAATATATTTGAAATTCATCTTAAGAAAAACAATCAATTAAATATAACTGACTTCAATCCAATAATTAATGAGTCTAAATATTTCAATGGAGCTGAAATTGAAGAAACTGTAAAAGAAGCAATGTTTAAGGCGTATATTGAAAATAATGAAGAACCAGCAATTAAATTATCACATCTAATTGAATCAGCCAAAGCAATTGTTCCTCTAGCAATCACAATGAAAAATAAAATTGACGGATTAAGAGATTGGGCATCAACAAGAGCTAGACCAGCAAGTTCTGATATAGATAAAGAAGATTTAAAGAAAGATGAAACTAAAACATTGACAAAAAGAGAAAAGGAAGAAGATATATTTTAGAATACGAACCTTATCAAAATATACAGACTGAAAACAGAATCGCTAAAAAAAGTATGAATTGAATGAAAAGCCCGCGCTAAAAGCCATACACATTTACAGTCGCATCATCCAAGCTTCACTAAAATTGCAAAAGAGTAAGCCTTTTTCAACCCTATAAAGAAACGTGAAAATTAAAAATCAATTTCTTTGTTAATTTGAGATATTATAAGAATAAGCTCATAGATTTTAAAACAGATTCTTTGAGCTTTTTTATTATATTTTTTTATTGTTATGTGCGTTAAGTTTAACTGGCTACCTCTTTTCTACTTTAAATAGTAAAAATAAAGTTTACTTATAACCAATTTTATGCCATTTATAAATAATTGACACCCAATTACACATATCCGTAATTGAACATAAAAAAATAGCTTTACATTGTAAGAATGAGAATTTCTAGTGGTACTAAATATTTATAAAAAAAAGATCTAATACCTATTCATAATTAATTTGTATGTTATAAGATTAACATAGGTGTAAGAAAATTATAGTCAAATACTAAGTATTAATCCAAAGTAAAAACTATATTTAAAAATATAATTAATATTATAAGTAATTAACCAAAATAGTCTTAACTCTGATAATTTTAAATGCCAAATAATTACTATAGAGTTTTTAAAATTGTTAGTTTCATAAAAAAATATAAGTGCATATTCAAGTAGATATATTAGAAAACGAAATCATTGAAAAATATCCTGATGTTTTGGATGTTCTTTTACGAGACCAAACAACTCAGCGCAATATTTTATGGGCTACTAATAACTACAACGATTTAGGTCAATCGTATAATTACAAATCTGAAATTAGTCCTGCATCTATTACAGGTCATAATGGAAATGTAATTATGCCAAGGGTACAAAAGGATAAAATCTTGCAACAATCAAGAGCAAGAAATATGGCAGAAGTATTTACACCATCTTGGATTTGTAATGCGCAAAATAATCTTATTGATAATTCTTGGTTCGAGAAACAAAACGTTTTTAATAAAGAAATAGAGCTTGATGATGGTAGTTGGGTTTGGGATGTGAATCCACGAAAAGTAACATTTCCGAAAAATAAAACGTGGAAAGATTATGTACGAAATAAACGTCTTGAAATGGCTTGTGGTGAAGCACCTTATATAACAAGTCGCTATGATACAACTACAGGAGCCTTTATCCCTGTAAATGAAAGAATAGGAATATTAGACCGCAAACTTAGAGTAATTAATGAGAATGTAAATACATCTGGTGAATGGTTAAAGGCGGCACAAACAGCATTTATGTCAACTTATGCTTATGAATGGCAAGGAGATAGTTTGTTGTTAGCAAGAGAAGCAATGTTATTTACGTTTATTGAAAACTACACTCTGAAATTTGGTAAAGAGCCATTGTTGAAGTCAATAAAATATATAGCATATATAATATCTTGGAATGTTTGGCAAATGGATGGTATAAAAGGAGTTATTCCTGATTCTTGCAAAACTATTCATACATCAAATGAATTGTTTTTTGATATTGAAGAAGTTAAAAGTTTTCCTTGCTCTGGTTGCGAAAAGGATAATATCAGAAAGCACAATGGAATATATTGTTTAGTAAAAGACTGGTCAAAAAAAGATAAAGCAACAGGACGAAAAGGCAAGAAGATTAGATTTATAGACCTATTAAATAATTAAGATTAATGAAATTTACTTCAGCATTAAAACTCAAATTAATCTATGTGTTTCGCATTAATGATATTACACATTTAGATTGTCTAAAAGTTGGTGAAGCAACCTCAGATGATTTTGATATTTGGGGACTTGCACCTAACAGTAAAGCTTTAAATAAAGCTGCGAAAAATAGAATAAATAGTTACACTCAAACTGCTGGTATTGCCTATGATTTGCTTCATACAGAATTAGCAGTATATAACGATAAGGGTACTATTAAATCATTTAACGACTATGAAGTTAGAAATGTACTTTTTCGTTCAGGCATAAAAAAGAAAGTATTTGATATTGAGAATAAAGCTAATGAATGGGTAATTACCGATTTAGAAACAGTAAAAACAGCAATAAAAGCAGTTAAGGAAGGTAAATCTTCTTTAAATCCGAGTGAAATATCTACTAATAAAAGTCCAATAATTTTTAGACCTGAACAGCAAGATGCTATTGCAAAAACTAAAAGGCAATTCAAAAAGAGTAATGAAATGCTATGGTTTGCTAAAATGCGTTTTGGGAAAACACTTTCTGCTCTTCAAGTAATTAGAGAACACGATTTTAAAAGAACTTTAATACTAACGCACAGACCTGTAGTTGATTCTGGGTGGTTTGAGGATTTTAGTAAAATATTTTATGATAAAGAGTATTATCATTACGGCTCTAAAAATAAAGGGGGTGAATTTCTTGTATTAGAAAACCGAAGTAATAAAGAAGATATTCATTATATCTATTTTGCTTCTATACAAGATTTAAGAGGCTCTGAATTAGTAGGTGGTAATTTTGATAAGAATGATGAGATTTTTAATGCAGCTTGGGATTTTATTATCGTAGATGAAGCACACGAGGGAACACAAACAGACCTTGGTAGAAATGTTTTAAATGGGCTTAGAAACAATAATCCTAAAATTCTTCACTTATCAGGGACACCATTTAATTTAATTGATGATTATAAGGAAGAAGAAATCTACACTTGGGATTATGTAATGGAGCAAAAGGCAAAAGCCGAATGGGACGAAATACATTTTGGTGACCCTAACCCTTATGCATCTTTACCTAAGATGAATATTTTTACTTATGATTTAGGGAAACTTATTAATGATTTTGTTGATGAAGATGTTGCTTTTAATTTTAAAGAGTTTTTTAGAGTTGATGAAACTTACAACTTTATACATAAAAAGGATGTAGAGAAATTTCTAAATCTTATTTGTAAAGGTGATTCTGAAAGTAACTATCCATTCGCTAAAGAGGAATATAGAGATAATTTTAGACATTCTTTATGGATGGTTCCTGGTGTTAAAGAAGCTCGTGCATTAAGCGCCTTATTAAAATCGCACCCAGTTTTTAGTCACTTTAATATTGTCAATGTTGCAGGAGATGGAGATGAGGAAGAAGCTAACGAGGAGGCACTTAAAAAAGTAGAAAATGCTATAACCGATAAACCACAAGAAACGTATACAATAACATTATCCTGTGGTCGTCTTACAACCGGTGTTTCTGTAAAAGCGTGGACAGCTGTATTTATGTTATCAGGTTCTCACAATACGTCTGCTTCAAGTTATATGCAAACTATTTTTAGAGTACAAACACCTGCAACCATAAATGGTAAGGTTAAGGAAGAATGTTTTGTATTCGACTTTGCACCAGATAGAACACTTAAAGTTATTGCTGAGGCCGCTAAAATGTCTGCCAAGGCAGGTAAAACAACAGACAAAGACCGTAAAATAATGGGTGAGTTCCTCAACTTTTGTCCTATTATTTCTGCTGAAGGCACTCAAATGATAGAGTACAACGTCAACTCAATGTTGGCACAACTCAAAAAAGTGTATATAGAGCGTGTCGTAAATAACGGTTTTGAAGATTCAAATTTATACAATAATGACCAGCTAATGCAGTTGGAGGAATTAGACTTAGAAGAATTTAATGGTTTAAAAAAAATAATCGGTAGCACTAAGGCAATGCCTAAGACAAATGAAATAGATGTTAACAAACAAGGTTTTACTGATGAGGAATACGAAAAATTAGAAGCTGCTAAAAAGAAGAAAAAAACTGAACTAACAGAAGATGATAAAAAACTTTTAGACGCACGTAAAGAAAAAAAGAAAAATAGAGACACAGCGGTTTCTATTCTTAGAGGTATTTCTATACGTATGCCATTATTAATTTATGGTGCAGATATTAAGAATGAAGAAAAAGAATTAACCATCGACAATTTTGCGGACTTAGTTGATAACCAATCTTGGAAAGAGTTTATGCCAAAAGGTGTAACCAAAGCTACCTTTAAAAAGTTTAAGAAATACTATGAGCCAGATGTATTTAGAGCAGCTGGTAAACGTATTAGAGCATTAGCAAGAGCAACCGACAATTTAACTATAGAGGAACGAATTGAACGTATTACGGCTATTTTCAGCAAATTTAAAAACCCTGATAAAGAAACGGTATTAACACCTTGGCGTGTTGTTAATATGCATATGGGAGACTGCTTAGGTGGCTTTGTTTTTTACGATGATAAATTTGAAAATAATATTTCACAACCTCGCTTTGTAACTCAAGGTAAAGTAACAAAAGATGCTTTTGATGTAAATACTAACATTCTTGAAATTAATTCTAAATCAGGTTTGTATCCTCTTTTTGTTGCATACAGTATATATAGAAATGTAATTGCCAATGAGTATCCCAATATAGAGTTTAACCAGCTAACAGTTAAAGAACAACAAACGTGTTGGGATAAAGTAATTGATAAAAATATTTTTGTGTTATGTAAAACACCAATGGCAAAAAGTATTACTAAACGTACGCTATTAGGTTTTAGAGAGGCAAGTATAAATACGCATTATTTTGAAGATTTAGTGCATCAGATAACTAATAGACCAAACAAGTTTATAGTAAAAATTAAAAAAGGGCAATCCTATTGGAAGGCTAATAACAATAACGATATGAAGTTTAATGCTATAGTAGGAAATCCACCTTATATGGAAATGGATGGTGGTGCACAGGCAAGTGCAAAACCAATTTACAATCAGTTTGTTGAAATCGCTAAAAAAATTCAACCAAATTATATCTCTATGATTATGCCTTCTCGATGGTATTCTGGTGGTAAAGGTTTGGATGAGTTTAGAGATAATATGCTAAATGATAAAAATATTGCTGTTTTACACGACTTCTTAAACCCAGAACAAGTATTTCCCAAAACCAATATTCGTGGAGGTGTTTGTTATTTTTTATGGGATGAAAGTCATAATAATCAGGAGAGTTTAACTAAAGTTGTAACTCACGAACGTAATAAAGATTCAATTTCCGTATTGCGTAATTTAAAGACCAACAAAACAGATATTTTTGTAAGACATTTTACTTCTGTTGAAATTTTAGATAAAGTCTTAGGTAGCACTAAGTTTAAGCCTTTTGATACTTACATTTCATCAAGAAAGCCTTTTGGTCTTGATAGTGCATTCATAAAAAACTCAAAATTTAATTTATCAAAGGACGGTTTAAAAAAACCATTATTGTGCTATGGTAGAGGTAAAAAAACTGGATATGTTGAGTCTGATTTAATTAAAAATAATATGAACTTAATTAATAGGTTCAAAATTTTTGCGCCTTATGCTAATAACATTGGAACAGAACTTAATGATGATAACCTAAATTCATTTATAGGAACACCAGGGACAATTTGTACTGAATCTTATATTGTGATTGGTGCTGAATTAGAATTAGATAAAAATACCGCAACATATGTAAGCAAATATTTATCGACTCGCTTTTTGAGATTTATGCATAGCCTTCTCAAAGCAAGTCAACACGCTACCGCAAAGACATACAGGTTCGTTCCATTACAAGATTTTACAAAAAAATCAGATATAGATTGGAATCAATCTATTGTAAACATAGACAACCAGTTGTATGAAAAATACAACTTAACAAGTGAAGAAATTGAATTTATTGAAAGTATGATAAAACCAATGTAAATTGTATGAAAGCAAACGAACTACCAATTATAAATTTCTTACAAGCGCCTAATGTTCAATTTGTAATACCTGTATATCAACGTAATTATGACTGGACAAATAATGAATGTAAAGAATTATTAAACGATATTATAGCTGTAGAAACAGCTGATAGAGGCACACATTTTATTGGTAGCATCGTTTTTATTCACGAGGGTGCATATAGCACGAGTGAAGTTAAAGAGTTAGTAATAATTGACGGTCAACAAAGATTAACTACCATCAATATTTTATATGTAGCACTATATCGTTTTGCAAAAGATAATGATATGCAACAAGAAGCAGATATGTTGCATAATATGTTTTTAGTAAATCAATACGTTCAGCAAGAAGCAAGCAAACTAAAGTTAAAACAGACTGACACCAATTCTTTGGCTTTTAAAGCGATAATGAATAGTACAGAAAATGAATTTGGTCATTATTCTAATGTAATTGAGAACTTTAATTTTTTCAAATTAGCAATTACAAAAGATAGTTTTAATAACATACTAAATGGGTTAAAGCGACTCATTTTTGTAGAAATATCTTTAGAACGTGGTAAAGACGATCCACAGCGTATTTTTGAAAGCTTAAACTCTACAGGTTTAGATTTATCTCAATCTGATTTAATTAGGAATTATATTCTAATGGATTTAGATCCAAAAAATCAGCATAAAGTATTTGAGCAAATTTGGAATCCTATTGAAGAAAATGCAATAGATTTAACTAAACAGAAATCGTTAGTATCATCTTACATAAGAGACTACTTAACACTTCGCAACAAAAAGATTCCTAACAGAGGTAAGGTATATGTAGAATTTAAAAAATTGTATGCAGTAAAAGACGAGGCGTATCATCAGGAATTAGAAAATATTAAATCTCTTTCTTCACACTATAAAAAGTTTATTAACCCATCTTCAGTCAAAGAACCTAACATAAGAAGAGAATTGGAATATATTTCTCGTCTAGAAATTAATGTAGCGTTTCCATTTCTATTACAAGTATTTGAGGATACCGAGAATGGATTGATAACAAATGATGAATTACTAAAAGTATTAAAATTAATACAGACCTATACGTGGCGTAGATTTGTTGTAGGCTTACCTACCAACGCTTTAAATAAAATATTTATGACTTTGTATTCTGAAGTTGATACTGAAGAATATTATGATTCCATTGCATTGGCCTTAATAAAGAAAAGAGGTAGTTCAAAATTTCCAACAGATGAGGATTTAAAAACAGCTTTAAGAGATAAAGATTTATACAATATTAAATCTAAGAATAGAAACTATATGTTTGAGTTATTAGAGAATTTTAATAACCGTGAATATGTAGATACCTCAAATGAAAATATAACTATTGAGCACATCTTTCCTCAAAACCCTAATGATGATTGGAATAAAGACATTACACCCGATGATTATTTTCAATTAAAAGAAAAGTACGTTAATACAATAGCAAATTTAACTTTGTCAGGTAATAATGGTGCTTTGAGTAATAAGTCCTTTCGAGAGAAAAAATCAATGAATAGACAAGGTGCTGAACAAGGTTATAATTTTAGTCGCCTTTGGCTGAATGACTATCTTAAAACAATTGACAACTGGGATATTAGAAACTATAATGAGCGATTTGATTTAATTTACAATAGGTTTCTTAAGATTTGGGAATACCCTAATGTAACTATTCCTACTTCAGATAATAGCGAGGCACAAAACATATTTATTGCAGAATCACCAACCCATAAAAAGTTAGAGTATTTCATTTTTGAAAATACTAAAGTAGATGAAGAGGTAATATCCCAAATGTATATTTATGTAATTAATAGACTTTATGAAAAGAATCCACAACTATTATTAGAAGCAAAAGACATTTTTAAAATCACAAGAAATGCTGAAGATTTTAGAACACCACAACAATTAGATAACGGCTATTTTATAGAATCTAATTTAGATAGCAACTCAAAATTTAGTAGCCTTAAAAGGTTACTTAATCTATTTGAACTTGAAGATGAATTAGTTATAAAATATGAAGATAATGTAAGTAACGATTCACAAAATAGATTTTCAATACGCAGAGAGTTTTGGAAACAATTATTACCTCAAATAGTAAATACCAAATTATTTGCTAATGTAAGCCCTACAAAAGACCATTGGTTAAGTTCTGGAGCAGGTATAAGCGGTGTAAGTTATACTTTTGGGATTACTAGTAGTTATGCTAGAATTGAATTAGGTATTACTTCTTCGAGTAAAGAAAAAAACAAAAAGTACTTTAAAAACCTTCTAAGTCAAAAAGACAGTATTGAAAATGATTTTGGTAGACCTCTTGAATGGGAAGAATTACCTGAACATAAAATGAGCCGTATTAAGTATGAGCTAACCGGTGTTAATTTATTTGATAGGGCTGAATGGGATAAGATGAGTCAATTCTTAATTGAATACTTACCAAAGTTCGAATCTGCATTACAACCTGCAATTAAGAAATTGAAATAGTAAGATTGTCAATGCCTTTAGAAGAAAAAAAATATGATGTAGAAGCCAATAAGGATTGGGCTAAAAATGTAAAAGGAGAACAACTAATTTAAAATAATTATTAAACCATTTAGTTAGTATAGTTAACAATAAATTACATTATGAAAGAGTGGGAAGTAAAACCAAATGTAGAATTATATTCTGATGGAGGTGCAGAACCTAATCCTGGTAAGGGTGGCTTTGGAGTTATATTGACATATAATGACAAAAAAAAAGAGTTCTTTAAAGGTTATAAACTAACCACGAATAACAGAATGGAGCTAATGGGTGTAATTTTTGGTCTTGAAAAATTAACTGTGAAATCCAATGTTCAAGTCTATACAGATTCTAAATATGTAATAGACGGCATAACAAAGGGGTGGGCTCAAAAATGGAAAAAAAACGGTTGGAAAAGAACAAAGAATACAAAAGCTGTAAATAGTGATTTATGGGATAAATTACTAACTGTTATTGAAAAGCACTCAGTAGAATTTAATTGGGTTAAAGGACATTCAGGACACATAGAAAATGAGAGATGTGATACCCTTGCAGGTTATGGTATAAATTCTAATGATAAAATTGATGATACTGGCTATGAACTAAAAGATACTAGCGTAAAAGAAGCAAGTGTTAACCAAATTAATTCTAATTCTTTAAATAAAATAAAAGTTAATAAAGAAGGAGACCCTTGCAGAAAATGTAATGAACCTGTAGTTAAAAAAATGAGAAATAAAAAAACGAAGATTAAACCCAGTCAAACTTACTATTTTGAGTATACTTTATTTTGTAATAGCTGTAAAACAATTTATATGCTAGAAGAAGCTAAAAGACATATAAACCAAAATAATAATTTGTTTAATGAATAACAGTACTCATATCCAAAAGATCTTTTTCATTTAGAAAACAAATCAACAGCAGAAGTATCTGTCTTTTATTCTTATATAGAAAACCAAGCTACATTTTAACAACAAACAAAATCTTAAGTCGTTACATAAAAAGAGTTATTTATTACATTACCAATAATTATGATAAATGAAATTCTTTATCTAGATATAGAAACAAACCAACAAGGAAAAATTAAAGATGTTGGTGCTCTTTTTAACGGGCAAGAATTGCATGAAAATAAATTAGAAAAATTAGAAGTTTGGATTAATCAAGCTAAATATATTTGTGGTCATAACATAGTTGCACATGATATTCCTTTAATAGAAAAAGTATTGGGCAGAAATGTTTTCGCAAATAAAAAAATAGTTGACACACTACTTTGGTCTCCTTTATTATTTAGTGATAACCCATACCATAAACTTGTAAAAGGTTACAAAATAGTTAATGACAGTGAGTACAACAACCCACTATCAGATTGTAAGTTAACCAAACAACTATTAATAGATGAGCTCAACAGGTTTGATGAAATAGAATCAAATATAAAGCAGGTATATGGTAAATTGTTAGCTAATAATAATGCATACTCGGGCTTTTTAGAACTAATTAATTTTCAAGCAGATTATTCCTTAATTGATATTAACATTCTATTAAAAAATAAAATATGCGATAGCTCTAACATTATTAAAATAGAAAAGCATTACCCAGTAGAACTGGCATATGCTTTTTCTTTGATAAATACCAAAGAGGATAAATCTATTTTAGCATATTGGGTAAGTAAAACACACCCAAAGACACAACAAGTATTAGATGCTCTAAGGTTTAGTTTTTGTGGTAAACCTTCTTGCTCTTATTGTAATACCAACTTAAACCCTAAAAAGGCTTTAGAAGCTTATTATGGATATGAAGACTTTAGAAGTTTTGATGAAAATGAAGGTGTAAGTATTCAAGAAAAAACGGTTAGAGCAGGATTAACAAATAGTTCTTTCTTAGCAGTTTTCCCTACAGGTGGAGGCAAGTCACTTACATTTCAACTACCTGCATTAATGAAAGGTTCTTTATCAAGACAGCTAACAGTTGTTATATCTCCATTAGTGTCTTTAATGAAAGATCAGGTCGAAAATCTTGAAAAACGTTTTGATATAACATCAGCTATAGCCATTAATGGATTGTTATCCCCCTTAGAAAGACAGGATGCTATTGATAGGGTAGAAAAAGGAGGTGTAAATTTATTATACCTTTCACCAGAATCTTTACGATCTCCAACCATTTTAAGAATATTAAGACAAAGATCTATAGCTAGATTTGTAATAGACGAAGCACATTGTTTTTCTTCTTGGGGCCAAGATTTTAGAATTGACTACATGTATATCGTTGATTTTATTAAAAGTCTTGAGAAAGAAAAAATGTATGGTAGCATACCTGTTTCTTGTTTTACTGCCACGGCTAAACCACAGGTAATTACTGATATCAAAAATTACTTTAAGACCAAACTTAATATTGAATTAGATGAATATGTTACAAGAGCTAATAGAACTAATTTAAAATACGAAGTAATAGGTATTAAAGACCCTACTCGTAAGATGAATACTTTATTGCCACTATTAGAACGTTGTGAAAAACCAATAATAATTTATGCTTCAAGAACTAAAAGAGTTCAAGAGATACACGGTCTAATAGAAAAGGCAGGTTACAATGCTACATATTTCCATGGAAAGCTAGACAAAGATGTTAAGAAAGAGCATATGGATGCCTTTATGGGCAATGAAAAAGACATTATTGTAGCAACTTCTGCTTTTGGTATGGGAGTAGACAAAGATGATGTAAAATCTGTAATTCATTATAACATATCTAATTCTTTAGAAAACTATGTACAAGAAGCAGGGAGAGCAGGGAGAGATGAAAAAATAAAAGCTAAATGTTATATTTTATTTAATGAAAACGATTTAAACAAGCATTTTAGCCTACTACAACAGACCAAAGTAAACCAGAAAGAAATACAGCAAATCTGGCAAGCACTTAAATTTTTATCTAAATATAGAAAAACAAAAAGTATTAGTAACTCTGCTTTAGAAATAGCACAAAAAGCAGGATGGGACACTGAAATTCAGGAACTAGAAACAAAAGTAAAAACATCTATTTCTGCTTTAGAAGATCAAGGATTCCTTAAAAGAAAACAAAATTCTCCTAGAGTTTTTGCTAATAGTCTTATGGTTCCAAATATTTCTAAAGCTCTAACTTTAATTCATAAAAGTAAAGATATATCGGAAATACAAATTGATCATTGCTCTAGGGTACTGCAACGCATTGTTAAGGATGATGAATGTAGAATAGATTATTTAGCAGATAGAACAGGATTAAAATTAAGAGAAATAAGAGATGTAATTAATATTCTTAGAAAATTACAGATACTAGGTGATGCTAAGGATTTAACAGCTTTTATAAATCTTTCTAAATCTACTAATAGCTCAAAAAAAATTCTTGAAAGATATAGAAAAGTTGAAATTGCACTTCACAATTTTATATCTAATAATATTAAAATTTCAATGAGGTCGCTAAACCAAAGTATCATTGATTTAGGGGAAAAAGAAACATCTATTGAGGCTATAAAAAACATTCTTAATTACTGGGAAATAAGAAACTTTATTCAAAAAAAACGTGTTGATCGTGAGAATGATTTATATCAAATAATTATAAAAAAACATAACTCTTTAAAGGAAGATATAGAATGGAGACACGAACTAACATTAGATGTCTATGAAATCCTTGAAAAATTTTACATTGAACAGAAAAAAAAGGATAAGCTTAAGGAAAAGAAAGATTTACCTGTAAATTTTTCTATGTTAGAATTAAAAAATTCTAATCATCTTTTTGGAAAAATTAAAGAAGAGGATGTTAAACGATATGAGAAAACATTATTATTCTTAAATCAAATAAAATCAATAAAACTAGAGGGTGGTTTTATGGTTTCTTATAATAAATTAAACATTGAAGATATTGATAATTCCATTCCAAGGTTTACAAGAGAGAACTTTTTAAAAATGGAACAACATTATTTACATAAAACCGAGCAAATACATATAGTTGGCGAATATGCAAAAAGAAGGCTTCAGAACTATGAAGCTGCCTTATCATATGTCAATGACTACTTTAGTCAACCATATGAAGAATTTTTGTCTAAGTATTTCCCTAGACGTAAACTAGAAATAAGTAGACCACTTACACCTGAACGATTTAAAGAAATTGCTGGGGAATTAGATGTTGATCAAAGAAAAATTGTAGATGATAATAAGTCCGATAATATTTTGGTATTAGCCGGTCCGGGTAGCGGAAAAACCAAGGTCCTTGTACATAAAATTGCTAGTTTACTACTTCTTGAAGATATAAAACCAGAACAATTTTTAATGCTTACTTTTTCAAAAGCAGCATCATTAGAATTTAGGGCAAGAGCCAGAAAGCTAGTTCCAGAATACTCTGGGTTAATAAAAATAACAACTTTCCACGGTTTTTGTTTTCAACTAATGGGGCAACTGGGAGATTTAGAAAAATCTGAGAATGTAATTCACGACTGTATTACAGCAATTAATAATAAAGAAATTGATATATCTTCAATTATCAATAAAAGTGTTTTGTTACTAGATGAATTTCAAGATGTAAATGAAATTGAATGGAAACTTATACAAACCATAATAAAAAAATCGAAGAACATAAGAGTTATTGCCGTTGGAGACGATGATCAAAATATTTATGGATTTAGAGGCTCGTCAAACAAGTATATGTTAGAGTTCAAAACAAAATATAATGCTACAAGCTATTCTTTAATTAAAAACTATAGAAGTAGCTCTAGCATAGTTGAATTTAATAATGAATTACTTAATAAAATATCAAATAGATTAAAAACACAAAAATTAGAATCAATAACAAGAATCACAGGGATTAGTATTAAGGTTATTAAATACAAATCTAAATATCTAGAAAAATCATTAGCTGAAAGGGTAATTAAAGATGACTACCAAGGTACTACAGCAATATTAGTTAGGACTAATAAACAAGCTCTAATGCTAAGAACATTTTTAAGTGAATATGGGCAAAAAACTAGACTCATAACAGGCCTAGAAGGTTTTAGTTTAGATCACTTATTTGAGCTGAGAACATTTACTGACTATTTAAAACTTAAACAAAATGATGCAGGCATTATTTTTAACAATGTATGGAGAGAAGCTAAGGATGATTTTAAATTAAAGCATAATTCTAGCATACATTTTGATATCTGTTGTAAAATTATTTTAAAGTTTGAGTCTAATTTTGATAAGCATAAACAATTAGTAGACTGGTATGAATATACAAGAGAGATAAAAATAGAAGATGCTATTGATGCAGATTCTACGGCAATAGTAATTGCTACAATGCATAAATCTAAAGGAAAAGAATTTGATAATGTTTATCTGTTATTAGAAGACTATAATTTTAATGATAACGAAGCAAAAAGATTATTATATGTAGGATGTTCAAGAGCTAAACTAAACCTTCAAATTCATTGTAATACTAGCTTTTTTGATGAATTTCAAACAAATAATTTATTTATAGATCAATTTTTAGGAGTTACAGCACAACCTGAACATTTTGAAATAATACTTGGTCACAAAGACATTTACTTGGGGTCTCAAAAATATTCTGAAACAGCCAATACTATAAAAACTCTTAAATCTGGGGATTTACTAAAAAACAATAAAGTAAATTTCAAAGAAAATACAGCTTTGGGACTTGGAAAGCTAGATGGTGGTAATGTGCTTTTATATTCTAGGGAATTTTTAAATAAAAAGCATAGTTCATTTTTAAAACAGGGTTATCAAATTGTTAATGGAAGTGTTGAGTATTTAGTATATTGGTTTGATAGCAAAGATCAAAAAGAATATAAAGTTGTACTACCTAAATTGAAGTTTGAGAAAAAGAAAAATTAAATTATACTTTTTGTAATTCATTTAGATGAAACAATTTTTATTATATATTTGCTTAAAATTATTAACTAATCAGAGTACACAATACCGTACACGGTTTATTATATATAAGGCATTTTTAGTGTAAAATTTGGGGTGTTTTTAAAACTCATAACCCGAAGGTCACTGGTTCGAGTCCAGTTCCCGCTACAAAGTTTAAAAGCTTCACAGAAATGTGAGGCTTTTTTTATGCGCTAAATTTAAACAAGTGCCGCTACTCTATTTTATATTTCTACACTTCTGTTTTACATACTCTTTCTACTTTAAATAGCATAAGAAAAGTTTACTCATAACTAATTGTATACCATTTATAAGTAAATCTTATCCAATTACACATATCCGTAATTGAACACAAAAAAATAGTTTTACATTGTGTTGAAAATTAGCAACCAAAAATGGACTAGCAAGCTAAATGTGTTTTTATTTAACCATTTTGTGCAATAAACTTTAGTAATTGCGGTTATTTATAGTTGTATAACTATTAAAAAAAACTGAAAAAGAAATGGCAAAATTTTTAGACACCACAGGTGTTTCTTATCATTTAGAACAATTAATAAAAAATACAGAAGACCAATTAATTCTAATAAGTCCATATCTTCAATTTCACAAAAGAGTAAAAGATAATTTAGAGCATTTACATATTCGAAAAAAAGATATACGAATCATCTACCGAGAGAATAAATTACAAGTTGAAGAAAGTAATTGGCTTGAAAGTCAAATTGGCATTAGGACAAGTCTCTGCAATTCACTACACGCCAAATGCTATTTAAACAAAAAAGAAGCTATTGTAACTTCTATGAATTTATATTCTTTTTCACAACAGAATAATGATGAAATGGGAATTTACGTGACCAAAGAAGCTGACGAAGAATTGTATAATGATATTAGAAAGGAAGCTGAAAGACTACTAACTATAAGTGAAGAAATTCGAGTTTCTGTTAAAAAAGTTGACAAAAATATTGAAAGACAATCTGAAAAAACAATTTCAAAAATTGCTCTATCCAAAAACACCTCAAATTCCAAACTCTTAACTACAAAAGAATTATCTCAGTTAACAGGTTTAAGTAGTCGAAAAGTTAATAAATGGTTTTCCGATAAAAAATTGATGTACAAAAAAGATGATGATTGGATCACGACAAAACAAGGAAAAGAAATTGGAGGAATCGAAAAAAGTGGCCAATATGGAAAATTTGTTGTTTGGCCTGAAGACATTTCTGAACACATAATAGAATAAAAACTGTTTACTACATAGTATAAAACCATAGAGCGTTTGTGCTAAACCGAAAGTTCCGTGTTTATTTACAAAGTTGCCTAAATTTAAAATTTGGCTCGTACTAAATCCTATAATAATTATTTAATTTTCAATCTACGAGCCACATACACAAACGTTGTATAACATAACCAAACTGAATGGGAATACAAGCAGATAATCCAAATCTAATTGAATTACTTCGTGAACAAAGTAAAAAACTTGAAAAAGATAGAAAGGTTGTGCTTTCAAAAATAAATCCTTGGTTAGATATTTTAGAAAAGAGTTCACAATCAAAAATTGAAAAAAAACAGAAACATAAAGAAATTATTGACATTGGGAACTTTATACATTATTTTGATTCGAGTTTAGTAATCGAAGACGCTTTAAGCGAAAGTCCTGACTTTATTATAAAACAAAATGAGTTAAATATTGGTGTTGAATTAAAGGATCTAGTAATTCGACAGAATGAAAAAGAAAAAGAAGGAATTTTAAAATCACTTTTTGAGCAAATTAAATCCGAATTAAAAAGTGAAGAAAAATCTCTTTGTGGATTCTATCGTGTAGAATTAGTTGATGAAAATTTATCTTTAAAAAAGAAGAATAGAGAAGCTCTCAAAAAAGAAATAATTGCTCTGATTAAAGGTCAGGAAATAGAACAAGAATATGTAAAAGCTATAAAGAAAAGACCAATGTCTGAAATTAGCATTTACAAAGGAGAAACTACAATTTTAGGGAATTTAGAACGAACAGTTGTTGAAGAAAAAATAAAATCAAAAGAGAATAAACTGAAAAGTTATACAAATGAAAATCTTGATGAAATATGGCTGTTATTAGTCATTGCTGGAGTTGAAAAATCATCTGATTATTCATTTTTCGATTCTGGCATCACCGAAAAACCTTTTGAATCAAATTTTGATAAGATATTTATTTATGACTTTTCTCATAGAGAAATAACCGAATTAAAAATTACGTTGCCTAACAAAAAACTAAACTAAAAACAAATTCTTAGTTATTTTAAGGCTTTATTATAGTAAGCTCATAAGCTCTTAAACAGGTTCTATGAGCTTTTTTTATACGCTAAATTTAAGTTGGTGCTTCTACTCTATTTTTTTAATTACACAGCTGTTTTTAAATATGATTTATGTTCTTTTTCCGCTTAAAAAATAAGAGTAACTTTAGTCTATAATTACTAAATTTAGTAGCAATGAAAAGTAACTCTGAACATAAAATATACGACTGTATTATTATTGGTGGCGGACAAGCTGGTATGTCTGTTGGTTATTTTTTTAGAAGAACTAAATTAACCCATCTTATTTTAGATGAACAAGATACCACTGGTGGTGCCTGGCTAAAAACCTGGGATAGCTTAAAACTATTTTCGCCAGCAACATACAGTTCTTTATCTGGTTGGCAAATGCCTAATACAGATGAAGAATACCCAACTAAAAACGAGTTTATTAAGTATATTACTGCTTATAAAAAAAGATACAATTTTCCTGTAAACTATAGTACAACTGTGCAACAGGTAGTTAAAGAAAATAATTTTTATAAAGTAACTACAAACAAGGGTGATTTTTATAGCAAAACACTAGTAAGTGCTACAGGTACTGCTAAAAATCCTTTTATTCCAACATATCTAAAAGCTGACATTTTTAAGGGAGAACAAATACACTCTGTAGATTATAAAAACGCTAGTAATTTAAAAGACAAAAATGTTATTGTTGTTGGTGGAGGTAACTCTGGTGCTCAAATTTTAGCGGAAGTATCTAAAGTTGCTAAAACAAAATGGGTCACCTTAAAAAAACCTAAATTTTTACCTAAGGAGATAGATGGTCGTTATTTGTTTAAACAAGCTACAGAAAGCTATGTTAATAACGATACAAAAAGCTATACAGAGAAAGTGTCATTAAGCGATATTGTACAAATTAAAAGCGTACAAGAAGCCTTAAAAAGAGGTGTTTTTAAAGATTACAGACCTTTTACATCCTTTTATGAAGATGGTGTTATTTGGGAAGACAACACTAAAGAACCTGTAGATGTAATTATTTGGTGTACTGGCTTTAGAGCTAATTTAAAACACTTGTCTACATTGCAAATTACCCAAAACAGTAAAATAAATACTACAGGTACAAAAGCTACAGATATAAATGGCTTGTGGTTGGTTGGCTATGGCAACTGGACAGGCTTTGCATCTGCCACTATTTATGGTGTTGGAAAAACTGCCAAACAAACTGTAAAGGAGATTGTATCACACATAGCTAACGTATAATCCTTCAAAAGAATAAGAAATTATTAATTTGTAGGTTTTTATTTTTTAATTTGTAAGTTTGAAGTCAACATTTTAAACTTACTTATGAAAAAAACATTTTACTTATTTATTACGTTATCTATTAGTCTATTTATAACTAGCTGTAATAGCGATGATGACTCTAAGCCAGAAATAGATAATGCAATACAAATTATAGGTCTTTGGGAAATTGACAAACAATTTTTAAATGGAGATATACTTCCGTTTAGTGATGACTGCCATGCAATAGAAACTACTGAATTTAAAACAGATAAATCTTTTTTCTCTGTAGAATTAGATCCAATACAAGGAGAATGTGTTGAAGCAGAACCATCTAAAGGAACTTGGAGCATTAGTAATTCTAAATTAACTTTAAATTACACTCAAACTGGAAGTATAATTCAAAATGACACTTATATATTTGAAATATTAGAATTAACTAGTAGCTCTTTAAAAATTAAAACTGTATCTACTGATATAGATGGTGATGAACAAAACGATGAGTTTGAACTACAATACGTAAAATAAATCTACATTACACAAAACATTGTGTAGCCATAGTGCATAATTTAAAAGCTTACTATCCCTAAACATATAGAGATAGTAAGCTTTTTTATTTTATAATAAACCAAACGAATATAGATTAATGCTTAACGAAAAAAAACTTGCTACAACACCGTATCTATAAAATGCTTTTTTTAGTAGTAAATAAACTTAATTAGGTGTTTTACTAGCCTAATATTTTATAAAACCTAAAGAAAACAACAGCAATGGCTAACTCTATTATTTTACAAAGCAGATATACAACACATCAAAAAATACATATGGTGCTAGTATTAGGTGCGCCATTTATACTTATTATAGTCTCTTTACTAGGTATAGATTTAAACTACATAGGCTATATGGTATTACTATTCTTTATACTAATGTACACTGTGCTTATTTGTTTTGCATTTACTAAAAGAGGGCTATTAAAAAAAGATAACCAATTGTACAGATGTCTTTATTTTAAAAACAAACTAATTAAAAAAAAGAAAATTAGCTTAACAGCTAAGCCTAAAGTAACAATACTAAGATTTAAAAGGTCTCAAAAAATGGCTTGGTTCTCTGCTGCAAAGCCGGACTTAGCTTCAGAATTTAATGCTTTTGATATTACCTTATTAAATGATAAACACACAAAAAAAGAAATGTTGATTACGTTAACTAACGACGATATATCAAAAAAAACTATTACTTATTTAGAAGAAAACTTCAACTTAAAACACGAAGTATATAGTCCCGATTTTTCTTAACACAAGAAAATTTTAATACTAAAAAATAAAGAACACGAATTAAAATCTATATAAATGAAAAAAAAAGTTTTACTAACAACAATTTTTACGGCACTAATTAGTGTTTTTACATTTGGACAAACAATGAGTCTTGGTAGTGACGATACCGAGACCAACCAGTATAGCAATGACCAAATAGCAACTTCTATTAAAGAAATTCTAAATACAACCTACCACAAAGATATTTTAGGCGATGAAAAAGTAGAGAAAGACCTTATTATTGTTTTAAAAAATGACGGACAATTAACATCTTACGATTTAGAAAGTCTAAATCAAAAATGGAATATTCAATTTACAGATAGTTCTAATAATAAAATGAATAATCAGTTTAATATAGAAAATGCCATTTTATATGCTACAAGTACACAAAAAGAAATTATTGCTGCTAATGTAAATGATGGTAGCTTGTACTGGAAAACAGAAATAGGTATGCATAATGAGGTTGAAAGAAGATATGATATAAATGGTCAGCATCTACCAATACAGGGAAACCTAATTTTTTTAGCTTCTAACAACAAACAACTCTATGCTTTTAATAAATATACTGGTGACAAAGTATGGAATTACAAATTACAGTTTCCTTACAACAACTACACTCCTGTTCTAAACAAAGAAAATTTAGTAATACCTAACGCTCCTTATGTGTACTCTTTTAAATCGCAAACAGGCCAGCCTATTTGGCAAAGAGGTTTTGGCAATACTCCTATGTATTCTTTAATGCAAATTGATGATAAAAAAGCCTATGTTGCTAGTGAATCTAATAAAGTATACGCACTAAATATTGATGATATGGCGTCTATAGCATGGGAATACGAAACAGAATACAACTATGCTAGCCTGGATAATAATACGATACTAGATGGTGATACTTATTATTTTGCTGCTGATACAGAAAGTAAAATTTCAAATGTGATAGCTTTAAACAGCAACAATGGAGAATTAATATGGAAAACTAGTTTAAATAATGAAGAAGAAGTAAGGTACTTTAGTAAATACAACAACTATATTTTTGGTTTTACAAAAGCAGATACTAACGCATTTTTTATTCTAAACTCTAGTGATGGTAAGCAGTTAAAAATTAATCAGCCTAAAGAAAAAATACTATCTAACATTTTTATTTCAGAAGGAAACTTAACATTTTTAACCAAAAGTTATTTTGTGACTTACAATTTAAAATCTGGAAAATATGTTTACAGAGATATTAAGTTAGAATATGAAATAAATGACGCTTTTAACCTATATTTTGAAATAGTAAAGGCAAACTAATTAGTTGCGTAAATAATATTGTAAATGTAATTCTCTACCATTTAAAATAATCGCTCATGAGTAAAATAAACAAAATATTATTATTTAGGTTAATGCTATTATTGTTGATCAGCTTTATGTTTACAGGTGAAGTTTATTCTCAAAATTCATTATCATATAAAGCTAACCAAGGTAATTATCAATATTCCGATGCTCAATACTATTACAATATTATTAAAGATGGTAGCAAGTATAAATTAACAGACCCTAAAAACAGAAATGTTCTGCAAAAGGAGTACGATACTATTATAAAAAATGCACACTTTATTAAAACCGTAATTGGTGATTCTATAACAATTTACAGGTGCAGCACATTAAAAAAAATAAAATTACATAACACACAACAAGCTTATTTTGTAAGAGATGGTTTAGAAGTTTTAACTAAAAAAGGAGCACAATATTACGACAATAGCATTTCTAAAATTGATAATTTCCCATACATAGAACTTTTTAAATGCGGAACTGTTTATTCTGAAACATACAGGCTTAAACAAGATAGCAAAACAAAAAAATACAGTCTTAACATAGAAAAAGGAGATTTTGGAGCTACAACCAGGCAGTTAACATTAGAGTTAAAAGGACTTCCTGACAACATAGAGGAATTAAGTTTTTTAAATGATAAAACCTACCTAACCAAAAGTATTAACAACGATTATAACCCTCATCCGTTGCTTATAAAAGCAACTAAAAATGGCAAAGATGGTATGTATACATATAACCTTGAAGATGTTATTTACCCTAAAAAGCAAAAAACTAAAAAAAGAGAAATTTATACTATTGACACAGTAACCAGAGATACTATTTATGTTCCTGAACTATTAGAGTATGCATACTTTTTTAATAAAAAAGGAACCATAGCCTTTAAAGAAGTATTGCCTATAGTTTACAACCAAATTCAGCAAAACACCAATACAGGCCTTATATACTTGTACAAGGACAACAAAATAGGTCTGTACCCAAAGCATATGAGCACTAGTTTTTCTGTGTTTGATGAAAAAACAACATCTTTTTATAAAATTACAAAGAATGAAAAGAAAGGCTGGTTAGACATTAAGACTTTTAAAGAATATTATTTTGATTGATATCCTAAACATAAAACAATTTATAGTTTTACTATTTCTGACTCTAAGCCTTTTGTCCTGTGAAAACAAACCTAAATTAGAGTTAAAACCAATTATTGCTAAAGCAGAACAAATTACACAACCTGCAATACAGCAAACAAAATCTATAGAAGAACTTTGGAATGTTATGGTTCTAGAAAAAGGAGGTTGTTTGGGTGGTGCGCAGTATATAAAAGACTTTAAAAGAGAAATACCTACTATGGTGTTTAGCGAAAAAGAATGGAAGACATTCTCTAAAAGAGATAAAACAGAAGTAACATCTTTTTTACTTTCTAAACTAGCAGACACAACCAGAACAGCTGTGCACACTTGTCCGTTTTCTAATGCCACAAATGGTGAAATGGCTGTTTACGCTCTTCAGCATATTTACGATATAAACTGGTACAACTTTGCACACTTTAAAGAATACGATGGTAAAAAAATTACAAGTGCAACAGATCAACCCCAAATGTGGTTACAAAACATATTGAAGAATAAAAAGGAAAGAGAAAAATTAGCCTCATTATTCAATAATAAATTGAAGAATTAATATGAAACAAAAATTACTTATTACTCTAATTTTTCTTTCTGTAATTGCTTGTAAACTGGCACCAGACACTACTAAACCAGACACCTCTACAAAAGACAAGAAAAAAACAACTAAGGATACACTTTACTACAATGGTTTTAAAGCTAGTTATGTAACTCTTTCTAAACCTAAATTAGACTTTCCTAATCATATGCAGTTAGATTATTTTGAGTTTAAACCTAAAGATTCACTTAAAACCCCACAATATACTTATCCAAATAAAGAATCTGTTTACATTAATTACCCAAACAAAGAGCGTAGTTATGGCGGATATGTTTATAAAGGGTATGAAGATTGGGTTGTAAGAAAAAATCAATCTTTGCACTATGTAGATTATAATTACAAAGATTCTACTTGTGTAATTTACACAGCTCCTAAAGGAAACTTATATCTTAGAAAAGAAGATATAAAAATCACTAAAAAATATTATAAAAAAGAATTGATAAAGACCCTGGAAGTTAAAGATTCTCTAGGAGAGAAATATATAGTAAACAATGTAAGCGGAAGCAGGTTCTACTGGTATCCGCATAAAGATTCTGTTTTTCCAGAATATCAATATGATAGACTAAACAACAGACCAACAAAAACACTTGCTCTGTATGAATCTAGATTTGTTTATGAACCTACATTGTATAAGGATTGGTATGTATATAAAAATAGTTTTCAAATTAGAAGCTATGACTCTATTAAGCAATATAGTACCAATTACCAAACAGATTTTGGATATGTTTTTACTCCAAAATCAGACTACATCAAAGAAAATAACATCAAAATTAAAGAAAGCCTATTAACTGAAATTATAGACTATAACCGAACTGATAAAAAAACAAAAATAGATTCTTTGCTAGATATTACGGTTAGTAATAAGTTAGAGTTTGATACATATAAAGAACAAAAAGAGCATATTACCTACAACCAAAACATAAAAAAAGAAGAAAACACATTAACGCTTCCTATTAAGAATGAACCTTATAAAATTGTATTAGAAGACAGTTTTGGCGAATATACCATGAGGAATAAATACAATGGAGAAATTCCTTTTTTAGATGCTTATATAATAGAATTTAACGACCCTGATTATATAGTAAATAAACTTATTAGTAAAACCACAGGAAAAGAAATAATTACTTTAGACGGACAGCCATATATATCTCCCAATAGCAACATTATTATATCTGCAATGCCTAATGGTTATGATAACACCTCCTTTATTCAATTTAATAAAATTAAAAACGGAAAAATAGAACCTCTTTATTCTTTTCAATTTCCTCATTGGGTTATAGACTATCACCCTAAAATTAGATGGGTTAATAACAATACAATAATACTACAAGCAATTTCTCCTATACATAGTAATGCTTTTTATAACAAGCAAGAAGAGAAAATAGAATATCTAAAAATTAAAATAAAAGATGCTTTTTTTAATAAGCTAATAGAAGAAAATAACAAATAAAATTATTACAACTTGCATTAGACACGTACAAAATACCGTTTCATATTAAAAGACCCAGCAACAATATTACCCTTAATTTAAATTTTCAAAAAATGAAAAAAGCCTACCAGGTGTTTTTAGTCTTAACTATATTAATAGCTATACCCTTTATTATTTCTTTTTTTCCTTCATCGCCTACGCCTAGTACTTATGTACACAGAGATCCTTCAGGTTTTGGCAATGGATACGGAAAAGCTATAGCTAGCTTTATTGTAGACGTTATTAGAGTTACATTTGGCATATTTGCTGTAACAACAGTGATGCTTAGACTTGCATTAATGCCAGACAAATAATTAAATCAATACTGTTTTTACAAATGAATAACAACCTAATTATAATATTGCTTGTTTTAGCTTTAACATTTTTAATTGTTTTTTACGCTTTAAAGAGAATTAAAACAACTGGCTGCTTTGCGTTTATTGTTACATTTTTTATTATTCTCTGCTTAAATGTACTTACTTTTTATGCTTGGACTAATTTATCTAGAATTGCTTCTAATGTTTATGTTGCCACTACAACATCAGAAAAATATATAGGAACCGTAATAGAGTATGATTCCATACTCATAGATGATGATGACCCTAAAAAAAAGACTTTCGTAAAATACACACCTATTGTTTTATTTACTACTAATACTGGTAATGAACTTACCAAAAAATTAAATTTTATGGTCTCTAAAACAAAGTTAGGAGACACATACATTCTATATTACAATGAAAAAAAGAATACCGTAATTGCTTTTAGCCCTAATATATATTTAATAATACCTATAAATATATTTGCTTGTACATTACTAACTTTTCTATTTATAGGTATTTTTAAATATGCGCTAGGATACCCAATGAAAGGCTATTACTCTAGAGACAGCCTCTCCTACCTATTTTTTAAATTTGGTGTACCGTTAATAATACTTTTTTTTATGATAATAGCTCTTATAGGTATTTCTGTTTCAAGGAATCCAGATGGCCTTCCTAATAACATAATAATTTTAGTTGTTTTTGGTGGAGCAATGCTAATCTGGGGCTATATAAATAGTACCTCTGAACTGAAAAATCCTAATAAACTGGATAAAAAATCAAGAAACACAAAACAAACAAGAAAAAACTAACGTATAACTATAGCATACTTCTGATAAAGTCACTTAGAATAACATGTACCATATTTGTAACAATAATAGCACTAGTCTTTTCTTTATTTATGGCTTTTTATTTTGTAAAAAGAGCCAATAAACCAGGCTTCTTATCGTTCTTTACAACCATTGTTATAATGTTTGCATTAAATATCTGTTTATTGTTTTCATTAATGCTTGTGTATAGCTCTGTTAAAGAAATGCATCAAATCACAATTTTAAATGAAAAATATACAGCAACAGTTATTAGTTATACATCTGAAACAGAAAACGACTCTTATGGTAATTTCTACGTTGTATACAAACCCTTAGTACAGTTTAAAACAAATACGGGTAACATTATTGAAAAAGAATTAGATTTTCAAAAATCTAGAATAAAAATAGGGGATACCTATACGGTTTATTATGATGTTAAAAACGATGAGGAACTTAAATTTCCAACCGAATTAATTGGAATAATAATTGGGAAGCTTCTTTTTTGTTCCCTCCTTGTTTTTATTTTTATAGGTGTTCTAAAATACACACTAGGATACAGAATGAAAAGATTTAAAGAACTTACCTTTAAAATAATTGTCCCTGTAATACTAATTGGCTTTAACCTAATGCTTATATATGGTATTTTCTTTGGAAACCCTGTACCCAGATTTGTTACTGCCATACTAGTTTTTTTTGTTATAGGACTTGCATTAGGGACCTGGGGTTATTTTATAATGATAGCTAAAAAAGGAATTCCTAAAATGGAAAAAATTGGTCACAACAAATGGGTGAGCAAATGGGATGATGACGAAGAGCTATAACCTTAATTATTTTTAAGTATAATTTCATCAAAAAAGGCCTCATATATAATATATAAAGCCTTGTATAAATTCCAAAAATTACGTGTTTTAAAAACTTATATTTTTATTTTCGTGCAGATGGCGGTACAGCTGGCCTCACCTCTACTTTACTTGGTAAAGTTCTAGGGTTCATATGTACCAAATCTACTACCATTTGGCCTATATCTTCTGGTTGTATTTTCCAAGCATCAGCAGCTGTTGGTGTATGTCCGTTAAAGTATGTAGCTACAGATCCTGGCATAATAGTAGTTACTTTAATATCATACGATCTTAGATCTAACATAATGGCTTGTGAAAAACCTACTATCGCAAATTTACTAGCGTTATAAGCTGCTCCTTTTTCAAAATAATTAGTACCTGCTAAACTGGCTATAGTAAAAATGTAACCTTTAGACTTTTTAAGAGCTGGTATTGCAGACTTTACGGTATTAAAAACACCTGTTACATTTATATCTATAACGGCATTCCAATCCTCTTCACTCATTTCATCTATAGAAGAAAATTTTCCTACGCCTGCGTTAGCTATACAATAATCTAATTGTCCCCATTTATCTACAACTTGTTGTATGGCATTTTCTTCATCTGCTAGGTTTCTTACATCAGATTTAATGACTAAAACCTCTGCATCACCTATTGTTTTTAAATGTTTCTCTGCCTCATTTAAATCGTTCTGCGTTCTTGCAGTAATAGCAACATTAACTCCATCTTTTAGCAATGCCTCTGCTATTCCTAGTCCTATTCCTTTAGACCCGCCTGTTATGTATGCTGTTTTTTTCATCTTTTATTATTTTTATTTACCTCTAAAATTAGTAATAAATTCTCTTTTACTCTTTTGTATAGTAATCCATTACAAAAACATCATCTATTAGTGAACCTATATTTTTTATAAGTGCTAAATGTTCTTTGTGAACTAAATACACCTCTAGTGCTTTTTCATCTTTAAAAGTAAGCATAAAGCTATGGGTAAACCCTTTACTTTTTCCTTCTTTACTATTGTTAATTCCCCATTCAAAATCTATAATCTCAGGAATTTTATTTTTTAACGCTACAAAATTCTCTACTGCCCTATTTACCTCTTTTGGTGTAGCAGCATCTTTATATTTTAAATTTACAACATGTCTAAGTTTTTTGCCATTTTTTGGCTTAAAATTGACTTTATAAGCAAACATCTTTTTTACTTTTGGATCTACAGAACCCGATAGAAAAAAGAAATTCTCATTAATTTTTATTGATGCTAACCCGTAATAAATAGGGTAATTAGTATCTAATACACCAGAAGGTGTTAATACGCCATTTGCGTTTAATTTACATAGTTGTATGCTGTTATCATCACGAGTACCTACTGCAACTAATGCTTCAGAATCATCAATTTTTAATATTTCAATACGTGTTTGTCCTGCTAGTTTTGTAGTAGCATCATTTACCAAAACCGAATGAGGAATAAGTTCTCCTGCAGCATTAACTTTAAATACACTTACGCCATCACCGTGAAATATAAAATCTTTCTTTTTAATAAAATTACCTCTCTTATAATATTTATGATGTCTATGACCAACTACTACATAGTGGTTATCTCCTAAAGTAACTCCGTTTACAGGGTATGCACCTGTTAGATAACGATTGGTAGTATTATCTGCAATGTTATTTATATTTTTAAAATTACCATTATTAAAAACCTCAAAACTACTAATACCATTATCTTGAAAACCACCTGTAAAAAGGAATGTTTTACCATTAATTTTATGCGAATACATACCAATTATACCGTCTGTATGTATAAGGTCATTATCTACAAGAGATTGTATATGACTAAGTTTTCCGTTTTTATGTATTTTAAAACAGCTTAAACCTGGTGTACTCTCTAACCCTCCAACAAAAAGATATGAATTGTTTTTTATATGAATAACTTTTAATGTAATAACAGACCCTAAATAAGTTTCTGACGTGTCTGCTACAGTAAATACAAACTCAAGACTTCCGCTATTAGTAATACTATATACTTCTACAGTATTAGCTCCTTTATTACCAATAAATAAATAATCTTTTCCTTTAATATTACTAGCAACTATACCTCTTGCTGGGCCTTTTTTGTTCTGCAATTCATAAGCACCAACTGGCAATAATTCTCCACTAGCATTTAATTTAAAAACATTTATAAATGCACCATCTCCTCCAGAAAACACATAACTAACCCCATTTTTCTTATACGTTGTAGCCGTTACCGTATTGTACTTAGTAGTTTTAAAATCTGTTTGCTCTAATAATGTCTGGGTATCTTTTGTTGGCTGAGCATAACCAAATAGGCAATTACAAGTAATAACAATAAAAAATACACTTTTAATCCAATTCATTTTATTTAGTTTTTTAATATAGATTTTGCTCCAAATGAAGCTATTTTATGATCCTCTTCTATTGTACCACCACTAACACCAATGGCACCTATTATTTCTCCTTCTTTATTTGTAATAGGAACACCACCAGGAAAGGAAACCAACCCATTATTAGAGAGTTCTATATTATAAATAATACCTCCTGGTTGCGTAAGTTTTCCTAAGTCGCCAGTGTCAATATTAAAATAACGAGAAGTCTTAGCTTTTTTTATAGCCACATCTATACTGCCTAAAAAAGAATTATCCATACGTATAAAAGCTTTTAAATTTGCTCCTGCATCTACCACAGCAATATTTACTAAAACATCCATACTTTCTGCTTTTTCTTTTGCTGCTAAAACAGCACTTAAAGCATATTTATCTGTAATATCTGTTATGGTTTGGGCCTTAGTTATAGTAGAAGCAAATATTAGGAACAACAATAAAAACTGAATATATTTTAAGGTCTTCTTTTTTTCTACTGATTTAGATATGCTTGTATGACTTTTAAAATCAAATAATTTTCTTTTCATTGATTATTACATTTTTTAATGAATGTAAATCTCCATAATGAAAATGAAAAAAAAGTTGAACAAGTTCAACTCTAAAAAAAATTATTTCTCTGTCTTTTTAATTTTACTTAAAAATTCGTGCCTAATACCTAAGTAACCTGCTATTTGTTTATCTGTAAGTTTTAATGATATGTCTGGATATGTTTTTATAAAATACAAATACCTTTCTTTAGCTGTTAAAGAGTGGTTGCGTATTAATCTTCTTTGCCACGATACAATTGCTTTTTGAAACATAATTTTAAAAAGCTTCTCTACAATTGGTAACGAGTTACACAGTTCTTGTTTATCTTCTCTACCAATTAATAACACCTTACTATCTTCTAATGCCTCAATACTTAATTCTGATGGTGTTTGGTTCATAAAACTATCTATATCCATTAACCACCAATCTTTTGCTGCAAAATAGAGGGTATTATCATTACCATTCTTATCTATTGAAAACACTCTAAAACAGCCTTGCACTACAAAGCCCTCAAACTTACATATGCTACCTTGAGTTAATAAAAATTCTTTTTTCTTTATCTCTTTAGATGTAAAATAAGAGCTTATTTTCTCTAGCTCTTTGCTAGAAAGGTTTAAATTACCGTTTAAGTTTTTCTTTAATAATTGGTATGGCATGGTTAAAATAAGTTAGTCTAATGTAGCTAAATACTTCTCTGCATTTTTAAAGTGATTTTTTTGCTTCTCTTCAGGCATTTTATCATACATACGCACTAACATACCCAACCTAGGGTTAGACAAGAAAAAATCTCTTTGGGTGTGCATAAATCTCCAGAAGAGCCCGTCCCAAACGTCTTGCCACTCCCCTTTTTTATAGTTGCTCATTTTCATTAAATAATTGCTGCCGCTTATATAGGGTTTGGTTGCCATTAAACCGCCATCTGCAAACTGACTCATACCATACACATTGGGCACCATAACCCAGTCATAAGAGTCTATAAACAGTTCCATAAACCATTGGTATACCTCATCCGGATCAAACTCGCACAACAGCATAAAATTACTTAGTACCATTAAGCGTTCTATATGGTGACAATAACCTGTTTGTAATACTTTTTTTATAGTTTGGTCTATTGGTGGTATACCCGTAGAGCCATCATAAAAAGAAGCTGGTATTTTACGTTTAAACTTCCAAAAATTGGTTGTACGTTCCTCTGTTCCTTTAGCAATATACATACCTCTAATAAACTCTCGCCAACCAATAATTTGGCGTACAAAACCCTCTATAGAGTTAATAGGCACTTTATTTTCTTCTGCATATTTTAAAGTAGTATTTAGAATCTCTTTTGGTGTTATTAACCCAACATTTAGCATTGGTGTTAAAACACTATGGTTTAGTATAGAGTTCTCTGCCACAATAGCATCTTCATACACTCCAAACTCCATAAAACGCTGATCTAAAAATTGCTGCAACCAATCTTCTGTTGCTTTAAAATTAGTAGGATAAAGAGACAGCTCTGTTATTACTCCTAAATGATTCGAAAAATGCATTTCTACATATTTCTTTGCCTCTTTGTAATAAACATCTACATCTGGAAACTGAATAGATGGTGGTGTTTTTTTAGCAGGATATTTTTTGCGATTCTCTGCATCATATGTCCATTTACCACCTTCTGGGTCTCCGTTTTCATCAATAAGGATATCTAATTTTTTACGCTGTTCTTTGTAAAAAGTAGTTTGGTGGTATTTTTTTTTGTCTGTGGCAAAAAATGATGCTAAATCTTTTTCAGAATTTAAAAATAAAGGTGACGTATGCACTGTAGTTTTTATTCCTGCTTTTTCAGCACTTTCTTCAATTCGTTTTTTTAACCAATTATCCGTAGGGTCTATATAGTTTATATAACTAATGCCTTCTTCTTTTAATGCAGGGATTAATTCTCTAACATCAGCAATAACTTCTGTTGCATTTACATAGGTTACATTATAACTTTTTTCATCTCTTAAAAAATCTAAATACCATTTCATTGTAGCCCTATGAAAAGCTATTTTTTGTTTATGAAAAGGATACTGTTTAAAAAACAAGAACTCTTCTACCAGATAAATAGGACCTTCTGTTTTAAAAAGAGGAGACTCTTTAAATAATTGATGAGGAAAAATTATACTTATACTTTTCATTTATTTCTTTTAAAACTCTTTCTGTAAAATCTTGTGAAATATTCTCAATACTTTTATCTACTATCCTAGTGCTATTCATCTTTTACACGAAAACAAACTTTAAGCATTTGGTATAAATCTGGATGTTTTTTCTTCATTAATTTAGGTCTTTCAAAAAAGTATTCTGAAGCTACTGCTAAAAATTCAGCTTCATTAGTCCCTCCATAATTTCTAATATCAGATGTATTATTATTTATGTCCTCCATTTTTTTATGTATGGTTTTTAACCAAGGAATAACATAAGGCTCTTGTATTAACCTTTCTGGTACACCGTCTATTATACCATCTTGTTTATCTATTAAATGTACAAACTCATGAATACCGGTATTGTGTATATGCAATTTTTTCTTAAAACCACTATGAAGTGCCTTTCTAGACAAAAGCATTTGATTCTTAAATTGTCCGTTACCAACCATACCTGCAATTTGCCTGTTTTCATCGGTTTGAGCAAAACCTAAATCTTCATTAAAATGATCTGGATACACTAGTACCGTACTTAAACTTTTGTAGTACCATTCAGGAAAATTAAAGACTGGAATAACAGCGCTAGATGCAATTAATATTTTATCAAGATCATCTAACTCAAAACCTACGCTGTCTAAGTGAACTTCACTTAAAAACAACATCATACGACTCTGAAAACGTTTTTGCTCTGCAACAGGTAAATTTTTATAAAAATGAACATGTTTAATTAATAGATTATGCCAATTGGCAGGGAAAACCTCAACATCTTTCTTTCTTGTAGAAATAAAACCATAAATAACAAACCCTATTAACAGTAAAAATCCAATACCGTATATCATATCTATTCTTATTTTTTTGTAAAAGTATTCTACTTTCTTTTATTTACGTGTGTAGCCAGTATTCTATTTTTTTCTTGTTGTACTGCAGGATGATTTTTGTGACTCCAAATTTTATCTCTTGCTACTTTAGCACTTTCTTGTAAATCTACTATTGGCAACGGATAATGCTCACCAATAACAACTCCACAAAAGTCTGCTCCATCTGTGTCATTTTCCAAGGTTCATGTATATAACTTACAGGAACATTAGCTAATTCTGGAACCCATTTTTTAATAAAAACACCTTCTGGATCGTGTTCCATAGAGTTTTTTACAGGATTGTATAGGCGTACCGTATTAACACCTGTAGTACCAGCCTGCATTTGAAATTGGGGGTAATGTATACCTGGTTCATAATCTAAAAATTGTCTCGCTAAATGATACGTACCTTCTCGCCAATCCTGGTCTAAGTTTAACGTTAAAAACGAAACAACCATAGCTCGCATTCTAAAATTAATCCACCCTGTTTCTTCTACTGCTCGCATACAGGCGTCTATTAGCGGATAGCCTGTAGTTCCTGTTTTCCAAGCTTTAATAAAAGAATCGTTTTTAGGGTGATCTAAAAGTTCGTAACCTTTATTTATACATTGGGTTTCATAAGAGCATTCTACTTCGAATTTTTGAATAAAATGACAATGCCAATGCAACCTTGTAAGCATTGCTGAAAATGCTCTGCTATTTTTTGTTCCATTAGGGTGAGTGCCAACAAACTGAAAAGCTTGTTTTATACTTATATTTCCCCAAGCCAAATAAGGAGACAATCTACTACAAGAAACTCTACTCTCTGCAGGTTTAGATATGTGTCTTTGATAGTTAAAACCCCTTTTTGATGCAAAAGATTTTAAATACCGCCAAGCATTAAATTCGCCAGCTGGTTGGTATTGTCTTGGGTATTCTTTTAATTTTTTAACCAACTCTTCAGGTAATTTAAAAGAGTGCTCTAATTCTATATTTTTAGAAAACGAATAGTTGTTTTTAATAACTGGCAAATGCATTGTTTTATGCCATTGGGTGTTCCAATCTTGTCTATTTTTTATACCTCTTAAAATACCATCTCTTTGAGATTCTTGCCAAATAATATTTTGTTGTTTACAAAACAGCGTTACTTCTTTATCTCGTTTCCAAGTACTTAATGTTCCGCTTTCTTGATAGCTAAATATATTTTTAATCTTGAACAACTCATTTAAATAATTAAAAACATTAAGAACTTCTGCATAAAAAACAACAACCTTTCTATTATAAGACTCTAAAACACTATTTAAGGCTTCTATAGAATAATAAATAAATTGTAAGTGGCGTAGGCTTGTATCTGGGTATGTAATTAAACTAGGCTCTAATACATATATAATATAATACGGAACACCTGCTTGCTCTGCTTTAAGCAATGGCTCGTGATCCTGAGAGCGTATATCTCTTTTTAGCCAAACAATATTTATGAGATCTTTTTTCAAATAATTAAGCTCTTATTAAATGCTTTTAAAATGGAATTTGATTTTCTTTTCTGTATAATTTTCTTATTATACTTTCTCCCAAATTTGTTCTACATTTAAGTAAAAACTCCCCATAAAATTAAAGTTACATTCGTCTGGTTTTATAATAGACAAGAAGGTTTCATTATTCTCTCTTTTGTACAAGTGATATGTTTGACCAATTATTGGCTCAAAAGTAAACTTAGCTTCAAATATAAGTTTGTTATACTCAAACTGCTGTATCATACTATCATACTCTGCTTTTAGTTCAGAATACCTTGCCTCTAATTTATGGTTTACTTTATTTATGCTTCTGTTTTTCCAAGCAATATTATCTGTAGTAGTAATTACTGGCGCACCAACAGATGTAGCATACGGTTTTAAAGCCGCATCATACTTTTGTGTTTCTGTATTAAAAACTACACTATCTGGTTTTTTATCTTCCTTCATTTACAATAACCTGTTTATCAATATTTAAAAAAATAATTCTAAATAATTACTCTTTTACCTTATAAAGATAAGCATTGTATCATAATTAATATACCTAAAAGTGAACTAGCGTTCTTATAAAATTGTTAATTCTACGCTCTTGTAATTAGATTTTGGAGCATCACAAACCGCACACTTGTAATCTATAGGTAAGTCCTTAAAAGCTGTATTTTTTTTAATATTAGCTGTAGCATCTCCGTATTCTTTGTCATAAACTGTAAAGCAAGATATACATTGGTGTACTACTTTTGCTAACCGCTCTGTGTTATTACTATCTTCTTTAATTACAACCTCTGCACGCCCTAATTGTTTAAAATACTTTTTGCTAAGCTCCATTAGTAAACCTGGCAATTCTATTTTATCTACGTCTAGTGCATATGCTTTGTATATATGTGTATTGGGATCAAAATTTTTAAAATGTAGCACATTATAAGTTGGTCTTATTACAAAGTCTTTTGCAATAGTTGGGATTGTATTTTTCTCTATAATTACAGAAGCAAAATGGGTTCTTTTTCCTGACTCATTACTTAATCCAAAAGTTAAACCATACGTACTAATATCATTCTGATTTAAACTTAAAACTAAAAAGTTTTTTAATTCTAAAGCCTCTAAATCATCTACTGGCAAATGCCAATTCATCTCTAACTGAGAGTGTCTTATATTTATTCCTCTTTGACCCAAAAAACGCTCTAAGCCGGGTCTGCTTTGCTTTTTTATCCCTTTTACAATAAAAGATTTCCAAGGAGTAATGCATATTTTACCTATTCCGTTATCTAAACAAAAGCCGCAAAATTCTTTTAAAAATTTTAAATCGTACTTATTATTTCTCCAATACAAACCAAGCCAATATTGATCTAACCCCATCCGATTCATCCCCTCATAATAAGGAAAAGTTAGGTATGGCACCTCTAAATCTTTTTCTATGGTTTTATTATTAGCATCTAATTTTTTACTTAAAAAAAAGAATAATTCTTCTACGTTTTCTACATCTTCATAAATATCTTCAATAGCTTTAGATACTATATCTATATCCCAACTATAAATTAACACAGGGTAATAATCTCCTTTTTCCCAGTGTGGCAATTTTACATTTAAGTACCAATAATCTTCATTTTCTGATGCTATAAAATTTAAATTTCCGCTAAAAATAGGTACTAAACGTTGTTTAGGGTCTGTGATGTTTATTTTTAATTTAGGCAGATAATTAAAACGTTCTAAAATGTATAAAAAGGTAGATCCTTTTAGCCAAAAAGTCATATCAAAAATATCTGCGCATACATATGAAGAAACTATATTTTGATATGAACGAGTACCTACAATATCTGTATTATACTCAGATATACGCTCTAACTGCTCTTCTTTAGCATTCTCTAACGGAAACAACAAATCTTGCCTAGATCCAAAAAAAACTTCTTTTAGGCCTGCCGTTTCTAGCATTGTAATTATGTCTTTTAATTCTCCAGGAGATGTTACTCCTCCTTTTAATAAAATTCTATGTAAATCATCATTCATAAGTAGACTATTAATTTGCTAGTTGAAGTTGGCTATTTAGTATTTCTTTTATTTCTGGTTTACAGCTGCCACATCCCAAACCAGCGCCTGTTTGCGAACATAACTTAATAAAATCTGTACAACCACTTTGTACCGCTTCTATAACATTACCCTCACCTACCTGACTACAAGAACAGATTAACTTGCCTTTTAGCGGAGCCGAATTAGATGCTCCTCTTAGCAACTCATTTCGCTTTTCAGATAGCTCTATTTCCTCTTCAATTAAACGCTTAAATTCTGCAAACTCATTTTTATCACCCATTAAAATAGCTCCCTTTAATGTATCATCTTTAACAATGCATTTTTTATAAAAACGTTTGCTTACATCCATTAAAATAATTTCCTCATAACTAGTATCATCTGCTGGAGAATTTACCATACCAATGCTACACAGATCTAAGTTTTCAAACTTTAAAATATTCATTAAAACAGAACCATTGTAAATACTGCTAAAGTCTCCTAAGATATAATTAGCAGCAATATCTGCTTGTTGTTCTGCTGCAGATGTAATTCCAAAAAGTGAGTTTCTAAATTCTGCTATTTCGCCCAAAGCAAAAATAGATGGGTTACTAGTTTGCAAATATGAGTTTACAACGACACCTCGTCTAGTTTTTAGTTTTGTTTGTTTTGCTAATTCTATATTTGGTCTTGTACCAATGGCATAAACTATGGCATTACACTTAATAGTTTTGCCCGTTTTTAAATTCACCAAAATGGTATGACTACTTGTTTTTTCTTCAAAAACGGTACTCACTTCATTATCAAAATATAAATTAATTCCTCTTTCTAAAACATCTTGCGCTAATAATCTACTAGCTACACTATCTAACTGACGTTCCATTAACCTTGGTGCTCGTTGTATAATACTAATGTTTACATTTATCTTTTTTAAAGCAGCAGCTAGCTCTAAACCTAAAAGTCCGCCACCAACTATAACAACGTGTTGCTCCTCATTTGGCAAACCTGTTTCTCCTAGATATTTTTTTAATTTATCTGCATCTCCACGTTCTCTCATTGTAAATCTCCCAGGAAGATTTATTTGTACATCACTAGGTACAAAAGCCCTACTACCTGTTGCCATAATTAGCAGATCAAAACTATGAGACACACCATTACTGTCTATGACTTGCTTATTTTCATCATCTACCTTAGAAATTCCTATTCCGGCATGCAGACTAACATTTAACTTCTTTAACTCACCCTTTTTAAGTTTTTCTAATGCCTCCCAAGACAACTCATCACTAACATATTCTGGTAATAAAACTCTATTATAAAAAGGATCTTCTTCTTTAGAGAACACGTGTAGTTCATCTATTCTATTTTTTTCTCTATAAGATTGTATAAATCTATATGCAGCTGCACCTGCACCAATAACTACGACTTTCTGTTTTGGCTTTACATACTTTTGAACCTGTACGGCACAATATTTAAAATCGGGTTCTTTAGATACAGGATCTACAATATCGTTAGTAAGATTATTTGCCCTTCCAAAATCGTTATTTAATATTTTACCCCAGTGCATTGGTAAAAAAACTACCTGCTCACGAATATCATAATTAATGGTTACTTTAACCTGTACCTCTCCACGCCTACTTTTAATTACTGCTATATCACCTTCTTTTAGTTTTCTTAAAAAGGCATCTATCTTATTCATTTCTAAATATGGAGCAGGTATATGGGTTAATAAACGTTTTACCTTTCCTGTTTTAGTTCTTGTATGCCATTGATCTCTAACCCTACCTGTATTCAGAATTAAAGGGTAGTCAACATTTATTTCTTCAGATTGATTGTAAATTTCCGCAGGTGCATTAAAATGTGCTTTGGTATCTGTAGTATTAAAGACAAAGTCACTAAACAGTCGTGGTGTTCCTGGGTGATTATTATGTGGTACAGGCCATTGAAAGCTTCCTTCGTTCTTTAGTCTATTATACGATAAACCAGAAATATCTATGCTAGTGTCTTTGGTTAACAAACAATACTCGTCATAAACCTCACTTGCATTATTATAATTGAAGCCAGAATACCCCATCTCTTGTGCAAAACGCCATAATATTTCTGCATCTGGTAATGCCTCACCTGGCGCATCTATAACCTTTGGCAGGTAACTAATTCGCCTTTCAGAATTAGTCATAGTACCTTCCTTTTCTAACCAACCAGCAGCAGGTAAAAGTAAATCTGCAAATTCTGTTGTTTCAGAATTATGAGAGATATCTTGAACAACCACAAAGCTTGCTTTTTTTAAAGCACGTTCTACCTTGTTAACATTAGGCATACTTACTGCCGGATTTGTACAAATAACCCAAACGGCTTTTAGCTTCCCCTCATCTAAGGCATTAAACATTTCTGTGGCCGTATAACCTGGTTTGGCTTGTATTTCTTTACCTCCCCAAAAATCTGACACCTCTTTTCTATGCTCTGGATTATTTAAATCTTTGTGCACTGCTAATAAATTAGCCATTCCACCAACCTCGCGCCCACCCATAGCATTTGGTTGCCCTGTTAAAGAAAATGGCCCAGAGCCTGGCTTGCCTATATGCCCTGTCAGTAATGATATGTTTAGTAATGATACATTTTTAGAAACACCAATTACACTTTGGTTAAGGCCCATTGTCCACATACTAATAAAGCCTTTTGCATTGCCTATATAAAGTGCTGCTTTTTTAATATCCTCTGCTTTTATTCCGCATTTCTTTGCAGCAGCATTTATTGTTAATTGAAAAGCACTTGTCTTGCAATCTTCAAAATTAACTGTGTATTTTTTAATAAAGTTTTTATCTATTTTCTTTTTCTCTATAAGTATGCGCGCGATAGCGTTAAAGAGAATTACATCTGTACCTGGTAAAATTTGTAAATGCAAATCTGCAGACGCACAAGTTTGTGTTTTTCTAGGGTCTACTACTATTATTTTTACATTAGGATTTTGTTCTTTATGCTTTTCTAATCTCCTAAATAATATTGGGTGACACCAAGCTGGGTTTGCTCCTGCAATTAAAAAACAATCTGCCAATTCTATATCTGCATACGCAATAGGGACTGAATCTTCCCCTAATGCTTTTTTATACCCAACAACAGCAGAACTCATACACAAGCGCGAGTTGGTATCTATATTATTGCTTCCTATAAATCCTTTTATTAATTTATTAGCCAAGTAATATTCTTCTGTTAAACACTGGCCAGACACATAAAAACCAACACTATCCGGACCGTGCTTATCTATAATACTTTTAAAAACAGCGGCTGCTCTTTTAAAGGCATCATCCCAAGAAACTCTTTGTAATGGATGGTTTTTACTCCAGCGCATTTCAGGGTATAAAATTCGATCTGTAGTATCTTGGGCTACATAGTTTAAATTTTTACCTTTAGAACAGAGCATACCTTTGTTTACTGGGTAATCTTCATCACCCTCTACTGTTAAAACACCTTTAGCATCTTTCTCTACTATTATTCCGCAACCTACTCCGCAATAAGAGCAAATAGTTTTGTGTTTTGTATTGTTTTGCATAGTTCTAAATCTAGATGTATTAACATCATTTTTATACTATGGAAAGATACTAAATTACGTATTAATACGTAGTGATGATTTCACAATAATTGGGTCTTCATTTTATTGTATTTACAAATAAACCCCTTTAAAAAAAGGGGTTTAAAACATTGTTAAAAGAAGCAAAGCATGTCTATAAGTTTTAAACTAAATTATACTGTTGTGCTTTTTTAGATAAATCTATAAGGTTTTTCACTTCCATTTTACGCATTAAGTTAAACCTATGCGTTTCTACAGTACGCTTACTATTTTCTAGTTTTTCTGAAATTTGCTTGTTGGTTAAACCTGTTAATACAAGTTCTAATACCTGAAGTTCCTTACTTGTTAAGTCAAAAGGATTGTTATTACTTTTAGTTGTGCTTACTGTTTCTGAAATAGACTTATTACCACTAAGCAAACTATTTACCAATACATTAGAAATATCTCCGCTAAAATATGTACCTCCTTGTTGCACAGTTCGTATAGCTTTTATAAACTCTACCTTACCCGTATCTTTTAATAAATACCCATTTGCACCAGCCTTTACAGATTTAAGAATGTATTCTTCAGAATCGTGCATAGATAAAATAATGGTTTTAGTAGCTGTCCCTTTTGTATTTAAGATCTCTACTGCTTCAATTCCATTCATTACAGGCATTCTAATATCTATAATTAAAAGATCTGGTTTTTTCTCTTCTACAATATCTATGGCTTCTTGGCCATTAGATGCTTCTGCTACTACAACTAAATCTTTTTCTTCTTCAAGCAAAGAACGTATACCGTCTCTAACTAAAGAATGATCATCTGCCAATACAATACTTATAGTGCTACTCATTAATCTAATTATTTTTACAAATATAATTTAAAAATACGTAGTTGCATACGTAATAGCATACTTAGAAACACCTCTAAAAAAACCGCCACAATCTAATTGCGGCGGCTTAGTAACAGTTATTTAATTGATGACTACTTACTTGTATTTAAAAACTTTGGCTTAATGGTTAACATAGCCCAAGCCCAGTTTTGACTTCCTGCAGCTGCATCTTCTGTAATACCTTTTAACTCATACATACCATCATTGGCAAACATTTGAGAGTACCCAATAGCTAGTCCGTATCCTTTAAATTTCTTTGCAAATACAAGATCTATTTCTGTTCCTAGAGACTTTTTTCCACTAACTAGCTCTTGTTCTCCTCTAAAATTTAAAGCCTTAACCATAAAACTAGAAGTTTCATTCAATTGAAATTTTGCACTAATATGCATATCTAATAAACCTATTGAGTTTGCATGATTCCCTACATAAAAATAGTCCATAAACCCATTAAACTTATGGTTAGTTCCGTACAATGGAAAGAAAGCTCCTGTTTCTCCTGCATCACCATCATTACCACTAATAATTTCTACTCCAGCACCCAATGTTACTTTATTAGACGTTTTAAAGCTTGCATCTAAACTTGCTAAGTAAGCACCCTTTACATCTACCTCTCCTTGTCTTTGTCCTGTTTGTAAAAAGAGATTACTCTCCAATTCTAATTTTCCCTTTTTATATGATAAATGAGTTCCAAACGTCAACAAACTACTAGTGCCATCTGGTGTTATAGCATCATTTTCATATTCCTGAAAACCATTATTTAACACCAACAAACTCCCCGAAAAAGCTTCCCAACTTTGCTTTAAATAAACATATTGCATTGTTTTGTAAGAAAAGAATCCTGTTGTACTATATGCTGTACCTACAGACGAAAAACCAGATAAATCTGCTTTATCTTGATTAAATGCCAAACCTACATCTAATAAAAAATTATCTTTTTTATATTTTAATAATGCAGCATCATGGTTCCGTGCTTGTTGTGCCCAACCTACAGAACCTAATATTCTTTGATCATCATAATCTAATGTTTGTCTACCAATTTTTGCTAAAAAACCTTCTCCTAAAGTTAGCTCTCCCCATACCTCAAAAACTGCAAAAGAATTGTTAGCATCTGCTGGTAATAATTGCCTATTTTCTCCCCAAGTCATTACATCTTGTAAACTTAAATATACTTTGTATGATTCATCTGCGTACCCAAAATTTACACGCGCCCTTGTAGATATTCCAAAACCAGCATCTGTATCTTCAGGAATTAAGTTTCCGTAGCCATGGCGGTACTCTGTTCTTGGCCTAAACTCGCCATCTATTGTAAACTGAGCAATAGTATAGTTAGAAATTAGACACACGAATCCTATAAAAAAATGTAACTTTTTCATTTTTACTTACTTTTTGATTGATTATTATTTTTGATAATAGAACTCTAATTATTTATCTGCTACTTGAAGATTTGCAGATACCGTTTCTTCTGAAGATGCAAATTTTATAGTTAAAGACAGTAACGCAGCTATTAAAATACAACCACCAATCACAAAATAACCAGCAGAAACTGCTGAGGCAGAAGCAACAGTTTGTGCTGCTTTTACCGCTTCTTCTCCTAAACTAGAAGTTGATGATATTGCTGCACTTTCTGCAACAGCAGACTTTGATTTTAATAATAATGCAGCAAAAAAAGCACCTACATTACCACCGGCTCCTACAATACCAGATATAGAACCTATTGCTTTTTTATTAACAAACGGAACAACAGAAAACGTTGCACCTTCTGCCATTTGTACGGTTAAACTAAAAGCAATTAAAAACAATATACCCACAGCTATACTTGTTGTCATAGAAAAGAAAGACAGCATTAAACCTTCTGCAGCCAAAATTACAGCCAAGAAAACTACACGACCACGAAGACCTCTTGTATTACCAAATTTATCACCAAAATAACCACCTAGTGTACGAGCAAAAATATTCATTAAAGCAAATGATAATACCAAATTCCCCGCAAAGGATCTTTCTAATCCAAACCGATTTTGAAGGTAATCATCCATTGTACCATAAACCGTTAATTCTATTCCAAAACAAGCTGCATAAACAAAGAATAAAATCCAAACTCTATAGTCTTTTAATACACTAGCAAAAGATGCTTCATCCTTTTTAAATACAGGCATTTCACCTCTTTCTTTTAATTCTGAAAAGTTACCTTCTGGAGTATCTTTTGTAAAAAAGTAATAAGCCAAACCCATTAAAAAACATAAAACTCCGGCAATAACCATACAGTAACGCCAAGCAATTTCATCTGCAACACCAAAACTGACAACCGCTGCTGCAATTAAAGGCATTCCTAAACGGTTTGCACCTCCTCCTAGATTACCCCAACCAGCCGAAGTAGCGTTAGCTGTACCCACAATGTTTGGTGCAAACATTATAGAGGTATGAAACTGTGTTATTACAAATGATGCCCCTATAAAACCTATAAACAATCTACACACTAAAAATTGCAAAGGTGTTTGCACAAATCCTAACAATATTACAGGAATTGCACCCAAGACCAATAAGTACGTATAACACAAACGAGGACCATACTTATCGCATAATTTACCAATTGCCAAACGGGCAAATACTGTTCCCGAAACTGCTAATATAATAGAGTTCCATTTTTGAGAAGGCGTTAAGCCTAAATCTTTAACTACATCTGGCATAAAAGGAACTATACCAAACCAAGCAAAAAAGCACAGAAAAAAAGCTAACGATGTTATCCAAAAAGTTCTCATTTGAATACTTTTAAAATCTCGTAAATTTAATTTTGTAGCCTTGTTAGATGTTTTACTTTTCATATCATATCAATTTAGAAGGTTAAATAATGAACTATTAACATTTCAAAAATAAGTATTAATACGTATAAGTACTTAGTTTAAAGTAAAAACAGAAGCTTAAATACGTATTTTTGTTAAAATGATAGAATTAAGCTTTGAAAAAAATCAAACTGAAAAAAAAGAAAAGTAGAAATATAGAATTTCATATTATTTGAAGAATACAAACAAAAATCAACAAGCTTAAAATAAGATAATTAGATACAAAAAAGTTCTATTCACTTCTACAATACGTAGACAAATAGGTAACCACCTTACAAACTTGAGTTAAGCACACGCTGCAATTCTTCCTCAAAAAAAGAAGGATGCTCTGCAACAACATCACCAATAACTATAATACCAGGAAGACTAGTATTTATTGTTTTCCGAACCGTTTTATAATTAGAAAGAGTACCAGTTACGCAGGTTTCCTTAGCTAAAGTTCCGTTTTGAATTACAGCAAAAGGAGTTAATTTATTCCTATATTTTGCAATTTCATTCGCAATCTCTTCAAACTTACGAACACCCATTAATAAAACTAACGTAGCTGATGATTTTGCTGCCAACATAAGGTCTTCAGAAAATGAACCATCTTTTTTTGTAGCTGTCATAACCCAAAAGCTACTACTAACTCCCCTGCGAGTAACGGGTATGCCTTGACTAGCTGGTACTGCAATAGCACTAGTAACACCTGGAATAACAGTAACCGGAATACCAAAAGATTCTACATACTCTATTTCTTCACTTGCTCTACCAAAAACAAAAGGATCTCCGCCTTTTAAACGTACTACGTGTCCATACTTATATGCACTTTCTACAATAAGTTTATTAATATCTTCTTGCACTAAAGAATGTTTGCCACAACGTTTACCTACGTATATTTTTGGTATCTCACTATCTATTTCATTTAATAATTCACTACTAACTAAAGCATCATACAAAATTACAGATGCATCTTGCAAAACTCTAAAACCTCTACGTGTTATAAGATCACTACTTCCAGGACCTGCACCAACTAAACTAACTTTTGGGGTACTTATTAATATCATAATACGTAATTATTAAAGTGATAAATTATTAATACGATAACAAAACTACGTATTTATTTCGATAAAAACAGATAAAATATACGTAATTATACTTAGTTTTGCCTTGTAACCTGATAAATACGTACGTATGAAAACCGTAATAGTAATAGGAAATGGAATGGTTGGGTATAAATTTTGTGAGAAATTTGTAGCTAAAGAAACAAATGAAGATTATAAACTTATTGTTTTTGGTGACGAACCAAGACCTGCCTACGACCGTGTTCATTTGAGTGAATTTTTCGAAAATCAAGATGCTAAAGCTCTAGAAATGGCTTCCGCAGAATGGTATGCAGAAAACGGTATAAAACTTATGATAAACGAACGTGTTACAGATATTAACCGTGAAGAAAAAACAATTACAACTGCAAATAATCAAAATTTCTCATATGATTACCTTGTTTTAGCAACAGGTTCTTCAGCTTTTGTACCTCCTATTAAAGGAGTAGAGAAAAAAGGAGTCTTTGTATATCGTACTATTGAAGACTTAGAAGGCATGCTCTCTTACGCAGCAGCCTTAAAAACAAAAAACCCTAATGCCAAAGCTGCCGTCTTAGGAGGCGGACTTTTAGGATTAGAAGCAGGGAAAGCGGTAATGGATATGGGTCTAGAGCCCCATATTGTAGAATTTGCACCTAAATTAATGCCAAGGCAGTTAGATTCTAGAAGTAGTCAAGTGTTACAACTAAAGTTAGAATCTATAGGTTTACACATTCATTTGAGTAAAGCAACCAATCAAATACTAGGAGACGATGCCATTGTAGGAATGGAATTTGGCGAGGATGATGTCTTGGATGTAGAAATGCTCGTAATTTCTGCTGGTATTCGTCCTAGAGATGAACTTGGGAAATCTAGTGGCTTAAAAATGGGAGTTCGTGGCGGCATTGTGGTAGATCATAAAATGCAAACTTCTGACCAAAGCATATATGCCATTGGAGAAATTGCCCTTTACAATCAAATGATATATGGTTTAGTAGCTCCTGGATATGAAATGGCAACAGTTGCTGTAGACCAAATTACGGGCAAAACTGATAATATCATGGCTGCAGAGATTGACATGTCTACCAAACTAAAATTAATAGGAGTTGATGTCGCTAGTTTTGGCGAGCCTTTTATGCCCGCAGCTAAAGGGCATTCTATAATTTTTGAAAATAAAACGCAGCACTTATACAAAAGAATAAATGTGAGCCTTGATGGCCAAAGATTATTAGGAGGTATTTTAGTTGGGGATGCTTCTGATTACAGCATGCTACATCAAATTTACCTGAATAGTATGCCTATTCCTTCAGATCCATCACAATTAATACTCCCTGCTGGTGATGGTGCTGCATCTTTTGGTAGCGCTATGGACTTACCAGATACTGCTGTTGTTTGTTCTTGTGAAGCGGTGACTAAAGGGCAAGTTTGCTGCTCTGTAAAAGATGATGGTAATGAAACCGTTAAAGCTATTGCTAAAGCTACCAAAGCAACTACTGGTTGTGGTGGTTGCAAACCCATGGTAACAGATCTTGTAAATGAAACTTTAAAATCTTTAGGTAAGGTTGTAAAAGAACGTATCTGTGAGCATTTTGATTATTCACGTCAAGAATTGTATGACATCGTAAAAATGAAAAATATTCAAGATTACGATGAATTATTAGACACCCATGGAAAAGGAAATGGTTGCGAAACCTGCAAACCTTTAGCAGCTTCACTATTTGCAAGTATATTTAATGAAACAGCAAATAAGCAAGATACTATACAAGATACCAATGATAGATATTTAGCGAACATTCAACGAAACGGCACCTACTCTGTAGTACCCCGTGTTGCGGGTGGTGAGATTTCTCCAAAGCAAATGATTGCTATGGGTAGAATTGCACAAAAATATGATTTGTATACCAAAATTACAGGCGGACAAAGAATAGATATGTTCGGCGCCAAACTGCATGAATTACCATTGATTTGGGAAGAGCTTATTGCAGAAGGTTTTGAAACCGGACAAGCCTATGGAAAATCGTTACGTACCGTAAAAAGTTGCGTAGGCTCTACTTGGTGTAGGTATGGTATGGATGAAAGCGTAAGTTTTGCTATAGAAATAGAAAACAGATATAAAGGTATTCGTTCTCCACATAAATTTAAAGGTGGTGTTTCTGGTTGTATCCGTGAATGTGCGGAAGCACGTGGTAAAGATTTTGGATTTATAGCTGTAGAAGGAGGCTGGAATATTTATATCGGTGGTAACGGTGGTGCAACTCCTAAACACGCATTGTTATTGGCAGAGAAAGTAGATAAAGAAACTGCCATAAAATATGTAGATCGTTTTTTAATGTATTACATACAAACTGCACAACCTTTAATGCGTACCGCCGCCTGGTTAGATAAACTAGAAGGAGGTATTGATTATGTAAAAGATGTTGTAATTAATGATTGCCTGGGTATTGTAAATCAGCTAGATACAGAAATGCAACATTTGGCAGATACCTATAAATGTGAGTGGAAAGAAGCGGTTGAAAATCCTGAAATTAGAGCAAAATACACACACTTTGTAAACTCTACTGAAGAAGATGAAAACATTGAATTTGTGTCATTAAGAGAACAAAAAATGCCAGCACCTTGGGCTTAGTAGAATAAATATTGAATTAAAAAATTAAAAAACATGATAGATTCTATTTTAAAAGAATACTCTGTAACAACACTTGAAGAAGTTACTATTTGGTATAAGGCTGCTGCAGTTACAAAATTTCCGAAAAATGGCGGTGCTTGTGTAAAGTATAATGAGAAACAAATAGCAGTTTTTAATTTTACTCGCGAAAACAAATGGTATGCTTGCCAAAATTTATGTCCGCATAAAATGGAAATGGTACTTTCTCGCGGAATGATTGGTGAAGATATGGGCACTCCAAAAGTAGCTTGTCCTCTGCATAAAAATACTTTTTCACTAGAAACAGGTGAAAATTTAAATGGCACATTAGACGCTATTGCAACATATCCTGTAAAAATTGAAGATGGTTTTGTGTATATTGGGTTTTCTAAATAGTTTTGGAACTAACCTTACCACATATGGCAATAGTAAATAAATTAGAGCAAGCTTTTATACTTTTTGATAAAGCAAATGAGCAAGATCCAAATAAAGAAATTTTTGAAGGTAAAGAATATGCTAAAGAAGTGCTCTACGCAATGCGTATGACAGAGAAATTAAACTCTTTTGCCCCTAATGCATCAGAAGTATTACAACTTACGGCACGATGCCAACATATTTGCCGTTGGGAAATTGCCCGTGATTCTTATGAAATGAACAGAACGGGCTACCTCACATGGCGTCAGGACCTAAAGAAGTTTCATGCTAAAAAAGCTGGCGAACTGCTAGAAAGCATTGGTTATGATCAGGAAACCATTCATAATGTTGCTTTTCTATTAGAAAAAAAGCAACTTAAAAAGAATGAAGAAACCCAAACTTTGGAAGATGTAATCTGCTTGGTGTTTCTTGAATATTACTTTGAACCTTTTGCCCAGAAATATTCAGAAGAGAAACTGATTGATATTTTACAAAAAACATGGCGTAAGATGTCTAAAGAAGGTCAAGAAGCCGCTTTAAAACTACCTTTATCTAAAACGTCTTTAGAGCTTGTTAGCAAAGCATTATCTTAATTTTATTTGCTTCTATAGAAAGATGCACTACTTATGAATAATAATAAATTTGAAAAATCTTTAGACAACACTACTTTTTTAAGAGTTAGAAAGTGGTACTTATTAGCTTTATTAGCTATTGCTTTTTCAATTGTATTTTCTCAAATTTTAATTCAGGTTCATTTAAACTCTCAGTTAAATGATTCTAGAGTCATTAATGTTGCGGGGAGGCAACGTGCTTACAGTCAGAAATTAGTAAAAGATATTTTACTATTAAATAGAATTAGCTCTAAAGAAGATAAAGAACAAATTTTACTTCATACTAAAAAAACGCTAGACGTCTGGAGCTTATCACATAAAGCGCTTCAGTTTGGTAATGACTCTATGGGCATACCCAAAGAGGATAATAAGGATATTTTAACGCTTTTAAAAAAAATTACACCGCATCACACAGCAATGGTAAATGCTGCTAACAATACAATTCAACTTAAATCAGAAGATACTGCTAACCAAGAAGAGAATATTGATGTTCTATTAAAAAATGAACCTATATTTTTAAATATGATGGATACTATTGTAAACAAATATGATAGTATTAGTAAAACACAACTTCAAAAACTAAAGCAAAAAGAGTATTTATTAGTTGCTTTTTCTTTGTTAATTCTTCTGTTAGAAATTCTATTTATTTTTAGACCATTATCTATACAGATACGAAACACTATAGCTAAGCTTTTAAAAAGCAAGATTGAGTCTGAAGAAAACATCTCTAAAATAGAGCAACTATATCAAGAAAAAGAACACTCGCTACAAGAACTACAAGAGCTAAATTTTGTTATAGATAATGCAGCATTGTTTGCTAGCATTAAGAATAATGAAAGTGTTGTTTTTATTAGTAAAAAATTTCAAGACCTTTTAGGGTGTAGTACTCAAGACTTGTCTAAACCGTTATCTGAAATACTTACCATTAACGATGGACAGCAACAGTATTTAAAAGAAGTATTAAGGAATAGCAGAAAAAATATTAGAACTGAAGAAATAAAAATTAGAACTAAAAAGGGGCAAGATATTTGGTTAGATATGTCTATAATTCCGCTTCATCAATCTTCTACAAAACAAAGTATTTTGATTTTATGTTCTGATATTACAGAACGCATAGAAAATCAGCAAAAATTAGAACAATTAACCAAGCAAAATTTTGAAGACAAAATACTTCAAAGAAAATTACAAGCGAGTCAGATTGTAGAAGGACAAGAAGAAGAACGCAAGCGTATTGCTAAAGATATACACGACGGAATAGGACAAATGCTTACTGCTCTTAAGTTTAACATAGAGTCTATAAATCTAGATAATAAAGATAAAACAGAAGAAAAAATAGCATACTTAAAAACGCTTTGCTCAGACCTTATAAAAGGAGTGCGCACAGCTACATTTAACCTTACACCTCCTGAACTTAAAGATCATGGTCTTTTTTCTGCTTTGCAAAAAATGACCGTAGAATTATCTAAACTAACAGGGAAAAATATTCTTTTTGAGAATAAGATAGATAAAAACATTCGTTTTAATTCTCTAGCCGAAACCAATATTTATAGAGTTGCTCAAGAAGCAATAAATAACGCAATAAAATATGCCAATTCTAATTACATTTTACTTAGCATAAACTATAACCAAGGTATACTAAGTGTTTTAATAGATGATGATGGCAAAGGGTTTGATGATACTATTTTACACAAAACACCTAAAAACAATAGCGAAGGTGGTATGGGTCTTTTTTATATGAAAGAACGCATAAATTACATTAACGGACGCTTATTTATAAACTCTACAAAGGATAAAGGAACTAGAGTTACCATAAATTACAAACCAGAAAACACTGCTAAATAACCATAAAACTATTGTTATGAAAATAAGAATTAGAGGAAATTCTATTAGATACAGACTTACCAAAAGCGAAGTAATATCATTTTGTAAAACGGGTTCTTTTGCAGAAAAAACCGAATTTAGTTCCACCCTGTTTTCTTATGAAATACAAACAAAAAAAGGCATTACCAACCTAGAGACCGATTATGACAATAATAAAATAATTATTTTTGTTCCTCAGAGCTACATAAAAGATTGGGCTACAAATACGATTGTTGGTTTTAACAATAACTTTTTAACCAAGGAAGGTAAAGAAATATTTATTTTAGTTGAAAAAGACTTTGTTTGCATGGATGAAACCGTAGAAGACCAGTCTGACAATTACCCAAATCCTAATGCTTAAACAAAATATTTTAAACAAAAAAAGAGTGCCTTACAGCACTCTTTTTTACTAACCAACTAGATACTTAAACCTTCTTAAACACCTCTATTGCTTTTTTTACAGATCCATATTTTTCTAGCATCTGTTTAGCATCATCATAATTAATATGCAACTCTTGCACTAAATAACGCGTACCTCTATCTACAAGTTTTACGTTACTTAATTGCATATTAACCATTTTATTGTCTTCTACTCTGCCAACTTTTATCATTAATGCTGTAGAAATCATATTTAATACAATTTTTTGCGAAGTCCCACTTTTCATCCTTGTACTACCAGTAACAAACTCTGGTCCAACATTTATTTCTAAAGGTATAGAAACCACTTTGGTTAATGGAGAACCTGGATTGTTGGTTACACAAGTTGTTAACAACCCTTTTTCTTTAGCCATAGTAACACCTCCAATGACATAAGGGGTTGTACCAGATGCTGCAATTCCGACAACAACATCGTTGGTTGTAATATTAAATTCTTCCAAGTCTTTCCAAGCTTGATCTAAATTATCTTCTGCATTTTCTACTGCATTTCTTATGGCTTTATCTCCGCCTGCAATAATACCTATTACCCTGTCTTGAATGCCAAAAGTTGGTGGAATTTCCGAGGCATCTAAAATACCCAACCTACCACTTGTACCTGCTCCTATATAAAATAATCTTCCTCCTTTTTTGTAACGATCTGTTATTTTATCTACAAGTTCTGTTATAGACGGAATAATAGCTTTTACAGCATCTGCTATTTTTTGATCTTCATTATTTATACCAACTAAAAGATCGTTGGTATTCATTTTTTCTAATCCGTTGTAATTAGATGGTTGCTCTGTAATTTTAATGTAATTTAACATAAATACCTCTTAATTAATTATGTGTTAATAAAGCTGTAGAATTACATTTATTGCATTACAAAAAACACATTAAAAACTACAACACTTCAATATTTTTACTTCTAAACTCTATTAGTTTATCATCATTAGCGTCTAATTCTGTAATAAGCATATCTATATGCTGAATATCACATATCCTATAACGCTGTTTGGTATTCAATTTTTCAGAAATAACAGGTGCAATTACTTTTCTTGAAGCTTGCATCATCGCTTTTTTCATTTGAACAATCTCCCAATCAAACTCCGTTAAGCCTTCATCTAAATCAATAGAATGTGTTCCTAAAAAACAGATATCAACCTTTATACTATTTAATATATTAACAGCCGCTGCTCCCATTGCTATTTGGGCATCCTTAGCTATTTTTCCTCCAACAAAAATAACCTCTACATTAGGTTTAGACATTAATTGGTTAGCTACAGGCAAACTTGGCGTAAAACAAGTTAAAGTCAAATTGGTAGGTAACATTCTCGCCAACTCCATATTAGTTGTACCACCTGTTAACAATAATACTTGTCCGTTGCGTAAAAGACTTATGCATTTAACTGCTATTTTAGATTTCTTTTCTAGAGAATATACCTCATTAAACTGAAAACTATAGTTATTAAAACCTAAAGAGATTGCACCTCCGTGAACCTTTTTAAGCTTTTTTTCTTTGTGTAATTCCTTTATATCTCTTCTAATAGTATCCATAGATACTTTTAAAAGATCTGCCATATCTGTTAAGAGCACCCTATTGTGCACCCTTACTTCGTTTAAAATAAACTGTTGTCTTTCTTCTTTTAACATATGCAGCAAATATATACAATTAAAAACATTGCTTAAAACTGCAATATAAAAACAATATAACTCACAAAACAGCATAAAATTGCAAAAAATATTGCACATAACGCAATTATTTGCATTTTTTTGCATAAGTTTGAAAAGATTAACAATGAGTTAACTTAATTGACAAGCGTATTAAACAAAGATTTTATATGGCTTTTAAAAGAGTTAAAACAGATTACATAACCCAGAATGCAACCTACTAACTAAAACCAAAAACAATTTAAAACAAACTCTAATTATGAAAAAAGGATTCAAAAAATCAATCTTATTTTTTCTGTTTTTATGTTCCATACAAATGTTTGGACAGACAAAAACAGTTACGGGTGAAGTAGTTGACCCTGATGGAGTACCTCTTCCTGGTGTAAGTATTTTTGTTAAAAACACCAGTAACGGAACTGAATCTGATTTTGATGGAAAATTTTCCATTCAAACTCCAGAAAATGAAAATGCAATTCTTGTTTTCTCTTATTTAGGATATGCAAAACAAGAAATATCTTTAGCTAACAAAAACTTTATTAAAATTACATTACAAGCAGATATTCAAGGTCTGGATGAGGTTGTTCTTGTTGGTTATGGTAATCAAAAGAAAAGAACCGTAACTGGTTCTGTTGCATCTATTAATACAGATGTATTGGCATCTAGACCAATTACAGATGTTGCTAGAGGTTTACAAGGTGTTACACCTGGTTTAACTATTACAACCCCTAGCGGACAAATAGGTACTAACCCAATTATTAAGTTAAGAGGTAATGTTGGCACTTTAGGCACTGGTGGTGGTGCACAACCTCTAATTCTTGTAGACAACGTAGAAATTCCCAGTTTACAATCTATAAACCCAGAAGATATAGATGAGATATCTGTTTTAAAAGATGCTGCTTCTACATCTATATATGGAGCTAGAGGTGCTTGGGGTGTAATATTAATTACAACTAAAAAAGGAAAAAGAAACAAGGCTCCGTCCATAAGTTATTCTAATAACTTTTCTTGGGCTACACCTACCAACACTCCTGAAGTTGCTGGTGCTGCAGATGGTGCAGAAATGGCATTTGCTGCTGTAAACAGAAGAATACCTTCTTTACAATCTTATGGTGTTGTTGGTATGCGTATAGACCAACTTGCTATTGAAAAAATGAGAGAATGGGAACAACTTTACGGAGGCCAAAATCTTGGAAACGAAATGGTAGAAGGTCGCGATTATGAAGTAAGAGATGGTAGTTTGTTCTTTTACAGATCTTGGGACCCAAGAGAGCAGTTTGTTGAAAAATGGGCACCACAACAAAAACACGATTTTTCTTTAACTGGTGGTAGCGAAAAAACAAACTATTACTTAGGGCTAGGATATTTAGATCAAGGCGGTGTTTACAAAACAAACCCAGATAAATACCAACGTTACAACCTAAACCTTAGTGTAAACTCTACAATTAATGACTGGGTAGATGTTAGAGCTAAAGTATTACATAGTAACTCTACAACAACTGAACCTTTTAAATATGGTTCTGCTACATATGATGCTTGGTTTTACACAAGTAGATGGCCTGCTTTTTACCCTTATGGCACAGTAGACGGCAAACCTTTTAGAAATCATATTTCTGAGGTAGAACAAGCTAATATGAACGAAACTAACTATTCTTTATCTAGAATTAACTTAGGTACAACTTTAAAGCCTATTAAAGATTTAGCTATTAATTTTGATTTTACACACGATAGAGTTGAAGAACACGAAAAACAAGTTGGCGGTACACTTTACGCATATAACTTTTGGGGACAAGGAGCAGATTTTTCTTATGTACCATACAGTAGCTCTGCTTATGACCGTGTACAATATAACTCTGATTGGAGCAGAAGAAACACTGCTAAAGCATACCTAAATTATGATAAAGAATTTAACGACCATAAGTTTAAATTCACTTTTGGTGGTGATATGGAAGATTATGAATATTGGTTTCATTACTCGCAAAGAAGAGAATTACTTAACCCGGACCAAGGTGAATTAGCTTTAGCTACAGGAGACCAATTTGTTGGTGGAGATAGAGACAAATGGACTACTTTAGGTTTCTTTGGACGTGTTAACTACTCTTATAAAGATAAACTACTCTTAGAAGTTAATGCTCGTTATGATGGCTCTTCTAGATTATCATCAGATAAAAAATGGGGCTACTTCCCTTCTGTTTCTGCTGGTTATGTTTTAACTGAAGAAGATTTTATGCAGAAATTAGATCCAACTTTATCATTCTTAAAGTTTAGAGGTTCTTATGGTTCTGTTGGTAACCAAAACACATATTTATCTAGTATTTACAGAATTATGTCTTCTACATCTTCTAGCTGGTTAATAGACGGGCAAAATCAGCTTACAGTAGGTACTCCCGGTGCTTTACCATCTTCATTAACATGGGAAACTATTACAACCTTAGATTTTGGTTTAGACGCAAAATTCTTCAACAATAAATTAGGATTAACTTTTGACTGGTACAAGAGAACGGTTAGCGATATGCATAGCTCTGGTGTAACATTACCAAGTACTTTTGGTACATCTTCACCAAGAAGAAATTTTGGAGAAATGCAAACTAACGGTTGGGAACTAGCATTAGATTACAACCATCAATTTGATAATGACTTACGTATAAACGCAACAGCAACCTTATCAGACTTTACAGAGAAAATAACAAAATACTCTAACACAACTAAAAGCATTTACTCTAACTACGAAGGAAAAGTTTTAGGTGAAATTTGGGGGTACGAAACGGATAGATTCTTTACTGAAGATGACTTTAATGCTGATGGATCTTATGTTGCTGGCGTACCTAATCAAGACATTTACGAAACAAACGGATGGTTTAAATACGGTCCTGGAGATATTAAATATAAAGATACTAATGGTGATGGTGTTATTGACTATGGTTCTAATACTGTAGGAGATTCGGGAGATATGAAGGTGATTGGTAACACCACTCCAAGGTATCAATACAGCATACAATTAGGAGCAGACTGGAAAGGGTTTGATTTAAATATGTTTATGCAAGGTGTTGGTAAAAGAGATTTTTGGGCAAACGGACCTGTGTTTATTCCTGGATATAGGTATGCAGAAGCTTGGTATGATCATCAGTTAGATTACTGGACACCAGAAAACACAAATGCATATTACCCTAGACCAAATGACCAACAACAGAGTAACTCGCAAATGAACTTTTTACCACAAACCAAGTACTTATTAAATATGTCTTATTTACGTATGAAGAACATAACACTTGGATACTCTTTTCCTGAATCTGTTATAAAAAAGATGAGATTAAACAGGCTAAGATTATATGTAAGTGGAGAAAACTTATTTGAAATTAGCGGAGTACAAATTCCTGTAGATCCTGAGGTAGATTATACTAATGCAGGAACTAATGATACATCTACTTTTGGTAGAGTATATCCTTTTAGAAGAAGCTATTCACTTGGACTTCAAATATCTCTATAAATTTTAAAACTAAAAAAATGAAAGTAACAAATAAATTAATACTGCTTTTTCTTTGCATTATTGCGTTTGTAGGGTGTGAAGATGATTTTCTAGATGTTCCGCCACAAGATTTACTTGTAGATGAAACATATTGGACTAGTGAAGGAAATGTAAAAGCTTTTGCTTTTGGATTTTACAATGGATACTTTAAAGGGTATGGCTCTAGCTATACTTGGGGTGACTATTTTTCTGGACAATCTTTAAATGATGATTTTGCTTCTACAAACCCTGCTCGTTTTACACAACAAGTACCAACTTCTGGTGGCGGCTGGGGATTTGGATGGGTACGTAAGGCAAATATTTTTATAGACAGAGTGCAAACAGTGCCTATGGAACAAGAAGCTATAAATCACTGGACAGGTATTGGTCGCTTTTTTAGAGCACTAGAATACCACGACTTAACTAGTCGTTTTGGAGATGTACAATACTACGATAAAGAAGTATCTGAAAATGATAACGAACAACTTTACAAGAAAAGAGACGAGCGTACATTTGTAATGGATAAAGTTCTTGAAGACTTACAATATGCTGCAGATAACGTTAGATCTTCTGTAGACGATAATGGCTTAGAAGTGAATAAGAATGTTGTTTTGGCTTTTATGTCGCGTATTATGTTGTATGAAGGTACTTGGCAAAAATACCACGAAAACAATGATGCTAAAGCTTTAGAATATTTAACAGCTTCAAAATGGGCTGCTAATGAAGTAATAAGCTCTGGCGCATATAGTTTAGGTAATTATAGAGAAGTTTTTAACTCTTTAAGTTTATCTGGCAATCCAGAGGTTATTCTTTATAAAGAATACCAAGAAGGCTTAATTACACACGCACTAAACAGCTATAATAATAAAGAACCACAAACAGGTGTTTCTAGAAATGCTATTAATACTTACTTAGCTAATGACGGATTACCAATAGGTATCTCTACTGTTTATGAAGGCGACCAAGGAATTGATAAGATTATGGCAAACAGAGATCCAAGAATTTATGAAACTTTTGTGTCTTCTGAACTACGTATAAACGGTATTGCATCTAACCATTCTTCTTCTGGTTTTGCTACACATAAATTTTTAAACGAAGCTATTAAAGATGATCCTATTGGGAGCTCTAACTTAAACCCAACAGATGCACCTATTATTCGCTATGGAGAAGTTTTAGTAAACTACGCAGAAGCTGCTGCAGAAATTGGTACTCTTGGTGGGGCTGCATTATCACAAGCAGATTTAGACAAGTCTATTAACGTATTAAGAGATCGTCCAGGAATTGCTATTCCACATTTAGAAGTAAATGGAGATTCTCCTGCGGTTGCTGGTGTTACTTACGATGATCCAAACAGAGATTCTAGCGTACCTTCTTTACTTTGGGAAATTAGAAGAGAAAGAAGAACGGAATTAATGATGGAAGGTTTTAGATTAGATGATCTAAAAAGATGGAAAAAATTAGAATATGTAGATATGGTTAACAATCCTGAAATTAATCAAGGTGCCTACATAGTAAAAGCAGATTACCCAGGTGCAGATCTAGCTGAAATTACACTAACAAACGGAGATGAAGGATACATTGTACCTGCTTCTGCTGCTGCATCTTTACGTGTTTTTGACGACCCTAAAGTTTATCTTAGTCCACTTCCTTTAGATCAAATAACTTTATACCAAGATCAAGGAGTAGAATTAGAGCAAAACCCAGGTTGGTAAATAAATAATTATAGTGTTTTTAGTTTTTCAAAAAAAGTTCTTCAGGTTTACTTCTGGAGGACTTTTTTAATACCCAATATATGTTTTACAAACAAACCAATAAACCTTCAAAAATTATGCATCATCTTTTACGTTGCTTTTTTATCTTATCAATTACATCATTTTTTATAAGTTGTAAATCAAACCAAAATTTAGCCATTTACAATAAAACACCATTAGGCAAAAACAATAAAGCTGTTAAATGGGATGCAAAAACACCTTATAATATTGAAGAGTTTAGAGCTGCTTGGGTTGCTACTGTAGCTAATATTAACTGGCCAAGCAAACCAGGTTTATCAATTTACGAACAACAAAAAGAAGCTTTAGCTCTTTTAGATTACCTAAAAGATCATAATTTTAATGCTGTAGTTTTCCAGGTAAGACCACAAGCAGACGCTCTTTACAAAAGTAATATAGAACCTTGGTCTTATTACCTTACAGGAGAACAAGGCAAAGCACCAGAGCCTTTTTACGATCCTCTGCAATTTTGGATTTACGCAGCTCACGAAAGAGGCTTAGAGTTGCACGCTTGGCTAAACCCATACAGAGCACACCATACACAAGGCGGAGATATTACAAAAACATCTGTAGTTAAAACAGATCCTAATTTAGTTGTGGAATTAGAGAATGGTATGTATTGGATGGATCCATCACTAAAAGAAACTCAAGACAGATCTTTAGCTGTTGTCATGGATATTGTAAATAGGTATGAAGTAGATGGAATACATTTTGATGATTATTTTTATCCGTACGATTCTTATAATAATGGCAAAGATTTTCCTGATTCTAAAAGCTGGAACATATACACCAAAAATGGCGGAAAACTATCTAAGTCTGATTGGAGAAGGCAAAGCGTAAATACCTTTATTAAAAATGTATATACGGGAATTAAAAAAAGTAAGCCGCACGTAAAATTTGGTTTAAGTCCGTTTGGTATTTGGAGACCTGGATACCCAGAGTCTGTCGTTGGTTATGATCAATATGAAAAACTGTATGCAGATGCTAAACTTTGGATTAATGAAGGATGGGTAGATTACTTTACACCTCAACTATACTGGACAACCAATAAAATAGGACAAAGTTTTCCTGAGTTGTTAGGTTGGTGGCAAACAGAGAATACCAAACAATTACATTTATGGCCTGGCATAAAAGTTGATTTGGGTGGCACTAAAGAAAATTTAGACGAAGTTTTTAATCAGATTATGATTACTAGGGGTATGCTACCAAAAAGCAAAGGCACAGTACACTGGAGCATTGGACCACTTATTAAATATGACACATTATCTAAAGGTCTCTTGGCCAATCCTTACAAAAACAAAACACTTGTTCCTGCATCTCCTTGGCTAGACAACACACCTCCCTTACAACCCATAGTTACAACTAAAAAACAGCAAAACTCATTAAATATTAGCTGGACACACAATAGCAATACAGACGTATTTAGATGGGTGCTATACTATAAAAGAAGTGGCAAAAAATGGGAGCATACTATCTTAAATAGAAGAGCTACAAATTACAAATTGCCTTTGTTTTTAAAAGACACTGAAAATCCTATTTCAAAAATTGGATTAACCGCTGTAGATAGAACCGGAAATCAAAGTGAATTTTTTGAAATTAATATTGATTAAAAAAAAGATATGACTCCTTTAATAGTTTTTAGCGTAATTACAGGGTATTTTGGATTGTTAATGCTTATTAGTTATTTAACTTCTAGGAAATCTGATAACGATACATTTTTTACAGGAAATAGACAGTCACCCTGGTACTTAGTTGCCTATGGTATGGTTGGCGCATCTTTATCTGGTGTAACATTTATTTCTGTTCCGGGAGAGGTTTCTAATCTTGGGTGGACATATCTTCAGTTTGTACTAGGTAATATTGTTGGCTATGTTGTAATTGCTTTTGTACTAATCCCTTTATTTTACAGGTTAAATCTTATTTCAATCTATGAATATTTAAAAGATCGTTTTGGTTTAAAGTCATACAGAACAGGAGCTTCATTTTTTTTAATATCACAAACAATAGGTGCTTCGTTTAGGTTATTTTTAGCAGCTATTGTTTTACAAATTGCTTTTTTTAACTCTTTCGGAATTCCTTTTTGGGTAACGGTCCTTGTAACAATTTCTCTAATATGGTTATATACATTTAGAGGAGGTATTAAAACAATTGTATGGACAGACACTATACAAACTACTTTTTTATTACTAGCAGTAACCATTAGCATTTTTGTTATCCTTAGTCAACTAGACTTAAGTATTAACGATACATTTAAACTAGTTAGTTCTAGTCCTAAATCTAATTTATTTGAATGGAATTGGCTATCTGACAGAAATTTCTTTAAAACCTTTACTGCTGGTGTTTTTATCACCATTGCTATGAACGGCTTAGACCAAAATGTAATGCAAAAAAACCTTACTTGTAAAAGTATAAAAGACGCACAAAAGAACATACTTTGGTTTTCTGTTACATTTTTACTTTCTACTATTTTGTTCTTAATTTTAGGTGTTTTATTGTATCAATATGCTACAGCAAATAATATAGCAATTCCAGAACGCACAGATGATCTTTACCCATTACTTGCTTTAAATTATTTTGGCTTATTAGCAGGCATTGTTTTTCTACTAGGTATTATAGCTGCTGCTTTCTCTAGTGCAGATTCTGCCCTTACCGCACTAACAACTTCTTTTTGCATAGATATATTAAGTCCTAAAAAAACCAAAACTGTAAAAAAGAGAACAAGACTATATGTACACATTGGTTTTACATTACTAATGTTTTTAGTTATTATTATTTTTAATGCGTTTAATGACACTAGTGTTGTTAGCGCTGTTTTTAAAGTTGCTGGCTTTACTTATGGTCCTATTTTAGGCCTATATGCTTTTGGCTTAATAACAAAGAAAAAAGTAAAAGACAAACTTGTACCTTTAGTATGTATTATTGCCCCAATACTATCTATAATATTAAACTATAATTCAGAAAAATGGTTTAACGGTTTTAAGTTTGGTTTTGAAATTTTACTCGTAAATGCATTCTTAACTATGCTAGGCTTATTCATTATTTCCAAAAAAACTATTCTGCCTTTACATATAATACACAAAAAATGAAAATAAAAATTATAACAACAGTATTGCTTTTACTAGGTCTAAGCACACTGGTAAGAGCTCAAGAAAAAACTACATCTCCAGAGTTTTTAAAATACACCAATAGTAAATGGGTAGACTCTGTAATGAAAAGTTTAACTCCTAAAGAAAAAATTGGACAGCTTATGTTTGTAGCTGCTTATTCTAATAAAGGAAAAGAACATGAGATAGAAATTTTAGACTTAATAAAAAAATGGAACATAGGTGGCTTAGTGTTTTTTCAGGGAGACCCTGTTACTCAAGTAAGACAAATGAATATGTACCAGAAGCAAGCAAAAACACCTCTTCTTGGAGCTATAGATGCAGAATGGGGTTTAGGTATGCGTTTAGATAGTACTATTAGCTATCCCTACCAAATGGCATTAGGTGCCATAGAAGATAATACGCTAATTTACAATCTAGGTGTTGAGGTTGCTAGGCAAATAAAGAGTACTGGTCTACACTTAAACTTTGCTCCTGTTGCAGATGTAAATAACAATCCTGAAAATCCTGTTATTAACTATCGTTCTTTTGGAGAAAACAAATACAAAGTTGCTCAAAAAAGTGTTGCTTATATGCAAGGTATGCAAGACGCTGGTCTATTAACAACAGCAAAGCATTTTCCTGGTCACGGGGATACTAACACAGATTCTCACTATAATTTACCTCAAATAAATCATTCTTTAGAACGATTAAATAACTTAGAATTATACCCGTTTAAGGAACTTATAAACGCAGGTATAAATGGTATTATGGTTGCACATTTAAATATTCCTGCTTTGGATGCTTCTGGAAAACCCTCTACATTATCTAAAGCTATTGTTACAGATTTACTACAAGACAGACTTGGCTTTAAGGGCTTAATTATTACCGACGCAATGCGTATGAAAGGGGTTACCAACAACAATAAGCCTGGTATTGTAGACAAGGAAGCTGTGTTAGCGGGTAACGATGTTTTAGAGTTAACACAGGATGTTGCTAAAGCTATATTAGAAATTGAAAATGCCGTAAAAAAGAAAGTAATTTCTCAGGTAGATATAGATAATAGGGTTCGAAAAATATTAGCAGCTAAACAATGGGCAAAACTTAACCACTACAGCTCTACTCCTAGCAAAGAATTAATTAAAGATTTAAATAGTCCAAAAGCAAACCTACTAAAAAGGCAGCTTGTAGAAGCTTCTTTAACAGTCATTAAAAATGATGATACTATTATCCCTCTAAAAAAATTAGACACCTTAAATATTATGTCTATCTCTATAGGTGATACAACAAAAACTGTTTTTCAAAAAAGTTTAAGCCTGTATACTAAAATAAACCATTTTAACTTAGGTAATAATGCTGATGCCGCAATAATTAGCACGCTAAAAAAAGAAATTGAAAAGCATAATTTATTAATAGTAGGCATACACGACTCTAGTGCTTTTCCAAAAAATAAAATAGAATTTTCTAAAGCATTAACTGAGTTTGTAGAAAATTTACCTTCTAGAAAAACAATAGTATCATATTTTAAAAATCCATATTCAATTTCTAAAATTAAAAACATTGAAGAGGTTAAAGGCATTGTTCTAACGTATCAAGACAATAACATTACACAAGATATTGCAGCACAGTTAATATTTGGTGGAGTTTCTGCAAATGGAAAATTACCAATTAGTATTGGCTCTAAATTTAAATCTGGAGACGGCATAACTACTTCTAAAAAAATAAGATTTAAATACACATTACCAGAAGATGCAGGTCTAAATTCTAAAATATTAAACTCTAGAATAGACTCTTTAGTACAACAGGCTATCGCTAACAAAGCAATTCCAGGCGCACAAGTACTTGTTGCAAAAAACGGTAAAGTTGTTTTACACAAGGCCTACGGAACTCACATATATAGTGACACTACAAAAGTAAACCTTTCTAATATTTATGATATAGCTTCAGTAACTAAGATCTCTTCTGCATTGCCAGCTCTTATGCAATTACAAGATCTAAATAAATTTGATGTAGAAAATACTATTGATGACTACTTACCTTATTTTAAAGGTTCTAACAAAGCGGATATTTCTCTAAAACAGATACTAACACACCAAGCTGGTTTTTCTCCTTGGATACCATATTGGCAAAAGACTTTGCGTAAAAACGGAAGCTACAAATGGAATACTATAAAAAAAGATTCCTCTGCACGTTTTCCTTTAAAAATTACCTACAATATGTGGTTGCACCATAACTACAAAAAGAAAATCTTTAAAGCGATAAAAAAATCACCTGTTAGTGATGTAAAAAAATACAAATATTCTGGATTGCTATTTTACCTACTTCCTACTATGGTTGAAAAAATAACCAATACAAATTTTGTAGATTATGTAAATGCTAATTTTTATAATAAACTAGGAGCTACAACGCTAACCTACACACCGTCCAAAAAGTTTAATAACAGTTCTATTATACCTACAGAGAACGACTATTTATTTAGACACAACCCTATACATGGAACAGTACATGACGAAGGCGCTGCTATGATGGGCGGCATATCTGCAAATGCAGGCCTATTTTCTAATGCTAATGACTTAGCCAAGTTAATGCAGATGTATTTAAATATGGGCACATATGGTAATGAAGAATACATTTCTTCAAAAACATTAAAACAATATACTAGCGTTCAGTTCCCTGAAAACAATAACCATAGAGGAATTGGTTTTGACAAGCCTTATTTGACTTATAAAGGAGAAAACAGCAATACTGCTAAAGATGCAAGTAAAGAAAGTTTTGGGCATACAGGGTTTACTGGTACAATGGTCTGGATGGATCCAATTAATGATGTTCTTTTTATTTTCTTATCAAATAGGGTAACACCAACTAGAGATAATAGAAAGTTATATACATTAAATACAAGAACCAATATACAGCAAGTTATTTATGACGCTATGCAATAAGTATTAAACAAAAAAAAGAGTGCCTTACAGCACTCTTTTTTACTAACCAACTAGATACTTAAAATTAACTAATTTTCTTTATCTTCTTCAAACTCTGTTTCTGCAACACCAGTTTTAGTAGTATTTATATCTCTAAACTTTAAGCTAGGTTTTTTGCCATCAAAATCAAAAACTAAGATTTCTTTAGATTGCATAAACTCTAAGCTATTAAAACTATTAAATTTATTATTTTGTAATTGTAATACTTGTAAGTTTACCAACTGTCCAAATTCCTGAGGAATATCTCCCATTAATTGGTTATTAGCAATAACAAGTTCTTTTAATTCTACTAGGTTGCCTAATTCTTTAGGTACAAAACCTACTAATGTATTTTCAAAAAGCCCCAGACTTTCTAACTTAGATAAACTTCCTAATTCATCTGGAATTATACCTGTTAATTTATTGCTAGACACATTAAGCGCTTTTAGCTTACTTAACTTACCTACACTTTTAGGAATTTCGCCATCTATAAGGTTATTAAAAAGAACCAAGGTTTCTAAGTTTTCTAAATCACCTAATTTCTCTGGCAATTTACCCGTTAACCTATTCATTTCTAAATGCAAGTTCTTTAACTGCTTTAGCTTTGTAATTGTAGAAGGTATTTCTCCGTTTATTTTGTTAAAAGCTAAATTTAAATCTTGTAAACTTTTAAGTTTATTTATAGTTTTAGGTAAGCTTCCTTCTAAATTATTTCTAAATAAGTTAATACCCACAATGTGGTTATCTTCAACTTTTACACCTTTCCATGTAGAAACTGGTTTATCTAGATCCCATTTAATTGTCCACTCATTACCATTAGTAGCGTTATACAAATCTACTAATACTTCTTTTTCCTTAGGTGCCACTTGTCCGGATACTGTCTGGACCGCAATGGCTATAAATGCTACAAATGTGTAAGTAAAATTCCTTTTCATGTCTATACTGGTTAGCTTATATTATGACACAAAGAGAAGCTAATTATAGACCATTGGCAAAATTATTAGATGAACTACAGACAGTTAACCGGTTTTTGTTGTGAAAGTCGCTTTTCTTGTGGTTTAGCTAATTCACTTACATACATTAATTTGTCTTACAAATCTTCTAAGTTTAAAGTTAAGTCTTCCCAAGAAGCCATTAGTTCTTTTAATTTCTTCTTTTTAGCTTCGTATTTGCTAAAGAAATCTGGCTGAGCAATGGTTGCTTCATACTCTAATAAAAGGCCTTGATCTATTTTTTTAATTTCACTTTCTAATGAAGAAATTTCACTCTCTACATTACTAAGTTTATTTTTTAAAGATTTTATTTTTTTCTGATCTTTATAATCAACCTTCTTATCTTCTTCTTTCTTAACTTCTTTTTTAACTTTTGTTTTTTTCTCTATTGCTCTAAAGTTTTCTGCCTTACGTTGGTTTAAGTAATAATCTATATCACCTAAATACTCTCTAATTTTTTGATCTTTAAACTCATATACCTTATTGGTTAAACCTTGTAAAAAGTCTCTATCATGAGATACAAGAATTAATGTACCTTCAAAATTTTGCAATGCTTGCTTTAAAACATTTTTAGATTTTATATCTAAGTGGTTGGTTGGCTCATCCATTACCAACACATTTAAAGGCTGTAATAACATTTTAGCTAACGCCAAACGGTTACGCTCACCACCAGATAATACTCTTACGTATTTATCTACATCGTCTCCTCTAAACAAAAAAGAGCCTAATATATCTCTAACCTTACTTCTGTTTGTTTCATTAGCAGCATCTATCATAGTATCTAAAATGGTTTTTGTACCATCTAAATACTCTGCTTGGTTTTGCGCAAAATATCCTATTTGTACATTATGCCCTAATTTAAGGTGACCTGTATATTCTATATCACCCACCATTATTTTGGCTAAGGTAGATTTACCTTGACCGTTTTGACCAACAAAAGCTGTTTTACTATCGCGCTCAATTAATAAATCTATATTATTTAAGACTTTTTTATCGCCGTAATTTTTAGATAAGCCTTCAATCTCAGCAATTATTTTACCTGGTGTTATAGAGATAGGAAAACGTAGATTCATAACACTATTGTCATCTTCATCTACTTCTATCCTGTCTATTTTATCTAGTTTTTTAATTAGAGATTGCGCCATAGTTGCTTTAGATGCTTTTGCTCTAAACTTTTCTATTAACTTCTCTGTTTGTTGTATTTGTTTTTCTTGGTTCTTCTGTGCGCTTAACTGCTGTGTTTTTAACTCGTTACGCTGCACCAAGTATTCTGAGTACGGTTTGTTGTAATCATAGATTCGACCTAAAGAAATTTCTATTGTTCTATTGGTTACATTATCTAAAAACATTTTATCATGCGATACTATAACAACAGCTCCGGTATAACCTTTTAAAAATTGCTCTAACCATATAATAGATTCTATATCTAAGTGGTTAGTAGGCTCATCTAACAATAATACATCGTTAGTTTGCAATAGAAGCTTAGCTAGTTCTATACGCATACGCCATCCTCCAGAGAAAGTCTCTGTCTTTTTATCAAAATCTTCTCTGCTAAAACCTAAACCTTGTAAAACCTTTTCTGTTTCACCTTGGTAATTGTAACCTCCTAAAATTTCGTAATGATGTGTTATATCATTTAAATCTATAATAAGCTGACTGTAACTTTCACTTTCGTAATCTGTACGTTCTGCTAATTGATGATTTATTTCGTCTAACTTTTGCTCCAACGCTTTAATTTCTTCAAACGCTTGGTAAGACTCTTCTAAAACAGACCTACCTTCTACAAAGTCTATATCTTGTTTTAAAAAACCAATCTTTACATCTTTATCTGCTGCAATTGTGCCGCTATCTATTGGCATTTCTTTAGATAGTAATTTTAATAGTGTAGATTTTCCTGCACCATTTTTTCCTATCAGTCCAACACGATTTCCTGGATTAAGTCTAAAAGAAATTTCTTCGAACAAAAATTCACCTCCAAAAGAGACAGATAGATTATGAATATTTAGCATATTTTATGACAATTGTTAGCTTATAAGATGTATCAAAATGATAACTTTACAAAAAGTTTTTGCAAATGTTAAAAAAAGGAAACAAACTCTACAGTATTTTAACAGGAAGTTGTCCAAAATGCCACTTAGAAAGCATGTATAAGGATAAAAACCCATACAGAATGGCGAATATCTTTGATATGCACGAGCGTTGTTCTCATTGCAACACTAAATATAAAATGGAACCTTCCTTTTTTTATGGCGCAATGTACGTTAGTTATGGCGTTGGAATAGCATTTGCCGTAGCTGCTTTTTTTATTTCCTTTATTTTTATAGAAACTAGCCTTTTAGTTACCTTTATTTGCATTGTTGTTACTTTAATTGGCTTTATGCCTGTAATAATGAGGCTATCTCGTAATATATGGATTAATATGTTTATGCATTATGATAAAGATGCTGCTACAAAATTTAAGAAACAGATTTAAGATACCTTTTTATAAAACGTTTACAATCTATTTCTGACCTCAGCGGTTCCTTATTTTCTATAAAATTATACAATTGTTGGGCTGCATATGGCCCAGCCATAACCCCTCTAGATCCAAAACCATTTAAAACATACAAGTTTTTATGTTTAGGATGTTCACCTACCAATGGTTTACGATCTGCAACTGTTGGCCTAACACCAGCCTTATGATCTACAACTTCATAACTACACTTTAAAAAAGTATTTAATTTGGTCAACAACTCTTCTTTAGCTGTTTCAGATACGTTGTTTGTTTTGTCGTCCCGGTTATAAGTAGCTCCTACCCTATATAAATGGTTACCCATTGGTATTATAAAGACTGATGATTTTACAACACTGTTCTCTTTTAAATCTGGTGCTTTTATAGTTAAAAGCTCACCCTTAGTACCATTTAATGGCAAATAATTAAAAAACGGATTACTTTTTAAACCAAAACCAGTAGCAAAAACTATTTTTTCCGCTTTAATGCCTTTGTATGTTACTCCATTTTTTTCAATTTGCAGAGCATCAAAATCAAACGTTTCTTGTAGTATAGCTTCTTTATTAATTAGGTAATTTTTATAGGCTAATAAAAGCTCCTTTGTATCTATTCTACCTGTATCTAAAACTTCTCCGTATCCAAAAGGTGCATCTATGTTAGCGTTATTATTTTGAAGAATTTTTTGAGACAAAAAATAATGAAGATTAGGTTTATCTAAAGCTTCAAACCACATATTTTGTTCTTCTACAGATGCAAACCTGCGCACTACAGGTATTTTATAATCTAATTGTACTTGCAGTTTTTCTTCTAACCTTTTGTAGAATGGCAAAGCTAGGTCTAATTGCTCTTTAGCGTTCCAAGCTAGTGTAAATCGTTTTAAAATAACAGGGTTATATAATCCGCCAGCAACTACAGAAGATGTCTGTGAGTTATCTGCAACCACCTTAAAACTCTTACTGTTCTGCTCTAGAGTTTCACAAAAAGAAATACCAGCCAAACCAAGACCTATAACTAAATAATTTACCATATGGCAAAAGTAGATAAAGTAGCTTAATTTATGACATAAAAAAACTCCCTAGGATAAAAATCCTAGGGAGTCTGCTTATATTATTGAATTGGAATTCTAAAGCATATTTAATAGCTCCACATATCTTGTTCTCTGTCTCTAATAACCTCTTTAATTCTTTTAGATTCTAGTAACTGAAACAATGCATTATCCGAGATGTAATCTTTAATTTTACGATCTCCGTGTACATTTTCTTCTTTATAAATTGTTGCCTGAAATCTTCTAGAATTCAACAACATATCAAAAGAAATTGGACTTGCAGAATTTCTTTGGTTAAAAACTTTTGCTGTGTGTAAAATTTCTCTAGCATCTGGATACCATACCCAGAAAAGAGGAATTTTGTTACCATCCATCTCTACAGAATCATCATCTATAAAGTTAACATCTGGTGCTACTGGAGCAATACCTAACAAACGGTATTTTAATTCACCTTGTCTTTTATCAAAATACCACATTCCTTTAATTAGGTATTCTTCTAAATCCGCAGCTACTAAATCTCTTTTGTTAATATACTCTTCTGATACTGTTTCACCAGCGTTGTATTGATCGTAACCGTAATCTGTAGTATCTATTTTTTGCATAGACGCTTTAAGATCACTTAACTTTCTTTTTTCTGTGAAATAAGAATCTGCATAAACTTCTAAATCACCACTCTTAATAGCTTTCATTAAAACATGGTATAAAGATCTTCTGTCTTTACCTATGTCTATAGTATCTATTGGGTAATATAAAGGAAAGTTTACACGTTCATCTAAATCTATAACTTCCCATATAGTAGTAGACCATAAAACATCTCTGTCGTCTACATAACCATATCTTAATGGTCCGTCATTGTCTTTTTTAATTTGTGCTTCGGTTTTTACTCCGATTTCATCAGGGTTTTTAGCATTCAATACATTTGATTGTGCCATAGCAGATAATGAAGACACTGCCATAAATCCTACTACTAAAATGTTTTTCCAATTCATCATTTAAATAATTTTATTTTGAAGCTATAAGTAAGTTGCCATTTTGCAACAGCAACTTACTGTTTAGTTTCATTTATCCTAGTTTGTAATTTCTACAAGTACACTAGAAACTTTCTTTAATCTGTAACTCTTGTTATTTGTAATATAAGCTTGGATATTAAATATCTGAACCATATCACCTCTTTTTGCTCTTTTTAATGCAGATTTAGCTCTTGCGTCTAATTTTCTACCATTAACTCTTATTGTTGGTTGCCCAGGAACTTTAAAGCTGAATCCGCTAACTCCAATGTTTAAATCGAAATCGAAATCATCTAATATTGCACCTATTGTAGACACTTCTAAGTTTGCACGTGGCATTTTAACGCTACCAGTTTCTCCTCTAATAGAACCTGTTGGACTTGGAATATCTTTAATTCTGAAGTCAGAAGAAGAACTAACTGGCTTACCATCAGGCAATGTACCAGAAGCTGTAATCTTAACTGTTCTACCAGAACCTGGCGTCATAACATACTTACTACCACTTACCGACTTTAAACCTGGAGCAGAAGCTCTTACTTTATTGTTTGGTATACCTGGTATAGATATTGTCATTGGGTTTGCAACACCACGATAAACAACGTTCATCTTATCTGCTGCAATTAAAGCTGCACTTGGCTTAGATATAGTTGCAAAAGAATTTTTAACCTCTACAGGAACTTCTTCACCATCTTGCTTAAAGAAAAGTGTACCTGCTATTTCATGATCTCCTGGATTACCAGCACCAATTAACATTTTTACACCTCCAGCTTCAAGCTCATAATCTGTACCTTCTTTTAATTTTCTACCATCTAATGTTAATTCTGCTCTTTCTGGAGTAGAAGAATCATCAGTTTTGCTGATAATAATTTTACCATCGTACTTTTCACCTGCATAGAATGCTGATTTAGATCCAAAAAGTGATGTTTTAAATTTCTTTAAAGAAACTTGATCTGTTAAATTACCTTCTAACATTGCTTTTAAAGCATCTTCTTCAGTAGACTTAATATCAGACTGTAAAGCAGTAATTTTAGTTAAAGAAGCTATTAAAGGAAAACCTTCATAATGGTAGTTAATCCAATCTTGCTTAGTTTTATCTTTTTTCTCTACTTTACCATTAGCATCACCAGTTTCAAACCTAGCAACAACTGCTCCTTTTAATCTTTCTGGTACTAATTTAGATATCTGAGAACGGTAATCATTAATTCTTTTCATGAATTCTTTACCACCTTCTGCTAAGTTTTCACCACTAAAGAATTTTTGATCTAAATAATCTGACTTATCCATTACCTGGTAGTCTGTAGGATCTTCAACTCCTTTAGTCATCTCTGCTTTAAGACCTTCTAAATAGTCATAATACTCTTGAGATATTTTTTGTACCTGTTGTGCTTTTTTGTAATCTTCAGCATACTTTGCTGCATTCTCTTCTGCCTTTGTTCCAAGACCTTCTAAGAAAGCTACATTGTTTTCTGTTGATTTTTTGTTAGAAGCTTCCATCTTTACATTCATTAAGCCGAATGCAGCTAGAACTTCTTTACTCATATTTAACGCCAGCATACAAATGAACACTAAGTACATTAAGTTTACCATTTTCTGACGTGGTGACTGTTTTCCTCCTGCCATGTTTTCTACTAAATTTTAGTTAATAATTAGATTTGGGGTTATTAGTATTAACTAATTAGTTTTTGCTCATTGCAGATAACATACCTCCGTAAACTCCGTTTAACGAAGATAAATTTGTCGCTAAAGATTCCATTTGATCTTTTAATGCTGAAGAGTTTTGTACTACTTCTTCATTAATAGATGCCTGTCTACTAGCACTTTCTAATTGTACTTTGTATAAGCTATTTAAAGATTCCATTTGTGAAGCAGCTTGTACCATTTCATCAGAATACTTTCTTGTAGATTCCATTGCATCAACTGTTGGTGCAATTCCTTTTGCAGCTCCTTCAAAGTTCTTAATGCTACTACCTAAGCTTCCCATTAATTCTGCATCTACACCAGCTTCTTTTAACATAGAATCTAATTTCTTAGATAAAGATGCTTCTGCTTCTTTTACTTCTAAACTATCATTTTTCTTTTTAACTGATGTTTCACCACCTGCTAATTCTGGATATACTAGAGACCAGTCTAATTCGTCATCTAAAGGCTCAAATGCGCTAATTGCAAAAATAAGTGCCTCTGTAATAAGACCAATTGCAAGTAAAACACCACCGTTTAAAGGTCCAAGTTCCCAGTGAAGAATTTTGAATAACGCTCCAATAATAACGATTGACGCTCCTAGGCCATAGGCCATATTAAATAATTTCTTTGTTGATTTTGATTGTGCCATAATTTAAATTTTAATTTGGGTTTATTAATTATAAGTATTTAGGGTTAAATTTATTCGGTTAATTAATCGGTAGAATCTTCTTCTCCCATATAATCTTGTACAGTTCTAAAGCCAATATAACTACGAGCTGAATCTCTGTATTCATAATCTCTTGTAGATACTTGTAAGAAGTAAGCAACATCTTTCCAAGAACCACCACGTATTACTCTTCTTGCATTACCACTATCTCCTCCGTTAGGATTCATTGTAGAAACAAAATCGTAAGTACTTGGATCGTAGCTAGAGCTTGTCCATTCAGACACGTTACCAGCCATATTATACAAGTTAAAGTCGTTAGGCTCATAAGATTTAGCCTCTACTGTATATAATGCTGCATCTGCAGCGTAATCTCCTCTTTGTGGTTTAAAGTTTGCCATATAGCAACCTGTATCACTAATTACATAAGGACCACCCCAAGGATACATACCACTTTCGATACCACCTCTTGCAGCATACTCCCATTCTGCTTCTGTTGGTAATCTAAATTTGTTTACTGGTTGTTTTCCTCTACTCTTTTGGTCATCGTTCTTTAATTTTGTTCTCCAGTTACAGAAAGCTGTTGCTTGGTCCCAAGTTACACCTACTACAGGGTACTCGCTATAAGCATCATGCCAAAAATAATCGTTGTGCATTGGCTCGTTGTAAGAGTATTCAAAATCTTTAATCCAAACAGTAGTATCTGGATATATAGGCAATTCTGTTTGCTTAATAAAGTCTTTTCTACTTCCTGTCTTAGATCTAGCAGCTGCGTCTATATCCATCCAGCTGTACTTATATTTAAGTTGCGTAACATCTATAGTACGTTGTCCATTGTATGCTTCCTCTTCAGGAATATATAATTTATCCATAACTTCTACATAGTACTCATCTGGATATTCAGAAGTGTCCCAAATAAGATCTTCATCTTTATTTAGAGCTCTACCTTCGTATCCTAATGGCCCACCACCTCCGTAGTTATCCATCATATATTTATCGTACTCAGACATTTTAGTTGTATCTGCATCTTTAAATGCATACTCACCAATACCACCATCTTCAGGGCTTAAACCTAACTCATCTGCTAATATTGCCAATTTGGTTCTTGTAATAGAATCTTTAACCCATTCTACAAACTGACGATACTCACTATTTGTTATTTCAGTATCATCCATATAAAAAGAAGTTACTGTAACTGTTTTAGTAGGCGCGTTTAAAACCTGCGCTTGGTCTTCTTCTGACTTACCCATGATAAAAGACCCTCTAGGGATCAATTCCATTCCGTAAGGTTTTTCCGGATACCATTTTTTTCCTTGGGCTCCTACCAATTCTCCTTTTGTTCCTGACTTACCGCAACTGCCAAGTAAAAGAACAAATCCCATGGACATTAACAATAGTTTCTTCATAATTATAGGTTAAATTTCGATTTAAGATATTTAGTTCTTAATCACATATATTCATTCATTAAAACTGCGTTTTAAATGAAATATTGTATTAAGACACGTTATTTACAGTAATTTTTTAATTAAGTCCTTTTTTAAAAGCTTTAAACCACCTTTCTGGTATGTTTTGGTTTGTAGCCTCTACATAATCCGCCTTGGTGCAGGGTAATAACGCAGGCATTTCGTTTTTATTATATGAATTTAAAATAGATGGTACTTCTACCCACCATCTTTCAGTTAAATTACTTTTATAAAAAACTAGTTCTTCTAAGTCTGAAGGAACTATATACTTTGTAAATGCTTCTTTATTTAAATAAGGTAATTCTTGTACTCTAAAGTTGTAGCCTTCTATAAAGTACCATATTATCTGGGCTAGCAGCTGAAAAGACTGGTTAGAGTTCTCACTTTCGAACACACCAAAAACAGCTAATTTCTCACTTATCCCAGCATACCTGGCAATAGCACAAATTTCTCTTCCAGTAAATCCGTTTGGCGAAAAATTATTTAACATCCCCATTTCACTAGCTCGTATGGCACGTGCATCTAAACTAACAATATGTGCATTTCGTAGAAGTGGCTCTACTAATGTAATGTCTGATGTTACTTCCCCTAACCTGTATGCATCAAAAAAAAGACGCTGCATTAAGTCTATTTCTTCTTGAGAGTTAAAATAGCTTTGATACCCAATGTTTGAAAAATTAAATAAGTTATTTGGTTGGTCTGTTATAATCTTACTCATATAAGAGTTAGATGATATAAGCTCTTCTTGGTCTCCAAAATCAAAACGATTATCTATGTTTACTAGATTAATCATATTTCTGAGTCCGTCAAAGGCTCTATAACAAGGATAAGTTAAATCTTGTGTTGGACCAATTACTATAGGTAGTATATCTTCTTCTATAAGTGAAGCAACAACTTCTTTTACTACAAAATAAGTATCACTAACGCTTTCTCCTGGCTCTACATCTCCTAAATCTAAAATGGTAGAGTTCCAATTACCTACCATTAACTTATAAAGCTCTAGTCTAACTCCAGAGATATCTAAAGCTTCTGCTTTTTTCTCGTAAGCATTTCTCGCTTCGTTAACACCGATAATAGCTATGGAAGCCATAGCTAATACCGGTAAACCATCTTTTTTTGTATGCTTGTGTATTTTTTTTCCTAATGATTGCGACGGTAGAAGCTCACAATGAGCTATTACTTTATCTGCCACTGGAACCAAAAAATCGAACGCCATATTTATTTACTTCTTTGTCTTTGGTTTTGCTTTCGTTTTCGCTTTTGCCTTAGGTTTGGCTTTTGCCTTTGCTTTTTTCTTTGGGGTTTTCTTCTCTATCATAGCTTGTGCTTCTTCTAGAGTAATTTTAGTAGCATCTACTGTTTTAGCTAATTCTACTTTTATTTTTCCTTTTAAGACATTGTGCCTTCCCCATCTAGCTTTTTCTATACGTATACCTTCTTCTGGCCACTCTTGTATAAGCTTATCTATTTCTTTTTGCTTTTTAGCTTCTATTAGTTCTACAATATCTTCAAAAGAAAGCGTATCAAAGTCGTACTTTTTATTTACGTTTATAAACATTCCGTTCCATTTAATAAATGGTCCAAAACGCCCAACACCTTTAGTTACTTCTAAATCTTCATAAGAAGCTACTGGCGCATCTGCTATTTGCTTTTCTTTTATTAACTCTATTGCTCTTTCTTTGGTTATATCTAAAGCGCTTTCGCCCTTTTCCATAGAAATAAACTTTTTACCAAACTTTACATAAGGTCCAAATCTACCTACGTTTGCAGATACTTCTTCTCCTTCGTATTCTCCTAAATCTCTTGGCAATTTAAAGAGTTCCATTGCCTCTTCAAAAGTTATAGTACCTAAAGAATGTTCTGGTAATAAACTTGCAAATTCTGGTTTTTCTTCCTCTTCTGCTGTTCCTATTTGTACCATTGGTCCAAACCTACCTAAACGCACAGAAACTTGTCTTCCAGATTTTGGATCTGTTCCTAATATACGTTCTCCACTTGCTCTGTCTGCATTTTGCTCTACGTCTTCTACCTTTGGGTGAAAATCTTTGTAGAAATCTTTCATTACTTTACTCCAATCCTCATCACCAGCAGCAATTTCATCAAAGTCTTCTTCTACTTTAGCAGTAAAATTATAATCTAATATGGTTTCAAAATGACTTACTAAAAAATCTGTCACAATCATCCCAATATCTGTAGGTACCATTTTACCTTTATCTGAACCAACTGTTTCTGTTAATCCTTTTTCTTGTACGCTACCAGCTTCTAAAACTAATTGAGTGTATTTTCTTTCTACTCCTTCTATAGTTCCTTTTTCTACATACCCTCTATTTTGTATTGTAGAAATTGTTGGCGCATAGGTAGACGGTCTTCCTATTCCTAATTCTTCTAATTTCTTAACTAAAGATGCTTCAGTAAATCTGTAAGGTGCTCTAGAAAAACGCTCTGTTGCTGTAATAAAGTTGTTGTTTAATGTTTCTCCAACTTTCATTGCAGGCAACATACCTTCTTGCTCCTCTGTATCTTCATCATCATGCCCTTCTAAATAAACCTTTAAAAAACCATCAAACTTAATAACCTCACCATTTGCAGTAAACTCTTCTTTATGTTTATCTGCTTGTATTTTTACATTGGTACGTTCTAATTGCGCATCACTCATTTGCGATGCCAATGTACGTTTCCAAATAAGCTCGTATAACCTAGCTTGGTCTCTCTCTAAAGAAGGAGACTGCTTTTTCATCTCTGTAGGTCTAATTGCTTCGTGAGCTTCTTGAGCTCCTTTTGTTTTTCCCACAAAACTACGAACCTCACTATATTCTTTTCCGTAATTTTCTACAATAGCTTCTTTTGCTGCATCTAATGCTTCTTTAGACAAGTTTACACTATCTGTTCTCATATAGGTAATTAAACCTGCCTCGTACAAACGTTGTGCAACTTGCATTGTTCTACCAACAGAAAAGTACAATTTACGTGCTGCTTCTTGTTGTAAGGTAGATGTTGTAAAAGGTGCTGCTGGAGATTTCTTTGCTGGCTTTTTATCTAAGTTAGCAATAGAAAAATTAGCTCCTATATTTTTGTTTAAAAAATCTTCTGCTGTTTTTTTGCTAGAAAATGTTTTATTAATTTTTGCTGAAAAACTACTACCTGAGGCAGTTTTAAATTCTGCAACTACTCTAAATGATGCTTCTGGCGTAAAAGCTTCTATAGATCTTTCTCTCTCTACAATTAACCTTACCGCTACAGATTGTACACGACCTGCAGATAAGCCTGGCTTTATCTTTTTCCAAAGAACTGGCGATAACTCGTAACCAACCAACCTATCTAAAACTCTACGTGCCTGCTGTGCATTTACTAAGTTGTAATTAATTTCTCTTGGATTCTCTATTGCCTTTTGTATAGCAGATTTTGTAATAGAGTTAAAAACAATTCTTCTTGTTTTAGATTTATCTAATTTTAATTCTTCAGCCAAATGCCAAGAAATAGCCTCACCCTCGCGATCCTCATCACTTGCAAGCCATATAATCTCTGCTTTATCTGCTAAATCTTTAAGTTTTTTTACAAGTTTTTTCTTTTCGCTATCTACTATATATTTAGGTGTAAAGTTGTTTTCTACATCTACCCCTAATTCTTTAGATGGCAAATCTGCTATGTGTCCAAAGCTCGATTCTACCTTGTAATCTTTTCCTAAAAACTTCTCTATTGTTTTTGCTTTTGCAGGTGACTCTACAATTACTAAATTCTTCGCCATTTTATGGTTTTTGGTTGTACAAAAGTATAGCAATTTTTTTATTTAATACGTTATAAGGTAGAAACCAACAAAAAAAGACCGCTTTTTAGAGCGATCTTTAGTACATTTTGGCAACAAATTAATCTAGATTTAAGCTACTTAACAAGCTTATATTATTTTCTAAATATTTATATTGATACAATACATTATCGCCAACCATTAGTAAATTTTCTTCTAGTGGTATTACATCAAAAGTTACTATATCTTTAAAATGATTAATTTCTTTTAAATTATTTACATCTGTTTTATCGTAGACTTTTAAACCAGAATTACCATCGCATACAAAAAGCGTATTATCCTTTATTCCAAGCCCATAAGGACCATCTAAAGCGTATTGTTTTACTAAAATAGGATTCGTAATTGTACTAATATCTATAATAAACAATCCACTTTCTGTTGCCCCACAAGTATTACCTCCTCGTAAAGTTACGTAAGCATAGTCGCCATCTACAACAACAGGATCACAAGCTGTACCGTGCTGAAATTCTGAAACAAATGTTGGTGTTTGTGGTGTAGAAATGTCATAAATATACATTCCGCTTTTACTTCCTAAAAATAAATAATTGTCTTTATTAAAAATAGTCTCTATATCAAACCCAGCATATACATCTTCTAAATCTTTAGGATTTTCTAAATCTTCTATATTAAATACATTAATTGAGTGGTTATCTACCGCGTATAAGTAATCTTCTACAATTTTAAAACGAGCTAAAGATCCTCCTTGACCAACATTACCACCATCTGCAGTATTATTTAAAGCCACATTTTCTAGCCAAATGTTTGTTTCTTCTTTTAATCTACGCTCGGTAACTACCTCCCAACCTACTAAAACCTCGTCTTGTGTAGTTGCGTTTTCCCATTCATAAATATCGGCCATTGGCCAAACAATATTATCTTGCAATACATTTTTTAGCCTATTTACAAGTTTAATATTATCCTTATTAGCAATATTAAAAACCAATAGGTCTTTTAAACTATCTGCATACAGGTAATTATCTTTAACAGAAATATCTACATTTCCGGCAATTTTAATAAAAGCTATTTTTACTGGGTTTTCTGGGTTTTTATTATCAATTACGTGTATCCCTTTATATTTATCGTTTATAAAAACATAGTTATTATATGCATATATCTTACCTGATTCTTCAATAGGTTTTGGCGCAATAACTTCGCCTCCACTCTCAAACTCAGACAAACTAATTTTAAGTGGTTTTGCCACTAAATAATCTGCATACTTACTATCATCCACATCATCTGTACAGCCAACAAGTGTTGCCACAAATGCAAATATTAAAAGAAATTGCTTTTTCATTCTTATTATAGTTTAGTTGTTATAAACTAGATACACAATAAAAACAAAGGTTGCGTAGGTTATTCAAAATCAGACATAAGAGATTTTAGCCTATCTTCTGTTTTATCCGTAAAGCCAACTCCATCTTTATAAGCATAATAAATTGAAACTCTAGAAAGCATTGCTGTAAAAAAGATCCCTACAAAACAAAGCAGCACTCCTAGTTGTGCTATAAAACCCAAAACAAGCAACAAACCAAATAATACCAACCAATTTTTGTTTCCTAAAGCAAAACTTGCCTTTACTATTTCTATCGCAGATAATTCTTCATCAAAAGCCAAAAACACGGGGAATAACGCTAGAGGAACTCCTAAATAAATTAAACCAAAACCACAAGTTAACATACCTGCAATGACTAACCCAATTGTTATTAATGACAATATAAAAGCCTTACGTATGTATTCTTTTTTAAAATAAAAAAAATGTCCTTCTGCTGCTGTTAACTTCTCATCTTTAATTTTACATACTCTATAAAAACCAGCCATAAGCAATAAAGAAACAGCGCTAATACACAAAAATATTATAGGCATTAACAACATCACAAACAAAGGATACATAGTAGGCGGGTCCTGACTCTCAAATGCTACAGGATCTATTAAACCAAGCGCTATTAGAGGGATATACAAAATAACCAAAAGCACTAACGCTGATAACGCATTAAATAACAATGTTATAAAGCCTTGCATCCAAACTAGCTTAAACAACTCTATTGTTTTACTAAAAAGATTCCCGAAATCTAAAGGTGCTCTTAATTTTATTTTCTCTTCTACGCCGTGAAAATCCATTTCTGTTTATTTTGAAGCACAAAAATAAACTTAAGCTTGATTATATTACTAAAAAACTATTAAAATTAACTGTCATATTGTCACTTCTTTATATTTAGTACTATCTTTGCCCTTTATTAGTTAGCAGTAGATTTAGATATGGCAGAAGAGAAAGTTATAGACGAAGCAGTACAAGGAAATTCTTTAGCACTAGAGAACAAGAAAGATAACACACGTAAGCTTTATATAGAAAGTTATGGGTGTGCTATGAATTTTTCTGATAGTGAAATTGTAGCTTCTATTTTAGCTAAAGAAGGTTTTAACACCACACAAGTGCTAGAAGACGCAGACCTTGTATTGGTTAACACTTGCTCTATTAGAGAAAAAGCAGAACTTACTATTCGTAAACGTTTAGAAAAATTTAATGCAGTAAAAAGAACTAGACCACACTTAAAAGTTGGTGTTCTAGGCTGTATGGCAGAACGTTTAAAAAGTCAGTTTTTAGAAGAAGAAAAAATTGTAGATATGGTTGTAGGTCCAGATGCCTACAAAGATTTGCCAAACCTTATAAAAGAAATAGATGAAGGCCGTAACGCTATAAACGTTATCTTATCTAAAGAAGAAACTTACGGAGATGTTTCTCCTGTACGTTTAAACACAAATGGTATATCTGCATACGTATCTATTACTCGTGGTTGCGATAATATGTGTACATTTTGTGTAGTACCATTTACTCGTGGTAGAGAACGTAGTAGAGAACCACAATCTATATTGGAAGAGGTTAACGATCTTTGGAACAGAGGTTACAAAGAAATTACCCTTTTAGGACAAAATGTAGATAGTTATTTATGGTATGGTGGCGGCTTAAAAAAGGATTTTGTTGATGCTACCGAAATGCAAAAAGCAACTGCTGTTAACTTTGCTGCTCTATTAGAAATGACAGCTATTGCACAGCCTAAAATGAGAATTCGTTTTTCTACTTCTAATCCACAAGATTTAACTTTAGACGTAGTTAAAACTATGGCCAAGTACAATAATATTTGCAACCATATACATTTACCCGTACAAAGTGGAAGCAATAGAATTTTAAAAGCGATGAACCGCTTACACACTAGAGAAGAATACTTTACATTAATAGATAATATTAGAAAAATTATTCCAGATTGTGCAATTTCTCAGGATATGATTGCTGGTTTTCCAACAGAGACCGAAGAAGACCACAAAGACACCTTATCTTTATTAGAATACGTAAAATACGATTTTGGTTATATGTATTCTTACTCCGAAAGACCAGGAACAATGGCTGCTCGTAAATTAGAAGACGATGTACCTGAAGCCGACAAAAAAAGAAGACTTGCAGAAATAATAGCTGCTCAAAGAGAACATTCTGGCTATAGATTACAACAACGTTTAGGTAAAATTGATGAAGTTTTAATTGAAGGAGAATCTAAAAGATCTGCAGAACACTGGAGAGGTAGAAATTCGCAAAATGCCGTAATTGTTTTTCCAAAAGAAGACAGCCAAATAGGCCAATTTGTACAAGTAAAAGTTGAAGACTGTACCACAGGAACCCTTTTAGGTAGTATTGTAAAAAATTAAACAAAATGGAATCTATACAAGCAATTAAGCAACGATTTGAGATTATCGGTAACGATACACAACTTAATAGAGCCATAGAAAAAGCAATACAAGTTGCCCCTACAGACATATCTGTGTTGGTAACTGGTGAAAGTGGTGTTGGTAAAGAAGCTATACCTAAAATTATACACTCTTTATCTCACCGAAAGCACGCAAAATACATTGCTGTTAACTGTGGGGCAATACCAGAAGGCACAATAGACAGTGAGCTTTTTGGCCACGAAAAAGGAGCCTTTACAGGAGCCACAACTACAAGAAAAGGTTATTTTGAAGTTGCAGATGGTGGTACTATTTTTTTAGATGAAGTTGGCGAACTGCCACTTACAACACAAGTACGCTTATTACGCGTATTAGAAAATGGAGAATTTTTAAAAGTAGGATCTTCACAACCACAAAAAACCAATGTACGTATAGTTGCTGCAACTAACGTACATATGTTTGAGGCTATTCAAAAAAACAGATTTAGAGAGGATTTGTATTACAGATTAAGTACTGTAGAAATAAATCTTCCGCCTTTACGCGAACGCTTAGATGATATTCATTTATTATTCAGAAAATTTGCATCAGACTTTAGTCAAAAATATAAAATGCCAACTATACGCTTGTCTGAAGAAGCTGTGCAATTACTACAAAAATATCGTTGGGCAGGTAATATAAGACAATTGCGTAACGTAGCAGAACAAATATCTGTACTAGAATCTGAACGCAATATATCTGCAACAACACTACACTCCTACTTACCAAATGGCGGTAACAAAAACTTACCAGCTGTTGTAAATAAAGAAAAGAAAGAGGGCGATTTTAGTAACGAAAGAGAAATTTTATACAAAGTTCTTTTTGATATGAAAGGAGACCTTAACGACCTTAAAAAGTTGACACTAGAATTAATGAAAAATAATGATAGTGAAAAGGTCCAGGAAGAAAATGAGCATCTAATTCAAAAAATATATGGAGACGATGACGACGAAGATTTTGAAGAAGCAGAAAGTGCTGCTTCAGAAATTCTGCATTTACCAAACCCTAACAGAGAACGAGAAGAAATTATTTCTACAACTGCGCCACTAGATGATAAATATCATTTTGCAGAAGAAATAGAAGAGGAAGAAACCCTATCTTTACAAGACAAGGAAATAGAACTTATAAAAAAATCTCTAGAAAGAAACAGAGGAAAAAGAAAGGCTGCAGCTGCAGAATTAGGAATTTCTGAACGTACTTTATATAGAAAAATAAAACAGTTTGACTTATAGCAGATGAATAATATTAAAAGGATAACGGTACTATTTATTACTATTTTATCTGTGCAAGCGTGCGGATTAAAAAGTGTTGGATACAACTTTACAGGCGGTAGCACAGGAGATGCAAAATCTTTTCAGGTAAACTTTTTTCAGAACTATGCCTCGCAAAGTGCAGGTTCTACAGTAGAGCCAGGTTTAGACAGAGATTTTACAAATGCACTGCAAGACTTACTTGGTAGCCAGACTAGCCTTAGTTTAACAACATCTAACGGCGATTTAGTATACGAAGGCGAAATTGTAGAATACAGAATTTCCCCTATGACAGCAACTGCCGCACAGACTGCTGCACAGAACAGATTAACTATGGCTGTTAATGTTAGATTTTATAACAAAACAAAAGAGGACTCGGATTTTGAACAGCGTTTTTCATTTTTTTATGATTACCCAGCAAACTCTTTATTGGCTTCTGTAAAATCTGAAGCTCACGCAGAGCTTTTTGAGCGTATTACACAAGATATTTTTAGCAAATCTTTAGCAGACTGGTAGATTTATGAAAGTAACAGATTTTACATATTTATTACAAAAACCAGAAAGCATTAGCTCTGTAGCACAAATAAATCAGTTAGAAGAGATTATTACAGACTACCCATATTTTCAGGCTGCACACGCCGTTCACTTAAAAGGTTTAAAAAACACAAATAGCTTTAAATACAATAATGCTTTAAAAGTTACTGCTGCACATACTGCAAACAGAGATGTTTTATTTGATTTTATAACCTCTCCAGAATTTCTAGACAACTCTAATAAAGTTACTGCAATAACAGAACTTGCTAAGCTTAAAGAGATGAATGTAACGTCTGAAGAAGTAGCATCTCCGCCAAATATGTTAGAAGAAAGTATAGACAAACCTTTACCGCAAAATTTAGATGACGCTGAAAAGATTTTAAATGATGACCTCTTTGAAACAAAAGAACCTGTTATTTTAGAAAAGGCAGAAGATAACGAAGATGAAATTGAGGAAGAAGATGAAGAAGAAAAACCGGCTGAAGATAAAACTGAAAGCGAGAAACTAAATATTGGTGAACCTTTACATTTTACAAAAAAAGAAAAACACTCTTTTGCGCAATGGCTAGAGCTTGCAACCCCTAAACCAGAGGAAGAACCTGAAGAATTTAAAAAAGAAGAGCCTAAAAAAATCGAAGAAAAAAAGCCTAAAAAAAATACAAAGTTCGACCTTATAGATAAGTTTATAAAAAACAATCCTAAGATTTCGCCAGCTAAAAATATAGAAAAGAAAGTAGACATTTCTAACTCTGTAAAGCTAAACAAAGACGAACTAATGACCGAAACGCTTGCTAAGGTTTATTTAGAACAAAAAAAATATAAAAAAGCAATACAAGCTTATAGGATTTTAAGTTTGAAATATCCAGAAAAAAGTAGTTTCTTTGCAGACCGAATAAAATCGGTACAAAAAATTCAAAAAGAAAACATATAACAGATGAGTACGTTTACAATATTTTTAGTTCTTATTATTATAGTATCACTTTTACTAATGTTAGTAATTATGGTACAGAACCCTAAAGGTGGTGGATTATCTTCTTCTTTTGGTGGCGGTGGTAGCCAAGTAGTTGGTGGTGTTAAAAAGACTGGAGATTTCCTAGACAAGAGTACTTGGACGTTAGCAGCCTTATTAGTAATACTAATTTTAATGTCTAACATAGCTTTACCAGGAAAATCTGGAAACGGAGACTCTAAATTATTACAAGAAACAAATACTGAAGCTCCTGTTACAACAAACACAGAAGCTCCTGCTGCAGACACTAACTTAATGGATAGCATTAAGTAGTAGAAACACACACAACATACAGATTAAAAATGCCAGCTTATGACAAGCTGGCATTTTTTGTTTTACAAATTGTCAGTTTTGTGCTGTGGCACAATTTCTGCCTATATAACACCAGAAAATTAATATTAAAAAATAATAAAATATGGCTAAAGTTAACATTAAACCATTGGCAGACAGAGTGCTAATTGAACCGATGGCAGCAGAAACTAAAACAGCTTCTGGATTAATAATTCCAGACACTGCTAAAGAAAAACCTCAACAAGGTAAAGTAGTTGCTGTTGGCCCAGGAACTAAGGACGAAAAAATAACTGTTTCTATTGGTGATACTGTACTTTACGGAAAGTACGCAGGTACCGAGTTAAAGTTAGAAGGTTCTGACTATTTAATGATGAGAGAGAGTGACATTTTAGCAATTATCTAAAAAAGTTATTTGCTATTAGTCCTTTGACTTTTAGATCTAAAAAATAATCAAACTTACGCCCTTAGTTTATAAACTAAAGGCAAAACTTAAAAAACACATATTAAAGATGGCAAAAGATATTAAATTTGACATTGAAGCAAGAGACGGCCTTAAAAGAGGTGTAGATGCTTTAGCAAACGCAGTAAAAGTAACATTAGGCCCAAAAGGTAGAAACGTAATTATTAGTAGATCTTTTGGTGCGCCAACAGTAACTAAAGATGGTGTTTCTGTTGCTAAAGAAATAGAACTTGCAGATCCTCTAGAAAATATGGGGGCGCAAATGGTTAAAGAAGTTGCTTCTAAAACTAATGATTTAGCTGGTGATGGTACTACAACTGCTACTGTTTTAGCACAAGCAATAGTAAAAGAAGGACTTAAAAACGTTGCAGCTGGCGCTAACCCAATGGACTTAAAAAGAGGTATAGACAAAGCTGTTGAAGCAATTGTTGAAGATCTTGCTAAGCAAACTAAAAAAGTTGGTGATTCTTCTGATGAAATTAAACAAGTTGCATCTATCTCTGCTAACAACGACGAAACTATTGGCGAGTTAATAGCACAAGCTTTTGGTAAAGTTGGCAAAGAAGGTGTTATTACTGTAGAAGAAGCTAAAGGTACAGATACATACGTAGACGTTGTAGAAGGTATGCAATTTGATAGAGGCTACCTATCTCCTTACTTTGTAACAGACTCTGAAAAGATGGTTGCAGAATTAGAAAACCCATACATTTTATTGTTTGATAAAAAGATATCTGCAATGAAAGATCTTTTACCTGTATTAGAGCCAGTAGCTCAATCTGGTAAGCCTTTATTAATTATCTCTGAAGATGTAGATGGTGAAGCGTTAGCTACTTTAGTAGTTAATAAATTACGTGGTTCTTTAAAAATTGCTGCTGTTAAAGCTCCAGGTTTTGGAGACAGACGTAAAGCAATGTTAGAGGATATTGCAATCTTAACTGGTGGTACAGTTATTTCTGAAGAAAGAGGTTTCTCTCTAGAAAGCGCAACTTTAGATATGCTAGGTACTTGTGAAAAAGTTTCTATAGATAAAGACAACACAACTATTGTTAATGGATCTGGAGATGCTAAAATTATTAGCACAAGAGTTAATCAGATTAAATCTCAAATAGAGACTACTACTTCTGATTATGACAAAGAAAAACTTCAAGAACGTTTAGCTAAATTAGCTGGTGGTGTTGCTGTACTTTATGTAGGTGCTGCTTCTGAAGTAGAAATGAAAGAGAAAAAAGATAGAGTTGATGATGCATTACACGCTACAAGAGCTGCAGTAGAAGAAGGTATTGTTGCTGGTGGTGGTGTTGCTTTAGTTAGAGCTAAATCTGTTTTAGCTAACGTTAAAGTAGAGAACGCAGATGAAGAAACTGGTTTACAAATTGTTGCAAGAGCTATTGAAGCTCCATTACGCACAATTGTAGAAAATGCTGGTGGAGAAGGTTCTGTTGTTGTTGCTAAAGTTATAGAAGGCAAAGGTCATTTTGGTTACGATGCTAAATCTGAAACTTACACAGATATGCTTAAAGCAGGTATTATAGATCCTAAGAAAGTAACTAGAGTAGCTTTAGAAAACGCTGCTTCTGTTGCAGGTATGATCTTAACTACAGAATGTGCTTTAATAGACATTAGAGAAGACGCTCCTGCTGCTGGCCCACAAATGGGTGGCGGTATGCCAGGTATGATGTAATCTTTAAACTTAAGAATACTAAAAAAGCGCTTCAGAAAATATTTTCTGAAGCGCTTTTGTTTTTAATAGTTTTTACAACTACTCTTTATGATCTTCTTGTACTTCTGTATCTCTGTACAAACAACAAGTATGCAAGCTATTATAAGCTTCATCTTTAGCCTTTAAAGTTTTAGTATCATGACCTACCGCAACCACACTATTCTGAATGCTATCTAAATTAGTTTTACGCTCGTCATAAATAACTTTAAGCTCGTGTGTTTTTACATTCCAAATAGCACTCTTAACACCTTTTGTTTTTATACACGCTTTTTCAATTCGTTCTTTACACATTAAGCAAACTCCATCTACCTCTATAGATGCTTTTGCATTTTTATTTTGCCCAAAAGACACATAAGCAAACAACATCACAATAATAACTACTAATTTTTTCATCGTTTTATATTTTAATTTTTAAACTTATTTATTTTAAATCGCAATCCTGCATAATACATACTTCCAAAAATTGGGCCGTACACAAAAGTAGTATCAAAATTAGAACCAAAAGGGTTATCTGCACCAATTATAGGCATATTTTGCCTCACATTAGTTATATTTTCACCTCCAAAATAAACCTCGAACTTAGAAGAGAACACTTTAGTTACTTGCGCATTTAAAGTTGCAACTTCTGGTGTATACTCAGATAACCTATACTGCTCCGGACTAGCTGCGGTAGACGAGAAACGTTGAGTTCCCAACCAATTAAATGTAGCATCAAATTTCCACTTTTTAATAAATCCGTGTCCTTTAGTTTGATAAAAAGCATTTGCAAAAAATCGATGTTTAGGAGTTAAAGGACGTTCTAACTTACTAGATTTATACTGTGTTTTAATATCGTATAATTTATACGCCAAACGCAAATCGAAATTAGTAAACACATTATAACTTAGTTCTGCCTGAAAACTATTAGCGTAACTATCTCCTTCTAAATTATAAAAACTTATTTCTTGCGGATTCTCCCAGTCTACTACAATCTGATTTTTAAAATCGGTCTTATAAAAATCTACCGCTACATCTCCTTTTTTACCCAATAAATTAAACCCTTGTAAAAACGAAACACCATAATTCCAAGCAATTTCTGGGTCTAAACCATAAACATTACCACCATCATCATTAATTTTAATGGTTCTAGCAGTTGCAAACATTCCCTGGTTTTCTGCAAAAATATTAGCACTACGTTTTCCGCGACCAAAAGAACCTCTTAATGCAGATTTTTCCCAAGGAGAATATCTTATATGAAATCTTGGAGTTACAAAAAAGCCTAATCTATTGTGGTTATCTACACGTACACCAGCTGTTAAATTTAGTTTTTCTAAGTTATCATAAGCATATTCAAAAAAAGCACCAACAGAATTATCTATACGCGCATAAGAATTTGCTAATACAAGTTCATCATACTTATCATATGTAAAGTTAACTCCAGTTTTTACCTTGTTTCTAGAATCGCCTATTATAGAACTGTAATTTACATTAGAGTATACACTACTGTGTTCAATATCGTAAATATTTAACCCAAAATAAGAATCTTGCTTATGGTTACTAACAGCAAATTGTGCCCCTAGATTTTGCCAAGGTAACTCTGGGTTAACATATCCAAATTTTGCAGAAAAATCAAAACGCTCTGTATTAATTTCACTACCCCAAGCATTTCTTGTTAACTTGTCTGTATCTGGATCAAAATTTAACTCACCCGTCTGTTTTTTATCATTTAAATATCTAAAATTAAAAAAAGTAGCAAAGCCTTTTTCCATATCTAGATATTGCCACCTGTTCATAATATTAATTTGATTATACAGTGGCATATCCATAAAACCATCATTATTAACATCGTGTTTTTTATTATGCCTGTTACCATGCACATACAAACCTGTGCTCCACCTATCACTTACCTTAGTATTAAAATGGGTGTTCACCTCTAAACGCTCGCTACTTGCTCCATATAAATTAACAAATAGGGCATCATCCGTAATTGGTTTTTTAAGTTCTGCATTTATTTGCCCCGCAATACTCTCGTATCCATTAACAACACTCCCCATACCTTTGGTAATCTGTATGCTCTCTACCCAAGTACCAGGTATAAAACTTAAACCGTAAGCTTGTGACGCTCCCCGTACAGAAGGTATGTTTTCTGTAGCAATTAAAATATATGGACTTGTTAAGCCTAACATTTTAATTTGTCTAGTTCCAGAAACAGCATCTGCAAAATTTACATCTATAGACGGGTTTGTCTCAAAGCTTTCGGATAAGTTACAGCAAGCTGCCTTTAACAGCTCATCACTACTAACCACCATTGTATTTTCTGCCTTTAAGTACAATTTTGTTGTAGCTTGTTTATTTGCTGTTATTGTAACCTCGTCCAAAGTGCTTGTAGACTCTAATTTATGTGTGATTTTTCTTGGTCCAGTTATGGTTAACGTATCTGTTTTATAACCAACATAACTAATTACTAATTTAGAATACTCGCTTTTATAAGGAATAGTAAAGACTCCATTATTATCTGTAATTACACCTACGCTTGTATTTAACCAATAAACATTAGCGCCAGCCAAAGGAACCGTTTTACCATTAGCTACCTCTTCTATTATTTTTCCCTCTACTCTACCTTGAGCAATTAAAAGCAACGGAAACATAAAAAGAATTAAACCTATTTTTTGCATTATTTTTTAGTTTGATTTTTTTTTCTTGAATACCTTTTTTATATCTGAAACATACAGACAACTGAGCAACACCTTAAATGAAGGCGAAGCACTATATGTGTTACTTAAAAAAAATCAAATTATATAAACCTGATGCTGTATTTGAGCATCTTGCACTAAGAGAGGCGGTACATATTTTTTAGTTATTGTATTTTTATATTGTTTTAAATATAAACTACCAGAAACAACATAAATATTAGAAACAACAAAATACTGTGTAACAACTTTAGCGTACTTTACAGTAGATGTTGTTATTTTATCTTGACCTTTTACAGCTTCTAAAATTCCCGTACAGCAACTATCTTGCGCAATATTTGTGACTGCCAAAACATCATTAGCCTCACAATTGTAGTCTTTAGGATAAACAGACATAGCTACCAACTCACCACAACAAAAGTGTTTTTCTACAGCAAAAGAAACCGTAGAAATTAGCACTAAAAAAACAAGTGCTATGGCCGTTATTCTATATAGTATTTGTTTTATCACTTTATCAAAAGTATGTAAAATAAAATTATTTTTAATTGTGTTCTAAATTTAAACATCATTCTAAAAAAAATAGTACAAGTTAGCTTTGCCATTTTAACCCGACTTTATAAAACAATTACAATGTAAATCTAAAAATTAGATTTATTTTTGCGTAAAATTTTCAATTACAACTATGTTACAAGATCTTAGACCATTAGTTTTAAACATCATAGAAAAAAATAGCACAGATAAAGACAAGTGTCTTCTAGCTATTTGCGAGTTATTAGAAGAAAACGTACCCTATTATAATTGGGTTGGCTTTTATTTTAAAAACGGAGATAAAAACGAATTGAAACTAGGACCTTACGTTGGTGAACCTACAGACCACGTAATTATTCCTTTTGGAAAAGGTATTTGTGGGCAAGTTGCTGTATCTAATAAAAACTTTGTTGTGCCAGATGTACAAGCACAGGATAATTATATTGCTTGTAGTATATCTGTTAAAGCAGAAATAGTAATTCCTATTTTTGTAAACGGAGAAAATGTTGGCCAAATAGACATAGATTCTGGCACTCCAGATCCATTTTCTAAAGAAGATGAAGATTTTTTAGAGTTTATATGTGCAGAAGTAGCTAAAATTCTTTAAAACTTTGTGTTTTTGTTGATAAACCATTGCCGTTCTTAAAATCAAAAAAATTACTTTTGTGTCCTTATTCAATCTTTTAACAATAAGCACATAAAATGAGTACCACAAAAAAAGCTACATCGGCATTAATTTCTGTTTTTCACAAAGACGGTCTAGAACCTTTAGTAAAAAAGTTTAACGAACTAGGAATAACAATTTATTCTACTGGAGGCACAGAAAAATTTATCAAAGAATTAGGAATTAACGTTATACCTGTAGAGGATGTAACTAGCTACCCTTCTATTTTAGGTGGTCGTGTTAAAACACTTCACCCAAAGGTTTTTGGTGGTATATTAAACAGACAAGATAACGAGAATGACCAAGCACAGTTAGCTGAGTTTGAAATTCCTCAGTTAGATATTGTAATTGTAGATTTATATCCTTTTGAAAAAACAGTTGCAAGTGGTGCACTTGAACAAGATATTATTGAAAAAATTGACATAGGTGGAATTTCTTTAATTAGAGCTGCTGCTAAAAACTTTAAAGATGTTCTTTGTGTTTCTTCTATGGAAGATTACAACGAAGTTTTAGATATTATTACTACTGGTAACGGTACAACTACATTAGAAGATCGCAAGCGTTTTGCTGCTAAATCTTTTAATGTATCTTCTCATTACGACACAGCTATTTTTAACTACTTTAATAAAGAGCAGCAAGAAACTGTTTTTAAAATTAGCGAAACTAATGGTAAGGCTTTACGTTATGGAGAAAATCCACACCAAAAAGGATTCTTTTTTGGCGATTTTGAAGCAATGTTTAACAAACTACACGGTAAAGAACTAAGTTACAACAACTTACTAGATGTAGATGCTGCTGTTAATTTAATGAACGAGTTTAAGAATGATGAGCCAACGTTTGCCATTTTAAAACACAACAATGCTTGTGGTCTATCTTCTAGAGCAACATTACACCAAGCTTACGTAGATGCTTTAGCTGGTGATCCTGTTTCTGCTTTTGGAGGTGTTTTAATTAGCAATAAAGAAATAGACTTAGCTACTGCAGAAGAAATACATAAATTATTTTGCGAGGTAGTAATAGCTCCTAGTTATGCTACAGACGCCTTAGAAGTATTAAAAGGAAAGAAAAATAGAATTATTTTAGTACAGAATGATGTTGCATTACCAGAAACATCTGTAAGAACTTGTTTAAATGGTATTCTTGTACAAGATAAAGATCATAAAACAGATACAGTTGCAGACCTAACAAATGCAACAGAAACAAAACCTACTGCAGAAGAAATTGAAGATTTAATATTTGCTTCTAAATTATGTAAGCACACAAAATCTAACACAATTGTTCTTGCAAAAGGAAAACAATTATGCGCTAGCGGAACAGGACAAACCTCTAGAGTAGATGCTTTAAACCAAGCAATACATAAAGCTAAATCTTTTAATTTTGATTTAAATGGTGCCGTATTAGCAAGTGATGCTTTTTTCCCATTTCCAGATTGTGTAGAAATTGCAGGTAATAATGGTATTACAAGTGTAATACAGCCAGGAGGGTCTATAAAAGACCAATTAAGCGTAGATTATTGCAATGAAAACAAAATTTCTATGGTAATGACTGGCACACGTCATTTTAAACATTAATTTTGTTACATTCATCGATTAAACTTACATTTAGTCCAGAAACCAATTTATAATACATGGGATTTTTTGATTTTTTTACGGAAGAGATAGCTATAGATCTTGGAACAGCCAATACGCTAATAATACATTTAGACAAAGTTGTTGTAGATAGCCCTTCTATTGTTGCTAGAGATAGAATTAGCGGAAAAATAATTGCAGTTGGTAAAGATGCCAATATGATGCAAGGTAAAACCCATGAAAATATAAAAACAATTAGACCACTTAAAGATGGTGTAATTGCAGATTTTGATGCCTCTGAAAAGATGATAAATATGTTTATTAAAAACATACCTGCATTAAAAAAGAAATGGTTTCCACCTGCATTACGTATGGTTGTTTGTATCCCTTCTGGTATTACAGAAGTAGAAATGCGAGCAGTAAAAGAATCTTGTGAACGTGTAAACGGTAAAGAGGTTTATCTAATTCATGAACCAATGGCAGCTGCTATCGGTATTGGTTTAGACATTATGCAGCCTAAAGGTAACATGATTGTGGATATAGGTGGTGGTACAACAGAAATTGCTGTTATTGCTTTGGGTGGTATTGTTTGTGATAAATCTGTAAAAATTGCAGGTGATGTATTTACAAACGATATTATTTATTATATGCGTACACAACACAACCTATATGTAGGTGAAAGTACAGCAGAAAACATAAAAATAACAATAGGGTCTGCCACAGAAGACTTGCAAGAGCCGCCAGAAGAAATGTCTGTACAGGGTAGAGATTTATTAACTGGTAAACCTAAGCAAGTATCTATTTCTTATAGAGAAATTGCAAAGGCATTAGACAAATCTATCTTAAGAATAGAAGATGCGGTAATGGAAACGTTATCACAGACTCCGCCAGAATTAGCTGCAGATATCTACAACACAGGTATTTACCTGGCAGGTGGCGGTTCTATGCTAAGAGGATTAGACCGTAGGTTATCCCAAAAGACAGATTTACCCGTATATATAGCAGAAGATCCTCTACGCGCAGTTGTTAGAGGAACAGGTATTGCTCTTAAAAACTTAGAACGTTATAAAAATATCCTAATTAAATAATTAGGATATTTTATAACTTTTAGATTGAGTTTATACCGCCAAATATGTAAAATGAATGCAGCAAATTATCAACTTTTTAATAAGAAACAAAAACGGACTTTTATATGTTTTTTTATTACTAATTGCATTAGGTTTTACAGTACAATCAAACTCATACCATCAATCTAAATTCTTAAATTCTTCCAATTGGCTTACTGGTAATATTTACCAAACATCTACCAATGTGTCTACATATTTTTCTCTTCAAGATGAAAACAATGTATTATTAGAAGAAAATAAAAGGTTACGTAATTTACTTTTTAACAAGGGTATTGCTCGTCCAGATAGTGTTGCTATTGACACCACATCGCCTTATGATGTAATTACAGCTAACATTATAAAAAACAGCTATTCTTTAAATAAAAACTACCCAACCATAAACGCAGGAGAAAATCAGGGTATTAAAGAAGATATGGGTGTTATAACATCTAATGGCATATTAGGAATTATAGACCACACTTCTTCTAAATTTGCTATAGTACAAAGTATTTTAAATACAAAATCTACCATAAATGCTAAGCTAAAGAATTCTAATTATTTTGGATCTCTTGTTTGGGATACCAAAGACTTTAACACTGTACAATTAACAGACATCCCTAGATTGGTAAATATAAAAATAGGGGATACAGTTGTTACCGGTGCAATGTCTAGTATTTTCCCAGAAAACATTCCTATAGGTATTATTAAAGATTATAGTCTAAACAAGACAGAAAACTCGTATCACATTAATATAAGTCTATTTCAAGATATGTCTAATGTTAAAAATGTATACATTATAAAAAATAAAAATATAGTTGAGATTAAAGAATTAGAAAAGAAAGTAGAATAATGGTAAATAATAAATTAGTACTACATATCATTAGGTTCTTTTTTCTTGTCTTAGCACAAGTACTAGTTTTTAACAACCTAAATTTTTTAGGATATATAAACCCAATGGTTTATATCTTATTTTTTTATTGGTACCCAGTAAAAGAAAACAAAGCTATTTTACTTATTGCTAGTTTTTTTCTAGGACTAACCATAGATATGTTCTCTGATACAATGGCAATACATACAGCTGCCTGCGTAACAATAGCATATTTAAGATCCGGAATTATGCGTTTTTGTTTTGGAGTTAACTACGATTTTCAAAATTTTAAAATGTCTTCTACAACCACATTGCAGCAAGTAACTTTCTTAGCCCTACTAATTTTATTTCATCATTTAATTTTCTTTTCGCTAGAAATTTTCAGTTTCAGTAATTTGTTACTAATTTTAAAGAAAGTTTTAATTGTTGGCAGCGCAACTTTACTTCTTTGCTTGCTAATTAAGTCATTGTTTAGTACCCAGAAAAAATGAAAAAAGTACTATTATCATCCATCATTATCTTAATAGGGTTAACCTTTTTAGGACGATTATCTTATTTGCAAATTTTTAGTTTTTCTCCTAATCAAATTTTAGAAGATGCAGCTATAAAGGCTATTTATGATTATCCTGAACGTGGTTATATCTACGATCGAAATGGCAAGTTACTTGTAGCAAACCAAGCGGCTTATGATGTAATGGTTATACCTAGAGAAGTTAAACCTCTAGATACAATAGAATTCTGCAATTTAGTTGGGATTGACAAAAGTACTTTCATTAAAAATATTAAAACTGCTAAAATACGCTCACCAAGGTTGCCTTATGTAATGGTATCGCAATTATCTAAAGAAGATTATGCTAGGCTACAAGAAAAAATGCGTAAGTATGAAGGCTTTTATATTCAAAAACGCTCTCTACGTTATTACGATACTAAAAGTGCCGCAAACGCCTTAGGATACATTAGCCAGGTTACACCTGCAGATTTAAAAGCACACCCATACTATACGCAAGGAGAACTTAGAGGAAAAACTGGTATAGAAAAACAATATGAAGATATTTTACGTGGTCGAAAAGGTGTTAAATACATTCAAAAAGATAGATTTAACAGGGATATTGGTCCATATAAAAATGGAGCTTTGGATACCTTACCGGAACCTGGCAAAGAAATACAACTAACCATAGACAAGGACTTACAAGAATACGGAGAAAGGTTAATGGTTGGTAAGCACGGTGGTATTGTAGCCCTAGATCCTAGTTCAGGAGAAATTTTATCTCTAATCTCTGGTCCTACTTACGACCCCTCTCTATTAGTTGGTCGAAAGCGTTCTGCTAACTACAGTAAACTGTATTATGATAGTATTGCAAAGCCTACTTGGGACAGAAGCTTACTAGCTCAAGAATCTCCTGGCTCTCCCTTTAAAGTAATTAATGCACTTATTGCCTTGCAAGAAAACGTTATGACACCAGATGACAAAATACGTTGCTATAACGGTTTTTATGTTGGCAAAAATAGAACTAAAAGAGGATGTCATTGTGGTGGTGGCTTAAGAGATATGAATAGCGGTATATACAAATCATGTAACGCCTATTTCGCTGGTACTTTTAAACAAATTTTCGACAATTTTGACACCACTGACGAAGCAATGGATGTTTGGCAAAAACACGTTAAAAGCTTTGGTTTAGGCGAATATCTTGGAACAGATTTACCTACTGGAAGTCGAGGTAGAATTCCTGGAAAAGAATATTACGATAAAGTTTATGGAGATAACAGGTGGTCTTGGTCTTATATAGTTTCTCTTTCTTTTGGACAAGGAGAAGTTGCCGTAACACCTATACAGCTTGCAAATATGACTGCCGCTATAGGTAACAAAGGGTATTATTATACACCTCATATTCTTAAAAAAATAGAAGGTGAACCAATTACAGATCCTATGTATACACAAAGAAAGTATACAACAATAGATAAAGAAAATTTTGACCCTGTTATTAAAGGTATGGAAGCTGTGTACAAAACACCAGGCGGTACTGCACACTGGTTACAAGTACCAGGTATAGACATTGCAGGCAAAACAGGCACTGTAGAAAACTACACTAGAATAAACGGAGTAAGAACACAATTAACAGATCACTCTATATTTGTTGCTTTTGCCCCTGTACAAAATCCTAAAATTGCAATAGCCATTTTTATAGAACATGGTTATTTTGGAGGTAGATACGCAGGACATATTGCCTCTTTAATGATAGAAAAATATTTAAAAGGAGAAATTACCAGAAAAGATTTAGAGAAGAAAATGCTTGAAAAAACTTTAGAAAAAGAATATGCAAAACCTTATAGCGGCGAACCGTTTATTATAAACGAAAGAAGCTGGTAAGCTTTTGTAATTAAGCATTAAACACAAGAAGAAAACTCCTTTATGGCTGGAAAAAATTTTTTAAAAAGAATAGATTGGCTTTCTGTTTTTATATATTTTGCTCTAACAGCTATTGGCTGGCTAAGTATCTATTCTAGTACTTTTACAGAAAGTAACCCGTCTCTTTTTGATTTTAGTACATTTTACGGAAAACAGTTTTTCTTTATTTGTGTTAGCGTAATTGCTATTGTTTTTGTCTTTGCTACAGAAGCTAACTTATTTGAGCGCTTTTCCGGAATTATATATACTATTGGAATAGTACTCTTATTAGGCTTATTCCCTTTTGGAAAAACCATAGCTGGCGCCACTTCTTGGTACAACCTTGGCTTTTTTAACCTACAGCCATCTGAAATTGCCAAAGTAGCAACAACACTTGCAATGGCAAAGTATTTAAGTGATATACAAACAGATCTAAGACGACAAAAAGATAAATTATATGCTTTTGGAATATTAGTTATACCTGCAATACTTATTGTTTTACAACCAGATCCCGGTAGTGGCGTAGTATTCTTTGCCTTAACTTTTGTGCTATTTAGAGAAGGTTTGCCTCTTTATTATATGGCTATAGGACTTGTTGTATTATTAATATTTGTAGCTACACTTAAATTCGGTACCATTTGGGTTATTATTGGCGTAAGTATTTTAATTGCGCTATTTTACTTAACAAAAAGAGAAAGAGTCAAAATATCACCTCTTCCTATTATTTTGTTTTTTGTTGTTTCCGTTTCAATTTCCTTTTCAGTAAGGTTTGTGTTCGATTCTGTTTTTGAACAACACCACAGAGATCGTTTTAACTTATGGTTACGCTTAGAAAAAGACCCTAAAAAACTAGAACAAATACGCAAAACTATTGGCTACAATACATATCAATCTGAAAAAGCAATAGAGTCTGGTGGTTTTACTGGTAAAGGGTTTTTACAAGGAACAAGAACAAAAGGTGACTTTGTACCAGAACAACATTCAGATTACATTTTTACAACCATAGGAGAAGAATGGGGATTTGTTGGTACAGCTACCGTTGTATTATTATTTTCAATTTTACTGTTGCGACTAGTATACATTGCAGAACGGCAGAAAAATGCTTTTAGCAGAATATACGGTTACGGAGTAATATCTATTTTATTTGTGCACTACCTTATTAATATTGGTATGGTAATAGGCTTAGTGCCAACTATAGGTATTCCTTTACCATTTATGAGCTATGGTGGCTCTGGCTTACTAGGATTTACACTACTATTGTTTATCTTTTTAAAGCTAGATGCAAACAGATTAAAAGAGTGGGATTAAAAAACCCAACCAGATCTATTAATTCCTTTTTCTAGCTTATCCTCTATTTCGTTTGGTAAGGCTTCAAAAAAATTAATACCAGTTTCCTTTTCTATTTTATCTACTGACACCAGAAAAGAAGTTAATGGTTTTCTACTCTCTTTATGTGGTAACAAAAATGCAATTACTTTTAAGTTGTCTTTTTTTCCTTTTGCTATTATTTTATAAAAGTAATTAGGCACTGCAACATCTTCATCACCTATTACATCCATATCACCTTTTAAAACACCTCCTGTAACAACGTAAACCTCTTTATCCTTTTTTGCCCAGATACGCACCATTTTTTCTAAATCGCCCCAAATACCAGCATTAAAATCATTTTTTTGCGGCGTTATATTACTTGTATAAAAAGTTTCGTTGTGTGCGTATACAGAGAATTTACGATCACCTGCCGGACAAAGATGCCCCCTATCATACCCAGAACGTTTATAATTACGCCAATCTGCTGATTTTGTCTCTACTTTTGGGTCTTCAATAAAATAGGGCCTTTTTCTTTTGTCTTTAGTCAAGTCTTCTCTCTTTAGAGAGTAGGCAACCCATTCTGCTTGCTCATATTTTTCATTATAAGATAGCGTGTAATAATTATGCCTTACAATATCACCCGTAGTAGATAATGGCTGTAAATAATATAGGTCTTCAACCTCTACATCAGTAACACTAACATTTTTATCTGTGTACGTATCTGGAGTATAGAAGTTATTAAACAACCAAAAACCAACAGTACAAATAAACATCAAGACTACATATGTCGTTTTTTTATTCATACTAAATCAATTATAGTTTACTCAAATATTTGTTCAAAAATAAAGCTTCCAAGACTAATCTTAGAAGCTTTTCTTTATTTTATTAAAACACTGTTTTTACTCTTTAATAGCAACTGTATAGCCTTCAGAATCTTCTAAAGATTTTTTTCCAAGTATTTTACCAATAGTAAAAGACTCATTAGACTTAACTTCTGTATATTCTACAAAAAACTCATCTCCGTCTTGTGACCACAAAAAAGTAGTATCAAAATCTAAGTCTCCGTTATCAAACTCTTTATAAGTTCCCATTCCATCAGATGAAAATTTCCATTCATCTCTATATGTTTGCTCTGGTTGATTTTCAAAAGTAATAGAATAATCATTTGCCCAAGTACCAACAATAGAAGAAGAATCGTCATCTTTAGAACAACTTACTGCTAATGTAACAGCAAATAAAATAAGTAATAATTTTTTCAAAATAAATAAGTTAAGGTTAATTATAAAATCTAAACGAATTTAATTCTATAAAAGTATTTTAAATAAAAAATGCCCAACGTAAACATTGGGCATTCTAAAATATGATAATAAAAAACTAGCCTTTAATTGCTGCTAATTTTGTATTGTTTTTAATATTATTCATTTTTAAATCTTTAAGCACACTAATAGCTTCTTCTACATATACATCTCTAGAAAGATCGTTATGCCATCTTTCTCTTTTTTCTTTTAAAACAGTATCTTTTACAAAAAGGTCTTTCTCATATCTTAAAGATTCAAAAGTTAAATCTGTTTTATAATTGTAAATATCTTTAAAGTGTTTAGACTTTTCTAATACTACTTCTTTCTCTTTTTTATAATCGCTATAACTTAATGAAACAACATTTTCATCTTGCTGTTCTTTTAGCCACTTTGCATTTTCCTCAATTAACTTTAACTGAGAATTAGCCTCCATACGTTTAGTACTATTGGCAATTGTTTGCTTGTAATCTATATAACCATTCCAAGGCTTATAATCTGCTGGACTAATTTTATCCCAAGCTAAAGGATTTTGTTGATCTCTTTCTCCTAAATCTATGTAGCTATATTTGTCTGGCACAACTACATCACTCTTAACACCTTCTAACTGTGTAGAGCCACCGTTTATTCTGTAAAACTTCTGCGTTGTTACTTTTAAGGCTCCTAAATCACCGTGCTCGTTACTACGTACTATGTCTGATAGAGACCATACATTTTGCACAGTACCCTTACCAAAAGTCTGCTTACTACCAATTACAACAGCTCTTTTATAATCTTGCATTGCTGCTGCTAAAATTTCTGATGCAGAAGCAGATAATTCATTCACCAACAATACTAATGGTCCATCCCACTGTATACGTTCATCTTTATCTTCATGCACAACTTTTTCTTCTGTACCTGCAGAAGATTTTACTTGCACTACTGGTCCGTCTTTAATAAACAAACCTGCCATTTCTACAACAGTACGTAAAGATCCACCGCCATTATCTCTTAAATCTAAAACCAAACCTTCCATTCCGGCTTCTTTTAGTCTTTCTATTTCCTTAGCAACATCAGAAGCTGCATTACGGTTGTTATAATCTTTAAAGTCAATATAAAATTTTGGTAAATTTATAATTCCGTATTTATGATCTTCTTTTTCTACAGTAGCAGACTTGGCATAAGACTCTTCCATCTCTACTAAATCTCTAGTGATTTTTACAACCTGTACAGAACCATCTACTTTTTTAACTGTTAAGTACACATTAGTTCCTTTAGGACCTTTCATTAACTTAATAGCATCGTTTAATTGCATTCCTGTAACATCTACAGGTTCTTCATCTGGTTTTTGACCAACTTTTACAATTTCATCTCCAACTTCTATATTTTGATCTCTCCAAATTGGACCACCAGATATAACTTCTACTATTTTTATTTCGTCTTTCTTCTTTTGCAATCTAGCTCCAATTCCTTCAAACTTACCAGACATACTAACATCAAACTTGTCTTTATCTTCTGGAGCAAAGTAATATGTATGTGGATCAAAACCTTCTACAATGGTATTAATGTACTGCCCAAACCAGTCTTCACGATCGTACTCATTATTTACAAAATCAAAAAAATCATCTAACGTAGTTTTAGTTAATTCTCTTGCTGCTTTTTCTGCTTCCGTTTTAGACAATGGCTTATCCTTATCTGTTAATTTACTATCAAAAGTACTAATGGTAGCATATTTTAATTGCTTTCTCCATCTTTCTCTTAATTCTTTTTTACTAGCTACAAATGTTTGATCTTCATAATCTATATCTATAGTTTCTTTAGCATCAAAATTAAAAGGCTTGCTCAAAATATCTTTATATATATCTGATGCCTCGTCCATACGCTTCATTAGTCTTTTATGAACTAAATTAAAAAAGCTTATGTCTGTATTTTTTATTTGGTCATCTATCTGAAACTTATATTTTTCAAACTCTTTTATATCGCTCTCTATAAAATATCTTTTTGTAGGATCTAAAACATCTATAAATTCTTCAAAAACCGACACAGAGAAATCATCATTAATGTCTTTAGGCTCGTAATGACCTTTTTCTAACATATATGCAATTATCTCTATCAGTAATTTATCTTTATCACTGTCATTAACAGTATCTAAAGACTTATTTGTAAAACTGCAAGACGCTACAGCAAATAGCATTCCTAGCAACACAACAATTAAATTCTTTTTCATCTATTATTATTTTAACTTTTAGTAGAATTTGGATTCATTAAAAATCATATTATACTATATAATTCCTAATTATTTTACCAAGATACAGAAAAAACTATGCCAGTATAAAGTTTGTAACAGTTTTTTAACCAATTTATGAATTTTTAAGATAGATTTTTTAAAAGCATTCTTGTAAACATATTAAAAACGTATTTTTACGGTATAAATTATAATCTTGATGCAAAAACCTTTAATATTAGTTACTAATGATGACGGAATTACAGCTCCCGGACTAAGATCATTAATAAAATTTATGAAAGAAATAGGCGATGTTATCGTGGTTGCCCCAGATAGTCCGCAATCTGGAATGGGACATGCAATAACCATTAACAACACACTACATGCAAATCTTATTGTTGTAGATGATGTAGATGGCGCAGAACAAGAATACAGCTGTAGCGGAACACCTGCAGACTGTGTAAAAATGGGCCTTCAGGAACTTTTAGATCGCAAACCCGACTTGTGTGTTAGTGGTATTAATCACGGATCTAACTCCTCTATAAATGTAATTTACTCTGGTACTATGAGTGCAGCCATAGAAGCAGGCATAGAAGGCATACCTGCAATTGGTTTTTCTTTATGCAACTTTTCTTTAGATGCCAATTTTGAAGAAGCAAAACCATACATACAAAAAATTGTAAAACAAGCACTTGCAAACGGAATTCCTAAAGGAGTTGTCTTAAATGTAAATATTCCTGATGTTGAAAACGAACCTTTAAAAGGTATAAAAATTTGCAGACAAGCGCGTGCCAACTGGAAAGAAAAATTTGACAAACGTACAAATCCAATGGGAAAAGATTACTATTGGCTTACAGGTGAGTTTGAATTACTAGATAAAGGTGAAGACACTGATGAGTTTGCCTTAGCCAACAACTATATTTCTGTGGTACCAACACAGTTTGATTTAACCGCACACCACACCATACAACAATTAAATAACTGGAACTTAAATGAACACTAAAAAAGAAGTTATTATAGGGTTTCTTGTAGGCCTTCTTGCAAATACAGCAGGAACACTTTTATACATTGTTTTATTTTCTAAACTTAGTATTGAGGAAACATTTATTGCCGCTATAGAAAACGGACACATTGGTAGTATTTTAGCGTTAGGGGCTATTTTAAATTTAGCTGCTTTTTTTCTTTTCTTAAAAATGAAAAGAGACTACAGAGCTAGAGGTGTTTTAATTGCTACTCTATTAACTGCTCTTGCTATTTTATACTATAAGATTTTTTAAAAAATACAATAGATTTAAATGAAATATTACATTATTGCCGGTGAAGCTTCAGGCGATTTACACGGATCTAACCTAATAAAAGCTATAAAAGCTACAGATACTAAAGCCAATATTAGATGTTGGGGTGGCGATCTTATGCAGCAAGCTGGCGCAGAACTAGTAAAGCATTATAAAAGTATGGCTTTTATGGGCTTTATAGAGGTTTTAAGTAATATTACTACCATATCTAAAAACTTAAAATTTTGTAAGTCTGATATTGATGCTTTTAAACCAGATGCAATAATTTTTATAGATTATTCTGGATTTAACTTACGTATTGCTAAATGGGCAAAAGAAAATAACTACAGAACAAACTACTATATATCTCCTCAAATATGGGCCTCTAGAGAAGGTAGAATTTCTAAAATAAAACGAGATATAGATGCAATGCATGTTATTCTTCCGTTTGAAAAAGATTTTTACGAGAAAAAACACAATTACCCAGTACACTTTGTTGGCCACCCACTTTTAGATGCCATTAGTCAGCAAAAATTACCTAATGAAACTGATTTTAGAGCTACCAATAATTTAGACCCAAACAAACCCATTATAGCACTATTACCAGGCAGTAGAAAACAAGAAGTACAAAAAATGTTAGATGTTATGCTCTCCGTAACACCTTCTTTTCCAGAATACCAATTTGTTATTGCTGGGGCACCTAGCCTAGATCTTGATTTTTATGCTCCATTTTTAAAAAATCCTCAAGTTAATTTTGTTGCCAATCAAACCTATAATTTATTAGCATTATCAACAGCTGCATTGGTTACAAGTGGTACCGCTACATTAGAAACAGCTTTATTTAAAGTACCACAAGTAGTTTGCTATAAAGCACATTGGTTATCTTACTACATTGCTAAAAAAATTATTACTCTAAAATATATTTCTTTAGTGAATTTAATAATGGATAAAGAAGTTATTAAAGAGCTAATACAAGACGATTTAACCACAAAAAATCTTAGCTCTGAATTACATAAAATATTATCTAAAAACACAAGAGAAAAATTGTTTGAAGAGTACTATGCTTTAGAGAAAAAACTTGGAGGTACAGGCGCTAGTAAAAAAGCAGCTGAGTTAATTGTTGCCAGCACAAACCCTAATAAATAAAAAAACTCAATAAAATTTACTAAATTTGGTAACCAAGAGTCCTAAATTTTTCTTGGAATGATCCGTAAAGCAACTATTCTTCTTTTAATACTAGCGCTAAGCAGCTGTGTATCTAAAAAGAAAACCACCTACAGTAATGACCGCAAAGTTAGTGTTGCGCCATCTAAAGTTATTATAGAACGTAATTCTTCTCCTAGAGCAGAAAGAAAAGCAGAAGAAGCTTTAGTAGAACTAAAAGCCGATAAAATTATAAACTCCGCTTTAAATTTTTCTGGAACTCCCTACAAGTATGGGGGCACAACAAAAAGAGGTATGGATTGCTCCGGCCTTTTGTATGTTGCTTTCTCTGAACACGACATATCTTTACCACGCGTTTCTTACGTTATGGCAGATGAAGGCAAAGAAGTTCGTGTAAAAGATGTAGAAAAAGGCGATTTGCTATTTTTTAGAACTTCTAAAAAGAAAAAAAGAATTAACCACGTTGGTTTGGTTGTTGCCACAGACAATGACGAAATTAAATTTATACACGCAAGCACTTCTAGAGGTGTTATTGTTTCATCTTTACGAGAAGGCTATTGGAATTATGCCTTTGTAAAAGCTACAAGAGTGCTATAATCTATGAAACCGTTTCAGTTTATTTCGGTAAAATTAGCACTATGTCTAATTACTGGAATACTCTTGCAACAACTATTTAACACAAGTGTAACCGTCTCTTTTTGTATTCTATTATCACTTATTATAACACTAGGGTTTCTTTATCTTACATCTAAAAAAAAAGCTTTACGTTTTGGTATTATTGCAGCCTTAGCAACTATTGCATTGGGTATATTTACCAGCAGTACATCTAACCCTAAAAACAATAAATTACATTATACAAACAAAGAATACTCTTCTATTCCTTTATGGCATTTAAAGATTGATGAAACTTTAAAACCCAACCTTTATACTAAAAGATACATTGCAACCATTAAAAGTATAAACAATGAAAAATCGTATGGCAAAATTTTACTCAATATCCCTATAGACTCCACTTCTACTAGCTTCAACGTAGATAATGAATTAAACATTATTGGTGACGTAGCCAATATAAACAAACCACTAAATCCACATCAATTTAATTATGCTTCTTATTTAGAGGATTTAGGAATATATCATCAACTAGAAGTAAAACAAAATTACCAACTAACACATTCGCCCTCTAAAACACTTAAAGGATTAGCTGTTATAGCAAGAGAAAATATTATAGAAAAACTTAACGCAGCTAACTTTAGCAAACAAGAATTAAGCATAATTAAAGCGCTTCTTTTAGGCGAACGCAACAATATAGATCCAGATACATTAACTGCATATAAAAATGCAGGAGCAATACATATTTTAGCACTGTCTGGATTACATATAGGTATTCTTTTGTTGGTTCTTCAGTTTATATTATCACCTTTAGAATATTTACCAAAAGGAAAAATAATAAAGCTTATTACAATCGTTTTTCTCCTATGGGGTTTTGCCATACTTGCAGGTTTATCTAGCTCACTTATTAGAGCCGTAACTATGTTTACTTTTGTTGCATATGCGTTGTACTTAAATAGACCTACAAGTTCTTTTAACATTTTAGCTTTGTCACTTTTCTTTATATTATTAATACAGCCTAATTTATTGTTTTCTGTAGGCTTACAAATGAGCTATGCTGCCGTGTTTTCTATTGTTCTTTTTAATCCTATTTTTCAAAAAGTATGGGAACCTAAATATTGGTTAACTTCTAAAATATGGCAATTAACAACGGTTAGTTTTGCTGCTCAACTTGGTGTTTTACCTATCAGCTTATATTATTTTCATCAATTTCCAAGCTTATTTTTTATAACCAACTTAGCTATTATTCCTTTTTTAGGAATTATTCTAGGCTTAGGAATTGTTGTTATAGCATTAGCTTTATGTAATATGTTGCCTGCATTTTTAGTGCAGATTTACAATAACATTATTTTGGCAATGAATACTGCTGTAAAATGGGTTGCCACACAAGATGCTTTTTTAATTAAAGATATTTCTTTTAACAAACCACAAGTATTATTAAGCTATGCTACATTAGTGCTACTTTTAATGGTTATAGCTAAAAATAATTTTAAAAAAACAGCTTTATTACTTTCTAGCATTATCCTTTTTCAAGGGGTTATTATTTTTTATAACTACAAAGCTAATACCCAAGAACAGTTATACGTATTACACAAAAGCAGGCATACAATTTTAATGCATCAAACTGGGAAAACATTAAAAATAGTATCTTCTGACTCACTAAAAAACAATCAAACATTTAACGCTATACGTATTGCAGAACGCATAGACTCGACATCTAACTTAAAACTTAAAAACAGCTACAATTACAAGAGCCATACTGTTATTGTTGTTGATAGTTTAGGTGTTTACCCTATTACTAAAAACAATACTATTTTACTAACACAGTCTGCGAAGCTAAATTTAGATCGTTTAATTACAGAAGTAAATCCAAAACAAATAATAGCGGATGGCAGTAATTATAAAAGCACCGTTGAACTTTGGAGAAAAACTTGTCTAAAAAGAAAAATCCCTTTTCACTATACCGGTGAAAAGGGATTTTATATTTTTGATTAGCAATGGTATTTTTACTTTATACCATGCATCATTTTCTTTATTTTACCATTTAATAATAACATAATAACTCCGGCCCCTGCAGGAATTAAGGTGAATATTAAAAAGAAAGTAGATAAACCATATTCTTCAGAAATTGGATCAATAAAACTTCCGGTCCAACCACCAATTACACCTGCCAAGAAATTAGATATAAACCAAATTCCGAACATAATACCTACAAACTTTACTGGTGCTAACTTACTCACATAAGACAGACCTACTGGCGACACACATAATTCTCCTAATGTATGAAAAAGATACGCTAAGACTAGCCAGACCATACTTACAGATGCTGTTTTAGCTCCTTCTGGAATTCCAGAAGAACCATAAGCCAATGCCGCAAAACCAACACCAACCAATATTAAACCTAAAGCAAATTTAACAGGGCCAGATGGGTTGTATTTAGACTGCCAAATTTTAGAAAATAAAGAAGCAAACACAATAATAAACAATGAATTTAACACAGAGAACCAAGATGCCGAAACTTCTACTTGTGAACTTTTAACCTCAGTTACTTTTGCTGTAACAGTATCTTCTGTAGCCTCACTAACATAACCTAAATCCTGTGTAAGTTTTAATTGTACTGTAGTACCCGCAACAAAAGTAGTATCTTTAGACAAAGCTAATCTTTGTTGTAAAGCTTCATTTTTTTGGTTTTCAAAAACTAAAGAAGCGTATGTATTATCTTTCCAAAATAAACCTTTAGCTGGTTCTTCTTTTAAGTCTGTTATTTTAGCATTAAAAAAGTAACCAATAGCATGTTTATCTTCATTTAACAAGTTACCTTCTTTAACTGTATTACGTAAATTTAAACTATCAGCAGGGTTATAAAACTCGTATTTGTTATTCACTTTTACATTCACAACATCGCCTACAGCTAAAGGATCACTAGTTCTAACCTCTTTAATTTGTTCTACATTGTTCACATCTGTGTAAGCTACTGCGTAAGATGTAGTCTTATAATCGTTTTGTAACATCCAAAGTACCAAAACCCAAACAATAACAAAACTAGATGCTAGCACAATATTGGCAGTAGAAAATTTAGAGAATGTCTTTTTAAACAATAAGCTTAATACATATGTAATAATACCTAAAGGAATAATAACAATAATACTGTTTATTATTTTAAATGCGGTCGCCGAAGATCCCTCTAAAACTCTTTGTGTATAATCGCCTGCAAAAATGGTCATAGAACCACCTGCTTGCTCAAAAGCCCACCAAAAAAATGTTGTAAATATGGCAAAAATACCAATCACTATCATTCTATCAGATACTACTCTAGATTTAGAAACTCCACCTACAAGCTCTTCTACCGTTTCTTCTAATTTTTCAGCATCATCCTCAATTGTATCTTCTATACTCTTATTTGTATTTGGTTTTAGACCAATTTTTCCAAATATTTTCTGTGCCAAATAGAACTGTACCATTCCAATAAACATAAAAACACCAGCTAAACCAAAACCATAATGCCAACCTATTTTCTCTCCTAAATAACCACATAAAAGAATACCTAAAAAAGAACCTGCATTAATACCCATATAGAAAATGGTATAACCTGCATCTTTTTCCTCTCCTTGAGTTTTGTATAACTGACCAACGATTGAGGAAATATTTGGCTTAAACAAACCATTACCAATAATTAGTAATGTAAGTCCGGCATAAAAAAACCAGTGTGTAGCTCCTTCTAAAGCCATAGAAGCATGACCCAAGGTCATTATAAAAGCACCTAATATTACAGCATTTCTAAATCCTAAAAATTTATCTGCAATGTACCCGCCAATAATTGGCGTTAAATACACCAAACCTATATACCAACCATATAATATAGTTGCGTCTGCTCTCTCCCAACCCCATCCTTCATTTAATAAAGATGATGTTAAAAAAAGCACCAATAACGCACGCATTCCGTAATAACTAAAACGCTCCCACATTTCAGTAAAAAACAACACAAAAAGCCCCGATGGGTGCCCTAATACTGTCTTCTGATTAGTTTCAGATCCTCCGTATTTAAATTCCATATATAATTAGTTAGTTTATAAATTTGATTTCATCAAAAATAACAGATTTAAAGCATATTTTCATCAATCTTAAAACAAGAATAATTCGCCTTAAATTATTAAATTCATAAAATGCTTTTAAGAAAGACCAAGTTTACTAATAATTTTAATAAATAGTAAACTTTTTATCTTAAATATTGTAATTAGACAGGTAAAACTGACACATATATCTGCAAAAGAAAATTAATACATTATGTTTATCTTTGACACCTGAAAAAAACCAACTATGATTACCCCTATTCAAGGATTTTCTAAACTTACCAAAGAAGAAAAAATAAACTGGATTGCAGAAAATTACACTAAAAATTCTGAGCATACCAAAGAAGTTTTAAAAGTATACTGGAACTCTGACACTAAGTTGCAAAAACTACATGATGAGTTTATAGAAAATACCATTTCTAATTACTATTTACCTCTTGGTATTGCTCCAAACTTTTTAATTAACAACAAACTCTACGCTGTACCAATGGCTATAGAAGAGAGTTCTGTTGTTGCAGCAGCAAGTAAAGCAGCTAAATTTTGGCTTTCTCGTGGCGGATTTAAAACTACAATTTTAGGTACAGAAAAAGTAGGGCAAGTACATTTTATATTTAAGGGTGATGCTCAAAAATTAGAATCTTTTTTTAATAGCGTTAAACCGTTACTTATTAGTGACTCTAACAACCTTACTACCAGTATGAAAAAACGTGGTGGGGGAATTTCTAAAATTGAACTACGCAATAAAACAACAGATTTAGCTAATTACTACCAACTACACTGCACTTTTGAAACATTAGATGCAATGGGTGCTAATTTTATAAATTCTTGCTTAGAGCAATTTGCTACAACACTAAAAAGAGAAGCTTTACTTTATTCTAATTTTTCTGATACCGAAAAGAATATAGAAGTTGTAATGAGCATCTTATCTAACTACGTACCCAATTGCATAGTAAGAGCAGAAGTAAGTTGTAAGGTTGAAGAATTGAATGAAGATGCAAATATAAAATCGTCTCAACTTGCAGAAAAATTAGTACAAGCAGTAACCATAGCTAAAGTAGAACCATACAGAGCTGTTACCCACAACAAAGGTATTATGAACGGAATTGACTCTGTTATACTTGCCACAGGCAATGACTTTAGAGCCATTGAAGCCGGAATACACGCTTACGCAAGTAGAAATGGAACATACAGCAGCCTTACAGACGCAAGCATAGAAAACGGCATATTTAGATTTTGGATTGATATTCCACTTGCTTTAGGCACTGTCGGCGGGTTAACAAATTTACACCCATTGGTAAAAGTTGCTTTAGAGATTTTACAAAAACCAACCGCTAAAGAGTTAATGCAAATAGTTGCTGCAACTGGTTTAGCCCAGAATTTTGCAGCACTACGTTCTTTAGTAACTACCGGCATACAAGAGGGACATATGAAAATGCACTTATTAAATATCCTGAATCAGCTTGGTGCAACAGACAAAGAAAAACAACTACTTACAACTCATTTTAAAACTAATACTGTAACGCATAGCGCTGTAGTTACAGCATACAACAATTTAAAAAATGACTAAAGAGTTTTATAGTAATGGTAAATTATTACTTACGGGAGAATATGTTGTTTTAGACGGCGCACTTAGTTTAGCAGTACCAACTATTTACGGTCAAAACTTAGTAGTTACCAATACAGAAGAAAACCATATTAGTTGGAAAAGTTTTGATGTAAATAACATGATTTGGTTTAGCGCTAATTTTAGCAGTAGTGACTTAACTATTTTAAATACAGATAAAAAAGATGAGATTTGGAATAACACAGCCAAAACGCTTCAATCTATTTTAAAAGAAGCACAAATCTTAAATCCTAACTTTTTAAAAGACTGCAAAGGTTTAGCTGTTAAAACAAAATTAGATTTTCCTAGAGATTGGGGTTTAGGCTCTTCTTCTACTCTTATTAATAATATTGCAAGTTGGGCAAGCGTAAATGCTTTTGATTTATTAGAAAACACTATGGGTGGCAGCGGTTACGATATTGCTTGCGCACAGAACAATACTCCTATTTTTTATCAGAAAACAACAAATAAACCAACAACGACTTCTTTAAATTTTAACCCTTCTTTTATAGAACATATCTACTTTATACACCTTAATAAAAAACAAAACAGTAGAGATGCAATTTCTAAATACAAGGAAAGCACATTTAACAAAGAAGAATTAATTAAAAACATTAATCAAATAACTAAAGAGATAAGCTCTACAACATCATTAGCTATTTTTAATACACTTATAACCAAACACGAAGTATTACTTTCTAAAGCCTTAAAAACACCTACAGTGAAGGAATTATTGTTTGCTAATTATAATGGCGCAATAAAAAGCTTAGGCGCATGGGGAGGAGATTTTATACTTGCAACAGGAGATGAGGACACTCTTACTTATTTTAAGCAAAAGGGATATAATACTATTTTTAAATATACAGATTTAATAAAATAAAAAAGCCTCCAAATTTGGAGGCTTTTTTATGATTTTATGCGAAGTTCTACTAGTAGAACATTCCTCTATTATCTTCTATTGTTGCAGATTTCTTTAATGCATTGTACACAGCAGAATTTGCTCTCTGCATAGCTGTTGTCTGTACCATATTAGAATAAGTACTATAGTTATCTAACTTAGGAGCTTCTTCCTTTTTAGTTACAGTTACCATAAATACTCCTGTTTCACCTTGCAATAAACCAGATGTTTCACCTTGTTTAAGACCAAAAGCATTACCAACAACAAAAGGCTCTCTACCTGCACCAGGAATAGTTGGCGACTTCATAGTTAAAGCTGAAGCAGTAGAAGCAGATACATTATTATCTTTTGCAATAGCATCTAAGCTCTTACCCTTATTAGCTGCAATAATCTGTGCTGCTTTCTTCTCTTTTCTTAATTTAGGTAATACAATAAAAGATGCATCTTCTGCAGACATTAAGCCTTCTTCGTATGTACCTGTTAACTGAACAACAGCGTAACCATTGTTTACAGGAAAACGTTTAATATCACCTACTTCAGAATCTTCGTTAAAAGCCCATTGTACAATTGCTCTCTGTGCAGATAAACCTGGAAGATTTTCGTCCATAGCTTTTATCTTATTTACAGGTCTTGCAATATATTTTTTCTCTTTTGATAATTCTAAAAATGTTTTATCACTAGATTTAGCATCACTCTCGAACTGAGTAGCTGCAGTGAACAACTCATTAATTGTAGCTGTAGAAGCTTCTATATTTCTAGCTAAAGTTGCTACACGTACTAAATCTTGTTTATCATCTACCTTTACAATATGGTAACCAAATTCAGTTTCCACTATACCTACATGACCTACATTATTACCAAAAGCAAAGTCGTTAAACTTAGGTGTCATTCTACCTTCTTGAAAATAACCTAAATCTCCACCTCTAGAAGCAGAAGGACCATCTGAATTATCACGAGCCAAAACTGAAAACTCAACATCTCCCTTTTTTGCATCTTTTAATAAATCGTCTGCTCTTTTCTTAGCTTCTTCTTTTGTTCTTTTTACTTCTGGATTTGCTCTTTCTGCACCTTCCCAAGCAACAAGTATGTGACTAGCTTTAACGTTACCTTCTTTTTTCTTCTCTATCATTCTAGTAACCTTAAAAGAGTTACCATCACGATAAGGTCCGTATAGATCACCAACATTTAAAGCCATTAATGTATCTGCAAATTTTGGAGAAAGAACATTTTTAGTTTTAAATATAGTATCGTATTTTAAATCTGAATTACGATCTAAAAATTCTTCAACATTTTTAGTGTTTTTAAAACCTAAAATTGTGTCATTGTATTCAACTTTGTCATTAAGCAAAGTAAGAATTTCTTCTTTAACTGCTTTTTCATCTTCTAAAGATGGCTTCTCTTCAAAATAAACAAACTGAAAATCTCTTGCTTTTTCTTGTTTAAAATCATCTTTATGTTCTTTTATATAAGAAGATATTTCGGATTTGCTAACTGCTACAGAACTATCTGATATAGATGTATAAGGTACTCTTACATATTTTACATCTATTTTATCATTTGCTAATTTATAGTCTAACTCTCCTTCTTTTAAAGTAGCTCCTAAACCAGCTTTAACTAAGTTAAAATAAGTTTGTTCTTTTGCTGCTTGCATAATAGCTACCTCTTGTTGTAACCATAACTGGTATTGCGCAGGACTTTCTTCTTTTAACGTAGAAATAAATTCTTTAAAAATATACTCATCAAAAACACCATTCTCATCTTGATACTGTGGATTTTGAGTAAAACCAGGATTAGATGCAATAAAGTTTATAATTTGATCTTGTTCTATATCTATTCCTAAATCATCAAACTCATCGCTTAAAATAGCATTTCTTACTTCTTGATCCCAAACTGAGTTTACAACCTGCATAGAGGTTGCACCAGCTCCAAAACGATTAGAAGCAGACTCTACCTCTCTTCTAAATTTATCAATAGAAATATCTTTTCCATTAACTTCTGCTACAGTTGTTCCAGTTTTTTCACCAGACATACCATTAGCACTAAAAATACCAGAGATAACAAACGCAAATAAAGCCAAACCTATAATTAGGATTAATACCGTAGTTCTCTTTCTTATGTTCTCTAAAATCGCCATTTTATAAAATGTTTAAAATCAGTGCGCAAAAATACCATTTCTTTTTGGGTTTAAAAATTTAATTTTTATCAAATTTTTAACACAAAAACCCTACTCTTTTTCAAGTATATGAAGGGTTACCAAATCTATTTTGGTATTTGACACCTCTATTATTTTAAAATTGAAGTTTTCAACTTTTATTTCTGAGTCTTTTTCTGGTATCTCTCCAGTTTCATTTACTATTAAACCACCAAGTGTTTCGTACTCATCACTTTCTGGAAGTTCTAGTTTATAATTTTCATTTACATAGTCTACATCTAGCCTTGCAGAAAATTTATATGTTACTTCATCTATTTGTTCTTCTACTAAATCTGTAGAATCGTGCTCATCTTCTATCTCTCCAAAAAGTTCTTCTACAATATCTTCTACAGTCATTATCCCAGATGTACCACCATACTCATCTAACACCACTGCAACACTTTTTCTTTTCTTTGTTAACGAATCTAAAATATCACTAACCAACATTGTTTCTGGCACAAACTCTATTGGCAAAAGTATTGTCTTTATTGTTTTTGGTTTCTTAAACAACTCAAAAGAATGCACGTAACCTATAATATTATCTATAGTTTCTTTGTATACCATTATTTTAGAAAAACCGGTCTCTGTAAATAATTTAGTTAAGTTTTTAGGCGAATCGTGTAGTTCTACCGCAACTATTTCTGTTCGCGGAACCATTACTTCTCTTGCCTTAACTGCCGCAAATTCTAATGCATTCTGAAAAATTTGAATCTCAGAATCTACATCGTCTTCTATTGTAACTGTTTCTAACTGTTCTGTAATATAATCCCCTAATTCTACTTTACTAAAAGCAAGCTGACTATGGTCTCCGCCCGTCTTAAAAAAGACTCTTAAAATAAAGTCTGATACTTTTATGACAAAATTAGATATCCAAGAAAAAAATATGTAGAAAAAATAAGCAGGTATTGCTAATATTTTAAGCAGCAAATTAGCATAAATCTGAAAAAGCACTTTAGGCAAAAACTCTGCAGTAATTAAAATAACCAAAGTAGATATTATGGTTTGTGACAACAATCCAAAATCTATTAATACGGCATCAAAAAAACCGCTACCAGTAGGCAACATACTTACAAACCAAGCCATAAGCAAATCTCCCATATACATACCGTATACCACTAAAGAGATATTATTACCTATTAACATTGTTGCAATAAACTTAGAGGGTTTTGCTGTTAATTTAGATAAAACAGTAGACAAAAAACCATCTTGTTTTTTCTCTATTTCTAAATGTATTCTATTGGCAGATATAAAAGCAATCTCCATTCCTGAGAAAAATGCAGAAAGTAATAATGATACAACAATAATTAAAATTGAAGTTCCCAAGATTATGATTTAGTATTATCTTCTTTTCTTTTTTCGAATTTTTTACGATAATGTCTACGAAAAAAGAACATACCTAAAGAAACTACAGCAAAAAAAGCAAATAAATAAAACTCTTGACCTGCACTCCATAATGTATACACTTTATAAATGGATAGTAAAAAAACTCCCAAATACAGAACTTCTGTATACTTTAATATTTTCATCATATTTCCTCGTCTTTTATTATTTTTAAACCTGTTGTTTTGTGCGCATTTACTTGTTTTAAATCCTTATCAGAATCAAAACCTTGACCATACATTACAGATTCATCCTCAGGATTTATAAACTCAAATTTTTCTTGAGTAAAGATCCATTTATTAGTCTGGTCATAATACAATTGTGGTGTCTTAAACTGTTTTCCGTCGTGCGTATTAATAACCACATTACCTTGTAAACTTATTAATTTTGTAGTAGAATAACTAATACCGTAATCTGCTGTTATGGTACTTTTTTGATTTTTATCATCAAAAAACTCAACTTCTAACCCTTTTGGAAAAACTTCTCTAGGAAAGCTAAGATTATTAAAATCCTCTCTAACAGGAGCTGTAAGTACTGCCAAAACTTTTGACGTTACCTCTTTTTCGTTTTTTACCGGATCTGTAGTTTCTGTATAAGTAAAAACTAAATTATTAGCGACACCTTGTGGGTAGACTGCTTTTTTAGCCTCTACACCAACACGCTCGTAATTATCATTACACGAAAAAAGCATTGCCATAAAACAAATTATGGCAATGCTCTTAAAAAAATTATATGTATTTATTTTGATCATCTTATAGGTTAGGCACCTTTACACTACCACCAACCCAACAGTTAAAGGTAACAGTTTTACCCTGCATGTTGTTAGAAAAAATATCTGTTTTAGTAGGAGCTCTTTGAGAGTAACTACTAGCTGCAGATGCAGAAGCAGACTTTAAAGAAGGATCTACTCTACCTGCTTTTCTTGCTAATTCAGCAGCTTTCCAGTTTACAGCCAATTTCTCGAATCTTGTAGAACCACAATCGTTAGCACTACTAGAAACCAATCTAGCCATTAACAAGTAAGCTCTACCGTTAGATGGGTTTGCCTCTAAAGACTTACCTGCATATCTATAAGACGTAGACTTACTAATTCTACTGTAACTGTTAGCAATTTTATATAAAATATTTGCTTTCTTGTAAGGATCTGTTTCTAACTCACTAGCTTTTGTAAAATCTGCTAATGCACCTTTACTATCACCTGACTTTAATTTTAAAGATGCAGAGTATAAATAAGCGTTTGCAGATGGCTCCATAGCCAATTGTTTTTCAAACAACTTCTTAAACATTGGAGAATCTAAACATTCTTTAGAGTACATTCTACTTACTGCTCTTTTTACCCACGTAAGATCGTTTTGTTTTTCCTCAAAATTCTTCTCGTATAATGGAATTAAGTTTTCACAGTTTGCCAAGTCACCTAATTTAGAATCTACACTACTAGCAATTTTACCATAGTTTTCTGAGTTAGCACTTGAAACTCTTAAAAGTTGCTTTTCCTTTTTAGTTAAAGTACCAGCATCTTCTTTAGGCAATAACTTTGTAATAGTTGCAACCAACTCTTTATTCTCTTCTTCTATTTTCTCTGTTACGTCATCGTAAACATCAAAAACAGTTTGCAACTCTTCTTTACCAGCTTTGTGTAAATCTACCAAACTAGAAAAATAAAGATATAATGCCTTTGCATTTTTAAAATGTTCTTTGTCTTCTGTAAAAGCAATATGTAAAGCAGCATAGTCTTCTGCATCTGTAGACATTTTTTCATCATACTTTAACAATTGCTTGTCAATAAGAATTTCTGCCTTAGATGTTTTAGTTGGGAAATACTTTAGGTAGTTATCATAAACTCCTAATAACATATTTACAAACTCAGTTTTTTCTGCACCTGTAGCCTTATCTATTTTATGCTTTAATATACGTTCGCCGTATGCATAGTTTGCATAATGATAATCTGGACAAGCTTCATACACCTTTTTCCAAGGCCCATAAGCAGCGTCATAATTTTTAACTTTTGCATCTTGCGCATACAACTGAAAGTTATTTGCACATTCTGATTTGTCTACTGTTGCCGCAGCCGTTTCTTGAGCATAGCTTACACCCATAACGCTTATAAAAGCAATCGCTATAAAGTAAAGTTTCTTTTTCATCTTAAATTGGTTTTTATTAATGGTTATAAACTTTTTTAATTTATTGTTCTCTTATTAAACCACTTAGAGTTTAATGATATCCCTAGATTAATTTTAAAATAGTTTTCTTGTATTAAGTCCGCACTAGTTGTTCCTCTTTTACCTATTTCAAATCCTATATTGATATTAGAGAAAGGATCATTAATTGCGTCCAATGGTAATCCTACTCCAAAAGTTATGCCAAAGTCCGTAATATCTTCATTATTAACCACCATTCCAGAGTTAATATACTTAACCCCAGCTCTGTATGTTATTCTCTTGTAATAATCCGTAAAAGAAGTATAGTCTGGCGTATAAAAACCTCCAATAGCAAACCTTGAAGAATTTTCATAAGTTAAATTGTCTACTGTAAAAAATGGAGCTGTATAATCTTCTAGTTTCTGCGCACTGTATTCTGTACCAACAAACCATTTTCTATCTTGACCAAAACCTAAACCAATTGTTGTAGTTGTTGGTATTGTTATTCCTCTACTAGCAAGACCCAAACGATCTAAATCTACATCTATAGTTTCTATTTGCTGTCCTGTACTAGAAGAAAAAGAACCTATTGTTTTTGTATTATCAGATGATAAATTATTCTGAGTCTCGACGCCAAAATAAGTATTCATTCTAATCTTATCTGTAAGCATTGGTGTATAGTTTGCAGATATTTTAAAATTAGCACTATTTACTTTAGATTCCCTAAAATCGAATGTACCAAACTGCACGTTTTCTACATCTTGTACTCTATTAGTTTCTATAGAACCAAAATTAAAATTGGTAGTTACACCAACCGTCAAATCTTGCAAAATTCTTCCCCCTACAGAAAAGAACACTGTATTAACACCACCTTCTCCTGTGTATTTATTTGTTACAAGGCCTGCATCTGGATCTGTAAAACTTGACTCCACTTCATAACCAACAGAACTAAAAGGTTTAATACCAAAACCAATACCAACTTTGTTATCTATTATAGGAAACCCTATCGCCAAATAATCTAAACTTGTTACACTAGAGTTTTGTTTCGAATCTGCCCCTTTTAAAGTTGACTCTCTTCTAGATAATGAAGCCGTATAAGCAGTCTGCCTTAAATTAGCATAAGCCGCTGGGTTGTTTAGGTTTATGTGTATACTATCTGCATACATACTAATACCCCCCATCATTTGATTTTCTACAGAACCTATTGATCTTAAATCTCCTAATCCAAAGTAAGAATATGGAGAAACTGTACCGTTTTGAGCGTAAATAGTACCTGCCATACAGCATACTATTGCAATAATTATTTTTCTTATCATTTAGTTTTTGTTGTATTCCAGCAAATAATTAAGTCCGTCTAGGAGAAAATTGGAATGCGCAAATATGGTATTTTTTAATCGTTTTGACAAAAAATGAGCGTCGCCACCTGTTAAAATAACTGTTAAATCTGCAAATCTAATCTTATATTCGCTAATTACACCATCAATTTCTAAACAAATTCCATTAACAACTCCACTTTTCATACTTGCAGTTGTAGAATCTCCAATTAGCTTAATTTCACCATCTTTCTCTAGCAACGGCAAATTAGCAGTCTGGTTATGCATTGCCTTAAAACGCATAGCAACACCCGGAGAAATTGCCCCCCCAAGATACTCTCCATTACCATTTATAAAATCGTACGTAACACAACTTCCTGCATCTATAACCAATGTATTCTTATTCGTATATTGATAAAAAGCTGCTGTAGCCAAAGCAATACGATCTACACCTAAAGTTTTTGGAGTACCGTATAAATTTTTAAAAGGTATTTTGGTTGATGCACTTAACGTTTGCACATTACAATAGACGGCTAGCTTTGTTATTTCTTTAGATCCTAACGCCCCTACTGTAGATACAATGGCATTTTTAATATCTGGAAACTCCAGAAAAACCTGTTTTACTTCTTTTAAAAAAAATTGCAACTCAAAAGATTTAGAAGTCAAAAACTCTTTTCCCTTATAAACCGCCAATTTTACTGAGGTATTACCTGCATCTACAATTAAATTCATCTTGCAAATATTATAAAATTAAAAAAAATAAAATCTTTTTTTTGTTTTTTGTTTGGATATACGAAAATAGCAATTATATTTGCACCCGCTTAACGGCATGGTGCCTTAGCTCAGTTGGTAGAGCAATGGACTGAAAATCCATGTGTCCCTGGTTCGATTCCTGGAGGCACCACTTTAAAAACCCGATCAGAAATGTTCGGGTTTTCTCTTTTCTACACCCTAAGCAACAGTATTTTATCCATTTTCTTTCTAGTAAAAATATCAATAGATTTTAGTCTAAAAAAAATTACAACCTTAAAAATAGGTTAAAAAAGTACTTTCTATTTTAATTTTATCGGCATAAAACAATATTTTAATATTTCTAGTTTTAAAAGAATCTACAAAAACTTATCTTTACCTAAAACAAAAAATCTTGTGATTAAAAAACCTACACTTCTTTTTTACGTATTTCTTTTTCTATCGTTTCAAGGTTTTACGCAGTCTTCTATAAAAAAGCTATTAAAAAAACACAACACAGAGAGCATACCCTATATCTCTATAGACTCTTTATTAACCAAAACAAATGTTGTTTTATTAGACACAAGAGAAGAAGTAGAATTTAAGACAAGCCATATAAAAGGAGCTACATGTGTTGGGTACGATTTTTTTAATCTAGACACGGTAACTACCCAGATAAAAGATAAAAGCACAGAAATAATTGTCTACTGCTCTATTGGCATACGCTCAGAAGATATTGGAGAAAAACTAACAGCTGCTGGCTACACCAATGTAAAAAATTTATATGGAGGTATTTTTGAATGGAAAAACAAAAACAACCCTGTTTACACTACAGACAATATAGAAACAAATAATATACATACACACAGTAAGTATTGGTCTAAATTAGTGACCAAAGCCGTGAAAATTTATTAATTATATTTTGAAGAATTTAAACAAAAACTTACTGTTAATTTTTACACGAAACCCTGAATTAGGAAAATGTAAAACTCGTTTAGCAGCCAAAACAGGAGACCAAGTCGCTCTAGATATTTACAAATTTTTATTAGCACACACAGTTTCTATTACCCAGAACTTAAAGGCAGACAAACAAGTACATTACTCTGTTGCAATTAGGGATAATGACATTTGGGACGCTAACATCTACAATAAAAAACTACAAGACGGTGACGATCTTGGCATGCGTATGCTAAACGCCTTTAAACAAGGTTTTGCAGATGGCTACAAAAACATCATTATTATTGGTAGTGATATGTTTGATATTACAACAGCAGACTTAGATAACGCATTTAAGCAATTAGACCAACATAATTTTGTTATTGGTCCTGCCACAGATGGCGGATACTATTTGTTAGGAATGAAAAAAATAAATACAGCTATTTTTTCTAATAAAGAATGGGGAAAAGAAACTGTATTAAAAGATACTTTAGGTAATTTAAAAGACGAAAACATAAAGTTATTAGAAGCCAAAAATGATGTTGACTATTACGAAGACATCAAAGACATTGAAGCTTTTAAACCTTTTTTAAAACATATAAAAAATGATTAAACAAGAAATTGAAGATTCTATAGCATATTTAATAAACAAAGGTTTTGATTCTCCTGAAATAGGAATTGTATTAGGCACAGGATTAGGTAGCTTAGCTAATGAAATAGAAAATCCAATTGAGGCTCATTACAACAACATTCCATTTTTTCCACTAGCAACCGTAGAGTTTCATACTGGAAAATTAATTTACGGCACACTAGAAGGTAAAAAAGTAGTAGTAATGCAAGGTAGGTTTCATATGTACGAGGGCTATGATTTGCAAGACGTAACATACCCAATACGTATAATGCACAGGCTTGGCATTAAAAAACTTTTTATTTCTAATGCTGCTGGCGCAATAAACTTAGACTTTAAAAAAGGAGATATTATGTTACTAGAAGACCACATAAATCTTTTAGGAGGCTCTCCGCTTGCTTTTAAAGGTGTTTCTCAGTTTGGTGAGCGCTTTGTAGATATGGGCGAACCATATGATGTAGAAATGCGTAAAACACTACAAGGTATTGCAAAAAAAGAAAACATTACTATGCGCTCTGGCGTATACGCATCTGTATTGGGTCCACAATTAGAAACCAGAGCCGAATACCGAATGCTTAAAATTATTGGCGCAGATGCAGTTGGTATGAGTACTGTACCAGAGGTTATAGTTGCCAATCACTTAAAGCTACCTATCGTTGCCGTATCTGTATTAACAGACGAATGTGATCCTGACAATTTAGAACCTGCTAACATTAAAGAAATTATTAGAATAGCCGGAGAAACAGAACCACAAATGATAAAGCTTTTTAGAGGCCTGCTTAAGACAATGTAAGTTTTTCTGATTTAAAAAGACAAACTAAGAAAATACAATTGAAAATGGTTTATAAAATATCTGCACTAGTAATTGCCATAGCAACGCTTGGTTACTTTTACTTTAGCCCTTCTAAAACTATCGAAGAGACTTTATTTAATGAAGTACCTAGTCACGAAAAATGGAGTGCTTTACTTCAGAAAAACGTAAATGCTAATGGCGATGTAAACTACAAAGCTTTTCTACAAGACAAGGCTGCTTTAGAAGAGTACCTTACTCTTTTACAAAAAAACTCTCCTGCTAAAAATTGGTCTAAAAATCAGAAATTAGCATATTACATAAACCTTTACAACGCTGGCACTGTAAAATTAATAGTAGACAATTACCCAACAAAAAGTATAAAAGACATAAAATCTCCTTGGGATAAAGATGTTGTTGCTATTGGAGATAAAATGTATTCTTTAGGCTATATAGAACATAAGGTTTTACGTAAAATGAATGAGCCTCGAATACATTTTGCAATAAATTGCGCATCTTACTCTTGTCCTAAACTAGTAAACAAAGCTTTCTTAGCCAACACTATGGATGCACAATTAGAAACCGCCGCCAAAGATTTTATAGCTGATAAAAAAAGAAATAAAATAAGCGCTAATGATATTCAGTTATCTGAAATATTTAAGTGGTTTAAAAGCGATTTTACAGAGAGCACATCTTTAATAGGTTTTATAAACAAATATGCTACAGTAAAAATAGCAGAAGATGCTAGGGTAAAATATATAGATTATAACTGGAGCCTTAATGAAGCAAAATAAGTTAAGTATTATAATCCCTGTTTACAACGAAGAGGCCACTATTGCAAAACTAATTACCGCAATAAAACAGCGTAGCACTTTTAAACAAATAGCAGAAATAATTGTAGTCGATGGCGGTAGTATAGACAATACTATTGCCATTGCGTCTACTCTTAACGTTACCGTAATTTCTTCAGACAAAGGACGTGCCAAGCAAATGAATGCTGGTGCAAAGGCCGCTAAAGGAGATATTCTCTACTTTTTACACGCGGATACTATTCCTCCATATCAATTTGATTGTAAAATATTAAAAACTACCACAAAAGATAAAGCTGCTGGCAGTTTTAGAATGCAGTTTGACAGTAAAAGTTTTTTCTTAAAATTCTTTGCCTGGTTTACTCGTATAAATCATAAAGTATGCAGAGGTGGTGACCAATCGCTCTTTATTACCAAAGATTTATTCTTTAATCTGAACGGTTTTAACGAAGAATATATAATCTATGAAGACGGAGAACTTATAGAACGCTTATACAAATCTACCAAATTCGCCATTATTCAAGACAAAGTAACTACATCTGCTAGAAAATACCAGCAAAAAGGAATGATTACACTTCAGTATCATTTTGGTGTTATCCACTTAAAGAAAACATTAGGAAAAAGCCCCGAAGAACTTCACAATTACTACAAAAAAAATATTGCGAGTTAATTGTTCTTTTTATGATCTAGCAAAACACCTTCACTAATCCACTTTGCAAGAGCTTGTCTATTTTCTGGAACCAATATACGTTTTTGGTCTTTTTTATTCTTAATATTTCCTATTTCTATATACGCCATAGCGGGCATTGTATTTTTAACCAAATACAAACCACTTCTGTCTAAAAAAGTACCGGTATAATCTCTGTTTGGTTGATATTCTCTATACTTATCATCAAACGTTTTGTGTATACTTTCTGCTAAACGTTTACCATTACTACTCTTTTCATGATGGTAAAAGAAAACATCTATATTTTGCCCCACACTTCTGCTATCTATATGTGTAACTATTAATCTTTGATACTTACCCTTGTTTTGCATGTACAAATCGTTTACAGCGTCTACTCTTTGCTTTAAACGCTCTACTTGGTTTAATGGTATTACTTTATTTGGGTAACACACCTCATCATAATCTACCGTTAGCAATTTTTCATCACGTATTCCATCATTTTCATCTCTAATAATAATATAAACCAAAGCTCCGTGAGATATTAATTCTCTTCCTAAACGCAAGGTAATATCGTATGCATATTCGTCTTCAGAAATTAGCTTTTTCCCGTACTTTGTAACAGCTCCTGGATCTGGACCACCGTGACCAGAAATTAAATAATAAACAGCACCTTTAAGTTTTGTGCTTTTTTGTTCTACTGTTGCGTATTTTTTTCCAAAAATAGGATACCCATTAACTATTGCAGGTAATGCCTCTTTACCATCAACCTTAATAAGTCTATCTGGAATTATATATGTTCTACCCTCGTATAAATGTTTTCCGTTTCTAAGGTTGTCTTTGTTTAAAGCTATAAAATCTGAGTAATATTTAGACGGACTCATATCAAACTTACGAAGTAACGTATAAATACCTTCTCCTTTTTGAGCTACAACCGTTTTTTCTTTATCTTGAGAATAGAGATGAGTACACGATAAAAAAAACGCAACACTAACTATTACAAACTTCTTAATTATCATTTAGAGGACTTTTACGCAAATATTATCAAAAATACTGCCCAATTCCAAAAACTAATCCTTTTGATGCATTTTTTGTTACTCCATAGCCGTAATCTATCCTAAATATGGCATTAAAAATCTTCTTATGCATAAATCGAAATCCAACTCCCGGATAAACTCTAATATTATCAGGTTCTAAAAAATCTTGAAACTCTCCTCCTGGATTACGCCAAGTACCCGCATCTACAAATGTATTTCCCTGTAATACAAACCAACTTTTATCTACCAAGGTATATCTATACTCTGTATTTAAAACCAAAGCGCCAGTACCTCTATCTATAATATTACCAACCCCTCTTATATTTATATTGTTATCCACAGAAAAAGGCGCAAAAGGTGTTTCATCATTAGTAGCCAAACCAACTCGCAATCTATTAGCCCAGTTGCCACGCTCACCTACTCTTTTGTAGTAAACAAAGTCATTAAAGGCTACTACAAAATTATCTAGTTCTTTTGTAGAACTATGCACGTACTGAAAATTTAAAGAGCTCTTAAAGCCATCTAAATATTGGTAATGGTATTGTATGTTACTGTATTTATAAATTGCTTTATAAGAAAACTTATTTACATCCAATGCTTGCGGCACTGTTTCGTTAGTAGCACCACGTATGTAATTGTATTTTTCAGTGAAAAAATTAAGCCCTAAATCTATGCTGTGGTTTTGGTTAAATTGATACAAACCAAGAACCTCTATAGAAGAATTGTGATATTTATAATCTGCCGAAGATCCATCAAAAAAAATAGGCTCTTGTGTTTTTAAATTATTGTAACTAACCGCTAAACCCGCTTTTGCACTAAACAGATACGGAGCTCTAAGCAAAACACCATAAGAGTTAAATATGTCTTTCTGATAAAAACCACCTACTGTAATATTTCGACCAGTAAAATTAAACTCCTGTAAACCAACCCTAAAAGCAAAATCGTCGTTAGAAGATGTATACAAATTTGCAAACGGTATAATAGTAAAATTCTCTTCTACTGTAAAAACTAAGTTATAACTAGCATCTACAGTGTTTTGCTTCAATTGAAAAGTAGCATTTGCAATAGATGGTAATTTTTTAAGCTGATTTACAGCAATAAGTATAGCCGTAGAATCTGTTGCCATTCCTTTTTCTATTGTTACAATACTTTTTAAGAAAGATACTTTGGTTTTTTTAGCACCAACAAAACTAATGTCTGCTATTTTTAGTTCTTGCGAAAAACCCGTTACAGAAAAAAGAAATAGAAATAAGAGCAGTAGTTTTTTCATAATTATGGAGAAAAGTTGGTTTCTACAAGCAAGTTAACCCAATTGTCTTCGCTAACTGCCATTAATGTAAAACCGTAGTTTTTGGTTTGAATTAAGTTTGGTGGTGATTTTTTAGTAATATTTAAAACAACATTATCTAAATTATAATACTGAAACATTTTTTCAAAAGTATACGTTCCTGACAAAAAATTAGAATTAACATCTGTTATTACCTGAAAATATATAGCAGAATCTGTATATAGACCATCTTGCCAAGTAAAAATAGGCATAATGGGATTAGCAGAATCTATGTTTACCGTATTTAGCCTTTCTGTAGGCTTTGTAATATGTTTTAATTGTATTGGGTTAGATATATGTGTACTACCTGCTTCTGTAAAAGAAACAATTACCCATTTTTCTTTAGATGTCTCAACAGAAAATCGTTTTAACTTGCCATTAAAAACATCTAGTACATCTGGAGCTTTCTCTATGTAAGCTTCAAAATTATTTTTATCAACCTCTATATCTTCAGTTTCAAAACACCTAAAGTTTGTAGCTCCTTCTCTTGGGTAAAAAAATACATTTACAAAACCCTCTTTATCTGCACTAGCTGCGCAAGCAATTACATTGTCTTTAACTACAGTCTCGCCATTTAATACTACATCCAAAGAAGATAAAGCTGTAAAGCTATCTTCTGAGCAGCCGTAAACCATCAAAATAAAAAAAAGAGAATAGTATTTTAATTTACTTAAAGCCATAATATTGTTTTAAAACCAATTCCGCTGGTTTATTTTGCGGTGTAAATCTATTGTTTTCTGACCCTCCAACATTATCATGATCTATAAACCATTTCCAAACATAACCACCAGCAAACCAGTCTTCGGTCCAAAACATTTCTAAAATAGCTTTAGTTGCATTAGATTGCGCTTCTAAATTTACATTAGTTTGGTTACGATCTACCAGCCACGGTCTTTCTCCTGTAAAATCCATACTTCTATATCCGTATTCTGTAAACAAGATTGGCTTACTAATAGAGTCAGACATTTGTTTTAATGCTTTTTTATGTGGCTGCCAACCTGTTTTTAACTGCGCTACAGTTGGGTGTTGCTCTTTGGATAATGGAAAATAAGCATCTACACCTACGTAATCTATTTTCTCCCAAAAAGGCACCTTAGGATACTCGTCCCAATTTGCAGCATAGGTTAATTTACCTTTATATACTTTTTTAACTTCTAGTATTAGCTTGCTCCAGTAATCTGGTCGTTGCAATACAAATTTTTTCAACTCTGTACCAATACAAAAAACATCTACTTTTACTTCTTGCGCTAGAGTCGCATAACTCAAAATAAAATCTGAATACGATTTTTCAAGCGTTTGCCAATGCTCTTCAGAATTCATTTCTAAAGTACCAGTAAATTTGCCATCTCTTATCCATATCTGCGGTTTTAGCATTACACTAATTCCGTTTTTATGTAATATTTCTACATAATGCTTTATGCCATCACTTCTCTCCCCAAACCATTGCCTGTCCGAATTAAAAATTAACTCTGGTTCATTTATATCTCTAATAAAACCAAATGGCATAACAGATGCCGCATTTGCATTTATAGCTAAAATAGGAGCTATATTTTTCTGAGTAACTTTATCTCTTGAAGAAACAAAACTTACTCCGTTTATTTTTTTTTCAACTTGACTATTACAAGAGAATTGCAAGCAACATAATATAAGGAGACCTAACTTTTTCACAAACTATAATTTTAAGCCTCCTAAAATACGTTATTTAATAATAGCTACTAGAAAATTGCTCTAAGTCCTAAGTTAAATGTTTCTCCAAGTCCTGTATTATCTCCTCCAACAAAGTTAGTATACAACAATTCTAAGTTAAGTGCATTTGTAAGCTGGTACTTTGCACCACCACCTAAGGCTGTGTAATTCTGACTAAAATTGTTACCTAAATCTATACGTTGTGAGTGTTGTGCTAAAGCTAAAACTGTAAACTTATTTGCCGGAAAATAACTTAGAAAAACACCTGGCGTTAACCCTAAACTGTTATTCGCAAAACTTTTTTCTTTGTCGCCAAAATTAAGCTCTGTATTTAACTCTGTGAACAGCTGCCACTTATCTCCTGGAAAAGTATAATCATAGAAAAATCTGTTTTGCCAAATAAATCCGTTTTGATCTAGAAAAACACCATTCTCAGTTTCATTATCTACCAAAGGGATATATAAAGAACTCTGTATTGAAAAATTACCAACGGACTCAAAAGGCACAAACTTTACAGAGGGTGCAAAAGATGTTAAGCCTGCTCTAGAAATACCATCTTCGCTCTTAAATTTTAAAGCATCTAAAGTTTCAGTACCATTTATGGTATTAGAACGTATTTTAAGTATTACACCAACATTCCATCTATTGTTTTCTCCAACACCGGTATACCCTTCTAAAGTAGATGTAAAAAATGTTTGTCTTGGCTGCTCACCACTTGTAAATGTACTTCTTGTTTCTGTGTAAATATTATTAAACCATTTAATATCAAACTGTCCCTTCCCTATTAATTTGGATGGTGTGTACTGTTGTATATTACTCTTTTGATCATCATCTTCTTCCTGTGAATATCCTGAAAACGCAGTTAGCAAACCTAATACTAAGGCTATTGTTTTTATTTGTTTCATAATTGTATTGTTGTTGATTGTTATTTGTTTTTTAATGTAATTACTGCTTGTTTAATGTCCAATCGTATGGATAATAAGACACTTTTGCTTTAGCATCTATTTTTTCTTTTCTATATAGGTTTATAAAATCTACCAATGATTTACCGTCTTGTGTAAAATCTCCTTTGTACCACTCAAAAATCTGAGAAAGCTTTACCTTGTTCTTGTTTACCATTATAAAATTTGGATTATTAATCGCTATTTGGGTTTGTATCTGTAGTTGATCTTCTAACATATTAGGCATATAGGCCTCGTTAATAATAGGAGGGCAACCTAAGCCCGCACAAACCAGTACAAAATGAAAACGCGGCTCTTTAGGAAAAACAGCACGTAACATCTTATGTTCCATATCATTTAAAGTTAAATTCTTACCAGCTACTGTATGCTTTATTTTATCAAAAAAACCAGCTTTATCTAGCGGAGATTTTAGAGGATAGTTATCTACTACATTTTTAATTACCGATATATTGTAAGCATTAATCCAAAAGGCTTGGTATTCTGCCGACTTACTTTTTGTTACCTGTATAGATACAATTTCTGTAACCAGTTCGTTTAATAATGCTGGGTTTGTCTTTATATCCTTATATGCTACTTTACCATTAGCCACATAAGTATTAAAAAAAGTATTAGCTTTAGTGAAAAACTGATTTGTATCCTGAGAATGAATAGATGTAATACTTAAAAAGAAGAGTATTACCATTATTTTAATAGTATTTTTCATAATATGATTGATGTTATTTAATAAGTATGTCGATCTGTTTTAACAAAACATACATCATTATCTTTATTTTATCTGAAGCAAAGAAACTGGTTAAGTATCACATTTTCATAACAGAAAGAAATCAAGTTTATTCTTATTTAGAAAACATATAAATAACCTACTCTCAGTTAAGTTTAGCTATTTAAGCACGACAGAGACACTATTATTTTAAATCTATGGAACACATTGTTATTATTGGAAATGGTATTGCTGGCGTAACAGCTGCAAGACACATTCGTAAATTATCTGACAAAAAAATTACAATTATTTCTGCCGAATCCGAGTACTTCTTTTCTAGAACTGCGCTTATGTATGTTTATATGGGACATATGAAATTTGAGCATACGCAGCCTTATGAAAATTGGTTCTGGAAAAAAAACAGAATAGATCTTGTGAAAGGATATGTTAGCAATGTAGACCACGCAAATAAAAAAGTAGACTTAGAAAACTCTTCTATTTCTTATGATAAATTAATTATTGCAACTGGCTCAAAACCAAACAAATTTGGATGGCCTGGACAAGATTTAAAAGGCGTTCAAGGCCTATACTCTAAACAAGATTTAGAACAATTACAAGAAAATGCTCCTGACAACAAAACTTGTAAAAGAGCTGTAATAGTAGGTGGCGGATTAATTGGTATAGAAATGGCTGAAATGCTCCGCAGTCGCAAAATACCAGTTACTTTTTTAGTTAGAGAGAATAGTTTTTGGAATGGCGTTTTACCTAAGGGTGAATCTGAACTTATTAACGAGCACATTCTAGAACACCATATAGATTTACGCCTAAACACCAATTTAGTAGAAATTATTTCTGATGAAAACGGTAGGGTAAAAGCCATTACTACAGATAAAGGAGAAACTATAGAATGTAGCGTTGTTGGCCTTACAGCAGGTGTATCTCCAAACGTAGAGTTTTTAAAAGAATCTGGTATAGAATTAGGTAGAGGCGTAAAAGTAAACAGACTTTTAGAAACCAATATTAAAGACATTTATGCTATTGGAGATTGCGCAGAGCAACACCAAGGCATAGACAACAGAAGACCAATTGAAGCAGTTTGGTATACAGGAAGAATGATGGGAGAAACTCTTGCACAAACTATTTGTGGTAACCAAACAGAATACAAACCAGGACACTGGTTTAACTCAGCTAAATTTTTAGATGTAGAATACCAAACCTACGGATGGGTATTTAGTGAACGTAGCAAACAAGATCACGAAGCTCATTTTCACTGGAGACATTCTAAAGAAAAAATATGTATTACAATTGCTTACCATAAAGACACTAAAGAATTCTTAGGCATAAACACATTTGGTATTCGCATGAGGCACGAAGTTTTTAACAAGTGGCTTACCCAGAAAAAGGAAGTAGAATATGTGCTTCAATATTTAAAAGATGCCAATTTTGACCCAGAATTTTATAAGCAATACGAAACAGAAATTTTAGCAAAATACAATGCTGAATTTAACACTAGCTTATCAGTAAAAAAGAAAAGTTTAAAAAGAATATTCAACATCGCTTAATCAATAAAAAAATGAAGACAATTAAATATTTAGGCCTTGTTATATTCTTAGTAGGATTAGGCATTTTTGCAGCAACACCTTTTTTAGGGAATTTTAAAGTAGACCAAAAAGGTTTTGATGAAATTATTACGAGTCAAGGTATTAAAAGTGATATCTTAATTAAAGACCTTAGCTCTAAAATAATAAACAAAGATTTTTCTAGCTCAACGTTTTTAGCTCCTGTATTAGAAGACGCAATAGAAAGTGCCAATGCTATACACATAAAAAACAAAGAGTGGGGCAAAAAGGTTTACGCAAGCGGTGATAATATGGCTGCTGCAATTAGAAAATCTTCTAGTTATGGTTTTATTCCAGAAAACAAAGGCACTATGTGGTTTTTAACCTTTGGACTAGGTATAATTGGCGCACTACTTTTTATACTTCCCAACATTGTTTTACTTGGTAAAAAAGGAATAAAGAATGATGGTATTTACCTACAAAGTGCTACAAATCGCGGCTTAGTTGCCTGGCTTGTTTTTTTCTTTCTAGTAAGCTTTTATATTATACTTTATTTCTTTTCTGAATATGCTGTAAACTGGACATTTTTAGTAGACCCTATTAGTGAAGCCCTTAGTGGAAACCCTGCAGGTCATTGGTTTGTTTACGGATTTATGTACTGTGTTGTTATGGCTGTTATGGCTGTGCGTATGTACATTAAATACAGACACAATATGTACCAAATATTCCGTACAACATCTGTATTGTTTTTTCAGATTGTATTTGCATTCTTAATTCCTGAAATTATGGTGCGCTTACAAATGCCGTATTATGATTTTAAAAATGCGTTTCCGCTAGATTATGATTTCTTTTTTCAATGGAATTTAAAAGATCTTATAGCAAATGGCGGAATAGGAATATTTATTCTTGTTTGGGGTATAGTACTAACCCTTGTAATTGTACCTGTAATGGTTTATTTCTTTGGTAAAAGATGGTACTGTTCTTGGGTTTGTGGTTGTGGTGGTTTAGCCGAGACATTAGGAGATCCATACAGACAACACTCTAGCAAATCTTTATTTTCTTGGAAAGTAGAACGTTGGTTAATACACGCCGTACTTGTTTTTGCAGTTGGTATGACGCTTATGACACTTTACAGTTTCTTTGCAGAATCTAGTACCGTATTAGGCATAAAAACACAAACAGTACAAAACGTATACAGCCTTTTAATAGGTGCAATTTTCGCAGGTGTTATTGGTACAGGATTCTACCCAATTTTTGGAAACAGAGTATGGTGTAGATTTGGCTGTCCTTTAGCGGCTTATTTAGGTTTTGTACAGCGTTTTAAATCTAGATTTAGAATTACAACAAACGGTGGCCAATGTATTTCTTGTGGTAACTGTTCTACATATTGTGAGCAAGGTATAGATGTACGTGCTTATGCGCAAAAAGGAGAAAACATTGTACGTTCTAGTTGTGTTGGTTGTGGTGTATGTTCTGCTGTTTGCCCTCGTGGAGTTTTAAAATTAGAAAACGGACCAGAAGAGGGACGTATTAACCCTACAGAAGTTTTATTAGGTAACGATGTTGACTTAATGGATTTGGTAAATAAAAAATAGAAGTATGTTTTTCCGTTTAATCCTAGTTTCTGTATTATTAACAGTAGTTACAAGTACAGGTTCTAAAAAATACAACAAAGAGTTTTACCCATCTGGAGCAATAAAAGCTGAGGGATGGACACAAAATAATGTAAAAGAAGGTTTTTGGAAATTCTATTACGAAGACAAATCATTAGCCAAACAAGGACATTACAAAGACAACAGAAAAGAAAAGTATTGGTACTTTTACTCTCCAGAAGGAAAACTAGAAAAAGAAGGTCGTTTTAAAAATGACCAAAAAACAGGTTGGTGGCAGTTTTATACAAGCAATGGCAAAATAAATCATAAGTGCCAATTAGCATATGATGTTAAAAATGGATACTGCTTAAAGTATAAAAATGAAAAGTTATCCTCTGCAGAAAAATATGAAAATGGTAAAAAGATCAAAGAATGGTTTAGTTTTGCCGGTTTTAAAAAGGAAAATAACTTATCCGATTTAAGGTAATGACAAAAATAAACGTAATTATTCCGGCTTATAATGAAGCCGATTCTATTGGTAAAGTTATAAAAGAATTACCTTCCTCTGTTTCTGAAATTATTGTAGTTAATAATAATTCTACAGACGATACCGTTATAAATGCAGAAAAAGCAGGTGCTACCGTGCTTACAGAAACTAGAAAAGGTTACGGTTATGCCTGTTTAAAAGGTATGGATTATATAGCCAAAAAGTCTAACAAGCCAGATATCATCGTATTTATTGACGGAGACTATTCAGATTATCCTGAAGAATTAACAAAAATAGTAGAACCTATACTAAAAAATAATTTAGATTTTGTAGTAGGCGCACGCACCAGAAAATTAAGAGAAAAAGGAAGTATGACACCCCAGCAAGTTTTTGGAAATAAACTTGCCACAGTGTTAATGAAAATCTTCTTTAGGGCTAATTTTACTGACCTTGGACCATTTAGAGCTATTAAATACAATACCCTGTTAGCCTTAGATATGCAAGACAAAACTTATGGGTGGACGGTTGAAATGCAACTTAAAATTCTAAAGAAAAAGTTAAAATATATAGAGGTTCCTGTACGTTATAAAAAAAGAATTGGCGTATCAAAGGTCTCAGGCACAGTAAAAGGTACTATATTTGCCGGTGTAAAGATCCTTGGATGGATATTTAAATACAGCTTTAAATAAATATGGAAATTGCAATTACATACATAATTATTGGTATCTACAGTTTAGCTCTTTTGTTGATTTTTTTCTACAGCTTAGCACAACTTAATCTGCTAGTCAATTATTTAGGTTACAAAAGAAGAAATAAAGATGCCCCTAAATTTAACTTTTTAGATGCCAAAGAAATTCCTTTAGTGACTATACAACTTCCTATTTATAATGAAGAATATGTAGTTGAAAGACTATTAGAGAATATAGCAAAAATAGAATATCCAACTAGTAAATTAGAAATTCAGGTTTTAGACGACTCTACAGATGATTCTGTTATAGATACGGCTAAACAAATTGAAGAGCTTCAAAAAACTGGTTTAGATATACAACATATTAGAAGAACCAACAGACAAGGTTATAAGGCTGGCGCTCTAAAAGAAGGTTTAATTACTGCAAAAGGTGATTTTATTGCCATTTTTGATGCCGATTTCTTACCTGATTCTGACTGGCTAAAGAAAACTGTTATTTACTTTAAAGATGAAGAAATAGGAGTTGTACAAACTAGATGGGGACACATAAACAGAGATTATTCTGTTTTAACAAGAATACAAGCCTTTGCTTTAGATGCTCACTTTACATTAGAACAAGTTGGTAGAAACGCTAAAGGACACTTTATAAACTTTAATGGTACTGCTGGTATTTGGAGAAAGACCTGTATTATAGATGCTGGTAACTGGGAAGGCGATACCCTAACTGAAGATTTAGACTTAAGTTACCGTGCACAATTAAAAAACTGGAAATTTAAATATTTAGAAGACGTAGAAACACCTGCAGAATTACCTGTTGTTATTTCTGCTGCTCGTTCTCAACAATTTAGATGGAATAAAGGTGGTGCAGAAAACTTTAGAAAATCTGTAGTTAGCGTTGTTACTGCTAAAAACATATCTTTTAAAACTAAATTCCACGGTGTAATGCACTTATTAAACAGCTCAATGTTTTTATGTGTATTTCTAGTTGCTCTTTTAAGCATACCAATGCTTTACATAAAAAACAGAAACGAATCTTTAGGATGGGTTTTTGAAGTAACTAGCTTCTTTATTTTAAGTACTGTAATTTTATTTGTTTGCTACTGGTTTACATTTAAAAGTATACAAGGTAGTAGCTTTAGTAAATTTATAGATTACATAAGGCTTTTCTTTACATTCTTTTCTATTGCTCTAGGCTTTTCTTTGCACAATACACTTGCTGTCTTAGAAGGTCACAGAGGTAAAAGAAGTGAATTTGTACGTACTCCTAAATTTAATATTAATAACATATCTGATAGTTGGAAAGGCAACAAATACCTTGCTAAAAAATTATCTCCAAATATGATTTTAGAATTTGGTTTAATGTTATATTTCTTATTTGGCATGTACTCTGCAATTCCTCTTAACGATTTTGGATTGTTCCCATTCCACTTTATGTTGTTCTTAGGATTTGGTTACGTTTTCTTTAATTCACTTACAGCTAAAGCTTAATTTGCAGTTTATATTATCGTAAAAATAGCTACTGCTTTGCTTTGTTTTATTTTTCCGATATTCGGTGTAAATTATAATTTTAGTAATGCTAGTAAAAATTTTATCATACTATAGGCTACATAAAATACCTATACTGTTACTTGTTGCTAGTCTACTTTTTTATTACACTTTTGCTTATTACTTAGATCGTACAGACTTTCCAAAACTTATTACGCTTGCTGCAGCTCTATTTTTTCTTTGTTACAAGCTTATTCAGTTTGAAAAATGGAATTTTAAACTACTGCTAACTGCAGGTATACTGTTTAGATTTGTTTTTTTGTTTGTAACACCAATGCTCTCTCAAGATTTTCATAGATTTATCTGGGACGGAGAATTAGTTTTACAAGGCATAAACCCCTATTTACAGACCCCAAACACTATAATAGAAGAAGGCACTATTCTCATAGAAAATGCTGCACAGATGTATGCTAGCATGGGAGAAATTAGCGCAAAAAACTTTAGCAACTACCCTCCTTTAAATCAACTGTTATTTGCTTTAGCAGCTTTGTTTTCTGGCAAAAGTGCCATTGGCGGCATTGTTACAATGCGCTTAATTATTATTTTAGCAGATATTGGCATTGTATACTTTGGAAGAAAATTACTTTTAAAATTAAATTTATCATCACACTTAATATTTTGGTACTTTTTAAACCCATTAGTAATTATAGAACTTACAGGGAATCTTCATTTTGAAGGTGTAATGCTATTTTTCTTTATCTGGAGTATGTATCTCATCAGTCTAAAAAAATATATTTTAGCAGCTCCCATCCTAGCCTTTTCTATCGCTGTAAAGTTAGTGCCGCTTATATTTTTACCTCTATTTTTAAGACATTTAGGATTTAAAAAAGCTATTCAGTTTTATACAATAATAGGCATTACAATACTTGCTTTACTACTTCCTTTCTATTCATCAGAATTTATAAATAACTACGCCACTACAATAGGACTCTGGTTTAGTAATTTTGAGTTTAATGCCAGTATTTATAATATCATAAAAAAAATAGCCGAGTTTAATGGTAATAAAAACTGGGAAACCATAAGAGCATTTGGTAAAATATCGCCCTATATAACCATTACTGTTGTTTTACTTTTCTCCTTTTTAAAGAGCAACAAAACAGTAACTAGCTTATTCACTAGTATGCTTTGGGTACTTACCATTTATTACTTTATCTCTACAACAGTGCATCCTTGGTACATTATTTCTTTAGTAATACTTAGTCTATTTACTAGGTTTAGATATGCTATTTTATGGTCTGCTGCTGTATTTCTAAGCTATTGGGCATACTCTAATCCAGATTTTACAGAGCATTTAGGAATACTAACAATTGAGTATACCTTAATTTTAGGCTACATATTATACGAAATACTTAGGCTAAACAAACAAAAACTACTTTTTTCGAAAAATAAAACAGTAAATTAGGTCAGCTCAATATAATTTGTAAATTTGATCTTGTAATGAGCAAGAACACAAACATATTATTTACCAGCAGGGTTTCTACACCCCTAGCTATGCTTGTTCCTACACGTCGCCGCCCGTAAGGGTATATACTTCTTTTGGAATTAGGTGAGTCCAGTTCCGTTTTTTCAAGACATTAAATTTTAAAATATTAACATAAAAAGCAACAGTCAATGAGAATTGTAATTGCTAATGCATCGCATATTAAATATGCGCAGATAATTTCTGATACTATAACAGATTCTGCTAAGGTTCGCGGCACAGGTATTGCTAAGCGTACGCCAGAGTATATCCAAAAAAGATTGCAAAACGGTAATGCCGTTATTGCCTTAGACGGAGAGACATTTGCAGGTTTCTGCTACATAGAGGTTTGGGGACACAATAAGTTTGTTGCCAACTCTGGTCTTATTGTACACCCAGATTTCAGAAATTTAGGGCTAGCCAAGCAAATTAAAGAACACATTTTTAAACTCTCTAGAGAAAAATTTCCTGAAGCTAAAATATTCGGAATAACTACAGGTTTAGCGGTTATGAAAATGAATTACGAGCTTGGTTACAAACCTGTTACATTTTCTGAACTTACAGACGATCCTGAATTCTGGAAAGGATGTCAAACTTGTAAAAATTTTGACGTTCTAACCAGAACAGAACAAAAAATGTGTTTGTGTACAGGTATGTTATATGATCCTGCTGCAAAGGCAAAAGCTACCGATAAAAAAGAAGTAGACGGCAAAGTATTTAAAAGATTAAAAAGTATTAAAGAACATTTGTTCTTAAAAAAGAAAAATAAAGATGAGTAAATTAGTTTTAGCATATAGTGGTGGTTTAGATACGTCTTACTGCGCAAAATATTTATCAAAAGACAAAGGTTTTGAGGTACACGCTGTTAGTGTAAACACCGGCGGATTCTCTAAAGAAGAAATAGCCAACATAAAAAAGAAAGCGATAGAATTAGGTGCAACAAGCTATACTTCTATAGATGCTGTACAAACATTTTACAAAAAGGTTGTAAAATATCTAATTTTTGGGAATGTTTTAAAAAACAACACCTACCCATTATCTGTTAGTGCAGAACGTATTGTACAAGCTATAGAAATTGTAAACTACGCTAAAAAAGTAGGTGCAAAATATATTGCTCACGGCAGTACTGGTGCAGGTAACGATCAAGTAAGGTTTGATATGATCTTCCAAATCATTGCTCCAGAAATTGAAATTATTACTCCTATTAGAGATAATCAGTTGTCTAGAGAGGTAGAAATTGCATACTTAAAAGAAAATGGTGTAGATTATCCATGGGAAAAAGCAAAATACTCTATTAACAAAGGGCTTTGGGGAACTTCTGTTGGTGGCGAAGAAACGCTCACATCTCACTCTCCTTTGCCAGACACAGCATATCCTAGTCAGCTTGAAGAAAGAAACCCTATAGATGTAAAATTAACCTTTACAAAAGGAGAGTTAACGGCTATTAATGGTGAAGAAGACAAACCAATTAACAACATTACAAAATTAAATACAGTTGCTTCTTTGTTTGCTATTGGTAGAGACATACACGTTGGCGATACTATTATTGGTATTAAAGGTAGAGTTGGTTTTGAGGCTGCTGCATCTTTAATAATTATAAAAGCGCACCATTTATTAGAAAAACACACACTAACAAAGTGGCAACAATACCAAAAAGAGCAACAAGGTAATTTTTACGGCATGCTATTGCATGAAGGTAATTACCTAGATGAAGTTATGCGTAACATAGAAGTATTTTTAGCAGACACGCAAAAAAATGTTTCTGGTGATGTTTTTGTTACACTACAACCATACAGATTTGAGCTTAACGGAATAGCATCTAAACACGACCTTATGAATGCTTCTTTTGGTAGTTATGGTGAAATGAACAAAGGATGGACAGCAGATGACGCTAAAGGATTTATAAAAATATTAGCTAACGCTGGTAAAATATATAATCACGTAAATAAAAATCTAAAAGATGATTAATATTGGTATTATAGGTGGCTCTGGTTATACGGGAGGCGAGTTAATAAGGTTACTTTTAAATCACCCAGAAGCTAACATAGATTTTATTTACAGCACAACAAGAGCTGGAAAAAAAATAGCATCGGCTCATCAAGACTTATTAGGACAAACAAATTTAGAGTTTACAGGAAATGTAAATCTAAACGTAGATCTTGTTTTTCTATGTCTTGGGCACGGTAACTCGACTTCATTTTTAAAAGAAAATTTGTTTTCTAACAATACTAAAATAATAGATTTAAGTAACGATTTTAGATTACATACTGATGCTATTCTAGGCGGAAAAGAATTTATCTACGGTTTACCTGAAACAAATATTGAAAAAATAAAATCTGCAAATTTTATTGCAAACCCAGGATGTTTCGCTACAGCAATTCAGCTTGCATTATTGCCTTTAGCAAAAGCAAATATTTTGCATAATGATGTACATATAAATGCTGTAACAGGTAGTACTGGTGCAGGTGTAAAACCATCTGACTCTACCCATTTTAGCTGGCGTAACAATAATGTGTCTTGGTACAAACCATTTACACACCAGCATTTGGGTGAAATAGGAGAAAGTTTACATTCTTATAAAAATGAAATTGGCGAATTATTGTTTCTTCCGCAAAGAGGAAATTTTGCCAGGGGTATTTTTGCTACTGCATATACAAAATACAAAGGCAGCTTAGAAGATGCTTATGCATTATACAATAACTTTTATGCCAATGCAAAATTTACACACGTATCTGACACAGAAATACACTTAAAACAAGTTGTAAACACCAACCAATGTCACTTGCATTTACATATACACAATGGCAATTTATTAATTACATCTGCTATAGACAATTTACTAAAAGGTGCATCTGGACAAGCGGTACAGAATATGAATTTAATGTTTGGGTTTAAAGAAACTGAAGGGTTAAACTTAAAAGCTTCTGCATTTTAACATCAATCTAAAAAATAAAAAACCATTATGAAACTAGCTATTATAGGTGCAGGAAACTTAGGACTGTCTATTGCCAAAGGTATTTTAAACTCTAACGGTGCTACTACTATGTATTTAACAAAAAGAAATACAGATAGTATTAAAGAGTTTGAGAATTATGGAAATGTTACAGTTACAGCTAACAACAGAGAAGCTGTACAAAACTCTGATATTTTAATATTTGCTGTACAACCAGATCATTTTGAAGGTATTTTAAATGATGCAAAAGATTTGCTTACAGAAAAGCACATTGTTATATCTACCATAACTGGTTTTAGCATAAAAAAGATTGAAGCTGTAGTTGGCAAAGAAACTTATATTATTAGGAGTATGCCTAATACGGCTATTTCTGTTGGCCAATCTATGACTTGTATTTGCAGTAATACTATGGGTAAAAAACGTATAGATTTAGCCAAAGCTATTTTTAATAGAATGGGACATTCTTTAGAAATTCCAGAGAGTCAAATGCAAGCAGCAACTGTTATTTGCGCAAGCGGAATTGCCTTTTGGATGCGTTTAATACGCGCTACCACACAAGGAGCAATACAACTGGGCTTTGATGCTAAAGAAGCACAAGAATTAGCTATGTATACGTGTAATGGTGCTGCTAGTCTACTAATAGAATCTGGCAACCATCCAGAACAAGAAATAGATCGTGTTACCACACCAATGGGCTGTACAATTAAAGGCTTAAATGAGATGGAACACCAAGGACTTAGCTCTTCTTTAATTAGAGGAATTGTAGCGTCTTTTGATAAAATTAGTGAGTTTAAAGTAAAAAATTAAGGATGAATTTATTTGACGTATACCCTTTATACAATGTAACTCCTGTTTCTGCAAAAGGCAGCCAGGTTGTAGATGATAAAGGTCAAGAATATTTAGATTTTTATGGTGGCCATGCGGTTATTTCTATAGGACATTCTCATCCGCATTATGTACGCAGAATAAAAGAACAATTAGACCAAATTGCCTTTTATAGCAACGCTGTTCAAAATCCTTTACAGGGAGAATTAGCAGAGAAATTAGTGCAATTATCTAACTGTACAGATTATAATTTATTTTTATGTAATTCTGGTGCAGAGGCAAATGAAAATGCATTAAAACTAGCATCATTCTACACTAACAAGTCTAGAGTTATTGCTTTTAAAAACGGATTTCACGGTAGAACTTCTGCAGCTGTAGCCGCTACAGATAACGCTGCTATAAATGCACCTATTAACAAACAACAAAAGGTTACTTTTTTAGAGTTTGATGACATAAATGGATTTACATCAGAAATTGAAAAAGATGACGTTTGTGCTGTTATTTTAGAGGCCGTACAAGGTGTTGGCGGTTTAGACGAACCTACAACAGAATTTTATCAAAAAATTGAAGCTTTATGCAAAAAGCATAATGTTGTTTTAATTGCAGACGAGGTACAATCTGGTTATGGTAGAACGGGTAAATTCTTTGCTTTTCAGCACCACAACATACAACCAGATATTATTACAATAGCAAAAGGTATGGGTAATGGTTTTCCTGTTGGTGGCGTTCTAATTCAAGAAAAAATTAAAGCATCTCACGGTTTATTAGGAACTACTTTTGGTGGTAACCATTTAGCGTGTGCCGCTTCTTTAGCTGTATTAGAAGTTATTGAGCAAGAAGATTTAATACGTAATGCTACTAAAATGCACGCGTACTTTTTAGAAAAAGCTGCTGCAATACCACAAATTAAAAAAGTGAAAGGTCGCGGATTAATGCTAGGGCTTCAGTTTGATTTTGAAGTTGGTGATCTTAGAAAAAAACTAATATACAATCAGTTTGTATTTACTGGCGGAGCTAAAGACAAAACCTTATTACGTATTCTGCCTGCACTAAACATAACAACAGCTTTAATAGATGTATTTTTTGACGCTTTACAAGCCGAATTAAAAGAATTATAATGAAAAACTACCTATCTGTAACAGACATAGACTCACTTCCATCTTGGGTTGATGAGGCCATAGAACTAAAGAAACACCCTAAAGCACATAAAGGTTTAGGAGAAAACAAAACTATTGTTTTATTATTCTTTAATAACAGCTTAAGAACACGACTAAGCACACAAAAGGCTGCCCTAAACTTAGGTATGGAAGTTATTGTTATGAATTTTGGTTCTGAAGGATGGACACTAGAATTTACAGATGGTACTGTTATGGACCAAGGAAAATCTGAACACGTAAAAGAAGCTGCGCAAGTGGTTTCTCAGTACTGCGATGTTATTGGTATTAGAGCTTTTGCTAATTTACAAGACAAGGAAGCAGATGAAGCAGAATTGGTTATAAACGGATTTAAAAAACACGCTACTGTTCCTATTTTAAATATGGAAAGCTCTGTTGGACATCCGCTACAGGCTTTAGCAGATGCTATCACTTTAGCAGAAAACAATAATAAATCTAAGCCAAAAGTAGTGCTTTCTTGGGCGCCACATCCTAAAGCTTTACCACACGCAGTTGCCAATTCTTTTGTAGAGATGATGCATTTACAAGATGTAGATTTTGTAATTACTCACCCTAAAGGATACGAGTTAAATTCTAAAATTACAAAAGGAGCAACCATAGAACATGACCAAAATAAGGCCTTAGAAAATGCCGATTTTGTTTATGTTAAAAACTGGAGTAGCTATCAAATTTATGGACAAATTTTGCATCAAGATAAAAACTGGACAATGACTTTAGACAAATTAGGCACTGCTAAATTTATGCATTGTTTGCCTGTACGTAGAAATGTAATTGTTGCAGATGCTGTTTTAGATAGCAACCAGTCTCTGGTTATAGAACAAGCAAACAACAGAACTTTTGCAGCACAAATAGCTTTAAAAAAAATACTAGAAAACCTTTAACTATGGCACAAAAAGTATCTATTGTAAAAATTGGCGGTAACGTAATAGAAAACAAAGAAGAACTCTCTAAATTCTTAATTGCTTTTTCTAAAATTAATGGTCCAAAAATACTAGTACACGGTGGCGGAAAACTAGCTACAGAATTAGGAGAAAAAATAGGCATAACCTCAAAACTTGTAAACGGAAGACGTATTACAGATCATCAAAGTTTAGATTTAATTACAATGGTTTACGGAGGTTTAGTCAACAAACAAATTGTTGCAGCACTACAAGCCCTAAACTGTAATGCAATTGGTCTTAGCGGTGCAGATGCTAATATTATACAAGCTGTAAAGCGCCCTGTAAAAGATATAGATTATGGTTTTGCTGGCGATATTACTACCGTAAATGCCAACGCTATAGATGCAATGTTAAAAAACAATTGGACACCTGTTTTTTGTGCACTTACACACAATAAAGCCGGACAATTATTAAATACCAACGCAGATACTATAGCGTCTGAAATTGCCATTGCAATGAGCAGCCTATATGAAACTACATTGTATTATTGTTTTGAGAAAAAAGGGGTTTTACTAGATATTACAAATGAAAAATCTGTAGTTAAAAAATTAAACACAGAAACCTACAAAGAACTTTTAGACAGTAAAATTATTGCTGACGGTATGTTGCCAAAGCTTGAAAATTGTTTTAACGCGCTACATAAAAAAGTAACAACAGTATGCATAGGAGATGTTTCTATGTTGCAAGAAAACGAAACACTATACACTAGCATAACATTATAAAATGGAACAAAAGCAACTTACAGAAAAGGCATTAGACTTATTAAAAGAACTAATCTCCATACAATCGTTCTCTTCTGAAGAAGACAAAACAGCAGACGCAATAGAAAACTGGTTTACAAGTTTCAACATTCCGTTTACTAGAGACAATAACAATGTTTATGCAAAAAACAAACATTGGGACAGTAACAAACCAACATTACTTTTAAACTCGCATCATGACACCGTAAAACCAAACTCTGCTTACACTAAAGACCCTTTTAATCCACATATAGAAGATGGTAAATTATATGGTCTTGGAAGTAATGATGCTGGTGGTTGTTTGGTGTCTTTATTGGCTACATTTTCTCATTTTTACAATGCAGAAAACTTAAATCATAATATACTTATGGTTGCTTCTATGGAAGAAGAATCTGCCGGACCAAATAGCTTAAGAGGTTTATTACCTAAGTTGCCAAAAATAGATGTTGCCATTGTTGGCGAGCCTACTTTAATGCAATTGGCTATTGCAGAAAAAGGGCTTATTGTTTTTGATGCCGAGGTAAAAGGAACTCCGTCTCATGCAGCACACCCAAACAACGACAACTCAATTTACAATACTATAAAAGTTTTAGAATGGTTTAAAAACTATTCTTTCTCTAAGGTTTCTAATGTTTTAGGCGAAGTAAAACTTACAGTAACACAAATTAATGCAGGTAAACAACACAACGTTGTACCAGCAAAAGTAGACTTGGTTATAGATGTTAGGGTAAATGACAAATACACCAATAAAGAGGTTGCAGAGATGTTACAAAAAGAAGCTCCTTGTAAACTTACTCCTCGTGGTTTAAAGTTAAATTCTTCAGCAATAAACGAAAATCACCCATTAGTACAAGCTGGTATTGCTTTAGGAAGACAAACATACGGCTCTCCTACATTATCAGATCAAGCTGCATTAACTTGTCAATCTTTAAAATTAGGACCAGGAGACAGCACTAGATCGCATTCTGCAGACGAGTTTATTTATGTAAATGAGATTGAAGAAGGTATAGATTTATACATTAAAATATTAAACGGGTTTCTGCAAAAAGCAATCAACTAAAAAAACGAAAAGATTATGAAACTTTGGGATAAAGGATTCAGTACCGATAAAAAAATAGATCATTTTACTGTTGGTAACGACAGAGAATTAGATTTACTACTTGCTAAATATGATGTTGTTGCTTCTAAAGCACACGCAAAAATGCTAGGTAAAATAGGTCTTATTACAGCACAAGAAGCAGACAATCTAATTAAAGAGCTTGATGCTATTGCACAAACCATAGAAAAAGGAACTTTTGTCATTGAAGATTCTTTTGAGGATATGCACTCTAAAATAGAGTTTATATTAACCAAAAAATTAGGTGACACCGGAAAAAAAATACACACTGCTCGTTCTAGAAATGATCAGGTTTTAGTAGCAATGCACTTGTATTTAAAAGATGAATTGTCTGAAATTAAAAATGAAGTAAAAGTTTTATTTAATCTACTTTTAAATCTTGCTGATAAGCATAAAAATGTATTATTACCAGGTTATACACATTTGCAAATTGCTATGCCATCTTCCTTTGGTCTTTGGTTTTCTGCTTATGCAGAAAGCTTAATAGACGATTTGTATTTTGTTGATGCTGCCTACAAAATAGCAGATCAGAATCCGCTTGGTAGTGCTGCTGGCTACGGCAGTTCTTTTCCTATAGACAGAGATTTTACCACTAAAGAAATGGGCTTTGCTACACAAAAATACAATGTTGTTGCAGCACAAATGGGGCGTGGTAAAGTAGAAAAAGCTGCTGCCTTTGGCATTAGCAATGTAGCCGCTACCCTATCTAAAATGGCTATGGATATTTGTTTGTATATGAGTCAGAATTTTAATTTTATTTCTTTTCCGGACGAACTTACAACAGGCTCTAGCATTATGCCGCACAAGAAAAACCCAGATGTGTTTGAGCTTATACGTGGTAAATGCAATAAATTACAATCTATACCAAACCAGTTAATTTTAATAACAAACAATTTACCTAGTGGGTATCATAGAGATTTACAATTGGTAAAAGAGGTTATTATACCTGCTATACAAGATGTAAAAGCCTGTTTAGAGATTTTAACTTTTAGCTTAAAAGAAATACGCATAAATGAAACTATTTTAGAAGACCCTAAGTACGATTATTTGTTTAGCGTAGATACGTTAAACGAATTAGTTTTAGGCGGAATGCCATTTAGAGATGCTTATAAAAAAATGGGCAAAGAAATTAACGAAGGTACTTTTTCTCCTAAAAAGGATATTAAACATACACACCAAGGTAGCTTAGGTAATTTATGCTTACAAGAAATTAGAAATAAATTGATTGATTAAACTTTTAAATCTTTTTCCCTAAAACAAAATAAGCCCCCTGATATCAGGGGGTTTATTTTGGCTATAAATCAGCTAAAAAACATCTATTGCAATTTCTAATTTTACATTATCTTAAAAATGTAAAAAATGAAATCTATTCTAGTTTATATTATTCTTTTAATTGTTGCTGTTTTAAGTGTTACTACTTATTAAGTATAAAAAAAGCCGTGTTATAAAACACAGCTTTTAAATAATTAGTTAACCATTCCTAAATTAACAACTTCTTGTTTTGTTAGGTAACGCCAATGTCCTCTTGGCAAGTCTTTTTTGGTTAAACCACCATATATTACTCTGTCTAATTTAGAAACTTCGTAATCTAGGTGTTCAAATATTTTAGTAACAATATTACTTCTGCTGCTAAAAAGCTCTATACCTACTTGGTTTTTAGGAGCATTATCTACATAGCTAATATCGTGAACGTTTACTACTTTTTCATCTATAGCAATACCGTCTTGAATTCTTTTTAAATCTACAGAACGCAAAGGCTTATTAAGTTCTACGTGGTATATTTTACGCAAACCATTTTTAGGATTTACCAAACGTCTTGTTAATTCCATATCATTAGTAAATAACAATAAACCTGTAGAGGCTTTTGCCATTCTATCTACTGGTAAAAGAGTAGATTTAGAAGCACTAGAAATTAATCCAGCTACATTTCTTTTACCGTGTTCGTTTCTAACAGTTGTGCTAAAATCTTTTGGCTTATTTAATAAAACGTATTCTCTTTTTTCAGGATTTAAATGTCTACCATCAAACTTAACAACGTCGTCTAGTTTAACTTTATATCCCATTTCTGATATTACTTTACCATTTACAGTAACACTACCAGCCGCAATAAAAACATCTGCTTCTCTTCTAGAGCATACTCCAGAATTAGCAACGTATTTATTTAATCTTATAGAGTTAGGATCTAATGGCTTTGGAGGATTCTTTGCTTTTGGAGCACCTGAACCAGTAAAATTCCTCTTTCTTGCGCCTCCATTATCCTTTCCTGAAGATTTTCTGTCCTTATTATAGTCAGATTTACTCATTGTATTATATTTTTTGCAAAGGTAGCAAAGGAATTTGAATAACTATATAATAGTTTAACTAATTAATCTTTAAACGTAACAGTGCTTTGTCGTTCTCTATTTACTTGTAAATTAGTAACATCTGAGTTGGAATACAATTTTAGTTTACTCAATTTTACAACGCTCCTACTACACTTTAGTTAAGCTAATTTATTGACTAATTATTTCTTCTTTTTCAAAAATATAAAGAGTTCCTTCTCCATCTAACTGATAAACTTTATTTTGATGAACTTGCGGTATATTGTCTATAGGTATTTTTTCTTTTAGGTTTGGTAATTTAGCGTAATCTTCAACTATTGCGGTTTTATGGTTTATTACTAAAATTTCACCTGTTTTGGTAGCAGTGAGTGCTATATACGTATCATTAATAAAGCGTTTGGTAAAAAATGTATTTTCTTTAAGAACTGGGTGTGTAATTTCTACCTCACGTTCTAGTTTGCCAGTTGCTAAATCATATACTTGTAGCATATTTTTAACATCAACACCAGTAATAATATGATATAGTTTATCATTTAATTGTACTGGTCTAGATATGAATAAAAACAGTGGTTTTTGCCATAACACATCTCCTTTAGCGCTATCAACACCAATAATAGTATCATTACGCAATAGCGCTACTAATATAGCATTGTAAGTGTATAGTTCATGTACAATACCAACACGTAATTCTTCGTGTTCTGTACCTTTTAAATGTAGATACTCTCCTAATTTAGAAACATCTAACTTCCATAGTTCCTCTGCATTTTCTAACTGATGGCAACTTAGATTGTTTTCTTTTGTTGAAAGAAAAGTATTATTATCAAGTACATTGTTAATTAAGTTTAAGTCGAATTTATTATTTATAATTTCACTATTTTTTTTTATTACTCTTATTATATTCCATTTATTGTTTTCATTAGATAAGAAAATTCCATTCGTATCATTTAATAAAATTAAAACATAATCTAAATTTTCTATTTTATTGTTTATTGCATTAATCAAGATTGTTTTAAAGTTATTTTCATCTAGTAATGCAATTTTATTTTTAATTGAATAAGAAATGCTGTAATTCCCCTTTAAGAAGATTTCTCCATCAACACAAAAATTATTTTCATCGTCGATATAAAATATTTTATCTTCAATTAGTATTAATTGACTGGATATTTTTCTAATGTTTGCTTTATAAATCATCGAAATATTGAATTAAAATTGCTAGGTATATCTAAATTAAAAATTAAATCTTCGACAAGTTGTGCTTTTGTAGATGTTTGAATTTTAATATTATTGTAATTTAATAATTGTCCAAGTTTAGTTTTATCTAATTCTTCCAAAGCCTTTCTGCCTTCGTCAGATTTCAGCATTTTCATAAAGTTACCTTTTAAATAGGCTCTACCACCGCTAGCGTAAGCATATTGCTTGTGTTATTTAAAAAATCGTTTTTTATTTTTGATTAAACACACTAAAGAGGGGATCCAAAGTAACCATACAAATATTATTATTATAGCGTGAATAAATTGATAAAACTTTGGTGGTATATTATTTTTCCTTTTAAAAACACTAGTTGTTATTGGTGTAGTCCAAACTGGAAAGCTACCATCTAAAGTTATATACTTTTCTATTGTATTTTCATCTCCAAAAATTCTTGCTGATCCACCGCCTTTCTTTAATACTCCAAAATAATAATATAAATTTGTGCCTCCTCTACCTGCATTAGGTGTTTTTTTATGAATAATTAATTCATTCTTGATTATTTGATCTTTTGAAAATATAGAAATGTAAAGCCACTTCTGGCTATTAAAGTTATTAGCAATTCCATCTATTAAACTAGATATTCCTAATATAATAATTGCAATTAGTATTACTTTTTTTATTTTTTTATGCAACATATAGTTTTATAAAACATTCTCATCATATAATTACACCGGTAGCGTAAGCATATTGCTTGTGTTGCTACTGCTTATTTTTACTGTTAATTTATCTTTATACTGTTACGGCACGAGCACCCTGCTAGCGCAAGCATCTTGTTTGTGCCGTTAAATAAATATTTAAACTAAAAAATTAATCTTTAAACCTAACAGTGCTTTGTCGCTCTCTATTCACCTGTAAATTAGTAACATCTGGTCTTGAGTAATGCCCTACGGAATCAAAATTTTGTCGTTCTTCATACACCCTATTAAAGTCTATTTTTTGACATATTACTCCTTCTTTATGTAAAATAGGTGCTACTACCCACTCACCATCTGGACCAGCAATACAAGAGCCTCCATTTGCTAAAACATCTGGAGCATTTTCTAAAATTTTATTTAAGTGTGGTGTGTTACTAGGGAAGTCTTCTTTTTTCATTAAAGACGATACAGAAATAACAAAACTACGAGATTCACGTGCTATAAAACGTGTAATATCTTTTGTGTTGTGCTCGCTACCAGGCCAAACTGCTATATGCAAATTCTCTCCTAAACCGTACAATGCTGCTCTTGGTAAAGGCATCCAATTCTCCCAACAATTTAAACCGCCAACCGTAAATTCTTTTAAAGGGTGTACCTGTAAACCATTGCCGTCTCCTGGCGCCCAAGTTAAGCGCTCATCATACGTTGGTTGTAATTTTCTGTGTACAGATTTTATTTCGCCTTTTTCATTTATGTATACTAAAGAACAATATATGCTATGTCCGCCTCTGTCTTTAGCACGTTCCATAATACCCAAATAAATGGCCATTTTATAGGTCTTAGCTAATGCACATATGCTGTTTAACTCTCCTGCTTCTATTTGTATGGAGTTACGCACGTAGTGCGCGTGTATTTCTTTATTTACTTTTAAATCCCATGAAGCACCATTGGTGTGCGCCAACCAAAAAGGATAACCAGGTAACAATGCTTCTCCAAAAACTAAAAGCTCTGTGTTTTGTTCTGCAGCTGCAACAATTGTAGCTTCAATTTTCTTTATGGTTGCTTCTTTGTCTAGCCAAACCGGAGAAATTTGAGCCAAACCAACTTTTAAAATGTTGTTCATTATAAAATTCTGTTTAGGACGAGATTTATATCAATCAACAAAATACTAAAAACGCCGCTTATAATAACAAACTTTAAGATATTATGTAGCGTGTTGTATTGCTTTTTAGTTTGTGATTTCCATAATAGTGCTAAAAAAATAACCAACAACAAAACCACTAGTTTAAAGTAGTAGTGCATATGGCCAACATCAAAATTATAAATAAGTAACAAAGATGGCACAAGACTAGATGCAATTAAAATAGTAATTGCAATTTTAGAAGTTCGCGCCCCATAAATAACAGGAATTGTTTTGTAATTCTGTGCCAAATCGCCTGCTATGTTTTCTAAATCTTTAATCATTTCTCTTGCTAAAATGAGTAAAAACAAGAATATAGCGTGCACAAAAATTACTGTTTCAAAGTTTTTATAGTATACAAAAACAACAAAAAAAGGTGTTATTGCTAGTGTTGCAGATACAAAATTACCTAAAAGTGGTATCTTTTTTAATTTGTGTGAATAGTACCAGATTCCAAAAATATAAGAGGAGAAAAAAAGTACTGCTTTAAAAGATACATAGCTGGCTAAAAATACAGCCAAAAAGTTTAAAACAAAATACGTCGTTAGTTTGGTACGCTGACTTACCAAACGATCTAACATACTTTTTTTAGGTTTATTGATAAGGTCTTTTTCTGAATCGTAAAAATTATTAATGATATAGCCAGATGCTATTACCATAGCAGATACCAATACAATAATAAAAAGATTAAGATCTAGAACTACTTTACGCAACGGAAGATGTGGCGCTAAAATGTATATTGATGCCAAATACTGAGCCAGAGCAATTACTAATATATTGTAACCTCTTACTACTGAAAACAGACTTAAGAACTTTAAAACTATAAGTTTGTTCTTTCTGTTAAGCATAAAATAAAAATGAGAATTTAGAAATTATAAACTACCTCTAAGTTATAATCTTTTAGCTCCTTACGTGCGCCGTCTATATCTTCTGTAAAACCTAAGATATAACCACCACCACCAGAACCACAAAGTTTTAAATAGTACTTATTTGTATCTATACCGTGTTTCCAAATCTTATGAAACTGAGACGGAATCATTGGTTTAAAATGATCTAATACTACGTGAGATAATTGTTTAATATTACCAAAAAGCGATTTTACGTTACCGTTAATAAAATCTTCTACACAAGCATCTGTATGTTTTATAAACTGATCTTTTAGCATATGCCTAAAACCATCTTCTTTCATACGTTCCATAAATATTTGTACCATTGGCGCAGTTTCGCCAATTATACCACTATCTAATAAAAATACTGCTCCCGTACCTTGGTTGTTTTGAGACGGTATACTTGTAGACTCTATATTGTCTCTAGAATTTATTAAAATTGGCAAGCTTAAATAACTGTTTAAAGGATCTAAGCCAGAGGATTTACCGTGGAAAAAAGATTCCATTTTACTAAAAACTCCTTTTAGCGTAAGTAGTTTATCTTTAGTTAAGTTCTCTAAAACTGTAATTTTATTGTGTGCATATTTGTGGTAAATAGCTGCAACAAGTGCACCACTACTACCTACTCCATATCCTTGCGGTATAGAACTATCAAAATACATACCTTCTTCTACATCTTTTTTAAGTGCCTCTATATCAAAAGAAAAACTAGCGTCTTCTTTAGAAACCTTTTCTAAATATGTAGCAAACCTTTGTAAACTCTCGTTAGATTTTTTTGATTCATCAGATAATTCTTCAGAAGATTTTAATGCTCCTTTAAAGAAATTATAAGGTATAGAAAGCCCCTTAGAATCTTTTATGATTCCGTACTCTCCAAATAATAGAATTTTTGAGTAAAATAAAGGTCCTTTCATTTTTAAATATCTAATTACTAATTTACAATTGTTTAGCGCCTAAACCAATTCTATCACAAAGATACTGCTCGTTTTCACAATATGCAACAAGCTCATCTTTAATAAACTGGTATACTTGCTCTTTCTCGCTCTCTGGGTACAAAACGTGCACATTGGCGCCAGCATCTAAGGTAAAACAAATATTTGACTTATTTATTGCCCTAAATTCCCATATCTTATTGATTATCTGCAGTGTATTTGGCTTCATTAAAATAAAATACGGCATACTTGTCATCATCATTGCGTGCAGCGTTAACGCCTCACTCTCAACAATTTCTACAAAACGTTTTAAATTCCCCTCTTTAAAAACAGTTTGTAAATCGTCTAAATTTGTATGTGCTTGTGCAAAACGTTCTTTAGCAAATGGATGATCATGCATTAAATTATGACCAACTGTGCTACTTACTTGTTTTTGCCCTTTATCTACCAGTAAAATAGTATCGTGGTAGTTTTTAAAAACCGAATGTACATCGTTTGGGTATTTTATACCAAACAAATCTGTACTGCCTTCTGTATTTGCGTGGTTTCCCCATTGTACCAACGGGCCTTCTATACTACGACAAGCACTACCAGAGCCTAGACGTGCTAAAAAAGATGCCTTATCATTAAAAAACACTGTTGTTAAAGACGGATTTAGTTCTTTCTCCAAACTCATTAAACACAACGCCAAAGCAGACATACCACTAGCAGATGATGCTATACCACTACTATGCGGAAAAGAGTTTGAAGTTTCAATTTTAAAGTGATACTCCTTTAAAAACGGAAGATATTCTTCAATTCTAGCTAAAAAAGTTTCAATTTTTGGTTTAAAATCTTCTTTAGGTTTTCCTTCAAAAAATAAATCAAAAGAAAAGCTAGTTCCTTTTTTATCTAACTTTTTGTAGGTTACAGAGGTTGTTGTTGCACAGGCATCTAACGTAAAACTAATAGATGGATTTGCAGGAATCTGATTCTCTTTTTTACCCCAATACTTTACCAAAGCAATATTACTGGGCGATTTCCATTTTACAGTTCCTTCTAAAACAGTATTTGTATAGGCCTTAGGCACAAACTCCTCTTGGGTCATATTTTAAATTTTAGCAAATATAAAAAAGAAAAGTCCACCAGAATTGAGGTACAGCCAATAAAGAGTAATCTTAGCTATTTAAACCTATAAAGTTTCACTAATTTCTATAAGCTTTACCATTGTTTTGTAGTTTCTGGTTGTAGCTTGTACTTTTAATTTACGCTCAAAAAAATTATTGTTGCATTTTGCTTTACCTGCACCATTTAAGCAACGTAAATAGATACAGCTATTAGTTATTACAAATTTCTCTGTTGCATAAGTTCCTTTGTTTACTTCTGAAATAAGCACTGTATCTGGGGCTGATTTTAGCAACACAAAATAGGTTTCTTTTTCTTCTTCAGCTGTAAACGGATTATTCTTAAAAATTGTTTGCAAGGCTGATGCTGCTAATACCAATACAGGAACATCTAACCCAAATACTTTAAAAATTTCTTTCTTTATTTTTTCTGACAAAACAGGAACATCAACCTCATCAGTTGTAAAAACAACATTACCACTTTGTATGTATGTTGTTACGTTAGTTAGTTTTAATTTTAGTAGCATCTGTTTTAAATCTGCCATTAAAATTTTATTCTTACCACTAACATTTATACCTCTTAAAAGTGCTATGTATGTTATCATAATTTAGATATTGCTTGTGCTGCTATATAACCACCTGTCCACGCATTCTGAAAATTAAAACCTCCCGTAATTGCATCTACGTTTATAATTTCACCAGCAAAAAAAAGATTTTTTGCTACTTTACTCTCGTAAGTTTTAAAATTCACCTCTTTTAAATCTATACCACCAGCGGTTACAAACTCCTCTTTAAAGGTGCTTTTTCCGTTTACAGAAAACTCGCCCTCTGTTAACTGATCTACTAAATTTTGCAATTGTGTTTTTGTTGCTCCTGCCCATTTTACAGTTTCATCTATGTCTGATGCTTTTACCAAGTTTACCCACAAACGTCTAGGAATGTCTAGTATTTTGGTTCGTAAAATTGTTTTCTTAGGATCTGTTTCTTTTACCGAATACAAATAATCTAAAACAGCACCTGGAACCATATCTGGTAACCAATTAACCTGAATTGTAAACTGGTAATTTTTAGCGTGTAATAATGTAGCTCCCCAAGCAGATAATTTTAAAATTGCAGGACCACTCATTCCCCAATGTGTTATTAGCAAAGGACCCTCTGCCTCTAACAATGGTTTTTTACTAACGTTAGTAGATATTTTACTAGATAATTTAGTTGCATTATTTTTAGATGCAAAAACTGTAACTCTTGCTGTGGTACTTACTCCAGGAATAGCACTAATACGATCATCTTTTATATTAAACGTAAAAAGAGAAGGTACTGGCGGTACAATGGTATGTCCCAAACCTTCTAGCATATTCCATATTTTAGGATTACTACCTGTGGCTAATACTACGCTCTTAGCTTTAAATTCTTTTTTAGGAGTTTCTACTACAAAACCTATATCTGGATTGTCTTTATCTGCATAAGAAACATTAGAAACTGGGCAAAGTTTCATTACTTTAATGCCTAAGCGTTCTGTTTCACTAATAAAACAGTCTATAATACTTTGTGATGAGTCGCTCTCTGGAAAAATACGACCGTCTTCTTCTATTTTTAAAGGAACACCTCTTTCTTCAAAAAAAGCCATTGTATCTCCTGTACAGAATGTATGAAAAGGGCCTAAAAGTTCTTTTTCTCCACGCGGATAATTCAGCACTAAATCTGACGGATTAAACTCAGCGTGAGTTACATTACATCTTCCGCCACCAGATACTTTTACCTTAGCTAATACTGTTTTTCCTCTTTCTAAAATAGCAATTTTTAGGTCACTATTTTGTTCTGCAATTTGTATTGCTGTAAAAAAACCTGCGGCGCCACCGCCAATTATAATAACATCAAACATTAATAAATACGTTCTGGATAATTTGTAAATATACCATCTACAGGCATACCTTTTATTTTTATTATTTCTTGCGGATCATTTACGGTATACGTGTATATTTTAAATCCGGCTTTTTTAATAGCCATAACCACATTTAGATTTACATCTTTTACATCTGGATTAATACTTACAGCTTGTAACTCCTGGGCCATAGGTATTGCTTGCAACGGGTCTTCTTCTGTTAACACACCAATAGCAATTTTACCATTAACATTGCGCATAGCAGTTAACTCTTTCCAATTGAAACTAGAAATAAGAAACTGCTCTAATTTCCAATTTTTTATAGCTATATAATCTTTAATAATAGTATTTACATCTGTGGCTGTATTGCTCCCTTTTAATTCTATGTTTATAGGTACTTGTGCATTAATAGTATCTAAAACAGTTGTTAGTAGTGGTATTTTATGATTACCTACAAGTGTAAGCTCTTGCAATTGTTTCCACGTATAATCTTCAACCTTACCGGTACCATTTGTTAGTCTGTTTACTTCATCATCATGAAATACAATAATTTCTCCGCTCTTAATTTTAAAGACATCAATTTCTATCATATCTACATTAAAATCTATGGCTTTTTGTATAGATGCCAAAGTGTTTTCGGTCTCGTGCCCCATTGCTCCTCTGTGACCAATAACGAGTAACTTATTTTTCATACAAGTATAGCTTTGCAGTAAAAATACACAAAGTAAAATTGTAAAAAAACTGCACAAAAAAAGGACTAAAACTTAGCTTTAGTCCTTTGTAATCTATTTTAGATTTTTAATTTTTTGTAGACTCTCTTTCTACCAATGTAGATTGTAGCACCTCTGTAACATAAGTTTCCTCTTCTTCTTCTTTTTCGCTTTCTATTTTTTCTATTAGCATTTTAGAAGACATTTCTCCCATTTGCTCGCCATGTTGTGCAATTGCAGTAAGACTAGGATAAGCGTATTTAGACAAGTTACCATCTGTAAAGCCAATAAACTCTATATCTTCTGGCACTTTTAATCCTTTTTTAAGCGCAACACGCATACTATACATTGCAAATGTTTCGTGCACACACAAAACAGCATCTACCTCTTCTCTATCGTAAAAATCGCTTATTGCTTTTTCGTCCATTTTCATTTGAGGCATACTTAAAATTAAGTTTTCATTCACCTCTAAGCCGTGATCACGCAATGCATCACGATAGCCATCTGTACGTTGTTTACCAATACTTAGGTAATTATCTGTAGTTATTAATGCTATTTTTTTTCGTCCGTTTCCTATTAACTTTTTAACCGCCATATAAGCACCTTCTCTATCGTTAATAATAACTTTATCGCATTTAATTTCATCTGTAACCCTATCAAACATAACCAAAGGAATTCCTTGTTCTGTAATTTCTTTAAGGTGATTATAATCGTTTTTTAATTGTGTTCCTACAGACAAAGACATTATAAAACCGTCTATACTACCATTGGCTAGCATTTCCATATTTATAACTTCCTTATCAAAAGACTCATCAGACAAGCAAACAATAACGTTATACCCTTTAGAGTTAGCATAACTTTCTATACCACGAACAACCGTTGTAAAAAAATGATGCACAATATCTGGTATAATTACACCGATATTCTTTGTGCGTTTATTTTTTAAGCTAATCGCAATATTGTTAGGCCTATAATTGTAGAGTTTAGCGTAAGCTTGTATACGCTCTTTAGTATCTCTGCTAATTTCCTCGCTATTTTTAAGTGCTTTAGAAACAGTAGAAATAGATACTTCTAATTCTCTTGCAATATGTTTTAGGGTGATAACTTTTTTCAAAATGAGACTTTGTTTTTTGTAACTGATGAAAGTACACATAAAAAACAATATTTTAAAATATAACTAGCATATTGTATTTTAAAATTTGCTCTAGTTTGAGGAAATCTTTAATTATCTAGTAACATTTATCTGCCATTCGCAAAAATCTCACTCTTTAATTCGGAAATTCGTTTTTCTGCAAACTTCACAAAATACTGATTCTTAACCCCTTTGGATGCGGTTTTTTCTTTTAATTGCGTATAGTAATTAAGTTTTACTTTAGGGTCTTTATAAAACTTATCTGCATAAATACTAGCCTGGTATAAGTATGATGGATTCGTTGGGTCTTCATCAAAAGCCATATTATAATATTTAATAGCCGTTTTATAATCTTTCTTATCAACAGCAATACGTGCAGCAACTTGGTACTCTTCATCTAAAGAGTAAGAGTGTGCAGCTATGGCTTTGTGTATATAAACCGTTGCACTATCTAGCTCTTTGTCTTTTCTGTACACCTCACTAATTGTACGTAAGGTTTTTACATCTTCATCATCATAACTTAAAAGAAACTTATAGTTCTCTACAGATTTTTTATACTTCTCTAATTTATTGTATGCGTACCCTAACCTATTGTAAATCTGTTTTTCTATTTTCCCTAAGCTTAACAATTTCTCATACCACAGCGCAGATTCTTTAAAATTGTCTTTGTTAAATAACGCTAATGCCTTAACGTTTATAAGTACAGGATCGTTCTCAAAAATACGAAGTCCTTTATCTGCATATTTCACAACAGAATCGTTCTCATGCTCTGCTACATAATACACACTTAAACGCTGTAGCGCTCGTAAATGAGTACTATCTACCTCTAATGCTTTTTTATACCATAATACACTTGTAGTATCTTGTTTTATACCACTATAGGCTCTTGCTAAATTGTAACTAAATTCTGGATTAGCTTTAGAGATTTGTACAAGCTTACCAAACAATATGGTTGCTTGCTTATACTTGTTCGTTTTTAAATATAACTTGCCTAAGTTAAATCTAGCAACCAATAAACTTGTATCTTTTGTTACAACACTAGTGTATTGAGCAATAGCTTTGTCATAATTACCAATAGCATTATATGCTTTTGCAATTTGAAGATTTGCACTAGTATTATTTATTTTAGCATACTCGTTAATTGCAGCAGTATAACTACCCGTATTATACAAACTGTCTGCAATTTTAAAAGCCGAGGGTTGCGCCCCAGCTTTTAAAGTTAAAAACAGAACAATTAATTGTATTGCATAAAAAAATTTAGTCATTTTTTTTCTGCAGCTTAAATGTAATTGGCAATGAAAAAGGAACTTTTACGACTTTTCCTCTTTGCTTACCTGGTGTAACATTTGGTAATTTTTTTATAATATTCAACACAACTTCTTCTAACCTAACATCTGGTCCACGCATCTGAATTTTACCAATGCTACCGTCTTCCATCATTACAAAACGCACAGAAACTCTACCTTGTACTCCTTCTTTTTTTGCAGACTCTGGATAACTAAAATGTTTTCTAATATGTTCATTTATTTTATCATTAAAACAAGCTCTTTTATCTGTTGCATTTTCACAACCCGGAAAAACAGGAACTTCATCTATTACAGAAAAAGGAACTTCTTTTGCATCTTTATACAACCTGTCCTTTTCTTCTTGTTCTTTACGCAGCAATGCTGTTTTTACATCTTTAGTTAGTTTTTCTTTATCAGTCTCTGGCGTTAACCTAAATGTAATTGGTAATACAAAAGGAACTCTTACTGCTTTTCCCCTTTGCTTACCTGGTTTAAAATTTGGTAATAATTTTATAATACGTATTGCTTCTTCTTCGAGTATTACAGCTGGCCCACGAGTTTGCAACTCACCTATTTTGCCGTCTTCTTGTATAACAAAACGCGAAGAAACTCTACCTTCTATTCCTTTTTCTGCTGCTTCTTTTGGGTATGTAAAGTGTTTTCTTATGTGCTTGTTCATTTGCTCATTAAAACAAGCTCTTTTATCTGTTGCATCTTCACAACCTGGAAATACTGGTACATCTTCTATAACTGCAAAAGGCACATCTGCTATTACATCTTGTTTAACCGGAGCTTCTTTTACTTCTATAATGTCGTTTTCTTTATCTGTATCTTTTTCTTGACCTTTAGAGGATGTGTAAAAAAGGATACAAACTATGGTTGGTAACAATAACAAATACTTGCTTGCCCATATTTTTTCAGATTGATTTTTTTGTAACATTTTAATTCGTTTTTTAATTAATGATGATGAAAAAAAGTGATTTATAAATGAGATATTTTCTGTTTGAAAAACTTGAGACAACAATAACTCATACTGTTCTTTTCTATGAGTCTTAGCCACTTTTGCGTCTGCAATAAACTCGTGTACTTCTGATATTCTACTTTGATAAATATATACTAGTGGATTAAACCAAAAGGCAATACGCATTACTTCAAAAAACAATAAATCTAACGTATGCTTTTGTTTAATATGTACTAGCTCATGCGCAATAATATTAGGATACTCTTTAGTTTTTATTTTATCGCCCAGAAAAATGGTTTTAAAGAATGAAAAAGCGCTATTACTTTGTTTTAAAATAACCTCTGTAAAATCTGTATAAACTGTTTTTTCTCCTCTTTTACGTAGCTTGTAAAGCTGACGTATTTTAAATAAAAATAAAAAAAGTGCTACCACCACTCCAATACTAAAAAGAATACCATACCAAGGCATTGTTAATTGTTGTGCTACATTGGCATCATTTAAAAGAGCTGCATTTGTTTCTAAATCGTAATTAGAAAACATAAATGGTGTGTAAACGGCAACTGCATCTGGAACCTTACTTTTAAATATATCTAAAGCTATTAGTGGCAATAAAAACGATAGCACACACGTACCCAATAAATACAATCTGTTCCATTGAAAAAAGGTTTCTCTTCTCAAAAACACATCATAAATAATAAGGAATACTAACTGAAAGGCTAAGCATTCTAATACGTACTGCACCATCGTTTTTTATATTTTTATTACTGTAGTTTAAATGTAATTGGAACAACAAATGGAACTTTAACTGGCTTACCATTTTTCATACCAGGATTCATTTTAGGTAATTTACTAATAATTCTGACTGCCTCTGTTTTTAGAGACTCATCATCTCCAAAGGCTTCCAAATTTGTAATAGAACCATTTTCCTGTATCACAAACCCTACGTTTATTTTTCCTTGAACACTTCTTTTTTGTGCATCTTCTGGATACATGAAATACCTTCTTATGTGTTTATTTATAGCTTTATCAAAACTTTGTTTTCCATTTTCAGCATTTTCGTCTCCTGGAAAAGTAGGACTCACTTCTAAAGCCGAAAAAGCCACCAAATCCTTAGAGCTATATTTGCTATAATCAAACTTATCTTTTGAATCCTCTATAATCTCTTGTTCAGAAATTAAAGCTAATTTGTCAGGATCTGCAAGAGCAACTATTGTTGTTTCTTTTAATTCTTCAACTTTTACACTACTTTTTGCTTCTACGGCATCTATTTTTGCCTCATTTTCTGTTTCACAAGAGGTATAAAATAACATACCAGCAACTAATGGTACCAATGCTAAATATTTTAGCTTTAAAACTTTGCCCGATTTTGATTTTTGTAACATAACTATTCGTTTTTTAATTAATGATGATTTATAAAAATGGTTGATAAATGAGATATTTTTTGTCTCAAAAATTTGAGACAGCAGTAACTCATACTGTTCTTTTTTACTCGTTTTTTTCACTTTAGAGTCGGCTATAAACTCGTGTACTTCTGCTATTCTGTTTTGGTAGACATACACTAGTGGATTAAACCAAAGGGCAATGCGCATTACCTCAAAAAATAATAAATCTAAAGTGTGTTTTTGTTTCACATGTACTAACTCGTGCTCTAAAATTCCTTCTTCGTTTTCTTTTGTAACCGCATCGCCCATAAAAACAGTATTGTAAAATGAAAAGGCATTATTGCTTTTAGGGATTGTAACTTTTATATAGTCTGTGAATTTTTGCTTTTCTCCCG
>NZ_FPIY01000001.1 GCF_900119145.1 Cellulophaga fucicola | reverse complement strand
ACAAGGTCGTTGTAAATAGAGATATCACAGGCAGATCCAGCTGGAGGCGTACCACCAATATTATCACAAGGATCAAGAGGATCAGTTTCATCATCTACTTCTTTACCATCAAGAATTAAATCACCATCTGAATCTGGGTTAAAAGGATCTGTACCTAGAGTCGCTTCTTGAGCATTAGTTAACCCATCCATATCACAATCACTAGTATCAAGTGGTGTACCACCGTTAGACTCACAATCATCAAGCGGATTGGTATTATCAGTTACCTCTTGTCCGTCAAGAATAGTATCCCCATCTGTATCAGGGTTGTTAGGATCTGTACTTAAAGTTACTTCTTCACCATCTAAAAGTCCGTCATTATCAGAATCAGGATTATTAGGATCAGTACCAAGTGCAGCTTCTTCAGCATTGGTTAATCCATCATTATCACAATCACTAGTATCAAGTGGTGTACCACCAATAGAATCACAATCGTCTAAAGGATCTGTACCATCTGTTACTTCTTGTCCGTTTAATATGCCATCACCATCACAATCTACAGTTAAATAATCTCCAGAAACAGGGATTGTAACACTTTCAACTACATAATCACAAGGGTCATTTTTATCTGTGCCATCTAATTCTTCTTGTATATCAAGTACTCCATCACCATCAATATCAGCAACTTCTCTAAAGTCAACTTCAATAGTACTAGTATCATCTTCATTATCCGTTGCTATTGCTCCTGTATCCAAATCATTGTTTACATCATTACCCGGTGTATCATCAAAGGCATCGTTTAATCCGTCATTATCAGCATCTGCTAAAGGATCTATAATAGTACCTTGGCCAGCTTCAAGAACATCATTAATACCATCGTTATCAGAATCATCATCCAAATAATCAGGAGTTAAATCCGTATCGGTATCCTCAGGTCTTAATCCGTTAGGGTAGTTTGTATCTACACCATTTGGACTAAAAGTATCTGCAGGAGCTACATAACCAGTTGTTGGTTGTGCTTCCACGTTATCTGGAATGCCATCGTCATCTGCATCGATATCTAAGAAATCTGCATTTCCTGTAGTATCTGTATTCAAAGGTGTTGTACCTTCTGAGCTATCAGCTTGACCGTTATTATCAGTATCTTCAAAATTAGTATCGTTATTATCGATTACACCATCATTGCTCGTATCTAAAGCATCATTACCAGCTTCATATACATCAAAAATACCATCATTGTCTCCATCTAAATCAAAGTGATTAGGGATACCGTCACCGTCAAAATCGAACGCTGGTTCCGTTGTTCCGTTTACATCACCAACCAATGGATCGTTTGGATCATCATCAGAATGGTTTGGAACACCATCGTTATCATCATCGGCACTAGGGTCTATTCCGTTAGACTCATCTATATCTGAGATGCCATCGTTATCGTCATCAAGGTCTGCTGTATCAGGGATACCATCATCATCAAAATCCAATACCGATCTAAAATCAACTTCAGCTACATCAGCATCATCTTCGTTATCCGTTGCTATTGCTCCTGTATCCAAATCATTGTTTACATCATTACCAGAAGTATCATCATAAGCATCGTTCAATCCGTCATTATCAGTATCTGCCAAAGGATCTACAAGAGTTCCTTGTCCAGCTTCTAACATATCTGAAATACCATCGTTATCAGAATCATCATCTAAATAATCTGGAATTAAATCATTATCCGTATCTACAGGAGTTAAACCAACAGGGTAGTTTGTATCTAATCCGTTAGTAGCTTCAGCATCTGCAGGAGCAGTATAACTAGCTGTTAATTGTGCTTCGACGTTATCTGGAATACCATCATCATCAGCATCAATATCTAAATAATTAGGTCCGCCTGTACTGTCTGTATTTGTTAAAGGTAGTGACGAAGCTGCTGTAGCATCATTCCACCCATCCGTTGTGGTTGTATCATCAAAGCCATCTACTATACCATCACCATTAACATCAGTGCCGCCAGCTTCAGTTGTATCTGTAATACCATCATTATCTGAATCTACATCTAAATAGTTAGGAATAGTATCATTATCAAAATCATTTACAGGAAGTGCAGTTCCTGTGCCATCATTAGGAGTGCCAAGAGTGGTGTTATTATCTGTATCTACAATATCTGAAAGTCCGTCGCCATCATCATCAGTTATATTACCTGTACCAATTCTACCATCGTTATCTAGATCTTCACCACCAGCTTCAATAACATCTGGAACACCATCATTTTCAGAATCTAAATCTATTCTATCATCCAATCCATCATTATCTGTATCTGGATTTGGAATAGGTGTACCTGGAGTAGTAGGACCAACTGGGTCTACACTATCTGCAAGGCCGTCATTATCTGTATCCGTTGCAAAAGTATCTATAATACCGTCACTGTTTGAGTCTGTACCACCAGCTTCTGTAATATCTGGTATACCATCGTTATCAGAATCTAAATCTAATCTATCTTCAATACCATCATTATCAGAATCTTCATCTAGTAATGGAGTCGTTGCTATTTCATCTGCAAGTCCGTCATCATCAATATCATTCATAGAAGTTGGGTCGCCCGGAGTTGGGTAGTCAATAATACCGTCACCGTTTGTGTCTATACCACCGGCTTCTGTAATATCTGGTATACCATCATTATCAGAATCTAAATCTATTCTATCCTTAACACCGTCATTATCTGAATCTTCATCAGGTAATGGAGTCGTTGCTATTTCATCTGCAAGTCCATCATTATTTGTATCAATCATTGAGGTTGGGTCCCCTGAAACTGGGTAGTCTATACGACCATCAGCATCTAAATCTACACCACCAGCTTCTATAATATCTGTAATACCATCATTATCAGAATCTAAATCTAAACTATCAGGTATACCATCGTTATCTGTGTCACCAGTTTCATCTGTATCTAATATTCCATCATTGTCGTCATCAATATCATCTAGATTTCCAATACCATCATTGTCAGTATCATATTGTACTGTAATAGTTTCAGATAAATCATCTGTATTTGTAATTGGATCTGCTAAATTATCTGCAACAGCGGGACCGCTAATTGTATTTGTGATTGAAGTACCTTCTGTATCATTATTTACAGAAACTCTAATTTGTATACTGGCAGAAGATCCATCTGTAAGATCGCCAATTACCCAAAGACCAGTGTTGTTATCATAAGTGTTTATTGTTCCTCCTGTAGGGTTTAGTGAATTGATGAATGTTAACCCAGTAGGTAAAAGATCGGTAACTTCTACATTAGTTACATCCTCAGGTCCATTATTTATTACATTTAGATTAAATGTAATAACCTCATTTTTTAATGGAGTACTATTATCTACTGTTTTTGTAGTAACTAAATCACTATCAATAGTAGAACTAAAACAATAATCTAAAACAGGAAACACATCACAATCTAGAGAATTATAAACACTACTTGCTGTGTCTCCGTCACCTACATTTCCTTCTGCCTTATGGCCACCAAAGCAAGGTTTATCTTGTCCGAATTTTTTAACTAATATATAATGTCCAGAAATACCTATATAACTGGCGAATTCAGTTCCTTGAATAAAACCGTCTGGAACCCTTGGACTATTATACTGCGTCCCAGTACCTGTAAGCATACTTGTACTATTATCACCCCAAAAATATGGTGTACCATCACTAGTAATGGCACCAGCAGCGGGGTGTCCTGGGCTATTATCTGCAGCACTTAAAAAGTTTACGTTTTCAAGATCACCAGTATTATCTGCATTTTGAACAATTACCCAAGACAGTTGATCTGTAGTATTACCTATACCAAGTTGTCCATTTTTGTTTTCTCCAAAAGTGTATATTTTATTATCGTTGGGGTTAAGTGCGTAATAAGACATTGTATCACCTCCGTCACCACTTGCCGTTACCGCTAATGAATATGCTTGTCCAGTAAAAGGAGCCATCATTTGTGTAGGAACATTTCTAGAAGTAAACCCAGTACCATCTCCTAAAGCAGTTACATTTCCCCAAGTAAAATAATCTCCTGAAGAATTCATAGCAAATATGGCTTTCTCAGTTACTTTAATATTTGATATGTTAGAAACACTGGCTTTATGCCAATTTGTATCTAAAGCCGTAGCACCATCACCAAACAATTCAAAATCATCATCTGCCATAACATAAACATCACCACTGTTTGTAAGTAAAACAATGACGCCTTTAGAGGCAGACATATACTTTATATCTGTTGGATTAATACCTATTGGCATTCCCGTAATAGGGTTTCCTGTGGGTGCAGTTACAGTTAACAGCTGAAAAGCTTCACTAGAAGTAAGTGTGCCATCTACAACTGCATTTTCTTGGCCCCATACATACATACCAGCAGTTGTCAATAAGAAGTTTTGTGGGTTTGCTCCACCTTGAGAGTCGTCACCTATTGTACCTAGCAGTGTAGTACCTCCATAATTATATCCGTTGGCAGGTGTTATTTCTTGCGGATCACCAGTAGTAGCACCGTTTGCTAATGCATTATCTCCCCATATTACATAACCTGTTTCAGTACGTACCATTGTACTATGGTAACCTTCAATAAGAATTTCTGAATTATTTGTAAAAGGTAAAGTCGGACAATCTTGAGCTTTTATTATATTATTAGAAGCTAAAATAAAAATAAAAATAAAAATACGTTTTAAGTATTTTTTTAAAAGATAAGTGTAAATAAATGTAAAAAAATATTTATTTTTTTTCATGATTAATATTAATGGTTAGTGTTAAATTTTATAAAAAGTGAAAATTATTATTATAAAAAAAACTAAATATACTTATGATGTATATCAAGTAATAATATTTCGTATAATTAACTAAAAGTATCGGTGAATGGTAAATAAATTGTATTTGGGGATAGCAGAAAATATATTGTTTATGTTTTTATGAACAATGTAAGGTGTTGTATTTGTTGGTAAAGAGGTAATTGTGATGTGTTATAATCCTAGTTCTTTTCCTTTTTGAAGCATAAAGTTATATGCGGCATCATACTCATTAGGTATAGTGCCTTCTAAAATGGCTTCTTTTATAGCATCTTTTAATATGCCTATTTCTTTAGAAGGCTTTAAATTAAATGTTTGCATAATTTGCTCTCCAGTAATTGGAGGTTGAAAATTACGTACATGATCTCTTTCTTCTACTTCAACTATTTTTTGTCTTACTAACTTAAAGTTATTCTGGTACTTACGTTGTTTTTTTGTGTTCTTTGTAGTAATGTCGGCCTCACACAAAGTCATTAAATCTTCTATGTTTTCACCAGCATCAAAAACCAAACGGCGTACGGCAGAATCTGTAACAAAATCTTCAGAAAGTACAATGGGTCTAGAACTCATTAAAACCATTTTTTGTACATATTTCATTTTGTCATTTAGTGGCATACGCAATCGTTTAAACAATTTGTAAACCATTTTAGATCCTACAAACTCATGTCCACGGAATGTCCATCCAATTTTTTTATGAAATTTTTTAGTTGGAGCCTTACCAATATCATGTAAAAGAGCAGCCCAACGAAGCCATAAGTTTTCTGTATGTACAGATATATTATCTACAACTTCTAAAGTGTGCCAAAAATTATCTTTGTGTTTATGACCTTCAACTTCTTCAATGCCTTGTAAAGCACTTAATTCAGGTAAAATAAAAGGTAGTAATTCTGATTTGTGTAGCAAGGCAAAACCTATAGATGGTTTTTCACTAGACATAATTTTATTTATTTCGTCTACAATTCTTTCTTTAGAAATTATTTTAATTCTCTCTTTATTGTTTAAGATAGAAGCAAAAGAATTATCCTCAATTTTAAACTGAAGTTGAGTCGCAAAGCGTATAGCTCTCATCATCCTTAAGGGATCGTCAGAATAAGTTATTCCTGGCTCTAACGGAGTTTTTATTGTTTTACTTTCTAGGTCTGCAATACCATTAAAAGGATCTATTAGATCGCCGTAATTTTCTTTGTTTAAAGAAATCGCCATTGCGTTAATGGTAAAATCTCTTCTGTTTTGGTCATCTTCTAATGTGCCGTTCTCTACAATAGGGTTTCTACTGTCTCTATGGTAACTTTCTTTACGAGCACCAACAAACTCTAACTCTAGATCTCCATATTTAAGCATAGCAGTACCAAAGTTTTTAAAAACTGAAACTTTTGGTTTTTTAGGTAGCTTAGAAGCAACTTTTTGTGCTAATTCTATACCACTACCAACAGCAACAATATCTATATCTTTAGGAGTGCCTCTTTTTAATAAAAAATCACGCACAAAGCCTCCAATAACATAACAAGCAACATTTAATTCTGCTGCAGCTTCTGTGATTGTTAAAAAAATAGGGTCTTTTATTGCGTCTTTGTAGTTCTGTTGCGTCATTCTTATTTGCGAATCACCTTTACTGTGCCATCATTACCGAGTTTTATAATAGATGACGGGGTGTCCTTTTGTTCGTTACGCTGCAAATTTACGGCATAGTCTACACCTTTTAAAATCTCTTTACTTATTTCTTTAAAACTTTTTGCGGTAGGTTCACCAGCTAGGTTTGCAGAAGTAGATACAATTGGCTTTTTAAACTTCTGAATTAAGTACTGACAAAACTTATCTGTAGCCACTCTTATAGCCAAACTATTATCTTCTGCAACTAAGTTTTTAGCAACACCTTTAGGATTGTCATATACAATAGTTGTTGGCTTGTCTGCTATGTCTATAATATCAAAAGCAACTTCTGGTACTTTTTCTACGTGTCTTTCTAGCATAAAATCATTAGAGACAAGACAGATCATTGTTTTTGTATTAGCTCTTTTTTTTAGCTGATATATTTTATTTACAGCATCTTCATTAGTAGCATCGCAACCAATACCCCAAACAGTATCTGTAGGGTAAATGATGATGCCACCTTCTTGTAAAACAGTAACGCATTTATTAATCTCTTCTGTGAAATTATTGTCTGTTTTAGTCTTGTTTGCCATTATGTAATTGTTGTAGTTTTTTATACCTTTCTTTTGTTGCGTTAGCATAGAGATAACTTATTATAATTCCTTTTTTGCCATCTAAAATGCCTAATTTAACAATATAATGCTCTAAGAACTTGCCTATAGGCTTTATGTAGAGATGATAAGGTGTAGCTTTTTTATTTTTAACAAAATCTTCTTGAGCTTTTAATTGTTCATATTTAACTCTTTTTTGTTTATATATGTTGTAATCAAAATAAGCATAGTGAATTAATTTATTTTTGAGGATGGAGGACTTTCCGTTAATCTCCAAGGTTTCATGAACAATTCTTTTAGTAGAAAAAGCAACCTTTTCTTTGTTAAATAGCCTGTAGTTTTTATCGTTTTGCCAACCGCAAAAGCGTAATATTTTATTGTTAAACATAAATGTTCTGTAAACAAAAAAGGCAGAAACATCTGTGTTTTTATTGTTTATAGTTTTTAAAATTTCTTGTTGTAAATCATCAGGAATCCTTTCATCAGCATCAATAAATAACACCCATTTATTTTGAGCTAAACTAAGGGCATATGCTTTTTGGTCTGAATAATTTTTAAATGCCCTTTGAATTAAAGAAACTTTTGGATGTTTTTTTATAGCTTCAACTGTTCCGTCGGTACTATATGAGTCTACAATTATAATTTCATCAGCAAACTTTAAATTTTCAATTACAGCGTCTATATTTCTAATTTCATTATATGTAATTAATAGAGCGCTTAATTTTTCAGATTTACTACCTTTATAGGTGTTTTTTATAGGTTTTTCAAAGATGGAATTAATTTTAAGAGCTCTGTCAATAGGAAGCTTACGCTTGGCAGGGACACCGTTTTTATGAATAAAATTTTTAGCGGCATTGATCATACGCTCTGCAGATTTACCATCTGAGTATGGGTGGTATTCATTTTGAATATATTCTCTTTGACTAGAAAAAGGATCATTTTCAAGATTAGTAATTATTTTTTCTTGTAGGTTATTGTAATTCGTAGAATTATCCCAGTATATAGTTTTATTTATGTTTTTATAGGTTATAACTGGTTTATTTAATAATAAAAACTCATAAATAACAGAAGAAGTATCACTTACCATTAAATCAGCTAAAAGTAAATACTTTATAATATTATTATCTTCTACAAAAATAACGTTCGCATTTTCTTTTGAAATAACCTTGTATATGTTTATTAAGTCTTTACTCATTAAATCATGAAATTTAATAAGTATTAAATAATTAGTATTTTTAGCTATCGATTTAATTTCATTTACCAAAAAAGGAGCAGAAGTAAGACTAGGTGAAAAAGTAGGTGCATAAAGAATTATTTTTTTAGCGTTGTAGCTTTTTAATAATTCGCTTTTTTCTGTACCATATTTATTTTTTTCAGAATAGTAGATATCTAATTTAGGCCACCCAGTTTCTACAACTTCAAAGTTTTTATATTTACGCTTAAACTCTAAAAATTTTTTTGTAAAATACGGTCCTTGGGTTAAGTACAAATCAAAATAATGTCTTATTTTAAAGTGACCTTTTTTTTCTCCTGCCAAGCCATGAAATATTTGTACTTTAACTCCTTGTACATAATAAGGAACTTCATTTCCTGGTGAAAATATAATATCGCTTTTGTAAAGTTGTAAATCTACTATTCTAGTGGTGTAATTATCTGTTTTATAAGGGAATTTTTGGGTAAGTTTAGAGTCAATGTACCATAAAAAATCATCTCCTTTTTCAATTAATAAATTCTTAATAGGATTTAAAATTCCAAAGGAATAAGCATTTTGACAAAATAAAATTACTTTCATTTATAAAATAAATTGTTGGCATTTACTAAATCTTCTTTAAAATCTACCTCCATACAGTTGTGCTCAGAAATATCAACAGCAGATAATGCTATATTATCATTTTCTATTGCTAATTCAAGGCCTTTTTCAAAATAATCATTATCATCACATTCTTCTAATCTTTTAATAAAAGATTTGATATCTTTTTTCGCAATATAATTTATGCCTACAGCTTCACCAAGACCATTTTTTACAGACTTAGATAGCTCAAAGATAAAATTATCTTTTAATGTATATTTTATTTCTTCATCAGCAACACTACTAGTATTAACAGCAACAAAAGAATTGTCTGTTTTTATTATAGGCAATAAAGTATTTAAAAGATTTTCATCAAAAACAACATCACCATTTAACCATAGTACAGATTGATCTGTATTTTTTAGTAATGCTCTTAATAAACTTTTTGATGTGTTTGTGCAGTCAAAAAAAGGATTATAGATATAGTTTAATTCAGGAAACCTTTCCATAATTAAATCTTTTTTAAAACCAACAACAACACTAAGGTCATTAATATTAAAAACTTTAGACAAATTCTCTATCTGCATTTGCATTATACTTTTGCCATTATTTAGTTTAGTAAGTGGCTTAGGAAAAGGGTTTCCCAATCTAGATCCTATACCAGCAGCAAGTATTACTATTTTCATTGTAAGTTCTTTAATAATTTAGGGTATTAATGTTTTGTCTTATTTAAGTAATAGATGCATAAAACTTAAATAAGTTAGCAACATAAATTATTTTATTTAGATTGTTAAGTTTTTTCTGTTTTTTTTCAGAAATAACTTACTTTTTTTGTTTTTTTAAAATGGACACTAAGTCAAAATGGTCAGATAACGCTTGCCACTGAGTCTCGTTTTTTTTCTTTTTAACATTTTCTTCTTTAAGAGAAACTTTTTGACTTCCCATAATTGGTATGGGTAGTTTAGGCTTAACACTAGTTTCTTTAGTTATTGTGTTATTTAATAAAGACATTCCTTTAAACCATAAGTCATCTGCTTTAGGTGTTAGTTTTAAAAATAAATCTTTATTAAATATTACACTTGGCATAGAGTTAGGAGGGTATAATACTCCCCAAGATCCTATAGGCAAGTAAGGGTTATGTAAATTAGTTTCTTCTCGAGTTCTCCACTTAATAAATGGCAAGTAGCTGCCATTTTCATTCATTTTTATTTGCGTAGCTCTATGAGCAATAATACAATTTTTATGTTTTAAGTGTTCTTGGTATAGTAACTCTAACCAATTGTTACGATACATTTGGTCATCATCACAAGTTACAATTATAGAAGAGGGGTTTTCTTCTAAAGTGTGTATTAGTTTTCTGTGAGAGCAAGTTAATTTAGAATATTTAATTTGAAATATGTTAGACTCTAACTTAATAAGTTTTTTTGGTAAATTATTTTTTAATGAATCATTTAACCATAAAATTATTTTTTCTGGTAACACTGTCTGATTTAAAATACTTTTTATAACCAAATCTAAATTATTTAACCTAGTTGGTATAGAAGTTAAAGAGACTATTACAGGGATGCTATCTTTATGTTGTATTAAGTTTTTTTGTGATTTTAATCTATACTTGCAAGTATAACATATAGAATAGGGTAACTCTTTAAATACTTTCATTTATATTTTGGTTAAGTAAGATTATTAGAATAATTTAAATTTAAACTAATGGTAGTTTTAAGTAATCTCCAACAATTTTATTGTATTCATCCGGATAAAATTCTTTGCGTGCATCTGTAGGGTAAAAGGTCATTTCTCCAAAAACAGATGAACCATTTACAGAATAAAAATCAACTCTAACAAAAGGAAATCCTTCAGACAGTTTTTTGGACAAATCAATAAGTTCGTTAAAATTAGTGGGCTTATTAATTTTATTTGGGTCTTTTTTCTTCCAACCAAATGGCATTTCCTCCCAATTTAAACTGTAAAAATATTTTCCTAAAGTATCAGACTGAGCAATTAAAAATTTTGGTTCACCGTCAAAACAATAAAACTTATAATCTATTAAATCATTGGTTATTTCATCTTGCATAAACTGTTCAATAATTAACCTTGGTTTTACATTTTTATAGGCCCATTCTAGTCCTCCTCTATAGTATTGGTTTTTGTTTAACCATTTATACATTTTTAAGTTAGCTTTGGTTTTATTTACTTTAGATTTATCTGTTACAACCAAATTAAAATTACATCCGTGAACACCTTTAATAACAAATTTTTCCGGCAATTTTTCCCAGTCAATTTCTTTTGGGGAATTATAAAGTCCTATACAGTTGTTTAAGTATTGTTCGCCTATTTTTTCTTCTACAAATTCTCTTACAGCGTATTTATCTACTAATTTTGGTAACAGAGGATTTCTGTAAAATACTTTGTACCATGATAATTTTTGATTAAATTCTACTGGGTTGTTGTAATCTAATTTTTTGCCTGTATAATACTCATAGTAATGCTTAACATAAAATTTTTGTGGTAAAAATTTAAATGTCTTAACGAGTTTTACCCAAATTTTTCTGAATATCATTTTTCTATTTAGTATTGTTTTTCAAAAGTAAAGATTATTAAAATAATCCTTAGTACTTTTGTTATCATTTTTAATTTTATATGAAAACACCAGACATTTCCGTTATAATAAGTACATACAATTCTGTAGAGTGGTTAAAAAAAGTACTTTGGGGATATAATACACAATCAATAAGTAACTTTGAAGTAGTTATAGCTGATGACGGATCTAGAGAAGAGACTAAAGCTGTTATAGAAGAATTAAAGAAAGTTGTAAATTATAGTATAACTCACGTTTGGCATAAAGATAACGGGTTTCAAAAATCTCAAATATTAAATAAAGCAATTGTAGAAACTAGAGCTCCATATATTATAATGTCTGATGGTGATTGTATACCAAGAAAGGACTTTGTAGAAATTCACAATAAGTATAAAGAGGAAGGTTATTTTTTATCTGGAGGCTATTTTAAGCTTCCTATGAATATATCAGAATTAATTTCTAAAGAAGATATAGAGACAAATATTTGTTTTTCTATTTTATGGTTAAAAGAACATGGGCTAAAAAAATCTTTTAAAAATAATAAATTAAGGTTTACTGATTTTGGAGCTAAATTTTTAAATACAGTTACAACTACCAAAGCTACCTGGAACGGACACAATTCTTCAGGTTGGAAAAAAGATATTTTAGCAGTTAATGGTTTTGATGAGCGTATGCAATATGGTGGACAAGATAGAGAATTAGGAGAGCGGCTAGTAAATTTAGGTATAAAAACTAAGCAAATTAGGTACAGTGCAATTGTTATACATTTGGACCACCCTAGAGGTTATGCCAATAAGGAAAGTTGGAAAATAAATAATGATATTAGAAAAGAAACTCGTACTTTAAAACACAAGACAACTAATTTTGGAATTAGAAAAGAGTAACTTATTGGTATAAGACAAAAAGCCCACAATTACAATTGTGGGCTTTTTGTTTACATTCTATTTAGAAGTTTTAAACAGCAACATCATACTCACGCAAAGCATCGTTTAAAGAAGTCTTTTTATTTGTGCTCTCTTTTCGCTTGCCTATAATTAATGCACAAGGAACGTTGTATTCACCTGCAGCAAATTTTTTGGTATAGCTACCAGGTATAACTACAGAACGTGCAGGTACTCTACCTTTCATTTCTATTGGAGTATCACCAGTAACATCTATAATTTTAGTACTCATAGTTAATACTACGTTAGCGCCTAAAACAGCTTCTTTTTCTACTCTTACACCTTCTACAACTATACATCTAGAGCCAATAAAAGCACCATCTTCTATAATTACAGGGGATGCTTGTAAAGGTTCTAAAACACCACCAATACCGACACCACCACTAAGGTGTACATTTTTTCCAATTTGTGCACAACTACCAACAGTAGCCCAAGTATCTACCATTGTACCTTCGTCTACATAAGCACCAATGTTTACGTAACTAGGCATTAAAATAGTACCAGGAGAAATGTAAGCCCCGTGTCTTGCAACTGCATTTGGAACTACACGAATTCCTTTTTCTTTATAACCTCTTTTTAAAGGCATTTTATCGTGATATTCAAAAATACCAGCTTCTAATGTTTCCATTTTCTGAATAGGGAAATAAAGCACAACAGCTTTTTTTACCCATTCATTAATTTGCCAATCATCACCAATAGGTTCGGCACATCTTAGTTTTCCGTTGTCTATTAGGTCAATTACTTCTCTAATAGCGTCTTGTGTAGCTGTTTCTTTTAATAAATCTCGGTTATCCCAAGCAGCTTCTATAGTTTTCTGTAATTCTGTCATTTTTGTAAAATCAATTTTAGCAAAGATAATAGGTGAGACTTAATAATTTAATCAAATGTAAACATATAACAATTTATATATTATTTTTGTCAAAAAAACAATTTGGGTAGAATACTAGCATTAGATTTTGGAAAAGTACGTACGGGTATTGCAGTAACAGATGAAATGCAAATTATAGCATCTGGATTAACCACTGTTAATACTAAGGAACTTATATTGTTTTTAAAAGACTATATAGCTAAAGAAAAAGTAGATAAGATTATAGTGGGGGAGCCTAAACAAATGGATAACACAGCTTCTGAGTCAGAAGTGTTAATTATACCTTTTTTGGCAAAACTTAAAACTATTTTTCCTAATATGCCTATAGAAAGAGAAGATGAGCGTTTTACCTCTAAAATGGCATTTAAAACTATGATAGATAGTGGGCTAAATAAAAGGCAACGCAGAAATAAAGCACTTGTAGATGAGATTAGTGCTACAATTATTTTACAATCTTATTTAAGTAGAAATTAAAATTTTAATTGTTTTCATAAAACAATTTTAAAAAATTAAGTATTAATATGATTTTACCAATTACAGCATACGGAGACCCTGTGCTAAGAAAAAAAGCAAAAGATATAAACCAAGATCATCCTAAGTTAAAAGAACTTATAGATAATATGTGGGAGACTATGTATAATGCAAGTGGGGTAGGTTTAGCTGCGCCGCAAATTGGTTTGCCAGTTCGTATCTTTTTAGTAGACACAACTCCTTTTTCTGATGATGAAGATTTATCTGAAGAAGAACAAAAAGCATTAGACGGATTTAAAAAAGTGTTTATTAATGCTAAAATAACTGATGAAACTGGTGAGGAATGGACTTTTAACGAAGGCTGTTTAAGTATCCCAGACATTAGAGAAGATGTATCTAGAAAAGAGAATATAAAAATTACCTACCTAGATGAGAATTTTAAGGAACACACAGAAGAATATGATGGTTTATTGGCTAGAGTTATACAGCACGAATATGACCATATTGAAGGTGTGTTGTTTACAGACAAGTTATCTTCATTAAAGAAACGCTTGTTAAAGAATAAGTTAGGTAATATATCTAAAGGGAAAATAAGAGTAGAATATAGAATGCGTTTTCCGGAAATGAAAAAAGGAAGATAGATTCCTTTTTTATCGGTTTAAAAAATGTAATATTTGTAAAAGATTTATAAAATAGAATATGAGTTTAGATAAAATTTTATCAATTGCTGGTAAACCAGGATTACACAAATTAGTAACACAAACACGTACAGGGTTTGTTGCAGAATCTTTAATAGATGGTAAGAGAAGCACAGTTAATATGCGTACTAATGTTAGTGTTTTATCAGAAATTGCGATTTATACATTAGAGGAGGAAGTTCCTTTAAGAGAAGTTTTTAGTAAAATACAAGAAAAAGAAAGCGGAGAAAAAACTGCTGTTAAGCATAAAGATGATAAATTAAAGCTAGAAGAATACTTTTTTGAAGTATTACCTAACTATGATGAAGATAGAGTATATGCTAGTGATATTAAGAAAGTGATACAATGGTATAACTTATTACATGATCACGGTATTACAGACTTTACTGCTCCTGAAGAAACTAAAGAAGAAGTAAAGGCAGAAGAAGAGTCTACAGAGAAATAAATTTTCTTTTTTAAAATAGTAAAGGGTTGCATATTATATGCAACCCTTTTTTGTTTACCTATATTAGTAAGTCATTGGTCTATAGATATAGAGCTTCTAAGGAGAAACAAAAAGCTTTATAAAATAAAATCTAGAATTTAGCGGTGTAATACAGTTTTAACCCCAAATTAAAAAAAAAGTAGTATGAGTGCTAAACCTATGAATGTAGACAATGAGTTAAGAGGAGTTTTTTTTGATATGGCACATTCGCCATTTGTTATCCTAGATAAAAATTTAATTTTTGTGGATATGAATAAAGCTGCAACCACAACATTAAATATTAATAAATGTGATTTTATTGGAAAGTCTCTCTTAGATGCTTTTCCTCATTTAAAAGGGACAGAGAGGTTAAAAACTTATCAAAAGGTAATAGAAACTGGGGAGTCAATAAGTTTAGATGAAGTTTCTTTTTATACAGAAACTAAAACCTTTAAATTTATAATTAGAGCTTTTAAAATTGGTGATGGGTTAGGTATTACCACTTTAGATGTAAGTAGCCTAATGAGCAGTATAGAGCAACTTAAGGCAACTCAGAATAGCTTAGAGGCAGTAAATGAAAATTTAAAAAGTAAAAATCAAGAGTTAGAAGAGTTCTCTTATGTAGCAGCACATGACTTAAGAGCTCCTTTAACTAATATGCAAAGTTTATTTGCGATGCTAGAATCTAGCAATACAATTACAGAAGAAGCAAAACCAATTTTTGACAAGCTAAAATATGTAGGTAAACTTATGTGCGATAAGCTAAAAGCTTTAAATAGTGTAATTGCATTAAAATCTAATCTAGGAGCAAAAAAAGAAAAGATAAACTTTAAAGAAATTGTAGAAAAAATAAAAGCTATACACTCAGAAAAAATAATAGAAAGCAGAACAATTATAAAAGAAGATTTTACCGCATACCCAACAATAGACTACAACCCAGTACAGTTTGAAAGTATTTTACACAACTTAATATCTAACGCCATAAAATACAAACACGCAAGAAGAAAGCCATTAATATCTATATCTACAAAAATAGAAGAGAATAAGCCAGTATTAATAATTAAAGACAATGGTTTAGGTTTTGATACAAGTAATGATCCAAATAAAATATTTAGGTTATTTAAAAGAATGCATACACACGTAGAAGGTCTAGGAGTAGGGCTTTATATTATTTATACTATTGTTAAAAATAACGGAGGCGATATAATAGTAGAAAGTGAAATTAATAAAGGAACACAATTTAAAATATATTTTTAATGGAAAAAAATACTAACAACTTATACAGAATATTATTAGTTGAAGATGATGAAGTCACAAACTTTATTACAATTAGTAAATTAAGTAATCTAGGGTTTACAAATATAAAAGCAGTAGAAAACGGACAAGAAGCTATTGATTACTTAAAGCAGTATCAACCAGATTTAATTATATTGGATATTAATATGCCAATAATGGATGGTTTTGAATTTATGGAATACAAAGAAGATAATAATTATTGTACAGGTATTCCTATAATTATTGTAACGTCTTCAGGTAGGCCATTAGATAAAGAAAAAGCCTTAGGTTTTGTAGATGTTATTGATTATTTAGAGAAACCTTTAAATTATGATAAAATACAAAAAATACTACTGAGTGTTAAAGATAATTAAATAGCGCCTTGCCTAAACAAGGCGTTATTTATTAGGTTTATTAACCTCTTCTACGTTCTAATAAAATCATCATCATTAAGCCTAGCATAATTCGGTCATCATCATTGCTGTCCATTTCTCCTTGTTTGCTTAACTCAAAATTTCTGCCAAAAAATGAAGCTGTCTTTTTTAATTTTATAATAGATTTTCCTTGATTATCTTTTACTATATAAGAAGGATTAAATAAATAACCAGTAAACATACTTAACACCGGAATTTCTCCTAACATTGAGTCAAAAACTTTAACCCAAGGGTTTTCTTCACTTATATTATATTGTTGTTTTTGGTTCTCATCAATAATATTGTAATGTGCTTTCCAGATAGATCTCCACCCTTTACGTGCAACTTTACCAAATTCGTTACCGTTTTCATCTTTAAAAGCATAAGCTGCAGAAAAATCTAACCATTTATCAGCCTTTATACTGTAGTTAACTTTTGCTTTAGACTCGTCACTATAAATTTTAATTTCTTCTTTAAACTTAAACATCTTTTGTTTTACATAGGCTATTGTTTTTCCAGAGGCATCTGTAGCTGTAAAATCATTAGAGAAAGATGATATTTTAAACTGAAAAGTAACAGGAAATTGAATGTTTTGCATAAATTAATATCTAGTTTGTTTAGTATAATATATGGTAATATAACTCTTACAAATCTAGCTTATTGTATAAAAAATTAGACTTGTTGTATAAGAATATAACAAGCCTAATTTAAACTAAAAAACTACTAATTTTTCTTTATTTCTTCATAAGTATGTTTACTTATTTTCCAATCTATTAGTTTAGTTGGGTAGTATTTTACATTCATACGCTCTAGATATGGCGCTTGGTTAGCTAACCTTACTTTATAATTTTCCCAATTTCTATTTTCTTTAATACTCCAGTTTAATTCTGAGTAACCAATTATTCTTGGAAAAGCTAAGTATTCTAATTCTTCAATATTGCTAATAGTTTCAGACCAAAGAGGAGCTTCAATACCTAATATTTTATCTTTGGGTAATCCCTTAACAAATGTTTCTGGTGTCCATATATAAGCAGAGTCTACAGGTATATAAGTTGCCCAGTGTAAACCGTGTTTAGATAGCGTATCATACTGCATATCTAGGTATGCTTTTTTAGCAGGAGAAAGAATAAGTTTCATTCCTTTTTCAATAGCTCTAGTTGCATTTTTTTCACTACTCCAGAATTGGGCAACAGAAGAGCTGCTAATTTCGGTATTTGCAATCTCGTCCCATCCAACTGGAATTTTTCCGTGGCTCTCTACAATTTTAGAAACCTTTAGAACAAATTTTTTAAAATCTTTTTTCTTGGTAACGTGACTTTCATCGCCTCCCAAATGAAAATATGGACCAGGAGAAATAGCAGAAATTTCTCTTACAACATCATCTATAAAAGCGTAAACAATATCTTTATTAGCATCAAAAGTACTAAAGCCTACACGCATCCCTGTATATACCTTTGGTGTTTTTCCGTTGCCATTTAGTTGTGGGTAAGCAACAGTAGCTGCGTTAGTGTGTCCTGGCATATCTACCTCTGGCACAATAATTATGTGTCTTTCTGCAGCGTAGCGTACAATTTCTTTATAATCTTCTTGTGTATAAAAACCTCCTGGACCACCACCAACTTCTGTACTTGCTCCAATTTCTGTAAGTTTAGGCCAAGACTTAATCTCTATACGCCAACCTTGATCGTCTGTTAAGTGCAAATGCAAGGCGTTAAATTTATAATAAGCTAAAATGTCTAAGTACTTTTTTACATCGCCAACACTAAAAAAGTGTCTAGCAACATCTAACATAGCTCCTCTATATTCAAAATTAGGTTGATCTAAAATTTTGCCAGTAGGTACCAACCACATTTTATGTGCTGTAAGTGTATCGTTACTTTCTTCAGGTATAATTTGTCTTAATGTCTGTATACCTCTAAAGGCACCAGCAGCTGTTTTAGCATTAATAATAATAGAATCTTGCGTAATGTACATTTGGTATGCCTCTACATTATCTAACTCTAAACTATCTGTTTTGTTTATGTATATTATTTTATTGGTGGTAGTACTGGTTGTGTTAACCGGAACGTCTAAATCTATTTTAGAACTTATTTTATTAGATAAAAAAGAACCAACTTTTTCAAAATCTGAATCTTGAGTTGTGTAAATAGCAGTATTTTTATCTAAGCCAAAAGCACTGTTGGTGGGTGTTACTTTTAGCGGTATAGGAATTATATTTTCAGTTGCTAAGTCAGTTGTAGGGTAATTAATAATTACTTTTTTTTCTTGACAAGCAATAATGCTAAAAATTCCAATTAAGGCTAGCAGGGTTCTAAATAATATAGAGTTTCTCATTTAATCTGGTTAGTTAATATAGTTTGTAATTACATTTTGCCAAATTTGGTATCCTTTGGCGTTCATATGTAGGTTGTCTTCAGTAAAAATATCGGGTTTTATATTTTTGCCATTTAGCATAGGTTTCCAAACATCAACATAATTAATAGCAGGGTCTCTTTTAGCTATTCTTTTATATTTTCTGTTTAGTTTTTTATAGTTTCTTTTTAAGTCCCACCTAGCAATACTGGGTTTTACAGAGATTAAAACTATTTGGGTGCTAGTATTTGCTTTTTTTATTTTATCAATGATAGAGGTTAATTGTGAAATTATTAAACTACAGTTTCTTTTTCCTGCAATATCATTATCACCTTCATAAATAAAAACTTGCTTTGGATTATATGCTAAAATTAATTCGTCTGTAAAGAGTAATAAATCTTCTGTAGTAGAACCTCCAAATCCTGTATTAATAATATTTTTATCAGGAAAATCATCTGCAACTGTTCTCCAGTATTTTATGCTAGAACTACCAGTAAACACTATAGGTTTTTTATCGCTGTTTTGCTGAATTTTATATTTTTTTTGAATTTCTTTAACCTCATTGTAGAATCTATGAGTTGTTTGGCTGTAACCAAGAATGGATGTAAATAAAAATAGATATAATAAAGTTTTCATACTCTTAAATATAAGGTTAATATAGGTTTGTTACTTGTATAGAGCTCATATTTTTCGACAGGTAGCATTGTATACCCGATACAGGTATTTTTTAGCACTATACAAACTAATTAGTAGCAAGCTTAGTTAATAAATAACAAACAGTTAGCAAACAAATTAACGTTAGCTTCTTAACATTTTCCAAAAGAAATGGTTAACCGTAAAAATAGCATTACTTTTGCATCTAATTCTAAGAACAGACTTTATTAAAAAGTTATGGTTCATCAATACTAATTTATGTCATTTAAAAATTTAGGTTTATCTACTAATTTACTAAAAGCAATAGATAAAAAGGGGTATACTACTCCTTCTCCGATACAAGAAAAAGCAATACCACCTGTTTTAGAGGGTAAAGATGTTTTAGCATCTGCACAAACAGGTACGGGTAAAACTGCAGGTTTTACCTTACCATTATTACACTTATTATCTCAAGGAAACCCTTTAAGAAATAGGCCAGTACGTGGTTTAATATTAACACCAACAAGAGAATTAGCTGCGCAGGTGTATGCTAATGTTAAAGAATATAGCGAGTTTTTAGATATACGTTCAGCCGTAATTTTCGGTGGTGTAAATCAAAAACCCCAAGTAGCAAATTTAAAAAGAGGAATGGATGTTTTGGTTGCAACACCGGGACGTTTACTAGACCTTGTTAATCAACGTTTTTTATCTTTAGACAAAGTAGAAATTTTTGTTTTAGATGAAGCAGATCGTATGTTAGATATGGGTTTTTTACGCGATATAGAGCGTATTATGAAGCTTATACCTGCTAAAAGACAAAATTTAATGTTTTCTGCAACATTTTCTAAAGATATTAAAAAATTAGCTCACGGTATTTTAAATAACCCAATACAAGTTGAAGCAACTCCAGAAAATACTGCTGTAGAAGTTATTAAGCAAAAAGTATATAGAGTTGCAAAAGAGAAAAAGACGGGGTTAATTATAAAATTAATATCAGACGGTAATTGGCAGCAAGTATTAGTTTTTACAAGAACTAAACACGGAGCAAATAACTTGTGTAAAAAAATGAGTGCTGCAGGTATTTCTGCAGCGGCAATACACGGTAATAAAAGTCAAGGAGCACGTACAAAGGCATTAGAGGGTTTTAAAAAAGGGACATTACGCGCATTAGTAGCAACGGATATAGCAGCACGTGGTTTAGATATACCATTGTTGCCACACGTTATAAATTATGAAATTCCTAATGTGTCTGAAGACTATGTACACCGTATTGGTAGAACAGGTAGGGCAGGAGCAAGTGGTGAGGCTGTATCTTTAGTAAGTGCAGATGAAACTACATATCTTAAAGATATTCAAAAATTAATAGGAATGCAGATTCCTGTTGAGATAGTAGAAGGTTTTGAGCCAGATCCTAATGCATCTACAAAGCCTATTAAACAAGGGCAACGTGGTGGTTCTAGAAACTCTAATAGTAGGTCTAAAGGAGCTAGTTCTAATAAAAATAGCTCTAGTAGTCGTAGACCAAAACGAAACAACAATAGAAATTAATATAAATGCAAAAGTCTAACGATCCCTTACACGGTGTAAAACTAGCAGAAATCATAGATGAGCTAGTAGACTTTTACGGCTGGGAATATATGGGTAATACAGTAAATGTTCGCTGTTTTACCCATAGACCAACAGTAAAATCTAGTCTTCATTTTTTACGTAGAACGCCTTGGGCACGTACAAAAGTAGAAGAAATGTATTTGCAAATGTTAAAAGAAAAGTCAGCTTAATTTTTCTTTCCTCTTCAGTTACATTTAACACTAAATTACTACTACATTTTATTCTTCTAAAAAGATAGTCTTTGTACTTTTACCAAAACTTTTTTTAGGATGAATTCCAGAAGCAAACAGTTACAAGCAGTAGATAGGTTACTTACCATTATGGATGAGTTGCGTGAGCAATGTCCGTGGGATAAGAAACAGACACTACAAACTTTAAGACACTTAACCATAGAAGAAACATATGAGTTGGGTGACGCTATTTTAGATAACGATTTGCCAGAAGTAAAAAAAGAATTAGGAGATTTATTACTTCATATTGTTTTTTATGCCAAAATTGGTAGCGAAACCAATGATTTTGATATTGCTGATGTTGCAAATGAGATTTGTGATAAATTAATACATCGTCATCCACACATATACGGAGATGTTGAGGTTAAGGATGAAGAAGAAGTAAAGAGAAATTGGGAAAAATTAAAACTAAAAGAAGGTAAAAAAAGTGTTCTAGAAGGCGTACCTAAAAGTTTGCCAGCATTAGTAAAAGCAAGTAGAATACAAGATAAAGTTGCCGGTGTTGGTTTTGATTGGGAAGAACCACAACAGGTTTTTGAAAAAGTACAAGAAGAATTAGCAGAGTTACAAGTAGAAGTAAACGAAGCCAACCAAGATAAAATGGAGGCTGAGTTTGGAGATGTACTTTTTTCTATGATTAACTATGCTCGTTTTCTAAAAATTAATCCAGAAGATGCTTTAGAGAGAACCAATAAAAAGTTTATAAAAAGATTTCAATATTTAGAAAGCAAAGCTAAGGGAATGGGCAAATCTTTAGAAGATATGACATTGGCAGAAATGGATGTTTTTTGGAATCAAGCAAAAAAAGAAAATTAAAAGACTTGATTTTTTATAAATATTTTAACTTCATCTTTTTAAAGAAATAAAAATTGAAACAATACACTAAAGAGTTTAAATACAACCTAAAACTGGCTTTTCCGGTAATACTTGGTTTGCTAGGGCATACCTTTGTAGGTTTTGCAGATAACATTATGGTAGGCCAGTTGGGAACAGCTGAGCTAGCAGCAGTCTCTTTAGGTAATAGTTTTGTATTTATTGCAATGTCTTTTGGTATCGGTTTCTCTACGGCTATAACACCTTTGGTAGCAGAAGCAGATGGTGCAGGTAACGTTAAAGATGCTAAAAGTGCATTAAAACACGGTCTTATTCTTTGTGCTGTTTTGGGGCTTTTTCTTTTTGGTCTTATTATTTTGGGCAAGCCATTAATGTATTTAATGAAGCAACCTCCAGAAGTAGTAGAACTAGCAATACCTTATTTAGACTTAGTTGCATTTTCTTTAGTTCCGTTAGTTGTTTTTCAGGCATTTAAACAGTTTTCAGATGGCTTATCACAAACCAAATACCCTATGTATGTTACTTTAGTAGGTAACGCTATAAATATACTTTTAAACTATTTATTAATTTTTGGAACCTTTGGTTTTCCTAAGTTGGGTATTATTGGTGCTGCAATAGGTACTTTGGTGTCAAGAGTAGCAATGGTATTTTTAATTTGGGTGATGCTGAAGAAAACTAAGAAATTCCACGATTATGTTACTGGTTTCAATTTTAGAAAAATAGAGAGTAGTGTAATGCAAAAAATTATGAAAATAGGTTTTCCTTCTGCATTACAAATGTTTTTTGAAGTAGCTATTTTCACAGCTGCTATATGGATTAGTGGTGTGTTAGGTAAAAACTCGCAAGCAGCAAACCAAATAGCCTTAAACCTGTCTAGTATGACGTTTATGGTGGGTATGGGGCTTGGTGTAGCGGCAATGATTAGAGTAGGAAACCAAAAAGGACTTGGTAATTACAAAGACTTGCGTAGAATGGCGCAGTCTATATTTTTTCTAACCTTTTTATTAGAGGTTGTTTTTGCTGCCTTATTCTTAATATTTAGAAATTGGCTGCCAACCGTTTATTTAGATGTAAACGATACTGCTAACATTGTAGATAATACAGAAGTTATTCTAATTGCAGCACAGTTATTATTAGTAGCTGCATTTTTTCAAATATCTGATGGGCTACAGGTTGTAGTGCTTGGTGCTTTACGTGGTTTACAAGACGTTACAATACCAACAGCGATTACATTTGTAGCGTATTGGTTAATAGGTTTTCCTATTTGTTTTTATTTAGGATTGTACACACCTTTAAAAAGTACAGGTATATGGATAGGTTTATTAGCAGGTTTAACAGCATCTGCCATTTTACTATTTATTAGATTTAATTACTTAACAAAAAAATTAATAGTTAATACAGAAGAATAATTATGGAGTTTCCAAAGTTTTTATTGGGTGATAATACAGATTACCCTACAGCTATATTTATTATACATACAGAGTACCCTAGGTTTATTATTAATTTAGAGGATGATGAGGTAGAATGGTTAGAAGATTTTACCAAAGATGATGAAGCAGAATTAGAAGATGAAGCAGAAAACTTAATTGCAGAAGCAACAGCTTTTTATGATCGTGAAATAGAACGTTACGAAGAATAAAATTTTACTATGCTTGAAGAATTAATACAATACGATACAGATGTTTTTTTATACTTAAACAATCTTGGTACAGATACTTGGGATGGGTTTTGGTTATTTGTAACCAATAAAGTAAGTTCTATACCACTGTACATTGTTTTGTTATTATTAGCATACAAACAAGTAGGTTTAAAAAAGACACTTCTAATATTAGTCTCTGTTGGTATTTTAATTGGCGCCACAGATCAATTGGCTAATTTTTTTAAGTATGGCGTAGCTCGTTTAAGGCCTTGTCATAATCCAGATATAGATGGCTTGGTACGTTTAGTTAAAAGTTCTTGTGGTGGAAAATATGGTTATTTTTCTGCGCACGCAGCTAACTCTTTTGCTGTTGCCATATTTTTTGGTAATTTATTAAAAGACAAATTTAAGTATATAAAATACCTATTAATTGTATGGGCGGCATTTGTTGCTTACAGCAGAATTTATATAGGAGTGCATTACACTTTAGATGTTGCCACTGGTATTTTAATAGGTGCTTTTATGGGGTTTGTGTTTTATAAGCTAATGCAGTTAATGGCAAACAGGTTAAAGCTATAATTACTTTTCTTTATTATAAATAAACTTATTTAGTGGATCTATAAAAATTAATAAAAAGATAGCTCCAAAAACTAGTTCATATACCTCCCAAGTTCTGCCAGAAGTGTTACTTACTACTAAAGCTGTTGCTACTAAAAAAGCAATGGTATGGTGCCATTTTACTATTGGTACTGCAAACATATTTACTAAGTTTTTAAACCATTCTTGTTTTCTATATAAAACAGGAGAAACAATTAGGTATAATACCATAACAACCATAAGTAACTGACTAAAAATGAATTTGTTCACTTTTGTCTCACCTACAACCATATTGTGCAGGTTAGTTTCACCTTGTGCATTATTTTCTATAAAAAACTCGCTAGATTGAACATCTAAAATTCGTTGTCCCCAAGAAATTTCTTCTCCAGCTCCAAATAAAAATAATAAGGCAAAAATTAGCGTTCCTATTTTCCAAGTAATAGATTTTCCTTTTTGTATTGTAAATAATCTAAATATACAGACAAGACTAACTAAAAAAAGCATTAATGCAGTACCGTATTCTACTAGTCCGTCTTCTTGTGCGTAAGATTTGTCAAAAAATTCTTTATCAGTTAATCCAAAATAAAGGCCTACACTACATATAACAAATAAAACTGCGTATACTATTTTATCTCTTGTTTTCATTTTCAATTTTTTAGTAAAAACCAAAGGTAATAATTGGTTCTAAAAGGTTGGTTATACTTTTTAAGATTTTAACTTTTAAATATCGAAACTTCTTTTGCTAATACTGTAATCTATGTATTTACGTTTCATCCATAAATAAGCAAAACAATCTGCTAAAGGACCTATAGACCTATTCCAAAAACCAAATTTGGTTTTGCCTGCAATTCTTGGAAAATGTTGTACGGGTACTTGTTTTATTTTTCCGTTCTGTAATAAAATCATTGCGGGTAAAAACCGATGTAAACCTCTAAACATTGGTATTCTTTGGGCGTAACTTGTTTTAATTACTTTTAAAGGACAACCGGTATCTTCTACACCGTCTTTGGTAAAGGCCCGTCTAACAATATTTGCTAAAGTAGAAGAGAGTTTTTTAAAAGTTGAATCTTTTCTATTTTGCCTAACGCCTGTAACTAAATCGTATTTTGGTATATGCTCTAATAGTAAATTAAAATCTAACGGAGATGTTTGTAGGTCGGCATCAATATACCCAACTAATTCTGTTGTTGTGGCATCAAAACCAGCTTTAATGGCTGGTGTTAGTCCGTAGTTTTTATCAAACAATAAAAAAGAAAAATGAGTGTTTTTTGCGCAAATTTCCTCTAATAATGACTGACTATGATCTTTTGAGCCATCATTAACAAATAATACTTTTGTTTTCCTTATTGCAATTTTTATATAATTGGATAACTCTTTTTCTAGTCTAGGAATGTTACCTTCTTCGTTGTAAATAGGTACAATTATAGTAAACTCATACGTCATATAACTAATTGTTTTACTTACTGTGTAACTTTAATAATTTATCTGCAGCGGCAAATGGCGATGTTTTATTGTTTACAACAGCATTTATAGATTCTTGTAACTGCGCTTTTACCTTTTTATCTTGGTAAAATTGTTGTTTTAATTGATCTTCTATAGTTTGTAACAGCCAATACTTATTTTGTTCTTGTCTTTTTGTATTAAAAAAGTTGTTTTTGGTATTAGTAGCAACATAAGTTTCTATAGTATCCCATACGTCTTTAATTCCAGTGTCTTCTAAAGCAGAGCAAGCTAGTACTTTTGGTACCCAACCATTGTCTTGTGTTTTTAGTAAGTGTAATGCTCTAGCAAATTCTACTCGCGCTTTTTTAGCACGTTGTATGTTGTCACCATCAGATTTGTTAATAACAATGGCATCTGCCATTTCCATAATACCTCTTTTTATACCTTGTAACTCGTCACCAGCACCAGCCAGTTTAAGTAGTAAAAAAAAGTCAACCATACTATGTACAGCAGTTTCACTTTGGCCAACACCAACCGTTTCTATTAGAATAATGTTATATCCAGCGGCTTCACAAAGTACAATGGTTTCTCTGGTTTTACGTGCAACGCCACCCAAAGAACTACCAGAAGGCGATGGTCTAATAAATGCGTTTGCATCTTTAACAAGCTCTTCCATTCTTGTTTTATCGCCCAAAATACTACCTCTAGTTACTGTACTTGTTGGATCTACAGCTAAAACGGCCACTTTATGGCCTTCTGTAGTTAGTCTTTTTCCAAAGCTTTCTATAAAAGTACTCTTGCCAACTCCAGGCACGCCTGTAATACCAATTCTAATACTTTTAGTTTTATGAGTTAAACAGCGTTCTATAATTTCGTTTGCCTGTTTTGTATGTGTCGCGTTAGTACTTTCTATAAGTGTAATAGCTCTGCTTAAAGCAGTTTTATCACCCTTTAAAATGCCATTAGTTAAACTATCTGTAGTATGCGTTTCTCTTCTAAAAGATCTGATTTTAGATGCACTTTCTGCGCTTATATTTTTTGAAGTATTCAATATTATTTGCTAATAGGTACGTTAACTTTAGTTTTATCCCAAGCTAGGGTTAAGTACGGTTGTTCTTTGTTTTCAAAGTTAATGGTAAATCTTTCTTTAACCGAATCTATATTTTTAACAGGTACTGTAACTGTAACTAGGTCTTTAGAAGAATTTCTAGTTGTTTCTGCGCCGCCACTTAAAATTGTAACTCCCCAATCTGGGACTTCTTTATTAAAAATTATATCCCAAGTTTCTTTACCTGGTTTAGTCCAGAGAGAGTATCTGCCAGCAGGTAACTCTTTGCCGTTAACCTTTATGTTGGATTCTGTTTTAAATGTGGTAGGCTCATTAGCTCCTGTTCTCCAAACTTTATTGTAGGGAACTAATTCGCCAAAAACGACTCTATCTTTTTTAGCCGGACTACAATAAACAACATTTAAATTGTATCCGTTTTCTGTATAAGAGGCAGTTTCTTCAGGACTAAATTTTTTTGTCTGTTCTTTCATCATAGGCATACCAACAAATATGGTAAGTAGTCCTAATACAACTACCGTAATTATCATCCATTGTATAACTTTCATAGCGTGGTTGTTTTTGTTCTTCTAAGTTACTAAATCTTGTTTAATTAGAAGTTGCTTGTTTTATACTTTAACTAGAGTTTTATATAAAGTGTAAAATTGCTTTAAATTTATAGGGATTACTAAGAAAAATGAAAATAATTTATGTTTTTGCAACATCTGCTTTTTTGTCTCGTCTTTATAACAACAAACTAAACCAAAACCAAGAAGTTATTAATGTTTACGTCTGATATTATTACCAAATGCAAGGCAAATAACCGTAAGGCTCAAATGCAGCTTTACAAACAGTACTGTAATGGTATGTATTGTGTTGCTATGCGTTTTTTAAAAAACGAGGACGATGCACAAGATGTGGTACAGGAAGCTTTTATAAACGCATTTCAGAAAATAGATCAGTTTAGTGGCGATGTTACTTTTGGAGCTTGGTTAAAAAAAATAGTAGTCCATAAATGTTTGGATTTTATTAAAGCTAAAAAGGATAAACATTTAGAGTTGACAGAAACAAATTTAAGGGTTGTAGAGGACGATAATTGGTTGGTTGAAGATACGGTTACACTACCTCAAATTAAATTTGCAATTGCACAATTACCTACAAAATACAAATGCGTAGTTCAATTGTATTTAATAGAGGGTTATGACCATTCTGAAACATCTAATATACTTAGCATAACAGAATCTGCCTGTAGAACCAGATTATTAAGAGGTAAAGGCTTGTTAAAAGAACTTTTAAAAGAAAAAAGATATGGGACAGGATCTTAGAAAATTATTTGAAGCCGAAAGAGCTAAGGAACAGTATAAAATGCCAGCGGGACATATCTCTAAGTTTGAGGATAAGTTAAACGCAAGTATACTTGCATCTAAAAATATAAATTGGTCTGTTTATAAAGTAGCTGCAAGTATAATTTTACTATTAGGCATATCTCTAATGGTATATGTAATGCAAACTAAAGTTACTTCTACAGAAACTACAATTGTAGATACAGAGAAACCAGCTAAAGAAAAAGATGGTATTACGTTAGGAGCCTTATCACCAGATTTAAAAAAGATTGAAGATTATTATCAAGTACATATAAATTTAGAGTTGTCACAATTACAAGTGTCAGACACTAACAAAGCATTGGTAGATGGCTATATGTTACACTTAGCAGAGTTACATACAGAATACCAAAAACTAAATACAGAATTAAATACCATTGGGCCTAATGATCAATTAATATCTGCATTAATTAACAACCTGCAATTGCGTTTACAGTTATTGCAAAAATTAAGAAAAAAGTTAAACGAATTAAAAAGCACCAAAAATGAAACAATTAGTATATAAAAGCCTAGTGGTAGTAACCCTATTTACTTGTGTAAATATGCACGCGCAAAAACAAACAAAGACTTTTAAAGAAGTTTTTAATGTTGATAAAGATGCTGTACTAGATCTAAATACAAACAATGCAGACATAGAGTTTGATACTTGGAACAAAGATGTAATACAAATTGAAGCTACAATAGAAGTAGAAGGGATGTCTAAAGAAGAGGCAGAGAAATATTTTACTCGCAACCAAATGGACATTCTAGGGAATTCTAAAAAGGTGAGTGTATCTACAGGAGGAAACTCAAGTAAATTTTATAGTAAAACAGACACCTTTGTTAATTCGCGTCCCATACATTTTAATAGCTCTAGTTTTCCTTTGCGTATGTCTTATGATTTAGACAGTATACAGTTTGATATAGATAATATGCAAATGGACACTATAGTAATTAGTTCTTTATTAAGTGACAAGGATTTTAAATTTGCTGATTTTGATTATGAAGAATATGAGAAAAACGGGAAAGAATATATTCTTAAATGGCAACAAAACTTCCAAAAAGATATGGGAGCTAAAAACGAAGCAGAAATAAAAAAATGGGTAGCTGAGGTTCAGAAAAAGTCTGAACTAATAAAGATCAAATCTAAAATTATGGCAGAAAAGATAAAATCTAAAGCCATTAAATTAGATACAATACATTTTAATACAAATACATTTTACTCTAATCCAAACACCTTTTATATTTCTTTAGATGGCGAAGCAAAGAATTTAAAGATTAAAAAAACGATTAAGATAAAAATGCCTAAGTCTGCTACAATTAAGATGGACGTACGTCACGGTAAAGTAAAACTAGCAGAGAATACAACTAATATTAACGCAAACTTGTCTTACGCAAGTTTGCTAGCTACAACTATAAATGGTGATAAGACGTATGTAAATGCGTCTTATTCTCCTGTTTATGTAACTAATTGGAATGTTGGGCAACTTAAAACTAGCTATGCTAAAAATGTAGATTTAAAGCAAGTGAGAGAATTAACTTTAAGTGCTGTGTCTTCTAATATAGAAATAGAGAACTTATTAAAATCTGCTTTTATAAAAAACGATTTTGGTACTGTGCGTATAAAATCTATTTCTTCAAATTTTGAAGATTTAGACATCACTATAACAAGTGGCGAATTAGAAGCCGTTTTACCAAAATCGTCTTATTCTATATATGTAAAAGGTAAATCATCTAATTTATTATCACCTGCAACATTGTCTTTAACAAAAACAACAAATCAGAATATAACAGTACACAAAGGGTATAATATTTCTAAAAATACAAGTAAGTCTGTAAATATAGAAGCCTCTTATAGCGACGTTGTTCTAAAGTAATACCTAATTAATGAGCATTTTTCTTAAGTAAATCAGGAAATTTACTCTTAAATCTGTTTAATCTAGGAACAGATACATTTTTAATATACGAGTTGTTAGGGTGTTTCTTTTCGTAATCTTGATGATATCCTTCTGCCTCGTAAAAAGTTGTAAAAGCAGTTACCTCTGTTACAATTTTATTGCTAAATATCTTATCGTTAGTTAGTTTAGTAATATAATCTGTTATTATTTTCTTCTCACTCTTATTTTTATAAAAAGCAATAGATCTATACTGAGTACCTCTATCTGGTCCTTGACGATTAAGTGTTGTAGGGTCTTGCGAGCCAAAGAATACTTTAACCAAAGTAGCAAAAGAAACTTCTTTAGGATTGTAATAAACAACTACAGCTTCTGCGTGTGTACTCTTTCCGCTACCTACTTGCTCGTAAGTTGGGTTTTTTTCTGTGCCACCTGCGTAACCAGAAACAACTTCTTTAACACCCTTAACACTTTCAAAAACGGCTTCTACACACCAAAAACAACCACTAGCAAAATAAGCAGTTTCATATTTACTTAAATCTTGATCTACAGTTTCTGTAGTAGCTTTTGCTTCATCTTTAATCTTGTTTTTAGATGAACAGCTTGTAGATATTAATATAGTGCATAATACAAATGCAATTTTTGCTATTTTCATAAACTTCCTTTTTTTAATTTAGTGGCCTACAATTAAAGATACTTACAACTAGTATAACTTTTTTTGAAAAGATTAACTTTTGGCTTTATGCAAAATATAGATAAATTATTAGAAAGTATAACTACAGGCTTTGTTTCTATTCTAGATACAGATAATAGTACAGATACATATGTTGCATTAGACTTATCTACGACTAATAAAGAGTTAGAAAATGTAGATATTACAAATGCAGATGATTGTGAATCTTATATTCAGAAAATTTTAGAAGCTACTAATAGTACAGTTGCTTATGGTGGTTATTTAGAAAAAAGAAATTTGTATGCTAAAAATGCTAATTTCTCTAAAGAAGTTGAGGTTGCAAGAGATATACATTTAGGTGTAGATTTTTGGGCTAAGGCAGGAACTAAAGTTATAGCGCCATTAAATGGAGTTGTACATAGTTTTAAGAATAATGCCGTAACTGGAGATTACGGGCCAACCATAATTTTAAAACACATAGTAAATGGTGTAGACTTTTATTCTCTTTATGGTCATTTAGCGCTTTCATCCTTAGATAACATTTATATAGGTAAGGAATACAGTAAAGGATCTGTTATAGGTACTTTGGGTACAGCTGATGTTAATGTAGGCTACGCACCACATTTGCATTTTCAGTTGATAGTAGATATAGAGGAGAATAAAGGAGATTATCCAGGGGTTTGCAGTGCCAAAGATGTTGCCTTTTATGCTAAAAACTGCCCAAATCCAAATCTTTTACTTCATATAAAGTAGTTGAAAATAGGTTTAAATACACTTTAAATCGATTAGTAGATTTTAGTGTTTTTACCGTTGTCGAAGATAATTTACACTTCATCAATACTTTTATCAGACACCGAAAAATAAGTCGGTTTAAGCGATTTAGATTTAACAAGGACAAGGTTGGTAGTAATTTTACAGTATCAAAACAATGTTACTATGAAAGCTATTATCACTTTATTATTTGTTCTTTTTATTGGATTATCTGCACAGGCACAAGAAGCTAACGTTACTCCAGTTGTAAAGATTGAAACTAAAGAGGTTAAAGCAACAGAAGTTAAAAAGGATGCTTTACAAGAAAAAGCAGAAGTAGCACGTTTGTACAAGTTTAAAAATTCTAAAATTAAAAAGGCATTAGCTTTCTCTACAAAACGTAACAAATCTAAAGTAGCTTAATTCTTTTTAATAAATCTCTAAGTTCTTTAGAGAAACACATTTTTCATTTTTTATGGGTTGATATAAGTAGCATTTCTAGATAAAATGCACTAATTATCGGTAACAGGTTTTTTACTGTTTGTCAGCCAATAGCGGTCAATTTCATCTACACTTATAAGATTACCATTCACAGACAGTTTAACGGTACTAAACTACAGATGTCCATTTTGGGCTTGTATGGTCTGTAAATTTGTAGAACAAAAGAAAAACATTATGAAAGCTATTATCTCTTTATTATTTATTATCACTTTAGGATTTACTGCTCAAGCACAAGAAGCTAAAACTACTTCAGTTTTAAAAATAGAAGCTAAAGAGGTTAAAGCAACAGAAGTTAAAAAGGATGCTTTACAAGAAAAAGTAGAAGTAGCACGTTTATATAAGTTTAAAAATTCTAAAATTAAAAGTGCGTTGGCTTTCTCTACAAAACGTAGTAAGTCTAAAGTAGCTTAATTAAATAAGTACAGCTTTCAATTTTGTTTTCTTCATATTTTTTTTCTCATTATTCTTTTAAAATTATTTTCTACACCACACAATATCAGTTGTACTGCACGTAACACCGATTAGCAGATTTTTTTCATTTTACCGTTATCGAGGATTTTTTACACCTTATCTATCTTTTTGTCAAATACCGAAAAATGAGGGTGTTTGGGCGATTTAGATTTCTGCAGGCTTATGTTGGTAGTAATTTTACAGTATCAAAACAATGTTACTATGAAAACTATTATTACTTTATTATTCGTTCTTTTTATTGGAGTTGCAGCACAAGCACAAGAAGCTAATGTTACACCAGTATTAAAAACAATAACTAAAGAGGTAAAAGTTTCAGAAACTAAGAAAGAAGTTTTAAGCAAAGAAACTGAAGTAGCACGTTTGTATAAGTTTAAAAACTCTAAGGTGAAAAACGCATTAGCCTTCTCTACAAAGCGTAGCAAGTCTAAAATGGCTTAATAATTAGAATTGAGTTTATATTTTAATCTACTGATAAATAAGAGTTTAGTATTTTAGTTCGATTAAAAGCACATTATGCCGATTAACAGATATACGTAGTTAGTTATCTGGTTTACAATTAGGTAGTTCATCCAAGTTATTGCTGTATAACGATAAAAAAGTGTTTTTGAACGAGTTTGAAAAAGAGAGCGTTGCTACCCGTCTTAACTTTATATAAAAATTAAGACCTTAGTTATGAAAACTTTAGCAACATTATTTTTTATTTTATGTGTATCATTATCTGTTCAAGCTCAAAAAGCTGATAGACAGCCACAAAAAAAGGTAATTGCTGTTGCGGTAACTAAAATTGTAAAGAGTTCTACTATTTTAGAAAAAACAGTTAACAATAGCGTAGTGCGTTTGTATTTAATTAAGAATGCCAAAATAACAAAAGAGTTATCTTTTGTAACAAAGGGAAATAAAGCAAAATTAGTTTAATTATGATATATATAACTTTAGTAAGTATAGCAGCCATTAGTATTGGTTTGTTACATAACAATAAACCATCTGTACGTGCAATTAAAGTTCCTGTGCGTCGTAATAAGAGGTTTAAGAAATAACACAATAACTGTACAGCAGTTATTTTTAACTGTGTATATAAAATAAAAAAGCTGCTCTATAGAGCAGCTTTTTTATTTTATATTTTAAGGTATTTATTCTTCAATTAATACCCATTCACCATTTGTTAATAATGGCTCTGCTTGTTTAAACTTAACAACCTTAGTATCTCCAGACATTACATTTTTAATTGTAACTCTATCGTTTCTACCAATTTTTGGACTCTGTCTTGTAATAGTTTCAGTTACAGCAGGTCTATTGTTACCAGATGTAGATTGGCCTGCAGCTCTATTCTGTGCAGCAAGCTCATCACTGTTAGGTATTTCTTCTTTAGTAGTCTGTAAGTTAACCTTTGGCTTTCTTATAGTTCTAGCTTCTTGTATGTCTGATGATTCACCTGTTGGTAATTCTCCTTTAAACAAGAAAGAAACAACCTCTTTGTTTACGTTTTCTATCATAGATTTAAAAAGTTCAAAAGCTTCAAACTTATAAATTAATAGAGGATCTTTTTGTTCGTGAACAGCTAATTGTACAGATTGTTTAAGCTCATCCATTTTACGTAAATGTGTTTTCCAAGCATCATCTACAATAGCAAGAGTTATATTCTTTTCAAAATCGTTTACCAATTGCTTACCATTACTTTCGTAAGCATCTTTTAAATTAGTAACAATATTTAAAGATTTAATTCCGTCCGTAAAAGGTACTTGTATACGTTCAAAATTATTACCGTTATCTTCATATACATTTTTAATAACAGGCAGGGCAGTAGCAGCATTACGCTCCATTTTGTTTAAGTAGTGCTCATAAACCACTTTGTAAGTGGTACTTGCAATATCCTGACTAGTCATTTTCGCAAAATCATCTTCAGAAATAGGAGATGTTATAGAGAAATACTTAATCAGTTCAAATTCAAAATTCTTAAAGTCATTTGCGCCTTTATTTCCTTCTGCAATTACCTCACAGGTATCAAAAATCATATTAGCAATATCTAACTTTAAACGTTCACCTTGTAATGCATGGCGTCTTCTCTTGTATATAACCTCCCTTTGGGCGTTCATAACATCATCATACTCTAATAAACGTTTACGAACTCCAAAGTTATTTTCTTCAACTTTTTTCTGTGCACGTTCTATAGACTTAGTCATCATAGAATGTTGTATAACTTCTCCATCTTCTAAGCCCATTCTGTCCATCATCTTAGCAACTCTATCAGAACCAAATAAACGCATAAGGTTATCTTCTAAAGAAACATAAAATTGAGAACTTCCTGGATCTCCTTGACGACCTGCACGACCACGTAACTGTCTATCTACACGTCTAGAGTCATGTCTTTCTGTACCTACAATTGCTAAACCGCCAGCTTCTTTAACGGCATCAGATAATTTAATATCTGTACCACGACCTGCCATGTTGGTTGCAATTGTTACTATACCAGCGTTACCTGCTTCTGCAACAACATCTGCTTCTCTCTTGTGTAACTTAGCGTTAAGTACATTATGTGGTACTTTACGTATAGTTAGCATTCTAGATAATAATTCTGATATTTCTACAGATGTAGTACCTATAAGTACTGGTCTTCCTGATTGAGAAAGCTTTGTTACCTCTTCTATAATGGCATTGTACTTTTCTCTCTTTGTTTTGTAAATTAAATCGTTTCTATCATCACGGGCAATTGGTCTGTTAGTTGGTATTTCCATAACATCTAACTTGTATATTTCCCAGAATTCACCTGCTTCTGTAATGGCTGTACCCGTCATACCTGCTAACTTGTGGTACATTCTAAAGTAGTTTTGTAAAGTAACAGTAGCAAATGTTTGTGTCATTGCTTCGATCTTTACATTTTCTTTAGCTTCTATAGATTGATGTAAACCGTCTGAGTAACGACGACCGTCCATAATACGACCTGTTTGCTCATCTACAATCATTACTTTATTGTCCATTACTACGTACTCTACATCTTTTTCAAAAAGAGTATAAGCTTTTAGTAATTGGTTCATAGTATGGATACGCTCACTCTTAATAGAAAAATCTTTAAATAACTCTTCCTTAAGTTCAGCTTCTTTTTCTATGTCAAGATTTTGATTCTCTATTTGTGCAATTTCTACACCAATATCAGGCATTATAAAGAAATCGCTATCTACATCTCCAGAGATGTGTTTAATTCCTTTATCTGTTAATTCTATCTGATTATTTTTTTCATCAATAACAAATAACAACTCTTCATCTACCGTAGGCATTTCACGGTTGTTATCTTGCATATAGAAATTCTCTGTTTTCTGTAGCAACTGCTTAATACCTTCTTCACTTAAGAATTTTATAAGAGCTTTATTTTTAGGTAAACCACGGAAAACACGTAGTAATTGAAAACCACCTTCTTTAGTATCTCCACTAGCAATTAATTTTTTAGCTTCAGCTAAAACACCAGTAAGATATTGTTTTTGAATTTTAACGATATCTGCAACCTTAGGTTTAAGCTCGTTAAATTCATGTCTATCTCCTTCTGGTACAGGACCAGATATAATTAATGGTGTACGTGCGTCATCAACTAAAACAGAATCTACTTCATCTACAATAGCAAAGTTTTGAGGGCGTTGTACTAAGTCTGATGGTGAATGTGCCATGTTATCACGCAAATAATCAAAACCAAATTCGTTATTTGTACCATAAGTAATGTCTGCGTTGTATGCAGCTCTACGTGCATCAGAATTAGGTTGGTGGTGGTCTATACAGTCAATTGTAAATCCATGAAACTGAAAAATAGGAGCCATCCATGCACTATCCCTTTTTGCTAGGTAATCGTTAACTGTTACAAGGTGAACACCATTACCAGTTAGTGCATTTAGGTAAACAGGTAGTGTTGCTACTAATGTTTTACCTTCACCAGTGTGCATCTCTGCAATTTTACCTTGGTGCAATGCTATACCGCCAATTAACTGTACATCATAATGTATCATGTCCCAAGTTACTTGCTTACCAGCAGCATCCCAAGAGTTTTTCCAAAGAGCTTTATCGCCTTCTAAAGAAACGTAGTCTTTAGAGCCAGATAAAAGTCTGTCGTATTCTGTAGCGGTAACAGTAAGTGTTGTGTTGTTTGTAAAACGTTTAGCAGTTTCTTTTACAACAGCAAAAGCTTCTGGTAAAAGTTCTGTTAACGAAACCTCTAATGTTTTGTATACTTCTTCTTTTAAACGGTCTATTTCAGTATAAATATCCTCGTTCTTATCTATATCTGTAGATGCTTCTACTTCTTTCTTAAGTGCATCTATTTTATCATTTAACTCTTTAGTATCAGCCTGTAACTTTTCTTTAAACGTTACAGTTTTTGCCCTTAGTTCATCTAAACTAATTGCTTCTAAACTTTGCTCAAACGCTTTAATTTGGTCAACTAAAGGCTGTAGTTGCTTAACATCTTTTTTGGCTTTATCACCAACAAAGGCCTTTAGCACGGAATTAATGAAACTCATATATTATGTAATTTATAAAGTTTGCTGTCTAAGGATAAACAGACATAACTATTTAGATTAATGTTCCGTAAAACTGCGGAATGTATTTTCTTACGCAAAAGGTATTCCAGTTTTTAAAAACAAGGAAATACCACTCGGCGTCTGCCAAAATTACATAAAAAAAAAGCCTCCAAGGAGACTTTTTTAATGTAATTCTGTTATTTAATACTCATCCTCATTCCAGAGGTAATCTTCTTCTGTTGGGTAGTCTGGCCAAATTTCTTCAATAGACTCATAGATTTCTCCGCCTTCTTCTTCCATAGACTGTAAATTCTCTACAACTTCTAAAGGTGCACCAGTTCTAATTGCGTAATCTATTAATTCATCTTTGGTTGCTGGCCAAGGCGCATCACTTAAGTAAGATGCTAGTTCTAATGTCCAATACATGGTAATAGTTAATTTTAATTTTTTGCAAAAATAAATTTTTAGACAACAAAAGCAAGCTTTTTTTAACTTTTTTAATTTATTTTTTTAAAATAGTTGATATTCAATATGTTGATAACGTAAAAAAAATAGAAATATTAGTCTTTTTTCTCTGGAATCCATTTTATTTCATTTGCATCCAAATCTTTTGATAATTTTCTAGCCAATACAAATAGATAGTCGGATAATCTATTGATAAATGACAAAACATTTGCTTCAAAAGGTTCATTTTCGTTTAAATGAGATGCTAAACGTTCTGCTCTACGACAAACTGTGCGTGCTATATGACAGTATGACACGGTTGTGTGTCCTCCTGGTAAAATAAAATGTGTCATTTGTGGCAATGCTTCATTCATTTTATCCATCTCTATCTCTAGCAATTCTATATCTGCATTGCTAATTTTTTCAATATTTAAACGCTCTTTTCCATTTTTTAATACCATTTTATCAGGATCTGTTGCTAAAACAGCACCAACGGTAAATAGTTTATCTTGTATAGTAGCAATAATATCTTTATAATGGTTGTGTATTTCTTGATCGCGTATTAGCCCCATCCAAGAGTTAAGCTCATCTATAGTACCATAAGATTCTATACGTAAATGATGCTTAGGTACTCTAGTACCACCAAATAGGGCAGTAGTGCCTTTGTCTCCTGTCTTTGTATATATTTTCATTGGCTTTTTATAATTTTCTTATTTAATCTCTAAACTAATTATTCTTTACGTTTATAGTTGTCCATAAATTTACGCGACTTTCTATCTTTAGTTTTTTTCTTATTTCTAAGATTTATGACTAAAAATAATACAAGTGCTATACCGCCAATTATAAAAATAGTATTGTCCATTATAAGTATATTCTGAATTTAAAAATACAGTATTATATTCTAATTTTAAAATGTTCTTTTGCTTGTTCTTTTCTAAAAAAGACAATAGCGCAATAGAATAAGTCTACGGTTACTGTAACTTTTTTTAATTTTTTTATCTGTTCCCAAGCTTCTAAAGACTCCTTGTTTGTATAAATTTTGTCTATAAAAACCATAGTGTTATTATGATACTTTATAGTATTAAACTCTTTTAGGTTGGGTAGTTCTAAACAAGCTAAGTCAACAGTGCTACTCGTAAAATTAAGCTTTGTTTTTACTTTTTGTATTATTTTTTTAATGTCTTCTGAAGCTATAAAAGCTGTTTCAGGATTAAAGTAAGCAATACTCTTTAATAAAACATTTTTGTTTTTTTGTTGATGTAACTTTCCCTTTATATACAAACACTTTGTTACGTAATTGTATATAAAAGGAGAGTGTACGCCATGTTGATTAGTTGCTTTTGCAAAAAAACGTAGATGTGCAATAAATTGAAACATACTAAAAAACAATTAACCTTCTACAATAGCAGAAAGCTGAAACCAACGCTCTGTTTTTGTTTCAATCTCGTCTATAACTTCTTGTAAGTCTTTAGATAGTTTATCTATCTCTTCACCACTAAGACTAGCATCAGAGAATTTATTTTGTAATGTTACTTTTTTCTCTTCTAGTTTTTTAATCTTGTTTTCTATATTGTTGTATTCTTTTTGTTCTTCAAAAGAGAGTTTATTCGTTTTGGTTTCAGTTTTCCAAGACTTTTTATCTGCTTTAACTTCCTTTTCTTTGGTTTCTCTGTTTTCTATAACAACACTATCTTCATAAGATCTAAAGTCCGAATAGTTTCCAGGGAAATCTTCAATAACAGCATTGCCTCTAAAAACAAGTAAGTGATCTACTATCTTATCCATAAAATACCTATCATGAGATACCACCAATAGACAACCTGGAAAATCCATTAAAAAACTTTCTAAAACATTTAATGTTACAATGTCTAAATCGTTTGTAGGTTCATCTAGAATAAGAAAATTAGGGTTTTGTATAAGAATGGTACATAAGTACAGTCTTTTACGCTCGCCACCACTTAGTTTTTCAACAAAATCGTATTGTTTTTTTCTATCAAACAAAAAGCGTTCTAATAATTGTTGAGCAGAAATTTGATGTCCTTTTTTAAGCGGAATATAATCTCCAAACTCACGTATAACATCTATAACTTTCTGACCTTCTTTTATTTTGATACCTTTTTGTGTATAATAACCAAATTTAATTGTTTCACCAACAATTACTTTACCGCTATCTGGTTGGTCTGTGCCGGTTAATATGTTTAGAAACGTAGATTTCCCGGTTCCATTTTTGCCAATGATACCTATGCGTTCTCCTTTTAAAAAGTTGTATTCGTATTTGTCTAAAATAGGCTTGTTTGGGTATGCTTTAGAGATTTTTACAAGCTCCATAATTTTACTACCCATACGTTCCATATTAATTTCTAACTCAACTTTGTGTTCTTGTCTGCGTTGTTGAGCTTTGGCTTTAATATCGTTAAAATCGTCAATTCTAGATTTAGATTTTGTTGTACGTGCTTTAGGTTGTTTACGCATCCAACCTAATTCTTTTTTATATAAAAGTTTAGATTTATGTTGCTCTACAGCCTCTTGTGTAATACGTGCTTCTTTTTTTTCTAAATAATAAGAGTAATTGCCTTTGTATGGGTAAAGAGTGTTGTTATCTAGCTCTATAATTTCGTTACAGACACGTTCTAAAAAGTAACGGTCATGGGTAACCATAAAAAGGGTAATATTTTCTTTAGCAAAATATTCTTCTAACCACTCTATCATCTCTAGATCCAAGTGGTTGGTAGGTTCATCTAAAATTAATAAATCTGGTTTGTTTATAAGTGCGTCTGCCATAGCTAAACGCTTTTTTTGTCCACCAGAAAGTAAACCAACATTTAAGCTAACATCATCTAACTTAAGTTTTGATAAAATTTGCTTGTATTGTGTTTCAAAATCCCAAGCCTCAAACCTATCCATAGCATCAAAAGCTAATTGATATTTATCTGCATCTTCTGGGTTAGCTAACGCTTTTTCATAATTAGAAATAACTGTTAAAATCTCGTTGTCAGAGGCAAAAATGGTTTCTTCAATAGTTAAGTCAGGATTCATATTAGGCTCTTGCTCTAAAAATGAAACTCTAACCCCTTTTCTGTAATTCACTTGTCCGCTATCTGGAGTATCTTTTCCAGACAATATATTTAGTATAGAGGTTTTTCCACTTCCATTTTTAGCTATTAAGGCAATTTTTTGATCTTTGTTAACGCCAAAAGAAATGTCTGAAAATAGAGCGTGTTCTCCGTAAGATTTTGATATGTTTTCAACCGTAAGTAGGTTCATTTGCTAGTTTTTGTTATTTTTTGTTTTGTACCATATAAAAATATATCTAATGGCAAGTGATAGTAATACAGGTATAAATGCAGGATGAAATTTTTGAACTCCTGTTAATTGTATAATTGGTACTACTAGTAATAATATAAGTAAAAATATACTGTATTTGTGTATTATTAAGGCTGAATCTTTTTTGCGAAAAATAAAATAAAGAGCCACCAAGTTAAAAGGAACAACCCACAGTAAATTATAGTTGTTAGCAGTTGCAGTATGGTCTGTAGCAAACCATAGTAGCGTTAATACTAAGCCTGAAATGCCGGTAACAAAAAGTAAAATGCCGTCTAACCATTTAGACCATAAATGATTTTTAAAATCCATATAAGTTATAAATAAAACTACTGCAAGGAGTAGAAAAACCCAAAAGAATGGCGTAACCAAAAAATTAATGCTTTTTACTTTTACTTCTTCTTTTAATATAGACCTGTTAGACAATACCAAAGGTTCTCCTTTAATAGTACTATTCTCTAGTTGCGACCATACGTAATCTGGTAAAAAAGTATGCTGTAATGCTGTTGCCTTTTTATCTATTCTTGAACCTAGAGCTAAATCTATGCCAAAACTTGACCAAGTGTTTGTTGTTAGTTTTTGATCTAACAATTGTCTAAACGTATATTTTTCTGTTAAGTGATCTTCTTTTAAACTTAAATCCTTTCCTAAGGAAGAATTTAAAACACCTATTATTTTAGTTGCGCAGTTGTTGTATAGGTAATCATATAAATAATCTCTATTTTCTGGCTTTACGTTTTTTTCTAAATAATTGTATAGTTGTTCTTTTTGAGTATAATTAAGGTTCAAGACCTGTTCTTTAACAGACCTTTTGTCATATTGATACTCGTATAAAAACCTTGAAAAATCTTGTTTGTTAACCTTAAACAGTAGTTTTCCTTTTACAAAATTTAAATAAAAATTAGGTGCATTAAAATCGAAAATACCATAGTTGTATATATTGTCTGTTCTAGTAACTGGATCCCAAATTCTAATGGCACTATGGCCAAAAGTAGAATAGAGTTCGCTTCCAGAACCACAGGTTAAAATGCTAATTTGTGCATTTTTAGAAATAGTATTGTTTTGAGAAAAAACAATACTATAACTACCCAATAGAAATATAAAAATGATTGTTTTAATGTAATTTTTCAATTTTATTGATTTTAGGAAGAACAAATATCGAACAAAATAGCAGAACAGACCTATGCTTTTTAAAAAAGCAGCTTTTTAAGCTGTAATTTTTAAAGAAATACTATTTTTACGAAAACTAACAGGCTATATTATCTTGTAAAGTTTGTTTAGTATAACGTTTACCTAAATTAGTATACAAATGAAAAAGCATATACCTAACCTAATTACATTATTAAATTTATTCTGTGGCTGTTTAGCTGTTCTTTTTGCTGTACACGGTCTTTTTGAGATGGTTGCGTTATTTGTTTTTTTAGGTATATTTTTTGACTTTTTTGATGGTTTTGCAGCTCGTATGCTAAATGTAAAAAGTGAATTAGGATTGCAGCTAGATTCTTTAGCAGATATGGTAACAAGTGGAGTAGTGCCAGGATTGGTAATGTATAAGCTGTTGTTAATGGCTACTACTGGTGGTTGGAGTTCTGGAATGTTTGCAGGTGAAATGCAATTTTCAGGATTTAATTTTTCTTCTCTAATTCCGTTTTTAGGTTTTTTGATAACTTTAGGATCTTGTTATAGGTTAGCTAAATTTAATATTGATGAAAACCAAACTGAATCTTTTATTGGTTTGCCAACACCAGCAAACGCATTGTTAATTATAGCAATGCCATTAATTTTACTGTATCAAAATAACGATTTTTTAAATAGCATTATTTTAAACCAATGGTTTTTAATAGGGTTAACAGTATTAAGTACTTATTTGCTAAACAGTAGTTTGCCTTTATTTGCCTTAAAATTTAAAACGTGGAATTTTAAAGACAATGCTATACGCTATATCTTTTTAATTTTGTGTATCGTGTTTTTGGTAACCTTAAAATACTTAGCAGTGCCAGTAATAATAATTTTATATATATTACTTTCTGTAGTAAGTAAATTAGGAAACGGAACAGCTAAGGCTTAGGTAATTAAATAGGTTTTTAAAAGTCTAACTTAGTTTTACGTAGCTCAAAGTTTTGACCTAGATATACCTGTCTTACCATTTCATCTGCAGCTAATTCTTCAGGTTCTCCAGATTTTAAAATACCACCTTCAAACATTAAATAAGATCGCTCTGTAATAGCAAGTGTTTCTTGTACGTTATGGTCGGTAATAAGTATGCCTATGTTTTTGTTTTTTAGTTGAGCTACAATACGCTGTATGTCTTCTACAGCAACAGGATCTACCCCTGCAAAAGGCTCATCTAATAGTATAAATTTTGGATCTGTAGCAAGTGCACGTGCAATCTCTGTACGTCTACGCTCCCCACCAGAAAGTAAATCTCCTCTGTTTTTACGTATGTGTCCTAAGCTAAATTCTTCAATAAGAGACTCCATTTTCATATGTTGCTCTTTTTTGCTCAATTTTGTAAGCTGTAGTACACTTAAAATATTTTTTTCAATTGTTAGTTTTCGAAAAACTGAGGCTTCTTGTGCTAAATATCCAATTCCGTTCTGTGCTCTTTTGTACATTGGAAACTGCGTAATATTTTTATCATTTAAGTAAATATTACCACCATTTGGCTTAACAAGTCCAACAATCATATAAAAAGATGTTGTTTTACCTGCACCATTAGGGCCTAATAGTCCAACAATTTCTCCTTGGTTAACCTCTAGAGATATGCCTTTAACTACTTGACGTCCTTTGTAGGACTTCATAATATTGTCTGCACTAAGCTTCATTTTTTCCATAGAATATCCAAATCTAAGTTATTCTTTTATTAACAGAGAAGATTTACGGTTTTTTTAACCTTCGTGGTTTGCTTCTATAGCTTCCCAGTACTCATGTGCACGTCTTAAATGTGGTATAACAATACTACCACCAACAAGCGTTGCAATACTTAAGGTTTCCATAATTTCTTCTTTGTTTGCACCTTCTCTGTGCGAACTTTCTAAATGATATTTAACGCAATCATCACAACGTAAAACTGCAGAGGCTACTAAACCTAGTAGTTCTTTAGTCTTAACATCTAAGGCACCTTTGCTGTATGCATTTGTGTCTAGATTAAATATTCTATTAATAACCTTATTTTTATCGGCTACTATCTTATCATTCATCTTAGAACGATAATCGTTAAACTCTTTAACTGGATTTTGTGACATTCTTACCTAATTTTTTGGCTTCTTTTTTTAATACTCTTCTAGAAATATAAATACTAATTTGATATAGTATTAGAACTGGTATTGTTACTACAATTTGACTAGCAACATCTGGTGGGGTAATAACAGCAGATACTATTAATACAACTACCAAAGCTATTTTTCTGTGTTTCTTTAACACTTCTGGAGTAACCAAACCTACTTTTGTTAAAAAGTATATAATTATAGGTAGCTCAAACATTATACCGCAGGCAATAACAGATGCTTTTACGGTAGATATAAAGGAGCTCAAATCAAATTCGTTTAAAACTTCCTTACTAACTTGGTATGTACCTAAAAAGTTAATAGAGAAAGGGGTTACAATATAGTAACCAAAAAGTACACCAGAGAAAAATAAGAATGATGCAGCAAAAATAAATCCTTTAGAGTTGTTACGTTCTTTTTCATACAAACCTGGGCTAATAAAACGCCACATTTCATATAAAATATAAGGAAAACCAATTATAAAACCTGCCCAAACAGATGTCCATATGTGAGCAGAAAATTGCCCAGCCATAGTTCTACTTTGTATGGTAAATGGAAGTGATTCGGCACAAAAACTAGATTCCATACCTAGATATGTAGCTATATAGCAAAAGAATTTATAGGTTGGAAAATCCATTTTTTTAGGCCCTAATAAGACTGTGTCAAAAATAAATTCTTTCATAGCAAAAGCAACACAACCAATAATAACTACTGCTAATGTAGATCTAATTAAGTGCCATCTTAATTCTTCTAAATGGTCTAAAAAGGACATTTCGTCCGGACTCTTCTTATTTTTTGCCATTATAAAATGCCTTCGTTTACTAAGTTATGCAAATGTACTAAACCAACATAATTAGAGTCGCTTACAGCAACTAATTGTGATATTCCTTGTTGTTGCATTAATTCTAAGGCATCTACAGCTAAAACATCTGTATCTACTGTCTTAGGGTTTTTAGACATAATGTCTTTAGCTGTTAAATTACCAATATTATCGTGCTTGTTTAGCATACGTCTAATATCACCATCAGTAATAATACCTACAACTTTATTCCCCTCTAAAACAGCAGTAGCACCTAACATTTTTTCAGATATCTCTATAATTACCTGTTTTACAGGCGTGTCTGCGGTAACTTCTGGTTTCTGGTTGTTGTTTACAATATCGTTTACACGTAAATATAATTTTTTTCCTAATGCGCCACCTGGGTGGTATTTAGCAAAATCTTTACTTGTAAATCTTTTTAGCTCTAAAAGAGATACTGCAATTGCATCACCTATAACCAGTTGTGCCGTTGTACTAGTTGTAGGAGCTAAATTATTAGGACACGCTTCTTTTTCTACATAAGTATTTAATACGTAGTTAGATTGTTGTGCTAAAAAAGAATCTGTATTACCAGTCATTCCTATTAAAATATTACCTCCTCTTTTTATAAGTGGCACCAAAACTTTAATTTCTGGTGTATTACCACTTTTAGAGATACAAATAACAACATCGTCATCTAATACAGTGCCAAGGTCGCCGTGTATAGCATCTGCTGCGTGCATAAATATAGATGGAGTACCGGTAGAATTTAAAGTAGCAACTATTTTCTGTGCTATAATGGCGCTTTTACCAATACCAGAAATAATTAATCTTCCTTTAGAATTGTAAATGCTATTTACTGCATCTACAAAATTTGCGTCTAATAAGGTCGATAAATGTTTAATAGCTTCAGCTTCTATAGAAATTGTACGCTTTGCAATATCTAGAATTGTTTTGGAGTTGCTCAATGTAATCTTAAATTATATGTTCTGTTTTAAAAAAGATGTATTATCTTTAAGAATACAAAATTACATAAACTTATTTTTATGTGATGCTGTAAATTGATGGAAATTAAAATTGCTTTAAATTTTGTACGATTTCCTAAAATTTGAGTATCTTGAAATTTATTTTATTTAAACAATACGTACAATCTCTATAATATACTATGAGTCATTCTAAAATTGATTTGCATGCTTCCCTAAAGAAGTTTTTTGGCTTTAATAAGTTTAAAGGTCTTCAAGAAGGTGTTATCAATAACTTGCTTCAGGGTAATAATACTTTTGTTATAATGCCAACTGGTGGAGGAAAGTCTCTCTGCTACCAATTGCCTGCACTTATGCAAGAAGGTACTGCTATTGTGGTTTCTCCTTTAATTGCTTTGATGAAGAACCAGGTAGATGCCATACGTGGTATATCGCCAGACTATGGTGTTGCTCACGTTTTAAATTCATCTTTAACAAAAACCCAAGTAAAAGAAGTTAAAGAAGATATTTTAAGTGGTGTAACTAAAATGCTTTATGTGGCTCCGGAATCTTTAATAAAAGAGGAGTATGTAGAGTTTTTACGCTCTGTTAAAATTTCTTTTGTAGCAGTAGATGAAGCGCATTGTATTTCTGAGTGGGGGCACGATTTTAGACCTGAATACCGTAACCTAAAAGCTATTGTTGGTAGGTTAGGAGACAATATTCCTATGATAGGTTTAACAGCAACAGCAACACCAAAGGTACAAGAAGATATTGTAAAAAATTTAGGTATTACTGATGCTAAACTTTTTAAAGCATCGTTTAATAGACCTAATTTATTTTATGAAGTACGACCAAAAACTCAAAATATAGAAGCAGATATAATTCGTTTTGTAAAGCAAAATGTAGGTAAATCTGGAATTATTTATTGTTTAAGTCGTAAAAAAGTTGAAGCATTAGCACAAGTATTGCAAGTAAACGGTATAAGTGCAGTTCCTTATCACGCTGGTTTTGATGCAAAAACAAGGTCTCGTTACCAAGATATGTTTTTAATGGAAGAGGTAGATGTTGTTGTTGCAACAATTGCTTTTGGTATGGGAATAGATAAGCCAGATGTACGTTTTGTAATACATAACGATATTCCAAAAAGTTTAGAGAGTTATTACCAAGAAACTGGTAGAGCAGGTAGAGATGGTGGTGAGGGCCATTGTTTGGCTTTTTACTCTTATAAAGATATAGAAAAGTTAGAAAAATTTATGTCTGGTAAGCCAGTTGCAGAGCAAGAAATTGGTAATGCGCTCTTACAAGAAGTTGTTGGTTTTGCAGAAACATCTATGTCTCGTAGAAAATTTATACTTCATTATTTTGGAGAAGATTTTGACGAGGTAAATGGTGAAGGTGCAGATATGGACGACAATACCCGTACACCTAAAGAAAAAGTAGAAGCCAAAGAAAATGTGGTTAAACTTATTAGTGTTGTTCAGGGAACAATGGAAAAATTTAAGTCTAAAGAAATAGTAAATACTTTAATAGGTAAAAAGAACGCATTAATATCATCTCATAAAACAGATGAAAAACCTTTCTTTGGTATAGGTAAAGACAAAGATGCAGGTTATTGGATGGCTTTAATACGCCAAACATTAGTAGCGGGTTATTTAAGAAAAGAAATAGAACAATATGGTATTTTGCGTGCTACTCCATTAGGGGCAGAATTTGTAAAAAAGCCAACATCATTTTTAATGACAAAAGACCATGTATATAGTCAAGAAAATGACGATGCTATTGTAAGTGCCGCTAAAAGTTCTGGTGGTGTCGCAGATAAAGAGCTGTCTCAGTTATTAAAGCAGTTAAGAAAGGCAGAGGCTAAAAAACACGGAGTGCCTCCGTTTGTAGTTTTTCAGGACCCGTCTATAGAAGATATGGCGCTTAAGTATCCTATTAGTATGGAGGATATGCTAAATATACACGGTGTAGGTGAGGGTAAAGCTAAAAAATACGGAAAACCATTTTTAGCGCTTATTACTAAATATGTAGATGATAATAATATTACACGTCCAGACGATTTAGTTGTAAAAAGTACTGGGGCAAATTCAGCTTTAAAACTATATATAATACAGAACGTAGACCGTAAGTTACCATTAACAGATATTGCTAGTGCAAAAGGTATAGAGTTGCCAGAGTTAATAAAAGAGATGGAACAGATAGTTTACAGTGGAACTAAGCTTAATATTACATATTGGGTAGACGAAACCTTAGATGAAGACCAACAAGAAGAGATACATGAGTATTTTTTAGAAGCAGAGTCTGATAGTATAGAAACAGCTATAGAAGAGTTTGATGGTGATTATGAAGATGAAGAATTACGTTTATACCGATTAAAATTTATTAGCGAAGTAGCTAACTAAACTAAATAAGATATATACTAAAAAATCCCAAAACATATGTTTTGGGATTTTTTTATACTCTAAAGAAAATGAGTTTAGTATTGATATTGTGTGCTTTCATAGCCCGCCATACCAATAAAAGCAAGTATAGGAGCTAAAAATAATAAGATACATAAAAGTAATAAACAAGCTAGTATTAAGCCAACTATAGATAGTATTCTACCAGTATTGGCACTATCTACGCTTATATATTTGTCTGGATTTTCTTCAAATAGTTTTTTTGCAGATTTAGCTTTTGCAAAACCAATGAATGAAAATATAGCACCAAAAGGTCCACAACAAAAAAGTGTTAATACAATACTTAATATTCCCATTGTTAAGGCGCTACTAGCACCTGGTAATTCTTCTTTCATATCTCTAAATCTCTAATTATTGAGCAGCATCCATTCCTTCCTGAATTTGGCTTATAGCTTCTTGTATAGCTTCCATACCTCCAGTTGCGAAAACGTAAATCCATCTAATCATAACTAATACGTTTAAAATAACAGCTATTAATGCTACAATTTTACCTGTTTTAATTTGACCTGCATTGTCATACCCTTCTGGGTTTTCTGCATAAATTTTTTCGGCTTTAGTTGCCATAAAATATGCAATAGCAGAAGGTATAATACCTAGACCTGCTAAACAACAACATAAGTATCCTAGTATACCAAGTACTATAATCATTGTTCCATTCGGTAATTTTTCTTGTTCCATAATTTTAAAAGATTGGTTAAATAAATTTATATAAATAGTTAGTCAAAATTAATATTACATTAATAATGGCCAAAGCGGTTATTATTTTACTAGCAAATTTTATTTTGTAAAAATAGTTTACGCCAACAAAGCCCATAAGTAATAGTAAAGTATAAATTGCAGGGTACATATTAAATGCAGCAGCAAAATCTCCTTGTAATATTAAAGCTAATGATCTTTGTATGCCACATCCAGGACAATCTACGCCTAACAACTTCTTGTTCATACAAGGAAGCATATATTCGTTAATGTTAAAATCTAGGCTAGGTAATGGCATTTAGGCTTGTATTCTATTTTTGAAACGGAAAAATACTACTATTTTTGTTGAATGAAAATAAACGTCTTAGTTATTTTTTAAAATTTAAAAATAAAAGATGTAATATCTTGGTATGAAAAAGTTTAGTGTAGGTGATAATGTAGAAGTTTTAGATGATACTCTTTTGGGTGTTGTAACCGCGATTGTGGGTGATACTATTACTATAGAGACAGATATGGGTTTTTATATCTCTTATGCTTCTAAAGAATTAATTAAGAAGCCCAGTAATGATACAATTAGAGTCTCTAATTACGAAGTTGCTAAAATTAAGCAAGAAAAAGAACAGCCAAAGCGTAAAAATAGACCGGTAGTTAAGGCTAAAGAACGAAATGTTCCTAAAATGGAAGTAGACTTACACATTAACCAACTAGTAAAATCTAGTAAAGGAATGGGTAATTTTGATATGCTTAATTTGCAACTAGAGACAGCTAAACATAAGCTAAACTTTGCTATTCAGAAAAGAATACAAAAAATTGTATTTATCCATGGAGTAGGGGAGGGTGTATTAAAAGAAGAGTTACATTATCTTTTTAATAAATACGATAACTTAAAGTTTTATGATGCAGATTACCAAAAATACGGACTAGGCGCTACAGAAGTTTATATTTATCAGAGTTAAAAAATACTATTGAGCAATTGTAGTTGTTATCACTGCAAAATCTTCAATATTTAAATCTGTAATACGTGTATCATCATTATTAAGTAGGGTAACATTGCTAAGTTTTATAGTGTGTACAAAGGTTCCTTCGGTTTCACCAGCAACTGTAGAGATTGTTACTATTCCTTCAGCTGCTTCAATTTCCTCTAAAACTGAAGGTGTAGCAGGTGGTGGAGAATCACAAAAATAACTACTTGTTACAGTTCCAGAAAAGGTGCGGTATGTTAACTGAGATGATTCTGGTATTGCACTTGTTATTTCTTCAGTAGAAACTTCATTCTTTAAAACGCCATCTTGTAAGTTTAGAATTAGAGTTTCATTATCATTTATTTTAAAAAACAATTCTGTATCTACTGTAAGTGTACCGCAGTTTTGGGCTGTTACAGCGCTAAAATCTAAAGTTTCAATTTGCAAGTCACCATCACTACAAGATAATAAGGTAAAAAGCGAGCTAAAAAGGAAAAATTTCTTCATACTCCAAATGTAAAAGTTTTTCTTTTGATTAGATATAGATTTTAACGTTTTTTAGATTTATTTAATTTTAAATCCCCTATTTTTGGGGGATTATAATTTTTGATAAATTCTGATGCAAAAAGTTTATTTAGATAGCGCAGCTACAACACAGGTAAGAGAAGAAGTTATTGCAAAAATGCAAGACGCTTTAGGAGAATGTTACGGGAACCCATCTTCTACACATAGTTTTGGTAGAACAGCTAAAACTGCAATAGAAAAAACACGTAAAACAATTGCTAAATACTTAAATGCCCATCCATCCGAAATTATTTTTACTTCTGGTGGTACAGAAGCAGATAATATGGTATTGCGTGGTGCTGTTAGGGATTTAGGTGTACGTACAGTTATAACATCAAAAATAGAACATCATGCAGTTTTACATACCGTTGAAGAATTAGAAAAGGAATACGGTGTTGCATTGCATTATGTAAATTTAGATGCCAATGGCAACCCAGACTTAGACCATTTAAAAGTATTATTAGCACAAGACGATACTAAAAAAATAGTAAGTCTTATGCACGTTAATAATGAAATAGGAAACAAATTAGATATAGATGCTGTTTGTGCTTTGTGTAAAGAGTATGGTGCTCTTTTTCATTCAGACACAGTACAGTCTGTTGGTCATTATGAGTGGGATGTACAAAAAACACCAATAGATTTTTTAACTGCCGCAGCGCATAAATTTCACGGACCAAAAGGTATTGGTTTTGCTTTTATTAAAAGAGATAAAATTATTAAGCCACTTATTTTTGGGGGTTCTCAAGAGCGTGGTTTTAGAGCTGGTACTGAGCCATACCATAATATTGTTGGTTTAGAAGAGGCTTTTGTAACGTCTTATGAAAACTTAGCTAAAGAAAAAGCTTATGTTACTGATTTAAAGCAATATTTTATTGATAAAATACAAGTAGAAGTTCCAGGTGTTAAGTTTAATGGTCTTTCTGGAGATATAGATAAAAGTACATATACATTGGTAAATGTTAATTTACCTGTAGATGAGAAAAAAGCTTTAATGCTTTTATTTCATTTAGATTTAAAAGGTATTGCGTGCTCTAAAGGTAGTGCTTGTCAATCTGGAAGCAGTATGGGGTCTCACGTATTAACAGAAGTATTATCTGCTGAGGATTTACAAAAACCATCTATGCGTTTTTCTTTCTCTAAGTTTAATACAAAACAAGAGTTAGATTATACAATACAAGTACTAAAAGAGTTTATAGAGAGTTAGTCTTTTTTACTCTTTTTAGTTCTTTCTTTATCATAAGGAAATTTACGAGCAGCTTTCTTCATCATACCATCTATTAGGTCAATGGTGTTTTTGCCAGTCTTCTTGTTAATTTCCTTTTCGTATTTCCAAAGTAATTTTCCTGTGTCGCCATCACTAACTTTTATACCAATACGACCGTAATTTGCATTACCATCAAAATAGTCAAAAAAGTTAAAGTCTGTAGAGACACCATCAGATAATAAAACATTTAAATCTATATTACCACTAATAATACCATCTACATTTAATATTTTAGAAAGTTCTTTTGTAGTGTGTATATCTATATTTTTAAACGTAATGTTATGTTTTGCTAATAATGCATTTGTATTTTTTACGTTTTGAAATTCTACAGCGTATTTTTTCTTTTTCTTACCTCTTAAAAAGTAAGATTCTAAAGCGTTCTGTACTGCGTAGCCTTCTTTTTGTTCTAATTTTGTAAGTTCTTCATTTGTAATATTGTCTTTTAACTCCAAATTAGCTAAAAAAGGTATAACAGCTAGTACTTTGTGATCTTTACTTATAGCGTCAAAATGCTGATTTTCGTAAATGTTTTTCTGTGCTTGTATTGTACAAAAAGATAATAGAAGTATTAAGGGTAATATTTTTTTCATTTTTAGTATCTAAAATTGCATTCCTATTTTTAAATTTAAAACTCTACTTGTCATATAATTAGGAACTGCATATTGCTGTTTGCTATCTGCGTCTCTAACCCAAGTATTGGTAATTGCATTTTGTGTGTTAAAAAGATTAAAAATTTCTGCTCCTACAGTAAAATTTTTAAACCTGCGTAACCAACCTTTTTTGGTGTCCGAGTTTCTGTCTGCAAAAATATATGAAATTCCTAAATCTGCACGCTTATAATCTTTTAATCTATTGTTATATTTATAAGGATCGGCATAATTTGGTGATCCGCCGGGTAAACCAGTGTTGTAAACTAGGTTTAAATACATTTTTACGTTAGGGTTTGTTGGTAAGTAATCCTGAAACAAAACTCCTAGTTTAAAACGTTGATCTGTTGGCCTTGCTATATAACCTTTGTTATTTTGATTTTCTTCGGTCTTTAAAAAACCAATACTAACCCAAGACTCTGTTCCAGGTACAAAAGCTCCGTTTAGTCTAGTCTCTAAACCATATACATATGCAGTACTATTATTGTTTGCCAAATAGCGTATACGTACATCTTCTAATGTATAGGCGTTAACATTACCAATGTTTTTATAGTATGCTTCTGTTTTTAAGGAGAATGGTCTCTTCCATAGTAGAAAACTATAGTCATTCCCTAATACATAATGTATTGCTTTTTGCGCTTTAACATTGGTTTGTACTGTACCGTTTGTATCTCTTAGCTCTCTGTAAAAAGGTGCTTGTTGGTAAACTCCTATAGATGCTTTAAAAAGCATATCTTTTTTCCAATTAGGTTTTAATGCAAACTGTGCTCTTGGACTTACTATTACATAAGAATTGCTATTTGGGGCCGAGTTTACATTCCAATACTGAAAACGTATTCCTAAATTGTAGTATAATGCATTGCTTTTGTAATTAGTCTGCTTGCTAAACTGTACATAAGAGTTTAACTTGTTAATGGTAACATTATTTTTAGCAAACAAACTAGAGTAGGCTACTAAGGGAGATGTATTAGGTGCATATGGTTCATTATTTTGAAACTCTTTTAAAGGAGGTCTTATAAAGTATCCGGCGGAATCTATAAATTCAGATTCCCTTAGTTGATCACGAATGTTTTCAAACTTGTAACCAATTCCCCATTCTATGGTAGTTTTATTTTTACTGTATTTTCCTTTGTGTTGTATGTTAAATAACAATGCGTCTAAATCGTTTCTTGTGCGCTTAAACTGTGATCCTAGTATTTTAGGTGTAGTAGCGTTGCCAAAAGAATCACTGCTTAAATCTGTATTTACACCTCCAATAGCATATTGTGCGTAAACATCAGAGTATTCTTCTTCTGTAGTGTGGTATAGTGATGAAATTAACTTTAAGCTTAAATTTTTATTCGCAAAATACTCTGCTTTTAATGCTCCTAATACAGTATTAAATTTATTTTTTTCTTGTCCGTTATAGTATACAGTAAGTGATTTAGGGTTGTTTAATGTGCCAAAATTTGTTTGTCTAGTTTGTGGTTCGTTTGTATAATTATTTAGAGAAGCACTACCTAAAAAGTTTAGATGAAACCTGTCTGAAAATTTATACATAGCATACGTTTGTAGATCAAAAAAAGTAGGTTTGTAATTTGCAGTTGTTTGTTTGCTGTTCAAAAATAAGTTGTTATCTCTGTATCTAGCGCCAGAAATTGTGGTAAGTTTTTTATTTTTTGATGCTGTCTCTAGCGCTAAATCTGCACCTAAAAAACTAAGGTTTACCGTGCCATAAAAACTGATAGGTTTTTTATAGGTGATGTCTAAAACAGAAGAAAGTTTATCTCCGTATTTTGCTTGAAAACCACCAGCGGAAAAGTTTATTTCTTGCGTAAGGTTCGTATTAACAAAACTTAATCCTTCTTGTTGTCCAGATCTAATTAAAAAAGGTCTGTACACCTCAATTTCATTTACATATACAAGGTTCTCGTCATAATTGCCACCGCGAACTGCATATTGTGTACTAAGCTCATTGTTAGATATTACGCTGGGTAGTAATTTTAGAGTGTTCTCTACACCTGCATTTGCACCTGGAATTTTACGAGCAATGCTGGGTGAAATTGTAGTTAAGTTAGGTGTTTTTCTTTCTCCGTTGGCAGTAATAACAACCTCGGTTATTTGTTCTGTTGTAGTTTGTAAAACAGGGTATAGCTCGTAACTTTCTGCGTTGTTAAGAATTAGGTTTTTAACAACTACGTTTTTGTAACCTATATGAGAAAATGTAATTGTTATTTCTGTGTTTGCGGAAACTTCTAAAGCAAAAAAGCCGTTACTATTGCTAACGGCTCCTTTAGTTTCTGTTTTTATGTTTACGTTTTCTAGAGGTTTATTATTTTCTGTAAATACAACACCGGTAATTGTAGCTGTTTGTCCTAATAATAAATTAAAAGAACTTAAAAGTGTAATTATAAAGAAGTATACAGTACATTTCAAAATTATTTATTTTCTAAAGAAAGTAGATTCATACGTAGTAGAATTGCCAACGTTATCTGTTACAACCACTTTTAAGTTGCATTCTTTTTTATTTAGAATTTTATCATCAAAATCATAAGTAATTGTATTTGTTTTATACTCGTAACTCATTAAAATCCATTCACCATTTAAATAAGCGTTGTATGTGTCTATTCCGCTTAAATCATCAACAATTTTTAAGCTTAAATATTTGTAATTATTAAGCCACTGCTTGTCTTTAAAGTTTTTAGGAGTAATTACAGGTGCAACAGTGTCTTTTGCTAAGGTGTAAGTTCCTAGGTTTTTTGTTCTAGTTGTAAAGGTATTTCCTCTTTTATATGTGGTTGCGTGTATAGGTTGCATTTTGCTATTAAACCTAGCTATAAATAATTGCTTTTTCTCTGCAGCAGAATATTTAGAAGCATCAAAAGTTATAGTAAAATTACGATGGGCAGGAACTTGGTTGTTGTGTATTTTTACCGTGTCGGCACCTTTTTCTAGATCAATATAAAAGTCGTTATAAAATGTATTTGCAGGGAAATATACTTTTGCGCCACCTAAGTTGTAATTGTTTGGTTTTTTAGCAATAAGATAATTGTCTGTAATGGTTGCTTTCTTGGTAGACTTTAATTCTTGCTTTTTACCTTCAACAGGTATAATAATTCTGGTAGTATTATTTTCTAAATCTTTTAAAAGTAATTCTACTTTATAGCTTAAGCCATTGTTAACTTCAATTTTACCATTGTTGTTTATTTTAGAGTAAACACTTAGTTTATTACTAGGTTCTTTAAAAAGCTTTACAATACGTTGGTTGTATCTGCCAAAATGAGAATAATCTATTAAAGTGTTAATGTATCTAGATTCGGCAAAAGAAAAAGAATCAAAATTAAATTTAGAATACGTTTTTCCGTTTACAAGTTGCTCAATAGAGTAGATGCCGTTTTTATTTGCAGCCAAATCTTGCCTATCGTATCCATTAAAACCAAAACCAATTGTACCTAAGGCGTATACTTTTTCAGCTAAATAAGACCCGTCTGGTTGTTTTTTAAACTTTAATTGAGTTTTGTTTTCGCTTTTATTAACCTGTGCATCATTACTTAAAGGATATGCATATAAATTAAGTATTGTAGGGTCTGTAGCATCTTTAATGTTGTACCCAAATAATAACGGGTTTGTAGGTTTGCTAGATGTATTGCTTCTAATTTCAAAATGCAAATGCGGACCAGAAGAGCCACCTGTATTTCCAGAATATGCAATAATTTCTCCTTTTTCAACTTTTAGCTCTCCTAAATCAGGAAAAGCTTCTACTTGGTAAGACTGTTTTTTGTATTGTAATTTTTTAATATAAGCCTCAATCTTAGGGGAAAATTTTTGCAAATGCGCATAAACAGAAGTGTATCCGTTAGGGTGAGTTATGTATAAAGCTTTACCATAACCCCAATGAGATATTTTAATACGAGTTACAGAAGCACTTTCTATTGCGTGTACTGCTAAGCCCTCTCTTTGCTGTGTTTTAATGTCTATACCAGAATGAAAATGGTTAGATCGTAACTCTCCAAAGTTACCTGCTAATATTAAAGGGATATCTAAAGGAGACTGAAAAGTATTCTGGGGATGTTTTTCTTGTCCTTTTACTGAATTAAGTAAAAATAAAACAGCTATAAATGCGTAAACTCTCATAAGTATTTTTAAAGTTGATACGAAAATAACTAATCCGTTTAATTGAAAAAAACTAATCTGTTTTTAAAATTACAAAAGTCGACATTACAATAGGTTAACAACTGAGATTTAATTCTTTGCAAGAATAATTGCAAAAAGTATTGCGAACTAGTTTATTCTATGTTAACTTTGTGATAAATGCATCGATTTTTGTAAATGAGCGAATTAGTTGAAATTGTTGATTCTTTAGAGAATAAAGTTAGCAAGCTACTTCATAAAATGGAGTTGTTAAAGCAGGTTAATATAAAATTACAAGAAGAACTAGTTTCGCTTAAAACAGAGCAAAGAGCAAATTCTAATTTAGTTTTAGAATGGGAAGAAAAGTACAATGCTCTTAAACTTGCAAATTCTATGCTTGGCAGTAATACAAATAAAACAGAAGCAAAGCTTAAAATAAATACATTAATTAGAGAGTTAGATCATTGCATTGCACAACTAGCTGAATAATGTAGCATTAATACTTATGGCAGAAAAGCTAAAAATTAAACTTTCTATTGCAGACAGGGTTTATCCTTTAACCATAGATCCTAGTCAGGAAGAGGGTTTGCGTAAAGCAGCTAAAAATATAGAGCAGCTTGCAAAAAAGTTTGAGCAAAATTATGCTGTTAGAGATAAACAAGATGTTTTGGCAATGTGTGCCTTACAGTTTGCCTCTAAAATAGAACAAAAGAGTATTGATAAACAAGAAGATACTTCAGAAGTTACGGAGCGTTTAAAAGCTCTAGAACATATAGTAGATTCTAAGCTTAGCACTATATAAAAAAACGTTCATTACATAACATTAAGTTACTGCCCACATTGGTATTTTTTTGACAAACTCAACATTAATTTGTTTTAAAGGGTGAGTTTAGTTTGTAAAAGCAAGCCTTACTAGTATAAGGATCCTTGATCATGCTGTTAGCCCTAATCCTGTTTTATAGGAGTTTGTACAAAACACCCCCAATGTGGGTTTTTTAATATATATAAACAACCATGGATAATATTACATTTATAATAGTAGGAGCTATAGTGGGCTTAGCAATAGGCTTTATAATAGCAAAATTTTTAGAAAAAGGAAAAGCCTCTAAAATAGTTGCATCAGCTAAAATTGAAGCAGAGTCTTTTTTAAGAAATGCTAAGACCGAAGGAGAAAGCATTAAAAAAGATAAAATATTACAGGCAAAAGAAAAGTTTTTAGAGCTTAAAGCAGAACACGAAAAAGTAATAAATGCGAAAGACAAAAAAATGTCTGAAGCAGAAAAACGTACTAGAGATAAAGAGTCTCAAATAAGTAATGAGCTAGCTAAGAGTAAAAAGTTAAATGATCAGTTGCAATCTAAAATGCAATCTGTAGATCATAAGAATGATTACTTAGAGAAAAAACAATCTGAATTAGATAAGTTACACAAGAACCAAGTACAGCAACTAGAAGTTATATCTGGACTTTCTGCTGAAGAGGCAAAAGCTCAATTGGTAGATTCTTTAAAAGAAACAGCAAAGTCAGACGCAATGGCGTTTATGCAAACTGCAATGGAGGAAGCTAAGCTTACTGCGGAGCAAGATGCTAAGAAAATTATAATTAATACCATACAACGTATAGGAACAGAAGAAGCAGTAGAAAACTGTGTTTCTGTTTTTAACTTAGAATCTGATGATGTTAAGGGACGTATTATTGGTAGAGAAGGAAGAAACATTAGAGCTTTAGAAGCTGCAACAGGAGTAGAGATTATTGTTGATGACACACCAGAAGCAATTATACTTTCTTGTTTTGATTCTGTTAGAAGAGAAGTAGCACGTTTGTCTTTACATAAATTAGTCACAGATGGCCGTATACACCCTGCACGTATTGAAGAGGTGGTTCGTAAAACAGAAAAGCAAATAGAACAAGAAATTGTAGAAGTTGGTAAGCGTACAATTATAGACTTAGGAATTCACGGTTTACACCCAGAATTAATTAGAGCTGTAGGTCGTATGAAGTATCGTTCTTCTTACGGACAAAACTTACTGCAACACTCAAGAGAAGTTGCAAAACTTTGTGGTGTAATGGCTGCCGAATTGGGATTAAATCCTAAAACAGCAAAAAGAGCTGGTTTGTTGCATGATATAGGTAAAGTACCAAATACAGAAGTAGAGGTAGAAACTCCTCATGCAATATTAGGTATGCAGTGGGCAGAGAAATATGGTGAAAAACCAGATGTTTGTAATGCAATTGGAGCTCACCACGATGAAATTGAAATGAAAACTTTAATAGCACCAATAGTACAGGTTTGTGATGCAATTAGCGGCGCAAGACCAGGAGCAAGAAGACAGGTGTTAGATTCTTACATACAACGTTTAAAAGACTTAGAGGAAGTAGCTTTTGGCTTTGTAGGTGTACAAAAAGCATATGCAATACAAGCAGGTAGAGAATTACGTGTTATTGTAGAGAGCGAAAAAGTAACTGACGATAAAGCTGCAGAGTTGTCTTTTGAGATATCACAAAAAATACAAACGGATATGACATATCCTGGACAAGTAAAAGTTACTGTAATTCGTGAAACACGTGCAGTTAACGTTGCTAAATAGGTTGTTAATTCAATATTGGATATAAAAAAAGCCTTCAGAAATGAAGGCTTTTTTTATGCATTAAAAATTATTTTATTTAAATAATCTTTTTTATTACTCTAAGTTGGTGAGTGTAGTTTTTAAGTTCTGTATTAAAAATACCGGTATGGTCAATACGGTCTATACGTACTTTTCCGTGGCAATGAATAATATAATTGTCTTGCATAATAATACCTACGTGGTCTATTACACCTTCTTTATTGTCAAAAAAGGCTAAATCTCCAGGTTGACTTTCTTCAATGAAACTTAAAGCTTCGCCTTGCGCAGATTGTTCTTGTGCTGTTCTTAATAATTTATAACCATTAATTTTATAAACCATTTGTGTTAAGCCAGAACTATCTATACCAAAAGGAGTTTTTCCACCAGATAAAAATGGGCTATTTAAATACAATAAGGCCGTAGCAATAAGCTGAGGCTTATTTTGTATGCCATGCGTATAGTTACCATCAAAATAGTGATCTAATAAAGCAGCGCCTTCAATACAAGAACCAACTAAAATAGGCATTAAATCGTTTTTGGTAGACGATATAAATGCCACTAAGTCAGAACTTAGTGGAGCTTCTTTGTTGCTGTCTAAAGTGTTGTATTGCTCTTCTTTAATAAAAACAAATTGTTTATTACTAATCCAAGCCTCTACACCGTCAAAAGCAATTCTTATTTTACTCCAAAATTTACGGTGCTCTAGAACCTTAAAATGGTCGCCATACAAAAGCTGTGCGACCATTTCTGAAGTTTCTTCTGGAGTTAACCTTATGGGAACTATACTAAGATTACAAATACCGTATTGCATACAATTGTTTTGATCTGCTATATTAAGCTTTTTCTAAAACAATTGCAGATGCACCACCACCACCATTACAAATGGCAGCTGCTCCAATTTTTGCGTTATTTTGTTCTAATACACTTAATAGTGTAATTACTATTCTAGCTCCAGAACATCCAAGCGGATGGCCTAAAGAAACAGCACCACCATTTACGTTTACATTTTTATCTGTTAACCCTAATATTTTCATATTAGCTAAACCTACAACTGCAAAAGCTTCGTTAAACTCAAAGTAATCTACATCTCCAATAGTAATTCCTGCTTTATCTAATGCCTTTGGTAAAGCTTTAGAAGGTGCAGTAGTAAACCATTCTGGCTCATGTGCAGCATCAGCATAACTTTTAATTTTTGCCAAAGGTTTTAAGTTTAATTCTTTTGCTTTTTCTGCACTCATTAAAACAAGTGCAGCAGCACCATCATTAATTGTAGATGCATTTGCAGCTGTTACAGTACCGTCTTTAGTAAAAGCAGCACGTAAAGCAGGTATTTTTTCTAATTTAACGTTTTTAAACTCTTCGTCTTCAGAAACAATAACTGGTTCACCTCTTCTTTGTGGAACTTCTACTGGTACAACTTCATCATTAAATTTACCTTGCTCCCAAGCAGCAGCAGATCTTTTGTAAGACTGTATTGCAAAGTTATCTTGATCTTCTCTACTAAACTCATATTCTGTAGCACATGCATCTGCGCAAACGCCCATTGCGTTTTGGTCGTAAGCATCTACTAAACCATCTTTTTGTAAACCATCTACTAGAGATGTTGGTCCAAATTTTTGTCCGTTTCTTAAGTGTACGTAATGTGGTACCATACTCATGTTCTCCATACCACCAGCAACTACAATATCATTATCACCTAAAGCAATAGATTGTGCAGCTTGCATAATAGTTTTCATACCAGAAGCACAAACCTTGTTAATAGTTGTACAAGGAACTGTATTGGGTATGCCAGCAAACATTGCAGCTTGTCTTGCAGGAGCCTGGCCAACGCCAGCTTGTACTACATTACCCATTAAAACTTCTTGAACCTGAGATGGCTCTAGTTTTATTTTATCTAACGCACCTTTTATGGCAATTGCACCTAATTTTGGAGCAGCAACACTAGATAATGATCCTAAAAAACTCCCAATTGGAGTTCTTGCCATAGAAACTATAACAACATCTTTCATAAATTCTAAATTTTAATATTGCAAAATTAATAAATAAATGCACATAGAGCAGGGTTCTTTTGTCAAAACCATTTTTTAAGCGCATAATTTTCTATTTTTGGAAAAAGTTATTTTAACTAGAAAAAGATATTGGAGAAAATTTATAAAAATCAATCGTTAATATACAAGTGCTTTCTCTATGTGGGCACCATCTTTTTAATCGTATTCTTCTTTCCTAAGGGCGGTAAGTTTAAATATGAGTTTCAAAAAGGAAAACCATGGCAGTATGAAAATTTGTATGCGCCTTTTGATTTTTCTATAAAAAAGGATGTTTCAGAAATTGAAGCTGAAAAGCAAGTAGTTAAAAACAATCATGTAGATTATTATAACTATGATCAAGAAGTGGTTAAAGCTGTGTCTAATAGTTTTTATGCTGATTTTGAAAAAACTTTTAATTCTTTAAACTTAGATGAGGATAAATATTCTTATCTAAAATCAGTTGGAAAAGAAATCTTAAAGGAACTTTATGCTAACGGAATAATTAAAAAGGCAAAAGTTACTTCTAAAACCAAAACGTTTTTTTTACTACGTAATAATGAAGCAAAAGAATTAGAATTTAAAAATGTTACAAGCTTACAAAGCATAGATAAAACAATAGTTTCTGTTTTAAGAAAAAAGCAATTAACTAGTTATACCGCTAAATACAAACAACTGTTTTTTGATATTGTAAAGCCTAATGTTTTTTACAACGATAATATTTCTAAAAAATCTTTAAACGAAGAGCTTGCAAAAATATCTGTAACTCGCGGTACTGTAGATGAAGGTAAACTTATTATAGTAAAAGGAGAAGTTGTAGAGGCTGAAAATTATAAAATTTTAGACTCCTTAAAACAAGAATTTGAGTCGGAACTTTGGACTGAAAATAATTACTATGTTATAGTATCTGGGTATACTATTTTGGTAGCGTTAGTATTGTTAATGCTACTGCTATTTTTAAATAAATATAGAGCGTCTGTTTACAAAAATAATACTAAAGTTACGTTTATCTTTTTTAATATATTATTAATGGTTTTTGTAACTACCATGGTTATAAAATATAACGAAGCCTATGTTTATGTAGTGCCGTTATGTATTTTGCCATTGATATTAAAAACTTTTTTTGATGCACGTCTGGGGCTTTTTGTACACGTACTAACATTGTTAATTTTAGGCTTTGTTGTTCCTAATAGTTTTGAGTATATCTTTTTGCAAATAATGGCAGGTATAGTTACTATACTTACAGTATCTCAGTTATATAAAAGAGCAAATTTATTTATATCAGTAGGTCAAATTACTTTAATATATATTGTTGGCTATTTTGCTTTTCATATAATTCATGAGGGTAATTTAAACAATATGCGCGCTATTACGTTTGGTGTGTTTTTACTAAACGGAATGATTACACTTTTTGTGCAGCCATTAATTTATATCTATGAAAAAATATTCGGACTAGTTTCAGATGTTTCTTTGTTAGAGTTATCAGATACTAATTCTAAGCTTTTAAAAGAATTGTCTAACAAGGCACCAGGTACATTTCATCATTCTTTACAAGTAGCTAATTTAGCAGAAGCAGCAGCACAAGAGATTGGTGCAAATGCAATGTTGGTTAGGGTAGGGGCTTTATATCATGATATTGGTAAAATGAAAAACCCTACGTACTTTACAGAGAACCAAGTAACAAACGTAAATCCGCATAACGAACAAACGCCAATAGATAGTGCAAGAATTATTATAAACCACGTTATAGATGGTATAGAAATAGCACGAAAAAATAATTTACCAGATAGAGTCATAGATTTTATTAGAGTTCATCATGGTACTTCTAAAGTATATTACTTTTATAAAAAGCAAACAGAAATAGACGACAATGTAAACGAGGACGACTTTAGATATCCTGGCCCATTACCTTTTTCTAAAGAGACTGCAATTTTAATGATGGCAGATGCTGTAGAAGCAGCTTCTAAAAGTTTAAAAAATCCTACGTTTTTAATGATAGATGAGTTTGTAGATAAGATTATAGACGGACAAATGAGAGCCAATCAATATTCTAATGCAAATATTACTTTTAAAGAAATAGTAGAGATTAAAAAAGTTCTAAAGTTAAAGCTTACCAATATTTATCATCTTAGAATAGAGTATCCAGAATAATTAAAGTTGTTCTGTCTAACCATAAAAATTTATAAACTATTGTATTATGAAAACATACGTTGTTTCAGTAAATAATGAAGAAATAGCTTTAAATAGCAAGGAAGTCTCTGAGCTAGATATTGTTAAACATTCAGATACAGAATATCATATATTACAAGATAATAAAAAATACAGCGCTAAACTGTTACACACAGACTACTTGGCCAAAAAACTTACCGTAGAGGTAAATGGTAATAATTACACTATTGCCATAGCAGATGAGTATGACCAAATGGTAAAACAAATGGGGTTACTGACTGCTAGTACAAAAAAAGAAAAAAATATTAATGCTCCTATGCCTGGTCTTATTCTAGATATTTTGGTTACTGAAGGCCAAGAAATTAAAGAAGGAGAGCAAGTACTAGTATTGTCTGCAATGAAAATGGAAAACATTATTACTGCGCCTAGTGATGGTGTTGTAAAATTGATTGAAGTTAAAAAAGACGATGCTGTAGAAAAAGGACAATTATTAATAGAAATATCATTAGGATGAAGAAAATTCTAGTTGCAAACAGAGGAGAAATTGCATTACGAGTAATGCGTTCTGCTAAAAAAATGGGAATAAAAACTGTTGCTGTTTTTTCTGAAGTAGATAGAGAAGCACCGCACGTTAAATTTGCAGATGAAGCTGTGTGCTTAGGTAATGCTCCGTCTTCAGAGTCTTACTTGGTAATGGATAAAGTACTAAAAGCAGCTTTAGATACAGGCGCAGATGGTATACATCCAGGATATGGTTTTTTAAGTGAAAATGCAGAATTTGCTAAAAAAGTAACAAATGCAGGCATTACATTTATAGGGCCAAAACCACATGCTATAGAGATTATGGGTAATAAATTAGCAGCTAAAGAAGCCGTTAAAGATTATAATATTCCTATGGTTCCTGGTATAGAAGAAGCAATTACAGATGTTGATTTAGCTATAAAAATAGCTAAAGAAATAGGTTTTCCTATTCTTATTAAAGCTGCTGCAGGTGGTGGAGGTAAAGGAATGCGTGTTGTAGAAAATATTGAAGAGTTACCAGAACAAATGAAACGTGCCATTAGTGAAGCTGTAGCTGCTTTTGGAGACGGATCTGTTTTTATAGAAAAATATGTTGCATCTCCAAGGCATATAGAAATTCAGGTTTTAGCAGATAACCACGGAAATGTAGTTCATTTATTTGAGCGCGAATGTAGCATACAACGTAGGCACCAAAAAGTAGTAGAAGAAGCACCATCTGTTGTGCTTACACCTGCTATTAGAGAAGCAATGGGAGATGCAGCCATTAAGGTTGCAAAGGCTTGTGATTACGTAGGTGTTGGTACCGTAGAATTTTTATTAGATGCAGATAAAAATTTCTATTTCTTAGAAATGAATACGCGCTTACAAGTAGAGCATCCTGTTACTGAACTTATTACAGGGGTAGATTTGGTAGAGCAACAAATTAAAGTTGCAAGAAACGAGAAATTAGAAATAGCACAAAAAGACTTGGCTATAAAAGGTCACGCCTTAGAAGTTAGGGTATATGCAGAAGATCCATTAGATAACTTTATGCCGAGTATAGGGACTTTATCAACCTATAAAAGACCAGAAGGTAAAGGTATTAGAGTAGACGATGGTTTTGAGGAGGGTATGGAAATTCCTATTTACTACGATCCAATGCTTTCTAAGCTTATTACGTATGGCGAAACAAGAGAAGAAGCTATACAGTTAATGATTTCTGCTATTGAAGATTATAAAATAGAAGGAGCGTCTACAACACTTTCTTTTGGAAAATTTGTTTGTGAACATCCTGCATTTGTATCTGGAAATTTTGACACTCAATTTGTGAAAAAATATTATTCTTCAGATAAGTTGATAGAGGCTCGTTTGCCAGAACATAAAGTAGCAGCACTATTAGGTGTGCATTTGTTTAACGAGCATAACAAAATAGTTAAAACACCAAAACAAGAAACTTCCAATTGGAGAACTAATAGAAACACTAAGTAAGATGGAAGAGCAAAACAAAGAAAATATATTACACTCAAAAATAGAGCAAGCTAAATTAGGTGGCGGTAAGGCACGTATAGAAAAACAGCATGCGAAAGGAAAATTAACAGCTCGTGAACGTATTCATTTTTTAGTTGATGAAGGTTCTTTTGAAGAGTTAGGAATTTTAGTAACACATAGAACATCTGATTTTGGAATGGACAAACAGAAGTTTTATGGAGATGGTGTTGTAACTGGCTACGGAACAATAAACGGAAGACAAGTTTGTGTTTTTGCACAAGATTTTACAGTTTTTGGTGGAGCTCTGTCTGAAACGCACGCAGAAAAAATATGTAAAATTATGGATATGGCTATGAAAATAGGTGTACCTGTAATTGGTTTAAATGATAGTGGAGGAGCAAGAATACAAGAAGGAGTTAGATCTTTAGGTGGTTATGCAGATATTTTTCATAGAAATGTAATGTCCTCTGGTGTTATACCTCAAATCTCAGCAATAATGGGACCTTGTGCTGGTGGTGCTGTATATTCACCTGCAATGACAGATTTTACTTTTATGGTAGAAAATTCTAGTTATATGTTTGTAACTGGACCAAATGTGGTAAAAACAGTAACTAATGAAGAGGTGACCTCAGAAGAATTAGGAGGAGCAAAAACACACGCAACAAAATCTGGTGTTACGCACGTAACTGCTGCAAATGATATAGAGTGTATTAACCAAATTAAACAGATGATTAGCTATATGCCTCAAAATTGCGAGGATAAACCTGCTAAGCTTCCTTTTACTTTGGGTGATGAAATTAGAGAAGAGTTAGAAACTATGGTTCCGTCAAACGCAAATCAGCCATATGATATGCGTAATGTTATAAACGGAATTATAGATAAAGATTCTTTTTTTGAAATTCACAAAGATTACGCGGATAATATTGTTGTTGGTTTTGCTCGTTTGGCTGGTAGAAGCATAGGTATAGTTGCCAACCAACCAATGAGTTTAGCTGGTGTATTAGATGTAGATAGTTCTAAAAAAGCAGCACGTTTTACACGTTTTTGCGATTGTTTTAATATTCCGTTATTGGTATTGGTAGATGTACCAGGATTTTTACCAGGAACAGATCAAGAATGGAATGGTATTATTACAAACGGAGCTAAATTGTTATATGCATTAAGTGAAGCTACAGTGCCCAAAGTAACAGTTATTACTCGTAAAGCTTATGGTGGTGCTTATGATGTTATGAACTCTAAACACATTGGTGCAGATATGAATTATGCTTGGCCAGGAGCAGAGATTGCAGTAATGGGAGCCAAGGGTGCTAGTGAAATAATTTTTAGAAAAGAAATACATGCAGCAGAAGACCCTGCGGCTAAGCTAGCTGAAAAAGAACAAGAGTATGCAGATACATTTGCAAATCCATACAGTGCAGCACAAAGAGGTTTTATAGATGAGGTTATTTTGCCAAAAGATACCCGTAAAAAACTTATAAAAGCTATGGCTATGTTAGAGGATAAGGTTGTAAATGTACCTAAGCGCAAACACGGTAATATTCCGTTATAGGTTTTATACAAAAAAACAAAAGCGCCAATTTTAAACTAAAATTGGCGCTTTTTTAATGAGTGTTATTTTCTATTTTTTAGCAGTCAAAATATGATATTCCCAAGGAGCCAATTTTACGGCTACTTTTTCATCAATTTTAAAAGCTGTATTAGAGATGTAATCTGTAAAATCTCCTGTTATAGCAATAGTTGCTTCTTGCTCTTTATCACTTAAATTAGCAATAAAATAAACAGTTTCTCCATCTTTATCTCTTTTAAATGCTAATGTAGTTTCGTTGTTAGAAGTAGAAATTCTTGTGTATTTAGCGGCGTCTTTTCCTCCATTTAAAGCTGGATTAGTATTCTTTAATTCGCCTAGTTTTTCTAACAAAGTAAAATATTCTCCTTTTGCTTTAGGAATTGTGTCTTTTTCAAAAAAGCGTAATCTGTGTTCCATATCATATTCCTGACCAGAATATATTAGTGGCATTCCAGGCATTGCATATGTTAATGCAGTAAATACTTCTTTATTATTAGGCATTCTTTCTAAAAGTGTGCCATTCCAAGAGTTTTCATCGTGGTTGGTAACAAAATTCATATTAATATCATCAGCTTCTAAAATGCTATCTAGTTTAACCATATAGGCATCAAACTTAGCAACGTTAGCTTCTCCTTTTGCAATTTCATTTAAAATATGATGTGCTTCCCAGCCGTATTGCATATCAAAACCGTTTTGTAGTAAATCTGGTTGTTCTGCTTCTGCCAGCATAAAAACAGGTTTTACAGTTTTCATTTCTTTAATAGCTATATTAAAAAAGTCTGCAGGTACCTTATGCGCTACATCCATTCTAAAACCATCAATGTCTGCTTTTTCTACCCAAAATTTCATATCACTAATCATTTCCTTACGCATATTTTCATTATCGTAATTTAAATCTGCAACATCTGTCCATCCCCATGATTCTCCTGTTTCTGGGTTAATAGGGTCTATAATTTCTCCTTTTTCATTCTGAGTATAATACTCCGGGTGATCTTTAATCCAAGGATGGTCCCAACCTGTATGGTTTGGTACCCAATCTACAATAACTAAAATGTCATTTTCGTGCGCAGTGGTTACCATATTTTTAAAGTCATCAAACGTTCCAAACTCAGGGTTTATAGCTTTATAGTCGGACACAGAGTAGTAGCTACCTAAGTATTTTTTACGTTCTTCTTCGTCTTTAATATCGCTAGTAAATTGACCATCTGTAGCTTTACGTTTAACCTTAGATATAGGGTTAATTGGCATAACCCATATAACTTTAACTCCAAGTTTTTTAAGTACAGGAATGTCTTTTGTAAAAGCATTAAACGTACCTTCTGGTGAGTATTGACGAATGTTGGCTTCGTAAATAACACCATCTTCCATAACTTCTGTTATAGCAATTGGTTCTTTTTCTACAATTACATTGTTTTCTTCTTTTTTTACTTTTTCCTTGCAGGATAGTACTACTGCAAATAAGGATAAAATTGTAATTATTTTTTTCATTTTATTGATTAATTTTTGTTGTTAGTATTGTAGCTCCTTTTGTAGGTAAAAGAAGACTGTCTTTCCAGATAAAAGATTGCTTTGTACTTATATTAGTTACTTTTTTATTTGATAATCCTATTTCAGAAAAAGAAGAAAGATCTAATTGGTATGGTGATTCATTTTTATTTAGAATGATGGTAACTATTTCATCATTTAAAATTCTAAATAACACATAAACGCCATTTTGTGGTGCAAAATGTATTGTTTTACCATTGTGTATGGCTTTGCTTTGTTTTCTGAAATTTAGCAGAGTCCTCATAAAATTTTGCATTTCTTTTTGATTAGAGGTTAGGCCTTCTCCAGTAAATGCATTTGAAGAATCAGATTCCCATCCGCCAGGGAAATCTGTACGTATTAATCCGTGATCTCCTGGTTTTGCTGTGTTTTGCATTAGTATTTCTGTGCCATAATAAAACTGAGGAATACGTGGCAATAAAGCTAAATAAGTAACAGCAATTTTTGTGTTTTCTACGTTTTCATTTAACTGTGTAAAAACACGATCCATATCATGGTTGTCTAAAAAAGCCATAATGTCTTTAGGAGATTGGTATGCAAAATCATTTGCTAAACCTTCATAAGCTTTTACAAATCCTGTTCCCCAAGTTTCATCTTCATTTAAAGCGTCTACAATATTTTTTTGCATAGCAAAATCCATTGTAGAAGTTAAGTTAGACTCATAACCATCTTTGTTAGGGTTGTTTTTTTGCCAATATGCAATTAATAAAGGATTGTAACTCCATTCTTCTCCTACTATTGAAAAATTTGGATATTCTTCCATTATAGAACCTGCCCAATTAGCCATAAAGTCTTTATCTGGGTAAGGATAGGTGTCTTGGCGTATGCCTCCAAGCTTTAAAGTTTCTATCCACCAAATGCTATTTTGAATAATATAGGCTGCTAAAAAAGAATTACGCTGATTTAAATCGGGCATATGATTACCAAACCAACCGTGAGTCATTATTTTATTATCTGCTTTAGACGCGTAAATATCTTGGTTGCTAGTTCTCTTATGGTTAGAGATTTTTACAGGTTTATTATTTATAAACTCATCTTGGTAATTAACCCAATCCTTAAAAGGTAAATCTTTCATCCACCAGTGTTCTAATCCGCAATGGTTAGCTACCTGATCCATAATAATTTTTATTCCTTTTTTGTTCGCTTTTACAGCAAGCTCTTTATATTCATCAAGAGTTCCAAAACGTGGGTCTACACCGTAAAAATCTGTAATTGCATAGCCGTGATAAGATGCTTGTGGCATATTATTAGTTAGTAACGGACTAGGCCAAATAGCGGTGAAACCCAATTTATCTATATAATCTAAATTTTTTGTAATGCCTTTAATGTCGCCTCCATGTCTGGCATAATCATTAGTTCGGTCTATTGCTTTTTCATTTAAAGTACTGTCTATATCATTACTGCTATCAGCATTTGCAAAACGGTCTGGAGTAATTAAGTAAACGGCATCAGCGCTAGAAAAGCCTACATAATCTTCAGCTTTTTTATCTCGATCTTTAAGTTCATATGTCTGAACTTTTTTAGAATTATCTTTAGCAGTAAAAGTAATATTAAACTTGCCAGCGGTTGCTGTTTCATTAATCTCTAAATCAATAAACAAATAGTTAGGACTATCACCTTTAGTCACTTTTTTTATAGAAATACCTGTTTTAGAAATAGTAGCGGTAGCTTCTACAATATTAGGATCTTTAACCAGTAGTTGTAGATTGTTGTTTTTAAAACCAACCCACCAATTTGGTGGTTCTATGCGCTCTATATCATTAGTAACTGTAATAAGTGCTTCTTCTTGTTTCTGCTCTTTTTTAGAAGAACAAGAAACAAAAAGAGCAAAAACAAATACACTTAAAAATCCTTTTTTCATAACTAAAATAGTATTTTAAGCAGTAATTAAATTATTCTGTTTAATAGTAATAGAATTACCATTTACTAGTATAGTTAGTTCTTCACCTTTTAATAGTTCAAAAGTATTTTTAGACTGAGTTACACTTACTTTAATTGTATGGTTTCTAAAATTAACTTTAAATGAATAACCTTCCCATTCTTTAGGTATTTTAGGGCTAAAAGAGAGTTTGTGGTTACGTACTCGCATACCGCCAAAGCCTTCAATAATACTCATCCAAGTACCTGCCATAGATGTAATATGTAAACCTTCTTCTACCTCTTTATTGTAATCATCTAAATCTAATCTAGAAGTTCTTAAATAAAAATTATAAGCCTGATCCATACGGTCTAGCTTTGCTGCTAAAATACTATGTACACAAGGAGAAAGAGAACTTTCATGTACTGTAAAAGGCTCATAAAAATCAAAATGACGTTCTATATCTTCATTGCTAAAGTTATCTTCAAATAAGTAAAAACCTTGTAATGTATCTGCTTGTTTTATGTATGGAGAACGTAAAATTCTATCCCAAGACCATTTTTGGTTTATAGGACGATGAGATGTGTCTAAATCAGAAACAGGAGTTAACTCTTTATCTAAAAATCCGTCTTGTTGTAAAAACACATTGTGCTCTTCAGAAAACGGAAAATACATATTATCAGCTACCTCTTTCCAACTATCAATTTCTGTACTTGGTAAATTAACTTTAGCCATAACTCTGTTATAGTCTTCTGTATAATTTTCTTTTACATTGGCAATAGTTTCTGCTGTGTAGTTAATACACCATTGTGCCATATAGTTGGTGTACCAGTTGTTATTTATGTTATTTTCGTACTCATTAGGACCTGTAACACCTAGAATTACGTATTTATTTTTATTGGTAGAAAAAGTAGCTCTTTGATACCAAAAACGGGCAATACCAATAAGAACTTCCAGACCTTTTTCAGGAATATAACTATAATCTCCAGTATACCTGTAGTAGTTATAAATAGCAAAAGCAATGGCTCCATTTCTGTGAATTTCCTCAAAGGTAATTTCCCATTCGTTATGGCACTCTTCACCATTCATAGTTACCATAGGGTATAGTGCAGCACCGTTAGAAAAGTCTAACTTTTCTGCATTTTCTATAGCTTTTTCTAAATGATTGTATCTGTAAGAAAGTAAATTACGACCAACATTTTGATCTTTAGTAGCCATATAAAAAGGCAAGCAATATGCTTCTGTATCCCAATAAGTACTACCTCCGTATTTTTCACCTGTAAAACCTTTAGGGCCAATATTTAATTGAGCATCTGTACCTAAATACGTTTGGTTTAATTGAAAAATATTAAAACGTATACCTTGCTGCGCTTTAACATCGCCGTCTATTGTAATATCTGATGTTTCCCAAATAGTAGCCCAAGCTTCTTTTTGCTCTTTTAATAAAGCATTAAAACCTGTTTTTGTTGCTTTATCTAGTGTTTGTGAGGCAGCAGAAATAAGGTTTTCTTTAGCGTGATTTCTATCAACTGTATAGCCCGCAAATTTGTGAATAGTAAATGAAGAATTTGCATCTACATCTGTAGAATACTCAAATGTAATTTTGTTACTTTCTTTTTGAATAGAGGGAGTAAGTTGAACCTTTTCATTATTCAAAAAGCACTCAGACTCCATAAAAGTACAGGTGCTAAATTCAGTTTTTAACGTGTGTGCTTCTATAAATGCTTTATTATTTTCTTTACTTATGTTGGTTATTTCCCAAAACTTATCGTCCCAATTAGTATCTTCATTGGTAATGCCAGCATCTAAATATGGACTTAAAACTACCCTTGCATTTGTGTTAATTGGTGTAACTGTAAATGCAATAGCACCAATTTCATCTAAGTTTAGACTTAAAAAACGTTTTGTTTCTACAGTTACGGTAACTTTGTTTTTAAGGGTTGCTGTAAAACTTCTAGACAGCCAACCTTCTTGCATATTAAGCTCTCTTTTAAAGTTGCTTACGTTAGCACAAGTAAATAAATCTAATGTTTCCCCATTAATTTGTACGTCTATGCCTATCCAATTTGGAGCATTTAGTACTTTGGCAAAATACTCAGGGTATCCTTTTTTCCACCAGCCAACTTTTGTTTTATCAGGGTAATAAACTCCGGCTATATAACTTCCTTGAAAAGTAGGACCAGAGTAATGTTCTTCAAAATTAGCCCTTTGTCCCATAGCACCGTTTCCAATACTAAATAAGCTTTCTGAAGATTTAACTCTGTCTGTATTAAAACCTTCCTCTATGATAGACCAGTTGTTTGGTATAATATAATCTTGATTCATAATTTCTTATGCTATTGATTCTTGCAGATGTTACTTTTTGAGTAAGCTATTATCTACATTTATTTTTTTATTAATTCTTGTATAAAGTCTGATGAAATTTCTGTAAAATCTGTAAAAACATAATCTGCCTCGTGTAAAATTGAAGCATCTCCTATACCAATACTAATCATATTTGCAGCATTAGCAGCTTTAATACCTGCAGTTGCATCTTCAAAAACAATACAATCTTCTGGAGCTATAGAAAGTGCGTTAGCAGCATTTAAAAATACTTCTGGATCTGGTTTTCCTTTTGTAACACCATTACCATCTATAATGGCGCTAAACTTTTGTATTAAGTTTACTTTTTGTAAAATAACTTCTGCGTTTTTACTAGCGGAACCTAAGGCAATACCTTGATTTTCTGTTTCTAACAACTCTAGTATTCTTGGTACATCTGGTAGAATTTCAGAAGCATCCATTTTTTTTATATGTTGTAAATAATCTTCATTTTTTTTAGACATTAAGTTGTTAAACTCCTCTGTTTCTAGTGTTATGTTACCCCAGTCTAATATTTTTTGTAACGACTTTACTCGGCTTACACCTTTTAGTTGCTCGTTTTGTTCTTTTGTAAAATCTACACCAATAGAATTAGCAAGCTTTTGCCATGCTAAAAAATGGTATTTGGCAGTATCTACAATAACGCCGTCTAGATCAAATATGAATCCTTTTCTTTTCATTTTATTCTTCTATTGTTTGATAAGAAATTGCACCTTTTTCAGTAATTAAAAAATTGCATAAACCAGCAATAATTAAGCTAATACCAGCAATAATCATTGAGTTTATAGCATCTTCTCCTAGTAATTTAGAGATGATATTTATGCCGCCAATAGCAGCAATTATTTGGGGAATAACAATGAACATATTAAATATTCCCATAAATACGCCCATTCGTTTTGGGTCTACAGAGCTAGAAAGCATTGCATATGGCATAGATAAAATACTACCCCAAGCAAAACCAATAAGAATAAAGCAAACTGTTAAGTATTCTGGAGACGGAATAAAATACATAAGTATAAATCCAAGACCGCCTATGATTAAAGAAAACATATGAACTATTTTTCTATTAATTCTTCGTTTAGATGTATATAAAACAAGAATTAAAGCAAAAGCCATTGAAGACAAACCATAAGTACCCATATAAGAACCAACAAGGTTAGATGCTTTTTGAAAAGACTCATTAACCGTATTAAATTCTTGCAGTTGTGCAGGGATCTCCATATTGTAATTTGCTTCTATAGGAGCAGGGGCGTTAAAAACGTGCTCTGTTAAAGCGGGGTTAGCCATACTCCACATTGTAAAAAAGGCAAACCAGCTAAAGAATTGTATAACTCCTAGTTTTTTCATTGTAGAAGGCATATTTCCAATGTTATTTACAATGTCTAGAATAAACTGATTCTTTTTAGCTTTTTCTTTTTTAAACTCATCCATATCCTCCGGAGGATATTCAGATGTGGTAAAAACGGTATATAATATGCTTATTAAAAAAATGAATGCACCAATAGCAAATGCAATTTTAACAGACATAGGAACTATACCAGATGGTGCAGCGTCACTAACACCAAGCTTAGAAACTAACCAAGGTAAGTTACTAGCAACCCACGTACCAATACCAATAATTAAAGTTTGTATAACAAAACCGTAAGAACGTTGAGAGTCTGGTAATTTATCTGCTACAAGTGCTCTAAAAGGTTCCATAGAAACATTAATAGATGCATCTAAAATCCATAAAAAACCAGCAGCAACCCATAATGAGGGTGAGTGTGGCACAATAAATAAAGCTAAAGAGCTTAAAATAGCACCAATTAAAAAATAAGGTTTTCTTCTTCCCCAGCGTACACTCCAAGTTCTATCACTTAAATACCCAATAATAGGCTGTACAACCAACCCTGTTAAAGGAGCTGCAATCCATAAAAGGGGTATAGCATCTTTTTCTGCACCTAGCGTCTGAAAAATTCTGGACATAAAACCTCCTTGTAAGGCAAATCCAAATTGAATTCCCAGAAATCCGAAACTCATGTTCCAGATCTGCCAGAAACCAAGTTTCTGTTTTTCCATAATGTAAATATTTAATATAAAAATACAGCGCCAAGATTAGTATCAGTGTGGCGTGTATATGGTGCGAAGTATAAAAATATTAAGTGTTAAGTTTAATATTTTGATGGGGTAAAGATATAAAAATTTTAATACGGATTACAAATCAGTATTTTTTTCTGATGATTTTCTAATAATTAAATCGGTTGAAACTACCTTACGTTGGTACTCTCTATACACTTCTTTATTTTGTATTCTGTCTAATAATAATTCTGCTGCATGTTCACCAATTGTTATTCCGTGTTGGTCTATTGTAGACAAAGAAGGGGTAGAGAAGGAAGAGATTAAACCATCTGTAAATCCAACAACACAAAGGTCCTTTGGTATTTGTAAATCTTTTTCTTTAGCAATTTTAATAACGTTGGCTGCATAAATTTCGTTCACTGCTACAATACCATCATACTCTATAGTTGTATTGTGCATAAAGGTTGTAATTTGGTCAGTAATATTAGACTTATCATTTACTTTAAAAATAAGATCGTTATTAACTTTAATGTTACTTTCTTCTAATGCTTTTTTATAACCAATAGTACGCAAAGCACCAACATTAACGTGATCTGGAGTAGATAATATTGCTATTTTTTTGCACCCTACATCTAATAGGTGTTTGGTTGCTTTGTAGCCTCCGCCAATATCGTCTACTATAACTTTATCACAATCTATTTTATCAGAAATTCGATCAAATAAAACTAAGGGAATACTATAATCTTTTAATTCCTTAAAATGATCAAAGTCGCCCTTTTCTAAGGTTTCTTTAGCAATGGAAACTAGCAAGCCATCTACGCTTCCGTTAGCCATCATCTGTATGTTTAACTTCTCTTTTTCATAAGATTCGTTAGATAAGCATATCATTACATTATAATCTCTTCCGTTTGCTATTTTCTCTACGCCACTTATTACTCTAGAGAAGAAGTGATGTACAATTTCTGGAATAATTACCCCAATTACCATAGTTTTATTGTTACGTAATTTTTGCGCTAACATATTTGGTCTATAGTGATATAAGTCTGCAAAAGCTTTTACTTTTTTGCGAGTTTCTTCACTTATCTCAGGGCTATTCTTTAAAGCTCTAGAAACGGTAGAAGAAGACACGCCTAACTCTTTTGCAATGTCTTTTATGGTAATTTTGGCTTTCATAATATAAAGATACAACGTTTGTGAACAAAGGGTGAGTATTAACTATAAATTGATAATACTTAATTTTTCACTGTAAATAAATAACAATCTATTAATATTTACCTAATTTTTACACGTAAAAACATACTTTTTGATAAAGTTGTTAACATGCAACCCGTTGCGTAACTATGTAGATTTGTTAAATTAAAGTTAACCGTATACTTTCACTAAGCGAAATATAAAAATGTGTTAAGTTTTAATCAAATTATTAACTCAAACTAACTTTATGAATAAACTAAAAAATATTTTTTTAGGTGTGTTTCTTCTTTTTCCCTTGCTCTTTTTTGCACAACAAACTGTGTCTGGGAAAATTACAGACAAAACAACAAAATCTCCATTATTAGGAGTAAATGTTGTTGTAAGAGGAACAACAAACGGATCTATTTCAGATTTTGATGGAATGTACGAAATAAGAAATGTAAATATGGGTGATGTACTTGTATTTACTTCTATTGGTTACAATGAAACAGAAGTGAAAGTTACTTCTAGTACTTTAAATGTAGAAATGTTAGAATCTACCGAGTTACTAGATGAGGTTGTACTTATTGGTTATGGTAGTGCAAAAAAAGAAGACTTAACAGGTTCTGTAGATGTACTATCTTCTAAAGACTTTAATCAGGGATCTGTAGTATCTGCCGACCAATTATTAACTGGTAAAATGGCAGGTGTGCGTATTACATCTAATGGTGGTCAGCCAGATTCTGCACCTAATATTAGAATTAGAGGTGGTTCATCATTATCGGCAAACAATAGTCCTTTAATAGTAATAGATGGTATTCCTGTAGATAATACAAACCCTGCAGGTGTAGGTAACCCTTTATCGCTTATAAACCCTAATGATATTGAAAGCTTTAGTGTATTAAAAGATGCTTCAGCTACGGCCATTTATGGTTCTAGAGCATCTAATGGTGTAATTATTATTTCTACTAAAAAAGGAACTTCAGGAGAGGTTAAGTTTAACTTTTCTTCAGACGTGTCTGTAAGTAATGTTGCTAACAATATTGACTTAATGGATAGTAAGCAATATGTTAGCTTTATAAGTCAGTATCACCCTACGTTTACAAACTTGTTAGGTGTAGACGATCCTAATACAACAGCAACTGATAATCCATTAACAGCAGCTATAGAAGGTAGAATTATTGGAGATACAGATTGGCAAGATCAAATCTTTAGAACAGCTATATCTACAAATACTAATTTTAGTGCAAGAGCTAATTTAGGAGGTAAAATACCATTTAGAGGTTCTGTTGGTTATACTAATACCGGTGGTGTGGTTAAAACTAACGATTATGAAAGAGTTACTTTATCTGTTAAATTAACACCTACTTTTTTTGATGATCATTTAAAAGTAAGTGTAAATGCAAAAGGGCTTTTTTCTGATAAAAACTCTATAGATGAGGGTGGAGCTTTAGGTGGAGCTCTAAATATGGATCCTACTAAACCTGTTTTTGACGATAGTCCAAGCAATCGTTTTGGAGGTTATTACCAAAATACTATTGTAGATGGTAATAGGTTGTTATTAGATGGGCAAAGCAATCCTTTAGCTTTGTTGAAACAAAGACAAAGACCAGAACAAGTTGCTCGTATATTAGGAAATGTAGAATTGGATTATAAGTTACATGCTTTACCAGAATTAAGAGCAGTTGTTAATTTAGGTTTAGAAGCTTCTAAAGCTAATATAGAAGAAACTTTTTTAGATAATTCTATTTCTACATATGCTTTTAATAACGTAGATACGGATATAAATACAAATTACTTATTTAATCCAGGTGTAAATTATTCAGAGGATCAAGATATTACAAATACAACTTTAGATGCATACTTAGTGTACACAAAAAAGTTTGAAGGTTTTGTAAAAAGATTTGAAGTTCAAGGAGGTTACTCTTATCAAAACTTTAAAAACGATGGTACTTCTGTAAGATATAAGTACAATGAAGAAACAGGAATTAGAGAAGAGTTAATAAACCCTAACAACCTTAATAATAGATATTATAATGTACTAAACCTACAATCTTTCTTTGGTAGAACAAATATAGATTTAGCAGATCAATTTTTGGTAACATTATCTTTTAGAGCAGATGGTTCTTCTTTATTTACAAAAGATAATAGATGGGGTTATTTTCCTGCTGCTGCTGTAGCCTGGAAAATTGGAAACGCAGGTTTCTTAGAAGATTCTAACACAGTAAACGATCTTAAGTTAAGATTAGGAGCAGGTAGAACAGGACAACAGGATATTACGGGAGCTGTTGGTTACTACCCATCTTCACCACTTTTTGAGATTGGTTCTAGTACTAGTCAGTATTTAAGTGGAGTAAACTTGTACTCTGCAAAAGCTTTTAATCCAGATTTAACTTGGGAAAAAACAACAACTTATAATGTAGGTTTAGATTTTGATTTGTTTGCTAATAGTATTGTTTCTGGTTCAGTAGATTTTTATCAAAAGGAAACAAAAGATTTATTGGCTAGAACAGCAGTACCACCAGGACAGGCATTGTCAGATGCTTTTGTGCAAAACGTAGGTGAAACAGAAAGTAAAGGTTTTGAAGTTAACTTAAACATAAGACCTATATCAACTCAAGACTTTAATTTAGAATTTAATTCTAATGTAGGTTACAATAGATCAGAAGTTACTAGTTTAAAAGATGTAACAAGAATAACTGCAAGCGAGTCTGGCTTACCAACAGGTACAGGAGTTAGTTTAGCATACCACGCCGTAGGTTACCAACCTTACTCAGCATGGGTTTTTAAACAAGTATATGATGTTAGTGGAGATCCAATCTCTAATGCATTTGTAGATGTAAATGGTGATAATGTTATAAATAATGATGACAGGTATTATGAAACATTAAGACCTAACTGGACTTTTGGTTTTGGACTTAATCTAAACTACAAAAATTGGGACCTTAGTTCTAGCTTTAGAGGTCAACTTGGAGGACAAGTTTACAATGCAAGACGTTTAACTTCTGGGTGGATAGATAAAGCTATACCTAATAATAGTAATAGTTTAAGTAATGTATTAGATTTTAATTCTGATGCAGCTACTACTTCATTTGTAAATGTACAGGGTAATATTCCTTTTTCAGATTATTTCTTAGAAGATGCTTCTTTTTTAAGAATGGAGAATATTGTAATAGGTTTTAGAGTTCCTAATTTCTTAAAAGACGCTTCTTTAAGAGTATACGGTGCTGCAAATAACCTTTTTGTTATAAGCGATTATAGCGGACAAGACCCTGAGAATTTTAACTCAATAGATAATAATTTTTACCCAAGACCTAGAGTATTCACCTTGGGATTAAATTTAGACTTTTAGGATATGAAAAAAATTATAATAATAGCTTTTTTAGGAATGGCCCTATGTAGTAACGTTGGGTGTACAAAAGATCTAGATACAGACCCGCTAGTAGAATTAACATTAGAAGAATTAATAGCTAGAGATCCTAATGCGGTACAGGGAATAGTTTCTAGATTGTATGGTTCTTTTGCATTATCTGGACCAGATGGCCCAGGAAGCTCAGATATTAGTGATGATGCAGGTGAATCTCCTTTTTTAAGAGGAATTGTAAATCTTCAGGATTTTACTGCAGATGGTATAAAAAATAGATGGGGAGATGATGGATTAGACCAACTTACAACAACATCTAATTGGGACGAGAATAATAAATTTTTCAGATATCTGTATAATAGAATTTATTATACAATACCACAGTGTAATAATTTATTATCTGTTTTAGAAAATGTAGATACAGAAGGTAAGACAGAGGTAACTTCTGAAGTTCGTTTTATAAGAGCTTTAGCTTACTATTACCTTATAGATACATTTGGTAAAGGTGTATTAGCAACAGAAGAAAATTTTGGTTCTTCGGCACCATTACCAGAAGCAACAAGAGCAGAGTTATTTGCTTATGTAGAGTCAGAGTTACTTGCTGTTGTAGAAACATTACCAGATTCTAATGATTATGGTAGAGCAAACAAGGCAGTAGGTAATATGTTACTAGCTAAGTTGTATATAAATGCAGAAGTATATACAGGAACACCAAAATATACAGAAGCACTTACTGCAATAGGTAAGGTAATAACAAACGGTGGCTATACTTTAGCAGATAACTATGTTAGTATTTTTTCTGCAGATAACAATACATCGTCAGAAATGATATTTCCTTTAATTGCAGACGCAATTACGAGTCAAAGTTACGGTAATACAACATACATAATTAATGGTTCTAGTAGTTCTGAAACTATGACCCTAGCAGATTATGGATTAACAGATGGCTGGGGAGGTCATAGAGCATCTAAAGGTTGGTATGGTTTATACGGTGATTTAGAAACAACAACAGATGAAAGAGCTAGTTTGTTTTTTACAGAAGGGCACTCTTATGAAATGAACGACTATAAAACTTGGACAGATGGTTATCCTCCAATTAAATTTAGAAATACAAATGCTTTAACAGCTTCTACTGCACCAACAGCATTTTCTAGTACAGATTTTCCATTGTTTAGGTTGGCAGATGCTTATTTAATGTATGCAGAGTGTGCTATTAGAACTTCTCAGAATTTAGGCGAAGCTTTAGGTTATGTAAATCAGGTAAGAGAAAGAGCTAATGCAGAACCAATAGATGCTGCAGATTTAACATTAGACTTTGTTTTAGATGAACGTGGTAGAGAACTAAATTTAGAAGGACACAGAAGAACCGATTTAATTCGTTTTGAAAAGTTCACGGGTAGCTCTTACGTTTGGCCATGGAAAGGTGGCGTAGCTAATGGTACAGCAATACCAGATACGTATAAATTGTTTCCAATTCCTTTACAGGCTTTAGAGGCAAATCCTAACCTAAAACAAAATAACGGATACTAAATAACAAAAACCATAACTATGAAAAATATAAGAATTATAGGATTATTCATCTTAACGGCTTTAGGTTTTACCTCTTGTGAAGACGATGATAATTTAATATACACAGCAAAAGCACCATCAGAAGATATTGCTTTTACAAGTACTTTTTTAAGTGAATATGTATTAACAGATGCTACAAAGACCAATATAGCAGAACGTTTTGTATGGAACAGTCCAGATTTTGGTATTGCAACTCCTAATGCTTACGATTTACAGGGTTCTGCAACAGAAGATTTTGCAGAGGTAGTAGAAATAGGTACAACTGCAGAAAATAATTTAGGCGTAACTGTAGAAAAAATGCTAGAATTAGCAACTACAGCAGGTTTAGATAATGATCCAAATACAGTAGATATGCCAAATACAGGTGTATTGTATTTTAGAGTTAGAGCATATATTGGTGATGGTGCAGAAAATGCTCCAGAAAGCTTTTCTGAAGTAACAACATTAAATGTTGTATTACCAGAAGATATAGAAGCAGGTAGTGGTGTAGAGATGTCTTCTTGGGGTATTGTAGGTTCTGCTACTCCAAATGGTTGGGATGGTCCAGACGTGCCATTCTACACTACAGAAGAAGCTAATGTAATTGTTGCATATGCAAACCTAGTTCCTGGTGAAATTAAATTAAGAGAAAACAATACTTGGGGCGGAGATTTAGGTGATGCTACCTTAGATGGTATTTTAGATGCAGACCCAGATAACAATATAGTTATAGCAGAAGCTGGTACCTATAAAGTTACTATTAACTTAAGTGATAACTCTTATACTATTGAAGAATATTTTTGGGGTATTGTAGGTAGTGCTGCTCCTAACGGATGGGATGGTCCTAATGTAAAACTAGCATATGATTACAATACAGATACATTTAAAGCTGTAGTACAATTAGTAGATGGTGAAATGAAGGTTAGGATGAATGATAAGTGGGATACTAGTTATGGTGATGGAAACCTAGATGGAGTTTTAGATACAGAAGCAGATAATAATATTGCTGTTACTGCCGGTTATTACTTATTAACGGTTAATTTTAATACTTTAGAGTATTCATTAGAAGAAACTACAATTTGGGGCTTAGTTGGTTCTGCTACTCCTAACGGATGGGATGGACCAGATACTAAATTTACTCCAGATTTTGGTAATCCTGGTGTATGGATCATAGATAGTATTGATTTAGTAGACGGAGAAATAAAGGTTAGAGCTAACGATGCTTGGGATGCAAGTTATGGTGATTTAGAGTCAGACGGAGTCTTGGATACGGAAAATGACAATAATATTAGTGTTGTTACTGGTACATATAAAGTTACCATAGATTTTTCAGATGAAGCTTCTCCTACAATAGTAATAGAATAAAGTAAATAAACTTAAAAGGGTTGCACATAGTGCAACCCTTTTTTAATAACTGACTATGAAAAAAACGTTACTACTTCTTTTTTTGTTTTTTACTACGCTTGGTTTTTCTCAAGTACAAAACGTAACCTATTCGGTTTCTCCAGAAGCTTTTGGAGAAAATGAAGAAATTACTATTACTGTTTCTAATTTAAACCTTTCTACTTGGAGTGTTTCAGATGCATACATATGGGCTTGGTCTTTAGATTCAGCGGGTGAAAATACACAAGATTCACCTACCAACGGAAGTTGGACAAACTCAGACGAGAGTCAAAAAATCACAGATAATGGTGATGGTACTTATAGTTTTAAACTAACACCGACTTCTTTTTTTAATAGAACAAATATTGGTAAAATAGGACTTCTAATTAAAGCTAAAAATGGTGATGGAGACAAAAAAACACAAGATTATATTTTTGATGTTGGTACGTTTCAATTTAACCTTTCTTCGCCAACAGAAACTACATCTGTAGTAAATTCTGGAGATAATTTATTAGTTGCGGCTACATCTTCTTTAAGCGCAACTTTTGTACTTAAAGCAAATGCTGTTATAGTAGATACACAAACAGAAATTACAGATTACAGTTACAATTACTTGGTAACTGAAAACACAAACTTTACACTAGAAATAACTAGTGGGTCAGAAACCAAAACGTCAACATTTAGCGCTGTTGTATCTCCTGTAGTGCAAGAGGAGGCAGTACCAACAGGTATGTTAGATGGTATTAATTTAGATCCGTTAGATGCAACTAAAGCAACATTGGTTTTTTATGCACCTTTAAAAGATTTTGTACATATTATTGGCGATTTTAACAATTGGGAAATAGACAATAACTATCTAATGAAAAAAGATAGTGCAACAGATAGGTTTTGGATAGAGTTAACTGGTTTAACTCCGCAAACAAACCATATGTACCAATACTTGGTTAATTTTGAAATTAACGTTGCAGATCCATATTCTACATTAGTTTTAGATCCATATTCAGATCAATATATAGATGAGGTTACTTATCCTAATCTACCAGAATATCCAACCAATTTAACTACGGAAGCTGTAACTGTTTTACGTACAGGTGATGCAGCGTATACTTGGAAAACAACAAACTATGTAGCACCAGAAAAATCAGATTTAGTTGTTTACGAAGTTTTACTTAGAGATTTTGATGCTTTACATAGCTTCTCTGCGTTAAAAAATAGACTAGATTACATACAAGATTTAGGTATAAATGCAATAGAGCTTATGCCAATTAGTGAGTTTGATGGTAATGAGAGTTGGGGATATAATCCGTCTTTTCATATGGCATTAGATAAATATTATGGAACAAAAGAGGCTTTTAAAGATTTGGTTGATGAATGCCATAGTAGAGGCATAGCAGTAATTTTAGATGTTGTATACAATCACGCAAGCGGACAAAACCCTTATTTTAGATTATGGAACGATAGCAATGGTGGTTTAGGAGGTAAAGCAACAGCTGATAATCCGTTTTTTAATGAGGAAGCAAAGCACTCTTATAGTGTTTTTAACGACTATAATCATCAATCTGCTGCTACACAAGAGTATGTTAAGCGTACTGCGCAATATTGGATAAATGAATTTAATTTAGATGGTTTTAGATGGGATTTAACCAAGGGTTTTACTCAAAATTGTACTGCAAATGACGATAGTTGTACTAATGCATATCAACAAGATAGAGTAGATGTTTTACAGCAATATGCAGATGATCAATGGAATGTTAATGATAATTTTTATGTCATTTTTGAACATTTAGGAGGTATTACAGAAGAGGAACAATGGGCAGATTATAGAGTTGCAGAAGGTAAAGGAATTTTACTTTGGAACAAGCAAACTGAATCTTATAACGAGGCTTTAATGGGGTACAATACGGCAGGGAAATCTAATTTTTCTGGAGTTTCTTATGTGCAAAAAGGATTTAAACAGCCATCTGCAATATCTTTTATGGAAAGCCATGATGAGGAGAGATTACTATATAAAAGCTTAAATTTTGGAAACGAAGAAAACGACTATTCAACTAAAAGTTTAAATACAACTTTGGAGCGTTTAAAAATGGCTGGAGCATTTTTCTTTACAGTTCCAGGACCAAAAATGATATGGCAATTTGGAGAATTGGGGTATGATATTTCTATTGAAGAAAATGGACGCGTTGGCAATAAGCCAATTTTATGGGAGTATGAGAATAACCCTAACCGAAAAGCTGTTTACAATACGTGGAGCAAACTTATCAATCTAAAGAAAAATGCTTCAGTTTTTACCACTACAAATTTTACTATAGATGCATCAAACCCAAACGGATTAAAGAAAATACATTTAACGTTAGATGGTGCAACATCAGACCAAATAAAACATATCGTTGTTTTGGGTAATTTTGGTATGTCAACCCAAAGTATAACTCCAGATTTTCAAGAGACCGGTACGTGGTATAACTTATTAAATAAAAATAAGCCATTAGAGATTACTAGTACAACATCTAGTATAAGTTTAGCTGCAGGAGAATTTATTGTTTATGGAGATAAACCGTTTGTAGACCCAAATGATTTAGATAGTGATGGTGTTGTAAATGCTAACGATGCTTGTTCTAATACACCTTTAGGAGCAACTGTAGATGTTACTGGTTGCACTTTGTTTACACTACCAGTAACAAATTACCAAATTGCTACAGTTAGCGAAACCTGTTCTGTTTCTAACAACGGAAAAATTAAGATTACTACAGTAGAGAGCTTAAATTATACAGCTATAATAAGTGGACCTAATGGTTTTACTTCAACGGATAATTTTACAGAAGAGTTAGAGTTAAATGATTTAAGTGCTGGGTCTTATGCCGTTTGTTTTACTATTGATAGTGAAACGGGTTACGAGCAATGTTTTAATGTTGTTATTACTGAGCCTGAAGATTTATCCGTTTCATCAAAAATAGATACATCGTCTAAAAGTGTAAATCTCGCTTTAAAAGGAGCAGAGTTATATTTTGTTACGGTAAACGGAATAACATTTGAAACTACAGATAAAAATATTGATATACAGTTAAAACCTGGTATGAATAGGATTAGCGCTGCAACAGGAATAGCTTGTCAGGGTAAGTTTACAGAAGAAGTTTTTGTATCTGAAGAAGTGCGTTTTTATCCAAATCCAGTAGAGACAGAGCTAAGTGTTTATTGTGCAGGTAAAGATGCTAGTGTAAATGTTGTTATTTATGATTTTATGGGAAGGCAATTATTTGTTGATACGAAAAAAATAGCAGCAAATAGAGAAATTAAGATAGCAACAGCTGTTTTAAAAACAGGTAAATATGTGGTTTCTGTAAAGGGCAAAACAATTAATAAAACATTTAAAATTATTAAGTAATGCAGACAAGGTATTTAAAAATATACGAATTTATAATTGCTATAATTTTAACTAGCTGTGGCGGAGGTGGAGATGATAGTCCAACTGAGCCAGAGATTTTTATTCCAACAGCATCAGAGTTAAGCTTACCAGCTAATGATGAGGTTTGCTTAACAGGTGTATCTGTTAATGATAGTCAGGCTACAGTGGCCTTTAGTTGGCAAGCAGCAACAAATGTAGATAGTTACAATGTGGAGGTTAAAAATTTAACTAGCGGTCAAGTAAATACATTTGCAAGTGCTACGGAGGCTACTAATATTACATTAAATAAAGGTGAGCCTTATTCTTGGCAAGTAATTTCTACATCTTCTAGTACAACAGAAACAGCAGAAAGTGCTATCTGGAAATTTTATTTAGCAGGAGACGGAGTTGTTAATTATGCGCCTTTTATGGCAGAAGCTTTAGTGCCAGCAGTAGGTACTACGGTAACAGCAACAAGTAGTAAAGTAACCCTAAGTTGGCAAGGAGCAGACGTAGATAATGACATTAAAAATTATGAGGTATTCTTTGGTACAGCAACACCGCCAACCACTAGTTTAGGTGTAACTACAGATACTTTTTTAGAGGTAGATGTTACGGCAAATACAATATATTATTGGCGTGTAAAAACAACAGATGAAGAAGCAAATTGTTCTATATCAGAAATATTTGAGTTTAAAGTGAATTAACCTCGTTGTTAGTTATAATTGTAGTTGGCCAGAAACAGGAGTGCTTCTGGCTTTTTTTTAAGGTAATTAACCTTACTTATTTTGTTGGATTAGGTTCTTTATCTGTATTAGGAACCACCTTTTTCTTTTTTTTAGCCTTTTTGTATAACGGTATTAAATAGCTAACACTGTAATTGTATCCACTACCAAAATTGCTATCTTCTGTGGTTTTGTTAAAACCAGGAATCCAAATGTTAGCAAAGCCATCTCCAGTCTTGTTGCTTAGTAAATAGCCTAAACGTACACTTGCTCCTAAATATAAGTTCTTAAATAGCTCTACTTTAGTTCCTAAAACAAACTCGAACCAAGATGCATTAAGGCCATCAAACTCAGATAAGTTTTCTGTCCCTGTTACAAAGTCTTCATTCCAGTACCTATTACTATCGTAAATTTGGTAACTGTTTATTTTCTGTTTAAATGTACTATAAGCGTATCTACCACCAATATAGATAGAGTTGTTCATGCCATACCAATTATCATATACATTTAAATCTACACCAAGTTTAAGGTAGCTACCAGTGGTTGTAAAATTAAAATTATCTTCTTCTCTTGTGTTCTCCTCGTTGCCAAGTTCTGCAGCAACGTATAGGTTTTGAGACAGTCTATAGTCTCCTGTAATTTCTAAACCTTTGTAATCTTCTTTGTAAAAATTTTGGGCAAGTCTATTTAAGTCAACACCCAAACGTATACCGTAAGGCTGTTCGTAAACAAGAGAATCTTTCTTGTTTAAATCTATGGTCTTGCTTTGCGCTAAGCCGCTAAAAACAATGCCAAAAAGGCAAATACTAGTGATATATTTTAACATGTGTTACGGCTTGGTTTTCTACTGTGGTTTCTACTACTTCTACGTTTTTAATCCAATTATCAGTGTCAGCAGCAAGAGTGCTCGTTAGTTCATTAAAGTGAATAACAAATCCGCACGCTCTAGAAATATAAATTTCTTCTGTTGTATAATTAAAGGTAATAGTATCTGCATTACCTGTTTCTTCATCAGCATCGTTGGTAGCAGAGTTAGATATTAAATTATACGTTGTAGAAGTTGCATCTGTTTGTAAAGGAATACTAATAGTTTTTAAATCTGTTCTGTCTATAACTGTATCTACAGTAATGTCTTTGCCGTCACCAACAACTCTTAGTTTAGTAACTGCTTTTTCAGTTTCTTCTGTAGCATCAAATTCGTAAAAGTTAATCACCAATAAAGGTGTCTCGCCATCTACGCAGATGTCATCTTTTTCACAAGATGAAACACAAGTCGTAATTAGAATTAAACATAATAGTCCTATTTTTTTCATCAACTATAGTATTTTGATATTTTTAATTTGGAACAATTATTATGCCCTCTTTTTTAAAAGTACAACATTTTCTACATGATGTGTCTGCGGAAACATATCTACAGCTTGTAGTCTTGTAATCTCATACATATCTTTCATCAATTCTAAATCTCTTGCCTGTGTAGCACTGTTACAACTTACATAAACCACTTTGTTAGGGGCAATAGCTAAAATTTGCTCTACAACATCTTTATGCATACCTTCTCTTGGTGGATCTGTAATAATTACGTCTGGTGTGCCATTTTGAGCAATAAACTCAGGATTAAAAATCTTTTTCATATCACCAGCATAAAAAACAGTGTTGTCTATTTTATTATGCTCAGCATTGGCTTTAGCATCTTCTATGGCTTCTGGAACAGCTTCTATACCAACCACTTTTTTTGCTTTTTTAGCAACAAACTGTGCAATAGTTCCTGTACCTGTATATAAATCGTATACTAGTTCATCACCACTAAGCTCTGCAAAATCTCTAGTAATTTTATACAACTCGTATGCTTGGTCCGAGTTCGTTTGATAAAAAGACTTTGGATTTATTTTAAACTGAAGACCTTCCATTTCTTCAAAAATATGATCTCTACCAGCAAAACAAACAATATCTTGATCGTAAATAGTATCGTTATGCTTTTGGTTTATAACGTACAATAAAGCCGTAATTTCAGGGAATGTAGTAGCCAAGTGGTTTAATAGTAACTCTCTGTTTTCTTTGTTGTCGTCAAAAAACTGAATTAAAACCATAATTTCACCAGTAGACGTAGTACGTAACATTAAAGAACGTAACTCACCCGTATGGTGTCTTGGGTTAAAAAAGGTCATATTGTTTTTTGTAGCAAACTCTTTAGTCTCTAATCTAATCGCATTAGAAGGATCTGCTTGTAAATGACATTTTTTAATATCTAGGATTTTATCCCACATTCCTGGAATATGAAAACCTAAAGCATTACGATCTTCAATTTCTTTATCAGACTTTACCTCGTCTAAAGTTAACCATCTACTATCAGAAAAAGAAAACTCCATTTTATTGCGATAAAAATATTGTTTTTCAGAACCTAAGATAGGAGTAATGGTAGGTAATTCTAGGTGTCCAATTCTTGTCAAGTTATTTTCAACCTCTTTTTGTTTGTAAAATAATTGGTGGTTATAGCCCATATGCTGCCATTTACAACCACCACATACACCAAAATGCTCACATTTAGGTTCTGTTCTTTTATCAGATAAGGTATGGTAGTTTATAGCAGTACCTTCAAAATAGGCTTTTCTCTTCTTTGTAGTTTGTACATCCACAACATCACCAGGTACGGCGTTATTTAAAAAAATTACACGTCCGTCAGGAGCCTTTCCTATAGTTTTTCCTTTTGCACCAGCATCTACTACTTCTACATTTTCAAAAACTACTCTTTTTGTTTTTCTTCGCATAGCGCAAAAATAGTAGAATTATTTGTTATCTAAATGCTTGACTATTATTAATTACTAATAAAATTGCAGCTACATACGGATTACTATTTTTTAATATAGAGTTTTGGTTATTTTTATTATTATTTTGAAGAATTATAAATTAATGACTATTAAATTATTAATGTCTTAATTTTTTTATGCTCGCTTAGCAATTTGTAATTTGCAGCACATTAAAAAATAAGGTTGATTTCTCTCCTTTAAGCAGGAATCGTTTAAGTTTTATATTTAAAAGAAGAAGATTATGTCAATTATTAAAGGATCGGCATCTGCAGATGCAATTGCATTAGAAGAAAAGCACGGAGCACACAATTACCATCCATTACCAGTTGTTTTAAACAAAGGTGAAGGTGTTTTTGTATGGGATGTAGAAGGTAAAAAGTACTATGATTTTTTATCTGCTTATTCTGCAGTAAATCAAGGTCATTGTCACCCAAAAATAGTGGGTGCAATGGTAAACCAAGCACAAACGTTAACGCTTACATCTAGAGCATTTTATAATGATATCTTAGGTAAGTTTGAGAAATTTGCAACAGAGACATTTAACTACGATAAGTTATTACCAATGAACACGGGTGCAGAAGCTGTAGAGACTGCGCTTAAAATCTGTAGAAAATGGGCTTACGAAGTTAAAGGTATTCCAGAGAATGAAGCACAAATTATTGTTTGTGAGAATAATTTTCACGGACGTACTACTACTATTATTTCATTTTCTAATGATCCTGTTGCTCGTAAAAACTTTGGACCTTATACTAGTGGTTTTATAAAAATTGAGTACGATAATTTAGTTGCATTAGAAGCGGCTTTAGAGAGTAGCAAAAATGTAGCAGGATTTTTAGTAGAACCAATACAAGGTGAAGCTGGAGTTTATGTACCTAGTGAAGGTTATTTAGCAGCGGCTAAAGAATTGTGTAAAAAGCATAATGTATTATTTATTGCTGATGAAGTACAAACAGGAATTGCACGTACAGGTCGTTTATTAGCTACTTGTGGTAATTGTTCTTGTGAAGATAAAAACTGTTCTGGAACTCCAGAGGTAAAAGCAGATATCTTAATTTTAGGTAAAGCTTTATCTGGTGGTTCTTACCCAGTATCTGGTGTATTAGCTAATAATGATATAATGGGTGTTATTAGACCTGGTAACCACGGTAGTACTTTTGGTGGTAACCCTGTTGCAGCTGCAATTGGTATTGCTGCGTTAGAAGTTGTTAGAGATGAAAAACTAGCGGAAAATGCTCAAGTATTAGGTGAGTTATTTAGAGCAGAATTAACAAAATTTATTGCTACTAGCGATTTAGTTACTACAGTTAGAGGTAAAGGCTTATTAAATGCTATTATAATTAACGATACAGAAGATAGTTCTACTGCTTGGGACATTTGTATGGCGTTAAAAGAGAATGGTTTATTAGCTAAGCCTACTCACGGTAATATTATTAGGTTTGCGCCACCATTGGTAATGACTAAAGAACAATTATTAGACTGTGTTTCTATTATTACAAAAACTTTAAGCGAGTTTAAAAAATAAGGGTTACTATTTTAATAAATACAATTAAAGCACGGCTTTTTCTACGACTGTTAATGTCATAGAGGTCGTGCTTAATTTTGCTTTAATACCAATAGGAAAAGTAAAATTAGTAGGTATGTGCCCAAAAGACATTCCGTATACTGCAGGTATGTTTAAAGGTTGTAATCTATCTGTAATAACTTCTTTAAGAGTAAAAGCTCTTTTGGAGCTGGAAGCTTCGCAACCAGCAAAAACACCTAAAACTAAACCAGCAGCATTTTTAAAATTTTTACCTTCTATTAGTTGTGTTAGCATACGATCTATGCGGTAAGGAGATTCTTCTACGTCTTCTATACAAACAATTTTATCTGTAAAATCTATTTCGTGTGGAGTACCAATTAGTGCATTTATAAGCGTTAAGCTACCGCCAACTAAAATACCGTTTGCAGTACCAGGAGTAATAATATAACGTTGGTATTCTGTGTCTTCTTTTTGTTTTTCTGTTAAAACGGAATTTTTAATTTCAAGATTTTTCTTAGGATTAACAACCAGTTGCTCTAGTTGAGAAATTCCATATTCATTATCTAATGTTGTACCTACAGGACCGTGAAAACCAACCAAGCCAGTTTCTTTATAAAAACCATTTAATAAGGTTGTTATATCGCTAAAACCAATAAAAACTTTTGGATTATTTTTAATTGTATCATAATCTATCATCTGCATTATACGTGTGCAACCGTAGCCACCACGAGCACATAAAATACCATCTACATTTTGGTTTGCAAACATTTCATTAAGGTCCTTAGCTCTTTCTTCATCAGTATTGCTAAAATATCCATAGTTACCAATAATACGATCCGTATGGTAAGGAATAAATCCCATTTTACGAAGGGTTGCCTTTGCGTGTTCTAAGCCGTCTGAAGATACTGCATAACCAGGGGCAACTAAACCAATAGTATCACCTTTCTTTAATCTTTTGCCTTTTAATAATGTTGTAGTTTCATTTGTAAAGCTAGTATTTACCGTTATGGGCAACATACTAGCAGCAGCGGTACCTAGGGCAGATGCAATAAATTTTCGTCGTTTAAGCATTGTAGTAAATTGTATTTCTACTACTAATATACACTTTTATGGTTTTGCAGAAGAGCCATTTCCTTTGCTTCTTTTTAATTGACGGTTAATTTTTTTTATGGCAGACTCTATAGATTTTTCGGGTTCTATAATGTTGTATTCTCCCCAGAAGTCAGGATCAGAGAAACCAAAAGCCTCATCACCTAAAATAATTGAAGTCCTTATTTTATTTTTTCCTTTAGGAGATTCTTTGGTTGTATTTTTCTCCCAGTCTGTAACTGCCATTTCACAACTCATACTATAAACAGAGTTAAAAAGTCTATCGTCCCAATTAATTTTAAACTCCAGAATAGCACTGCTATAGCCATAGTACCATTTGTTGTTTTTTTCTCTGTAATCTACTCTGTATGCAACATCAGTTGGCCATACTTTAGCTCTGTTTGGTTTTTTACGAACAAATAGTTTTGCAGCTTTTTGTTTGTCGGTAATATTTAAAGAATAAACAGCACTAGTAAGTATTTTTTTTTCTGCATCTATATATAGTTTTCCTCTATATAAAGGATCGTTGGTAGTTTCGTTTTGTTTAAAACTAATAACATAGATTAGCTTGTTGTTTATTCTTGTAGAATGATCAAAAGTAAACTCGTAATATTTTAATAGATCTACACCAAAAATGTACTGTGGATATTTCATAATATCTACGTAAAGTGCATTAAAAGGACCTCCTTGTAACTTTAACGCAAGTGTGTCCATCTTAGAGTAATTGGTGCTTTTACGAGTTTTGTATAATTCAACAACATCATTTCTTGTATTAGAGTATGGAGCCTTGTATATGTTTACAACAGCTTCAGATAAAGAAATATTTTTTCTTCTTTTTTTTATACTTTCTCTGTAAAAAGCAGTCATTAGAGTTGGGTCGTTAAAATAATTTTCTCCTCTTTTTTTTAGTGTCTCTAATACCAATGCTCTTGGGTCTTTTGGTATAGAGATGTTTATTTCGCTTAGTTCTGTAATAGTTATATCTAGGTATATTTTATTGTTTCCAGATTTTAAATCTTCTAAAGCAATAGTTTTTGTTTTGTATCCTAAAAAAGATACTATTAATTGACCATTGCTAGTTTCTTTTGGTATTTTTAAAGAGAATTTACCTTCTGCATTACTAATAGTGCTTATATTGGAGTTTGCAAGTGTTAGTGTTGCAAAAACAAGAGGTTTTCTAGAGTTATTATCTATTATTTCTCCTTTAAATTGATTGTAATCTTGTGCATTTACATTTTGTTGTCCTAAAAAAAATAGAAAACAACTGATAAGAAACACATAAAATACCGACAATTTTATTGGTTTTGTTTGTGAGAGTGTCATAGTAGAAGGTTTAGTAGTTAGATATAAGCGGTAATCCGAGTTTCTTAAAGATACGTTTTTTTTAACACTTTTTAAGTTTTTATTAGCAAGGATTTATAATAATCTAAGTCTAAAAAGTACGGATTACTTACAAATGAATGCTTAGTTTTATCGTTTTTTAAACACAACATTTTTTTTAGAATTAGATAGGTAAAGTATTTTTATCTTTGCACGTATATAGTCGTATTTATGAAAGTCAACAATATTCCGTATCACAAAACAGGTTATTTCTCTAGTTTAATGTGCGATTATTTAGAAGAGAAAAAAGAATTAGATCTTTTTTATAACAGGTTTCCTAACTTAGAAAACTTTAAGGATCAGATAGCCGAAAAAAGCAAGAACTTCCCTAAAGAGAATAGGGCTATACTAGCAGAAGCTTTAGGTGGGCAGTACACAGAAATTGCAGCATCAGAAAAAACAAAAACAAATATTTCTTTATTAAAAGAACAAAATACATTTACTGTTGTTACTGGGCATCAGCTAAATTTATTTACAGGACCACTTTATTTTTTATATAAGATAATATCTACCATTAATTTAACCGAAGAATTAAAAAGAACTTACCCAGAACAAAACTTTGTACCTATCTATTGGATGGCTACAGAAGATCACGATTTTGATGAGATAAACTATTTTAATTTTAAAGGGAAAAAATTACAATGGAATATTGATGCTTCAGGTGGGGTAGGTAGGTTAAGTACAGAGGGTTTAGACCAAGTGTATCAGGCATTTTCTAGTGATATTGGCGGCGGTAAAAATGCAGAAGATCTTAAGGCATTGTTTACAAATGCGTATTTAAAGCATACAAACCTTACAGATGCAACAAGGTATTTAGCAAACGAGCTATTCTCTGCATATGGTCTGGTTATAGTAGATGGCGACGATAAAGAACTTAAGAGGTTGCAAATACCTTATGTAAAAGAAGATCTTTTTAAGCATACAGCGCAAACCAAAGTAGAGGCTACAATAGCAAAGCTTAGTTCAGTGTCTACAGATTATAAAATACAAGTAAACCCTAGAGAAATTAATTATTTTTATTTGGTTGATGGTGTTAGAGAACGAATTATAGAAAAAGATGATATATACCTTGTAAATAATACTAAGACTACGTTTACTAAAGAAACCATACTAAAAGAACTTGATGAATTTCCAGAGCGCTTTTCTCCAAATGTAGTTGGTAGACCATTGTTTCAGGAGATTATATTACCTAATCTTTGTTACATAGGTGGTGGCGGAGAATTAGCATATTGGTTAGAACTTAAGACTTATTTTGAGAGTCAGAATGTAACTTTTCCTATGTTGCTTTTACGTAACTCGGCCTTGTTAATTTCTAAAAAACAGGGAGAAAAGCTTCATAAATTAAATGTGTCAATTCAAGATTTGTTTTTAAAACAAAACAGTTTGGTTAATAAAAAAATTAGAGAAATATCTAATGTAGATATAGATTTTACCAAACAAAAACAATATTTAGAAGAACAGTTTAAGGAGTTGTATGTGCTTGCAGAACAAACAGATAAAACCTTTTTAGGCGCTGTAAAAGCTCAAGAGGTAAAACAGAAAAAAGGATTGCAAGCATTAGAAGATAGATTGTTACAAGCGCAAAAAAGAAAGTTAAAAGACCATGTAGTGCGTTTAACAGATGTGCAAAACGAGTTGTTCCCTAATAAATCTTTACAAGAAAGAAATCATAACTTTTCTGAACCTTATTTAGAGTTTGGACCAAGTTTAATAACTGCTTTAATGGCACATTTAAGGCCGTTAGATGGTAATTTTTTAATATTAGAATTATAAAATAAATGCACAAAATAGATTTAGGGTTAGTAGAAATGACAATGGATATAATGAAATACGCCATTGATAGAATTTCTGCAACCGAAAGAGAAATAGGGAAGCCAGTTAAAGCAGCAGAGTTAAAAAGCTTAGTTGGCGAAACTATTACGGATAAAGGTATTGGAGGTGAAAACGCATTTAATTTATGGAAAAAACACTTGGCAAACGCAAATGTGCAAATAGACCATCCTAGGCATTTAGCATTTGTACCAGCATCACCAACTAGAGCAGCTATTATGTTCGATTTGGTTACCTCTGCATCTAGTATACACGGTGCATATTGGATGGAAGGAGCAGGTGGTATTTTCTGTGAAAATGAAGCTATGAAATGGATAGTTTCTTTAACAGGTTTACCAGAAGGTGCTTTTGGTGTTTTTACAAGTGGTGGTACAGCAGCCAATTTATCTGCATTGGTTACAGCAAGAGAACACTTTAGAGAAAAAGAAGAGAATAGAGGCAAAAAAGGATTAATTATAGCATCAATAGGTGCGCACTCGTCTGTAAAAGCAATGGCTAAAGTTATAGACGTAGATATTCTTTTGGTAGATTCAGAAGAGAGTTTACATCAATCAGAATTAGAAGAAACAATTGCAAATTTATCTGAAGAAGAGCGTAATAGACTTTTTGCAGTAGTTGCTACTGGCGGAACAACAAATGCAGGTATTATAGATGATTTAAGTGGCATAGCCGCAGTTTGTAAAAAAGAAGATTTATGGTACCATATAGATGCGGCTTATGGTGGTGGGGCTTTGGTAGCAGATTCTGTAAGGCACTTATTTAATGGTATAGAACAAGCAGATAGTATTACAATAGATCCGCATAAATGGATGTTTTCTCCGTACGACTGTGGTGCTGTAATTTATAAAAACATGGAGTTAGCAAAAAATGCACACTCTCAGCAAGGTTCTTATTTAGATATTTTTAAAGATGAAGGTGCACACGGTTTTAATCCAACAGATTACCAAATACAGTTAACACGTAGAGTTAGAGGCTTGCCTTTATGGTTTTCTTTAGCAATGCACGGTACAGACAGATATAAAGAAGCTGTAGAGCGTGGGCTAGAATTAGCGCTGATTGCAGGTAAAATGATAGAGGAGCATCCAGATTTAGAATTGGTAAGAGAGCCAAGTTTATCTTGTGTGTTGTATAGAAGAAAAGGTTGGAAACCAGAAGACTATACGCATTGGACTTATGAAAATCATAAAAAAGGATTTGCTTTAGTTACACCTACAAAATGGAAACAAGGTGATACTTATGAGACTGTTTCTAGATTTTGTTTTATCAACCCAGATACAACAGAAAAAGACATAGAAATGATATTACAAACAATGGAGTAAATTTTCAATAGTTTCGTTTAGCTTTTTTATAATTAAATATTACTTTTGCGCATGCAACATGACAAGGTATTAATTTTAGACTTCGGATCGCAGTATACACAGCTTATTGCGCGTAGAGTTAGAGAACTCAATATTTATTCCGAGATTCACCCATTCAACAAAATTCCAAAAAACTTAGCAGAGTACAAGGCAGTTATCTTATCAGGTAGCCCTATGTCTGTGCGTTCAGATGAAGCTTTTCATCCAGAACTTAAAGGTATTAGAGGAGAAAAACCAATGCTAGCCGTATGTTACGGAGCTCAGTATTTGGCACATTTTTCTGGAGGCGAGGTAGCCCCATCTAATACAAGAGAGTATGGTAGAGCTAATTTAAGTTTTGTAAAAGAAGACGAAGCTTTTCTTAAGAATATAAAGGAAGGTAGCCAGGTTTGGATGAGTCATAGTGATACTATAAAATCATTACCAACAAATGGTACATTGTTAGCGAGTACACATGATGTACAAAATGCAGCATATAAAATAGAAGGAGAAACAACATACGCTATTCAGTTTCATCCAGAAGTTTACCACTCTACAGACGGTAAGCAATTGTTAGAAAACTTTTTAGTAGACATTGCAGATGTAAATCCAGATTGGACACCAGATAGTTTTGTAGAAGAAACAGTAGATGCTTTAAAAGCACAGATTGGAGAAGATAAAGTTGTTTTAGGTTTATCAGGAGGTGTAGATTCTTCTGTAGCAGCAATGTTATTGCATAAAGCAATAGGGAAAAACCTATACTGTATTTTTGTAAATAACGGATTGTTACGTAAAAACGAATTTACAGATGTATTAGAACAATACAAGGGTATGGGCTTAAACGTAAAAGGAGTAGATGCTTCGGCACGCTTTTTGGATGCTTTAGCTGGGTTAAGTGATCCAGAACAAAAGCGCAAAGCTATTGGTCGTGTATTTATAGAAGTTTTTGATGATGAAGCACACCAAATACAAGGAGTAAACTGGTTGGCACAAGGAACAATTTATCCAGATGTTATAGAAAGTGTTTCTGCAACAGGTGGGCCAAGTGCAACAATAAAGAGTCATCATAATGTAGGAGGCTTACCAGATTTTATGAAACTTAAAATAGTAGAGCCTTTAAAAGCTTTATTTAAGGATGAAGTAAGACGAGTAGGAGCATCTATGGGAATGGAAAAAGATCTTTTAGGACGTCATCCTTTTCCAGGACCAGGATTAGCAATTCGTATATTAGGTGATATTACACCAGAAAAAGTAGCAATTTTACAAGAGGTTGATGCTGTTTTTATAGGTGAACTTAAAAAAAGTGGACTATATGATAAGGTTTGGCAGGCCGGAGCCATACTTTTACCCGTAAATAGTGTAGGAGTAATGGGCGATGAGCGTACTTATGAAAAATGTGTAGCTTTACGTGCTGTAGAAAGTACAGATGGTATGACCGCTGATTGGGTTAATTTACCATATGAGTTTTTACAAAAAGTGTCTAATAATATAATAAACAAAGTAAAAGGTGTAAATAGAGTAGTTTATGATATTAGCTCTAAGCCGCCAGCAACCATAGAATGGGAATAATTATGAATAGTAAATTTTTTAAAACAGTTCTTTCTTTTTTAGTAATATGTCTAGTTACAGCTAGTTCTTACGCTCAAAAGTATAAGACACACCCTGTAAAAAGAGGGGAATCTCTAGAGAGTATTTCTAAAACCTATAATGTTGCTATAGACGATATTTTAATTTATAACAAAGAGATTAAAAAAGGACAGAAACTGTCTCCTAATACCATTTTAATTGTTCCAATGGATAAAAAAATGGCTGCTGTAACAGCTTCTTTATTAGAAGAAAAAGCTGTGGAACAAGAGAAGCCTATTCGTTTTATTGAGCATAAAGCAAAAAAACGTGAAACATTATATAGTCTTTCTAAGGAGTACAATGTTACAGAAGACGATATAAAGCGTTATAACAAACAGTTATACTCAGAGCAATTAAAAAAAGGAACTGTTTTAAAAATTCCTGTTTATAAAAAAGTAGCAGCTTCAACTACAGTTATTAATAGTACTGATGGTAGTAATACAATAGCTAATACAGTTGTAACTTATGAGGATACTCCGGATAAATTTATAAACTATAAAGTTAAAAAGAGAGAGACTTTATATGGTATATCTAAACAATTTAAGGTTACTCAAGATCAAATAAAAAAGTACAATAAAAGTTTATATTCTGATGATGTAAAAAAAGGAATGACTTTAAAAATTCCGCATTACAAAAAAGTAGAAGTAAAAGAATTTGTACTTAAACCTTACGTTGTAAAAGCAAAAGAAACACGTTGGAGTATTGCCAATAAATTTGGTATTACTGTAGATAGTTTATTATTGTTAAATCCAGAATTACCTAAATCTTCTAATTACTTAGCAGAAGGTCAGCAGTTACAATTACCAGAGAAAAATGTATTATACAGAGATAGTATCGTAAAAACAGGAACTTCAGATGTACCTGCTTTTATTACCTATACTGTTCCTCCAAAAATGACTTTTTACAGGTTAGAAAAAGCATACGGTATTTCTGAAGATAAGATCAAAGAAGTAAACCCTTTAGTTAAAGAAAAAGGATTACAAGAGGGAATGAAAATTAAAATTCCAACTTTAAAAGATCAAGCTTCAACAGATAGTCAGGCAATAAATTCTGATAATTTTATCTTTTATGTAGTAAGACAAGGTCAGGGAGAAATGTCTTTAGTTAGAGATTTAGGAGTTTCATTTAGTGAGTTAACTACTTTTAATCCTGCTTTAAAAGACGGAATTAAAGCTGGTATGTCATTAAAGTTACCAAAAACAAGAAGTAATAATTTCAACATTAAAAATTCACTAATACTACCAAAAATTAATTTAGTAGATAGTATTAATGTTGCTATTAAGCCTAAAGTAATGGTTTTGTTACCGTTTAGATTAGACTTAATAGATGTAAACAATACATCATCAGCTAAAAAAGGAATAGAGAAAAGAACAGATACTAATATAAGTCTAAGCTTATATTCTGGAATGCAATTAGCTTTAGAATCTTTAAAGCAAAAAGGAATTTCTATAGATGTTAGCACTTTTGATACGCAATCTACTAGTAGTGTAGATGCTGTTAAAAAAGTTTTAGCAGAAGAAAACGTTGCAGATTATAGTGCTGTTATTGGTCCTTTAGATCCTGCATCTATACAAGAAGTAGCTAAGAAAACTGCAGGTTTACAAATACCTGTAATATCTCCTAACTTGGCAGAGCAAGAAATAGGTTTTGGTAATACATTTTACTCTTTACCATCTGATGAAGTTTTAAGAAAAAAGGTGTTAGATTATGTTTCTAGTATATATACAAACCAAAACATAGTAATTATTGCAGATTCTAAACATAAAGCAGAGTCAGATGCTATTACTGCAAGGTTTCCAAAAGCTAAGAAAGTTGGTTTAATTAAAGATTTAACTATTAATATAAATAAATTAAAATGGCTTTTAGTTCGTAATGCAGACAACTTTATTTTTGTAGAAACAAGTAATATAGCATTATCTAAACATGCAACTTCTGTAATAAACTCTTTAAATACTAGAGATACTAAGATTAGAATGTTTACAACAAATATTAATAAAGCTTTTGATAGAGATGATGTTGATAATATGCTTTTATCTAATTTAAACTTTACTTACCCAGCTGTAAACAAGGAAATAACAGATTCAGAATTTAATAGTTTATACAGGTCTAAGTTTGGGTCTAATCCTAATAAATATGCTGCAAGAGGTTATGATATTATGTATGATGTACTTTTAAAGTTAGCTTATAAGAACGATTTGTTTGAAGTATCTAAGATTGTTGGAGAAACAGAGTACATTGCTAATAAGTTTAATTATACAAATAAACAAAATGCAGGTTTTGTTAATACAGCAGCTTATATTATGCAGTATAATGATATGAAAGTTATTGAGGCAGAAAAGGTAGAACCTAAAAAGTAATGTTTTATGCTTTTCTTTAGGAAAATATGTTTTTTACTTGTTTTAGTGATATGTAAAAATGTACAAGCGCAAACAGAGGAAACTATTTTATGGAAACCAGGAGTAAAATTAACTTGGTCTAACTTTAAAGAAAAAGCGCCAGTAAGTAATAGAGTGGCAGCAATTACTGCTAGTGGTATTAATTATAAATACACAACAAGTTTTAAAAATAATAGCGCCAGTTTCACTTTTGAAATTGGTGCTTTTTTTTATCCTTATAAATCTTGGTATAAGAAAGACTTATGTACAGATATTACATTGAGTCATGAACAATTGCATTTTGATATAGCAGAACTCTTTGCTCGAAAAATGAGATTGAAATTGAGTACTCTAAGCCCATCTCCTAATACAAGAAAAGAAGTTAAAGATATTTATGCTAAAATAAATAAAGATCTAGAGGCTTATCAAGATTTATATGATAAAGAAACAAACTACTCTAGAGACATAGAAAAACAGCTCTTTTGGAATAAGAAAATAGCTGCTGATTTAATTAAGAAAAAATAGGGGCAACTCTATTAACAAAAAAGAGTGACACATAATTATGTGTCACTCTTTTTTTGTGTTATTAAGTATAGGGAATAATTACTGTTCCTTTATCATTGTAATTACCAAAGTGCCTTTGGTGTCTAAATCTACACCTCCTGTTTGTATTATTCTGTTTACTTCAGTTTGTAGCACTAAACTAGTTTCTGTTAAACTTATTATTGTGTAGTTGCCATCTACAATTTCATTTGCATTAAGTTCTAGTGTATTGTTATTAATATTCCAATCACCAGAAGTAAGCGGACTTTCAGATGTTATTGTTTCCGTGTAATCTTTTCCTAGAAAGTTAAACTGTATAACTGTAGTATATTCTCCTGTGCTTAAAATTTTGTTAGGATCTTCTGTAAATGTTGCTGTAGAGCTTTCGTTTTCAGAACTTGCTGTGTATTCTAATGGATATGTTTGGTTGTTTACTACTGTGCTGGCAGTTCCATTATCTATAGTTGCGCTAACTAGTGACCATGTACCAAGAATAGGAGATTTTACAATTTCCTCGTTTACAACTAATGGGTCTGTTCCTGTGTTTACTTCAGTGATATTATTAATACCGTCATTATCACAATCTAAAATATTCCATTCATTAGATGTAGTTACGGTTTGACTATTTAATAAGAACGAACAATTTTCTGTTGGGTCTGTATTGTCTGTTAATTCAGTTCCATCTAAAACACCATCACCATCTGTGTCTTCTTCTAAAGGGTCAGTTTCATTAGTCTTTTCTTGTCCGTCATTCAAGCCATCATCATCAGAATCAACATTTAAAGGGTCTGTTCCATCATTTTTTTCTACTCCATCATTAACGTTGTCATCGTCAGAATCAGGATTTAATGGGTCTGTCCCATCACTCTTTTCTGTTCCATCATCAATGTTGTCGTCATCAGTATCAGCTTTTAGAGGGTTTGTGCCATCTTTTTTTTCATCACCATCATCAACACCATCATTATCCGTATCTGCTTTTAAAGGGTCGGTACCATCATTATTTTCATCATCATCACTAATGCCATCTTCATCAGTGTCTAAATCTGTATTATCTGTATCTGTATTTTCGCTTTGTTCTATTAAGTTAAAAAGTTCTTGACTATCTTTGTTGCAAGAATTTAATAGTAATAAAAAAACAAATAGGCTAATTACCTTTTTCATAGTGTAGTTGGTTAAAAGTGTTTTTTGCAGTAAATATATCTTCTTTTTTACTGAGTTTAAAGTGTATGTTGTTGATTTCTTTAGGATTTACGAATAAAAAACGATTTTGGACTTTTATACTATGTTAAAAAACGACAATAAAAAATTAATAGAATTGGCTCATTATAGAATGCCGTTTGGTAAGTATAAAGGCTGGTACTTAGTACACTTACCAGAACGGTATTTAATTTGGTTTAATCAAAAGGGATTTCCTGAGGGTAAACTAGGTAATTTGTTAAAATCTATGCTTGAAATTAAAATAAATGGATTAGAAGATATCATTCTAAAAATTCAGAAAGATTTTCCTAAAGAATAGTCCTCTTTTGTTATAGCAATTTGCTATTTTTGCTTGCGTTAAGAAAACAACCTAACGCTACATGGCAAATACTAAGTACATTTTTGTAACCGGAGGGGTTACATCTTCTCTAGGAAAAGGAATTATAGCTGCATCTTTGGCTAAATTATTACAAGCTAGAGGATATAGAACTACCATTCAGAAATTGGATCCGTACATTAACGTAGATCCAGGAACATTAAACCCTTACGAACACGGAGAATGCTACGTTACTGACGATGGTGCAGAAACGGATTTAGATCTTGGTCATTACGAACGTTTTTTAAACGTTAGAACCTCACAAGCAAACAATGTTACTACCGGAAGAATTTACCAAAGCGTTATAGAAAAAGAACGTCGTGGTGAGTTTTTAGGTAAAACAGTACAGGTTGTACCGCATATTACCAACGAAATTAAAGAGCGTATTCAAATACTTGGTAAAAGTGGAGATTACGATATTGTAATTACAGAAATTGGTGGTACTGTTGGTGATATTGAGTCTCTACCTTATATAGAAGCTGTTAGACAGTTGTTATGGGAACTTGGAGATAATAACGGAATTGTAATTCACTTAACATTGGTGCCTTATTTATCTGCTGCTGGAGAGTTAAAAACAAAACCAACACAACACTCTGTTAAAACATTAATGGAGAGTGGTATTAAGGCTGATATTTTAGTGTGTAGAACAGAGCACGAAATATCTGACGAGATTAAGCATAAATTAGCATTGTTTTGTAATGTTAAACGTGAAGCGGTTATACAATCTATAGATGCATCTACTATTTACGATGTTCCTTTATTAATGCAAGAAGAAGGTTTAGATACGGTTGTTTTAGAAAGGTTAGCTTTATCTGATACTGTAAAACCAGATTTAACTACATGGAACCAATTTTTAAAGCGTCACAAAAACCCTAAGAATAATGTTACTATTGGCCTTATTGGTAAATATGTAGAATTACAAGATTCTTACAAATCTATTTTAGAAGCTTTTATACACGCAGGTGCAGAAAACGAAGTAAAAGTAGAAGTTAAGTCTATACATTCTGAGCATATTTTAGGTAAAGATATGTCTGAAGAATTAAAAGGTTTAGACGGTATACTTGTTGCTCCAGGATTTGGAGAAAGAGGTATAGAGGGTAAAATTGAAGCTGTAAGGTATGCTAGAGAAAACAAAATTCCGTTTTTAGGTATTTGTTTAGGTATGCAAATGGCAGTTATAGAGTTTTCTAGAAACGTTTTAAAATTAGCAGATGCTAATTCTAAAGAAATGGATGAGTATACGCCAAACCCAGTAATAAATTTAATGGAAGAACAAAAAACCGTAGTAAACAAAGGTGGTACTATGCGTTTAGGTACTTGGGCTTGTCATTTAGAAGATAATAGTTTAGTAAAAGAGGTGTATAATGGTACAGCAGATATTTCTGAACGTCATAGACACAGATACGAGTTTAATAACAAGTATAAAGAACAAATAACAAAAGCAGGTTTACAGGCTTCTGGTATTAACAAAGATACAGGTCTTGTAGAAATTGTAGAATTACCAAAAGATGTACATCCTTGGTTTATAGGCGTGCAATATCACCCGGAATATAAGAGTACAGTAGCTAACCCACATCCACTATTTGTTGGTTTTGTTAAAGCTGCCTTAGACCATAAAAAGCAATAAAAGAGTGTCAGTTTGGCATAGAATGTACATTTGGGCATATATTTGCAAACTGTAATTTATTATTAACACAAATTAGATTTGTAGTTATATACTATAAAATCTTTGACATATTAGAATGGAAGAAAAGAAATTTGACCCTAAAACCCTTATTGGTTTTTTACTGATTTTTGGTTTATTTGTTGTGTGGTTTAACACCACGCAACCAACTGCAGAAGAGTTAGAAGCACAGAAAAAGGAACAAGACAAAGTTGAAGCATCTGCTACAACAGAAAAGGAAGAACCTGCAGTTGCACAAACTCCAGTTTTAAATTTAAACGATTCTACAGAAGTAGCTAACTATAAAAGTAAAATAGGAGCTTTTGGTTATACGCCATCTAAAGAAGGTACTACGGTTTTAGAAAATAACGTTCTTTTCTTAAAGGTAGATAATAAAGGAGGACAAATAGTAGAGGCAAAGATGAAAAACTTTGTTACCTATGACTCTCTTCCTCTTTATTTAGTAAAAGATAATAATTCTAGTTTTGGAATAACATTTACTACATCAGACAACAGAGTTTTAGATACTAAGGAGTTATTTTTTGAACCAACAATTTCTAAAAACGGAAAGAACACTATTCTTTCTATGAAAGCTAAAGTGTCTAGCACAGACTTTTTAGAATATAGATACGAAATTAAGCCAGATGAATATTTATTAGATTTTAATATACGTTCTCAAGGTTTAAATGGTGTTATAAATTCATCTGCTCCAATTACATTAGAATGGAAACAGAAGGGAATTCGTCACAGTAAAAGTGTTACTTATGAAAATAGGTATACACGTTTAACGTATAATCATGACGATGGTGATATTAGTAAATTGTCAGAAGGTAGCGATGATGAAGAAGATGAAGAAGTAGACATAAAATGGTTATCATACAGACAACATTTTTTTAGCTCAATTTTAGCATCAGATACACACTTTAAAACTGCTAAATTAAGTTCTAAGAATTTAGTTGAAGACGATACTCCAGAAACAAAGTATACTAAAGAGAATACTGCAATCTTGCCTTTAGAAGCAAAAGGAGGTGAACTTGCGTATAATATGAACTTGTATTACGGGCCAACAGATATACAAGAACTTTCTAAATACGAAGATCTTGGTTTAGAAGATTCTATACCTTACGGTTGGGGTATCTTTGGTTTTATTAACAGATACGTATTTACACCAGCATATACATTTTTAAGTGGCTTTTTACCTTATGGTATAGCAATTATAGTAATGACAATAATGGTACGTTTATTAATGTCGCCAGTAACATATAAGTCTTACTTATCCCAAGCAAAAATGAAGGTGTTAAAACCTGAAATTGCAGAAATAGGAGAAAAGTATAAAGACAATGCAATGAAAAAGCAGCAAGAAACGATGAAGCTGTATAACAAAGCAGGCGCCAGTCCTATGAGTGGTTGTTTGCCAGCTTTAGTGCAGTTGCCAGTATTTTATGCTTTGTTTATGTTTTTCCCAACATCTTTTGCATTGCGCCAAAAGCCGTTTTTATGGGCAGACGATTTATCTTCTTATGATATTATAGCGGAATTACCATTCCATATTCCATTGTACGGAGATCACGTAAGTTTGTTTCCAATATTAGCATCTATTGCCATTTTCTTTTATATGATGATGACATCTGGACAGAATATGCAGCAACAACCAGGTATGCCTAATATGAAATTTATACTTTATCTATCTCCATTAATGATGTTAGTATTCTTTAATAGTTACGCAAGTGGACTTAGTTTGTATTACTTTGTATCTAACTTAATTACAATATTTATTATGTTGGCAATTAAGAAGTTTATTATAGATGAAGATAAGATACACGCTAAAATTCAGGAGAATAAAAAGAAACCTAAAAAAGAAAATAAGTTTCAGAAGAAGATGCGTGAAATGATGGAGCAAGCAGAGGAACAAAAAAAGAATAAGTAATATTCTTTTAATTTATATATAAAAATCCTGCTTCATAACTGAAGCAGGATTTTTTTTACAAGTATTTTTAAATAAAAAAAGCCCCTATTTCTAGGAGCTTTAAGCACTAAGTAGGTTAAGCTTAGTTACATTTGGGACTCCAAAGATGCAACCTATTAGAGGATCTAAAAAAGTTTAGTTGTCAAAGCCTCTTTTTTGTATGTTAATTAGAGTCATTTTGTTGTTAAACATCCGACTAAGTTTTGGAGTAGATTTTAATCGATATAAAACATCGATAAACAGCATAAATTTGTATCATAAATTAAAGATTTATGCATAGTAATAGAAATACAAGACATTTTAGTTTTTTGTATTTTTGCAATTCAGATTAATAAAAATGAAAAAAGTAGTAGTAGGACTTTCAGGTGGAGTAGATTCTAGCGTTACAGCCTATCTTTTAAAAGAGCAAGGTTATGAGGTTATTGGCTTGTTTATGAAAAACTGGCATGATGATACTGTAACAATTTCTAATGAGTGTCCTTGGTTAGAGGATAGTAATGATGCATTAATAGTAGCAGAAAAACTGGGAATTCCTTTTCAGACAGTAGATTTAAGTGTAGAATATAAAGAACGTATAGTAGACTATATGTTTAACGAGTACGAAAAGGGTAGAACACCAAACCCAGATGTACTTTGTAATAGAGAAATTAAGTTCGATGTTTTTTTAAAGATAGCATTGCAACTAGGAGCAGATTATGTTGCTACAGGACACTATTGTAGAAAAACATCTTTTGTAAATAAAGAGGGTACAGAAATACACCAGTTATTAGCAGGTAAGGATGATAATAAGGATCAATCTTATTTCTTGTGTCAATTATCACAAGAGCAATTGTCTAAAACGTTATTTCCAATAGGAGATTTAACGAAACCAGAAGTACGTAAAATAGCTGCGGAGAACGATTTAATTACGGCTGATAAAAAAGATTCTCAAGGTCTTTGCTTTATCGGTAAAGTTCGTTTGCCAGATTTTCTTCAACAAAAATTAAAACCTAAAACAGGTGTTATTGTAGAAGTTCCATCTGTATTAGAACAATACAATACTACATTGCCAGAATTTAAAAATAAAGAGGCAGAGCTAGCTTATTATGCTACTAAGCCTATTTACAATCTAGAAGATGGTAAAGTTGTTGGTGAACATCAAGGAGCACATTATTTTACTAAAGGACAGCGTAAAGGATTGGCAGTTGGTGGTACAAAAGAACCATTATTTGTAATAGAAACAGATGTAAACGATAATGTAATTTATACTGGTCAAGGAAAAGATCATCCAGGGTTATACCGTAGAGCACTTTTTGTGTCTAATGAGGAACTACATTGGGTGCGTACAGATATGGCTTTAGAGGTCGATGGTACAATGCAGGTTATGGCGCGTATACGTTACAGACAAGCATTGCAAAAAGCAACTTTATATAAGGTTAATGCTGGTTTGTATGTAGATTTTGAAGAAGAGCAATCTGCTATGACCGAAGGGCAATTTGTTGCTTGGTATATAGAGGATGAGTTAATAGGCTCTGGAGTTATATCTTAATAATTTTTTTAAGTTTGATAAAATTAAAATATGCAAAATAGAATAACATCATTATTTAAAATAGAATATCCAATTATACAAGCCGGAATGATTTGGACTAGTGGTTGGAAATTGGCTTCTGCAGTATCTAATGCAGGCGGATTAGGAATAATTGGTGCAGGGTCTATGTATCCTGATGTTTTAAGAGAGCATATTGTTAAATGTAAAGAAGCTACATCTAAACCTTTTGCTGTTAATGTACCAATGCTGTACCCTAACGTAGAGGAGATTATGAATATAATTGTAGAGCTAGGCGTAAAAATAGTATTTACCTCTGCGGGTAATCCAAAAACGTGGACAAGCTTTTTAAAAGAAAAAGGAATTACTGTAGTACATGTTGTTAGTAGTTTAAAGTTTGCATTAAAATCTGAAGCAGCGGGTGTAGATGCTGTTGTTGCAGAAGGTTTTGAGGCAGGCGGACATAATGGTAGAGATGAGACTACAACTTTAACGTTAATACCAGCAGTTAAAGAGCAATTAAAAATTCCTTTAATAGCAGCTGGCGGAATTGCAACTGGTAAGGCAATGTTAGCAGCAATGATTTTAGGTGCAGATGGTGTACAAATTGGTAGTCGTTTTGTTGCTAGTGAAGAGGCATCTTCTCATCAGTTATTTAAAGAAAGGGTAGTGGCGGCTCAAGAAGGCGATACACAACTAACTCTTAAAGAACTTGCGCCTGTACGTTTGTTAAAAAATAAGTTTTTTGATGATGTGCAACAAGCCTATAAAGATTGTGCAACTCCAGAAGATTTAAAAACTCTTTTAGGAAGAGCAAGAGCTAAACGTGGTATGTTTGAGGGTGATATGGTAGATGGGGAACTAGAGATAGGTCAAGTCGCTGCTATAATTCATAAAATAATGCCTGCTGCGGCAATAGTAAAAGAAATAATAGCTGAGTTTGAACTTGCTAAAAATGCTGCATTAAACTTATAATTAGTAATGTAGAGATTTAAAATAAATAAAGGCATCTAATAATCTGCTGCCATACCAAGAAAAGTATTCGCCATCTACCAACTCAATAGTTGTAGATGGCATTATTTTTTTAATCTCACCTATATGTTCTCTCTTAAAAGGAAACGGTTCTGATGATAACAATAAAAGATCGGGATTAAGTTCTTTAATCTCTTCTAAAGTTGCTTCTGGGTATCTTAAATCACTCTTAAAAACATTTTCATATTTATTTAAGGTTAGCATGTGGTTTATAAAAGTTCCTTGGCCTGCAGCCATATATGGATCTTTCCAGATTAGGTATGCTACTTTTTTAGTATGCTTATCTTTTATAAAATCTTTAAAAGAATTTGCTTCGTTTCGTATGGTGCTAACAATTTTAGTAGCACTAAATAATTTATTAAAAATAGTACCGTATTGCATTATTAATTCTAGTGAGTCTTCTAAATCATTAATGTCTGATACGTGTACAGGGTATAATTTTTCTAAGCTTTCTACAATTTCCTTTGTATTTTCTTCCTTATTGCATAATATAATATCTGGTTTTATAGCTTCAATTTTAGCTAAGGAGATTTTTTTTGTACCGCCAACTACCTTTTTAGACATACGTAAGTGTTTGGGGTGTATACAGAATTTTGTAACGCCTACAATGTACTCTTCTAGTCCTAAGTCTACTAAGAGTTCTGTTTGTGACGGAACTAGAGATATAATACGTAATGGTCTTTTTGGGCACACTACCTGTCTACCCATTTGATCTGTAAAAGAAATTTGCATAGCGATAAAGGTACTTTAATTTTAACAGCTAGCTTTCATCAGAAAACAGAAAAAAATTATCTAAAATATCTTTTAACCCAACAGGAGTTAAAGGTTTACTTTTAAAATCATTAATTACTGTTAAGCCTAGTGCTCTTTCTTTATCATCTGGATTAAGAGACGTAGTAAGCATTACAACAACAGTTTCAGCCATTTGGTTTTCATGAAGTTTTTTGTATTCTTGTAGAAACTCCCATCCATTCATAATAGGCATATTAATGTCTAGTAAAATTAGATTAGGCTGTGGGTATTTACCGTCTATTTCTGTTTTTAGATAGTTTATACCTTCTTCTCCGTTTGTTTTAATTACAATTTCCTCTGTGCAATTAAGTTTGTTAATTACCATTTTATGCAAAAAATTAGTTGCATCGTCATCATCAATTAGCAATATACTTTTTAGCTTAGTATTCATTCTTCTTTTTTAATAGTGAACTTAAATTCGCTTCCTTTGTTAGGCTCAGAAACTACCCAAATTTGTCCTTTGTGTATAGATACAATTTTAAAACTGTGAGCTAGTCCAATCCCTGTACCTTCATATGTACCTTTAGAATGTAGTTGTTGAAACATAGAAAATATTTTTTCTTTGTGTTTTTCTTCAATACCAATTCCGTTATCTTTTACACTAAACTCCCAATACTCGCCAATATCTATGGCTTTAATTTGTATTACAGGAGGTATACCTTCTTTTCTAAACTTAATTGCATTTGTTATTAGGTTCTGGAATAACATACGCAATTCTGTTTTATGCCCTTTAATTTTGGGTAATTTCTTTACTTTTATTTTGGCGCCAGATTCTTTAATAATAGCTTCCAAATCAATTTTTACAGTCTTTAATAATTTATTAAATTTTACGTTACTAATTTCTGTTTTGGATCCAATTCTAGAATAATCTAAGAGGCCTTTTATTAGTGCGCTCATTCTAATTGTGGCTTCTTTAATAAAGTTTAAGTATGTAGATCCGTTAGTGTCTATTTTATCTTGAAACTCTTCTTCAAACAATTGTGTAAAGTTCATAACAGTACGCAATGGTTCTTGTAAGTCGTGAGATGCTATATAGGCAAACTGCTCTAACTCTTTATTTTTTTGTCTTAAATTAAATTGCGCATTTTTTAATTCTGTTATTCTAACCTGTTCTTTTTTATGGGTTGTAATGTAATCTAGTGTTATGCCAATAAAAGGAATTAAATAAGAAATTGCTTTAAGAGAATGTGCTATGTTAAAGTTAGAGTCGTGTAAATCTTTAGATCCAAAAACCATATACATTTGGGTTGCTATTGCAGGTATCATACTCCATAATAAAGCACTAGAAAATACGCTATTTTCTTTTTTATGAAACTGAGGTAGTAACCATATTGCCATAAACAAAAATAAAAACAGAGGTATTACATCATAAGGTCTTGTTATAAAGCTATTTTGAAAAGTAGTTTGCGGTAGACTATTACTTAATGCCGCAAAGTATACCGTTAAATAAGCAATAAATATAAAACTTAGGCAAATAAGCAAGACAAAGCGTCTACCTTTTTTAGGTGCCATTCTTTTAGATTTAAAAAGAAAGATACTAGTTCCTAAAATTAAAATTACACTATTAAATATTCTAGATATAGCCCATGTAAAGGGTAAAAAATTCTCGTTATCTGAAACAGATTTAATTACTTTAATAGCAGAGAGCGCATGAAAAGCATCTATAAAGCCTGCACATAAAAGAGCTGCGCCAATTATAGGAGTAGCTGGGTTATTTGTTATTCTGTATTGTATAAAAGCAAGTATTGCAGTAGCAATAGCAATACATATTGCAGTCCATTCTAAAATTAAATGAGTAAAAGTTCCTCTTAAATTGGTTAAAATTAGATCTTGTGAAGTATGGTCTAGTTTTACTTTTTCCCCGTTAGCATTAAAGACAAGATTAACGCTTCCGAAATTAACTCCAAGTTGCTGAAGAATAAATGGAAAAACGCATATAGCAATTATGATTAGAATTAAAGTTCTAGAGAACCTTAATTCTATTGTTTTGGGGGAAGCTTTCATATGTACATAAACACCTACGGTAAAAGTAAAATTTTTTTGTAAGTAGTTGTTGGTATTTTTATATTATTTTCTTGCTAAGTATAGATTTATCTATTTAGCACTGAATTAAATAACACGTTTGTATTAAGATTTTTTAAAACGATTTTCTAAAAGCTCTTTTGCTTTTTCTGCTTCGTCATTGTGTACATATAAATCTTGCTCACCAGGGATAGCAGTTCCAAAACCAGCTAATCTGCCAGATTCTGTTTCGTCTTTTACAATACCTTCTATGTGTATAGCGTGTAGTTCCTCTACAATTGCTAGAACATCAAATTGGTTGCCACTGTATATTTTTTGGTAGTTAGACTTTAGCATAAGTTTTATTTAGGGTTTAGAATATATAATATAGGGAAAATTAAATAATTTTAATCGTATTACTGTAATATTGTAGGAATTTTTTAAAGAATTCTTTTAAGTGCTTCTTTTACAATGAATAATGTAAGTGAGTATTTAAGGTGTTTTAATTTCAAAAAGACAAACATTTGCATTATGGTAATGGTTAGGCAAGTTTTCAGAATTTTCTATTTTGAATATACCTAAAAAAGAAAATCCCCTAAATTCAGGATTAGTTACTATTCTATGCATATAAACTGCAGACTCTTGGTCTCTGTCTACCAAATTTCTGGAGCACAAAAAGTTATATCCCAAATGCAGGCAATAGTGTTATTAATTACAAGTTTAAATTGTCCGTTTTTTTTTATTTCTGTTTCTCTAATTCTTTAGAAAATAAAGGCCAAACATTATCAGCAAACTTTATTTTTTGGTAGTCTATAGCTGCTTTGTATAAAGAGAATATTGTGTTGGTGCCGGCTAGTGTACTATTGGTAGCTTTCAAAGTAATAGAATTTGTTTTTATGTTTGTTACAAATAGACATAAAAAACAGCTTATTCGCTTCTATAAAAGCCCTCTTGCTTTTATTTCTAAATACTTGTTTATGGTATTAATTGTAAGCTCTTCTGGCTTTGTAAGTATTGTTTGTATGCCGTATTGTTGTAATTCTTTTTGCATTAACTTTTTTTCCATAGAAAACTTTTCTGCAATAGTTTTATGGTAAATACCTTGTAAGTCTTCTGTATTAGAATTTACCAAGCTTTCTAATTCTGTATTTTCAAAAAAGATAACAACTAAAACGTGTTTTTTAGCAATGGCTAATAAAAAAGGTAATTGCCTGCGCATTGCAGTTATATGTTCAAAATTAGTGTACAACAAAAGTAAACTTCTATGGTTTACTCTGCGTTTTATATGAGCGTAGAGCAGGCCAAAGTCAGAATCTGTATATTCTGTTGTAATGTTGTAAAGTTTCTCTAAAATAGCGTTTAAATAGGTTGGTTTCTGTACCGCAGGTAAAAAAGTTTCTATGTTTTTAGAGAACGATATCATCCCTGTTTTATCATTCTTTTTTAGAGCAACATTAGAAAACGCAAGAGTACTATTAATGGCATAATCTAAAAGTTTTAAGCCATTAAAAGGCATTTTCATTACACGTCCAGTGTCTATAACAGAATATATTGGTTGCGATTTTTCATCCTGATACTGATTCACCATTAAATGATTGCTTTTTGCAGTAGCTTTCCAGTTAATAGTTCTAAAGTCATCACCCTGTACATATTCTTTAATTTGCTCAAACTCTTGAGTATTGCCAATACGCCTAATTTTTTTCATTCCAAATTCCGATAATTTATTGCTAATAGCTAAAAAATCGTATTTCTGCATTTGAATAATAGAAGGGTACACAGGAACCATTTGGTTTTTCTGAAACAGAAACTTACGTTTTACTATACGCAGTGGAGAAGATGTGTAAATGTTTAGATTTCCAAAATAATACTCGCCGCGTTCTACAGGTCGTACAGTGTATTCAAATAACTTAGGTGTTCCTTTAATTAATGTTGTATTGTATTTAAAGTCTCTTTTTTGAAATTGAATTGGCAATTCTTCTACCACAGAAATACCTGCTTTAAAAGCGTAAGTACTCTTAAATTCCATAACTACTGGGTTATGGTCGCTGTTTGATAATTTTTGCGGTAAAGATCTAGATGCTTTTACACCATTTTTTGTAGCGTAAAGTAAGTAAATATCTAATATAAATAAGGCAATTAAAATCATTGTACAAAGCCAAGCAATTGGGTACAGCCACTTATTCCAGTAAGATGTTATGAACATTGCTGATAAGATGGCTAAATACCAAAAAAAAGTGTTGTGTATGTAAAACGATTTTAAAAAGCGCATGTATTATCTAGGTATTTCTACAGATTCCATAATCATATGTACAACGCTTTCTGTTGTCATACCTTCCATTTCGCGTTCTGGAGTTAAAATAACTCTGTGGTTTAATACAGGTTCTAGTGCTTTTTTAACGTCTTCAGGAGTAACAAAATCTCTTCCGTTTATAGCAGCAAATGCTTTAGCTGCATTTAAAGTAGCCAACGAAGCTCTTGGAGAACCTCCTAAATATAAATGCGGGTGGTTACGTGTTTTTGTAATAATCTCTGCAACGTAACGTATAATTTTTTCTTCTACAATTACCTCTTGTATGTTTTGCTTGTATTCTTTTAACTTGGCAGGTGTTAAAATATCTTTTATAAGCGTATCTGCTTTTATGCCTTTACGTTGGTGGTGTGTAGTTAATATTTTTATTTCGTCTTCTAAGCTAGGGTATTCTACTTTAATTTTAAATAAAAAACGGTCTAATTGAGCTTCTGGTAACGCATAGGTACCTTCTTGCTCAATTGGGTTTTGTGTTGCTAAAACCATAAAAGGGGCTTCCATTTTATAAGTAGTACCATCCATAGTAACTTGTGTCTCTTCCATAATTTCAAACAAAGCAGCTTGTGTTTTAGCCGGAGCTCTGTTTATTTCATCAATTAAAATGATGTTAGAAAAAATAGGACCTCTTTTATATTCAAACTCAGATGTTTTTACATTAAAAATAGAAGTTCCTAAAATATCACTAGGCATTAAATCTGGTGTAAATTGAATTCGACTAAACTCAGTTTTTAAAGTTTTAGCAAATAATTTAGCAGTAACTGTTTTTGCTATACCGGGGACACCTTCTATTAGAACGTGTCCGTCTACCAAAAGAGAAACAATTAATAGCTCTACAAAACGGTCTTGACCAATAATTACTTTGGCTAACTCTTGTTTAATATTTGTTACAGCATTTTTTAAATCTTCTAAAGGTATTCTGCTGTCAAAGTTGATATCGTTATTTGCTTCCATTTGCTTTTGCTTTAAATTTTTCTATTTTTTTGTCTAATGATAAAAGTTCTTCATTAGTAACTGTATGTTGTTCTAAAAGTTGATCTAAAAGAGAAAATAACTCCCTAGTTTCTTCTTTTGTATGAAAACTTCTAGCTGAGATTGTATTGTAAAAATCATCGTTTTGTTCTAAGGTATTTACGTGGAATTTAGAACGCACGTAGTCCAAGAAAAAGTTAATTTTATGTTCTACAATTTCTTTTTGTCTATTTCTTTTAAAGTACATATCTGCAATAGTCCTTGTAAATGCTAAAGTTTGATTTTTTAACGGAGTAACTATTGGTATTGCACGTTGTTTTCTTTTTCCTTCGAAAAACACGTAAAGTAGAGCGCCAATTATAGCAATGTAATATGCCCACTTTAATTCTTTAGCACTTAAAAAAACACGCATTGGCGACGTGTAGAATTTTTTACCTGCTTTATGGTGATTGTCTACATAGATATTCTTATTACTATCTATGTAAGATAGTAAGGCAGCAGTGTAATCTGTATTGTTGCTATTTTGTAAAATAAAATAATTAGTAAATGCAGTTGGGAAGGTGCTAAGTATAACTTTTCCTTTACCGTAATCTTGTTTAATTACGTTTGCATTTTTAATAGATATAGTTTTAAAATTATCTATAACTCCTAGAACAGTAGTATTCAATGTATCTATTTCAGAAAAATAATTAACATTACTCTTTTTACTAAATACAATAGGTTTTTTGTTTTTTAAAGACGGATTAACCAGTTGCATATAGAATTGATGCTGAATATCATCACTGTATAATGTTTTAGTTTTAAAACCTAATTCATTTTTTAGAGATGTACCAAAAGAAGAGCCCGCAAGGAAAAGTGTATTGCCTTTTGCGGTCCAATCTAGCAATTCGTTAACTTCATTTTTGTCTAATTCTAAACTATTGTTTAATAGAAAATATGTACCCGTTATAGTATCGTTATCTTTTAAATAAGTATATGGAGGTTGGTATACAGAAGTCATTTTGTCTTCAAACCTTTTCTCCATTAAATCATTAAGTACTTTTGTACCGTACGCTATTTTATGGTGACTGGCAAAAGAAGGAAACCAGTTAACCTGCTTGGGTTTACTGTATTCTAGAGCAAGGTAAACAACTAATGTGATTACTATTATAATTATATATGTGCCTCCTTTTTTTATCACGATTTGGTTATACTATTTTGTAGTTTAATAAATTCTTCTGCAGCTTTATTGTATTTAGACTCATCTATGGTAAAATCACCATACCAAATGTAGTCATACAATCTTGTGATAGTAACAAAGGGTGTTGCGTATTTAGATTGACTTAATTCTTTTTGGTAATCGTCATTTGTTTTTTGCAATTGCCAATCTATAAGCTCTTTTTCGCTCATTATTTTTAAAATGTATAGATAGTAATATCTAACGGCTAGTCTATAATTTTTGTCTTCTAAAGCATTTTTTATAAGCTGTTGTATATCTTCATTTTTAATAATATGCTCTTCTTCTGACAGGGTAACGTTGCTTAAGTTCTTTTTAGCTAAGTTAATACCTCGCATATTTGTTTTAAGGAATAACATTATCAAAATAAAAATTAAAAAAGCAAGAAGTATATATGGTATAAATTGTAAAAAAGCTGCTAAAAATCCTACTGCTTTTGTACCGCCAAATATCCATTGAAAAAAACGTAGCAGATAAGAATAAGCCCAAGTTTTTAAATTTTCCCACCAGGAATTATCAGCCTTCTCTAAGGTGTAATCATATTTAGAGTCTTCTTTATATTTTTGTAAATCTTCTTTAGTAATCTTTTTTACATACAGCGGAGCATCATCATACTGAACAGATGTAGAGTCTTGAAAACTATACGCAGCTAGCGAAAACGTAAAGCAAATAAATAAAGAGAAAAGAAATTTACTCATATTAATAGTCAGTAGTATTACCTAAACTTTTAATACGTTCTAAGGTTCCTGTTAAATTTTTTCTTTCATTTAAGTCAAAATAAATCAGAGCGCCAGCAACAACTGTTATAATACTTAGTAAATATTGAAATAAAATACTTATCATATTTATAACAATTCCTATGGGATCTATTAAAGTATCTCCCATATTGCTAGGGTCTATTTCTGCAGAAAACACACCCATTTTAGCGTACATATATATTGCAGAAGGAACACTAAAAGCATAGCCAGCTATAGTCACAACAATACCAACAACCAATAGCGTTGCAAATGTTATCCACCAGTAATCTTTAACTAAAGAAAAACCATCGCTAAATGCATCACCCACAGATTTTTTATTAAAAATAAGAATACTAAAAGAAAGAGTTAGTGGCACATATAAATATACTCCAGGTATTATACAAAACATAAGTCCAATTAAAACACATATACCTACTAAAAAAGCAAGGCCAATAAATTTCCAAAATGTACTGTAAACTTCAGACTTTATTTGCTCAAAATTAGTAGCGCCATTATTTTCTACATAACTTTTTATATAGTGCAGTGTTACAGATTGTGCCATTGCGTAAGCAACTCCCATAGATATTATAAAAAGGAAAGCAGATAAGCCTATTAAAAGTGCACTTGAAATTTCATCCGAGCTTTCTAAATTAAAATTTATAATATTTCCAACAGAGTAGGTATAAAATGCATTGCATAATAAAAACACAACTAAATAAGGTCCTGCAATTTTAAAAAAAGTGTTAAAAAATGGTTTTAATTGACCTCTTAGAAAAGCAAAAGTATCTCCTAAGATTTCGCCTAAATCTCTTTTCTTTTTAAACTCAACATAATTATTGTTCTGCATGGGTAGTTTTTTTGTGTAATAAATATGGGTAAATAACGTAATAAAATAAAATTAATGCTAATGAGCTTGTAATTATTAAAATTGCAAGCCAATCTGGCATTTCTGTATGTCTTGTAACAAAGCCTTCTAAAAAACCAGCTATAATAAAAAAAGGTACTGTAGATAGCATTATTTTAAGACCAATAACGGTTCCTCTTTTAAAAGATTCTATTCTGGTATATGTACCAGGAAAAAGAATCCCTTTAGCTAAAACAAGTCCGGCACAACCAGCAATTATAATAACAGAGATTTCTATAGTACCGTGTATCCATATTGTTCTGGCAGATTCCCAAAGTAAGCCTTTTTCATAAAACATATATTGAAAACTACCTAGCATAATGCCATTTTGCATCATTATAAATAATGAGCCAATACCTAGCAAAATGCCATATATAAAAGCCATTATAGCGACTTTAATGTTATTTATGGTAATACCTAAAAACATTTGAAATTCTCCTTGCTGTTTATAAACAGCCATAGGGTCATCATTTGCTATATTTTCTAATGTCATATTAACATAACCATCTCCTAAAAAAGACCTAACAAAATCACCATCATTAGCTGCAGAGAAAACTCCTACTAGCGTAAAAAACGCAAAAACAAGGAAGGCAATTAGCAATTCTCGACGATTGTGATAAAATAATGTAGGAAATTCTGTTTTCCAAAAGGTGATAATTCTGTTTTTTGGCTCCTTTTTGGTCTTATATATTTTTTGATGTGCCTCTGAAGCTAAAGAATTTAAAAAAAATGCAGTGTTGCTACCAGGGTAGAAAGTCTTGGCATAGCTAAGGTGATCGGTAATTTCGATGTACAAATCTGATAATTTGTTTGGGTCAATTTCCGTTTTCTTTGCCAGGACACTTTCAAAAGTAGTCCATTTGTCTTTATTTTGCTTTACAAAGGCAGCTTCGCGCATTAGCTTTTAAGATTTGTACCAAAGAAACTAAAATATGAATGAAATTCAAATAGAAACTGCTCAAAATATTAGCATTCATCAGAATGCTGCACATTTGGGTGATAGAATGCTTGCTTATATTATAGACAGCATTGTTATTTCTATTTATACATTTCTTATGATTTTCTTGTTGGTTTATATGAACATAGTTTTTGAAGATGCTTGGCATTTGTATTTAATTGTTATGTTGCCAGCTTTCTTTTATTATTTAATATTAGAAACCTTTATGAACGGTGCAACTATTGGTAAAAGAATAATGTCTATTAGAGTGGTTAAAATAGACGGCTCTACTCCAAATTTTTCTAGTTATTTTATTAGGTGGGTAATGCGTATTGTAGATGTAGCATTGTCTACAGGAGGTGTAGCGGTACTTACAATATTGTTAAGAGGTAACGGACAACGTTTAGGAGATATAGCAGCAGGGACTACAGTAATTACTGAAAAGAAAAAAGTAAAATTAGAAGATACAATGGTGGCTAATTTACCTGAAAATTATAAGCCGAGCTACCCACAAGTAACTGTTTTTAAAGATGCAGAGATGCAAACTATAAAAGAACTATATAGCTCTGCAAGACGAAACGGAGACCACAATGTTATTGTTTCTTTAGCAGAAAAAATAAAAGAGGTTACAAATATTACTACAGACAAAAAACCTCTAGAGTTTGTAGCTATAGTTATTAAAGATTACATCTTTTACACGCAAGAATTATAAGCTTATGTTTTATTTAGTCATTGATATTTTAGGAACTATAGCATTTGCTATTTCTGGTGTTTTGGTAGCTTTAGACAAAAAGTTAGATCCGTTTGGTGTTTTTATTGTAGCTTTTGTAACTGCAGTTGGTGGTGGTACTTTAAGAGATTTATTGTTAGGAAACACACCTGTTACTTGGTTGTTACAGCCTATTTATCTTTATACTATATTAATTACAGTAGTACTTGCCATAATTTTTAGAAAACAGTTAAAATACTTAAGAACATCTTTATTTATGTTTGATACCATTGGTATTGGTTTGTATACTTTAGCTGGAGTAGAAAAAGGCTTAGACGCAAATCTTATACCTGTAATGTGTGTTGTAATTGGTACTATTACAGCTTGTTTTGGAGGTGTTATAAGAGATATTTTATGTAACGAAATTCCTGTAATCTTTAGAAAAGAAGTGTATGCTACGGCTTGTATAATAGGAGCTGCTAGTTATTTTTTATTACTAAAACTACCAATAAAGCCAACATATATACAAGTTATATGCATTTTAGTGGTAATTACGGTACGTTTATTAGCCGTTAAATTTAAAATTGCATTACCTACTATTTATCATAGCGTAGCAATAGATGAAACTAAGGAGTAGTTGTTCTTAAATTTGATTTTTAGTTATTTTACAATTTCAGCTTTAATAATAAATATATTTTGTTTAGGCCAATCGCCCTCATCTACTGGTTGGCTGTTAATTATATCTACAACATCCATACCTTGTATTACGCGCCCAAACGGAGTGTAATCGCCATCTAAATGGTAAGATCCAGGTTTAGTTACCACAATAAAAAACTCGTAAGGTGATGCTAGTTTATGTGGGTTATCATTTTCACTACTAGGCATAGATATAACGCCTCTATGGTGTTTGTGTCCTTTTTTTGTGTCTGGCGGTAATAAGTATCTACCAATTTCACCTCTTTTCTTAGCTGTCTTAATATTATCGGCATTACCACCTTGTATAATAAAATTTTTAACCACTCTATGAAAATAGGTGTCGTTAAAATATCCTTTTTTAGTTAGGTATATAAAGTTTGCTCTGTGGTACGGTACATTTTCAAAGAGTTCTAATGTAAAACTACCTAAATTGGTTGTAATCTTTACTTTGTTCTCAGTTAAGGTTTTATTGTAATCAAAGAAAAACGGAATAGCGTTTTCTTCTGTTAGTTTAAATTCCGCCTCTTTTTTTGTAATTTTAGAACTATCAATTTTAACAGTATCTTTTTTGATCTTAGTTTCTTGTGATTTTTCTTGTTTTTTTGAAGTGTTATTACAACTAACTGTTAAAATTAATAGTAATATTATAGTGTAAGATAGTATCTTTGAATTCATGAATTTTGATGATTTTACCAAGCGAATTTCAAAAATAGAAAATCTTCCTTTATTGGGTGAGGAATCTCATAACAAAATGGCACCATCTATTAGAATAGGTGAGCTAAGTAGAATAAAAAATGAGAGGAAAACAGCTAAGAAGGCTGGTGTTATGGCTCTTTTTTATCCAACAGAACAAAATAATACTAATTTACTTTTAATGCTGCGTAAAACCTATAAGGGTGTACACTCTAACCAGATAGGTTTTCCTGGAGGAAAAGTAGAAAAAGAGGATAAAAATTTGTTAGATACGGCTTTGCGTGAAACTTTTGAAGAAGTAGGCGTGCCACAAAATAGAGTAGAAGTAATGGGTAAATTATCTTCTATTTATATACCGCCAAGTAATTTTGAGGTGCAGCCGTATGTAGGTTTATATCCTAATCCTGCTCCTTTTGTAATTCAAGAATCAGAAGTAGAGCATTTAGTAGAGGTTTCTTTGTTAGATTTTATGGATGATAGTAAAATAAGTACTCAAAAATTATCTACATCTTATGCAGATAATATAGATGTACCGGCCTTTAAATTAAATGGTTACGTAGTTTGGGGGGCAACGGCTATGATTATGAGTGAATTGAAAGAACTATTAAAACAATTGTTATAGTAGTATAAATTTGTAGATTTGGCAACACAATAATAATTATGGGTTTATTTAAAAAGAATCCTTTTGGACATGTACTATTTTTAAAGAAATGGTTAATACGTTTAGCGGCACTTATAACGCATCGTAGGTACAAAGGGTTTAATAAATTAGAAATAGAAGGATCGCAAATACTTAGAGATTTGCCAGACAAGGGGGTACTTTTTGTATCTAACCACCAGACATATTTTGCAGATGTGGTTGCTATGTTTCACGTTTTTAATGCCAGTTTAAGTGGTAGAGAAGATAGTATTAAAAACATAGGTTACATTTGGAAACCTAAACTTAATATGTATTATGTGGCTGCTGCAGAGACAATGAAAAAAAGTCTTTTAACTAAGATTCTAGCTTATGCGGGTTCTATAAGTATACAACGTACTTGGCGTGCAGACGGGCAAGATGTAAAAAGACAAGTAAAAATGAGTGATATCTCTAATATAGGTACTGCTCTAGATGATGGTTGGGTTATTACTTTTCCGCAAGGAACAACAACGCCGTGGAAGCCCTTACGTAAGGGTACAGCGCATATTATTAAAAAATACAAGCCTATTGTTGTGCCTGTTGTAATAGACGGTTTTAGGCGCTCTTTTGATAAAAAGGGATTACGTATAAAGAAAAAAGGAATATTGCAGTCTATGGTTATTAAAGAACCGTTAGATATAGATTATGATGACGAGTCATTTGATTCTATTATAGAAAAGTTAGGACATGCAATAGAACAAGATCCTTCTTATTTAAAAGTGATTTCTAAAGCAGATTTAAAAGCATTAGAAGAAGAAAATAGATTAAGAAAATGGAAACTAGACTAATTTTCTTGTAGTCATTTAAAAAATAAAAAGCCATCTACATTGTGTAGTTGGCTTTTTTTTTATTGGGTATATTTAGTTTCTATTTAATCAGTTTAGCAAACAGTATACTAAGTAACAGTAGTATATAACTCTTTAACTACAATGTGATGAATAAGCTATTACTTTGTCTAAGACTAAGATTTCGTTTTAGTCAAACAGATGTATTTAGTCTCTTTAAGAAGCTTTGGTTAAAATGTAGGCTATTAGTTTTAGAAATGAGATTGTAGTGGATAAACTTCTTATATTAATTGTATTAGTAGAATATTAGGAGTAGTATAAATAAAAAAAGACCGCTATTAGAGCGGTCTTTTTTTATTCTTAAAAAATGTAAGTTTCTATAATTTAGAAAACATTTTTAACATTCTTTCACTTTCTTCTTCAGCTAAAACAGGGTCTACTAATATTCTACCACTGTGTTCATCTGTAATAATCTTTTTACGAGCAGCAATCTCTACTTGTACCTGTGGTGGTATTGTAAAGAAAGAACCTCCAGAAGCACCTCTTTCGATTGGTACAACAGCTAAACCATTTTTTACATTGGTTCTAATTCTCTTGTAAGCTTTTACTAAACGTTCTTCAATCTGATTTTCAAATTCTTCAGATTTCTTTAGTAACGCTTTTTCTTCTTTTTCAGTTTCAGCTAAGATTTCATTTAATTCACCTTTTTTGTGCTTTAAATGTGTGTCTTTAGCAGATAAACGCTCTTTAGTGCTAGAAATTACTTGTTTCTTTTGCTCTATTTGCGCTTTAAATTCTTTAATGTTTTTCTCAGCTAATTGTATTTCCAACTCCTGAAATTCAACTTCTTTAGATAAAGAGTTAAATTCACGACTGTTTCTTACATTCTTTTGTTGTTCAGCGTATTTTTTAATTAAGCCTTTAGCTTCTTCAATTAAATTTTTCTTCGCTGTTATCTCAAAATTAACTGTTTCTACATCAGTTTTTAATTTGTCCAATCTAGTTTTAAGTCCTAAAACTTCATCTTCCAAATCTTCTACTTCCAACGGGAGTTCACCCCTAACGTTTCTTATCTCATCGACTCTAGAATCAATTAATTGCAAATCATATATTGCTCTTAATTTTTCTTCTACCGTTGTTTCTTTCTTTTTTGCCATATTTTAAAAATACTTGATAGGATTTGTAATGCTCTCCGATAAAGAGATTGCAAAATTAGGAATTTTTTTCGTAAGAATCTCTACTAAAAGATTTTTTGTAAACTGCTCTGTTTCAAAGTGTCCTATATCTGCTAATATTAATTTGTTTTCTGCCTCGTAAAATTGATGGTATTTTAGGTCTGCAGTTATAAAAATATCAGCACCTACAGCCTTTGCGGCATTTATTGCAAAAGAGCCGCTGCCGCCTAAAACTGCAACTTTTTTTATTTTTTTATTTAGTAAATTAGAGTGTCTAATACAGTCTACATTCATCTTATTCTTTACTTCTTGTAAAAAATCTACTTCATTTAAGGCGTTTTCTAGTTCGCCAACCATTCCCATACCAATATTTTGGTTTGTGTTTTCTAAGGTTGTAATTTCATATGCAACCTCTTCATAAGAATGATTTTTAAAAAGAGCTTTTAAAATGGCACTCTCTTTAGCTTTTTCAAAAGTGACATTTATTTGTGTTTCTTCTTCCGTTTTTGTTTCTCCTATTTTTCCAATTGTAGGGTTCGCATTTGTATTAGGATTAAAACTACCTAAGCCATTTGTTGTAAAGCTACAATTGCTATAGTTGCCAATTGTACCGGCGCCAGCTATAAATAAGGCTTCCTTTAATTGTTCTGCTTCATTTTTGGGAGCGTAAGTAGTCAGTTTTTTTATAGTTCCTTTTTGCGGAATTAAAATTTTAGTATTTGTAAGATCTAAAACTTCACAAATTTTTGCGTTTACGCCTTTATTACTATTATCTAGTGCGGTATGCATACTGTATATAGCAATGTCGTTTTTAATTGCTTTTAGCACAACACGTTCTACATAATTTCTGCCGGTAATTTTTTTTAAACCAGAAAATATAATTGGATGAAAACTTAAAATTAAGTTACAGTTTTTTTCAATAGCCTCATCTACAACGTTTTCTAGCGTATCTAGTGTGGCAAGTACGCCTGTAACTTCTGCGGTAGCATCGCCAACTAATAGGCCTACATTATCAAAATCTTCTGCGTAATTTAGCGGCGCAAAATCCTCTATAATGTTTGTAATTTCTTTTACAGTCATTTTTGGTAGCTTTAATGGTTTTCAAAGATAAAATATTTACTTTCGTTCTTATGCAACTCCTCAGAAAAATAGCATTTCCTTTTTCCTTAGTTTACGCTTTGGTAGTTTACTTGCGCAATTATTTGTTTAAAATTGGTGTTTTATCTTCTACATCTTTTAAAACTACAACTATTTGTGTTGGTAACCTAAGTGCAGGTGGTACTGGTAAAACGCCTATGATAGAGCTTTTAATATCTGGATTAGAACAACAATATAAAATTGCTGTTTTAAGTAGGGGATATGGTCGTAAATCTAAAGGGTTATTACTGGCAAATATTAATACAACGGTAGAGGAATTAGGGGACGAGCCTTATCAGATTTATAAAAAACACCCAGCTATAACTATGGTTGTAGATGGTAATAGAAGAAGAGGTATAACGGCAATAGAACAAGATATTAAGCCAGATGTTATTTTATTAGATGATGCCTATCAGCATAGAAAAGTAAAACCAACATTTAATATTTTGCTAACTGCGTATTCTAATTTGTATGTAGACGATTGGTACTTGCCAACTGGTAATTTACGAGATGCTAAAAACCAGGCTAAGCGAGCAAACGTAATTATTGTGACTAAATGCCCTGAAAGTATAAACGAAGCAGAACGTAGTAAAATTGAAACTAAGTTAAAGCCAAATAAAAATCAAAAACTAATTTTTGCATCCTTAACATATAACTTAGAGTTAAAAGGATATAAGACGCCTTTATCTTTGTCTAACTTAAAAGGAAAAAAGGTAACGCTTGTTACAGGTATTGCAAATCCAGATCCTCTTATAGTATTTTTAAAAGAACAAAATATAGTATTTGAGCACTTAGCGTATAACGATCATCATTTTTTTACAGAAGCAGAAATAAAAACCTTTGCAGCTAAAGAATTTGTATTAACTACAGAGAAAGATTTTGTTAGGTTAAAAGGCAAAGTTTCTAATCTATGTTATATAGAGGTGCAACATAAATTACTGAATAATGAGAACGAAACTTTATTAACAGCTATAAGAGCTGTTATTAAGTAGTTTTTTTGTTGAAAATATTTTCTCCTATTTTTTGGTAGAAATACTCTGGTTTAAACGGTTTGGTTACAATATCGTCGCATCCAGCAGCATAAAAATTCTCTACACTGTCGTCTAAAGAAATTGCTGTTAGTGCTATAATAGGTATTTCTGTGTTAAACTTACGAATCTCTATAGTAGCTTCTACACCACTAATTCCAGGCATATGTATATCCATTAGAATGGCGTCGTAATTGTTAATTCTGGTAAGTTCTACACCTTCTGTGCCGTTGTTGGCAATATCACTTGTCATTCCTTTTTTAGAAAGCATTTTCTTGGTAATTACTTGGTTTATTTTATTGTCTTCTACAATAAGCAAGTGTAAGCCTTCAAAAATAAATTCTCTTGGACTAAAATCATCGTCAGGGTTATCTGTGTTTTGATCTTTGCAGACCAGCTTTATTTCAAAACTAAAAGCAGAGCCAACTCCCTTTTTACTTTCTAAATTTATGTCACTTCCAAATAAGCCTAAAAGGTTTTTTACAATGGTTAGCCCAAGTCCTGTGCCTCCGTATTCTCTGTTAATTTGAATAGAGCCTTGTTCAAAACTATCAAAAATATTTTCTTGTAATTCTTCAGAAATACCAATGCCTGTGTCTTTTACTTCAAAATATATAGTACAAATGTCCTCAATTCTTTTTAGTTCTTTTACGGTAACTACAACAGAGCCATTTTTAGTAAATTTTATAGCATTACCAATAAGGTTTATAAGTATCTGAGATATTTTTATAGGGTCTCCTAAATGGGTCCTAGACATATTTTTGTCGTAAGCTAGAGTCAAAGAAGTGTTGTTAGATTTTGCACTTTGTTGAAGCGAGTCTATAACATCTCTTATTGTTTTTCTTAGGTTAAACTCTATTTGTAATGTTTCTAGTTTTTGAGCATCAATTTTATTAACCTGAAGAATATCGTTTATAAAGTTTAAAAGATAATCTCCCGAAAATTTTAAAGATTTTAAATGATCTTTTTGACTTTGCGTAGGGTTTTCTTCTAGTAATAAGTTGGTTAAACCAGTTACAGCATATAAAGGTGTTCGTAGTTCGTGACTAACAGTAGATAAAAAATTAGTTTTAGCTTCCATAGCTTTGACAGCTTTGTCTTTTGCTATCTCTAATTCTGTATTTGTTTTTTGTAATAAGTTGTTCGTTTTTATTTTTATCTGATTATTTCTATATAACGAAACTGCAAGTAAAGAGATAATAACTAAAATGGCAAAAGCAACAATATTAGTACTTTCGGATCTTGTTATAGACTGTTCTTGCTCTAGGTTTTTTTTAACCAAGTTTTTTACATCTTCTTCTAAGCCTTCAATATGTATGTCGTTAGCTGTTCTTTCTTTGGCTTTAACGTTAATAGCGGCATAGAGAGAGTCTTTTATCTTAATTAAATCTTTATTAGCTCTAAGTGAAGAGTTGTAATCTCCTATGTCTTCGTAAGCAGTGCTTAGTAATGAATTAGCTTCTAAAAGTTCTTTTATAAATTCGTTTTTTCTAGCAAGAGGTAATGCTTCTAAACAATATTTTATACAATCTTCAGGGTTATCTAGGGAATTAATTTTAGCAAGACCTAAATAGCCTTGAGTAGAGAAATAGTCTTTCTCATAAATATCAGAATTTACAATTAAAGCATTGTAGTATCTAGATGCCTTTAAAAAATTTGTTTTTTGAAAATTGATATTTGCTTGCGTTAAAGCAATGCGATTAAGTAAATTACGATCATTACTTAATCTTTTGGCTTCTGATAATTTTTCTTCAGCCTGAAAATTATTTTTATCTAGATAAAGATAAATGGCTTCTAGATATTTGTTTTCACTAGAGCCGTATGGGTAGGCAATGTCTTTTAATAGTACTTTGGTGCGTTCCCAGTAAAATTTAGATCTATCAACATTATTAAGTTTTAAGTATAAAAAAGCATAATGATGAAAACAATCTATTAACCCTTTTTCGTCCTCATTTTTTTCTGCATATTCAGTTGCCTTTTGTATGGCTTGCAAAGCTTTCTCTATATTATCTTGATTTTGATATTTTCGAGCAACAGAAAAATGGTAATCTAAATCTTTTAATGCAACAGGTGAGTCTTGAGAATGGGCGTAAGTAAACAGCAAGAAACTAAGGATAGTTACAAGCAAATTTTTGTGTGCTACTTTTGTACGTTTACTTTTCAAATATATTTTTTATTAATCAACAAGTTTACAAGGTCAATAATTCTACTACTGTAACCAGATTCATTATCATACCAACCAATAACTTTTACCATTTTACCAATAACAGAAGTCATCTGAGAATCAAACGTACAAGAATAAGAACTATTGTTTACATCTATAGAAACAATAGGATCTTCGGTGTAATACATAATTTCTTTTAAACTATTAGCGGCATAATCTTTAAAGGCATTATTAATCTCTGCTATAGATGTTTCTTTTTTTACATTAAAAGTAATGTCTGTTAAAGATCCATTTGCTACAGGTACACGTATGCCACAACCGCCAATAACATTTGCCAAATCTGGAAATATTTTGGTTAAAGCTCTAGCGGCTCCTGTAGTTGTAGGTATTATAGATTGTCCAGCGGCTCTTGCTCTTCGTAAATCTCTATGAGGCTGGTCGTGTAAGCTTTGATCTGTGGTGTACGAGTGTATTGTAGTAATGTATGCTTGCTCTATACCACATAAATCGTGTATAACTTTAACCATTGGAGCAGCATTGTTGGTAGTACAAGAGGCGTTAGATATAATATTGTCGTCTTCTGTAATATCAGAATGATTAATGCCGTAAACTATCATTTTTATAGAATTATCTACTGGTGGAACAGATAAAATAACTTTTTTTGCTCCGTTTTTTATATGATAATTTAAATCTTCAGTAGTTTTAAACTTACCAGAAGACTCTATAACTAAATCTACATTGTTTTTGCTCCAAGGAATGTCTTTAGGAGAGGTTGCGTTTGTTAAAGAAATGACATTGCCATTTACTATAATTGTGCTTTCTGTACTAGAAACTTCTTCTTTAAAAACACCGTGAATACTATCGTATTTTAATAAATGTGCTAATGTTTGTGCATTTGCTAAATCATTAATAGCAACTACATTTATGTGTGGGTGTTGTTGTAGTAGTCTAAAAAGGGTACGACCAATTCTACCAAAACCGTTGATGCCTATATTTATTTTTTTCATTTTAATACGAAAAAATAATCCTTAAATAAGTTAATATGTATGCGGGTAAACCTTAACTGTTTTAGTTAATATGTTTATGCGCTTTGTATGATGAACGAACTAGAGCGCCACTTTCTACATGTCTAAAGCCCATTTCTAAGCCTAATTCCTCATACTTTTTAAATTGCTCTGGTAAAATAAATTCCTTAACAGGAAGATGTTTTTTAGAAGGTTGAAGGTATTGACCAATAGTTACAACATCTACGTTTGCATTTCTAAGGTCTTCCATAACCTTTATAACTTCATCTTCTTGTTCTCCTAGACCTAGCATAATTCCAGATTTAGTTCTTCTGGCACCATTATCTTTTAAGTAACGTAAAACGTCTAAACTTCTTTCGTATTTAGCTTGTATGCGTACTTCTCTAGTAAGTCTTTTTACGGTTTCCATGTTATGAGAAATAACCTCGGGAGCAACCTCTAAAATACGATCTAAGTGTGTACCCATTCCTTGAAAATCAGGAATTAGTGTTTCTAAAGTTGTCTCAGGGTTCATTCTTCTTATGGCTTTAACAGTTTCTGCCCATATAATAGAACCCATATCTTTTAAGTCATCTCTATCTACAGAAGTAATTACAGCATGTTTAATGCTCATAATTTTAATAGAACGTGCAACTTTTTCTGGTTCTTCCCAATCTACATCTTCAGGTCTGCCTGTTTTAACACCACAAAAACCACATGACCTTGTACATACGTTACCTAAGATCATAAAAGTAGCTGTTCCTTCTCCCCAACATTCACCCATATTTGGGCAACTACCAGAAGTGCATATAGTATTTAAGCTGTATTTATCTACTAAGCCTCTTAACTGTGTATACTTTTTACCAGTAGGTAGCTTAACTCGTAACCATTTTGGTTTTCCTTTAGGTGGATGTACGTTTTCTGCAGTAGTAGTACTCATAAAAATATTTTGTACAAATATACGAACAAAATAGCGTTAGTTATAATAGAGTAGAGGTCAAGATTTACCTTTTGTTTTTATAATTTCTGCAAGTAACTTTTTTGCTCTTAGAAGTTTTACCTTAACGCTGTTTATAGGTTCGTTAAGTTCTGTTGCTATGTCTGCGTAACTCAGTTCGTTAAAGTAACGAAGGTTTATAATTTTTTGATATGCGGGTTTTAGCTTTTTAATATCGTGTAGTAGATTAGCTAAGTTTTGATCTATTATTAATTGATCTTCAATTGTGGGTGCATCATCTAATACTTTTATTGCGTCATCATTACCATAATTCATATTTTCTAGAACACTCTTTTTTCGTTTTCTAAATAAATCAACATGAAGGTTTTTAGCAATTGTTATAAGCCAAGTTTTAAACTTGTAGCTCATATCATAGGTGTTTATTTTGTCAAAAGCTTTGGAGAAAGTCTGTATAGTTAGGTCTTCTGCGTCGTTTTCGTTTTCTGTTCTAACGAGTAAAAAGCCGTAAACATCATTCCAAAATGTATCTAAGAGGTTGCTAAAAGCAATTTGGTTACCCGCCTTGGCTTTTAGTAGATTTGGAATAAGTTCTTCTTCAGTTATTTTCATAAAAAAAGGCAAATTTGCATTTGCCTATTGTATTTCTGTTGATGCCTCCTTTTTGCAATCTTGCTCCGCAGGGAGTTTGCCGCACATACCGCAAGCTTGTCCATCTTGATTTAAAAATGGACTTTGGCTAGCACACGTCCCTGCAAATTTGCCATCTTTCTTCGCCCATATTTTAATTGCAATTCCAGCAAAACCAAGGCTTAATAGGCCTATGGTTATTAAAACTAATTTCATAATTAAATTTTAGGCAAAGATACTAATTATAGCTTTTATATGCATATACTTTAACGTTAGTTTGCATATGATATATTAGCTACAATATTTTCTACTGTTGGTGTCTTGTTCCCACCTTTAGGTTCTATTGTTATATAACCTACCGCATTATCTCCGTATGGTAATGCCAGTAATTTGTCTTTATCACTAATGTCTTTAATAATACCAATGTTTATCATTTTACCATCTACTTCTGCCCACATTTGTAAACATTTGTCTTCTGGTAAATTAGGTATATTTTTAACATTTATGTATGATAATTTTTTTACAGGATTTATGTAGGCAACAGCTTTTAATTCTTTTGCCTTTGTATTTCCTTTTACATTATACCTTTTTGTTTTTGGATTATTAAGAACAATAAATTGATTCCTAACATCTTCTAACTGTTGTTTCATATTGTCTTCAATAGTCTTCATCTTATTGTTAACAATAGTGTTTTCTTCTTTTAAAGATTTATTCTGATTCCAAAAGAAGAATGAGGCTGCAGCAAAAAGAAAAGCTAACGAACAAGCAACGGCTATATACCTGTAGAACTTGCTGTGCGATTTTTTCTCTGCTTTAACTCTGTCTAGGATTTTATTCTTTAATCCGTCTGGAGTGTCCATAGCGTGTAACTTAGCAAAAATCTCTAAGTTATCTTGTAACTCAATGTAGGTTTTGTTAACCTCTGGGTGTATAGCTATGTAGCGCTCTACTTTTAGTGTCTCTTCTGTAGAAGTAGTTCCTAAAAGATATTTTTCTAGTAGGTCTGACTCTAAGAATTTTTTTATTTTATCTGTCATAACAAAAATATTATAAGTAAAGTTAATGTCGTAGAGCCATAAATTTTCTTTAGTTCTCTAAGTCCTATTTTTAATCTAGACTTTATTGTGCCTAAAGGAATGTTAAGCTCTTCACTAGCCTCTTGTTGGGTCATCCCTTCAAAAAACAAGGCTTCCAGTACTATTTGATATTTAGGTTCTAACTTATTTAAGTTGTCCTTAACATCCATTAATTCTGGCTTAGTGCTCTCTGTACCTAAATTATATACGTCTGAAACATCTATTTGGATCTCCTTATCTGATTTTGTGTTTACACTTCTAAGTTTATCTATAGCTGTATTACGTGTTATTCTAAATAACCAGGTAAATAGCTTAGCCTTAGAAGAGTCGTAAGAATCTGCTTTTTTCCAGATTTTAACAAAACTTTCTTGTAGCACGTCTTGTGCTAGCTCTTCGTTTCTAACCACTTTATTGGCAACCCCAAATAAAGTATCACCGTAATGATCGTACAATAAAGATATTGCTTTTTCATCTCGGTCTTGTAGTAACTCTACAATATGTTTTTCAAGTAGTGTACTCATATAGTTGTGTTGCGCTAATTTTTGTAATTTTTTTTACAATGCGGCATCCAAATATACATTTTGCAACGTATATAGTTAAACGCAAGATTACAAAATTGATTGCGATAATAAAAATATTTACAACTTAAGTAGGCAGCTGGTTACTGCCACTTATTTTTGGTTAGTTTGGTTTGGTATAACCCCTGTTGCTTTTTAGTTTCAGGGGTTATTTTATGATATTAACTTCAGCATCAATCTTAATCTCAAACTTCTCTAATACAGCTTCTTGTATCTTTTTTGATAGATTTAAAATTTCTGTTCCTGTTGCTTTTCCGTAGTTAACTAATACTAGTGCTTGGTTTTTGTGCACGCCAGCATCGTCATATCTTTTTCCTTTAAATCCACATTGTTCTATTAACCAGCCGGCAGGTATTTTGTACGTATCGTCTGTTAGTTTATAAAATGGGGCTTCAGGATTATTTTGGATAAAGTTATCAAAAATAAATTTGTCTACTATTGGGTTCTTAAAGAAGCTACCGCTGTTTCCTAATTCAGCAGGATCTGGTAGTTTACTTTTTCTAATCGCTATTACAGCATTAGAAACATCTTTTATAGTAGGTTTTGTAATTTTATTCTTTAAAAGTTCGGCTTCTATAGCGCCATAAGATATTTTTAACTGGTGATCTTTTTTAGATAATTTTAATACTACAGAAGTAATTATGTATTTGCCTTTGCCATCATTCTTAAAAAAAGAATCTCTGTAGCCAAAATTACAATCCTCTTTTGTAAAATTGTGTAATTCTCCGCTAGAAATATGTAAAGCCTGGCAACTCTCAAAGTTATCTTTTAACTCTACCCCGTAAGCACCAATATTTTGTATAGGAGCAGTTCCTGTATTACCAGGGATAAGAGACATATTTTCTAGTCCTCCATAATTATGCTCTATACACCAAAGTACTAGCTGGTGCCAATTTTCACCAGCCATTACTTTTAGCCAAACATTTTTATCATCTTCTTTGGTAACTTCTATACCTTTAAGTGCAATACGAATTACTAAAGCATCTATATCTTTAGTTAGTAACATATTACTGCCTCCACTAATAATAAACTTATTAGGGTAGTTGGTTAAACTAACAGCTTCTTTAAGTTCGTTAATAGAAGTTACTTCGCAAAAGTATGCTGCCTTAGCATCTATGCCAAAGGTGTTGTACTCTTTTAATGATATGTTTTCTTTTATATTCATTAACCTTTATATACGGTTAATGCTTCTTTAATAATTTGTACAGCTCTTTTTAGACGCTCTTTATCTAAGACATATGCAATTCTAATTTGATTTTTACCTAAGCCTTTAGTGGCGTAAAAGCCAGCAGCAGGTGCAACCATAACTGTTTCGTTATTAACATTAAAATCTTCTAATAACCATTGTGCAAAATGATCTGCATCTTTAATAGGTAATTCTGCTATGCAATAAAAAGCTCCTTGTGGTTTAGCAACGCGTACACCTTCTACTTTTTCTAGTTCAGCTATTAATATATTTCTACGTTCTACGTATTCTTCAATAACATCTGTAAAATAGCTTTGTGGTGTTTCTAAAGCTGCTTCACTTGCAATTTGTGCATATGTCGGTGGCGATAATCTTGCCTGAGCAAATTTAAGAGCTGTTTTTACAAGTTCTTTATTTTTAGAAACTAAACATCCAATACGAGCACCACACATACTGTATCTTTTAGAGACAGAATCTACTATAATAGCATTCTCATCTAAACCTTCTTCTTGTAAAATAGAGTAATGTTCTTTACCATCGTAAGTAAACTCTCTATATACTTCATCAGCAATTAAAAATAGATTGTGTTTTTTTACAATTGCAGCTAATTTTTTAATTTCTTCTTTACTATACAAATAACCCGTAGGGTTACCTGGATTGCAAATTAAAATTGCCTTAGTTTTAGGTGTAATTAACTTTTCAAATTCCTCAATTGCCGGTAAAGCAAAGTTGTCTTCTATTTTAGAAACAACAGGAACTACGTTTACACCAGCTGCTGTAGCAAAACCATTATAGTTAGCGTAAAATGGTTCTGGTATAATAATTTCATCTTCTGCATCTGCAATACTGCCCATTACAAAAGCTAATGCTTCAGAGCCTCCAGTAGTTACAATAATATCTTGAGCAGTAACTTCTATATTTTGTTTTTTATAATAAGCTGCTATTTTTTCTCTATAAGTTTCAGATCCTTCAGTTCTACTATATGCAATAACATCTAGTGTGTTATTTTTTACTGCATCTAGAGCAACTTTAGGGGTTTTAATATCTGGTTGTCCAATGTTTAAGTGAATAACCTCTATTCCTCTTTTTTTTGCATTTTCTGCAAATGGCACCAATTTGCGAATTGGTGATTCTGGCATTGCTAGCCCTTTTGTTGAAATTGACGGCATAAAAAAATATTTTTGGCAAAAATGAGAAATACAAGCATATAAAACAACATCATAATGCTTAATTTTTATCTATTTTAAGGTTGAAAATAAGGTCTTTAACTTTTTTTTTTGTATTTTAAGTGAGATTGGGTTGTAAAACAGTACTTATGGCACTAAGAATCTTATTTTTATGTATGTTTTTTCCGTTTATATCTGGAGCGCAAACTTTTGAATTGCCAGAGGGGAAGAGTTATGAAAAAATTAAGTTTAAACTGATTAATAACCTTATTGTTATTCCTGCAAAGATTAATGGAACAGAGCTTACATTTATTTTAGATACAGGAGTAAGTAAACCTATATTATTTAATTTTTCTGACCAAGATTCTATTGATATTAAAAATGTCTCGGAAATTAATATAAAAGGGCTCGGTGGTGGGGAACCTGTAAAGGCTCTTAGCTCTAAAGGGAATACATTTGAGTTAGAATCTTTCAAAAACAACAATCAGCAAATATATGTGGTGTTGGATAAAGAGTTAAACTTTTCTTCTAAGTTAGGAATACCTGTCCACGGTATTTTAGGTTACGATTTTTTTAGAAAATATATAGTAGAAATCAATTACACAAATAGCTACTTAAAGGTATGTAATCCGTTAGCTTATAAATATAAAAAAAGTAAAAGGTTAGAATCACTTCCTTTACATATAGAACGAAAAAAAGCATATGTAAATGCAACTGCATTGTTAGGTGAAAAGAATGTTCCTGTTAAGCTATTAGTAGATTCTGGTAGTAGTGATGCGGTTTGGCTTTTTGAAAATGAGAATAAAGGAATTTCTGTTCCTCATAAATATTTTGGAGATTTTTTAGGTAAAGGTCTAAGTGGTGATATATATGGTAAAAGGACAAAAATAGATCATTTAAAGCTTGGCAGTTTTATTATTGAAGATACAAAGACAGCATTTCCGGATAGCACTTCTATAAAGTTTATAACCAAATTTGGAGAGAGAAACGGTAGTATAGGAGGTGAAGTTTTAAAACGTTTTAATTGGGTGTTAGATTATCCTAGACGTAAAATTTATTTTAAGAAAAATTCTAACTATAAAAAGCCCTTTTGGTTTAGAACTAGTGGAATGGCAATGCAACACGGAGGTATGCGTTATATAAAAGAGAATAAAGCAAGTGGTAATAATAAGGTTAAAGGATTAAGTAAGTATGCAGGTTCTAACGGAGTCGAAATTAGTTTTGATAAAGAAGTTGTTATTAGTTTGGTGCCACAAATTATAGTGTCAGACCTTAGAGAAGATAGTCCTGCAAAAAATGCAGGTTTAGAAGTAGGAGATGTTATTTTAGCAGTTAATAAAAAAGAAGCCCATAAATATAAACTACAAGAGCTAACACATATGGTAGACGATCTGCCAGGCAAAAAGGTTAGGGTACTTATAGAACGTAGAGGAGAAAAATTACTGTTTAATTTACGAATTAAAAAACTATTTAAATAAAAAAAGGCACTCGGTTAGAGTGCCTTTTTTAATGCTATTTAGGTATTGTTAGTTATTGTGCAACCGCTTTAGGCTCTACTAACTCTCCTTTTATTTTTAAAACCTTAGTTGGTGTATCTGCGTTAGAAATAACTGTTATAGCTTTTCTAATAGGACCAGCAGGTCTTTTAGTGTCATACTTTACTTCAATTATACCAGTTTTTCCAGGCATAATAGGATCTTTCGGTTTTTTAGGAATAGTACACCCACAGCTAGAATTTACTTTGCTAATAATTAAGGGTGCATTACCAGTATTTGTAAATTCAAAAACTCTAACACCGTTTCCACCACGCTCAACTTTACCGTAATCTACAGTTTCTGTTTTAAATTCAATTTTGGCTTTCTTTTCTTGTGCACTTAGGTTAAATGCAAGTAGGCCTACAAATAATACTAATACTATTTTTTTCATCATTTTGGGTTTTAATTAAGATCAAATATACTATTTAGAATTCAACCTTTAAAAATTCTTTTGTTATGTAATAACGTTGCTTATTTTTGTTTCGTATTTAAACACAGTTAAAATCCTTTATTTTCTTTAAATTTGCGGGCTTTACTATTAAAATTAAATACTCAACGTTAAGAGTAATTCAAAAACTATACCAAAGAATGGAACTAGCATCAAAATACGACTCACAGAAATCTGAAAACCAATGGTATGACTATTGGTTAAAGCATAATTATTTTCATTCTACGCCAGATCATAGAGAGCCATATACAATAGTAATACCGCCGCCAAATGTTACAGGTATTCTACATATGGGGCATATGTTAAATAATACAATACAAGATGTTTTAATACGTAGAGCTCGTTTGCAAGGAAAAAATGCTTGTTGGGTTCCTGGTACAGACCATGCGTCTATTGCTACAGAAGCAAAAGTTGTTGCTAAGTTAAAAGAACAAGGTATAAACAAAGCAGATTTATCTAGAGAAGAGTTTTTAAAACACGCTTGGGACTGGACAGACGAGTACGGTGGTGTTATTTTAGATCAACTTAAAAAATTAGGATGTTCTTGTGACTGGGAACGTACCTCTTTTACTATGGACGACCATATGTCGGAGTCTGTAATAAAGGTTTTTGTAGATCTTTATAATAAAGGAAAAATATACAGAGGTTACCGTATGGTAAACTGGGATCCAGAGGCACAAACTACCTTGTCTGATGAAGAAGTAATCCACGAAGAAAAACAAGGAAACCTTTATTATATTAATTATAAAATTGAAGGTTCTAATGATACGTTAACTATTGCAACTACACGTCCTGAAACTATTTTTGGAGATACAGCAATTTGTATTAATCCTAATGATGAGCGTTTTACTCATTTAAAAGGTAAAAAAGCAATAGTACCAATTGTAAATAGAGTTATACCTATTATAGAAGATGAGTATGTAGATTTAGAATTTGGTACTGGGTGTTTAAAAGTTACACCAGCACATGATGTAAACGATAAAAACTTAGGAGATAAGCACAATTTAGAAGTAGTAGATATTTTTAATGCAGATGCAACTTTAAATAGTTTTGGCTTGCATTATGAAGGTAAAGATAGGTTTGTTGTACGTAAAGAAATTTCTAAAGAGCTAGAAGAAAAAGGATTTTTAGTTAAAACTGAACAACATTTAAATAAAGTTGGCACATCAGAACGTACAAAGGCTGTTATAGAGCCAAGATTGTCAGATCAGTGGTTTTTAAAAATGGAAGAATTAGCTAAGCCAGCTATAGAAGCCGTTTTAGGTGAAAATGCAGAAGTTAAATTGTTCCCTAAGAAATTCGAGAATACATACCGTCACTGGATGGAGAATATTCGTGATTGGAATATCTCTCGTCAATTATGGTGGGGACAACAAATACCTGCTTATTATTTTGGCGATGGTGCAGATGATTTTGTTGTAGCAGAAAACAAAGAAAATGCTTTAAAATTAGCTCAAGAAAAATCTGGTAATACGACCTTAAAAATAGAAGACCTTCGTCAAGATGAAGATGCATTAGATACTTGGTTTTCTTCTTGGTTGTGGCCAATGAGTGTTTTTAATGGTATTCTAGAGCCAGAAAACGAAGAAATTAAATACTATTATCCAACCAATGATTTAGTTACAGGTCCCGATATTTTATTTTTCTGGGTTGCCCGTATGATAGTTGCTGGCTACGAGTATAAAGACCAAAAACCTTTTGAGAATGTTTATTTAACAGGTTTAGTTAGGGATAAGCAAAGACGTAAAATGTCTAAATCTCTAGGAAATTCTCCAGATGCTTTAAAATTAATTGAAGAATATGGGGCAGATGGTGTTAGAGTAGGACTTTTATTAAGTTCTGCTGCTGGTAACGATTTAATGTTTGATGAAGCTCTTTGTCAGCAAGGAAAAAACTTTGCTAATAAAATATGGAATGGCTTTAGATTGATAAAAGGTTGGGAAGTTGCTGACTTACCACAACCAGAAGCTTCTAAAATTGGATTAGAATGGTACAATGCTAAGTTTAATAAAACACTAGTAGAGATAGAAGATCATTTTAGTAAATATCGTATTTCTGATGCTCTAATGTCTATTTATAAATTGGTTTGGGACGATTATAGTTCTTGGTTATTAGAAATAGTTAAACCGGCATACCAACAACCAATAGATAGAACAACTTATAATGCTTTAATTTCTGTTTTTGAAGAGAATTTAAAATTATTACATCCATTTATGCCATTCTTAACAGAAGAGGTTTGGCAACATGTTACAGACCGTACTCCAGAGCAAGCTTTAGTTGTTGCAAAATGGCCAGAGCAAAAAGAGGTAGATGAAACTATTATTTCTAATTTCGATTTTGCTGCTGAGGTTGTTTCAGGCATTAGGACTATAAGAAAAGAGAAAAATATTCCTATGAAAGAAGCTTTAGAGTTGTCTGTGTTAGATGCAGAAAGTGTTTCTAAAGATTGGGACGTAATTATCTCTAAGCTTACTAACGTTTCTTCAATTTCTTACACAGATGCAGCTGTAGATGGGGCACTTTCTTTTAGAGTAAAATCTAATGAGTATTTTATTCCTATGGTTGGCGCTATTGATATAGAAGCTGAGATTAAAAAAATAGAAGAAGAATTAAAGTATACTAAAGGGTTTTTAATTTCAGTACAAAAGAAATTAAGTAACGAGCGTTTTGTAAGCAATGCGCCAGATAAGGTGATAGAAATAGAACGTAATAAGCAGGCAGATGCTGAGGCTAAAATTGAAACTTTAGAAAAAAGTTTAAAAGGTTTACAGTAGATCTTTTAGATTACTTAAAATATAAAAAAGCTACTCTATATGGAGTAGCTTTTTTTATTCTTATATTTTGATTTTGCCTTCTTACGTGTTTTTGCAACACTTTTTTTAGAGTCTTTTAAAAACATTGCATTGTAAAACAATATTTAAAAAGGATGCTTGTAAGCTAAAATTCCTGCTACATTTTTTCTGCCAACAGCATATATAGGAATTCCTATTCTAAATTATTTAGTTGCAGTAAGTTCGCAAATTTTTACAATTACCTCTACTGCTTTTTCCATACTTTCTACAGGAACGTACTCGTACTTACCGTGAAAATTATGTCCGCCTGCAAAAATATTAGGACAAGGTAATCCCATATAACTTAACTGCGATCCATCTGTGCCCCCACGAATAGGTTTTATAATAGGAGTAATATTTAATGCCTCCATAGCTTCTTTTGCTGTTTCTACAATATGGTAAACAGGCATAACTTTTTCTTTCATATTAAAGTATTGGTCTTTAATAGAAAGCTCAATACAGTTGTTGTATTTTTCGTTTAGCTTAAAAATAATTGTTTCTAATCCTTTTTTACGATTCTCAAAAGAGTTTCTATCGTGATCACGAATTATTAAACCTAATTCAGCATTTTCAATTTCACCTTTAATAGTGTGTATATGGTAAAAACCTTCTCTTCCAGATGTTTGTTCTGGAACTTCATTTTTAGGTAAAGCAGCCATAATTTCCTGTGCAATACCTATGGCATTTATCATTTTACCTTTGGCGTAACCAGGATGTACACTTTTACCGTGAATCTTAATGTTTGCACCTGCAGCATTAAAATTTTCGTATTCTAATTCGCCAATCTGGCTACCATCCATAGTATATGCCCATTCTGCACCAAATTTTTCAACATCAAATTTATGAGCTCCGCGACCAATTTCTTCATCAGGTGTAAAACCAACTCTAATTTTACCGTGTTTTACTTCTGGGTGTGCAACTAGGTATTCCATAGCTGTCATTATTTCTGTAATTCCAGCTTTATCATCTGCACCTAAAAGAGTCGTGCCGTCTGTAGTAACAATAGTCTGACCTTTGTATTGCATTAAATCTTCAAAATAATCTGGAGATAGAATAATATTTTTTTCAGCATTTAAAACAATATCCTTACCGTCATAATTTCTAATTATTTGCGGGTTTACGTTTGTTCCAGAAAAATCAGGAGTAGTATCAAAATGTGCAACAAAACCTATTGTAGGTACATCTTTGTCTACATTGCTAGGTAAAGTTGCCATTATATAGGCGTTTTCATCTATAGTAACATCTTGCATTCCTATTTCCTTAAGCTCTGTAACTAATTTATTGGCTAAATCCCATTGTTTAGCTGTACTGGGAGTAGTGTTAGAACTGGCATCGCTTTGCGTATCAATCTTAACATAACTTAAAAATCTATCTAGAATATCTTGCATGAGTTTAAATTTTACTCAAAAATACAGTTTATTTCGTTTTTTAAATAGATTTATAGCTCTGTATTTTAGTTATAAAAATTATAAAAACTGTTAATAAAAAGCAATGTTAAAATAGTTCTACTTCTTAGTAGTTTGTATTTTTGCCAAAAGTTTAAAAATCTATGTACAAAGTAATTATTAGGCCCTTATTTTTCTTGATGGATCCAGAAAAGGTGCACCACTTATCTTTTTCGTTAATCAAGTTTTTTTCTAAAATAGGATTTGGAGGTTTATTTAGAGCTATGTATGTGGTAGAAGATAAACGTTTAGAGAAAGAAGTTTTTGGAATAAAGTTTAAAAACCCTGTAGGTTTAGCTGCTGGTTTTGATAAGGATGCTAAGATTTTTAAAGAGCTTTCTAATTTTGGATTTGGCTTTATAGAGATAGGAACATTAACTCCTAAACCGCAATCTGGAAATCCTAAAAAAAGATTATTTAGATTAAAAGCTGATAGTGCTATTGTTAACCGTATGGGCTTTAATAATGGAGGTGTTTTAGAAGCGGTAGAACGTTTAAAGGCGCAACACAATGTTTTAATTGGTGGTAACATTGGTAAAAACAAGATTACACCTAATGATGGTGCTGTTGAAGATTACTTAATTTGTTTTGAAGCTTTATACGCTCACGTAGATTATTTTGTTGTAAATGTAAGTTCTCCAAATACTCCTGGTTTAAGAGAGTTACAAGATAAAGAACCGTTAACAAATTTACTGAATGCACTTGTTACTGAAAATAAAAAATATGTTACGCAAAAAGGTGTAAAAGCTAAGCCTATACTATTAAAAATTGCTCCAGATTTAACAGACGATCAGTTAACAGATATTATAGATATTGTTGCAATTACAAAGATTGATGGTGTTATAGCAACCAACACAACCATAGAGCGTAACAATTTAAAATCTCCAGAGAGTGTTACTAAAGAAAATGGAGGTTTAAGTGGTAAGCCACTTGCAAACAGAAGCACAGAGGTTATTCGTTTTTTATCAGAAAAAAGCAATAAAGCATTCCCTATTATTGGAGTAGGAGGTATACACTCTGAAAAAGATGCTTTAGAAAAATTAGACGCAGGAGCTGACTTAATACAAATATGGACAGGTTTTATTTATGAAGGACCAGGTCTTGTAAAAAGAATAAATAAAGCAATTTTGGCTAAGGGCTAATTAGACCAATAATCTAAAACAAAAACATCTTCTAAAATAGGATTTAATAAAGTGCCAAAAGCTTTATGGTCTGGATGTGGTAAATAAGTAGCTCTGTCTTTTTCATTTTTAAATGTAACAAAAAAGCAATGAGTAAAACCTTTGCTTAAACCTTCTGGACTATTGTTTAATCCCCACTCATAACTCATTATTTGTGGTATTTTAGATGGTAAAGCACTAAACGCTTTTTCTACATTAGTTATTTGTTCTTTTGTAGCATCTGGTTTAAATTTAAAAATAACTACGTGTCTTAGGACGCTATCTTGTTTTTGCATTAAAACTTTGTTTGGTACAGTAGAATCTATGTTGTCTTTTGGCTTATTAGCATAACAAGTTATACTAAGACTAATACAAATAAAGATTGCTAAATTTTTCATTACGGACTAATTTTATTGAAAGATATAAAATTAGAAAGCTTAGTTCTTTAAAATTTGTATTTTTCATTCTTAAAAATTTCTAAAATTGAATTACGATATACTTATTGCCTTTATGTCTGCAACGGCATTACTAGCTTTTTTTCCTGGCCCAGACAACATTTATGTATTAACGCAAAGTTTGGTTAATGGTAAAAAATCTGGTTTAGCTACTGTAGCAGGTCTAATGTCTGGCTGTTTGGTACATACTACACTTTTAGCTTTTGGTGTGTCTGCCATAATTAAAGCTAATGATAATTTGTTTCTGGGTATAAAGATTTTTGGGGCATTGTATCTTTTTTTTATTGCTTATAAAGTTTTTAAGAGTGATGCTAGTCTTATAGTATCTAATGGTAATGCACCTAAAAAGAGTATGCCTGCACTTTTTAGACAAGGTTTTATAATGAATGTTTTAAACCCTAAAGTAGCTTTGTTTTTCTTAGCTTTTTTTCCTGGGTTTTTATTTAGTGATAGTATTAGTACAGTTGTTCAGTTCTATATTTTAGGCCTTCTTTTTATGTTGGTTTCTTTTATGATTTTTGGGCTAATAGCAGTTTTGGCTGGTTCTATATCTAGTTACATCACTAAAAATGAAAAGGTTGGATTAATTTTTAAATGGCTACAAATTGTTGTTTTTATAGGCTTAGGAATTTATATCCTTTTATCGGATAAATAATAGTAATTTTGAAAAAGTCAACAACAAATGTGTATGTCTACTAAAGTAAAAATAACAGAGTGCCCAAGAGATGCAATGCAAGGTATTAAAGAATTTATACCTACAGATTTAAAGGTGAAATATATTCAGTCTTTATTGAATTGTGGTTTTGACACTATAGACTTTGGTAGTTTTGTTTCTCCAAAAGCAATACCGCAAATGGTAGACACTGCAGAGGTTTTAGATAAGTTAGATCTTTCTAATACACAAAGTAAGCTGTTATCTATAGTTGCTAATGTGCGTGGAGCACAAGATGCAAGTATACATAAACCTATAGATTATTTAGGGTATCCGTTTTCAATTTCAGAGAATTTTCAAATGCGTAATACACACAAAACCATAGCGCAATCTGTAGAAACACTAAAAGAAATTTTAGATATAGCTAATAAAACAGATAAGCAGGTGGTAACTTATATTTCTATGGGGTTTGGTAATCCTTATGGTGACCCTTGGAATGTAGAAATAGTAGGTGAGTGGACAGAGAAACTTTCTAATATGGGAGTTAATATTATATCATTATCAGACACAGTTGGTTCTTCTACGCCAGATGTTATAGACTATTTGTTTTCTAATTTAATACCAAAGTATCCAGATATTAAATTTGGAGCACACTTACATACTACACCAACTAAGTGGCAAGAGAAAATAGATGCAGCATATAAGGCAGGTTGTGTTAGGTTTGATGGTGCAATTCAAGGTTTTGGTGGTTGTCCAATGGCAAAAGACGATTTAACAGGTAATATGCCTACCGAAAAAATGTTGTCTTATTTTACAGCAGAAAAAGTTGATACTAATGTAAATTGGATGGTGTTTGAAGCAGCGTACAATAAAGCAACTGAGTTGTTTTTAAAATATCACTAAAAGACTTTTCTATTTTTATTTCCTAATGCAGTAATTAATTTTATTTAGATTTAATACAAATAAATTTGTGAAATAAATTTTCACGCTTATATTTGCGCCCTGAAATTCATTAACAAGAATTAATCTAAATAAAAACAACTGTTTTATAATGAAAAAAATAACATCACTTTTAGCTATCTGTTTTGCAGTTGTTGCATTTGGGCAGACAGCAACAGATTCTATAATGCTAGATCCACAGCAACAATTAAACTCTGCACAACGTATTTTATCTGGTAACTATGGGTCAGCCGTAACAGTTGGCGCTTATGGCGAAATGACATATAATCAGCCAGAAGGTAAAAACGGAGAATTAGATGTACAACGTTTGGTTTTATTGTTAGGGTATAGGTTTAACGATAAGACTCAGTTTTTTACGGAAATTGAGTTTGAACACGTAGAGGAAGTGTTTGTTGAGCAAGCTTTTGTAAACTATAGCGTTGCAAACAATACAAACTTAAGAGGTGGTTTAATGCTAATACCTATGGGTATTGTAAATGAGTATCACGAGCCAACTACTTTTAACGGAGTAGAACGTCCGGCAATGGATAATGTTATTGTACCAACTACATGGAGAGAATTAGGTGTTGGTGTAAGTGGTAAATTAAATTCAGCTTCTTTAGGGTACCAAGCGTATATTTTTAACGGATTTAGATCTACAATGTCAGATGGCGCTGGAGGTTTAACAGGTGTTTTAAAAGGTTCTAACGGGTTAAGAAGCGGAAGACAAAAAGGAATTAAATCCACAGTAGATAGTCCTACTTTTTCTACTAAGTTAGAATATTACGGATTACCAGGTTTACGTTTAGGTTTGTCTGGTTATTTTGGAAAAACACAAGCAGATGATGATATAGAAGGTTTAGATGGTGCTAATGTTGGTATTTCTATGGTAGGTTTAGACGCTCGTTATGCATACAATAGATTTACAGCTAGAGGTCAATTTATACACGCATCATTATCAGATACAGAAGAATATAATACTGCAACAGGAAAAGATTTAGGTAGTGCAATGCAAGGTTTTTATGTTGAAGGGGCATACAATTTACTGCCAAGATCTAACGATCAAAAATTATTTGTATTTACAAGATACGAGCAGTACGATACACACAACAGCACAGATGGTGCATTAGTGCGTAACGATGCATATAATAGAACAGATATTACATCTGGATTATCTTACCATATTGCTCCTGGTGTTGTATTAAAAGGTGATTACCAGTTTAGAGATAATGCTTTAAATGGAGATAACGTAGATAATCAGCTTAATTTTGGAATTGGTGTTTGGTTCTAATAGTAAGTAATGATTATATAACTAAAGGCTATCCTATATTTTTTGGGATAGCCTTATTTTTTTATTAAAAATGATTCTAAATTAGTATATTTGCTTTATGAAGTTAAGTAGATTATATACGGTAGCTATTTTGATTTTTTCTTTTACTTTGTTTGGTTTTGGATTATCTGGAGCTATTCATAAAAAAGTAAAAAAAGAGATTGTAAAAGTTTTTGGAGTAGAAGATGCTACGCTAAAATCTGTATCTGTCTCTGGTGAACTAAATAAAGATTTACCTGTAAAAATTACTGAAGATAATTTTTACAGCCTATTAAAAGATAATAAATTAGTTGGCTACGTTTTTGTAGACCAGGCATCTAGTAAGACAGCTAAATTTGATTATTTAGTTCTTTTTAATGAAAACTTAGAAGTTGTAAGTTCTAAAGTTTTAATTTATAGAGAAGAATATGGTGGTGAAATAGGAAGTTCTAGATGGTTAAAACAATTTCTAGGTAAAACAGGTAAAGACCGTGTTAGTTTAAATACAAATATAGATGCTATTTCTGGTGCTACAATTTCAGTTAGGTCTATGACTAATGCAATGGATAATCTTTTGCAAACCATTGGTATGCTTCAAGAGCGTAAAGTTTTATAATGATCTACAACGGACTACTTAACACTTTTCCATCAGAAATAAAACTATTTATAGGAGCCTTTGTGGTTATCTTATCTATTGGTTTTTATAGTGGACTTCTATTTGTTAATGAAACTACAGAATCTAATCCAGGAGGTATAGAAGAAAGTTACTTAGGTAACGAGCAAGATGAAGATGCAGAAGTAATGAAGTTTAAGAAAAGCAAAAGAGAAATGCTTACTACTGTACATACGCATATATTATCTATGTCTTTTATTTTTTTCTTATTAGGTGCTTTAGTATGGATAACAAAGCTTCCTAAAAAATTAAAGTTATTTTTAACAGTAGAACCTTTTTTATCTGTAATACTAACCTTTGGAGGTATTTATATGCTATGGTCTGGTATGCTATGGATGAAGTATGTTGTTATGGTTTCTGGTATGTTAATGACGCTTACTTTTACTATGTCTGTATTGGTTGTTTTATTACAACTTTTTAAAAAGCAAGCCACAACATAGTTTTTACCGTATAGTTTAGTAGATTTATACAACTATGCGTTACTTCTTAAATCTTATTCTTTTTTTAATTTTTATTGATGGCTCTGCTGCCGAGTGGAAGAACCTAAAAGAATATCGACAAGAAACAGGAGATACAATACTTACTTCACAAGATTGGTTAACTAAGGATAGATTAAGGAATACTATTGTTTGGCAACAGGCAAATAGTTTCAATCTAACTAATAATCTATTTTTAGAATATCAAACTATAGCAGAAAGAAGAGATTTTTACAAATGGTTTGCATTGTCAATAGAAGAAAAAGGACATAAGGTTGTATGGCCAAGAATGGCACATTTTATATCTTCAAAATTAAGTTTAACCTCTCGTTTTCCTTACAATATAGTAGTGAAAAAAGATGTTGTTTTATCATCTAAAAACGGTAGTGAAAAAGTATTTAATTCGGCCTTTAAAAGTTTAAAGAAATTATATCTTCAAGATAAAATATTAAGCAAAGAAGAGAGTAAAATTTGGGATAATAACCTTTTATATAAAGAACAATATGTTTGGATTGTAGCTATATATAAAGAAATGGATGCTAAAACTTTAAAAAGATTAGAACGTATAGCTAAAGGGAAATTTTTTTATGGTTTGGTTGTACCTAAAAAAATTAGATTTAAAGGAGATTTAACTAGTCCTAAAGATAGGTATACCTATGCTACCGAAACGTTAAGAAAACATTGTGAAAACTCTTATTGGTAAAAATATGGCTGTTTAGATTTATAAATTGTATATTTGCACGCAATTAATCTCTAATTGCTATGCAAGCTCACCTAAATAAAATTGTAGGAGAAGGTCTAACTTACGACGACGTACTCTTAGTTCCCGCTTTTTCAGAAGTACTTCCTAGAGAAGTAAGTATAAAAGCAAAATTCACAAGAAACATAACTATAAATGTACCAATTGTCTCTGCGGCAATGGATACCGTTACAGAATCTCGTATGGCTATTGCTATGGCGCAAGAAGGCGGTATTGGTGTGTTACATAAGAATATGACTATAGCAGAACAAGCTGCTAAAGTACGTAAAGTAAAGCGTGCAGAAAGTGGTATGATTATAGATCCGGTAACTTTACCGTTAAACTCTGTTGTTGGCGATGCAAAAGCTAATATGAAAGAGTATAGTATTGGTGGTATTCCTATAGTAGATGGCGATGGTAAACTAATTGGTATTGTAACCAACAGAGATCTTCGTTTTGAAAAAAATAACGATAGACCAATTGCAGAGGTAATGACTACCGAAAACTTGGTTACTGTTAGTGAAGGCACTTCTTTGGCGCAAGCAGAAGATATTTTACAAGTTAACAAAATTGAAAAATTACCAGTTGTAGATAAGAATTATAAGTTGGTTGGTTTAATTACGTTTAGAGATATTACAAAACTTACATTAAAGCCAATTGCAAATAAAGATACTTATGGTAGATTAAGAGTAGCTGCTGCTTTAGGAGTTACTGCAGATGCTGTAGAACGTGCAGAAGCTTTAGTAAATGCAGGTGTAGATGCTGTTGTTATAGATACAGCTCATGGACATACCAAAGGTGTGGTTACTGTATTAAAAGAGGTAAAAAAGAAATTCCCATATTTAGATGTTATAGTAGGTAATATTGCAACTGCAGAAGCTGCTAAATATTTAGTAGAAGCTGGTGCAGATGCGGTTAAAGTTGGTATTGGACCAGGGTCTATTTGTACAACAAGAGTTGTTGCGGGTGTTGGTTTTCCTCAGTTTTCTGCTGTTTTAGAGGTTGCTGCTGCTATAAAAGGTAGTGGTGTTCCTGTAATTGCAGATGGCGGAATTAGATATACAGGAGATATTCCAAAAGCAATTGCTGCTGGTGCAGATACTGTTATGTTAGGTTCTTTATTGGCAGGTACAAAAGAATCTCCAGGAGAAACTATTATTTACGAAGGAAGAAAGTTTAAGTCTTATCGTGGTATGGGTTCTGTAGAAGCTATGAAACAAGGTAGTAAAGATCGTTACTTTCAAGATGTAGAAGATGATATTAAAAAATTAGTACCAGAAGGTATTGTAGGTCGCGTACCTTACAAAGGTGAGTTATACGAGAGTATTCATCAATTTGTAGGTGGTTTACGTGCTGGTATGGGTTACTGTGGTGCTAAAGATATAGAGACTTTAAAAGAGACAGGTAAATTTGTGAAAATTACTGCAAGTGGTATTAATGAGAGTCACCCTCATGATGTTACTATTACTAAAGAGTCTCCTAATTATAGCAGATAGTTTTAGAAGATAAATTATAAAAATGCGGCATAGCTTTAAAAGTTATGTCGCATTTTTTTGTGTTTATTTTTCATTTGCATTCTTATTAATCGTAATATTGCAATAAACAAATAAAGAAATGGGTTTAGCCAAGACAGAAATATTTACAGAAGAACAAAATCAAATAGCAATTTATGCTAAAGCCTTTAGTCATCCTGCACGTGTGGCAATACTTCAGCATTTGTTTAAAATTAATATGTGTATCTGTGGCGACTTAGTTGGTGTTATTGGTTTGGCACAACCAACCATTTCTCAGCATTTAAAAGAATTAAAATTATTAGGGTTGATAAAAGGTAGTGTAGAAGGTACCAGTGTTTGTTACTGTATACACCCAGAAAATTGGACAAAAATGAAAACTGTAATGAATCAGTTTTTAGATCAAGATTTAGAAATAGACAACGGTTGTTGTTAAGTATAATTTAAAATAGAATAATATGAAATTATCAGAAGTTAAAGCAAATTTAAAAAGTTTAGATAAAATTGCATTTCAATTACCTAATGGTGATTTAGTACCGAGTCATTTTCACGTCACAGAAGTGGGTAAGGTTACAAAAAACTTTATAGACTGTGGTGGTACGGTTAGGAATGAAGAAGCTGTAAGTTTTCAGTTATGGAATGAGCAAGATTACGATCATAGATTGCACCCAGAGAAACTAGTGAACATTATAGAATTATCTGAAAAAGTTTTAGGAATTGAAGATTTAGAGGTAGAAGTAGAGTACCAGGGAGATACTATTGGTAGATACGGATTAGATTTTGATGGAACTAACTTTTTACTAACTTCAAAATTAACAGATTGTTTGGCTAAAGATAAATGTGGTATTCCAGATAAGAAAGAAAAAGTAAAATTAGCTAGCATACAAGCATCTGGTAATAGTTGTGAACCAAATTCTGGTTGTTGCTAGACTTAAATAATTAAATACTTATAATGATGTTTGAAGAAATTAATTCCTTTATTGGTAATTTAAAAGAAGTAGCTGTTAGTGATGAGCGAAAAGCTATATTAAAACCATTGATAGGCTTTGTGCAAGCTAAAGTAGAAAAAGACGAAGAAGTACGTTTAAATTTTATTTGTACGCACAACTCTAGAAGAAGTCATTTGTCTCAGGTATGGGCACAAACAATGGCAGCATATTTTAACATTAAAAATGTGGTATGTTATTCTGGAGGTACAGAAGCTACAGCACTTTTTCCTATGGTTGCTAAAACGTTAAGTAATACAGGCTTTAAAATTGAAAAGTTAGCAGATACTACCAATCCGGTTTACAGTATTAAGTATGCAGCAAATGCACAACCAATTATTGGTTTTTCTAAAAAATATGACGATGCTTTTAATCCAGAATCACAGTTTGCAGCAATAATGACGTGTTCACAGGCAGATGGCGGTTGTCCTTTTATTGCAGGGGCAGAAAAGCGTGTTCCTATAACTTTTGAAGATCCAAAAGCTTTTGATGGTACACCACAACAAGCAGAAAAATACCAAGAGAGAAGTTTACAAATAGCTTCAGAAATGTTTTATTTATTTTCAAATATTAAGAAATAATGGCTAGTAAAAAATTAAGTTTTTTAGATAGTTACCTAACCTTGTGGATTTTTATTGCAATGGTTTTAGGTGTTGGTATAGGGTATTTTGTGCCTACTTTTCCAGAAATTATAGATTCTTTTAGTGTAGGTACAACTAATATACCTATTGCTATTGGTTTAATAGTGATGATGTATCCTCCGTTAGCAAAAGTTAATTATGCATTACTACCTAAGGTATTTAAAAACACAAAGATTTTATCAATATCTCTTATTCTAAATTGGATAATAGGACCCGTATTAATGTTTGTTTTGGCTATTACTTTTTTAAGAGATTACCCAGAATATATGGTTGGTCTTATATTAATTGGTTTGGCACGTTGTATAGCAATGGTTTTAGTTTGGAACGACTTGGCAGAAGGTAGCAGTGAGTATGGAGCTGGTTTAGTAGCTTTAAATAGTATTTTTCAGGTATTTGCATATAGTTTTTATGCGTGGTTGTTTATTACTGTGTTACCTCCTTATTTTGGGTTTGAAGGTGCTATTGTAGACATCTCTGTAGGTGCTATAGCAGAAAGTGTCGCAATCTATTTAGGTTTGCCTTTTTTATTAGGTATTTTAAGTAGATTAATACTTGTGAAATTAAAAGGTGAGGAGTGGTACAACACTAAGTTTATACCAAGTATTTCACCATTAACCTTAATTGCGTTGCTATTCACTATTGTTTTAATGTTCTCTTTAAAAGGAGAGTTAATAGTAGAAATACCTATGGATGTTTTAATTATAGCAGTACCATTATTAATCTACTTTACATTAATGTTTATTATTGGCTTTTTTGTAACAAAAGCATCGGGCGCTAGTTATGATAAAACAACGGCAGTGGCTTTTACGGCAGCAGGTAATAATTTTGAATTGGCAATTGCAGTTGCAATTGCAGTTTTTGGATTAAATTCTGGTCAAGCTTTTACAGGTGTCATAGGACCATTAGTAGAGGTTCCAGCGTTAATACTTTTGGTTAAAGTATCTTTTTGGTTAAGAAAAAAGTACTTTACTAAAGCATAAAAAGTGTTTATAGAATTTAATTTTACGTAACTTAGTCTTTAAAATAGAGATAGATGAAAAGCCTTATTTTATTACTGATTTTGACTATTACTTTTAGTTCTTGTATAGAGCCAAAAGATGTAGATGTTAACAGTGAAATTAACTGGAGTAAAAGAAGTGTAAATTATAAAATATCTGACTCCTCAAAAGCAGGTAAAACATATTTGTCTGTTTACTCTCAAGTGTATAGTCAGACTGAACATACTACGCACAATTTAACGGCAACAATAAGTATGCGTAACACAAGTAGCACAGATACGTTATATATTTTACACGCAGAATATTTTGATACAGCGGGTAAATCTATTCGTAATTATACAAAAGATAAAATATTTGTAGCTCCAATGGAAAGTATTGCAATTGTTATAGAAGAGGACAATAGAGAAGGTGGTACCGGAGGTAATTTTATTTTTGACTGGAAAATAAATAAAGAAACTAGCGAGCCAATTTTTGAAGGTGTTTTTATTTCTACCAAAGGTCAGCAAGGGTTATCTTTTGTTAGTCAAGGTAAAACAATTGAATAGTAAAATTATAGTTTAAAAAAAGCGCTCTAAATTAATTTAGAGCGCTTTTTTTATTTTGTAAAATAGGTTTTATTCGGCTTTAGTATCGTATTCTGCCCATTTTTTAGTTTTATGAATATCTTCTCCAAAATACTTCGCTATTTTTAAAAATGGCGTTGGTTTTTGGTATCCAGGAACAGGAGAAAGCATTTGTTGTTTTTCATCTAAGAAAATAGTTGTTGGGTAACTCATTTTACCTTGCATTAATGCCGCAGCAAATTCGTGGTAACCACTTCTACCAGAAGCAACAAATTTATAAGTCTGTCCTTTGTATTCTAAAGGTTCTTTTCGTTCTCCATCTAGCTTTACCATATAATAGTTCTTGGCCATATATGTAGCTACCTCAGGATTTTGAAAAGTATCTGCATCCATTTTTTTACACCAGCCACACCAGTCGGTATAAACATCTATAAACATTTTTTTAGGTGCTTTATCTGTTTTTGCTAATTCAACAGCTTCTTCCCAGCTTAACCACTCTACCTCTTGGGCACTAGTTGTAAAAGAAGTGAATGCTAAAAAAAGTATAGCACAAATTTTTATGGTGTTTAAAGATTTTAATTTCATAGTAGATATTTTGTTTTTAGTCCATCAACCTTAACAAAGCTAACGAAAAATTAGGGTATTTATTTTATTAAAATATAAAACACCCTGTTTACAGGGAGTTATTTTAGCAGAAATTGGGGTGTTTTATGGTGTGTAATCAGCTTAATTTTGCATTGTAATACAAGTTTAATACAAGTTTAATATAAGTTAATATATAATGGATATACAAAAACTTTTTCCGTCTTTATTGGTAGAAACTCCAAGAGTTATTTTAGATAAAATTATAGAACATAATGCAGTAGAGAATCAAAAAAACAAAGCTGTAGTTTCTTTACATTTAAGTTCTGGTATTTATTTAGAAGGTACTCCAATTAAAATAAATACAGAGAATAATATTCTAGTAATTATTTCTGGAGAAGAAATTAGCTATTTGCAAATCACGCAAATAGACTGTATTCGTATTATAAATTTTACACGTTTTGTCGATATTTTAACTGATGATACTTATTTTGAGGTAAAGGATGAATTGGTGCCAACACCATTAGAATTAAAAAGAAAACAAAGAAAGATTGAAGAGTATTTAAAAAGCACATTTGGTGTTACACTAGTAAATACAGCTTTAGAGGAAGTAAAAGATTCTAAAATTGAAAAATTTCAAATGCAACAGTTCTTTTCAAGCTTAATGCAGAGTTTAAAGAATATTGGGGGTTATAAAGATGGTAAAGAGGCATTAGAAGTTGTTAATGTATTAACAATATCATCTACAACTAATAAATTAAATGTAAAGAAAAATTTAGAAGGTAATTTGGAATTAGAAGTCAACTTTAAAGAAAAGTTTGAAGCCGATTTTAATAAGCAATTAGAAAATAAGTTAGAAGATAGTTTGTAAATTTATCCTTTTTAAAAGGCAAAAGCCACTGTTTTAAACAGTGGCTTTTTCTTTTTTAGTTTCCTTTTTAGAAAAAAGGTCTTTAACGTCTACTTGATTTTTTATTAAATCATCAAAAGTTTCGCGTTCACGTATTAATATGGCTTCACCTTTGTGCCATAAAACCTCTGGTGGTCTAAATCTAGAGTTGTAGTTGCTTGCCATAGTAAAACAATAAGCACCTGCATTATGAAAAGCTAAAATATCACCTTCAGATATTTCGTTAATTCTACGGTTGCTAGCAAAAGTATCTGTTTCACAGATGTAGCCAACAACAGAATAGTAACGTTCTCTTCCTTTAGGGTTAGAGATATTTATTATTTTATGAGAAGATCCATAAAGCATTGGTCTAATTAAATGGTTAAAACCAGAATCTATACTAGCAAATACGGTAGATGTAGTTTGTTTTACTACGTTTACTTTTGCTAAAAAGAAACCAGATTCGCTCACAAGAAACTTACCAGGTTCAAAAGCAAGAGTTAATTCTTTTCCGTATTCTTTACAAAACGAGTTAAATTTAGAGCTTAATTTTTTTCCTAATTCTTCAATATTAGTTTCAATATCACCTTCTTTATAAGGAACTTTAAAGCCACTACCAAAATCTATAAAATCTAAATTCTTAAAATTCTTAGCTGTTTCAAAAAGTATTTCAGACGCATATAAGAAAACATCAATATCTAAAATATCACTACCAGTATGCATATGTATACCGTTAATATTCATTTTAGTAAGTTCTACAATACGTAATAAGTGTGGAATCTGATGAATACTAATACCAAACTTAGAATCTATATGTCCTACAGATATATTAGAGTTTCCGCCCGCCATAACGTGTGGGTTAATTCTAATACAAACAGGTACATTTGGGTGTTTACCACCAAATTGTTCTAGCACAGATAGGTTATCTATGTTTATACGTACGCCTAAAGCAGCAGCCTTTTCTATTTCTTCTAGAGAAACACCGTTTGGTGTAAATATAATAGACTCTGGTTTAAAGCCTGCAAGTAAACCCAATTCTACTTCTTGTATAGAAACGGTATCTAAACCACTACCTAAAGAATTCATTAAACGTAATATAGATATATTAGATAATGCCTTAGCGGCGTAGTTTAATTGTAACTTTTTTACGCCCTTAAACGCATTTGTAAGTCTTTGGTACTGGGAAATTATTTTTTCCGAATCATAAACATAAACGGGATCGCCGTATGTTTTTGCAATCTTCAATAAATCGGATGCCTGCATAGTATATTTTTTTTTACAAAACTAAGATAGTTATTTTACGCATCAAAAAATTGGTTGCAATATTATTAAAAAATAACAATTTGTTATAAATAAAACATTTTTTAAATTTAATTCGATGTAAAGGTTGTAATTATAGAAAGCTTACTTAAAATTAATTAGAGAAATTGACCTTGGTTTCTTATTTTTGTACCAGAACAAAATATACCTATTATATATGAACCTTCACGAATATCAAGGAAAAGAGATTTTAGCAAGCTTTGGCGTACGTATACAACGCGGAATAGTTGCACATAATGCACAAGAAGCTGTTGCTGCTGCAAAGCAACTTACAGAAGAAACTGGTACTGGATGGCATGTGATAAAAGCACAAGTACATGCTGGTGGTAGAGGTAAAGGTGGTGGAGTTAAACTTGCCAAAAATTTAAACGAAGTTGAAGAAATTGCAGGAAGTATTATAGGGATGAACCTTGTTACTCCGCAAACTTCTGCAGAAGGTAAAAAAGTTCACCAAGTTTTAGTAGCAGAAGATGTTTACTATCCTGGCGAAAGTGAGACATCAGAATTTTATGTTTCTGTATTGTTAAACAGAGCTACTGGTAGAAATATGATTATGTATTCTACTGAAGGTGGTATGGATATTGAAGAAGTTGCAGAAAAAACTCCGCACTTAATTTATACAGAAGAAATAGATCCTTCTACAGGTTTATTAGCTTTTCAAGCACGTAAAATTGCTTTTAACTTAGGTTTATCTGGATTAGCTTTTAAAGAAATGACAAAATTTGTTGCTTCATTATACAAAGCGTATGTAGAAAGCGATTCTAGTATGTTTGAAATTAACCCAGTGTTAAAAACATCAGATAATAAAATAATGGCTGTAGATGCTAAGGTATCTATAGACGATAATGCATTATACAGAAGAAAGCAGTACGCAGAAATGAGAGATTTGCGTGAGGAAAACCCAATTGAGGTTGAAGCAGGAGCATTAGGTTTAAACTATGTAGATCTTGACGGTAACGTTGGTTGTATGGTTAACGGTGCTGGTTTAGCAATGGCTACTATGGATTTAATTAAGCAAGCAGGTGGTGAGCCAGCTAACTTTTTAGATGTTGGTGGTACTGCAGATGCTGCACGTGTAGAAGCTGCTTTTGAAATTATATTAAAAGATCCTGCTGTAAAAGCAATCTTAATTAACATTTTTGGTGGTATTGTACGTTGTGACCGTGTTGCACAAGGTGTTATAGATGCTTACAAGAATATGGGAACTATAAATGTGCCTATTATTGTACGTTTACAAGGAACTAATGCAGATATAGCTAAAGAATTAATAGATAATTCTGGCTTAGATGTACAGTCTGCTGTAGAATTCCAAGAAGCTGCAGATAAAGTAAAAGCTGTTTTAGCTTAAGCTAAAATTTAGATACTAAAAAAGGGACAATCGTAAGATTGTCCCTTTTTTTATGCTTAAGAATTAAATTACTTCTTCTTATTCTTATATTTTACACTACTAAGATCTTGATTCTTATTTTTTTCTCTAACTCTATCCTTATATACAGGTTTAGGCTTATTGCTAGCATAAATCTTTTTCTTAGGTGCAGTAGTAGTTTTTCCTTTTTTAGCTAATGCCTCTGCAGGTGTAGTAGGGTTCTCTTTAGAGCCACGCAAGTATATTACAAGCCCATTTAAAAAGTTACGTAGAATTTGATCTCCGCACTCCATATATTTTGGATGATCTTCTTTTCTAAAAAAAGCACCTAGTTCACTTGTCGTAATTTTAAAATCTACCAACTTTAAAATTTCTACAATATCATCATCACGTAGCATAAGCGCCACCCTTAGTTTTTTTAGAGTATCATTATTTGTCATATATAAAAATATTTTGCACAAAGTTACTATAAATATACCATTGATACATAAAGATGTGACAGTTATACATTTCTATTAAATTAGTTGTATGCTTTTTAAGAAAAACTGTATATTGCTGCCTATAAAATTTACTATGTCTGTAGAAACCAATTATTTAAAGAAATTAAGCATATTATTAGATTTAATTGATTTAGCTAAGGTAGATGGCTTAGTCCAATCTGAATACGACTTTTTATTAGAAGTAGCAGAGGATTTAGGTGTAGATGCTGTGGTTTTAGACTCTCTTTTTCAGACAAAAATAGAGCGAATTAAACCAGGTACAGAAGCAGAAAAAGTAAGTCATTTTTGTAATTTAATAAAATTGATGAATGTAGATGATAAGCAATCTATATTAGAAATTAATAAATTGCACAAATTAGGATTAAGTATGGGCTTATCTCCAATGGCTATACAACAAGTATTATCTATAATGCATAATTACCCTAATAAAGAAGTTCCTTTATCTGTAATAGAAGAAGCTTTTAAAGCGCAACAGAACTAAATTAAGTTTTTTTACAAACCCATTTACGAATAGTTTATAACTCACTATTGCATTTTTTTGATGCAATAAGTGGCTTTCTGTCGTTTATTTAAATAAAATAACGACATTTTGTCACTGTTTGTTGGTGTGAAAATGACAAAAAGTCTGATTTCTGTAGTTGGTACATCATTTGAAATGTAACCTAACAAGAATAAATATTAAATTTAAAATTGTTAGTTATGAGTTTAGTTAAAAAAAATACAGTTTTTCCATCATTATTAAACGAGTTATTAAATACAGATTGGTACGGAGGTTTAGAAGCTAATACAGCAACTATACCACCAGTAAATATTAAGGAAAACGAAAAAGATTACTCGTTAGAGTTATTAGCCCCAGGTAGAAACAAGGAAGACTTTAAAGTAGAAATTGATAAAGATATTTTATCTGTGTCTGTAACAAGCGAAAAAATAAATACAGACTTAAAAGAGAAGTATTCTTTAAAAGAATTTAAGATTAGTGACTTTAAAAGAACGTTTAGTTTGCCAGATACTATTAAAGAAGAAAGTATAAGTGTTGCGTATGAAAACGGAATTCTAAAATTTACACTTCCTAAAAAAGAAGAAGCATTACCTAAGCCAAAAAGGTCATTAGATATTGCATAATAAGTTTAAGGTTTTGTTTTATGTATTTACATAAAACAATGGTTGATTAAGTTGGTTAGTTTTTTGTAAAGTGCCCTAAACGTGGTTGTTTAGGGCATTTTTTTATTTCTCTTGTAAAGCTTTAATTTCATCTCTAAGCTTTGCTGCTTGCATAAAATCTAAATCTTTAGCAGCTATCTCCATAGCTTTTCGCTTTTCACGAATCATTTTTTCTTTTTGGTCCGTAGTCAAATAAGCCATATCTGGTTCTGCAGCACGCATTTCTTCTTTCTCAAAATGATATGTAGAAACCGAATTTTTAGACAACACACTATCTAAGCTTTTATTTAAAGCCATTGGCTTTTTGTTGTGTTTGGTATTGTATGCAATTTGTCTTTCTCTTCTGTAGTTAGTTTCATCAATAGTTTTTTGCATACTAGCAGTTATTTTATCAGCATACATAATAGCCCTGCCATTTAAATTTCTAGCAGCTCTACCAACAGTTTGCGTTAAAGAACGTGCACTACGTAAAAAACCTTCTTTGTCAGCATCTAAAATAGCAACTAAAGATACTTCTGGTAAATCTAAACCTTCTCTTAAAAGGTTTACACCAATAAGCACATCAAACAAACCTTTTCGTAAATCTTGCATAATTTCTACACGCTCCAACGTATCTACATCACTATGTATGTAACGGCAACGTACACTAATGCGATCTAGGTATTTAGCCAATTCCTCGGCCATACGTTTGGTAAGCGTAGTCACCAAAGTACGTTCGTCTTTCTCTATTCGCAAGTGTATTTCTTCAACCAAATCATCAATTTGGTTTAAACTTGGCCTAACTTCTATAATAGGGTCTAGTAAGCCAGTTGGTCTAATAACCTGTTCTACATATACACCACCACTTAATTGCAACTCATAATCTGCAGGTGTTGCACTAACGTGTATTACTTGGTTTTGTATCATTTCAAACTCTTCAAACTTTAATGGTCTATTGTCCATTGCAGCAGGTAGCCTAAAACCATATTCTACTAAGTTTTCTTTTCTACTTCTATCTCCACCGTACATTGCGTGTACTTGTGGTATAGTAACGTGACTTTCATCTATCACCATTAAATAATCATCTGGGAAGTAATCTAATAAACAGAATGGTCTTGTGCCAGGTTCTCTACCATCTAAATACCTAGAGTAGTTCTCTATACCAGAGCAATAGCCAAGTTCACGTATCATTTCCAAGTCAAACGTAGTACGTTCTTCTAAACGTTTTGCTTCTAAATGTTTTCCAATTTCTTTAAAATACTCAACCTGTTTAACCATATCTGCTTGTATACCGTGTATAGCATTTTGCAAAATATCCGGGGAAGTAACAAACATATTAGCAGGGTAAATGTTTAATGTTTCGTATACCTCTAAAACCTTATTATGCAAAGGTTCAAAAGCTTCAATCTCTTCAATTTCATCTCCAAAAAAGTGAATCCTAAAAGCGTGATCAGCGTAACTAGGAAAAACATCTACAACATCACCTTTAACTCTAAAGTTACCATTTCTAAAATCTGCAGTAGTTCTAGAATACAAACTTTGCACTAGTTGATGCAAAAATTTAGTTCTAGAAATTATTTGATCTTTTTTTATAGAAATAACATTTTTCTGAAACTCCACAGGGTTACCAATACCATACAAACAAGATACAGACGCAATAACAATAACATCTCTACGGCCAGACAATAGGGAAGAGGTGGCGCTTAAACGTAACTTCTCTATATCCTCGTTAATAGATAAATCTTTCTCTATAAAAGTACCCGTAGTTGGTATATATGCTTCAGGTTGGTAATAATCATAATAAGACACAAAATACTCTACAGCATTCTCAGGAAAAAACTGTTTAAACTCCGAGTATAATTGGGCTGCTAACGTTTTGTTATGTGCTAAAACTAAGGTTGGTTTTTGTAAATCTTCTATTACATTGGCAACAGTAAATGTTTTTCCAGAGCCTGTAACTCCTAGTAAAGTTTGGTGTCTTTCTCCTTCATTAACGCCTTTAACCAACTCCTTAATTGCTTGGGGTTGGTCACCAGTAGGCTCAAATTTTGATACAACTTTAAATTTCATAGATTAAAAGTAACAAATACCGCAATAACAGCATACAAATTAGTCAGGTATTTTGGGCGCTCGAGCGGGCTTTACGCTGTACTACGTTTTGCAAAAAGGCAAATACGTGGTGCCGCTTCAATCCCTAGCGCAGCTTATCGTTTTAAAGAAAAATGACCGTTAAAATCTCTACCGTCTTCTAGCTTGGCTCTAAACCAATAGTCAGACTCAGGTGCAGGTATACCTCTAGTAGTACCGTTCCAGCCAGCAGAACTAGGATCTATTTTAGCAACAAGAACTCCATACCTATCAAAAATATAAATATCGCTTTTAGCTAAAAATGTATTGCTAATACCGCTAATTTGCCAGGTTTCGTTAATTGCATCACCATTAGGTGTAAATAGTTTAGGATAACCAATAACAGAAACGTCATAAGGTTCTGTAGTACCACAGCCATTTTTATCTCTAACAAAAACCTCTAAAATTCCGGCAGGTACGTTATTGAAATTATTGCTGTCTTGGTATGGTCCAAACGGGTCTGTAATAGCATATTCATAATCACCATCTCCGCTAACTAAAATTGTAATAGAGTTGTTTTTTCTTATATCTTTTACTTCAACATTAGTTATTACAGCAATATTAGATGGTGTAACTTTAAATTCTTTACTGTTAGTACAGATTTGCGCACCACTATTGTAACTGTAGCCAAGTTCTAATCTGTAGTTTCCAACATTGGTAATAGTTGTATTAACCGAACTAGATATAGAAGTTTCTGTACCATTGTCTTCAATTTTAAACCATTTGTACGTATCAAAACCAAGTTCTGCTGTAAGTTCTAAAATAGGATTGTCTGTGCAAAAATAATATTCATCCTCAATAACAACTACAGGAGTTGGTTGTACAATTAAGTTAACTTCTTCTACGCCTTGACATTGGTTGCTTGCTTCTAATCTAGCGAATAGAGTAGCAGTTGTAGAAATATAATTTTCGTCAGAGATAGGATTTAATTCTAAAGCGGCATCTTCTATAGAAACATAAAAACTAACCTCTAGACCAGGATAATCTATTGTTTTTATAGACTCTAAGTCAAACATTCCGGTTTGCTCAGCATCATAAGAATCCATATCACAAGCGTAATATGGTAATGCTTTTGGTAGGCTACTCGTGGTAGGTTGCACCTCTAAAGCCAGTTCAGCATAGACTATACACCCGTTTTTATTGGTAACACTAGTGTATATAGTTTGGTTTGTAGCAGTTGTATTAGTAAAACCAATAGGGGTTGTAATAGGTATATTAGAATCTCTGTCTGCTTGGTTGGCATAAAAACTAACCGTATTCTCTGCTATACCGTTAGAAATATCAAAACTAGCTTGTTCAAGATTAAAAATAGCAAAACCATCTGTGGATGAGGCATCTAAATCGCACTGAGTTAATGTTGCGTTGTTAATTACAGGTAATGGATTTATATTAATTTGAGCCTCACCAATAATAGGGCATTCAGACGGATCTGCAGGAGTTACTTCTAAAGTGTATTTTCCGGCATCTGTCATAGTTGTTGTGGCAACTGTATAAGTATTACTGTTAGCTCCAATTAAAACAGATCCGTTAAGAGACCAAGTGTATGTTGCTCCCGGAATAGCATCTACTTCTAAAGTAAGTTCTTCGGTCTCGCAAATAGTTAATGATGCACTTGTGCTGCCATCTGTGTTTTTTACTAAATCTTCTTTAGCAAAAAAAGACTGAATAAAAGGAGGTAATCCCTGGGTAGCTAATTTGCCTTGTAAGCTAATAGCGTTATGCTGGTAACCAGCAGCTGTACCAACTTGGTTAGGATTATTAATAACCCCTAAATAACTTGTGCCTTGATCATAAGAGTTAGCTACAGATCTATATATTTTACCATTTTCACCAAGTTGTAATGCACCTCTAAAAATATTTTGTTCGTCTAAGACAACTTCACTAGCAGATATATTTGCAGCAGTTAAATTGTACTGCAATAAATTAGAAGACTCTACAGCTAAACCTTGTTGCGCATTATAAGTGTGTACGTAAAGAAGCTCATTGTTAGGAGAGAATTCTAATCCGTAAGGATTTTTATTAGTAGCGCTAATGTTTATTCGCTGCTCATTTGTAAGTGTACCAGTATCAGCATCAAAATCATATAAAAATAAACCTTCACTAACATTAGCAGAGGCCATTTTGCTACCATCTGCAGATAATTTTAAATACCCTCTTTTATCAGAAACAAAACTATTTACTTTAGATTTTACAGATGTAGTTACAACACCACTATCATTAACCTCAAAAGCGTGAAAAGTATTAAAAACACCTTCGCTACCATTTTCATTAGCGTATGTGATTACCCAAACAGATTTATCAAAACAATCTTTTAATACTGCAGTAATTTTTTCTGAGCAATAATCTAAAAGCTTAGTATTTTTAATGGTTACTGCTCCTTTGCCGCCATCTAAAGACATATCTACGGTGGAGTAATTTAAACCGTAATCTGGATCTGCTTCAAAAACACTTGTATCTACTGTAAAAATGTAAAAAATATTTGTGTCTTTTTGGTTTGGAACAATTAAAGCCGATTGAGAACTAGAAGGATCACCATATAACCCGTTACCATTCTGCATAATAACATGGTCTTTTGTATAAACACGTATGCCGTCTGTGTAAAATAACAAATTACCATCATCGTCAGATATTGTAGCACAGCCCTCTTTAGTGTTTAGTTTTCCGTCTGTAAGAGCGGTAACACTACCATTATCGTTAAAACGTATACCTGCACCATCTCCAAAGTACCAATTTGAAGCTTGACTTTGCGCAATAGATAGCATAGGCAAAAGCAAAGCTAATGCGAGTAATTTTACGGTTGGTTTCATATAAGCGTTCTCTATAACGCTTCAATATACTTATAAATCTCGCTTTTTTAACAACACATATGATAAATATATAAAAATAGTGGTCCAACATAATACAATTAGTAATTGTAAAGGTTGCACACTATAATCTCTAGAGATATCCTCACCAACTTGCTGTGCAGCAGATTTTATAACATTTAATCTGCTAAAAGGTTCTGTTATTGTACTCCACATAGATCCAAAAGGAAAAAACCTAGAAACTGAATCTGCAACTTCTTTAGAGTATTTTGATGCTAAGTATGTGTAAGGGATAATTTCCGCTCCAATAAACCAGATAAATAAAAATCCTAAAGCAAAAGCCGATCGTTTTACTAGTACCCCGACAAAGAAGCAAAAAGAGAAAAAACCAATTAGTTTTACAAAATAGGCTAGGAGGTATTCTAAGTCAGAAAAAATAATAGAAACTTCATTAAAGTCCGAGTAGATTAAGCCAAGTATTAAAGATATTAGAAATATAAAGACAGTAGAAGCTAAAGAAAATACCCCAATTGTTAAAAATTTAGAAAGTATCAATTCCTTTTTAGATAAGCCGTCTATTAGGTTTTGTTTTATTGTTTTGTTACTATATTCATTAGCAATCATAGATACAATAACTATGGCTAAGAATAGCTTTAAAAAAGCAGCCATAAAGGTATTAAAATGCCATATGTAAGGAAAATTAAAAATACCTACATCTGCAATATGAAACTTTAAAGGTCCAAAGTCTACTTTTATCATAGATATTCCGGCAATAAGAACCATTAAAATAAAGTAAGAAAGTATTAATACTTTACTTGCCCTATTGTTCCATAATTTTATAAATTCTATTTGTAGTAAGCGTAACATAATTTTATAGTTTTTTGGTTGATTTGATTAGTTAGATTCGTTTTTAGTAAGTTCTAAGAATTGCTCTTCTAAGCTTTCTTTACGTTTTACTAAATGCGATAAAATTATACCACTATTAAATAGTTCTTTATTTAATTCAGTAGCACTTAATTCAGTCTTTAGATTAGCTGTGATTATGCCATTTTCTTCTTCCAAAGAACTAAAATTTGGATTTAGTTTTAAAAATGATAAAAGCGCTTCATTATCTTCAGCTTTTAATTCAAAAAAGCCATAGCTAGCAATCATTTCATCAACACGGCCAGAATATAATTTTTCTCCTTTTCTTAAAATTACAACGTGACTACATACTTTTTCTACTTCATCTAACAAATGAGAAGCTAATAGAATAGTAGTTCCTTGTGCTGCAATTATTTTTATAATTTCTCTAATTTGATGAATTCCTTGAGGATCTAAACCGTTAGTAGGCTCATCTAAAATAAGTATTTCAGGATCGTTAAGTAGAGCAGAAGCAATAGCTAAACGCTGTTTCATACCTAATGAATAGGTTTTAAATTTACTGTTTTTGCGATCTAATAAACCAACCAAAGCAAGTTTTTCTTCAATCTTATCCTCGCTAACTTCTTTAATTTTACAAACTAACTTCAGGTTTTGAACCGCAGTCATATAAGGGTAAAAGTTAGGTCTTTCTATAATTGCACCAACCTTTTTTAAGGCTTGGTGTGTATTTATGCTTCCATCAAACCAACTAAAATCTCCAGAAGTTTTATTTACTACATTTAGTACAATACCAAGAGTTGTAGATTTACCACTTCCGTTTGGGCCTAAAATACCATATACATTCCCTTTTTCTATGGTAAAGGACAGGTTTTTTACTGCGGTTAAGTAGCCAAATTTTTTAGTAAGATTTTTAACTGTAAGTATTTTTTCCAAGGGTCGTTGGTTTTATGATTGTTATGGTCATAAGACGAGCGGTTCAAGAATTTGTTACAAAATCTTACAAAATGTTTTAAAATTTAGATGATACAAAGGTTTTTAGTTAAGTTTTACCCTATGCGTTATTTTTCTGTTCGTAATAACTGTTTTAGGTCTTCCTAAAATTACAATAGTAGGGTCGTCTGGTTCCCCATCGTCATTGTTATCTACATTAGCATTTTCATTTGGATCATCAGAAGTATCAGATATACTAAACCCATTTGGTAATTCTCCTTGTGCTGTTGCGGTATTTGTAACTAATAAAGCACTTAAATCGGTATTATTTATGCTATGTGTTAATGTAAATTTTGCTGATCTAGAAGGGGCTAGTGTTGCTACAGAAGTCGGACTAATGCTACCAGCATCTGCTATGGGATCTGTAATAGTTACATTTGTTAGTGTATTTGGACCATTATTTGTTACCACTAGTAAATATCTAATTTCTTCATTTAAACTGTCATAAGATCCATCTGGTGCAGCTAAAGCAATTTTAGATATTATAATTTCATTATTAGCAACAGTTAGTGTTTCAGACATATCATCTGGTGTTGTATTGCTATCTACTTGGTTTTGAGTATTAGTTACTGTGTTGGTATAAGATGTTATAGTAGAATTAAAGGGTAGTTCATCTACTTGCACCTCTAATATAATAGAAACTAGTTCTCCTTGACTAAGGGTACCTATTGTCCATTGCGGTGCAGACCAACTACCTACTGTTGGACTAGCAGATAACAATGTTAAACCAGCAGGTAAAACGTCTCTAATTTTAAGATTGGTAACATTATTAACACCAAGACTTTCTACTGTAATTTTAAATTTAACAATATCACCTTCTAAAACAGAATTTAGATCGGCTGTTTTTTTAACAACAATATCTGGCAAACAATAATAAGCTGCAATTGGTTGAGAATCGTATGTACAGCCACCTTTTGTAACTCGAACAAAATAATCACCAGCTTCATTAGGAGTGTAACTAGAGAATATTGCCCCAGGTACAATTGTACCATTTTGGTACCATTGGTAGGCATCAAAATTAGGATCTTTTACTTGTATTATAGATCCTGGTAAACAACCACCACCGGAGACTTGTAAATCTACATCTGGTACAGTATCAAAACCAGAGAAATATCCAGCAATACCTCTAGCGCCATTAAAACCTATAAAGCCAACAGCAATAGGTCCTGTAGATTGTACAGATACATTACCTGTTAAATTTGGTACATAAAATGTTTTCCAGTCAGGAGAGCCTGTAACAGTTGATGCTGCAGGTAAGGTTACATTTCCGTTACCATCTGTTACGCTAATATTTGAGTCTGGAGTAGAAGTTGAGGCAATAATAGTAACACCTCCATTCATTGTAATACCAGCTGCATCTTTTATATCTGGAATGTTATCTAGGTTATCTGGTAATAAGCAGTTTACAGGAGCAACAAAATTTAAGCCCACAGTAACTATAGAACTACCACCAGCTAAAGATTGGTAAGCATAAGCATCTTTAGACGTTGTAACAAACATATTGCCACCAGATGCAGAATTTGAATAATTGCTTTCTGGAATCTCAAAATAATCCCCGTTGTTTATAGTAGCAATAGGTGTTGTAGAACCATTTACAAAAATAGCAGTACTATTTTGTGTGCCAATAATTATTGGTTTTTCTGTTTCATTATTACCATTACCACGAATAAAAACATATTCCTTTCCTATTTTATTTTCTGGTACTGGTTGGTCAATAGCAGCATCTCTGCTTGCATTTCCTACTCTTACTCCAATATTTAAACCACCATTACTAATTACAATGTTTTTTGTAGATTGTATTGTTGCTCCTAGCCAACCATCTATATTTGCTGTAGTTTGTTTTACGTAAGCTTCAAAAACAAAAGATTCATTTTTATTTAAAGTTATTTGGTACGTATCATTTGTAATACCACCAGCATTATTTCCTAGTCTAAACTCACTGTTTGGGTCATAGCCAGATAAGTTTACTACTGTGTTATCTTCAGTAGCCATTATCCCTAGAGCGTTTGTTAAACTGTTGTGGGTGCCACGGTTAGGAATACCACCCCATTTAAAAATTTGCCCCATTGCTTGTCTACCTTTACTTGTAAGTGATGTAGATTGTGATCCAGAACTACCTCTATAGTTTACATAAAATTTTTCTCCTCCAGGAGATTCAAAACGTAAACCACTTTGAGTTAATACAATACCTGTATTTGCATTTTTAACTAATGTAATGTCATTATCTCCATTTGTTAAGTTGTATGTAGCAGGAGCGCCATTAGAAAGGGTTAAAGTGGCTATGGGTGTTGTAATTGTACCTTGGTAAACGTTTACCGTAAAAACAGCAGTTTCTGGAGTAGATAAATATACAGCCTGTTCTCTAACAGCTTGGTTGTTTCCTCCTTGTTTTAAAGGTGGTAAATAGTGTAAATCGCTTAATTGAGAATATCCAAAATAATTTAAAAAACAGACAAATAAAACTAAGATTAATTTGAAATGTTTTTGATGTATAGGCATTGTTTATATTTTATTGTATTTGCAAAATAACAAATAGATTTTCTGGTATCTTAATAAATGTTGTAAGGGCTTCTTATACTGTTGTGATATGTGATAATGGAATTTAATAAAAGAATATTTTTCTTTTTTATTTCAACTATTTGACTATTTTGTAATAAAATTAGAAGTTAATGTCAGAGGAAAAACTAATGTCTAAAAAGAAACCTGCTTACCCAGTAAGTAGTCAATTAGACGCTTATTTAGAACATTATAATAGAAAAATGGAGATTCCTATTTTTTATGAAGATTTGTTACGTTTTTCAGGCTCGGTAGTTGTATACGACTCAGACGATAACGATACACTATGGGTGCGTGTTTATTATTCTGAATATGATAGAGTAGAGATAGATTTAAGCTTAAAAAAAGTGTATTCTATTTTACTTTCTGATGGTGGAGATAATATTATACAGTACTTAAATATTGATGCTGTAGATTTTTGCACTTTTGGAAACTCTAAGCCTTTTAGGATAAAAGTACGTAATATTTTAAATGATAACTTTACGTATTTCTATATAAAAAAGACGGATGCATCTAGAATTTATGGCTTAGAGCTAGAGCATATGTTATCTCCCTATAACCTTAACTTTTTAGTGTATAAAGACACTTTAATAGAGGAGCATATAGCTGGTATTCCCGGAGATGTTTTTATCAAGGATATGTTACCCAAATGTACAGAGTCTGAAAAAGCACAACTAGCTAAAGAGTTTGTAAAGTTTAATGAACGTTGTATGATTCGTCTTTTGGGTGATATGAGATCTTATAACTATGTAATTGTACCTGTGCATGATTTTGATCATGTAGTGTACCGTATAAGAGCAATAGATTTTGATCAGCAATGTTTTGAAGGTAAATTAAAGGTATATAGACCTCAGTTTTTTAAAGAAAACTTTCAAATGGTAGAATTGGTTCGTAAAAAACTTTTAATAAGCTCTGTAGACCAATATAAATTAGAGGAACGATCTATAGTAGCAAAACGAATTAAAAGTTCTGGTAATAGAATTAAAAAGCTAAGAGCTATTTGTAAAAAAGATACAATTTCTACACCAGAAAATATTAAAATGCTACGCGAGCAGATTTATGAGTTAACTTTAGATATGCAATTTAAAAAATGCCGAAAAATGGGTAGAGTTTTAGATTTAGCTTTAGATTTTGTAAAGCGTAATTATGAAGATGTTAGTATGAAACAAATAATGGAGAACAGAATTAAAATTGATTAATTCGATTCTCCATTACAATTAAAATATATGTAAAGCTAAAAGTTACTAAGTAAGTAGTTTTTAGCTTTTTTCTTCTTTATTAAAGTAAACTAGGTAATAATACATCTGGCGCTCTTCATCCCAACCTTTTTCTACAAATTTTTCTGCAGACTCTGGGTTTATAAAGTCCATTTTTATCTGGATGTTGGTATCTAAATTAATAACATTTTTAATTTTTTTACGGACATCAGATACTGCTTTGTTAGCAATATTAAAGTTAGATACATCTTCTACACTAAACTTAGGTCCTTTTTCTACTTTGTAATTTTTAAACTCTGGTATTAGCTCAGGGTTTTCCATTACATCGTTTAAAAAGTCTGTTTCTTCAAAAGAATCGTTTTTTGCAAAATGGTTTACAGCCTTGTTCATAAACAAAACTTCTTGTTGCTTATCTTCGGCAGGTAAAACAACATCTTTTGCAAAATTCTGACAGAATTTAAGGTAGTTTTTAGTGTAAAATGTTTCATCAGCTAAAGCATCTACTCCTAAAAAGTTTTCTAGCCAATATTTGGTGTCATAACGGTTGCTATCTACAGATAAAACTTTGTAGCCTTCTTCTTTATGAGAATTAAAAATTAAGCAACCTTTATCTAATTTATTAATATTTATTCCCTGTAGAATATTAATGTCTATATTTTCACCATCTTCTATTAACTGTAGAAAATCGTGCTTAAGCTCGCTTTTGAATATACCAATGGCATCTACTTTTTTGTTATCTAGTAATACATCTGTTAAATGCGTTACATATAATTCTCCACTTTTTATATGTGGGTGATTAGATTGCTCAAACAAGTGTGTTGCTACTTTTTTAGAAACAGCATGGCAACTTTCTGGAGCGTCAAAAATTTCTGCAGCTAATTTGTATATTTCATTAAATTCTACATCTACCTCATTTGTAAACTTAAAGTAGTTTTCTTCTTTTTCTCTAAATGGTTTAAAGAAATACTCTTTTAAAAGACCAGTTGTTTCATCGTTTAAAGTAAAAGGCTGATTAGATAAAAAAGCGCCTTCTCCTTTGTTTTTATTACCAACACGGTGTATAGAAATACTTTCTATTTGGGTAGAATATAAATTTATCAATGGTATATTGTTTTAATATTAGTTGTTGTAAAAATATGCTTTTCGTTTAAGAGTTTAGTTCCAATTTTCATCAAAATCTAAATCCTCATAACTGCCTAAATCTTCACCAAATTCATCATCAAAATCACCTTCTTTAGGCCCGTCAGCCTCAAAGTTTTTTTCTGGTGGGCTATCTGGTATTTCTCCAAAGCTAAACAGTACATTAGGGTATGCTAAGCCATCTTCTTTTTCTACAATGTCTGCAAGTTCTACAAAGAAAGTCCACATACTTAAAAAGTCGTACACGTAAATTAATTTAGGTGTTTTTTCTGTAAGTATATCTTCTAAAAAGACTTCATTCATAAGTTTAACATCAGAACCACTTTCACTCATATCAAAAAGAGCAATTTCTTCATCTTGGTTCCATTCTTCATCACAAGTGTAAAAAGAAGCCATTTCACTACCTAAAAAACCAAAGGCTTGTGTTATTGCATTGTGAAAATCTTCTAGTGTTTTGTTATCTTCAATTTCTATATCTCGGAAAACATCATCCTTTGCATCTAGGATAATTCTAATTTTATAAATCATTTTTTAAATATTGCGGGTTTGCAAAGTTACAAAGTTTTAATTCTTTTTAGTAGTATTTAATAGTTCTAAAACCATATAAAACTGAACTCCAAATAGGAGAGAGGCTAAAACAAGGTGAAGTGTTTGACTCCCAAACGGAAAGTGAATATAATTCATAGCTACACCTGTAATTATCTCTAATAATAACAGTAATAACACCCATTTTATTTTAGTTAAGCCTAGTTTTAGTTTTGTAATTCTATAAAAAATGAAAAGATTTAATAAGGCAACGAGTATAGAAAAAGACCTATGTATGTAGAATGTAACGGTAACATTGTCTAGCCATAAGTTTTTTGCAGCATCGCCAACTATGTCTGCTTGGTCATCTACCATTTGTCTAACTTGTGTTCCTAAAACTATTTGTATTAGAGTTAAAAGTAAAGCAACCAAAATAAGTTGTCTTGTTTTTTTGTCTTTATAAACCGTTACTGTTTTGTCTTTTATACTATAAATTATGTATAGCAAAATAGCTACAATTGCTAAAGCCATAACCATATGTATTGTAATTTTAACAGGATTTAAAAGAGAATAAACTACAGTTGCTCCTAACCAAGCCTGAAAACCCATTGCAAAAACAAGAATCCAAGACAATATTGTTATAGATTTTTTATTCTTCCAGTATTTAAAAGATAAAAGAGCTAGAAAAAATATAGCTAAACCAGCAAGAGCTCCAAATAGTCTATTAATATATTCTATCCAGGTATGTGTGGCATTAAAAATGGCATAATTATGTTTTGTGTAGGTTTGCCAATTAGTTTTGTTAAACTGGGCACTAGATGTAAAATCGGTACTTGCAACTTGCAATGTTTTATCTACTATAATCACTTCTCCTTTTTTAAAGAACGAAAACGGTTGCCATTGTAATTCTGAGATATCTGTTGGTGGTATGTATTGTCCAAAGCATTTTGGCCAATCAGGACACCCCATTCCGCTACCAGTCATTCTAACTACTGCACCAGCAATAATAACGAGGTAAACAAAAACTAAGGATATCTTAGCTGTTTTTATAAAAGTTTTTTGCATTTTTTTGGAAGTCTAAAATAGAATGCAAAAATAAGCCTCTTTTACTATAAAATAAAGTTTTAAAAGCTATCTTTTTACCAACCAATACAAATGTATATTTGTTTTTAGGCTTACTTTTAAAAGAAGAGTAACATTATAATAAAAGTGAGTTTAAAATATATTTGGATTAAATTTTTTGGAATTAAAAAGCAAAAATAAAACAGGGTTTATCTGGTCTCCCAATTTTGATCTTAATATTTTAAAAGCTTTTGTAATTTGCCCCTCTACAGTTTTTATAGTAACGTCCATTTTATGTGCAATTTCCATATTAGAAAGTCCATCTTCTTTACTGAGTAAAAATGTTTTTTTACAACGCGGAGGTAAATTTTGTATTTCTTTTTTTAGTAGTTCTATTTGTCTTTTAAGTAAAGCTTCATTTTCATCTTTAATAAGTTCTTCAAGGGCATTTACATGTTCTACTTCAAAAGCTAAAATTTTTTTATCTTTTCTATATTGATTTATAAATTCATTATAACAGCATTTGTATAAAAATCTTTTTATAGAAATAATGCCGTCTGTTTTATTTCGTTTTTCCCAAAGTCTAATAAAAATATTTTGCACAATATCTTTGGCACTGTCAGAGTCGTTACTTAGGCTATAAACGTATAGGCATAGAGGTTGGTGGTAGGTATCCATTAAATAAGATAATGCTTTTTCATTACCTTTTTTTAGTTCGGATTTAAGCTCTTCTTCATTAGTAAAAATCATCTTCATAGCTCGTTTTTTTAATAAATATTAGTGCAATGTAAAAAAAAAAATAAAAAAACGTTGGGGTAGTGTTAAATAGTTGCGTCATTAGTTAAAAAGAGCATAATAATGCCAAATTCAGAAAACATAGAAATTATTATAACTAAATATTTATCTAAATCTAGTACAGAAAAAGATTTAGATAAGTTACTAGATGCATTAAAAGAAGAGTCTAACAAAGAATTATTTAAAAGCTATGTTAAAGCAAATTACATAGTTGATTATTGTATGAAAGATTTTCAGACAGAGAAAGAAAAAGAAAAACTGCTTCAGCTAATTAAAGATAGTGATAAGGGTTTAAAAAGGAAAAAGTTTGTTTCTTTTTTAAAGTATGCAGCTGTATTTATTGTTTTTGCAAGTTTAGGAGCTTACTATTTATTTAATACTAGTGCTCCTAAAAATGAACTAATTGAAGTTGTTGCAACAGAACATACAATAACTCCTGGAACAGAAAAAGCTATTTTAACATTAGAAGATGGTACAGATGTAGTTTTGCAGAAAGATAGTATATACGAAAACGGTTCTGTTAGTTCTTCTAAAAACAAATTGGTTTATACAAATAACAATATAAAACCAAATGCTACAATAGAATACAATTATTTAACTGTACCAAGAGGAGGACAATATTTTGTGAAGTTATCTGATGAAACAAAAGTTTGGTTAAACTCTGAATCTCAATTAAAATATCCAAAACATTTTACAGAAGGCAAAACAAGAAAAGTTGAATTGGTTTATGGTGAAGCTTATTTTGATGTGTCTCCAAGTACAAACCACTTAGGAAGTAAGTTTAAAGTCCTATCTAAGTACCAAGAAGTAGAAGTTTTAGGAACCGAGTTTAATATTAAAGCATATACAAATGAAGATACAGTGTATACAACTTTAGTAGAGGGTAAGGTGGCTCTTACGCTAAATGGTAACAGTGATATATTAAAACCAAATGAACAAATTGCTTTTAATGTAGATACTAAAAGTTATAGTAAAGATATTGTAGATGTTTACGATGTTACATCTTGGAAAAACGGAGTGTTTAGCTTTAAAAGTAAACCTTTAGAAGAGATTACAAGAGTTTTATCTCGTTGGTATAATGTAGATTTTGAATTTACAAATGAGGAAGTGAAAAATGCCAAATTTATGGGGGTTATAAGTAAAGATTCTCCTTTAGAAGATATATTATTATCCATTAAAAATTCAGGGTTTATTACATCATATAAAATAAATAATACAAGTATAATTTTAAATTAAAAAAGAAGAGAGAACAACAAAGAGTAAAAAGAAAAGAGCAGAGTCTATGCCGTGGAAAGTTAAGACCCTGCCTCTTTAAAAAAATTATCAATTAATTAATCAACTAAATGTTTAACCAACTAACAACTCAAATTTATGAAAATAAAAGTTATTAACTCCATTTACTTTCGCAAGAGAGCAGGTGTCTTGAAGTTTATTATGAGAATATTTCTGTTTCTATTTTGTACAACCGTATTTAGTTTTTCGTCCAATGAGGTTTTTTCTCAGACAGCAAAAGTCTATATAGATGCCGATAAAGTAATTTCTGTTGATGAGGTTTTTAATATTATAAGAACTCAGACAGATTATACTTTTCTGTACCACGAAGACTTATTTAAGGGTTTTCCTTTCTTAACAGTAAAAAGAGGGAGTATAAAAACCAATGAGTTATTAAATAATTGTTTTAATGTGGAAGGATATGATTTTTCTTTAACAAAGAACAATACAATAATTATAAGTCCCAAAAGATCTAGTTTTACAATACAGCAAAAAATTACAGGTAAAATTACAGATGTAAACGGTGTGCCATTATTGGGTGTTACGGTTTTAGTAAAAGGAACTAAAAAAGGAACATACACAGATTTTGATGGTTTATATAGTATAAACGCAGCTAAAGGAGATGTAATAAGTTTTTCTTATGTTGGTTTTGAGGCTATAGAACAAGAAGTAACAGATGCTACTGTTATAGATGCAGTATTGTTAAGAAATGCAACACAATTAGATGAAGTAGTTTTAAGTACAGGATACCAAAAAATATCTAAAGAAAGAGCTACAGGTTCTTTTGATAAGGTAGACTCCAAAGTTTTAGAGACTAAAATTTCTCAGGATATTTTATCTAAAATTGAAGGGGAATTATCTGGTCTTTTATTTGATGATGCAGATGGTCCGGTAATTAGAGGTATTGGTTCTTTACAAGTAAGTGCTACGCCATTAGTAGTGGTAGATGGTTTTCCTATATCTCAAGGATTAGAATCTATTAACCCTAACGATGTAAAAGATATTACAGTTTTAAAAGATGCCGCTGCTGCATCTATCTGGGGTATTAGAGCAGCAAATGGTGTTATTGTTATTACAACTAAAAAAGGAAATAAAAATAGAAAACCTCTTATAGAGTTTTCTACAAACTATTCTGTAACACCTAAAAACAACTTAGAAGACTTAAACTACGCATCTACTAGTAGTTTTTTAGAGTATGAAAAACATAAGGCGGATAATGGATGGGCATTATTGCCAGAAGGCCGTAATCAGCCACCATTAAGAGCTGGTTTAGAAACATACTTAAAATTAAATGAAGGGTTAATTTCGCAAGCAGATGCAGATGGTATTATTAACGGTTTAAGAGGGGTAGATAGTCGTAATGAGTTCCAAGATTTGTTTATGAACGACTCTTACTGGTCTCAATACAATTTTGCAATCAGCGGTGGTGGCGAAAATAGTATGTACAGAAGTTCTGTGTCATACAATAAAAATGAGAGCAACGGCTTTTTTAAAAATAACGACTCGGACCAATTAATAGCAAATTTAAGAGGTGTTTTTAATGTAACTCCTAAGTTAACAATCTCTAACGATTTTAACTTTACCTCTAGCAAGCAAAAAAATAATGGTATGTCTTCTGGGGACTACGGAAACCATTATCAATATCAAAAAATATTAGATGTTAATGGAAATCAAATAGTGCAACCTTTTGGTTTAGCCCAAGAGTTTAAAGAGGAAAAAGTAGCAGAAGGTTACCCTTATAATTGGGACTATAATTTAATGCAAGAGTTTAATAATAAAGACAATACTGTAGAAGGTACCTCTATGCGTATACAAACTGCTATAGATTATAAATTATTAGACTACTTATCTATTCAGGGATCTTACCAATATGAGTGGAGTAATTATGAAGGGAGTTCTCTTTATAATGAAAACACATATTACGTTAGAAACCTTGTAAATACATTTACACGAGAAGAGGATGGTGATTTAATAAGCCATATAAATAAAGGTAGTATTTATAGTTACAGTAACGGAACCAACAAAACAAGACAAGGAAGAATACAATTAAACTTTAATAAGTCTTTTGATGATGCTAAGCATAGGGTAACGGCATTGGCAGGGTATGAACTTAGACAGGTTAAAAACACCTTTAATAGTAATACATTGTATGGTTTTGATCCACAAGCATTAACTTCTGCTTCTATGGCATTTGGAGAAAGAGTGCCAGTTACTGCTAGTGGTGGTGGTACTAGAAGTGTAATAAACCCAGCATCTGTTACTTATTTAGAAAATAGGTTTGTGTCTTATTACGCAAACGGTGCGTATACATATCTTAATAAATATACAGTAACAGGTAGTATTAGGTTAGACGATACCAATTTGTTTGGAGCAAGTAAAGATTATAGAAATATACCTTTATATTCAGTTGGTGGTAAATGGGATATACACAATGAAGATTTCTTTAAAGGAAATATATTTAATAGCCTTTCTTTAAGAGGTACTTATGGTGTAAATGGCAATGTAGACCGTACTACTGGGCCTCATTTAATTGCAGAAAACTCAAGACACTATGCTACAGATGTAGAATTTGCTTATATAAGAAATGTTAAAAACCCAGAGTTACGTTTAGAAAAAGTTTATGTAACTAATTTAGGTTTAGATTTTGGTTTGTTTAACAATGTTGTAAGTGGTAATGTAGATTATTACTATAAAAAGAGTACAGATTTATTATCTCCAGTTTCTTTTCCGTCTGTATACGGGTTTAATAATGCCACAATTAATGTTGGTGAAATGGAAAATGAAGGTGTAGATGTTAACTTAAATGTTAGTGTTGCTCAAAAAACAGACCTTAAATATAGTACTACATTACGTTTTAGTCATAATAAAAACACAGTTACAAAAGTAGATGTGCCAGAAGAAACAGTAGACACATATTTATTAGGGCAACCATTAGAAGGTAAACCTTTAAGATATATTTATAGTTTTGAGTCTGCTGGTTTAGATGCAAACGGAGATCCGTTAACATTAAACGAAAATGGACAATTAGTAGATGTAAATGGTAGAATAGATGTAGATGGTACTTTAGAAGAGGCACCTATACAAAATACAGATGCATTGGTTTATAGCGGTACAACTACACCTAAGTACTATGGATCATGGGTAAATAATATTAGTTATAAGAATTTTTATGTAAGAACATTAGTAACCTATAAATTAGGACACGTATTTAGAAATGATAATGTACTTGATTATGGAAGACAAACGACAGCTTATATTCATTCAGATTTTGAAAATAGATGGCAAAACCCGGGAGATGAAAACACAACAAGTATTCCCAGAGTTCCAACAGGACCAAATGATGTTGGAAGTTCGGGGTACTACTATTATGCATATGGAGATCAGTTTATAGACTCTGCATCGCACATTAGATTTAAAGAAATAATTTTTGGATATAATTTTGATTCTAAAGTTTTAGAAAATACAGGATTAGATGCCTTTAGAATTAGTTTACAAGCAAGAAATATTGGCTTAATAAACTTTAATAAATGGAATGAAGATCCAGAAAGCTTTTATCTACCAACAACTCCTACGTTTACCTTAAACTTTACACTTAATTTTTAAAATACAGTATATATGAAACTAAAATATTCAGTATTAATACTTGTATTAGTATTAATTTCATCTTGTAATAAAGAAGAGTGGCTAGAAATTCAGCCAAAAGGAGAAGTAATACCAACAACGGTAAAAGATTATCGTTTATTGTTAGATCAAGTAGGGAGGGCCTATCAAGGAGTATCTCCAGGCTTTGGAGATACGTATGCTAACACAGATTATATGTCAGACGATTTTACAATTAATGATAATACGTCTAATCGATTTGGAGCGCAGGTTATAAGAGCATATACTTGGGATAACGATTTGTATTTAGCAAACGAAGAAGATAGCGATTGGGCAACATTATATGGTCAAATATATCCAACAAATATTATTGTAGAAGAGATAATGTCTGCAACTAATGGGTCCGAGTCAGAAAAGTTAGAAATTCTAGCAGAAGCAAAAATACAAAGAGCATTTAGTTATTTTGCTTTGGTAAACTTGTATGGTTTACATTACAATACAGATGCAGCTTCTAATCCAGGAGTGCCAATGCGTTTAGATTCTAATTTAGAAGGAGCAGATTTATCTAGAAAATCTGTACAAGAAGTTTATAACTTAATAATAGAAGACGTAGAGAGCTCTATTGCTAATTTACCAGATGTACCAGAAAGTAATAATCATAAACACAGGCCATCTAAAGTAAATGCGTATGCTTTTTTAGCAAGAATATATTTATATATGGCAGATTATGAAAAAGCATTAGATGCAGCAAATAGTTCTTACGCAATATATAATACCATAAATAATTATAATGATTATGGTTTTTATTTAGATGTTCTATATCTAGATCAACCACAAAATGACAAACAATTATTATGGTCAAAAGGGTCTCCTAATACATATAGTTTATTAGTAGCAAGCGATGAATTATTTTCTATGTATACAGAAGACGATTTACGTAAGACAATGTTTTCACCAATTTCTTTCTTATTCGGAATACAAGAAGAAGGTAATGCGTTTGGGGCGCCATTTTTTACAAACTATAGAGGTTCTGGTTTTACAGTACCAGAAGTATTGTTAATTAGGGCAGAGTGTAATGCTCGTCTAAATAATTTAAACTTGGCTTTAGCAGATGTAAACTTAATTAGGGAAAACAGGTTTAAAACTGGTACATATACACCTTTGGTAAGTACAGATAAAGCAGAAGTTTTAGATATAGTTAAGAATGAGAGAAGAATGGAACTAGTAGGTAGTGGTTTACGCTTTTTTGATCTAAAACGTTATAATGAGTTTGATAATGCAAACATTACATTGTCTAGAAGCTTAAACGGTGAAACATATAACTTACAAGCAAACGGAAAAAATTGGGCTTTACCAATAGCTAAAAAATATATTAACGCTACACCAGCAATAGGTGACAACATAAGAGATTAATTTAATCTCTTATGTTTTTTTATAAAAACACACATTATTTAAGATGAAAATAAAATTTATAGCGCTTATGCTATCTGTATTTCTATGCAGTGTAGTTAGCTGTCAGCCAAAAGAGAAAGTAAGCAAAGCACAAGAATGTATTATTACAATACATACTGGAAATGTAAAAGAAGGTAAAGTGGTAGTTTATCCGTATCAAATTCTTTCATCTAGAGAAGAAGCAGAGAAATTAACAATAACTAAAGAGATAAATTCTTCTGAAACTAGACTAAACTTAGATACAACTAAAGTATTACGTACTGTAAATATACAATTAGCAGAAAAGTATTATAAATTAGAAGTTTTTACAGGTCCTTTAGCTATTAATATTAGATTAGAAAACGGCGAATTTGTAATTGAAGAAAACGATTACCAAAAAGAGTTTTTAAGTATTGGTAAAGAATTAGGATACCAAAGAATGTCTAAATTAAAGTATAAAAGAAATTTAGTCGCTAACGATTCTATTTTTAAGGCAGGCTATGCCCCATCTTTATTAAAAGCAATAGATAAGTACCCTAATAGTTATGTTTTGCCAGCAATAATTAATCAGGAGTTTTGGGGAGCAAAGGCAGATACATTACAAAAAATACTTGATGGTTTCTCTCCAGACGTTAAAGATTCTTATTATTTAATGTCTTTAGATAAAAGACTTAAATCAGAATTAACTACCGCAGTTGGTCAAAAAGCTCCTTTGTTTACAATTCCGTATGCAGAAAAAGAAGGAGATTTTAAAATATCAGATTACAAAGGTAAGTATGTTTTAATAGATTTTTGGGCATCTTGGTGCGGTCCTTGTCGTAAAGGAATCCCTAACTTAAAAGAGATACATAAAGCATTTAAAAACTTAGAAATTGTAAGTATATCTACAGATGCTAATAGAGGTGCATGGGAAAAAGCAGTAGAAGAAGAAAAAATGCCGTGGATACAATTATTAGACACTAAAAAAGTATCTAATAGCTTTAATATAACAGCAATTCCTCATTTAGTAATTATTAGCCCAGAAGGTGTTATTGTATCTAGAGGAAATTTCCATGAAGAAAAAATTTGGGAAGAATTAGCTAAATATGGATTCAATAATTAATCTAAAAGCCTAGAATGAGAAAAATAATATATACACTTTTAACTCTAGTTTTAGTAACGTCTTGTAAAGAGAATAAGCAAGAAACTATAGATTACGTTTTAGTTTCTGGTAAAATAGAAAACTCGCCAGAGGCTTCTTTAAAAGTAAATAAAAATTACAAATCTGTAGCAGAAATTACTCTTAACACAGATGGTACTTTTACAGATACGCTTAGGTTAGGTACGGATACTTATAGCATTCAGGCTGGTAAAAATTTTATACCAGTTTACATAAAAGAAGGTCGTAATATTAATATCAATTTTAATGCAAGCGATTTTAAAAATAGTTTAACTATTACTGGTATTGGTGCACCCGAGACTAATTTTTTAATCTTAAAATCTAAAGAAAAGGAACAGTTTTACGGAGAAATAGGACAAAAATTTTATGCTTCAGGAGAAAAGGAATATGAGAATAGGTTGCAAAAATTTAAAACTAAATTAGAGCAAGTTTTAGATACCGATTCAGGAATAGACTCAACTTTTAAAACTTTAGAAAAAAAAGATCTAAATTATTTTAGGTTAGATATGCTTTTAAAGCATCAAGAAATGTATAGGTATTTTGCTAACGATTCTACTTATACAGTTTCTAAAGATTTTTTAAAAGATGTAGAAAATATATCTCTAGAAGAAGAGGAAGTTTATAATTATTCTGCTACTTACCAAGGGTTAGTAGCTTCTCATTATCAAAAAGAAGCAAAAAAAATACAAGATGAACAAGGCAAAGATTATGATATATCGTATTTAAATGCAGTAGGTGAAAACAGCAACGATTACATTAGAAATACACTTTTGTTTAAGGCAGCTGAGTTTACATTAACTTTTACTTTTGATAAGACTACGTATTATAACGATTTTTTAAAGTATTCTACTAATGAAGAAAACAATGGGCAAATAACAAAACTATATAACGAACTGCAATTGACAGCAGAAGGGCAACCTTCACCTAAGTTTATAGGTTATGAAAATTATAAAGGAGGTACTAGCTCTTTAGACGACTATAAAGGAAAATATGTTTTTATAGATGTTTGGGCAACTTGGTGTGGACCTTGTTTATATGAGGTTCCTTTTTTACAAGAAATTGAAAAAAAATACCATAATAAAAACATAGAGTTTGTGAGCATTTCTGTAGATGCAGAAAGAGACCATGACAAATGGAAAAAGATGGTAGAGGAAAAAGGTATGGGAGGTGTACAGTTGTATGCTAATAAATCTTTTGACTCGGACTTTGCTAAAGATTACGTTATAAAAGGTATTCCTAAGTTTATTTTATTAGATCCAGAAGGAAAAATTGTTAGAAGCAATGCACCAAAACCATCTAACAAAGATTTAATTACTTTGTTTAATGAGCTGGGGATTTAGACTTAATTAATTACAATAAAAAACGCCTAAAGAATTAAACTCTTTAGGCGTTTTTACTTTACTTATATTATTTAAAAATTAATTTTTAAACCAATAGGGCAGTGGTCAGATCCCATAATGCCAGAGAAAATGGTTACCTCCTTAACTTTGTCTGCAATAGATTTACTCACTAAAAAATAATCTATACGCCAACCCGTATTACGTTCTCTAGATTTAAAACGGTAGCTCCAAAAAGTATACGCTACTTCTTTTGGGTGTAATAGTCTGTAAGAGTCTATAAAGCCGGCAGCAATAAAATTATCCATTCCATCTATTTCTGTCTGTGTGTAGCCAGCAGTTTTGTTGTAATTGCTTTTATCGTTCTTTAAATCTATAGCAGTATGTGCTACATTAAAATCGCCACATGCAATTACAGGCTTTTTCTTTTCTAGCTCTTTTAAATAATTTAAAAAATCTTTATCCCATTGCTTTCTGTACTCTAATCTGTCTAGTTTTTGTCCGGAATTAGGTACATATACGTTTACCACATAAAAATGCTCGTATTCTGTACAAAGTACTCTACCTTCTAAATCGTGCTCTTCTATACCTATATCTGCCTTACTACTTAAAGTTTTTACTTTGCTTAACGTAGCAGTTCCAGAATATCCTTTTTTATCTGCAGAGTTAGATGCTAAACTAAAATCTTTTAATGGATCAAGGGCCTTGGCAACCTCATCATCTTGTGCTTTAGTTTCTTGTAAACAAAGAATATCTGGTTGCATACTAGCAACAGATTCTAAAAATTCTTTTTTTACAACAGCACGTACACCATTTACATTCCAAGATACTATATGCATTTCTCTATACTTTTTAAATTAAAAATAGAATTATGTAATTCTAGGATGAAATTAAATAATAGAATTGGTTTAACCTTAAAAAAAGAGGATATTTTAAAGCAATTATCTTTCTCAATCTAACTACAAGTACTTAATATTGTAGGGTAAAAAACAAAGAATAAAAATGAAGATTGATAAGTTTGTCTTATTTATTATAGCTGTAATTACTGTGGCTTATTTTTTTCCGCAATGGGGAGCTAAAGACAGTTTAATCCCTATTAACACTATAAGCAGTGTTGGTATATCTTTAATATTCTTTTTTTATGGATTAAAACTAAGTCCGTCTAAACTTAAAGCCGGCTTAAAAAACTGGAAGCTTCATATATTAATACAAGCATCTACATTTATTTTATTTCCGTTACTAGTTTTATTAGTTAGGCCATTGTTGCAAAGCCAAGAACAAGAAACAATATGGTTGGCTTTCTTTTTTTTAGCAGCATTACCATCTACGGTGTCATCATCTGTGGTAATGGTTTCTATAGCAAAAGGAAATATACCTGCAGCTATTTTTAATGCTAGTATCTCTGGTATAATTGGTATTTTGGTAACTCCTTTATGGATGGGCTTGTTTGTGACTAGTGACCAAGCTGGCTTTAGTTTTGTAGATATTTATACCAAGCTTATTGTGCAAATTATTTTACCAGTTGTGGTAGGAGTATTGTTGCAACGTTATTTGGGTGACTTTGCACAAAAACACAGTAGTAAAATTACGTTGTTTGATAAGTCTATTATTTTATTAATTATATACAAAAGTTTTGCATCGTCCTTTAATGATAAAATTTTTAGTACTGTATCTATGTTAGATTTAGTACTAATATTACTAGGCGTACTAATCTTATTTACCATAGCATATTTTAGTACAGGTTTTATAGCGTCAAAATTAAATTTCAATAAAGAAGATTTAATTACTGCTCAGTTCTGTGGCACAAAAAAGTCCTTGGTTCACGGTACAGTTTTCTCTAAAATTATATTTGGTAATATGGCCGTTATAGGTATTGTGTTATTGCCAATAATGCTTTTTCACGCTATACAAATATTAATAATAAGTGTTGTAGCAACTAAGCTTGCTAAAAGAGAAGCATAAAAAAACCTAGCACATAATGGCTAGGCTTTATATTTTTTAATGCTACTCGCTGTCTATTATTTCTTCAATAGTTTTAGCTAATACAAAGTCTTTTTCTGTAACACCATTTGCATCATGTGTGCTTAAACGTATGGTTAATGTGTTGTACAAGTTACTCCAATCTGGATGATGATTTTGTATTTCGCATTCAAAAGCAATACGAGTCATTACACAGAATGTTTCTTTAAAGTTTTTAAATTCAAATGTAGTTTCTAAAGCACCATCAGTATAATCCCAACCGTCTAAATTATTTAATTTACTAGTTATTTCTTCAGTTGTATATTTTTGCATCTTTCTAAAATTTAGTGTACCGCAAAGTTACAAGAAGTAACAACGTTAAAACAAGTATTAAGAGAAAAGATGATGATCTATTGTGTCTTGGTATGTGGTACGTAGATGTTTAGGCAGTTTGTTGCTTTTTGGTAAAACTGCTAAATATCTATCTTCATTAGAAGCAAACACTCTTTTGTATATAGGGTTGTACAAACCAATTTTGGTAATTATTTCTTTTATAAAATCTTCATGATGTACCAAGTCGCTACTCCCTAAATGAAAAACACCTGTTTTATCGTGATTAATAATGTAGTGTATTTGCTGCGTAACCTTATCTATGTGCGTAACGTTAAAAATTAAATTAGGAAAAACCTCTATAGCTTCTTTGTTGTGTAATAGCGTTTTAATTTCTTTAATTCGGGGAGAGTTGTTACCAAAAACCATTGGCAAGCGTATAATAATTGCTTTGCTCTTTGGTAATCTTAACAACATATTTTCAATCTTAATTTTTAATCGACCATAAATACTAAGAGATAATGTTTTATCTAACTCATACGATGGGTATTTGCTATACGCATCAAAAACATTAGCAGAAGATAAAAACAGTAATTTGGTATTATGTGTGGTAACGTATTCTATTATATGTTGATGTGCCAATACCTGTGCAGCAAAATTACCTCGTATGGCAGATATAATATAATCTGGTTTTACAATTTCTAATAATTCGTAAATGTCTGTCTCTTCTACATTATAATGGTAAAACTGACCATTATCTTTATAATCCTTCTCGTTGTAACAATACGTTCCGTAAGTATCGTAATAAGCGTGTAGCTCTTTGTATATAGAGTTACCAACAAAGCCACTTGCACCCAGAATTAAAATTCTATGTTTAGATTTTTTCTCTTTCATTACTCAGTTTGTCGACTTAAAAAATAGAGAGTTTAGTCTGAGTCGTAAATAGTTCTAATGCTTGCATTCCTAATAAAGAATTTCCTTTAGCATTAAGACCAGGAGCCCAAGTAGAGATAATAAATTTATTAGGTAGCAAAGCAACTATACCGCCGCCAACACCACTTTTGCCAGGTAAACCAACTCTAAAAGCAAACTCGCCTGCCTCGTCATAAAAACCACAAGTAAGCATAATAGCATTTATACGTTTAGCTTGGCTAACTGGTATGTGTTGTATATTGTTTACGCATTTACCACTATTTGCAAACAAATAGAAAGCTTTAGCTAGTTGGGAGCAACTCATATCTATAGAACACTGATGAAAATAAAAATCTAAAACATCATCTACATCATTAGTTAGATTTTTAAAAGATTTTAAAAGATTTGCTGCTGCGTAATTGGTGTAGCCAGTTCTTTTTTCTGATGCTGCTACTTTTGTATTATAATTTATAGTTTGGTCATTTGCAATTGTTCTAACATAGTTTAAAAAGTCTTCTTTAGGATTTTTTAAATGTGTTAGTAGTATATCTGCAATAACCAATGCGCCAGAGTTTATTAACGGATTTCTAGGAATACCATTTTCTAACTCTAATAAAGATAAATGATTAAATGGGTTGCCAGACGGTTCTACGTCTACACGTTGCCAAATGCGATTGTCTTCAAAAGCAATAGCTTTAGATAGCGCAAGTACTTTAGAAATACTTTGTATAGAGAATGGAGTTTCTGCTTGTCCGGCAGAATAAGTGCTACCATCTATATGTTGTAAAAAAATACCGAAACTATTTATATCTTGTTTAAAAAGTTCCGGAATGTAAGATGCAACAACACCCTTAACTTCTTCGTTAATTAATTGGTTATGGATGTTGTTGATAATACTTTGAAAATCTGTCATATAAAAATTAAGCCTTATAAAAAGGTAATTTTACAACAGTTGCAGCAACTGCTTTTTTTCTAATTTGTATAAATATTTCTGAACCAGCACTAGATACTGCTGTTGGTACATAACCTAAGCCAATACCTTTGTTTAAAGAAGGAGACATAGTACCAGAAGTAACAATACCAATTTTAGCGCCATTAGCATCTACAATATCATAATCGTGTCTAGGAATACCTCTCTCTGTAAGTTCAAAAGCAATTAATTTACGTTCTGGGCCATTTGCTTTTTGCTTAGCTAAAGCCTCACTATTTACAAAGTCCTTAGTAAACTTAGTAATCCACCCAAGACCTGCTTCAAACGGAGACGTAGTGTCACTAATATCGTTACCATATAAACAATAACCCATTTCTAAACGCAATGTGTCTCTAGCAGCTAAACCAATAGGAGCAATATCAAACTCAGCACCAGCTTTAAAAACATTATCCCAAATTTGTTTTACATCTTCATTTTTACAATAAATTTCAAATCCTCCAGAACCAGTATACCCAGTTGCAGAAATAATTACATTTTCTACACCAGCAAAATCTGCTACTTCAAAAGTGTAAAATTTAATTGCAGCTAAATCTACAGATGTTACAGACTGCATAGCTTCAATAGCTTTAGGGCCTTGGATAGCTAAAAGAGAATATCCTTCAGAAATATTACGCATTTCTGCTTTTATAGTTTCGTTGTATTTAGAAATATGATTCCAATCCTTATCAATATTAGATGCATTAACTACTAATAAATATTGTTCATCTTTAAGTTTGTAAACAATAAGGTCATCTACAATACCACCAGTTTCATTTGGTAAACAGCTATACTGAGCTTTACCAATAACTAATTTAGAAGCATCGTTAGATGTAACTTTCTGTATTAAGTCTAAAGCATTTGGACCTTCAATTAAGAACTCTCCCATATGCGATACATCAAAAACTCCAACACCTTTGCGTACAGTTTCATGTTCTATGTTTACACCAGCGTAAGAAACAGGCATATTATAACCAGCAAAAGGAACCATTTTAGCGCCAAGAGCTTCGTGAGTAGATGATAATGCAGTATTTTTCATTAAAACAATTTATATAATTAGACTATAGTTAGTTTTTTTCAAAGGTATCGAAAATTGTTCGTTTTTATAAACCTGTGTATGTATAAAAATTTGTTGTTTCTAGGTTGATCTATTCCTTTTTTAAGATTGCTAATTTTAGTAAAGAAAAGTAGTGCAAAGGCTTTGTTAATTTGTATTAAACTAACGTTAAACCACTTAATATATTAGGAATTGGCGTTGTTGAATGTTATACTAGAGTATGGAAAACATATTAGTAGCCGGTGCCAACGGTACCACAGGAAAACAAATAGTGAACCTTTTAAAAGAATCTCAATATTTTAACCCTATTGCAATGGTTAGAAAAGAAGAGCAGAAAGAATATTTTAAAGCAAAACATATAGATACTGTTCTTGGTGATTTAGAGGGCGATATAAACAAAGTATTTAACCAAATGGAAAGTGTAGATAAAGTTTTATTTGCAGCTGGTTCTGGGGGAAAAAAAGTAATAGAAGTAGACCAAGAAGGAGCAAAGAGACTAATTGATGCATCTAAACAAAACAATATTAAAAAGTTTGTAATGTTAAGTTCTATGGGGGCAGATAAGCCGGAAGAAGCAGAACAATTACAAGAGTATTTAAAAGCAAAGCATAATGCAGATGAATACTTAAAAACCAGCGGGTTAAATTATAGTATAGTACGCCCGGGATCTTTAACTAACGAAGAGCCCCATAATGAAATAGAGCTCCAAGGAAAGTTAAATAAAAGAGGTGAAATTAGTAGAAGTGATGTTGCACAAACATTAGTTAGAACTCTAAATGATGATGTAGCAAACAAAGCCACTTTTGAAATTATTAAAGGAAATACTTTAATAGGTGAAGCTTTAGATAAATTTTCTACTGTAAATGCTTAATTAATTTTTTAATAAAAAAGATTTTAATTCATTGTAGCTGCCAATTTTGGTGGCTACTTTTGTTTTATGTATTACCGACTGTATCTGTTCTGGTAATGGTTGTTTTTCTTTAATTACTTCTTCAACCACATCTAAAAACTTAGTTGGGTGTGCAGTTTCTAAAAATACACAGTGTACATCTTCATTATTTTTTAGATATGCTTTGCAGCCTAAGTAACCAACAGCTCCGTGCGGATCTGCTACATAATTGTATTCTTTGTAAATAGTAGCTAATGCTTCCTTAGTTTCTTTATCAGAAAAACTAAAAGAAGATAAGTTTTCTTTTAAAGCAGAAAAATTATTTTTATAAATTTCCTGTATACGTATAAAGTTACTTGGGTTACCTACATCCATAGCATTACTAATAGTTTGCACAGATGGTTTAGGGTTGTAATCTTCTGTTTTTAAATAGTTAGTTACAACATTGTTCTCGTTGTTAGATGCTATAAAATGCTTAATTGGCAGACCTAATTGCTGTGCTACCATACCTGCACATATATTTCCAAAATTACCACTAGGTACAGAAAAAACAATATTTTTATGGGTGTTGTGTAGTTGCTTATAGGCAAATATAAAATAAAAGAGCTGTGGTAACCAACGTGCTACGTTAATAGAGTTTGCAGATGTTAACTGCATTTTACTAGTTAATTCATCGTCTAAAAATGCACGTTTTACCATATCCTGGCAATCGTCAAAAACACCGTCTACTTCTAAAGCTGTAATATTTTGTCCTAAAGTAGTTAATTGCTTTTCTTGTATGTCACTTACTTTTCCGCTTGGGTATAAAATAACTACGTTTACACCTTTTACTCCTAAAAAGCCATTGGCAACAGCGCCGCCAGTATCTCCAGATGTAGCTACCAGTACAGTAACCTCATTAGTATTATCTTTATTAAAATAGCCAAGACAACGAGCCATAAAACGAGCGCCGACATCTTTAAATGCCATTGTGGGACCGTGAAAAAGCTCTAAAGTAGATACGTTTTTATCTAACGTTACAACTGGGAAGTCAAAAGATAATGTCTCTTCTACAATAGTTTTTAGAATAGCTTCAGGAATTTCCGGAGAAACAAATTGTTTAATTGCAGTAAACGCAATTTCTGAATTAGATAAATGATCTATGTTTTTAAAGAAATCTTCAGGCAAAGGAGTAATGCTTTCTGGAAAGTATAAACCTTTATCTGGAGCCAAACCTTTTACAACTGCATTTTTAAATGTAGTGTTAGGTGCTTTTTTGTTTAACGAGTAATAATTCATTTTTAAGCTATTCTAAAATTTAATATTCTATTTAACTATTCCATATTTTCCAAGACTCTTCTGCTTGGTGTTCTAACATATGTTGTCCGTTACTAATGGCAGCTCCTTGTGCTTGTCCCGCACTTAAAAAAGCTGTTTTTTCTGGATTGTAAATAAGATCAAAAAGTAAATGATCTTTTGTTAGATATTGATAAGGAATAGCTGGTTTTTCTGTGATGTTTGGGTGTGTGCCCAATGGAGAACAATTAACAATAACAGTATGTTCTTCAATTTTATTTTTATTTAAATCTGTATATGTAAATTGATTTTCTTTTGCTGTTCTAGAGACATATGTACATACAATACCTAGTTCTTCTAAAACATATTTTACTGCCTTAGAAGCACCTCCAGTACCTAAAATTAAAGCTTTGTTATGGTGTTTTTTAAGATGAGGTTCTATAGATTTTTTAAATCCGTATGCATCTGTATTGTAACCCACTAGTCCATTTTTTGTAAACTTTATTGTATTTACAGCACCAATGGCTTTAGCTTTTACATCTAAATCATTTAAAAACGGAATAATACTTTCTTTGTATGGTATGGTAACATTACAACCCATAATGTTATGGTTGTTCGCTAACGTGGTTTTAAATTCGTCAATTTCTTGATAGTCAAAATTTACGTATTCGTAATTAGAAAGGCCAAGATTTTTAAACTTTTGGGTAAAGTAATTTCTAGAAAAAGAATACTCTATATCTTTTCCTATTAGCCCATATTTATGCTGTTGCTTTTCTGTGTTTTCCATACCAATCTAGACCTAATAAAATACTTATTCCTATAACTACAAAAAAAACTGCCCACCATGTTTCAGAAATCACAAAATCTGGAAAATAGCGCGAATAATTCTTGATAATTTCGTTTCCGTTAGAGTCTATTAAAGTATTCCCAACGTTATCTAGTTTGTAAACTGTTTTTTTCCAAGGCCAAACAACACCTAAAGAGCCGGTAATAAAGCCTAGAATAACAGCAGTTGTTATATGTTTAAAATGTTTTAAAACATAACTTATAATGTGAGATAAACTAACCAAGCCAACAGCAGAGCCAGCTGTAAAAACACCAAGTATAGTTAAGGTGTTTAAGCGTTCTGAGTTTTTAGTAAAACTAAAATCTCCTTTAATTATTTCTGCAAATGTATCATACAATGCATTAACCGAGTCTACTAAGAGAAGTACATAGTTACCTAATAAAATTAAAATAAAAGAGCCAGATAAACCTGGTAGCGTCATACCAGAAACACTAATAATTCCGCAGAAGAATATAAAGAATAAGTTATCATTTTCTGTAGCAGGATTTAAAAAGCTTATTGAAATTCCTATTGCCAAACCAACAATTGCAGCAAAGAAGGTTTTTTTATTCCAGTGGTCAAAGTCCTTTGCTATGTAGTAAATAGATCCAATAATCATCCCAAAAAAACAAGCCCAAACATTAAGCTCATTATGTTCTAAAAAATAGTCTAAAACTTTAGAAACACTAAAGTAACTTATAAGCATACCAAAAATTAGTAGCGTAATAAATGTACCATTAATATAAGTGTAGAAACTTTTTAATCTGCCGTTTAAAAGTAGCTTTAAAGCTTTAAAATTAAATTTCTGTAAAGAGTATATAAACTCTTCATAAAAACCACCAACAAAGGCTACAATACCTCCTGAAACTCCAGGAACTTTATTTGCGGCGCCCATACATAGTCCTTTTACAACAAGGAGAAGCTTGTCTATAAATGTTCTAGTATGTGCCATTGTTATCTACTTGTTTTTTGAAGCTACTTTTTCTAGTATAAAAATAAGCGAAAATCCTAAGACAGCTAGTAATACAGCAGCTAATAATTGGTTGTCGCCATTAAAAGAAAAAGGAGAAACGTTTTGCTCAACTACAGGTATTATTTTGTCACCAAAAACTTTAGTTTTTAGTACTGTTTTCCAAGGCCATATTTTAGCCAATGAACCTAATATAAAACCAGTTAATACAGCTAGTGTTAAGTTTTTTTGGTGATGAAACATCCACTTTAATAATCGTGCAAAACTTAATAATCCAAAAATGGCACCAGCACCTACAATAGCTATAGTTTTTATATCGTAGCTGTGAACTGCGTCTAATATTGTTTTATACGAACCTAATAGTACAAGTATAAATGCGCCAGAAATACCAGGTAAAATCATTGCGCAAATAGCTAAAGCACCAGATAAAAATAAAAATGGTAGACTAGCAGAGTTGTCACTAACAGGTAGTGTTGTAATGTAATATGCAACTACAGCACCTAAAATAAGACCTATAATAGCTGCAGCATTCCATTTTTCTATAGATTTAGCTATAATGATAATACTAGCAACTACAAGACCAAAAAAGAAAGACCAAACTAAAACAGGATGATTCTCTAAAAGCCAGCTAATACCTTTTGCTAGAGAAAGTACGCTAATACCAATTCCTAAAAATAAGGCTACTAGGAAGTTACCGTTTAATTTAGTCCACATTACTTTAAAACCTTCTTCTTTTAAAGTTTTAAAAAGTGAAAAATTAACATTGTTAATGGTCTCTATAAGTTCTTCATAAATACCAGAGATAAATGCAATTGTACCACCAGATACTCCAGGAACAACATCTGCTGCGCCCATTGCTAAACCTTTAAGAGTGATAAAAAAATACTGTAATATGCTACGTTCTTTCATAATTATAATAAAAACGTAAAAATATAGATTTATTTGGAAGAGTTGCCAAATTCTAGAATAATGTTGTTTATCCAAACATTATTTTTAAACTGAGGAAATTCCAATTTAAACATAGCAACTTTTTTAGTATTGGCTTTTAAGGCTTTAACTAAAAATTCTTTTGCCTTTATAGTTTGATCTAACACCATATGTGCACCAGCTATTTTATACAAAACATCTGAATTGCTAGGGTAGAACTCTAAAGCCTGTTGTAGTATTTGTATAGCAGAATGTGGATCTCCTTTTTTTAATACCAAACTACTCCAAAGCAACCACGTTTTTAATTCGCAATCTCCTAAGTCTACCATTTTTTGGTAGGCCATTTCAGCCTCTTCAATTAAGCCTAAAGCTTCGTTAATATAGGCGTTTTTCTCCCAGTAGAATAAGTTTTCCTCTTCTATATTAATAGCTTTTGTAATGTATTCTTTAGCTTTTAAATAGTCTTTTTGTTTCATGTAAAAGTTAGTAATTGCTAACCAGCCCTTATCTAGTAAAGGATCTTCATGAACTGTTTTGTAGTAATTTAATTTAGCTAATTCTGTATTGCCAAGTTTTTCATGGCATTTACCAATACGTAAATATGCAAAAGCAGAAGGATCTTCAATCTCTATAGTAAATTCATAATTTTCTATAGCTTCATTGTAACGTTTTAAGCGTTCTAGAATTTTTCCTTTTTCAAAATAAGCACCAACAAAAGTGTCATCAGAAATAATTGCAAAATCAAATGCATTTATAGCTTCATTATACATTTTTTTAGCAAAATATTGTTTTCCTAATTGATGCCAAGCAACTTCGCAATATGGGTTTTTTTCTAAATAATCATTTAGAAATTCAATAGCACCATCATAATCTTCTAGAAAATCGAAACAGTAAATAATGTTGTAAAGTGATGCGTAATCTTGCTCATCAAACAAAACACATTGAATAAAATGCTTTTTAGCTTCTTCAAAATTATCCATAAAAAGATGCTCCATACCTAATAAAGAGTGTATGTCTATGGCGTCTTCAGATAAAGATAACGCTTTTTCTAGTAGTTTAATTGCTGTACTATGATCGTCTTTTTTAGAGAAGATATTTGCTCTCTGTATGTATATTTCTTCGTTATTACTGTCTATAGTCTGTAAACTATCTAGCATACTTTCTGCGAGCTCAAGGTTGTTTTCAAAAACGTGTACCTCTACTTCTAAAAGCTTTAGCTCTATAGTACTTGGGTGTTGGGTTAAACCAATTTTAATGGCTTTTTTTGCCAATGACATTTTTCCATTGTTTAAATAATGGTGAATAATGTCTTCAAAATCTTCCGCGTCAAAGAAATAGACATCATCTGTCTTTAGCATTGACTCAAATTTTGCTATTGGTCTGTCTGGTCTTTCTTCAGCTTCAAATGCCATATAAATTCTTTCTTACTTAATAAGATTAAAATAAAAGTAACGCTTTAGGTCTCTTTTTTGGGGTGGTTGGTGTGTATATTATTAACAAAATAGTTAACAACCTATTTCTTGTAGTTGTCTAAAGCCTCTAGTATTAGTTTGCATCCTGCAATAATTTCTTCATTAGAAATTGTTAGAGGAGGAGAGATGCGTACAGCTCTAGGTTCAAATAATAACCAGAATAATACCAGTTTATTTTTTGCACAATATAGAACAACGTGGTTTGTAATATCGGCATTTTCTAGCATAATTGCGAGCATTAAACCTTTACCACGTATATCCTTAATGTGTTTGTGTTTTAGTTGTTTTTTAAAGAGTTTTTCTTTTTCTAAAGTCTCTTTAATTAGATTTGTATTTGTTAATTCTTGTAGTGTAGCTAAACTAGCAGCAGCAACTACAGGATTGCCTCCAAATGTTGTAATATGCCCTAGTTTAGGGTTGTTTTGCAAGTTTCTCATTAAGTTGTTAGACGCAACAAAAGCACCTACAGGCATACCAGAAGCCATACCTTTACCAATGACTAAAATATCAGGAATACAGTTGTAATTTTCAAAAGCAAACAGTTTTCCGGTTCTTCCAAAACCAGGCTGTATTTCGTCTAAAATTAAAAGTGCGCCAACTGCTGTGCAACGAGCTCTTACCTTTTCTAAATAGTTATTTTTAGGTACAATAAAACCTGCACCTCCTTGTATGGTTTCTAAAATTACAGCAGCAGTATGTTCTGTAATTTTATCTATATCTTTTTCTGAATTAAATTTGATAAATGTTGTGCCGGGAACCAGAGGTCTAAATGCGCTTTTTTGCGATTCTGAACCAGAAACACTCATACTACCCATTGTATTTCCGTGATACGAATTGTGTGCAGCAACAATTTGATGCCTTCCAGTAGCTCTTTTAGCTAGCTTTAAGGCTCCCTCAATAGCTTCTGTACCGGAATTAACCAAGTATGTGGTTTCTAATTTTTCTGGAAGCAAAGAGGCTAATAATTTAGCATATGCTACGGCTGGTTTTTGTACATATTCTCCATAAACCATAACGTGCATATATTCCGATGCTTGCTTGGTTATTGCATCTACTACTTTTGGGTGACAATGTCCTAGTGTACACGCAGAAACACCTGCCACAAAATCTAAATGTGCATTGTTGTTTTTATCGTAAATATAACTGCCGCTAGCTCGTGAAACTTCTAAAGTTAAAGGATGCGGACTAGTTTGTGCTTGGTAGTGTAAAAAGTCCTTTTTCACCTGAAATCTATTTTTGTTGCTTAAGTTTTGTTTTTGGTGCTGGCTTTGCTAGAGTAGGTTTAGGTAAACTTTTTTTTCTAGTTGCCTTGGTATTGGGCGGGTTATTTATAGGGTCTCCTTGGTTTTTATGACGCTCTTGTTCTTCTGCGTCTATATCTATAGGATTGCTAATACCTCTTATTATAGGAAGAACAATATTGTTATCATCCTCATCAAAAATATCTTCTTTGGTGTAAATACGTTGATCTCCATACCAAACAAACCCCTTTAGTTTTACACCTCTTTCTGGTTCTTGACCTTCTGGAAATGTTGTGCCAGATGGGTTTATGTAATACGTAATAACGTCTATGGCATTCTCTTGCATAAGCATACTTACCTTACCACAAAGAGATTCATCTATACCTATAAATTCATTTTCATCATTATAAGAATAATAAATTACTTCTACATTCTGTACAAGATCTATCATGTTTAACTCGTTGTTTACAAACTTACCAAAGAGATTTTTTCCTTTTGCTTGGTTGTAACCTGTTTTACTAATAGTGTCTAATGAGATGATAAATGCATTATTTATCACTTTAAGAGAGTCTAATTTGTCAGTCTTTAAGTCACTAATTAAATGGATGCTATCTCCTGTCATTTGGTTGTCTATGTTCCAAATAATAGGATTTGTAATAAGTTGTGTTACGCCAGTTTTTTGATCAAAATGAATAGAATCGCACTTACCACTTATATCAGTCTTAAAAAATTTAGCATTTCTAAAGGCGCGTATAACTCTATTGTCTGGTTTTCCGGTAATCATTAAAGTATCTCCGTGCATATACAAAGAGTCTTTTTCCATTACATTAATAGCAACGGCTCTTTTAGTAGCAAAGACGGAATCTTTTTCTTTGTAAACTTCAGCGTAGTGTGCTCTTATTACACCATCGTTTACAGTATCTGTTACAACAATGTTGTTTGTAGCAGAGGCAAATTGTTTGCGTTTATTAAAGTAAACACTATCACCCACTATTATTTTATTGCTGTAATCTATACGCGTGTTTTTTATACCATAACCAGTTTCTACTTTTGTATCGTAATATCCACGCTCGCAATACATTACATAGTCTTTGCCAGTAACGGTAGAAGGGCCGTACATATATAGATGCTCAGATTCTGTATAGTAATCTAATTGTTCTGATAATACATGGTATTTTGGGTTTTGTACTGTAACACTATCTAACAATTGGTATTTGTTAGTAGTCATAAAAAAACGGCCAATTCTACTTTTTATAGTATTTGCGGTATCTATAATAGTACCATAATGCCTGTAGTAAGATTCTTGTTTTTCTCTATCAAAATACAAAGTATCTGTGGTAAGTGTAGCGTCTGGACTTTGCAAAACTACATTTTTAGAGGCTTTTGCTAGTTTTATATCACCAAAATACTCTAGTTTACCACTGTCCATTTGTATAGAGTCTCCCTGTTGCATACGAACGTTATCTATAGCAATAAGTTTGTTTTCTTTAGGGTAAAATACAGCAACGTCGCACCACAAGGTTGCTCCTTGGTGTTCAAACTCTACCTGTCTTTCACTATCTCTACTAAAAATAGAAGCTCCTGGTAGTTTAACTTCGTCTTTTGTAAAGTTAGCTCCGTGTACTATGTTTATTTGTTTTTTTTCTACGGGTTTAACCTGCGCGTTAACTCCATAAACAAACAATAATAAACCTATAACTATTTTAAATTTTAGCAAGTCTTAAATTTTGGTCAAAAATAGGTTTTTTTTGATTGTTCTTATAACACATTGGCATAGAATTAAGATTATGCGTGTATAAGCTTATAAGGAAGTAAAAAAAAAGCCACATTTTAAAATGTGGCTTTTTGTATTATCTATTAATTGTTTGTTTTCTGTCAGGACCAACAGAAACAATTTTTATAGGAATTTCTAATTCTTTCTCTAAAAAATCTATATACTCATTTAGTTCTTTTGGAAACTGAGAAGGATCTGTCATTTGAGTTAGATCTTCTTTCCAGCAAGGGAACTCTGTGTATATAGGAGTTACATTTTCTGGTTCTATATTGTATGGTAAATGTGTTATTGTTTCACCTTTATATTTGTAAGACGTACATACTTGTAGGTTATCGAAACCAGAAAGCACATCACCTTTCATCATATTTAATTGTGTAACACCATTTACTTGACACGCATATTTTAATGCAACTAGATCTAACCAACCACAACGGCGAGGTCTACCAGTTACTGCACCAAATTCGTGACCAACTTTAGCCATATTAGCACCAACTTCATCAAACAACTCTGTTGGGAAAGGACCAGAACCTACACGTGTAGTATATGCTTTAAAAATACCATATACTTCTTTTACTTTGTTAGGAGCAATACCTAAGCCAGTACAAGCACCAGCTGCTGTAGTGTTAGATGATGTAACAAATGGGTATGTTCCAAAATCAATATCTAATAAAGATCCTTGTGCACCTTCTGCTAATATTGTTTTACCATCTTTAATAGCTTGGTTTAAATACTCTTCACTATCTATAAAGGTTAATTCTTTTAAGCGCTCTACAGCTTCAAAGAATTCTACTTCCATTTCTTCTAAATTATATTGTACATCAACACTTAGGAAACCAATCATAGTTTCATGCTTATCTGCAAGATGACGGTATTTCTCTTTCCACGAATCTAATTCTAAATCGCCAACACGCATACCGTTTCTACCAGTTTTGTCCATATAAGTTGGACCAATACCTTTTAAAGTAGAACCAATTTTCGCTTTTCCTTTAGATGCTTCAGATGCTGCATCTAATAAACGGTGTGTTGGTAAAATTAAATGTGCTTTTCTAGAAATAATAAGTTTAGCCTTGTAGTCTATTTTAAACTGATCTAAACCTTCTAATTCTTTTACAAAGACAACAGGGTCTATTACAACACCGTTACCAATAACGTTCATTGCTTTTTTGTGAAAAATTCCTGATGGAATTGTTCTAAGTACGTGTTTAATGCCATCAAATTCTAAAGTATGCCCAGCATTTGGACCACCTTGAAAACGTGCAATAATGTCGTAATCTTTAGTTAATACATCAACAATTTTTCCTTTTCCTTCGTCTCCCCATTGGAGTCCTAGTAGTAAATCTACTGCCATTAGTTGTAATTGGTTAGTTGTTCTCTTTTTTATTTTTTGTTCCGTAGAAGTATAGTGAATGGTTTGTTATTTTAATGTCAAACACTTCTTCTATTGTTTTCTTGATAGACTGTATTCTAGGGTCACAAAACTCCATTACCTCACCTGTATCTGTTAGTATAACATGATCATGTTGTCTATCAAAATACGATTTTTCATACTGAGCTTGGTTTTTCCCAAATTGGTGCTTACGTACCAATTTGCAACCTAATAAAAGTTCAATAGTGTTGTATAAGGTTGCTCTACTTACTCTATAGTTTTTGTTTTTCATCTTAATATAGAGAGATTCTATATCAAAATGATCTTCACTTTCGTAAATTTCTTGGAGTATAGCGTAGCGTTCGGGAGTTTTTCTGTGTCCGTTTTCTTCTAAAAAAGTCGTGAAGACATTCTTTACAATGTCTTGATTTTTGTTACTACCCATAGTATTTCTACAGCTTTTCGGTTTGCAAATGTAGTGTAAATTTTAAATCCTTACTACTTTATCTATACCGTTAATTTTCTTTAAATTGTTAATAAGCTTAATTAAGATGGAATTATTTTTAACTACAACAGATATTTTTCCCGAGAAAGTACCGCCATCAGTACTAAAGTTAACACTTCTCATGTTTACATGCATTTGTTGAGAAATAATTGTTGTAAGGTCACTAATAATTCCAATATTGTCTATACCTGTTAATTGAACGTTTGCCGTAAACTCTTGCTGAGAAGAATCTATCCATTTAGCCTGTATAATTCTATAAGCGTAATTAGATTGCAAAGATATGGCATTTGGACAGTTTTTAGTGTGTACTTTTATACCTTCTGTTACACTAATAAAACCAAACACATCATCTCCAGGAATTGGGTTACAACATTGAGACAGTTTGTACTTTAGTTTTTCTTCTTCTTTACCAAAAACTAGCTGATCATATTTTGCCGTAATTTCTTCCTTATCTATATTTTCTTGAGAAGGAGTTCTTCTAATTCTATTTTTAAAGAAACTAATAAAAGCATTACTATATGACGATGCAAAATCTTTTATCTGTGTATTGTCTATAGAACCGGTAGCTACTCTGTAAAATAAATCTAAACTAGTTTTTAATTTAAAATGGTACACCATTTTATTAATGGTATCCTCATTAAAACTAATTTTCTGAGATTTTAGCTTACGACGTAATATTTCTTTACCATCTTCTGCAACTTCTTTTTTCTCTTCTCTTAAAGAAGATTTAATTTTAGATCTTGCACGTGCCGTAGTAGCATAATCTAACCAACTTTGGTTAGGTTTACTTTTTTCTGATGTAATAACCTCTACCTGGTCACCACTATGTAAAATGGTATTTAATGGTACTAATTTACCATTTACCTTTGTACCTCTTGTTTTTAAACCAACCTCTGAGTGTATATGAAACGCAAAGTCTAAAGAAGTGGCTCCTTTAGGCATAGACTTTAAATCTCCTTGTGGTGTAAAAACAAATATTTCTTTAGAGTATAAGTTTAACTTAAATTCTTCTACAAAGTCTACAGCATTGGTATTTGCATTTTCTAATGCTTCTTGCAGTCTATTTAACCAAATCTCTATACCTTGTTCTTTTTGTTCTCCGTGTTTATATTTAAAATGAGCAGCATATCCTTTTTCTGCAATTTCGTGCATACGCTCACTACGTATTTGCACTTCTACCCATTTGGCATCTGGTCCCATTACTGTAATATGCAAGGCCTCGTAACCAGTAGATTTAGGAGAAGAAATCCAATCTCTTAAACGTACGGGGTTTGGAGTGAAATTATCTGTAACTACAGAATAAATTTTCCAAGCCAAAAACTTTTCATTAGCCTTATCTGACTTATAAATTATACGAATAGCAAATTTGTCATAAATCTCATCAAAAGGTACATTCTGAACCTTCATTTTTCTACGAATAGAAAAGATAGATTTCATTCTGCCTTTAATGGTATAATTTAAACCTTCTTTGTCTAAAGAATCTTGTATGGTGTGCGAAAAAGAGTCTATATATTCTTGTTGCTCTTCTTTTGTTTCTTCAATTTTACTCTGAATATCGTTGTAGACTTCGGGCTCTGTATATTTTAAACTTAAATCTTCTAATTCAGTTTTAATATTATATAACCCAATTCTATGAGCAAGAGGAGCGTAAATGTATAATGTTTCAGAAGCTATTTTTAACTGCTTATGCTCTGGCATAGAATCCATAGTAAGCATATTGTGGTAACGGTCTGCAATTTTTATAATAATAACTCTAACGTCATCATTTAAAGTTAATAGCATTTTTCTAAAATTCTCTGCCTGTTGAGATACATTCATATCTTTTTTTAGGTGAGCAATTTTAGTTAAGCCGTCTACAATTTTAGCTACCGTTTCGCCAAACATACGTTCTATGTCTGCCAATGTATATTCAGTGTCTTCTACAACATCATGCAATAGGGCAGAAGCAATAGAAACAGCATCTAAACCAATCTCGGAAGCTACAATTCTAGCTACCGCTATAGGATGAAAAATATAAGCTTCGCCAGATTTTCTACGTTGATCTTTGTGTGCATCCACAGCAATCTCGAACGCAGATCTAATTAGTTTTTTATCTTCATCAGAAAGTGTTAGATAGCTAACGCGCAGCAATTCTTTATACTGGCGTGTAATTTCTTTATTTTCTTTTTCTATTTCTGCTTCCGTCATATGAACTAAAATTACATTAAAGTTTCAGAATAATCAACAAAAATTATTTTTTTAAATTATTAATTCTGTCTAAAAGAGTAGGGTGAGAATAATTCATGAAAACATATGCAGGGTGTGGCGTAAGGTTGCTTAAACTAGTTTTAGATAGTTTTTTTAACGATGTAATCAATGGGGTGTGTGCATAGGTTTTTTTAGCGTAATCATCTGCTTGGTACTCAAACTTTCTAGATAAGTAGTTCATTATTAAGTTAGTAATTTCTGATATTGGGCTATATAGTATACCAAAACCAATTAATGCAGCATGGAAACTTGGTACAGATACGCCTATAGCTAAAGATATATCTGGGTTATTAATAAAGATTGATAAAATGTATAAAGTAAGCCCTGTTAATATAATTGAAGCCGTTAAGTTAAATAGAATATGTCTACGTTTGTAATGACCAACCTCGTGCGCTAAAACGGCAATAATCTCCTCTTCATCTAAATCTTTTACAAGAGTGTCATACAATGTAATTCTTTTTTGCTTTCCAAAGCCAGAGAAATAAGCATTTGCTTTTGTAGATCTTTTAGAACCATCTATTATAAAAATATTCTGTAATTCAAAACCAACTTTCTTAGCGTATTCTTCAATTTTAGTTTTAAGAGAGCCATTTTCTAAAGGTTTTTGTTTGTTAAAAAGAGGTACAATTAGTTTGCTATAAAACATATTCATAAATACAGAAATAATTGCAATAGCTGCCCAAGCGTATATCCAAAAATTAGTACCAGCCCAATTGTAAAACCAAATTACAAGTGTTAATAATGCACCACCAATAATAGCAGTTAAAATCCAGCTTTTTAAAAGGTCTATAAAGAATAATTTTTTTGTGCTTTTATTAAAGTCAAACTTTTCTTCTATAACAAAAGTGCTGTAATATGCTAATGGTACATTTAATACGCTACTACCAATCATTACAATTGCAAAAAATACAATGGCTATTAAAATAGGGTTGTCCGTTATGCTACGCGCAATGCTATCTACCCAACCAAAACCTCCAAAGATTAAAAAAGATAGTGTTAATAATAAAGAGAACGTACCAGAAAATAGACCAAATCTATAATTAGCAGTTTTGTAACGTTGAGATTTTTTATACTCTTCTTCGTTAAAAATACCATCTAATTCTTTAGGTACAGCTTCTTTAAATTTTTTAGCATTTAAATAATCTACTACCGCATCTATGGTAAATTGTAGTAGAATAATAGCCAGTATAACATAAAATAAGATATTCATATAATGGTTATTAGTGGTGGTTTGGTATGTAAAAATAGTGAATCCTAACTTCTTTGTCGTTTAGCTTCAAAAATAACTATAGCAGCAGCAACAGAAACATTCATAGAATCTATTTGCCCTTCCATAGGTATAATTATGTTTTGGGTAGAGTTGTTTAGCCACTCGTTAGATAATCCTGTAGCTTCTGTACCAACAACAATAGCGGAGCTTTCTGCGTAATCTACCTTTGTGTATGCTTTGGAAGCAGTTAATGCAGCACAATAGGTAGCAATATTATGCTCTTTTAAAAACGCTATTATTTCTGTTGTGTTACCTGTTGCAATTTTATTTGTAAAAACACAACCAACACTAGAGCGTATAATATTAGGGTTGTATAAATCTGTTTTTGGATTAGCTATTATTACTGCATCTAAATTAGCAGCATCTGCAGTACGTAATAGCGCACCAATATTACCTGGTTTTTCTGGAGCTTCTGCAACTAAAATTAATGGTTTTTTAGTAGAAAAATGTAAACTATCAAGGTTGTGTTCTTTAGATTTTACAAGAGCCATAACACCTTCTGTTGTAGCTCTGTATGCTATTTTTTGGTAAACATCTAATGTAATTTCTATAACCTCTGCTGTTGTGTTATTTTTTGTTAGGTTGATTACAGTTTCTTTTGAGATTAAATTTTCACAAAAAAATAAAGTCTCAATACTATAGTTTCCTTTTAAGGCAAGTTGTAGTTCTCTTACACCTTCTAAGACAAAAAGACCACTTTTTTTACGCTCTCTAGACTTATCTTTAAGTACTAAAGTTTTCTTAATTAACGGATTCTGTAGGCTAGTAATTTGCTTAAATGTATTCATTAATACAAAAGTAATGTAATATTGTAAACTATGTTACTGGAGTACGACGAATTGTAACTTAATAAGCAGTTAACTTAAAAACTAAAAATTTAAAAAATGAAGTATTTAGCATTAATGGTATTTTCTGTTTTCTTTATTTCTTGTAAGCAAGAGAAAAAAGAAACAACAAAAGAAGAAGTAAAAAACGAAGAAAAGGTAGCAGTAGTTACATCTAATTATCCTGAAGAATTACAAGAGGTTTTTAAAGCTCACGGAGGGTTAGATACTTGGAAAAATATGGGTACTTTAACTTTTGATATTCCTAAGCCAGATGCAAAAGAAACACATACTGTTAATTTAAAAACTAGAGAAGATAAAATAGAAACAGCTGCTTACACTATTGGTCATGATGGTGCAAAAACTTGGTTATTAGATACAGAAGGTACTTATAAAGGTGATGCTGTATTTTATCATAATCTTATGTTTTACTTTTATGCAATGCCTTTTGTATTAGCAGATGATGGTATTGTTTACGGAGAAACTGAAGATGTAGTATATGAGGGTAAGAGTTATCCAGGAGTTAAAATTAGTTATAATCCAGGGGTAGGAGCATCTTACAAGGATTTATATTTTATACATTTTGATCCAGAAACAAAACAAATGGCTTGGTTGGGGTATAGTGTTAGTTACAGAAGCGGAGAAACATCTAATAACTATAGTTGGATACATTATAACGACTGGCAAACCGTAAACGGTTTAGTATTGCCAAAGTCTATTAGCTGGCACACTTCTGAAGATGGTGTTATTAAAGGATTAAGAAATACAGTTCCTTTTGAGAATGTTACAGTAACTAAAGAAGCTAAGTCTGCTTCATTTTTTGCTAAGCCTAAAGCAGCAGTTTTTGTAGAAGGTAAAATACAAGAATAAGCAAGTAATAGAAAATAATGGTATTAAAAAAGCCGTCTAAAACATTTGTTTTAGACGGCTTTTTTAATTATTACAACAGTTTATTCTCCTCTGTTGTATTTACCCATATACCTTTTGTATAATTCGGTTTGGTGTGTTTCTAAAGACACATCTCTACCATCTATAAAGGCTTTGTTTAATTTGTTGGTACGCATTTCTAAAGCATCACCTTCAGATATAAATAAAGTTGCGCTTTTACCAACAGCTAGTGTACCGTGGGTTTTATCAATTCCTAAAATCTTTGCAGTATTGTTTGTAATTAATTGCAAAGCAGCTTCTTTTTCCATTCCGTAAGCAACAGCCTGACCTGCATAAAAAGGTAAGTTTCTGTTCTGGAAATTAGCTTCGCCATTATTCTGGATACCAACTAATAATCCACCATCTGTTAATAGTTTTGCCATTTTATATGGTAAATCGTAATCATCATCATTATTACTTGGTAAATTATGCATTGCTCTTACCAATACTGGGATATCATTTTTCTTAAGAAAATCTGTTATTTTGTATGCATTGTAACCTCCTACTAAAACAACATTTTTAATATTGTTTTCTTTTAAAGTAGTAATAGCATCAATAATTTCTTTTTCGCCATCTGCGTAAACATATAATTTCTGGTCTCCAGAAAACAAACCTTCCATAGCAGCATATTCTTGGTGGTATGGTTTAGCTGTTGTTTTGTTATAAGCTTTTGCATTTACTATAAAATCTACAATACTAGTTATATTCTCTTTGTATTTTTTATTTGGCTGCATACCTCTGTCTTCACCTAGCCACCAACGACCTCTTCTGTAGCTATTTGGCCAGTGTAAATGTATTCCGTCATCCGTTTTTACAGCCGCATCTTCCCAGTTCCAAGCATCTAACTGTACAACAGAAGATGTACCAGGTATAACACCACCTCTAGGAGCTATTTGTGCCATAAGTACGCCGTTTGGACGCATACTTTCTATAACTTTAGATTCCGAGTTGTAAGCAATAATACTTCTAACGTGTGGTATCATCCCGCCAATTTCTTCTTGGTCATCACTAGCTCTTACAGCATCTACTTCTACCAAACCTAAAACAGTACAGGCAGCTATAAAACCTGGGTATACGTGTTTTCCTTTAGCATCTATAATTTGCCCTTTACGAGCAATTTTCATTTTTGCATCTCCTACAAAGGTAATTTTACCACCTTCAAACATTATTAGAGAATTTTCTATAACTGTACCATCTCCTAAATGTGCAATAGCACCTTCTATGGTAATTGCTTCTGTCTGTGGACTAGCAGGTGTTTGTTGTGCAAAACCATTTGCGGTAAAGCAAACTACTATCAGTATATATATAATTTTTTTCATTTCTGTTATTTTTATGTTGTCTATTAGGTTTACCACTCAGTATCCATAGTATCACAATGGAACTTTGGTTTTTGTTTCATAATAGGCTTTTGCGTTGGTTTGCCACCTTCTTTTTCTTCTAGCATCATAGAAATAAGCTTATTTCTTTCTTCTTTAATAGCTTCTCTTTGCTGCTTGTCTTTTTCTAAATCAAAATAAACAACACCTTCTATTAATGTCTTTTCTGCTTTTGCATATACAGATAAAGGGTTATTGTTCCAAAGAACTAAATCTGCATCTTTACCTTCTTTAATACTTCCTACACGATTATCTAGGTGTAATAATTTAGCAGGATTAATAGTAACCATTTTCCAAGCTTCTAGCTCAGTCATATTTCCGTACTTTACAGTCTTAGCAGCTTCTTGATTTAATCTTCTAGACATTTCGGCATCATCACTATTAATAGCTACAGTAATACCTTGACTTTGCATTATTGCAGCATTGTATGGTATTGCATCGTTAACTTCGTATTTGTAAGCCCACCAGTCACTAAAGGTAGATGCACCAGCACCGTGTTCTTTCATTTTATCTGCAACCTTATAACCTTCTAAAATATGCGTAAAAGTATTTACTCTAAAGTTAAATTTCTCCGCAATCTTCATTAACATATTAATTTCTGATTGTACGTAAGAGTGACAACTAATAAAACGTTCGCCATTAATAATTTCGGCAATAACTTCCATTTCTTCATCATATCTAAATGGTTGTCCGCTTTTCTTCTTTTCATCATACTCTTTACCACGCTGAAAATAATCTATAAACATTTGTTCTACACCCATTCTTGTTTGTGGAAAACGAGAACGACTACCCCAGTTAGATTGTTTTACGTTTTCACCTAAAGCAAATTTTATGTACTTAGGAGAGTTGTCATAAATCATTTCATCTGCACTTTGTCCCCATTTTAATTTTAATAACGCAGAACGCCCACCAATTGGGTTTGCAGATCCATGTAATAATTGAATAGATGTTACACCACCAGCAAGATTACGGTAAATGTCTACATCTTCATTATCTACTACATCTTCCATCTTTACTTCCGCAGAAGAGTTTTGGCCTCCTTCATTAATGCTTAAACCAGCTATATGTGAGTGTTCATCTATAATGCCAGCAGTTAAGTGCTTTCCTGTAGCATCTACAACAGTTGCACCACCTGCACTTAAATTAGTTCCGATTTTTACAATCTTTCCTTTTTTAACTAGTACATCTGTATTTTTTAAGATACCAGCAGCTTCACTTGTCCAAACAGTAGCATTTTTAAATAAAATGTTTTCTTGTTTTGGTAATGTAGTATAGCCATACCCAACATTAGGATAGGTAATTGGTAATAACTCAGGCGTACTATTTTCTTTTTTATCTTTATTTTTTTTATCTACATCTCCTGTTTTAGTAGCTACAAAAGTAGATTCGTTTCCGTTTGGTAAAACTAACTTACCGCTAATATTATCAGAATTTGGAGCAACAACTCCTGTCATTCTATATCTCTTTTCTCCTTCATTAGTAGCAAAAGAAAGATCTATCCAATCTTCTTTATAAGAGAATTTAGATTTTACTGTTGTAGAGTCTTGCTTTAGTGTAGCAGATGGCTTGTCTGCAGCACCTTTAATCTCTAATTTATATGTAGTGCCGTCAATTGCTAAACTATAGTTACCACTAATATCTTTTACGTCTTTATCTGTAATTACGTTTTTCTGTCCCTGAATCCAGTTTTCATACAACGTAGTGCTTTCTTCAAAAACATCACCAGAAGTAATTAAAAAGTTAGCATAACTACCAGTTTGTAAAGATCCTATTAGATTAGATTTCCCTAGTATTTGTGCAGGTGCCGTAGTTAAAGCTTCTAATGCTTTAGTTTTTGGCAAACCATATGCAATAGCTTTTAGTAATTTAGATTTAAAAGCAGCAGGAGATTTAAGATCGTGTGTAGTAAATGTAAAAGGTACATTATTATCTGCTAATACTTTTGGATTAGAAGGTGCTTGGTTCCAACCTCTCATATCTGCTAAAGAAACATAACCAGCTTGGTATGGGTTAGAAACGTCATAAGCATCTGGGAAATTAATAGGCACAATGTACGTAGCATTAGTAGCTTTAATGTCTGCAATACTTTCGTACTCGTTACCACCAGCTAAAATTACATATTGTATGTTGTTTGCGTCACCAATTTTATCAGCTCTTAAAGCGTGACCTTTATCACCAGCTTCAAAAATCTGAACTAAACCTTTGTTCTTATTTAAAGCTTCTAAAGATAAATCTTTAGTATCGCTGTTACCGTTAGCATACCAGTTTGCATCTGAATACATTTGTCTTAGTAATGCTAATGAACCCATTAAAGAAGATGGGTAAGATTGATTTTTCACCGCACTTCTGGTTAAAGAAAAATACTGAGCAGATCTATCATCTAAAATACGATCGCTGTTTGTGCCATCATCATTTAAAGTAACAAGTATACCAGTACCACGTGCAATACCATCTTGTATGTGTGAGTTTACTACACCAAAACCTGCTTTTTGGTATTCAGCAGCTTTTTTTTCATCAAACTTAAAAACAGATAACGCATTGTTTTCTGGCATAACATGGTCGTTCCAATAATAACCGTGTCTTGTAGCCTCATACTGTGTAGATCTACCACCAGAAGCTTTTGGTTTTGTTACTCCAAAGTCCGAGTAAATGTCAATAAAAGATGGATAAATAGATTTACCTTTTAAGTCTACTGTAATAGAATTTTTAGGAACAGTCACGCTTTTGCCTACTTGTACTACTTTACCATTTTTAATAAGTAGTGTTCCGTTTTCTACAATTTGTGTAGGCGTAACAAAGATTTTTGCATTAGTAAATGCGGTGTAATTGTTGTTTTTAGATTTTACACCAGAGTTTGTAGGGAAGTAATCCTGTGCAAACATAGTAGCACTTGCCAAAAATAAGGCAAGCGATAGGAGTCGTATTCTCATATCGGTTTTCTTTTTGAGTTGATTAGTTAAATTAGTCCGCCTAAAGATATAGAAACGTCCATTCGGAAATTGTAATAAAATGTTAAAATTGATGTATTTTAACCATTTAGCAGTATAAGAAGTATGGGTTTTTTGCTTACAAAGGATTCTCTTGGTGGTATGCAACAAGTAAGGAAACAATTCTACTGTAGCTTTTCATTCCGTCTGCCTGGTTGTTAGCTTTTAAAAAAGTACTGTATACAGATTTTAAAACTGGCTCCATAGGGTTTTCATAATTATTCCAAAACGTACTTAATTCTTGATAGTTTTTTTTAACTCCAACGTTTAGTTTACTGTATAAAGCATTAAACAATTCGGGATCGTTATATCTAATATCACTTAAGCAATAACTAAGTGCGTAAGAGTATGCTGCGTATTTAAAATAAACGTCTGGGTTGTTAGCGGTAACTAAGTAACCAATAAAATTAGTTTCGTTTTCTGCGGAATATCCAATTTGGTGTCCGGCTTCATGACCTGCAACAACAGGAAATCTGTATAGTGGTATTTTACCATTAACTTGAGCTTCGTTTGTAAATGGATTTAAATAACCACCATAGCCAGCATAGCTTAAACCAGAACTAAACAAAGATGTTTTTAAGCTAGAGTTTCTGTAATCTAATAACGGGTATTTCTTTTGTAATTCAACATATCCTTTTGTAGTTATATCAAAAATCTCAGATTTTGTATATGGTATTACTACGGCTGTTGTACTATCTTTTGTTATTGTTGCGTGAATAGTATTTGTTTTTGCAATTAAGGCAGTAACAAAAGTTTCTAGTTCATCTAAAGAGTGTTTTTCTTTTATTTTTAACGTTTTATAAAGGGGTTCTCTGTAGTAATTTAACCCCCAACTAAAATGAAATGTAAAATAAGCTATAGAAAGGACTACTACTATATTTCTTAAAAACAATAGCGGTTTTTGTTTGATGTGTTTTCGTTTTATAATAAGATACCTAATTGCTAAAGTTATAAGAGAGGCGTATAATATGTCGCCCACCGAAAAAGGAACCCACCCTAAAACAAAACGGAAGAATTTAGACGTGTACTGGTAAAGACCATTACTGTAATATTCTTCAATAAGTGCAGGATAGTTAGCCAACCACTTTACCAAAATAATTTGTAAAGGCAGTAATAAGGCAATAGCATTTTTTAATTTGTTATTCATCATATCAAAAATAAGGAATAGTAGCTATAAAATCATTTTCTATTATGTAATTTTGGGCCTAGAAAAAATAATGAGATGAGTAAAACAATAAGAGAGTTAGAACCAAAAGCTGTTTGGAACAAATTTGCAGATTTAAATGCAGTACCAAGACCTTCTAAAAAAGAGGAGCGAGTAATACAGTTTATGTTAGATTTTGGGGCGTCTTTACAGTTAGAAACTTTAAATGATGAAGTTGGTAACGTTATTATTAGAAAGCCTGCAACACCAGGTTTAGAAAACAAAAAAATGGTTACGTTGCAGTCTCATTTAGATATGGTGCACCAAAAAAATAACGATACTGTTTTTGATTTTGATACTCAAGGAATACAAATGTACATAGATGGTGACTGGGTTAGAGCTCAAGGAACTACTCTAGGTGCAGATAATGGTATGGGTGTTGCTGCTATTATGGCTTTGCTAGAAAGCACAGATATACCACACCCTGCTTTAGAAGCTTTGTTTACTATTGATGAGGAAACAGGTATGACAGGTGCAATGGGGTTAAAAGGAGGTGTTTTACAAGGCGATATTCTTTTAAATTTAGATACAGAAGAAGATGATGAAATTGATATAGGTTGCGCAGGTGGTGTAGATGTTACTGCTAGAAGAATTTATGAGTTAGAGCCAGTACAAGCTAATTTTACAGGTTATAAAGTAACTGTAAAAGGCTTAAGTGGTGGGCACAGTGGTATGGATATACACCGCGGTTTAGGTAATGCTAATAAAATAATGAACAGAGTATTGTATAATACTAGTTTACATACAGAATTGGCTATTTCTGAGATTGATGGAGGTAGTTTACGTAATGCAATACCAAGAGAAAGTAATGCTATAGTTGCTATTAAAGTGACTAAAGATTTTTTACAAAATTTTGAAGATTGGGCTGCTACAATTAAAGAAGAATTAAAAGTTACAGAACCAAATTTAACTATTAGTTTAACTGAAATAGATTTACCAGAAAGTGCAATGCAAGCAGATGCACAACAAAAAATGTTGCGTGGTATTTATGCTGCGCATAATGGTGTATATGCAATGAGTGCTAGTATTTCTGATTTGGTAGAAACATCTAACAACATAGCAAGAGTTATAGTAAAAGACGGAGCTATAAAAATAGGGTGTTTAACTAGATCTTCTGTAAATTCTGGAAAAATGGATTTAGCTAACGCATTAAAATCTGTTTTTGAACTAGCAGACTTTACGGTAGACTTTAGTGGTGAATACCCAGGGTGGAATCCTAACCCAGATTCTGCAATTTTAAAAGTTTTAAGCGCACAGTATGAAACTGTTTTTGGAGCTAAAGCTAAAGTTGTAGCTTGCCACGCAGGTTTAGAATGTGGTATTTTAGGGCAAAACTACCCCGAAATGGATATGATTAGTTTTGGACCAACTATAAAAGGAGCACACTCACCAGATGAACGTGTAAGTATTTCGTCTGTACAAAAGTTTTGGAAATTTACTTTAGAGGTATTAAAAAATAGCCCTGAATAATAAAAGAACTATCTATAACAAAAAGCCCCATTTGAAATTTTTCAAATGGGGCTTTTTATAAACTTCATTTTTTTACTCTTTTTTACTCTTCTTAGAAAGTAGGATTCTTATCCTTCATTTCAGTTCGTACAAGTTTTCCAGATTCGGTTACTTGGTTTAGACTCCAATTGCCATCACCACTAGCTCCTGGAGTTAAGGCAGCAGATTTTTCGTTCTTGTCTGCTATAGACCAGTTGCACCAAGATATTTTATTATCATCTAAAAATTTCCACCAAGCTTTACTCTCTGAAGTGTCTACATACCCATCACCAGTGTATTCTGTTGTGCCATATTCTGTAACAAAAATAGCTAAGTTGTTGTCTATGGCTTGTTTGGCAATATCTCTTAAATATTGCTTGTGACTAGCTGCATAGTAATGAAGAGTATACGCTACGTTAGCATCATTAATTTCATTGCCAATTACTTCATCAACACGTTGTGACCATACTCTAGTACCACAAACTACAATATTGTCTGGGTCATACTTTCTAATTTCTTTAATAACAGCTTCATGGTATGGTTTAAGTGTGTTGTTCCATGAAACACCATCTAAAGGTTCGTTGTAAATTTCGTAGATAATGTTAGGCTTGTCTCCGTATTTTTGAGCAACTTCTGCAAAAAACTTTTTAGCATCTTCTAAATGGTCTTCTGCATGGTGACTATGCCAATCTACAATTACATAAATACCTTCTTCTATAGCGGCATCTATTACGGTAAAGATTTTAGCTTTTTCTCTTTCTGGATTGCTTAAGTAACCATCATTATCTTCTACCGCCATAGCAGCCCTAACAATAGTAGCGTTCCAGTCTTTTTTTAGCCAAGAAACGGTGCCTTTTGTATAGTATTGTGGCATCCATTGACTCCAGAATAGAGACATACCACGCAATTGTATGGCATTGTTATTTTTGTCAACAATTTTACTTCCGCTTACACTTAACTGTCCATAGGCATCTACAACAGTTTTAGCTGTGCTGTTGTTAGTTTCGTCATCGTTAGTGTTTTCTTCTTCTTGTGTTTCTCCTTTTTCATCATTAATAGCATCTAAAAGATCGTTAGATGAGTTGTCACAGGATAAAAAGGAAAGTAAAAATACCAGTAGTACTGTTTTTAATGCAAATTTTTTCATAGCGTTTTATTTGTTTAAGGTTATATGGGGAGAATTAATTTGTAGTAAATGTACTACAAATAAAAAGGACCGCCAAGAGCAGTCCTTTAATTTAATGATAATTTTTTGTTAAGAGAATTCTACACTATTGAATGCCAGTAATTTCTACATCAAAAATTAAATCCGAGTTAGGAGGTATTGGTCCAGCACCTAGCTCACCGTACCCTAAATGTGGCGGTATAAATAAACGAACTTTATCGCCAACCTTCATACGTAATAAACCCTCTTTAAAACCAGCAGCTAATCTTGCTTCTGGGCTGTAATCCATAGGAGAAGGACTTAAATTGTTGCCGTGCATTTTATAAATAATATCATATTTCCCAAATTTCTTGGCAATACCTTCTAATGATGTATCAAACAAAGTACCATTACTTAACCAACCAGCGTAGTTAACTAATGCTTTTTGGCCTATTCTTGGTTTTTCACCAGTACCTTCAGTTAAAACAAGTACTTTTAAACCAGATGGTAACGTTTCTGCTTTTTTAATTTGTTCTGCAGTTTCAGCAGCAAAAGCAGCTTCAGTTTTTTTAGCTTCTTCTGCTAAAGCTATTTGTTTTTTTTCTTCTTCTTTTTCTTCATCAAAATAAGCTGTCATCACTTTAATAGCATCAAACTTTTTAGCTTCTTTTCCTTTTCTTACTATTTCTATTGTAGAGATAGTAACATCTTCTAAAGGTCTGTTTTTAGCAACTACTTTTACGATAGCAATAGAATCTACAACTTCTATACCTCTTACGACTTCTCCAAAAACAGTATGACAACCAATTCTTGGGTTATCACAATTTTTTAAATTTCCGTTTTCATCTAAACCATCTAAAAAAGGAGTAGGAGCGTGAGTTATAAAAAACTGACTTCCGTTTGTCTTAGGGCCTGAATTAGCCATAGATAAGATTCCTTTTTTTGTATGACGTAAAGAATCGGTGAATTCATCTTTAAATTTATAACCAGGGTTGCCCATACCAGTACCTGTAGGGTCGCCACCTTGTATCATAAAATCTTTCATTACTCTATGAAAAATAATACCGTCGTAATATTTTTTTCCTTTGTACTCTTCACTAACAAATGGACTTTTTCCTTCGGCAAGAGAAACAAAGTTAGCAACTGTTACTGGTGCTAAATTGTATTCTAATTTTACCAACATATCTCCTTTGTTGGTTTTTATGTCTGCATATAAACCATCATCTAAATCTGCATATTGTCCAGATTTACAACTTACCATTGCAGTAATGGCCATTAATAAGATTAAAAAACTTTTTTTCATTTCTACTTTTTTAATTGATTTTTAATTTAGAATACTATCTTTTTCTTTTTCTACATTTAGTATAGAGACAACTGCTTTTAAAGGCACGTTGGTTCCTATTTTATTATCGTCTCCATGGTACCCATACCCTAAAGAAGATGGGTATAAAAACGTAGCAGTTTCATTTTCTTTTAAAAGCTTAACACTACTGCGTAAACCTAAAAATAAATCTTGTTTATCTACTTTGTAAGTCACAGTTCCAATATCGTTAAAGCTATAAATAGTGTCGTTTGTAAGGCTTAGTATACTATATTTCATAGTTACTAAATCGTCTGGCTGTATTGTATATGTTTCTTGATCGTTTTTTGTATTGTAAAAAAACCAAGAACCATTTTTACCACTAGTATAATTGTTTGTAGTATCTTTTTTTATAATACTTTGTATTTGCTTTTCTTCTTTAGCTAATAGATCCTTATTACGTTTTATAGACTCTTTTATGTAGCTGCCAGTTTTTACTTTAATTGGTCTTCTAGCTTCTGGTCCGTCACAACTAATAATACTTAAAACTAGTACTACGTATATTAATTTTTTCATCCTTTTAATTTGTCTTTATAGCTGTCTAGTAAACCAATAAATTTAGTTGTTGTTTCTGGCAAAGAAAGATCACTTTTACCACCAGCAGCATTATCGTGACCACCACCTTCAAAATGAGCTCTTGCAAATTCGTTTACAGAAAAATCGCCTTGAGATCTAAATGATATTTTTATAATTCCTTCGTCTTTATTTTCAATAAATATTACTGCAAATATAATATTGTCTAATGTAAGTCCGTAATTAACAATACCTTCTGTATCTCCTTTTTTAAAGTTATTTTGGTCTAACTCTTCTTGACTTAATGTGATGTAGGCAGTATGGTAATCTTCTAGAATAACCATATTCTTTAATGCACAGCCTAAAATATGTAATCGACTAGGCGAATTGGTATCAAACACTTTGTTGTGTATGGCTATGTTTTCTGCTCCTTTGTCTATTAAATCTGCAACTACGCGGTGCGTTCTGCTTGTGGTAGAAGAGTATTTAAAAGAGCCTGTATCTGTCATTATACCAGTGTATAAACAGTTTGCAATATCACTTGTAATTTTAGAAGTACTATCTATGGCTTCAATAAAATTGTAAACCATTTCGCAAGTAGAGCTCATACTAACATCTGAGTATGTTACTTTTGCATAGTCTGATGGTGCTTGGTGATGATCTATCATTATAAATGTACCTTCTGCAGCTTCTAAGCTTTCTTGCATAAAACCTACACGAGATAAATGATTAAAATCTAAAGTAAAAATTAAGCTAGCATCTGTAATGTACTTTTGAGCACGCTCTTTATCGTCTTCAAAAATGACAATTTCTTCTTGCCCAGGCATCCATTTTAAAAACTTTGGAAAATTATTAGGAGCAATAACAACTGCATCCTGATCTATACTTTTTAAATAATACCATAGTCCTAGTGTAGAGCCAATTGCATCTCCATCAGGGTTTTTATGTGGTATAATAACTATTTTTTGAGGCGTACTAAGTAATGACTTAGTTGCTTTAATGTCTTCTTTATTCATAACCACCAAAGATAGTGTTTTTAGTAAATGCTCAAAAAGAGAGAGCAGCTTTTATAATAAAACCGGTTTATGTTATAGTTAATAGATGTTATAAAGCTTTAGCATGTAAAAAAATAGTCTTAAAATTGTTCTGTAATATTATAAAAAGGAGATTTTGAAAAAGAATATTTTTATACTAGGGTTGCTCGTAATAGTAAGTGCTTGTAAAACAAGTGATGTTGTAGAACAGAAGCCAGTAGTAGCAAGTGAGTCAGATTTTATTATAGCTTTTGGATCTTGTAATAAACATGATGAGGTAAACCCTTTGTGGGATGATGTTTTAGCAACCAATCCTAATTTATGGATCTGGGGCGGAGATAATATCTATGCAGATACAGATAATATGGAAGAATTAAGAAGTGTTTATGAAGCACAGAATAATATTCCTGGATATAAAAAATTGAAAGAGACAGTACCTGTAATTGGTACTTGGGACGACCACGATTATGGTTTAAATGATGGAGGCGTAGAGTTTAAAGCAAAGAAAGATAGTGAACAAGAGTTTTTAGACTTTATGGGAGTAGCAAAAGATAGCCCAAGAAGAACAAGAGAAGGGGTTTATGCGGTTCATAATTATAACTTACCAGAAGGAAAAATTAAGGTTTTAGTATTAGATACACGTTATTTTAGAACAGCTTTAACACCATCTACAAGTAAAGAAAGACGTGTGCAGCCAAATGTATATGGAGAAGGAACAATTTTAGGAGAGCAACAATGGAAATGGTTAACAGAAGAATTAACTAATTCTGATGCAGATTTTAATATTCTAGTAAGTAGTGTACAGTACATATCTAATAAACACGGTTTTGAAGGTTGGGGTAATTTTCCGCACGAAGTAGATAAACTTAAAAGGTTATTAAAAGATTCTAAAGCAAAAGGAGCTATGATTTTATCTGGAGACAGACATATATCTGAGTTTTCTGTAGATAATATAGACGGTATAGAATATCCTTTAGTAGACTTTACAAGTAGTGGGTTAACACATACATACACAGGTTTTTCTGGTGAAGAAAATCCTTATAGAGTAGGAGAAGTGATTTTTGTAAAAAGCTTTGGAATGTTAGACTTTAATTTTAAAACTAAAACAGTTAATTTTAAAATGATTGGAGATAACGGCAGAGTATTAGAGCAATTAAGGCAAAAATATTAATTAGCTTACAGTGGTAAAATGTAACAATCTATTAACGATAGCTTTACAAGCTTTTAGGTTAATTTGTTGCGTGTTATATTAAAAGCATTATTTTTGCAAAAAATTAAAAAGAAGATGATTACAAACAGAACTTTTACAATGATTAAGCCAGACGGTGTAGAGAACGGTCACATTGGAGGTATTTTAGAAAAAATTACATCTGCAGGTTTTAAAATTGTTGCAATGAAATATACGCAGTTAAGCAAAAGAGATGCAGAAGCATTTTATGCTGTACATAACGAGCGTCCATTTTTTGGAGAGTTAGTAGAGTTTATGACTAGAGGTCCTATTGTTGCTGCTATCTTAGAAAAAGATAACGCTGTTGAGGATTTTAGAGCTCTTATTGGTGCTACTAACCCAGCTGATGCTGCTGAAGGTACTATTCGTAAATTATATGCAACTTCTATAGGAGAAAATGCAGTTCACGGATCTGATAGTGATGAGAACGCTGCTATTGAAGGAGCTTTCCATTTTTCTGGAAGAGAGATTTTCTAGATCTTTAAACAGATAAAAAATAAAAAACCATCAAGTTTTGCTTGATGGTTTTTTTTATGCTTTAAAATGAAATATGGTTAACGTAAAACTAGCTTTTTTACAACTTCTTTACCTAAATCTTCATTTATCATTTTTATAATTTTAGAATTTCCGTGACTTAATTCTTCTCTTAAAACAGAAGAACTTAAAGATACAAATAGGGTGGTGGCGCGTAACTCTACAGAAGTTGTATAATTGTTTACTCCAGGACCCATTAGATTTTTCCAAGCAGCACGTGCATCAACACCATCTATACCACGGTCTAATTTGTTTTCTTTTATAAAATCTTGTAAAAGGTCTCCTAATAATAGGTTCTCTTTTTTGCGCTTCGCCATTATTTTTATAATTCTATAGGTTGGTAACGTAGGTATACGTATGTAATTTGTTCGTTGTCTTTAACTGTAAAAGAGTCTTTACTAAGGCTTAGAATTTCTTCTTCTCTTTCCGTGAGGTCGTTTGTGTAATGTATGGTAAATGTACCTTCTTTTTCAGTTATAACTACCTTATCTGCATCTTTATTTGTATTAAAAGCACCTCCTATTTTTGGTTGTACTTTTGTTCTAAATCCTTTTAGGCTATCAATCTTAAAAAAATCTACCATTGGGCTAGCCTTATATTCTTTACTACTACCATCAGAAAAAAATACTTTGTTAATTTCCCAATAGCCATTTAATAACTGTAGATCTTTTTTTTGTACTGTTGTTTTGTTACATCCTATAAATAATAGAATAACACCTAAAAGAGCTAGTTTTTTCATCTTTTTTAATTTTTTTTAGGTAAAAGTAATTTAGGGGGCTACAAATTTAGGCATAAAATAAGAGTTCTTTTATGCTTCATTTTACTTTCTGCAAGATTTTATTTAAAAGATCTGTTACAGTGTGCTATAGCTTAAAAATTTTGTAACTCTGGTGTATGTTTTTTACAACGCCTTCTGTTCTGTCTGCGTGTGTGTCACTTATAAAAATCTGCCCAAAATTATCATCATCTACTAAAGATACAATTTGTGATACTCTGTTTTCATCTAACTTATCAAAAATATCATCTAATAAAAGAATAGGAGTTGTTTTTGCTTGTTCTTTTATAAAGTTAAACTGAGCCAATTTTAAAGCTATTAAAAAAGATTTTTGTTGCCCTTGGCTTCCAAATTTCTTAATAGGGTATTCATCTATTTCAAAAGATAAATCGTCTTTATGTATACCTACAGTTGTATATTGTACAGCTCTATCTTTATCTAAGTTTTCATCAAATAACTGCAACAAATCTTTTTCTAATAATTTACTATTGTAGTTAATAGTAACATTTTCTTTACCACCAGAAATTGCAGCATATTGCTCTTTAAAAATAGGAATAAATGAGTCTAAAAAAGCAACACGCTCTTTGTGTATTATAGTTCCAAATTCTTGTAACTGCTCGTTGTATACACTAAGGGTAGTTTTGTCAAAAGTATGGTTTACGGCAAAGTACTTTAAAAGAGAATTGCGTTGTAAAAGTGTTTTGTTGTATTTTAAAAGGGTTTGCAAATAAATCTTGTTAGATTGTGATATTACACCGTCTATAAATTTTCTACGTGTATCACTACCTTCTAATATTAAATCTCTATCTGCGGGAGAAATAATAACCAAAGGTAAGAAACCAATATGGTCAGAAAACTTGTCATATGCCTTTCCATTTCGCTTAATTATTTTTTTAGCACCTTTTTTTAGGCTACAAATGATCTTTTCTTCTCTTTCTTCCTTAAAAAATAGACCGTCAATTACAAAAAATTCTTCGCCGTGTTTTATGTTTTGAGAGGCAATAGGATTAAAGTAGCTTTTGCCAAAAGACAAATGATAAATTGCATCTAAAATATTTGTTTTTCCTATGCCATTGCTGCCAACAAAGCAGTTTATTTTTGCATCGAATTCAAATTCTTTAGAGTCAAAATTTTTATAATTTACAAGAGATAATTTCTTTAAAAGCATTCTGTATTTGGCAAGTTTTATTTTAGAAATATAAGAGAACTCGCAAATTATTGAAAAATAACGAATAAATAAGGTTTTAAATTTCAATAAAAACTTTATTTTTGCGCGATCAATAAAATTAACTATGGCTACATATAAGAAGCGAGGGTACAAACCAAAGACTAAAGAAGAAGAAGTAGAAATCCAAGAACAAGAGAGTACAACAGCTGAAGTATTTAATACTTTAGATGAAGGTGCATCTAAATCTGAAGAGTGGGTTGCAAACAACCAAAAAGCTATTCTAGGTGTTATTGGCGTTATTGCTATTGGAGTTTTAGGTTATTTGGCTTACGTTAATTTTGTGCAAAATCCTAAAACTGCACAAGCTAATAATGAAATTTATTACCCACAGCAATATTTAGATCAGGCATTAAACAACCCATCTGCTAATAAAGATTCTTTATTAACTTTATCTTTAAATGGTTCTGAAGGGAAATACGGATTTTTAGGTATTATTGAGAACTACAGCGGTACACCAACAGCTAATTTAGCTAGTTATTCTGCAGGTATGGCTTACTTAAATTTAAAGAATTATAAAGAGGCAATTAACCATTTAGAAGACTTTAGTACAGATAATGTTACTTTAGGAGCTTTAGCAAAAGGTGGTATTGGTGATTCTTTTATGCAGTTAAACCAAACTGAAGATGCTTTAGGGTATTATGAAAAAGCAATTGCACAAGGAGAGAACGATTTTACTACTCCTAGATATTTATATAAAGCAGGTGTTGCAGCATTAGAATTGGGTAAAAAAGACAAAGCGTTAAAATTCTTTGAAAGAATTAAAAACGATTTTGCATCATCTCAAGAAGCAGCTACAATAGACGCATTCATAGGTAAAGCTAAATAAGAAATATATGGCCACGGCTAATAAAAATTTATCAGTTTATGATAAGGCATCAATCCCAAACGCGAAAGATTTTCGGTTTGGGATTGTTGTTTCAGAATGGAACACAGAGGTTACAGAAGGACTTTTTAATGGTGCTATAGAAGCATTGTTAGATTGTGGCGCTGTAAAGGAGAATATAATTCGTTGGGACGTTCCTGGAAGTTTTGAACTTACCTATGGTAGTAAAAAAATGATTGCAACTAAAAATGTAGATGCAGTAATTGCTATTGGTAGTGTTATACAGGGAGAAACTAAACATTTCGATTTTGTATGTAGTGCAACAGCACAAGGTATAAAAGACTTAAATGTACAGACAGATACTCCAGTTATTTTCTGTGTATTAACAGATAATAATTTACAACAAGCTATAGACCGTAGCGGAGGTAAACACGGTAATAAAGGTACAGAAGCTGCTATTGCAGCTATAAAAATGGCAGCATTAGGAAACTAGTTTTGTTATTACTGTGCTAACAGTATAAAGTAATACTCTTAAGAGTCTTTGTAAAACAGACTTTTAGGAGTATTTTTTTTGATTTACTTTTTTTCTTTTAGGACTATTTGACTTGTTAACAAGTTTTGGCACAGTATCTGTGCTATTTTTTGTGTTTTTAAGTACCTTTGAAAATCTAGTTATTATGGGAAAATTCACAAGATTACGGAAGAATAGGTCGTACGACTATCAGCCTCGTTACTTTGACGATAAAGGCGAAGGTAACCCGTATAAAATTCAGCATAAGCTAGATCAGTTCCGTACAACTGTTGGCCCAAAACAAGGCATAAAAGGTAAATTTGGAAACGCTTTTTCAGATTTACGTAAAGAGGGCGACAGAAATATGAAAATTAGAATGGCCATTATTATTGGTATTCTACTTTTTGCTTTTTTATACATTATAGATTTTGATCTTTCAATATTCTCCATAAAATAATGGCAGATATCATTAAACTTTTACCTGACCACGTTGCAAACCAAATTGCAGCGGGTGAAGTTGTTCAGCGACCAGCATCTGTAGTTAAAGAACTACTAGAAAATGCAATAGACGCAGGAGCAACAGCTATTAAATTAATTATTAAAGACGGCGGCAAGTCACTAATACAAGTTGTAGATAACGGTGTGGGTATGAGTGCTACAGATGCTCGACTTAGTTTTGAGCGACACGCTACGTCTAAAATAAAAAGTGCTGAAGATTTATTTAATCTAAACACAAAAGGCTTTAGAGGAGAAGCATTGGCCTCAATAGCGGCAATTGCACGTGTAGACTTACAGACAAAAACGGCAGACGAAGAAATTGGTACTGTTATAGAAATAGAGGGTAGCGAAATTAAATCTCAAGAGGTTGTAGTTACGCCACAGGGAACATCTTTGGCTGTAAAGCATTTGTTTTTTAATATTCCTGCTCGTAGAAACTTTTTAAAGTCAGACTCGGTAGAACTTCGTCATATAACAGATGAATTTCATAGAGTTGCACTTGCACACCCATCAATAGCTTTTAATTATTACAATAATGGTAGTGAATTATTTAATTTACCGCAGTCTAATTTTAGACAGCGTATAGTAAATATATTTGGGAAAAAATCGAACGAAAAATTAGTGCCTGTAGAAGAAGAAACTCAAGTTGTAAAGGTTTCTGGTTTTATTTGTAAATCGGAGTTTGCTAAAAAGAGTAGAGGAGAGCAGTATTTTTTTGTGAATAACAGATTTATTAAAAGTCACTATCTACATTATGCTGTTTTAGCTGCTTTTGAAGGGTTAATAAAGCCTGGAATGCATCCGGGATACTTTTTAAATCTAGAAGTAGATCCATCATCAATAGATATAAATATACACCCTACTAAAACAGAAATTAAGTTTGATGATGAGCAAACTTTATATGCAATTTTAAGGTCTACTATAAAACATAGTTTAGGACAGTTTAATGTAGCACCAACGCTAGATTTTGAGCACGACAATAATTTACAAACACCATACGGTTATAAAGATAAAAATGCAGTACTACCAAAAGTAACTGTAGATTCTACTTTTAATCCGTTTGCTGAAGAAACCAAAGTTACTTCTAGTAGTTCTCCAAAATCGGCTACTTCGTCTTTTTCATCATATAAAAAGCCTAGTACAGAAAGTTGGGAGAGTTTGTATGTAGAAACACCGTCAAGGGAAGATAAATCTTCAGGTTTTGGAAACTTAAGTTTTGAATCTGAAGTTAGTACAAAGTCAATTTTTGATGATTCTGATGATGATTTAGATACTGCAGCAATTACTTTTCAATTAAAAAGAAAGTATATTGTAACAACAATAAAGTCTGGTATGGTTGTTATAGACCAAGGAAGAGCGCATCAACGTGTATTGTACGAGAAATTTTTAAAAACTGTTACTTTAAATGAAGGTTTAAGTCAGCAGTTGTTATTTCCTATACAGTTGTCTTTTTCTTTATCAGAAATAGATATATTAAATGAAATTAAAGACAATTTAACCACAATGGGTTTTGTTTTTGGTGAAATAAGTGAAAGTGTTGTAGAAATAAACGGAATACCACCAATGGTTGCAGAGGCAGAAGTGGGTTCTATTTTTGACGAATTAATGGCAGATTGTCAGCAAAATGTTGGTGCAGATGGCTTTTCACAGGCAGATGTATTAAGTAAAGCATTGTGTAAGTCATTGGCGGTAAAAACAGGAGATGTTTTAGATAAGCTATCACAGGCAGCGTTGGTAAACGATTTGTTTGCTTGTACAGAATCTATGGTTAGCCCGTTTAACAAGCCAATTTATGTTACTATAACAGAAAATGATATTGATAAAAAATTTATATAATGGGTAGACTTACAGATGTTATTAAGCATTTAATTATAATTAATGTAATCTTCTTTTTGGCCACTCAGGTTTTAGGAGATCAGATGTATCAATGGTTTTCATTATGGTTTCCAGAGAATGAGAACTTTCAATTGTGGCAGTTGGTATCGCATATGTTTATGCACGGTGGTTTTATGCACATCGCATTTAATATGTATGCATTGTATGCTTTTGGTACACCTTTAGAACAAATATGGGGAAAAAAGAAATTCTTATTTTTCTACTTTTCGGCAGGTATTGGAGCGGCGTTAATTCACTCAGGAGTTAATTATTACTACTTTAATAAAGGCCTAGATGCTATTGTAAATTCAGGAATTTCTAAAGAGCAAGTAATGAATGCTTTGTTAGAAGGGCAAAATGTAAATTGGTATAGCTACGAATCAAAAAGTATAATAGACAATTTTTTAAGTGCATATTATACTCCGGCTGTAGGTGCTTCTGGAGCTATATATGGTGTTTTGGTTGCTTTTGGTATGATGTTCCCAAATGCAGAATTAATGATGATATTTTTACCAATTCCTATAAAAGCAAAGTATTTTATTCCTGTATTAATAGGAATAGATTTATTTTCTGGAGTAACTGGATATTCTTTATTTGGTGGTGGAATTGCACATTTTGCTCACGTTGGTGGCGCAATATTTGGATTTATAATGATGTGGTACTGGAAAAAGAATCAGTTTAATAATAAGCGTTGGGATTAAAAATGAGAGGAGATTTAAAACAACAATATGCGAGGTTAAGCATAGTAGAAAAGTTAATAGCAATTAATGTTATTGTTTATCTTGTTAGCTTAATTCTAGTCAACTTATTTAGGTTGCCAAGCATAACTGTATGGTTTCAACTTCCAGAAAATTTAGGAGATTTTATACTACAGCCTTGGTCTTTAGTAACTTATTCTTTTTTTCATAGCGGCTTTGGTCATATTTTTTGGAATATGTTAATGTTGTACTTTTTTGGAAGAACTTTTCTAAATCTATTTGACCCTAAAAAATTCTTGAACGTATACTTTTTGGGTGTTATAGCGGGCGGACTCCTTTTTATGTTGGGATATAATACATTACCGGCTTTAATAAATGAAAATGGCGTGCTAATTGGCGCATCTGCGGGTGTAACAGCAATTCTAATCTTTGTTTGTGCTTACTTGCCTAACCAAACAGTACGACTATTAATAGTAGATATAAAATTATGGCATTTAGGTGTTGTAATAGTTGCTTTGGATTTGTTAAGATTATCTTCTGGGCAGAATGTAGGCGGAATGTTATCTCATTTAGGAGGGGCAGCATTAGGTTTTTTATATGCCAAACAGTTGTTAAAAGGGAACGATATTGGTGCTGGTTTTGGTAAGTTTATGGATTCTGTAGCAAATATGTTTAGCAGAGAGAAAAAAGCACCTATGAAAACGGTATATAGAAATACAGCTCCTAGAAAAACTACAGCTACAACAACGACTACAATAGATAGAAAGAAGGTTGATAAGCAACGTAAAATAGATGCTATTTTAGATAAAATAAGCAAGTCTGGTTATGAGAGCTTATCAAAAGAAGAAAAAGACTTTTTATTTATAGCAGGTAAAGAAGACTAGTGAAAAAGCAATCATTTTTTAGTAGAATTGTATTTGTTCTCAATTATTTGTTTGCACTACTACTTTGTATCTCTTACCTAGCACCATACGTTTCTGTAGAACTACTTCCGTTTTTATCGGTTTTTAGTTTGTCTTTGCCAATGTTGGTTTTGGTTAATATTATCTTCTGTTTTTATTGGTTATTAGCTAAAAACAAGAGAGTTTTTTTGTCTGCATTTGTCCTTGTTTTGGGTTACTTTTTAGTTGACTTATTTATAAAATTTAATTTTTCTGAAGAAGAGCCAAAAGAGAACGATTTAAAAGTGATGACTTACAACGCCAGAGGTTTTAATATAAACGAATGGTCTAGTGATAACACTATAGGAGATAAAATTATTGACTTTGTATTAAAGGAAGATCCAGATATTGTTTGCATACAGGAATTTAGTAGAATACGTTACAAGCAATTAAAGCAAAATTATAACTATAGTTTTGTTGCGCCAGATTATAATGTAAGTAAGGCTATACAGGGTATATATTCTAAATATCCAATACTAAAAACAGGTGAATTACCTTTTGAGCATACCAATAACATAGCAAGTTTTGCAGATATTTTATGCAATAACGACACTGTTAGGGTGTATAACTTGCATTTAGAGTCTTTAAAGGTTGTGCCAGATATAGAGGCTATTTCTAATGAAGAATCTTCTAAACTGTATGGTAGAATTACAAAGTCTTTTAAAAGACAGCAGGAGCAAGCTTTAATAGTTAAAAATCATATTAAAAATACATCTTATAAAACTATTGTTTGTGGTGACTTTAATAACAATCAGTATTCTAATGTATACAGAGTTATACGAGGTGATTTGTTAGATACTTTTAATGAAAAAGGAACAACATATGGTAGAACATATAATTTTAAATATTATCCTCTTCGTATAGATTTTATTTTAGCAAGTGATAATATTGCAGTTACTAGTCATAAGAATTATGATGTAAAATTATCAGATCATTTCCCTGTAATGGCTAGTTTTAAGCTAGGAGTTAATAAATAGACAGTCAACAAAATCGGCTAACATATGTAGTAGTAAAGCTATGCCAAAAATTCTAGTTTTTCTAAAAAATAATAAACCTAAATAAACTCCCATAGCCCAATATGTATGTAGCGGATGGTAATTTATACTGCACCTGTTAGGGTCAAATATTGGTGTTGCTATAATATGGTCTATGTCTATTAAAATAGCAGCTAAGAGTATAATAATAGCTCTTATTCGTTGCTCTTTAAAAAAGAAGTATCCTATTATGATTGGCACAATAAAATGTATGCCATAGTGCAAACAAAATCTAAGCATTTTTAAAATCTATAGAATGATTCTTTAAATAAGATAAAGCATTTGTTCCCTCATTAAATAGCAAATCTAAAATGCTGCAATTTTCTATAAAACCATTACGATCATTAAATACCTGAAAATAGTTTTCTTGATTAAATTTGATGTCGGTTTTAGAAGAAATTAAAAATCTACCATCTATAAGTTCACTAGGTTCTTTTTCAAAAGTTATGGTTTTTTGTGTTGGCATATCTATTTGAAGGCAATCACAGATAAGCGATGTTGTTTCCAGATTTAAATCTAATAAAAAGGTGTGTTTCTTTTCATATAATGCAATAATTTCATCTTCATAGAACTCAAAAAATGCAGACGTTCTATAAGCTGTTTCTAGAGTTCTCCAATGTTGGCGTTGCCAAGCATAATCGTTTTCTACTTTAATGTCTTTGTACTTCTGTCTGCCTTTACTTTTGTTAACGTGCTTAATAGGTATGTTAAGCATATGTTTGCCTATATCTGCAGCAATATATGTTCTGTTTCTAAAGGTTTGCTTTTGGTAGTTGTCATTTACTTCCCAACAAACATCATTATTAGCTATGGTAACAAAGTTTGCAATATTTAAAAAATATCCAGGATGTAGTAGAATAGACATTTGTGAAATAATTTTTTTAGTTTAGTTATATGTATTAGCTAACAAAGGTGAAAATATAAAAAACTAGTTTTACATTTTCACCTTTGTTATTTATCAATTAGCATTTTAGCTTGTTTTTTTCTTCTTTTTTCTAAAGTAATCAAAAACAAAATATCCAACTAATGCTAGTAGAAAATATTTTAAATAAGAAACAGGTTCTCCAGATCCACCAACTGTAGTAAAGAAACGGTTCCAGCGAGGTTTCCAGTTAGCAAAACCATCATTAATACCATCAATACTCATCCAAATAAATACAGGTTTACCAACCACGTGATTTTCTGGTACAAATCCCCAATATCTACTATCTTCAGATTGGTGTCTATTGTCACCCATCATCCAATAATAATCTTGTTTAAAGGTGTACTTGTTTGTAACCTTACCATTAATGGTTATTTGGTTGCCTGCTTGTGCTAGCGTATTTCCTTCGTATTCTGTTATAATCTTTTTATAAAGCGGTAAGTTTTTAGCATTTAAGCTAATTGTAGCATTTGCTTTTGGTATGTATATAGGGCTAAAATTATCTTCTGTACCTGCTAAATTTGCATTCTGAGGGAATATTTTAGTTGACTGTTTTTTATAACTAAACTTTTTAGCGCTAACTATGGCAGATAGTTTTGTCGCTTTTTTAGCTTCTTCTTCAGTAAGGTTAAACAAGTTCATTGTTCTTACGTCTTCAGCTTGTAAATAGTCTTTTACTCGTTTATCGCCAATGCTACCAGCATAGTATGCGTAAGCCGAATCTCTTTTAATTTCATCTAAGTTAGCGCCTTTGTTCATTAACTCGGTAACCTTGTCTTTTTGTAAAATTTCTAAAGGAATACGAACTGTGTACCCAGTAAAGTTTTTACGGCCAAGGACATTAAGAATAGCATTGTCTATAGGAGCTTTTGTTGTTACAACGTGGTAAAACATTGGTTTAGCTCTGTCTGGTAGTACGGTTTTTTTGCCGTTAATATGTACATAGCCGTCTACAACAGATAATGTATCTCCAGGGATGCCTACACAACGTTTAACATAATTAGATTTTTTATCTATAGGTTTTTGAACTCCTTTTTCTCTTACAAAAAACTGTCTAACAGTATCTGCTGGCCAACTAAAAACAACAATTTCATTTCTTTTTATATTCTGAAACCCAGGTAACCTAAAATAAGGTAATTGTGGTTTGTTTAAGTATGATTTTAATCCTAGCAACGGAAGCGTATCGTGTACCATTGGAGCAGCAACTGTAGTCATAGGAGTACGTGCGCCATAATGAAATTTACTAACAAATAGAAAATCCCCCACAAGAAGTGTTTTTTCTAATGAAGAAGTAGGTATTACATATGGTTGTATAAAATAAGTATGTACAAATGTAGCGGCAACAATAGCAAAAACAATAGAGCTAACCCATTCTCCTAAACCTGTTGTTGGGTGCAAGCTACGATCTTCTATGTATTTTACATCTAAAGCATAATTAACGTAATAAGTGTAAAAACCTAAAGTAAGGATAACTAGCCAAGTATCTAAAAGTGTGTTTTTACCAAAACTTCTAATAGTTTCTACCCATATTACAGGAAACATTAAAAGATTTATAATAGGAATGAACAGTAAAATAACCCACCATTTAGGTCTTCTAATAATTTGCATTAATACAATTGCATTATATACAGGTATTGCTGCTTCCCAAGCTTTTCTGCCAGCTTTTACGTATAATTTCCAAGTTCCTAGAAAGTGTATAACTTGTACTATTAGGATAAAAATGATCCACTGAGATATATTCATTTTTTTAATTTATGGGTTTAAGTCAACTGTATTTGGTTGTCGTATTTTTTAAAACTAAATTATTTTTTACGAAACAGTCTACTTTATATTATTTTTTAACTTTTAATTAAGCTCAAGAACGTCTTTCATTGTAAAAACACCTGTTTTTCCAACAATCCATTCGGCTGCGATTACGGCTCCAAGCGCAAAACCTTCTCGGTTATGTGCTGTATGCGTAATATCTATGCTGTCTACATTACTGTTATAGCTAATGGTATGTGTGCCTGGTACTTCAGGTATTCTTTTTGCTACTATTGGTATGTGATTTTCATCTGCTTTGTCTAGTTGCCAACCTTTGTATTTAGAATGTTCTAAAACCCCTTCTGCTAATGTAATTGCAGTTCCGCTTGGTGCATCTAGTTTTTTTGTATGATGTATTTCTTCCATCGTAACAGCGTACTGATCTAAGGTTTTCATCATTTTTGCCAAATAGCTATTTAGCTCAAAAAATATATTAACTCCTAAGCTAAAGTTTGATGCGTAGATAAAAGCACCCTTTTTTTCGTTACACAATGCAACGGCATCATTGTACTTGTCTAGCCAACCTGTTGTTCCCGAAATTATAGGAACATTATTGTTTATACATTTTTCTATATTGCCAAACGCAGCACTAGGTAAGCTAAAGTCTATGGCAACATCTATTTTAGAAAAGTCTATATTTTCTGTATTTGCATCTATTTTTGCAACTATGGTATGATTTCGGTTTATGGCTACCTCTTCAATCATTTTACCCATTCTTCCGTAACCGAACAATGCAATATTCATACTTAAAATTTTAATTGTAAAGCAAAACCATAATTAGGTTCTGCTGTAATAGTGTTGAATTCTAAATAGGGCTTAATGTTAAAACTAAGATTGTCGTCTACATTAAACTGCCTAAGGTGTGCTTTTACGTTTGCTTCTATAATATTTAAAGCATAAAGACCAATGGTAATTAATAAAGATAAATCTCTGTCTTCTTGGTAACGCTCTTGTGCACGTTGTAGATCATCATCATCTAACCTAGGATTTCCTGGATCTATTTCTTGCCCGTTAAAAGCATAAAATTCATCATCCATAAAACCAGCTTTTCTTCTTTTAAAAGCATCTCTAGTTCTATTGTATTGTTTGTTGTTAAAGCTGTACGCGTAAACACCTGTGCCAATTGCAGCATATACAATAGGAACTTTCCAAACATCTCCGTTGTAAATCTGTCCTAAACCCGGTAAAACAGCAGAGTAAAAAGCAGCTTTACTTGGCGCAAGCGGGTCTATTCTTCTATTATTACTTAAAAGAACTTCATCTACATGAATGCCTTTTTCTTTTAAATCTTGGGTAAGAGAATCTTTTTCTTGTTTAGGTTTTGCAGGCTCTTGAGACCAGCCTATTGTAACAAAAAAGCTGAAAATTAGTATAGAAATAAGGTTTTTAAGCACCAGTAATTAGTTTTTTTAGTCTGTCAAAATCTTCAGGAGAGTTAAAAGAAATAGTAATTTTTCCTTTTCCTTTTTCACTTGCTGTAACAGCTACTTTAGCGTCTAAATGTTTTTCAATCTTATGAGAACCTTCTTTAACAAATTCCGGAGATTTACTAGCTTTTTTAGCTGTAACCTTAGGAGTATTACCGCCTTCTTGATGTTCTTTTACAGCTTTTTCTGTGTCTCTAACAGATAAATTGTTTTCTACAATTTTTTCGTATAAATCTATCTGATCAGATTTTTTATCAATATTAACTAAAGCTCTACCGTGGCCCATACTTACAAAGCCGTCACGAATACCAGTTTGTATAATTGGGTCTAGTTTTAGTAAACGCATATAGTTTGTAATGGTAGATCTTTTTTTACCTACACGCTCACTTAACTTTTCTTGAGTAAGCTGAATTTCATCTATAAGTCTTTGGTAAGACAATGCAATCTCTATAGGGTCTAAGTCTTGTCTTTGTATGTTTTCTACCAAAGCCATTTCTAAAGACTCTTGGTCGTTAGCAATTCTTATGTATGCAGGTATAGTCTCTAAACCTAGTAATTTAGATGCTCTAAATCTACGTTCACCAGAAACAAGTTGGTACTTGTTAAACTCTAATTTACGAACAGTAATAGGCTGTATAACGCCCAACTCTTTAATAGAAGTAGATAGTTCTACTAAAGCTTCTTCGTTAAAATGAGATCTTGGCTGAAAAGGGTTAACCTCTATTAATTCTAAATCTAGTTCAATGATATTACCAACAACTTTGTCGGCATTTTTATCTTCTGCAGAGTTAATATCATTTTCAGGATCTTTTAAAAGAGCAGATAAACCTCTGCCTAGAGCCTGTTTCTTAATTGCTTTCGCCATTATTATACTTTTTCCTTATTTTTTTTCATTACTTCATTTGCCAAATTTAAATAATTGGCAGCTCCTTTACTACTTGCGTCATACTTAATAATGCTTTCTCCATAACTTGGAGCTTCACTAAGTCTAACGTTTCTTTGAATAATGGTTTCAAAAACCATCTCGGAAAAGTGCTTTTTAACTTCTTCAACTACTTGGTTAGATAACCTTAGCCTAGAGTCGAACATAGTTAATAACAATCCTTCTATATCTAGATCTGGATTGTGTATTTTTTGAACACTTTTTATAGTATTTAACAACTTTCCAAGACCTTCTAGTGCAAAATACTCGCACTGTATTGGTATAATAACAGAATCGGCAGCCGTTAAAGCATTAAGAGTTAAAAGTCCTAATGAAGGTGCACAATCTATTAAAATATAATCGTATTCATCTCTAAGGTGACTAATAGATTTACGCATCATATACTCGCGTTCCTCTTTGTCAACTAGTTCTATCTCTATGGCAACCAGATCTATATGAGACGGTATTAAGTCTACATTAGGAGAAGTGGTTTTCATAATTGTCTCAGAAGCAGATTTGGTATGCTCCAACAATTCATAGGTGCCAATCTCTACGCTGTCAACATCTATGCCTAAGCCAGATGTTGCATTTGCTTGTGGATCTGCATCTATAAGCAAGACTTTTTTTTCTAGTACGCCTAGGGAAGCGGCTAGATTAACAGAGGTGGTAGTTTTTCCAACTCCGCCTTTTTGGTTAGCGATGGCTATTATTTTGCCCATTGTCATAGTAAGTTTAGTGAGGCTAAAAATACACTTTTTTACGACTATATAAAACCGAAGCTGTTAATAGTTTGCAAATAAAAAGCAGCTATAGATAGCTGCTTTTGTTTTTTAAGTGTTAAAAATAGATTCTAAATCTTATTTTTTTACTCATTTTCAATATGTTTTAATAAAAAAAACAGAAGTATTTATTCTGATAAAATTTCTAAAATCTGAATAGCAGCTTCACTTATTTTTGTTCCAGGACCAAAAACTGCAACTGCACCAGCATCAAATAAAAATTGATAATCTTGTTTAGGTACAACACCACCAACAATAACCATAATATCTTCCCTGCCGTGTTTTTTTAGTTCCTCAATTACTGCTGGGACTAATGTTTTGTGTCCTGCTGCTAGTGATGATACACCAAGAATATGTACATCATTTTCTACAGCTTGTTTTGCAGCTTCTTCTGGTGTCTGAAAAAGTGGGCCTATATCCACATCAAAACCTAAATCTGCATAACCAGTAGCTACAACTTTAGCACCACGATCGTGGCCATCTTGCCCCATTTTAGCTACCATTATTCTAGGTCTTCTACCCTCTGTCTCAGCAAAAGCATCTGCCATAGCCAATGCCTTTTTAAAACTCTCGTCGTTTTTAATTTCTTTAGAATACACGCCTGTAAATGATTGTATTTTTGCTTTATGTCTGCCAAAAACAGTTTCTAGTGCATCACTTATTTCTCCTAATGTTGCTCTATGTCTTGCAGCTTCTACAGCTAAAGCTAGTAAATTTTTATCAGGACCGCTACTAGTTGTACTGTTTTTACTTGCTTCTGCGGCTTTAGTTAAATTGTTTAATGCTTTTGTTACTAATTTAGTATCTCTGGTTTCTCTAATTTGTGCAAGTCTTTCTACTTGTTGTTTACGTACTTGCTCATTATCTACCTCTAAAATATGTAAATCGTCTTCATTCTCTAATTGGTATTTGTTTACGCCAACAATTACATCTTCATTACTATCTATACGTGCTTGTTTTTTAGCAGCAGCTTCTTCAATTCTCATCTTTGGTATACCGGCTTCAATAGCTTTAGTCATACCTCCTAATTCGTCTACTTCTTCAATAAGTTTCCAAGCCTTTTGCGCAATTTCCTCAGTTAGTTTTTCTACATAATAACTACCAGCCCAGGGATCTACGGTTTTAGTAATTTTGGTTTCTTCTTGTAAATATATTTGCGTGTTACGTGCAATTCTAGCCGAAAAATCTGTTGGTAATGCAATAGCTTCATCCAAAGCATTGGTGTGTAAACTCTGCGTGCCTCCAAAAGCTGCAGCGGCTGCTTCTATTGTTGTTCTGGCTACATTATTAAAAGGATCTTGCTCTGTTAAGCTCCAACCACTAGTTTGGCAATGCGTACGTAAAGCTAAAGATTTTTGATTTTTAGGGTTGAATTGCTTTACCAATTTAGACCATAACATACGGCCTGCTCTTAGTTTTGTAACTTCCATAAAATGATTCATTCCAATAGCCCAAAAGAAAGATAGGCGAGGAGCAAAAGTATCAATGTCCATCCCGGTTTTAAGTCCGGTTTTTATATACTCTAAACCATCTGCTAAAGTGTATGCGAGCTCTATATCTGCAGTAGCACCAGCTTCTTGCATATGGTAACCAGATATACTTATACTATTAAACTTAGGCATAAATTTACTAGTGTATTCAAAAATATCTGCAATAATTTGCATAGATGGTGTTGGTGGGTAAATGTATGTATTACGCACCATAAATTCTTTTAAAATATCGTTCTGTATAGTACCAGCCAATTGGTCTAATGCTACTCCTTGTTCTTCTGCAGCAACAATATAAAATGCTAATATTGGTAATACGGCACCATTCATAGTCATAGATACAGACATTTTATCTAGCGGAATACCGCCAAATAAAATTTTCATATCCTCTACAGAATCAATAGCAACACCAGCTTTACCAACGTCGCCAACCACTCTCTCATGATCACTATCATATCCTCTGTGTGTGGGTAAATCAAAAGCAACAGATAACCCTTTTTGGCCAGCAGCTAAATTACGCCTGTAAAAAGCATTGCTTTCTTCTGCTGTAGAAAACCCAGCATATTGCCTAATTGTCCAAGGTCTGCGTACATACATAGTAGAGTAGGGACCACGTAAATTTGGTGCTAAACCAGCGGCAAAATCTAGGTGTTCTAAACCTTCTAAATCTTGTTTTGTGTAGGTTTTTTTTACAGCAATACCTTCTGCTGTGTTAAAAATAGAAGAGTCAGATTTTTTACCACTGTCTTCTTTACTAAGTTCTAAGTGTTGTAAATCTTTTCTACTCATCTTTTAATCTATTTTGTTCTACTGTTTCTGCTAACCTTTTTTCTATAATTGGTATTATTAGAGTTTTGCGTGCATTTGTTTTTACAAACGGGTACAACTCTAAATCTTCTTTTATTTTGTCTTCTTTGTTTATATATTTATTAGTACCAACCAAAACTTCTTTTTCAGAATTAAAAAGCTCTTGTTCTTTAGCAGCACTTTCTTTTATTTTTTTCTGAATTTGATGTGATTTTAAGTTTGATAAAAATCCGCCAGTTGCTTCTATCGATTTAAAAAGTTCTAATGCTTTTTCTGCTAATTGATGCGTTATAGATTCTATATAATAAGCACCATCTGCAGGGTTTGTAACTACATCTAAATAACTTTCTTTTTTTAGAATAAGTAATTGGTTTCTAGCAATACGCTCGCCAAACTCATTGTCTTTATGGTAAATGGCATCATACGCTAAATTACAAATGGTATCTGCGCCACCAATACTAGCAGCCATACATTCTGTAGTTGTACGTAGCATATTTACATTATAATCGTACAAGGTTTTGTTTCGTTTGCTTGGCACAGCCAAAATAGTACAGTTTGCAGTTGTATTATATTCTGTTTGTAGTGATTTCCAAAGTAAACGTAAAGCTCTAAGTTTTGCTATTTCAAAAAAGTAATTTCCAGAAACACTTACCGTAAATGTAAAGTTAGGAATGGTAGTGTTTTTAAAATGATTTAGGTACTCATTAGCGTGTGCCATTGCATAGGCTAACTGTTGTACCATTGTGGCGCCAGCATTTTGGTATGTACTAACATTTACGCCAATAGTATTTTGTGCGTTGGTAATTGTAGCTATTTTATCTAATTCTTGATGGTCTTTAGTAAGGTTGTAAAACCAATTACCAGAACTAGCTAAGTTGCCTATAATATCTACGTTATAATGTATGCTTGTAGTTTGTTTTTTACAAAAATCTTCAATCTTAGAAATATATTCTGATGATAAAAACTGTAGACAAAAGTAAACTGTTTTATGTTTTAGGTCTATATTTTTTAAAAGAACATGTATTTTAATTTCATCATTAGGAATAGTAAAAATTAAATCTTCTGCACCTCTTTCCAAAGCGTTTACGGCTTTTTTGTTTGCTGCAGCTTCATTATGCACAAAAATAGCCTGGCCAATTTTCCATTCTGGAGTAGCAACATTAGTAACAAAAGAAGCAATATCCTCTGTGTTGTAAAAAGGCTTAACCTTAATACCTTCTGGAGATTCCCAAACAAGCGTATCATTATAATCTGCTCCTTTTAAATCTACCTGAATTTTTTGTTTCCACTCCTTTGTTGAAACTGCTGAAAAATCGTTAAATAAATTCTTTTTACTCATCTTCTTTAGTTTTAAGGCTGTCCTGGTATTCTATTAAGTATATTTCTTCGTTCTTCTTTTTTAGATAGTAGTGCTCTCTAGCAAATTTTTCTAACTCTTTAGGATCTTTTAGTTTTTCTATAATTTTTTTGTCTTTGGCAATTTCATCTTTTAAATACTCTTTTTGCTTTTCTAAACCTTCAATCTGGTTTTGTAGCTCATTATGTATAAAAAGCGAGTTTGTATCAAAAAAAATCATCCAAATAACAAAAACAGTAAGTACAAGTACATACATATTTGTTGCTATACTAAACCATTTTTTGCTCCTAAGTTTTTTAAAAATCATCTAAAAATTAAACTAATTTTTCGTTTATAATAGTACGTACAATATCTATTGCAACGGTATTGTGTTTATTGTTTGGTATAATAATATCTGCGTATTCTTTACTTGGTTCTATAAACTCTGCGTGCATTGGTTTTATAGTAGTTTGGTATTTTTCTAATGTTTCATCTAAATCCCAACCTCTTTCGTTAACATCCCTTTTAATTCGTCTTATTAAACGCTCATCAGAATCTGCATGAACAAAAATCTTAATGTCCATCATTTTTCTAATTTCAGGATCGGTCATAATTAAGATACCTTCTACAATAACTACTTTTCTAGGTTCTGTAGGTACTGTTTTGTCTGTTCTATTACATTCTAAAAAAGAATAAACAGGCTGTTGTATGGTTTTTCCTTTTCTTAACTCTTCCAAATGTTCTTTTAATAGCTTAAAATCTATAGAAAGCGGGTGGTCAAAGTTTGTTTTTCTTCTTTCTTCTAGTGATAAGTGAGACAGGTCATTGTAATAAGAATCTTGAGAAATTACGCATACTTCATTGTCCGGTAACTCATTAATAATCTGGTTTACAACAGTTGTTTTACCACAACCTGTTCCGCCAGCTATCCCAATTATTAACATAAATTTAGTTTTTTTTGTCAAAAATACGATTTTGCTATTATATATTATTGATATATTATATTTAGTATTGTTTTTAGTGCTGTAAATACAGATACTTTAACTAAAAATTAAATGCAGTTAGGCTACTGTTTTACTGTAAGTAGATTACTTTTGCCGAATGCAAAAAAAATCATCTAAAAAACAATTTGAATTTGTTGCCTTAATGGCTTCTTTAATGTCTATTGTAGCATTAACAATAGATGCGTTGTTACCTGCAATTTCTCATATTGGAGAAGCAATTAATAGTGTAGATCCAACTAGAAATCAGATGTTAATTACTATGATTTTTTTAGGATTGGGAGTAGGACAATTGTTTTTTGGTCCTTTATCTGATAGTTATGGTAGAAAACCAATTGTATATACAGGTTTTACCATTTTTGCTTTAGCTAGTGTTGTTTGTGTAAACGCAACCTCTTTAGAGGTAATGATTGTTGGTCGTATTTTTCAAGGAGTAGGTTTATCTGCCCCAAGAACTATTACAATTTCTATAATTAGAGATTTATACAAAGGAGATTATATGGCTAAAATAATGTCTTTTGTTACAGCATTTTTTATTTTAATACCTGTAATAGCACCAGCAGTTGGTAAAGCTGTTTTAGATAACTATAATTGGCAAGCTATTTTTTATGTGCAATTACTTTTTGCTGTAATAGTTTCAATTTGGTTTTGGAAACGACAAGAAGAAACACTTAAACCCGAATTTAAAATACCTTTTACAAGAACTGTTTTTATAGATGGATTAAAAGAATTTGTAAAACATAAAGAAACCGTTGCTTTTACATTAATATCTGGACTTATAACAGGAGCTTTTTTAGTATATCTAAGCTCAGCGCAACATATTTTTGAAGATCAATTTAATTTGGTTGAAGAATTTCCATACATTTTTGCTGGCTTAGCAATTTCAATAGGTTCTGCAACTTTTTTGAATGGTACGTTAGTGTTACGTTTTGGTATGCGTAAACTTATTTTTTTATCGCTATGCGCATTTTGTAGTATAGGATTGTTATATGTTATTTTATTTTGGGGAGATGCAAATCCATCTTTACCAGTTTTAATTGCATTTTTAGCTGCCCAATTTTTCTGTTTAGGATTTATTTGGGGTAACTCTAGATCTGTTGCTATGGAACCAATTGGACATATTGCTGGAGTAGGAGCAGCCATTAACGGTTTTGTAGCAACTGTAGTTTCTATACCAATAGCAACATTAATAGGTAGCTATGTAGATACTACTGTTTTGCCATTGTTTATAGGTTTGGCGGTATGTGGTAGTTTGTCTCTTTTTATTTTTATGTCAATAAAAAAAACAAGAACAGCAGCCTTAGCTTAATTAAGGATGCTATTGCGGAATATAAATAACACCGCAACTAGAATCTTTTTGTGCGCCAGTAACAGTTGCTAAAGCATTAGGTTGTTCTAAATGTCTTAGTGTGCCCATAAAAGCAAAAATTAAAGCTTCTTTAAACTCTATTACAGTTTTAGAAGGTGTTTCTAGAACAAAAGTATTCCCTAATTTTTCTTTTAAAATATTCATTAAAAAAGCATTTAATGCTCCACCACCAGTTACTAGTAATGTGTTTTTAGGTTTTTGAGCTTCAGCTAATAAATCGTTAGAAATAGTATTGCATATGTGTAGTATTATGGTGTGCAATATGTTTTCTATTGTGTCTTCTGTATTTTCTATAATCGGAATAATTTCTTTTTTAAACCACTCGAATCCTGTAGATTTTGGATAAGATAATTTATAGTATGCTAAGTCGTTTAAGTTAGATAATAATGTTGTGTTAACGGTGCCACTTTTTGCTAGCTCTCCATTTTTGTCGTAACCTAAATCTATTTTTTGAGTTACATAGTTTAACGCCATATTAGCAATACCAATATCATAAGCAATTCTTTTTTCTTTTTGCTGAAAAGATACGTTACTAATACCTCCAAGATTTAGGCAGAAATCATATTCAGAGAATAAATGCATATCGCCAATAGGAACAAGTGGTGCACCTTGTCCGCCAAGAGCAACATCGTTTGTTCTAAAGTCACAAATTGTTTTAATACCGCTATTATTAGCTAAATGTTGTCCAGAACCAATTTGCAGTGTAAATCCTTTTTCAGGCTTATGGTGCGTTGTATGTCCGTGGCTGGCTATAAAATCTACATCTAAATTATGTTCACGTACAAATTCTTTTACATGTTTGCCAAGCCAAGTACCATACCAATTGTGTAATTCTGTAAATTCTGGTACAGGTAAGAGAATTGCATTTTTAAGTTGCTCTTTAAGATCTGGTGTGTAGTCTATACTTTTGGTAGTTATAATAGTAAATTGCCAATTCGTATTCTTTTTGTAAAAATGACAATATGCTAGATCTAAACCGTCCAAAGACGTACCAGACATTAACCCTATTACTTTGTATGTTTGCATAAATTAGTTTATTGAAACTGAAAGCTTTCCTTTAGCATCTGTTTTATCTAAAAAGTGGTCTGCTGCATTTTCCTGAAAGACAAGAAAATCTTGATATGCTACAATTACATGTTTAGCATTTGTAATATCTAAATTGGTTAAAACATATGGATTTCCAAATACGTATAAAACAACATTTTTAGAGTTTATAATCTCTTTTAGCAGTTGTAACTCATCAGAACTTAACCCAAAATTATTTTTAGGTTTTATACTTGGTGGGTATAAAGCTATAAGTACATTTTCTTCAGTTTTAATTGCATTTTTTATGTTAGATAAAGTAGAGTTTTTAGTACTGTAACTGGTGAAATTATGATTCCTTTTTATCGAATTTAAAAAAGCATTTTCTTCACCTTTTGTAATTTCTAGACCAATAAATCCATCAGTTTTAAAATTAGCTATTGTATTGTTGTTTCCTTTAACAACCGTTAAACTTTGGTTGGCTAAAAGTGTATTTAAACTCTTAGAAGTATAGTAGTTTTCTGTAGGCGAAATAACAGTATTAAAAGCTTTTTCTTTTAGTTTCCAAACACGTTTAAAACTTTCTTCAATATGCTCTGGTGTTGCATTTTTTAAAATAGTCTCGATACCTTCTTTGGTATGTTCTGCAAAACATAAAACATCATTTCCTGCATCAAAAGCAACCCATTCTAATTCTCCTTTAACAGGGTATAATTTAGAAACACTTTTCATATTTAAAGCATCAGAAATAACCACATTTTTAAAATTCATTTCACCTCTTAAAAGCCCTTTAATTGTTTTTTTAGAAAGGGTAGTAGGTGTGTTCTTTTCTTCGGTTAAAGCGGGTACTGCTAAATGACCAATCATTACACTTTCTACTCCGTTATTTATTACTTGCTGAAAAGGATACAATTCATTAGCTAATAAAGCTTCTTTTGTTTTGTTTATAACTGGTAAACCTATGTGCGAGTCTGTAGCAGTATCTCCGTGACCAGGAAAATGTTTTAGGCAGCTAATAATACCTTGACTCTGCATACCTTGTACAAACGCAATAGCATTTTTAGTAACCAATTCTTTATGTTCTCCAAAAGATCTGTAACCAATTACTGGGTTTTTAGGGTTGTTGTTTATATCTACAACAGGAGCTAAGTTCCAATGAACACCAGCATCTTTGCAGTCTTTAGCTATATTTTTACCAACCTCAAAAATTAAAGAATCTTTGTTTTGCATTGCGCCAAGTGTAATTGCATATGGGTATTGTGGTGTATTGTCTACACGCATAGCCAAACCCCATTCTGCATCTATGGCAATTATAAGAGGGTATTTAGCTGCTTTTTGGTATCTTTTTATAAGTCTTTTTAAATTAGTTAAACTAAGTGTGTCGCTTTTGTTCTGCCCATCATAATTAGCCGCAGCGCTACTTCTACTTTTAAAAAAGCAAAGAGCACCTACGTGTTGTTCTTTTATTAGTTGTTCTAATTTTTGTATTTCTTCTTCTGTATCATTTATATAGGCAGCAGGCATAAATAATTGTCCTATTTTTTCGGCACTAGTAAGTTCTTTTGTAGCCTCGTTGTAGGTTTTAATTACGTTTAAGCTTGTTGGTTTTACCTCTTCCTTAATTTCAATTTTTTCTTTTGGTTTATTGTTGCAACTCGTTAGTAACATCAATATAAAAGCAAAGAAAAAATGAATAGGTTTTAAGGGCGATAAAAATCTAGAGTAACTGCGCATAGTAATAAAATAAGTTGTTATGCTAAAATAGACTTTTTATAGCGTGATACTAAATGGACTTCTGAAAAAATTAAACTAAGAAGATAAAAAATCTTAAATTTGATGAAAATTATTAATCGCATACCATTTATAAATGTTAGACTTCACTAAAGTTACCGAAACCTCATCAAACTATTCAGATTTAGAATTAATGGATACGAGTACTATTTTAACTAGTATGAATAATGAGGATAAAAAAATTGCAGATGCAGTAGCTTTATGTATTCCTGAAATTACAATACTAGTAGATGCTTTAGCAGAACGATTTAATAAAGGAGGAAGGTTGTTTTATATTGGAGCAGGTACAAGTGGTAGATTAGGTATTTTAGATGCTTCTGAAATACCACCAACCTTTGGATTACCACATACCAAAGTGATAGGAATAATAGCTGGTGGCGATACAGCAATTAGACTACCGGTTGAAAACGCAGAAGATAATAAAGAGCAGGCTTGGAAAGATTTAGAAGCATACAATATAAACCAAAATGATACAGTAGTTGGTATAGCAGCTTCAGGAACTACACCCTATGTAATAGGTGGTGTTAAAAAAGCGAAAGAGAACGGATTATTAACTGCTTGTATTACCAATAATCCTGGCTCACCATTAACTAAAGCCGTAGATGTTGCAATTGCAGCTTTAGTAGGACCAGAGTTTGTAACGGGCAGTACTCGTATGAAAAGTGGAACCTCGCAAAAATTAGTGCTAAATATGATTTCTACAGCGCTAATGATAAAAATAGGCAGAGTAAAAGGTAATAAAATGGTGAATATGCAACTTAGTAACGATAAGCTTGTAGACCGTGGCGCACGTTACGTAGTAGAAGCATTAAATATACCGTATAATGAAGCAGAAACATTACTTAAAAAACACGGCTCTGTAAAAGATGCTGTAGATGCTTATATAAACTAGTTTATTATACTAAAAAAAACATTCGTTTTTATAATTTTTAATTTCTAAACTACTATTTAAACACCTCTATTTAGATGTGTTTAAATAGCTCAATAAGGAATCTTTTTTCTTACTATTAGCTGCTATTTTATCCCTGTAAGTTGTATTTATAATACTTAAAGTAAAATTCTTATATTTTAATTTGTTATTTTTGTAGTAATTTACTCACTTATTATAATTGTAACGTGTTGTTTGTTACGGTGCTAATAGTTGTGTGTATTGACTTTATAGATTAAATGCATATAGAGGACACTATTTTGTATTTTTTGACGTTTTAATAGACTAAAGAGTTATTATTTAATTTTAGAAAGACCCATTTTATAAAATACCTTAGGTGTATTGCAATTCCCCAAGTTGCTTTATCCTTTTAAAACAAATTGACTTAACCTATGCAACCAAGTAAACAAAGACTTGCGTTATATGCTATACTATTAATTTTTGGATTAGTAGTGTGCAGTACCGCAATAGCGAACCCTAAGATTTACGGTTTTATTACAGATGTTATATCGTTAAACGATGAAACGTTTAAAGAGTTAACTACTGAGGATAAAATAGAAATTCCTAAAGATGTAAAAACAAGTTTTTCATCAATTCATAAAGAAAAGATTTCTAAGCAAAATACATTAGCAGCACCTGCAGCTATGTTTGCAACAATTATTAATGGGGCAGACCAAGAAGCAACTTGTTCTATAGATAATAGTACATTAGCTAAGTTTTTCTTGTGTGGTACGGGAGATGATAGAACGGTGTCTTTAAGTACATCGGGAAGTACATATGTATGGCAAAAATTGGGATCTGGTTGTACATTTGTTGGTACAGACGATTGTCCAACATACAGCACTACATGTAGTAGTAACTGGGTAACTGTTGGTAATTCTTCCACATTTTTGTTAGATGCTAGTAATGCTAGTATATCTGGAGAATATAGAGTTCGTGTAGATTCTGGTACATATTATCACTTTAAAGTATCTTCAAATCCATTAGATCCTCAGATTACATCAAAAAATATTATTTGTGGTAATTCAGGAAATATAGAAGTTACAAATGTACCTGCTGGGTACGAGTATAGTTTAAATTCTTCAACAGGACCTTTTCAAGATAGTCCTTCTTTTGATATTACAGCACCTGGTGATTACCAAGTGTTTGCTCAATTAAAAAATGCACCTGCTACATCTTGTATTTTCCCTTCTGAGATAATAACAATATCTGAAGAATCTATGACGGTAGATGTTACCAAAACAGATATTATTTGTAGTGGAGAAAAAGGAAATGTAGGAGTTACAGTTTCTGGAGCTACTGGTTTTTATAGTTATAGACTTTTAAAAGGTGGGGTTACATTAGATACTTTTGGTCCAAGTGCAAATACGAGCCATACTTTTAATAATCTAGGTTCTGGTACATATACCGTACAAGTAGAAACTAACGATTGTGATGTTACAGTTACAGAAATAGCAGGCGACCCAATAATAATAGGCAATGGTTTAGCACCAATAGATGCAACGGCTTTTGCAACAGACAGTTTTGGTTGTGGTGCAACAAGTGTAGATGTTACTTTAGATGTTGCAGGTGGTACATCTCCTTATCGTTATAGCCTAGATGGTGGAGGTACGTATAGTAGTACTTTTGCTAGTTCCGTAGTTTTTGCTGTTAGTACAGCAGGAACATATAATATTTTAATAGAAGATGTAAATGGCTGTTCTAAAAATGCAGCTGTAGAAGTACAGAATATTCCGCCACCAGTTTTTAATGTAACTACAGAAGATGCAAATTGTGGTGGAGCAGATAATGGTAGATTGACTATTAATGTAACCAATAGTAATGGTTATATGTTAGAGTATAGTAATGATAATGGAGTAACTTTTAAAAACGGAAATGTATTTTCTAATTTAGCTCCAGGTGCTTACAATGTAGTTGTTAGGTACCAACAAGATACTTTTATTTGTGCAACAACTCCAGTTGCAGTAACTATAGGTACACCATCTTCAATAATATCTTCGGCAACAGTAACAGCAGATCCAAATTGCGCGAATGAAAATGGAGGAGAAATAACATTTGCAGCAGCAAGCGGAGGTACAGGACCTTACGAATATAGTATAGGATCTGGTTTTGTATTAGCAACTACGGTTTTCCCCGGGCTTTCTCAAGGTAGTACATATACACCACAAATTAGAGATGCTAATGGTTGTGTAGAAACATTACCAGATATTACTTTTGCAGCTTTAAATAAACCAACAGATATAGATTTTACGGTATCTAGCATAGATTGTGCTACAGGTACTGCTTCTGTAACATTAGCTGTTACAGGAGGAGTTGCAATAACAAATTATGAAATTTTAGCACCAAGTGCAGTTGCAAATGGAGCAAGTAATGTTTTTACAGGATTAGGAATAGGTAGTTATACTTTTAGAGTTACAGATGCCGGTGGTTGTTCTTATACAGAAAGTTTTGCAATAAGCGATATTAGTTCTATTAAAGCAACAGCACAATTACAAGACAATGTTACCTGTGTAGGTGGTACAGATGGTCGTGGACGTTTTGTTGTAGATGGTTTTACGTCTACGTACACTTACCAAATTGATGCAAATCCTGCGGTAACAGGACAAACAGATAATTTTATAAATGTAAATGGTTTAGCAGCAGGTAGCTATACAATAACAGTTACAGATGATGATACCAGCTGTGTAGAAACTGCTACTTTAACAATAAACGAGCCTTCAGCTCCTTTGACAATGGCACCTATAGTTACAGATATGAGTTGTGGTAACAACAACAGAGGTTCTGTAAGAGGAAATGCAACTGGTGGTTGGGGTGGTTATACGTACACATTAGAAAGACCAGGTACTATAACTGATATAGGTCCAAGAAGTAACCCTAATTTTACAGGATTAAGTTATCCTGGTAATTATACTTTAATAGTTGAAGATAGTGAAGGATGTTCTTTTTCTTTTCCATTTACATTAACACCATTAAGTGCGCCAACTTTAGTTATGGATAACAGTACATCAGATTTTTGTTTTGATGGGACTGATGCAGCAACAATAAATGTAGCAGCTTCTGGAGGAGATGGTAATTACGAATATAGAGTAAATTATGGTGCATGGGTAGCTGGTGGAGCAACCAATTCTTACACTAATTTAAGTCCAGGTAGTTATGTAATTCAAGTACGTGATGGTAATGAATGTATTGATACCGTAAGTAAAAACATTAGACCGCAAACAACAACAACTGTTGCAATACAAAAAGAATTAACATGTAGTATAGTTCCAGCAGATGGAGACGCAGAGATAAGAGTAAATATTTCTAATGGTACTACACCATACCAAACATACGAGGTAAGTTATAACGGTGGTATTTATTCGGCTCCTGTAAATATTGCAGGTAATTCTTTTGTGTATACAACCGGATTGCCAGGAACGTATCAATTTAGAATTGTAGATAATGAAACTTGTGCTGTAGAGACCAATGTTATAACACTAAATCCTACAGAAGTTATTGCTGCAACAGCCAATGTTACCGATCCTACTTGTGGAGACGATAGTACAGGTAGTGTAGAGTTAATACCAGATACAACAATTGGTATTGCTCCTTATGAATATAGTGCAGATAATATTACATACACAAATCAGGCTGTATTTAGTAATTTATCTCCGGGAAATTATACCTACTACGTAAGAGATAGTAGAGGTTGTAATATACCAGTTAATTTTACAGTAGGTCCTGCGGCACCTGGTGTAGATGCTACAGTAGATTTTACATCTCCCACTTGTGGGATTGTACCAGCAGATGGCGAAATAAATGTTACAGCAGTAGCTAACGGAAGTTCGCCATTTACATATACCTTATTAGATACAGCAGGTAATGTTCTTGCAACAGTTGGTCCTACGACAGCAACAACAGCTAATTTCCCTGGTTTAGCAGAAGGAGATTATGTGGTAGAAACAACAGATGCAAGTAGTTGTGAAGATAGAGATGTAGTTAATTTAAGACAAAATAGCTTAACAATAACTCCAATACCAACACCAGGACCAGATTGTTCTACTGCTTTTACTTTTATGGTAGACATTGCTGGTGGTACAGCACCTTATTTAATAGGTTTGGTTGGTGAAACATTAGTGTCTCCAAATGTAGATGCAGATACGCACGATTTTACAGGACAAGTTGAGTATGGAATTACTTATTTTGTAGAAGTTCTAGATGATGCAGGATGTAGATATGTACAACAAATAGATCCTTTACCAACATTAGACCCTTTAACAGTAACAGCAACATCTTCTGCAGCATCTTGTACAGTACCAGATAATGCAGATATTACTTATGAAATAGATGGTTTACCTAATGGTGCTGATATTATTATAAGCTTAACAGATATAGATACTGGAGCAATAATTAGTGGTCCAACAACAGTAAATAATGTAACATTCCCTTACACAGGCATTTTTACAAACTTACCAATAGGTAATTACCAAGTAATTGTAACGGAAGACACCGGTACTGCAAATTATTGTAACGCTAGTGCTTTAGTTTCAATTACAAATGATAGTCCGACTGTAGTTGTGGAACGTAACACAAATGCAAACTGTTTAAATCCAAATGGGCAATTAGTATTACGTGGAGTAGGTGGTTCGCCAGCATATACTTTTGGTGTAGTGCCAACAGGAGATCCTGTACCTGTACTTACAACAAATAATGTATACGATTTACCTCCTGGAACGTATGATGCATATATAGAAGATAGCAAAGGATGTACTTCTGTATTAACAGGAATTGTGATAGATACAGACCCATCACTAGCCACGCCAGATGTAGATGTTACTAATCAATGTAATGCAGTAGCAAATTACACCATAGATGTAACATCTCCATTAACAGTTGCTGGTGCTCCAGAAACAACGTACCAGTACGATATTGGTAATGGTTTTCAAGATAGTCCTAATTTTGTAGTGCCAAACGCAGGTACTTATACAGTAACAGTGCGTAACGCTAATGGGTGTACAAGTAGTACAGTTGTAGAGGTTTTCGATTTCTTTTCAATCTCTGCAAGTGCATCTTCACAACCATCTTGTAATAATACAGATGGTATAGTAGAAGTAATAACAACTGGAGGTAGTGGTAATTTTAGATATGCCTTAGACGATGGCACAACTGTAACAACACATGAGCCAACCGATACAGACCCAGATACATTTACTGGTTTAGGTCCTGGAACTTATACTATAACAGTAACAGATTTAAATTCTAATACAAGTCCGTTGTGTTCAGATATAACTACAGTAGAAATTATAACAGTAAACACACCAATAATAGATAATACTTTTGTTGAAGATGTATCTTGTAACGGAGCAGCAGATGGTAGTATAGTTGTAGAGTTAGACCCTGCTTCTGCTACAGATGCACCATTTACATATAATATTTATGTAGGTAGTAGTACAACACCATTACAATCTATAGAAGATGCAACTTTTGAAAATTTAGCACCTGGAACATATCAAGTAGAAGTGGTTTCAGATAGAGGATGTTCAGTTAGATCTGGAGATATTTTAGTAGAAGAACCTACAGTTTTAGAAGTAACTCCTGTAGCGCCAGATTTTACTTGTAACCCTTCTGCCAGTTCATTTAGTACAACAACTATTACTGTATATACAGATGATAACGGAGATGGTACAGGAACACCAACAGGTAACGGCTCTTATAGCTATAGTTTAAATGATGGCACTCCTTTTTATGACGGTACTAATTTTCAATCTTCAAATACTTTTGAAATTATAGATAGTGGAGTAGACCAAACTATAGACGTAATTGTAAGAGATGGCGAGGGTTGTGAAACTACAGAGACAATAACAATACTACCGCCAACAGACTTAACATTTAATTTTAATTTATTAAATGGTATTACTTGTGATGCTACGGGTTCTGGAGCTTCTGCAGGTCAATTAGAAATAATTATAGATCAAGGCCCAGGAAATTATGAGGTAGAAGTATTGCCTTTAGGATCTCAACCAGCAAGATTATCTAACGGTACAGACCGTGTAGTTTGGGATGTTGATGTTCCTGGAGATTATATTTTTGCTGTAAGAGACATAGATAAAGGTGCTTGTTTATTTGTAACACCAACATTTAATGTTCCAGATTTTAATATTATTGATGCCGTAATAGGCGAGATAAAACCAGTATCTTGTTTTGGAGCAAGTGATGGAGAAATAAGTATAGAAGTAAACAACTATTCAGGAGCTTATAATTACGAAGTGTTTTTAGTAGATGCAACAGGGACAGAAGTAACAACAGGTGTTACTGGTTCTTTTGATACTACTGCACCAATAGCAACACCAGAAATTATCACAGGTTTACCTGCAGGTAATTTAATTGTAAGAGTAGAAGCTTTAGCTTCTCCGTTTTGTGATACAACAAGTAATACGGCACCAGTTAGGTCTCCAGATAGAGCTTTAACTTTAGTGCCAGACCAAACATCTTATGTTACTTGTGCTATACCAGGACTAGGAGAAATTACAGCAACTGCAGATGGTGGTTGGGGTACTTATGAATATCAATTAGAAAAAGAAACAGCAACAGCAGGTACATTTACTATAGAGGTTCCTTTTGCTTCACCTAATATTTTTAGTGATTTATCTGAAGGTAATTATAGAGTTAGTACTAGAGATTCCGGTGGCTGCGTTGTTTTTGAAGATATTCGTTTAAGTTTACCAGTTGCAATTAATGCAGATATAGAAATTGTACAACCTTTACTTTGTCCAGGTGCAAACGATGGTGTTATACGTGCATTTAATGTTAGCGGTGGTGAAGATTTAGACGGTGATGGAGAAGAGTACTTATTTCAATTAAATAGATTAGATGGTCCAGGAGGCGCTATAACAAACACAAGTGGTTTACAAGAGTCGGCTAGCTTCCCTAATTTACCATCTGGTTATTATACGATAACTATTTTTGATGGATGGAGTTGTGATTATACTACTTCAGAAATATATATTGTAGATCCAGAACCAGTAGATGCAGAATTAGTTGAGGTTACACCTCCTGGCTGTGGGGATTTAGGAAGAATGCGACTTAGTGTTACAAACCCAGTTGCAGGAATGGAATACTTTTACAGAAGAGCAGGAACAACAGACGCTTTTGTTAGCTTTGGTGGTCCAGATGTTTTATCAGTAATTATTACAGTTCCAGATATTGATGCAGATCCGGGACCATTTCAGTACGATGTACAAAACGGAAACGGTTGTCCAGAACAACAATCTAACGAAATTGGTTTAGATAAAGCTTTACCATTAGTTGTTGCACTAGATTTAGTAGATGCAGAAATTAAATGTCAAGGTGAAGAAACAGCTATTATTAGATCAGAAGCCTTTGGCGGTATTGGTAACTATAGATATACCTTAGTTAATAATGACTTAGGTGGTGTACCAACAGCTCCTACAGCGGCAGATATAGTTAGATCAGAACAAGCATCGGGTGTTTTTAGAAACCTTGGTCCAGGAACATATTATGTATATGCAACAAGTGGTGGTTGTACAGCAATATCTTCTATTATAGAAATAGAACCTAAAGTTCCTTTAGAACTAATAAGTTTAGAGTCTAACCCTGTTAGTTGTACGGGAGATTTTGACGGTACAATTACAATTGAAGCTAGAGGTGGTACAGGAGAAATAAAATTCTCTATATCAGATACATTAAGTGAGTTTTTTATTGGTGATGTAGATCCTAATACAATAACATTTAAAGATTTAGCACCAGGTACATACTCAATTTTAGTACAAGATGAGGTTGGTTGTAGTATACTAAGAGAGATTACAGTAACAGAGCCAGAAACGCTTATAGTTGCAGATGTAGATACAACACCAGAATTGTGTATAAATGCAGCAGATGGTACAGCAACTTTAACTATTAATGGAGGTACTCCTTTTGTAGATCCAATAACTGGAGATGAGTATTATGAAACTAGTTTAAATTCATCTGACGATGCAGACTTTGTAAGAAATGATAGTTTATTCTTTGATAATTTGGTTGGTGGAGAAACGTATGTAGTATTTATTAGAGATGCTAATTTATGTGATACCAATGCTATAATTAACATAGATTATGGTGTAGATTTAAGTGCAACTCCTATTATAGAATACGGCTGTAGAGGTATATTTCCTTTTAGCACTGTAACTATAGATATGGCAGATAAGAGTTTAATGTCTAACCTAATGTTTTCTTTAGATGTAGACGATTTAACCCTAGCAACAACACAAAATGTGTTTGGAGATTTAGAGCCAGATACTACGCATACGGTTTATATATACCATAGTAATGGTTGTTCTACTTCTGTAGATTTTACATTAGATGCGTATAATCCATTATCATTATCAGCAATTAAAACAGGTCCAAATGAGATTACTGCTTTAGCAGAAGGTGGTTATGGAGGGTATACATTCTTCTTCCAAGGAAACTCACAAGGAAACGATAATATATATACTTTAAATGAAGATGATGCTGTTACTATACGTGTAGAAGATGCACAAGGTTGTGTAGCTGAGGTTGTATTAGAGTTTAAATTTACAGGAAGAATTGAAATTCCTAATTTCTTTACTCCTAACGGAGATAATGAAAATGATAAATGGTCGCCAACTAACAGAGAATTTTTCCCTGATATAGAAATTATTATTTACGATAGATATGGTAGAGTAGTAGCTAGGTTAGACGATGTTACTTCTTGGGATGGTACTTATGAAGGTAATGAAGTGCCAACAGGAGATTATTGGTATGTTATTAATGCAAATGATAAAGAGAAACAACGTTATGTTGGTCACTTTACACTGTATAGATAAACTTAAAAATAAAAAAGGCGCTTTTAGCGCCTTTTTCATTTTCTAACATTAAACAATGTGGTAATTTTGTAATTCACTCTAAAGAAATTATGAACGAAGAAAAGTTAAATACAATATCGCATGCTATTGGTGTTATTTTAGGAATAATAGGTTTGTTTTTACTATTGTTTTTTAATACCAATAAAACAACATTTGCTGTATTTAGTCTTATTGTTTATGGTGTTTCTATTATTTTGCTTTACACAGCATCTACCTTATACCACGCAGCTACAGATCTTGTTGTAAAAGAGAAATATAGAATTTTAGATCACAGTAGTATTTATGTTTTAATAGCAGGTACATATACACCAGTTGCGCTAATTACTCTAGAGAATGGTAATGGCTGGCTTATTTTTTGGGTTGTTTGGGGTATTGCCTTAGTAGGTATTATTTTAAAACTTTTTTTCACAGGTAAATATGAGGCTGTTTCTTTATTACTGTATTTAGCAATGGGTTGGCTAATTGTGCTAGACTATGCTAATTTGGTAGCAAGTATTAGTGCTAGTTCATTAAATCTGTTAATGCTAGGTGGTATGTTTTATACTGTAGGTATAATTTTTTATGCAGTAAAAAAAATACCTTATAATCATTTTATATGGCATTTATTTGTGCTAGGAGGTAGCATCTCTCATTTCTTCTTTATACTTCGTTTAATATAACGTTTATTAAAAAAAAAACAGGGAATTAATATCTAATTATATCGCTATAATCTTCAAAGAAAGCTTCAAACTGTAGCATATTTTCTTTTAAGAAAACCATAGTTTCTTGCCACGTATTTTTGTTGTGTATACTTACGTTTTCTTTTATAACATAAATCCTAGAAATCTCTTTTTTGTTTTCTAAAATATAAGAATCTTCAAAAATTGCATTGGGTAAAAAGTCTGATGTAAGTACCGTTTTTAAAGAAGTTAGTTTTTCCCAGGTATCTATTTGTTTTTCTAAATCTGTATGTTCTAAATCTAAAGATACCATTGCGGTTTTTTTATCAAAATAAAATTTAAAAGATAAATTTTTAATTTTTGTGTTGTACAAAATCCACTTTCTAGGAAAAGATTTTCCAAAGGAAATCCAGAACTCTTCTCTAAGCCTTTTAGACTCTTCTCTACTAAACATATTAAATAAAATAAGCTATAATTATGCCTAGTATAATAACAACTAGTTTTCTAAGGTTAAATTTATGTCCTTCAGAACTCTCAAATAAAATAACAGTAGATATGTGTAGTAATACACCAATAACTAAAGCTGTTATTTGTATATGGTAAGTTTGTAAAAAAGGTAAACTACTAGCTAATAAACTTCCTAAAGGAGTCATTATAGCAAACAAACTAATAAACAATATTGCTTGTGCTAATTTTATTTTAGAGTTAAGTAAAAAGATACTTAAGATAATAGCAATAGGAATTTTATGTACCAAAATTCCATAAATAAAATTATGGTCGTGGTGGTGCCCCAACGGCATACCTTCTAGTAAAGAATGTATAGATAAGCTTAAAAAAAGCATCCAAGGTAAATTAACACTCTCTGCGTTTATATGTACGTGACCGTGTTCTGCTCCTTTAGAGAAAAATTCTAAAAATATTTGCAACAAAATACCCAGCATAATAAAGACTCCAATTTCTTTAGAGTCTCCGTGTTCATAAACTTCCGGAAAAAGTTCAAAAACGGTAATAGCTAATAAAAAAGCACCACTAAAAGCTAGTAGCAATTTAAATATTTCTTTATTTTTAGGCTTAGTTATATAAACAAAAATAAAACTAAGTAATACACCAAGAATGGGTAAAATGTAGATCATATTAAATATGGATGTTACACAATTTTGTCGACAAAATGTAATAAGGGGCAAAATTAATGTATTTTTGCCTATTCTTTAATATACCTATGGATAATTATAAAATGATAGCCAAAACCTTGTTTGGTTTTGAAGAAATTTTGGCAAAAGAATTGCGCAACTTAGGCGCAGTAAATGTAAAAGAAGGGGTACGTTGTGTCTTTTTTGAAGGCGATAAAGGGTTTATGTACAAAGCTAACCTGTGTTTGCGTACAGCAATAAAAATTATAAAACCAGTAAAATCTTTTCAGGTTTATAACGAACAAGATTTGTATAGAAAAATTTATGCAATAGATTGGGGAGAGTATTTAACTACGGATACTACTTTTGCTATAGATACTACAATAAAGTCTGATATGTTTACGCACTCTTTATATGTGTCGCAAAAGGTAAAAGATGCTATTGTAGATAAATTTAGAGACACAGAAGGTGAGAGACCTAGTGTTGATGTTAAATTCCCAGATATGCGTTTTAACATACATATACAAAACGAAACGTGTAATGTTGCTATAGATACTTCTGGTAGATCTTTACACCAGCGTGGTTATAGAACAGCAACAAACATAGCGCCTATTAATGAAGTTTTGGCAGCAGGTTGTTTGTTATTAAGCGGATGGGATGGCCAATGTAATTTTATAGATCCTATGTGTGGTAGTGGTACTTTTTTAACTGAAGCAGCAATGATTGCTTGTAATATACCGGCTAACATAAATAGAAAAGAATTTGCTTTTGAAAAGTGGTCTGATTTTGATGAAGATTTATTTGAGAAAATTGTAGATAGTAGTTTAAGTAAAACTAGAGATTTTAAATTTGAAATTAAAGGTTTTGATAAAGCTCCGTCTGCTGTTAAAAAAGCAATAGACAATGTAGAAAATGCTAATTTAAGCGATTACATATCTGTAGAACGTAAAAATTTCTTTGAGACAGAAAAGGAAACAGAAGGCCAGTTACATATGGTTTTTAATCCGCCATACGGAGAAAGACTTAATATAGAGATGGAAGAGTTTTATGCTAGTATAGGAGATACCTTAAAGAAAAACTACCCAGGAACAGATTCTTGGTTTATAACATCTAACTTAGAAGCATTAAAATATGTTGGTCTAAGACCATCTAGAAAAATAAAAGTATTTAACAGTCACTTAGAATCTAGATTGGTAAAATACGTAATGTACGAGGGCAGTAAAAAAGCCAAGTATAACAAGGATATGCAATAAAATTACTTATTATAGAGCAAAAAGGGTCAAAAACAGAAATTTTTGACCCTTTTTTTAGTAAAATATTTTTTAGTGTTTTATTTATTTATAATAATAAATTCCGATCTTCTGTTTATAGCGTGTTCTGTACTAGAGCATTTAACACCATTACTACATTTATTTAGTAATTGAGATTCTCCAAAACCAACTCCCGTAATTTTACTAGAATCTACACCTTTAGAAATTAAATAATTTACGGTAGACTTTGCTCTTCTTTTAGATAACCATAGATTATAGGTGTCACTCTCTGTACTATCTGTATGCGCGCCAACTTCAATAGCAACAGTAGGGTTTTCTTTCATAAATTTAGCAACCTTGTCTAAATCTGGATATGATGCTACTCTTAAATAAGAGCTGTTAGTATCAAAATAAATAGATTTTAATTTTAAGTAATTTGTTAAATCAGATCCTACAGAAGTATCTGCCTTAGATTTTTCCATTTCTAAAACTAAATCTTCAATTGGGTCCTTAACTCCAGGTGTAGTTACATAAATAACTGTATTAGCATATCCAGGTACTTTCGCGGTGATTTTATATTTTTTTTCAGGAAGCTTTATTTCCGATATAAAAATTCCGTTGTTATTAGTCGCTGTACCGACCACAGCATTAGTAGTATAATTATAAACTGTTATTGCTGCATTTGGTATAACATCGTTAGACTCTTTATCTACTACAGTACCTTTTATAGTGCTTGTTTTTAACATTAAATTGGGGTCGCCAATAAAACTGTAAATATCATCACTTCCTTTACCATTAGGTCTGTTAGAAGCTAAAAAGCCTTCATTTTTAGTTTCATCTATTACTATAGAAAAATCGTCTTGTTTACTATTGATACCTTTTCCCATATTATATACATCATCTTTTTTTGTTAGATTGATATAAAAAATATCTAAACCACCCAAACCTGGATGACCGTCTGAAGCAAAGTACAATGTCTCAAATTCAGATATAAAAGGAAAAGTTTCTCTACCTTCTGTATTAATTTTATCTCCTAAATTTTCAGGATTTCCAAAGCTACCGTCGGTATTAATATCTACTGCAAAAATATCTGAAGCACCAAGAGTACCAGGCATATCAGAAGCAAAGTAAAGTTTATCTTCTGCGTAGTTTAATGTTGGGTTAGCAACAGAATACTCGTCACTATTAAAAGGCAATTCGGTAACATTTGTCCAGTTGCCATTTTCTAAAGTAGCCTTATAGACCTTTAGTCTACTTAAACCGTTTTTATCTGGAGAAAATTTACCTTTTTCAGAGTTGTTTCTAGTAAAGTAAACAGTCTTACCGTCTTTAGTAAAAGTGGTAGAAGACTCGTGAGTTTTAGTATTTAATTCTTTTGCAAAGTTACCTTCATAAACAAAACTAGAACTATCTTTTTTAACTGCTGTATGTAAATTTAGAAAAGGTCTGTTGTTCCATTCGTGTACATTATTTACAAGAAAACCGGTATCTCTTGCACTAGAAAAAACTAGTGTGTCTTTATAAAACGATGGAGCAAAGTCAGACTCAGCTGAGTTAGACTCTAAATTAGTTAAAATATATTTTTGTTTGATGTTTTTAATGTTTTCTAAGTAATTAGATTTTTCAATAAACTTAGAAGCTCTTAAGTCTTGATTTTTTATTTTATTAAATTGAAGCATTATTTTATTTGCTTCCTCATAATTACCAATAGACCTTAGCGTTTGTGCATATTTAAATAAGTATTCAGAATCAGAGTTTTTAATATCAGGTGTTATTAACTTTGCATAACAATTTGCTGCTTCTTTATAGTTTGCATTTAGGTAATAAGCGTCACCTAATTTTTTGTAAATGTCTAAAGAAGTTTCTCCTTTTTCTATCACTTTCTTATAAGCATCTATGGCTAGTGCATAAGCTTTAGTATTAAACAAATAATCTGCTTGGTCTAATTGTTTAGTCTGTGCAACTAGTGAGTTGTATGTAACGACTAACAAGAAAATACTAGTTATGATTTTTTTTATTTTCATATTAAAAGAATCTTGGTGTTAGTGCATTTCTAAATTTAGATTTAAAATCATATCTAAGAAAAACCTCAAAAGAACCATCATTAAAGTTGGTGCCTCCTAAAGTAGTAGTTTCTTTATCGTAGGCCAAACCTATCATTAACCTTTCTGTAGCTTGTATACCAATAAGGGCACTTAAAGCAGCATCCCATCTGTAAGCAACACCCATAGAAAATTTGTCTTTATATAAAAACGTATTAGATATATCTACTTGTATTGGCGCACCATAAGTTGTTTTAAGTAATGTGGCAGGCTTCATTTTTAAATCACTATTTAAATTAAAAACATACCCAGAAATTAAATACCAATTTATTTGTTCTTCGGCAATGTAAGATGTGTTTGTAGAAGATTCATCAAAATGTTTAGTCTGTAAAAAATTAGGAATAGAAATACCTGCGTAAAATTTATCTTCGTGATAATAAATTCCTGCGCCAAAATTAGGAGAAAATTGTTTGTCTACACCATTATCTGGTGCAGCAACAGTAGGGTTGTTAGCTCGTAATTTATTGTGATCTATATTTAAAAAATGTCCGCCTGCCTTTAATCCAAATGAAATTTTCCCCTTCTCTGATGCTTTAATGGTATAAGAGTATAAGACATCTATGTACGTGTCTTGGTTGGTACCATTACCAATTTCATCATTAATAACAGAAATACCCAATCCAGATTTTGCAGAAATAGGAGCGTGAATGTTAAAAGTTTGAGTAACAGGAGCACCATCTAATCCTACCCACTGTGATCGGTGTAAGGCAGCAATACTTAAAGCTCCTCTAGAGCCAGCATAAGCCGGGTTAATAGAAATTGTATTGTACATATACTGTGTATACTGCGCATCTTGTTGAGCGTGTAACCCAAAAGTAAGGAGCAGTAAACCAATAAGGCTAAATACGTGTTTTTTATGTTTCAAAATTACTGTCATTTTATACAATTAGTTAAGGTATAAGTACCCGTTTTTAGTTTTAGGCTCTCCCTTTTTTACGTAGTTAATTATGTAATAATACACACCTGTTGGTAGCGTGCTGCTAGATTTAACTACAGCTCTGCCGTTAGATATACCAGTAAATGCTCTAGATGAATTATCATAAGATTTGGTACTATATACTTTTACACCCCATCTGTTAAATATTTCTACGGTGTTTTCTGGAAAAGCTTCAATATTTACAATTAGAAATGTGCCATCTGTTGTCCCAGGTGTAATATTTTCATTCTGAATTTTAATGTCGCAAGCAACGCCTAAAGGAGGTGTGCCACCAACAGAATCACAAGCATCTAATGGGTCTGTATTATCTGTTACTTCTTGACCATCTAGTATACCATCTTTATCTGTATCTGAATCTTCTGGATCTGTACCAATAGCATTTTCTTCTGCATTGGTTAATCCGTCAGCATCACAATCAGATGTATCTAAAGGCGTACCGTTTAGAGAATCACAATCGTCTAATGGGTTTGTATTGTCAGTTACTTCTTGTCCGTCTGTAACGCCATCATCATCTGTATCTGCATCGTTAGGATCTGTACCAAGAGCAGCTTCATCATCATTAGTTAATCCGTCATTATCAAAATCATTTGTAATAGAAATAATAGCAGTATTTGTATTGCCAGCTATGTCTGTAGCAGTAACATCTAATGTGCTAGGAAAAGCTAATACAGGTAAAGAGCCACTATCTGGTGTAGCTGTATTTGTATTTAGGCTAAAATTGCCAGATGTATCTGTAGTAACGGTGTATGTAACTTCTGGAGTACCATCTGCATCTGTATCTATTGTAATAATTAATTTTTCATTAGGTGAACCTTCACCAGTTATTGTTGGTGTAAGATTGTCTGTAATAGCATCATTTACTATAGGCGCCAGCGTATCTATTTCTGCTTTAAAAACTAAAGAACTAAAGCTAATATTACCAAAAGCATCACTAGCAATAGCTGTAATATCGTAAGTACCATCTGCTAAAATACTAGTAGTATAATCTAAAGTCCAGTTACCAGATGCGTCTGCCGTTGTAGTTCCAACTAAAGTACCATCAATAAATACATCAATAGTTCTGTTAGGTTCAGATGTTCCAAAAATTACTAAGGTATTATCAGATGTAATTCCGTCATCAGGAACATTTGTGTCTGTACTAATAGCTGTAATTGCGGGGGTTGTAATGGTAGCCGTTTGTACGTTATAAATCTTAGTAGTTACAACTGTATTTGTATTGCCAGCAACGTCTGTAGTTATAAGACTTGCATCCACAGTTGTATCGCTATCTAAAGCTAAATTGTAACCAGAAACTACAATACTAAAAGCACCTACATTGTTTATAATGCCAGTGTTGGTGACCCCATTAATTAAAAGAGAAACGGTATCACCCACATTAAATTCGCCACTAACAGTACCCGTAATTGTAATATTTCCAGAGGCTTCAATAGCATTTATAGTATTGTCGGCTGTAATGTCATCTATGGTTATTGTAGGTATTGGCAAAGTAGTATCTACATTATAAACTTTGGTAGTTGTAATAGTATTTGTATTGCCAGCGGTATCAGTAGAACTAACACTACCATCTATAGTTAAATCTGTATCTGTAACAAGTTCGCTACCTGAAATAGAAATTGAGTAATTACCCGAAGCATCTACAGTGTCTGTATATAAAGTGCCATTAACAGTAAGACTTACTGTGTCACCTGTATTAAAATCTCCACTAACAGTACCAGTTATATTTATGGTTGATGTAGCCTCTGTACTATTTATAACATTATCTGTTGTTACATTATTAATTGTTAGTATTGGAGTAGGAGCAGTAACATCTACATTATAAATTTTAGTAGCTACAGTTGTACCAATATTACTAGCCGAATCAGAAGAACTAACACTACCATCTACAGTTGTATCAGAATCAGCAGCAAGATCACTACCTGGAACATTAATATTGTAATTACCCAAAGCATCAACTGTATTAGAAAACGAATTGCCATTAACAACAAGTGTTACTGTATCGCCTGTATTAAATTCACCACTAACAGTACCAGTTATATTTATGATTGATGTAGCCTCAGTACTATTTACAATATTATCTGTTGTTATATCATTTATAGTTAGTATTGGAGTAGGTGCAGTAACATCTACATTGTAAAACTTAGTAGCAGTTGTTGTACCAATATTACCAGCGGAATCAGTAGAACTAACGCTACCATCTACCGTTGTATCAGAATCAGCAGCAAGATCACTACCCGGAACAGAAATACTAAAATTACCAGAAGCATCTATTGTATTAGAAAACAAATTACCATTAACAACAAGTGTTACTGTATCACCTGTATTAAATTCACCAGCAACAGTACCAGTTATATTTATGGTTGATGTAGCTTCTGTACTATTCACAACATTATCTGTTGTTATATCATTAATAACTAAAGTAGGTACAGGAGCAGTAGTATCTATTGTAGCAGAATCTGTGCCATTTGTACTTGTATTACCAGCAGTATCCGTTACAGAAGCCGTCACTGTAATAGTATTACCTTCTCCAGGACTAGGAAACGTAGTAGTTACATTACCAGCTGTAATGTTTGCCGAAGTTAAAGTTTGATTTACTCCGTTTATGGTTAAAATATCATTTGCTACAGCTTCAGCAGGTAACGTAATAGTTACATCAATATCGCCTACTAATTCTGTACTATTTATGATAGCATCATTGTTGGTATCTTCAGTTATTTCAACTAAAGGATTTGTGGTTGCTGTAGTGTCAATTAAAGCAGCATCAGAGCCTTCCGAGCTAGTATTACCTGAAGCATCGGTTATAGACGCTGTAACTGTAATTGTATTTCCATTGCCTGGGCTTAGGAAAGTTACTAGAACTTCTTTAGCAGAAATATCTGCAGCGGTTAAAGTTTGATCTGTTCCGTTTATGGTTAAAATATCACCAACAACTGCATCTAGCGGTATGCTAATGGTTACGTTAATATTATCAATTAACTCAGTACTATTTATTATGGCATCATTATTTGTATCCTCAGTTATTTCTACTCCAGGAGCAGAAGTAGCAATAGTTTCTATTGTAGCAGAATCGCTCCCGTTAGTACTTGTATTTCCCGCAGCATCAGTAACAGAAGCCGTTACTGTTAATATGTTTCCTTCGCCAGGGCTAGGGAATGTAGTTGTTACTTCTGTTGCAGTAATGTCGGCCGCAGTTAAAGTTTGATTTACTCCGTTTATAGTTAAAATATCTCCAACAACAGCTTCAGCAGGTAATGTAATGGTTACATCAATATCGCCCACCAATTCAGTATTATTTATAATAGCGTCATTATTAATATCCTCAGTTATTTCTACTAGAGGATTTGTGGTTGCTGTAGTATCAATTAAAGCAGAATCTGTCCCTTCTGTACTTGTATTTCCTGATGCGTCTGTAACAGAGGCAGTAACAGTAATTGTATTTCCCATACCGGGATTAGGCAAAGTTATAAGGATTTGACCAGCTGTAATATTTGATGCGGTTAGAGTTTGATCTGTTCCGTTTATAGTTAAAATATCTCCAGCAACAGCATCACCAGGAAGGTTAATAGTTACGTTAATGTCTCCGACAAGCTCAGTATTATTTATTACTGCATCATTATTGGCATCTTCAGTAATATGAACCATAGGCGCTGTAGGAGCCACAGTTTCTATTATGGCAGAATCGCTTCCGTTTGCACTGGTGTTTCCTGCAGTATCTGTTATGGACGCAGTAACAGTAATTGTATTTCCTTCACCAGGGCTAACAAAACTTATAAGAACTTCATCTGCAGTAATATTTGCACTAGTTAAGGTTTGATTTATTCCATTTACAGTTAAAATGTCACCAACAATAGCATCATCAGGTAAGTCTATAATTACATTAATTTCATCCACTAACTCTGTACTATTAATAATACCATTGTTATTGGTGTCTTCAGTAATTAATACAGTAGGTGCTAGGGTAGAAGTAGTATCTAATAAAGCAGCATCACTTCCTTCTAGACCTGTGTTTCCAGATGAATCGGTTACAGTAGCGGTAACGGTTATTATATTCCCCTCACCTGGACTTGGGAAAGTTACTAGAACTTCACCAGCAGTAATCTCTGCAGCAGTCAAAGTTTGATCTGTTCCGTTTATAGTTAAAATGTCATTTTCTACAGCTTCAGCAGGTAAACCAATAGTAACATTAATATCACTAGAAAGCTCAGAATTACTTATAATTCCATCATTATTAATATCTTCAGTAATTACAACTGTAGGAGCAGAGGTAGCAACAGTTTCTATTGTAGCAGAATCGCTTCCGTTTGTACTTGTATTTCCTGCAGCATCAGTAACATAAGCCGTTACTGTTAATGTGTTTCCTTCGCCAGGGCTTGGGAATGTAGTTGTTACTTCTGTTGCAGTAATGTCGGCAGCAGTTAAAGTTTGATTTACTCCGTTTATGGTTAAAATATCGTTTTCTACAGCTTCAGCAGGTAATGTAATAGTTACATCAATATCACCAACCAATTCTGTGCTGTTTATAATAGCGTCATTATTAATATCTTCAGTTATTTGAACTAAAGGATTAGAAGTTGACGTAGTATTTACAGTAGCAGAATCGCTTCCATCAGTACTTACATTTCCTGATGCATCTGTAATTGTAGCTGAAACAGTTATGGTATTGTCTTCACCAGGACTTGGAAAAGTTACTAGTACTTCACCATCACTAATATTTGTAGTTGTTAAAGTTTGATCTGTACCATTTATAGTTAGAATATCATTTACAACCGCATTTGTAGGTAATGTAATAGTTACATTAATATCTCCAGATAATTCGGTACTATTTATAATAGCATCATTATTAATATCTTCTGTAATTACAACCGTAGGGGCATCAGCAGATGTTGTTTCTATTGTAGCAGAATCGCTTCCATTTGTGCTTGTGTTACCAGCAGTATCAGTAACAGACGCCGTTACCGTTAATGTGTTTCCTTCGCCAGGGTTTGGGAATGTAGTTGTTACTTCTGTTGCTGTAATGTCTGCCGCAGTTAAAGTTTGATTGTTTCCGTTTATGGTTAAAATATCTCCAGCAACAGCTTCAGCAGGTAACGTAATAGTTACATCAATATCACCAACTAATTCTGTATTGTTTATGATAGCATCATCATTGATATCTTCAGTAATAACAACTGTAGGAGCAGAAGTAGCAACTGTATTTACGTTAACAGTATCTGTGCCTGGGTTACTAATATTACCTACAGGATCTGTTATAGTTGCAGTAACTGTTAAAGAACCATCCTCTGCTGGAGGAGTAAATGTTACAAGAACTTCTCCGTCGCTAATATTTGTAGCTGTTAAAGTTTGGTCTGTTCCGTTTATGGTTAAAATATCACCTTCAACTGCATCAGCAGGTAAAGTAATAGTAACATCAACATCTCCAATAGATTCACTTATATTTAAAAACCCGTCATTATTTATGTCTTCAGTAATAACAACAATAGGAGCGCTAGGTGGTGTATCATCAAAAATAATTTTAGCACTACTAGAAGTAAGAGTGTCACAAGAAAAAGTTTCATCATTAATAATAACCTGATATAAAAACCCATCATAACTAGCTGTAATTCCAGTTAGTGTAAGTGTATTAGTTGTGCTCCCTGTATAAATATCTACAGTGTTAGCATCATTTATATCTACAAAACCATTACCATCTAAACGGTCTATTTGCCATTGATATGTTAAAGCTTGTCCGGTTGCAGTAACCACAAAAGTTTCTGGGTTTGTACCATTGGTTAAAATATCTTGTGGTTGGTTTGCTGTGTTTGTTATTGTTGGTGCTTCTCCAGGTTGCTGAAAATCTAACACTGTATTTCCAGAACCACTATCTGCATTCTTAGGAGTAGTATAACCATCTATAACCATATCGCTAATAACCACACCAGTAGTAGCGTTAACAACTGTTGGTAGGTTACCAAGTAATCCGTCGTTATTCTGATCTGTAAATCCTGCTTCTAAAACGTCATTACAACCATCGCCATCTGCATCTAATTCTAAATAATCGGGTGTTCCGTTTGGTGTGGTTTCTGAGTCAGCTAAAGTATAATCTACAGTGCCACTATTAACACCACTAGTTGTTTGCAAGGCATCAAAAATACCATCGTCACTAACAGTTGTGCCAAGTATTCCATTTGTATGCGGTTGTTTATGTCCGGCTTCAATAACATCAAAAATACCATCGTTATCAGAATCTAAATCTAATAAGTCTGGAACGCCATCTGTATCAGAATCTCTGTCCTTACAAGCAAAAAGTATAAGTTCTATTTCATCTTCTACTCCTGTTGCAGAAGTCTGAGCTAATTGTAAAGTAAAAGTAGATACCCTTTGGTTAATTTGTAATGTTCCAGCGGCAGAACCATCACTATCTTTTAAAGAACTTTCAGGGTCATAACCATCTGATGGTAAACCTGTTCCGCCATCTCTTACAGTGGTTCCTGTAGAAACAAAATCGAATGTACCGGCAAGTTTTGACCACGTTAAACTATTTAAAAGGGTTATTTCTGCTGAGGTTTGATTATCACTTCCATCGTTACCACCAATACGGTCTATATGAAGCGTAGGCTTATCTACAAAAACAGGGTTGTTGGCAGCATCTACAAACTCAACCGTAACTGTTACTCCGCTATCATAAGTAGCAGCAAGAGAAATATCAGCTGCTAAGTCTTCTGTCCAGAAATTTGGAGCTGGACTTGTAAAATTACCACTTACAAAGTTGGTAGAGTTTGTTGTGGTAATATTAGCGATTACTCCGTTACCATAATCAAAAGAAGCTGTTTTACCAGCAATAGTCCAAGCGCCAGATTGTACAGGAGTACAACTACCTTCATCAGTATCTAAAATACCGTCATTATCATCATCTAAATCGCAACTATTATTTATACCATCACCATCTGTATCGTTATCTGTAGGTGTACCAATTATAGCTCCAGAAGTACAAGGATTTATTACTAAGTTAGAAAAGGCAAATTCTACTTCGTCTCGGTCTGGTGCAGGTACAACTAATGTTGGATTTTTTTCTAAACCCGTATTAATATTTATTGTGTTTGTCAAATCTGTTATTTGTAAACTACCACCTCCAGTATTTCCGCATTCACCACTTCCACCTAATATTTCAAATAAATTTTGGCCTCTAAAAAATGTTGGGTCAGAAAGAAATCTATCTGTGCCACTTAGTTCATTCCAAGTGTATCCGTCTTGTAAATAAAATATACCAGTTGTATTAGTCAATATTCCTCCTGTTGCTCCAATTTTATCAACGTGTAAAATAGGTTTTTGTATATCTGCTAATGTATTTGTTCTTGTATCGTAAAACTCAAAAGAAATAGTACCATTACTACCATCAATATCTAAAGCCAGAGAAGGTGTCCCTGTAATAGTTGGGTCACTAAAAGCATCAGGAGAACAAAGCATAGTATCGCCGCCAAGAATATCTACATAGCCAGTAACAGTAACTTCAATACGTACTAAACCGTCAGAACTTATAGATGTCCATTTTCCTCCACCTGCATCTGTCCATACTCCAGAGGTTTGTGCATAAAATGCTTGCGCAAAGAATAAGAAAGCAAAAAGCAATATAGCTTTCACTGCTTTTCTTTTATTTAATAAAATAATTGTTGAATTATGTAGCATCATAAATAGTGCACTTTATGAATAAGTAAATGGTTAGTTAAAAAGTTATTCAATATTAAAACGCTAATTTACTAGCAAAACACTCCTTAGTATATAATAATGTTGTGAATACCAGAGATTTGTATATGTATAGAGGTTTGTTGTGTTTTTTTACTGTAAAAGATAATACTGTTAAGTATTTTTATAGGCTTTACAAAGGTTAACGGCTGTTTATTGCTAATATACAGAGGTTAATTTTTTATGCATTTTATAGTGCGGCAAGTTTTGGTAATATTTTAATTTTATCTTGTAATAAAAAGATTGTTAATCAATTTAAGCCAAGCAATGTTTACTTGTTTTGTTTTATTTTTTAATTATTAAAATGTAAAAATATTATTAATTATTATTTTAAATCTGTAGTATTTTTTATTTTCTATTCATCTATATTTGGTTTTTATAGACTATAATTTTAATGATGTAAAATTCTTTTTACCACTAAAATTGACAGTTAATAAGTACTGAGGCAACCCCAATAATAATGAACCTTAGAGAACAAGAAATAGTAAACCGCCTAAAGGAAGAAGATCCTAAAGCATTCAAAGATTTATTTGATATGTTTTATATGCCTTTATGCGTTTACTCTTTAAAATTTTCTGATTCATATGATTTTTCCGAGGATATAGTGCAAGATCTTTTTGTTACTATTTGGAATAAAAAAATATATTTACAAGTTGAGGGTTCTATACGTAGTTATCTTTTTAAAGCTGTAAAGAATAATACATTGCAGGCGTTAAAAAAGAAAGACCGTTATAATTTTGAAAAATTAGATGCTGTAGTAGAAAGTTTTATTCTTGAAGAAAAAGAGAACGATATTGAAGCTATAGAAAAGGCTCAAAAAAAATTATTGCAAGAAATAGAAGCCTTACCAGAAAAAAGCAAAGAAGTTTTTAAAGCAATTGTTTTAGAAAATTTAAAATATAAAGAAGTTGCATTACAGCTTGGAGTTACTGTAAATACGGTTAAAACACATTATTCTAGAGCATTAAAAAAACTTAGAAAATCTTTAGATGTTATTATATTGTTGCTCTTATATTAAAAAATAATTAAATTCTTGTCACCCATTTTACGTTTTTACCTATCTCTATAATATAATAGGTATTTAATGGACAATAAAAAAAAACATATTTTAAAACTAATAGCTAATTATACGGCTAAGGATATTAGTTTAAAAGAATTAGAAGAGCTAGAGGATTGGATAAACCAAGACAATAAAAATAAAGCAACTTTTAATTCATATGTTACTATCTACAAAAGAGCTAAAGAAGCAAATTTTGTAAAACAAACCAACACAGAATATGCTTGGAACTCTATTGTTACTAAATTAAACAATACAGAAAAGTTTACTGTAGACTCTAAAAAAGCAAAAGAAAATCGTTTGCATAGTTTTATAAAATATGCAGTTGCAGCTTCAATTATTTTTGTTGCTGGCTTTTTGTATATCAATAAAACAAAAGAGGTAAAAGAAGATCTTAAAGATAGTCCGGCTATTGTTGTTCAAGAACCAATTTTGCCCGGCACAGATAAAGCTATTTTAACTTTGGCAAATGGTACTTCTGTAGCATTAGAAAAGGGAGAAAATTACAAAAAAGATAATCTTAATAGTAATGGTGAAGAATTGGTTTATAGTCCGTCTTCTTCTAAAGAAATTGCTTTTAATTATTTAACAGTGCCACGAGGAGGTCAGTTTTTTGTTCAACTAGCAGACGGTACTAAGGTTTGGCTTAACTCGGATTCTAAACTAAAATATCCTGAAAACTTTACAGAAGGTAAAGTAAGAGAAGTAGAGTTAGTATATGGTGAAGCTTATTTTGATGTTTCACCTAGTACAGATCATAAAGGAGCAAGATTTAAGGTATTGTCTAAATACCAAGATATAGAGGTTCTTGGAACCGAATTTAATGTTAAGGCCTATACAGACGAAGATAAAATTTATACCACTTTAGTAGAGGGTAAAGTATCTTTAGAGAAGGAAAATGTAAAATCATTTTTAGCTCCAGGTCAACAAGCTGTTACAAAACAAGGTATAGGTGAAGTTACAGTACAATACATAGATGTTGCTGCAGAAATATCTTGGAAAAAAGGATTATTTACATTTAAAAGAGAGTCTTTAAAACAAATAATGAAAACATTATCTCGCTGGTATAATGTAGATGTTGTCTTTTTAAATAAAGACTTAGAAAATATAGAATTTAAAGGCGTTTTTAATAAAAAACAAACAATAGAAGAGGTTTTAACGCTAATACAAAATACAAACTTTATAAATCAATATAAAATAGATGGACAAACAGTTTTAATAAATTAAAGACAGTAGCTCCAGGTCAGCCTTCTCCAAAATTTGTAGATTATGAGAACTATGCTGGTGGTACTACATCTTTAAACGACTTAAAAGGGAAGTATGTTTACATAGATATTTGGGCAACTTGGTGTGGTCCTTGTAAAGCCGAAATTCCTTTTTTACAAAAGGTAGAAGAACAATACCACGGTAAAAACATAGAATTTGTTAGTATTTCTGTTGATAGAAAAGAAGACTATGACAAATGGAAAGCTATGGTTAAAGACAAAGAATTAGGAGGTATACAATTGTTTACAGGAAACGACTTTAAATCTGAATTTATTGAAGACTATTTTGTAATGGGTATTCCTAAATTTATTTTACTAGACCCTAACGAAAACATAGTTAAATCTAGTGCTCCAAGACCTTCGGACGCTAAATTAATTGATTTATTTAATCAATTAGAAATCTAAAATAAACTAGAAAAGCAAACTAATTTTAACCCTCTTGTGCAAGAGGGTTAAAAAAGCACATCAAAAAATTAACTATACATTATATGAAAATGAAGCATTTATTAGAGCATTTAAATTTTAAGGGAACTCCTAATAGCATAAGCGCAATACATTCAGGACACACTAATACTGGTGGTTACTGGGTTGTAAATGCATCGTTTAACCCTTCTCTTTTTCAAAAAGAATTAGATGCTACAATGGTACAGATAAAAAAATGGGCTAAAGATGGTGTTACGGCAGACGAGTTAGCGGCTAAAAAAACAAACATAACAGGTAGTTTTAAAGTTGGTTTAGCTACAACATCTGGTTTAGCAGCTACAGTATTAAATTTTGTTCAAAGAGGATTAGAGCCTAGTTATATAGATCAATATTCAAAAGAGATAGAAGCGGTAACATTAGAACAAGTAAACGCTGCTATTAAAAAGTATGTAGATGTAAATAACTTAATAGTTATTAAATCGGGTTCTTTAGACTCTAAAGGATTACCATTAGAATAAAATTATATCTAAATATAAAGAACCTATTGTATTGGTAATAATGACGTTTTAGGTCACTAAAATTAACAATTAATTAAAATTAACATTATTAAAGTAAGGGTTTACTATTTTTTTTTCGTCTTAAAAGAGAGGAACATAAACCTTTAAGAAAATAAAAAACTATAGTTTGTTTGTAAAAACAACAAATAATATAAAATATAACAACACCTTTCTTTATGCTTTGTTTTCAGTATAAATTTTTGAATTAGTCAATCAATAAAAAATGGAAGAATGTTGTTTAAAGGGCTATTTTTTAGTGGGTAGCCCTTTTTAAAAGATAAAAAAAAAATTGGACTAAAGAACGGTTAAAATGCAAACGTTGTGAATGTTAAAGAAGAAGTTTTAGTACAAGAAAATTTAGAGAATTATTTTCAGCAATTTTCTAGCGGAGTTATAGGAAGCAACCATTATTTTAAAACATTATATGGCGAGCAAAAATTAGTTTATGCAGATTGGATAGCTAGTGGAAGATTATATACGCCTATAGAAAATGCAATGCAACATAAAATTGGGCCAATGGTAGCCAATACACATTCTTTTTCTAGTGAAACAGGTAAAGCCTCTACGTATGCTTATAAATTAGCACGTAAAATAATTAAGGAGCACGTTAATGCTAGTGAAGATGATATTTTAGTTACAACAGGTACTGGTATGACTGGGGCAATTGTAAAATTGCAACGTATAATAGGTATTCGTAAAAGCTTTAAACATAAGCCAAATAGATCTGAGAGACCTGTAGTTTTTATTACACATATGGAGCACCACTCTAACCACGTTTCTTGGATGGAAACCTTGGCAGATGTTGTGATCTTAGATTGTAATGAAGATAAGCTTGTAGATGTAAATAGCTTAGAGCAAAAGTTATTAGAATACAAAGACAGACCTATAAAAATAGGAGCTTTTACTGCTTGTTCTAATGTTACAGGTATTATTACTCCGTATTACGAGTTGGCTAAAATAATGCATAAACATGATGGTTACTGTGTGGTAGATTTTGCTGCATCTGCACCGTATGTAAAAATGGATATGCACCCAGCAGATCCAGAAGCTTATTTAGATGCAATTGCTTTTTCTCCGCATAAATTTTTAGGAGGACCAGGAAGTTGCGGCGTTTTAGTATTTAATAAAAAAATGTATAATGCTAAATGTCCAGATACTCCAGGCGGTGGTAATGTAAAATGGACCAATCCTTGGGGTAGTTATAGTTATTTTGAAGATATAGAGGTTAAAGAAGATGGTGGTACACCAGGTTTTTTACAAACTATGAAAGCAGCTTTAGCTATTAGATTAAAAGAGAAAATGAATGTCTCTAAAATTCAGAAAAGGGAAGAAGAACTTTTAGAAATTAGTTATAAAAATCTTTTAGAGGTTAATGGCTTGCATATTTTAGGAGATATATCTGTACCTAGAATTGGGTGTATATCTTTTACAGTAGAAAATATACACTACAATTTATTGGTACGTTTATTAAACGATAGATTTGGAATACAAGTAAGAGGTGGCTGGTCTTGTGCTAGTACTTATGGTCATTATTTATTTGATATAGATAAAAAAGAATCTAAAAAAATTACACGTAATATTATACGTAAAGACCTGACTAATAAACCAGGTTGGGTACGTTTGTCTTTACATCCTTTAATGACAAATAAAGAGTTATTATTTATTTGTGATGCAATAAAAGAGATACAACAAAAGATTGTCCTTTGGAAAAAAGATTACCAGTACAACCAAGCAACTAATGAGTGGGACTGCTTACAAAGAGGAGATCAAGATATAAAACAAGAAGTTTGCAAATGGTTTAGTTTGTAAAATTTACACAAGAACTTAATTTAGTTTTTATTTCTGGAGAACGTTGATAGCAATTTGTTATCAGCGTTTCCTTTTTATATAATCAAAAACTTCACGCTATTTTAATTCCTTAGAAACATTGTTTTGTAAGTGCATATGCTAATATTAAATAAAGGTTTTGTTAATCTAAACCTAATATTAACTTGACCTTAACAGGGTATTTTAGCTGTTTGTAAAAACAGCATGAAGACACTACATTACTTTCTAATTCTATTTTTAATACTAAGTTTTTCTGGCTACACGCAACAGTTAAAATTTATAAACTATACTACAAATCAGGGTTTATCTAATAACTCTGTTTTAGACATAGAGAACGATAATGATGGCGGATTGTGGATGGCCACTTGGGACGGACTTAATTATTTTGATGGTTACACATTTACCACTTTTAAACATGATATTAATAATCCAAAATCTTTACCAAGTAATTACCTTACCAGTATAGAAAAAGATAAGGATGGTTTTATATGGACCTTTAGTAATGATGGTTTTGTTTGTAAATACTTAGGTAATAACGAGTTTAAACAATTTAAGTTTACACAAAGACCATCTAAAATTGTAGTGTCTAGTAATGGTATCTTAAATGTCATAGTTGGTGGTGTGGCTTACAAATATGTAAACGGTGAGTTTGTTAAAAACACATCAACCTTAAGTGTAGAAAATAAGAACAATGTTTATAAAAAAATACTATTAAATAAGTATCCAGATCTTATTATTAATGATATTTTAAAAGACAAACAAGGTAATCTTTGGTTTGCTACTTTTAAAAACGGATTGTACATTATACCAAACCATACAAACAACTTAAATACCAGTGTAATTCACCATTACACTTACGATTCTTACGCACCTTATACGCTTTACAGTAACGAAATAAATACTCTAAATCAGGATATTTATGGTAATGTATGGTTGGGACAAAAAGATGGTGGTTTAAGTATGGCATATTCTGGGTCCGAGCAAATTTCTTCTGTTGTTCCTCATCCTAATAAATTTCCTCACTTACCGGTAGAAACCACAAGAGCTATAACTAAAGACGAAAATGGTAATATCTGGATTGGCTACTACAATGGAGGTTTGTACCATTATAATGAAGCTACTGAGTGTTACGTAAAGTTTGAAATTAAAGAATCTAAAAATAATTATGAGTGGGAACGTATAAGGAGCATTTATACGGCTAATGATGGTAGCATTTGGGCAGGCACGTATGCTGGTTTATTGCGAATAAAAAATAATAAGTATACAAGATTCGAGGCTTCTAAAATACCGGAGTTACCAAACAATAGAAGTTATTCTTTTTTTGAGGATACAAGTAATCAGTTGTGGATTGGCTGTTGGGGTGGTGTAGCAATGTATAATTTAAAAATGAATGAATTTCAAGTTTTTAAAGGGCAAGATTTACTTAAACATTATCATATAAGAAACATAAAAAAGTATAAAAACGAACTTGTAGTTGCTACAGAAGAAAACGGTGTTTTTTTTTTAGATCTTATAACGGGGAAACTAAGTACGCTTAATAAAAAAGAAGGACTCTTAGGTAATAGTATCTATTCTTTATATATAGATGCGGCAACTAATAATTATTGGATAGCTTCTTTAGGGGGCATTAGTATTTACAATAAAGAACAAGGTATACTAAAAAATATTACAGATATAGACGGTTTACCAAGCCATATGGTTTATGGTTTGTTAGATAATGAAGATAAGGTATGGGTAAGTACCACTAAGGGTATTGCTGCTATAGATAAACAGAGCTATGTTGTAACAGCTTTTAACCCTAAAGAAGGTTGGCAGGCACCAGAATTCTCTGAAGGCGCTTATTATAAAGACAACAAAGGCTTATTATTTTTTGGTGGCGTTAATGGCCTAAATTATTTTAATCCTAATGCTCTAAGTTTTGAAAGACAGACACCTAAATTGAGAGTTGAATTTAATGGAAAAAAAGTCGAATCTAAAATATTATCTAGACCATACAGTAAAAACGATATAAATGTGAGCATTACGCCAGTAGTTTTTCCCGTAGCTAAAAATAGTAGTTATTATTACAAATTACACGGACAGAATAAAGATTGGGTCTTAGCTAAAGGGAAAAAAAATATTCAGTATTTAGATTTGGCGTCTGGAAATTATACTTTTTTAGTTAAAACGAATAAAGATGCTGCTGCCGTAGAAATTTTTACATTACAGATTGAAAAAGCTTTTTACCAAACCATCACTTTTTTTATACTTGTGTTACTCGTATTTATCGGTGTGGCAGTTGCTTTTTTTTACCTGCGTAATAAGGCAACAAAAGTACAACGTAAAAAACTTGAAGAACAGATTGTTAATAGAACAAAACTTATAGAGAAACAAAAAGAAGATTTACTAAAAATAAATACGGAGTTAGACGATAAAAACAAGGAAATTCTGCTTCAGAAAGAAAGCTTATTGAATTTGCATAATAATTTAAAGAATCAAGATTTTGAAGTAGATAAATTTAAAACCTTTGTTTTATCTCAGTTTCAGCAGCCATTGTCTATTATTTTAAAATCGTCGCACGATATAAAAAATAACGATTCTATAAAAAAAGAGTTGGTAGAACAGTCAGGTAAAATAATAGATTTAGTATCAGAATGGAACTATTTAGACCATATTAAGGAGTTAGGAGAAATAAAACTAACATCTGTTAATTTACTTCCTATTTTAAAAGGAATTTGCACAAACGTACAAGAAAAATTTAAAGAAAATAATGCAAATTTTAATGCTGAGTTAGATTCTAATATTGCTTGGGTAGAAGTAGATTTATTGCGCTTTAAACTATTACTTAAATATATCTTTAATGATATTATTAAGTATTCTGAAGCTAAAAGTACGTTAGATGTAGCTGTAAGCTTAGTAGATAATCAACTAGAATTTAGTGTCAGCTCTACTAGTGTTGTTTTACAAAGTAATATAAAAAACATTTTAAACTACAGTCCGTATTACAAAGCATTTTTGGTTTTAATTAAAGATGTTAATGGTGCTTGTAATATAGAAAACACACAACTTTTTAATTTTAAGTTTAGTTTACCAGTAGCAGTAATGCAGCAAAATGTAAAGGCTGTAGAGACTATTTCTTGGAAACACTTAGATCTAAAAGAAAAGCTTCCGCCTAATAAAAATAATATTCTAGTATTTACAGATGCTTCAAATTTTGAAGTTGCTAATCAATTATTAAAGAATGATGATAATTATCTTTTGTTTGATGATTTGGTAACCAATTTATCATCAGCCTTAAAACAAATACGTATAGATGTTTTGGTTTTTTATCAAATAGGGTTTACAAAAGAAACTGCTTATTTTTTACAAAAATATAAAGAGATTCCTAAAAAGGATAGAGTTCCTTTAGTTTATATATCAGAAGAAATAAACTATGCATTACAAGAGACCTCATTAGAGTTTGGAATAGATGTAGTTATACAATTGCCGGCTAGTCAAAGTTTTATTACCAATAAAATAACTTCTTTAATAAACAGAAGCTTAGAGCGCGGGCATAATAAGTTTCAGCAAGAGATATTTAAAATATTAACAGAGGAAAACGATTTGCAATCTGGTAACGAGAAATTATTAAAGCGCAGTTTAGAGATAATTAAAGAACAACTATCAAACCCATCGTTTAATATAGAAATGCTAATCTCTATTCTAGAAATATCTAGAATTAAATGCTACAGATTGTTTAAAGAACATTTAGGGCAATCACCGTCTGACGTAATAACATCTTTGCGTTTACAAAAAGCAGAATATCTACTTAAGAATAAGAAGTTTAATATTTCAGAAATTGGTTTTGAGTGTGGTTATAGTGATAGTAAATACTTTGGACGCACATTTAAAAAGCATTTTGGAGTAAGTCCTAAAACATATAAAGAGCAAAAAATATAAGAGTCATTGTTTGCTTAGGATTACCTGTGTGTTAGCTAAATGTTACTGTAATAAAAGTCCTCTTTTTTGATGCTTACAAAGGCTTTTTTGTACTAAAAGTCCGCCTCACTGAAACAATTTTACCCCCTCTAGAAAGTGTCTTACTATACATTTGAAAAAAACAAAAACTATATATTAAAATGAAAAAATTATACTTTTTCCTAACACTCAGTTTAGGGTGTTTATCTACCATGTTAGCGCAGGTTACAGTAAAAGGAACAGTAGTGTCTAACGCAGACGGAATGCCAATTTCTGGAGCTGCAATTACTATTAAAGGTAAAACTACAACAGGTACTGCAACAGATTTTGATGGTAACTTTTTATTAGAGTTAAAAGAAGAAAATGGAGTGTTAGTAATATCTTCATTAGGTTTTGCAAGCAAAGAAATTGCTTACTCTGGTAACCAAACAGTATCTATAGGATTAGATGAGGCTACTAATTCTTTAGACGAAGTAGTATTAATTGGTTACGGTTCTACTAAAAAAGGAGATTTAACCTCTGCAATTGGTTCAGCAACAAATGTGGGGACAATTACAAGTAGACCTGTTACAAACTACAAAGAGTTTTTACAAGGTAATATAGCGGGTGTTACAGTATTAAGTTCTGGTGGCGACCCAACAAGTACTGCTAGTATTAAAATTAGAGGTATTGGTACATTAAACTCAGAAGCACCATTAGTAGTTGTAGATGGTTTACCATATAGCGGACCAGAGATTAACCCAAATGATATTGCCTCTATATCTGTATTAAAAGATGCAGCATCTGCAGCAATTTATGGTGCACAAGCGGCATCTGGTGTAATTGTTATAGAAACTAAAAAAGGTAAAGTTGGTAAGCCAAGGTTAAGTGTTAACTATTATACAGGTATAAAAACAGCTGCTAATTTACCAACACCATTAACGGCACAACAACAGTCAGAAGTATATAATTTAGCAGCAGATAATGCAGGTACGCCAAGACAGTCTGCCCACGATGCAGCACAAAATCCTTACGGACAAGAAAACCGTACCAATTGGATAGATGCTATTTTTAGAGATGCAGTTGTAAATAACTTAAATGTAGATTTAAGTGGGGCAGGAGATAAGTATAACTATTATACATCTTTTGCTTTTAGAGACAGAGAAGGTGTTTTAGAGGGCACAAGTTCTCAGAACTATAGTTTAAGGTTAAAGTCGGACTTTAATATCACCGATAAAATTACAGTAGGCGAGAATATTTATTTCTCTAGAGATGAGGCGTACGGTACAAACACAGATAACCCATATTCTGGTACAATTATAAATGCTATTTATATGCCTTCTGCATCACCAACTCGTTATGAGGATGGTAGTTTTGCGGGTGTAGTTCCAGAGAGTTTGTCTCAGTTTGCTGGTGCTTATGGAGATGTTTACAACCCATTATCATTATTATTAAGACCAACTAAAGAATCTCCAAGTACATTTATAAATGCAAACGTTTATTTTAAGTATGATTTGTTAGATGGTTTATCATTTAAATCTAGCTACTCTTATTCTTACAGAGATAGTAAAAGAAAAGAGTTTTATCCACGTGTTCCAGAGTTAGGACGTAGCAATAGTCAGAATACATTATTGCAAGAAAATAGCACACAAAATAAATGGATATGGGACAATCAACTTACCTACAACAAAACCTTTGGCGATCATAGTTTAAATGCTACGGCAATTTACTCAGCACAAAACACAAAAGGAGATTTTATTTCTTTACGTGGTACAGGATTTTCATCAGAAGAATCTTTCAATCAGTATTTACAAAATGCAGAGTTATTAAATAAACCAAGTAACAATCCTTTTGAGGAAGCTTTAACGTCTGCAATTGGTAGGGTAATGTATAATTACAAAAGCAAATATTATATTTCTGGTAGTATACGTACAGATGAGTCTTCTAGGTTAGCAGAAGAAAACCAAACGGATACTTTTACATCGGTTTCTGCAGGATGGAGAATATCTAATGAATCTTTCTTTAATGTAGATGCAATAAACGATTTAAAATTTAGAGCATCTTGGGGAGAAATAGGAAATATACAGTCTATTAGAGGTTATTATCCTTTTGATGTGCCAGTAGCTAGTGGTAACGTAGTTATGGGAGAAAATGGTGCTTATTTTGATACTGTTGGTAGTTATGTACAAAGAAATGCAAACAGAAACTTAAAATGGGAAACATCAGAATCTTTAGATATTGGTTTAGATGCAGCCTTATTTAATAACAGTTTAAGTTTAACTGTAGATTATTTTGAGAAAACTACAAAAGGTATGATTATTCCTGGTTTAGCAGATGTAAATCAAGGTATAGATCCTGCAGATGTAAATGGCGGACAGGTTAAAAATACAGGTCTAGAAGTTTCTGCAACGTATACAAATACAAATGGCGAATTAAATTATAGTATTAATGCCAATGCAACGTCTATTAAAAACGAATTAGAGAACTTAGACGGTTATGCATCTATAGGGCAAGATGTATTTTACCATAGTGATAATGTTAGAAGTGTATTAGTACCTTACCAAACAAAAGTTGGTGGCGCATTATACACCCCATATTTAATTCCGCAATTAGGAATTTTTAATACACAGGCAGAAATAGATGCACATAGTAAAGATGGCAACTTAATTCAGCCTAATGCACAACCAGGAGATTTTAAATTTCAAGATACCAATAACGACGGTAAAATAGGATCAGAAGATCGTGTGTATTTCGATTCTTATCAACCAAAAATAACCTATAATTTAGGAGCAAACTTAGATTATAAAGGGTTCGATTTAGGTATAATTTTACAAGGTGTAGGTGGTGTAAAAGCCTTTAACGGTTATAAGTTTACAACATATAACGCAGCCTTGTCTGGTTACAACTTAGATAACAGAGTATTAGATGCTTGGTCGCCAACAAACACAAATGCATCTATACCAATTATTTCTACAAAAGATGATAATAAAAACTTTGGTACAGCATCTAGCTGGTATTTAGAAGATGCTTCTTATGTACGTATTAAAAATATATCTCTAGGTTATACTTTTAGCAATAAAGTTATGGATAAGTTGTCGCAAGGATCATCATTAAGAATGTATGTGTCAGGAGAAAACTTGGTAACATTTACAAACTACTCTGGTTTAGACCCAGAAGTTGGTGGTAAAGGTTTAGATATTGCTAAATATCCAGTAGCTAAGACATTTACATTAGGGTTATTGTTGTCATTATAATCACACAAAACAAAGAATACAATGAAAAATACATATAAAAAATTAGGATTAATTGCATTGGGTGTTTTAGGCTTAAACCTAACCTCTTGCTCAGACGATTTTACAAACCTAGAACCGCTAGGAAAAGTATCTAATGAAAGTTTCTGGAAAACAGATTCGGATGCTGTACAAGCAGCAAACGGTTTATACCAATTAATGGGAGACCAAGAAATGTTTGGTAGAGGTTTTTTCTGGTACATTAATGCATCCGATGATATGATAACTGGTCGTATTAAAGCAACGGCAGACGTTATTAAAGATTTTAATATAGATGGTAGTGAGGGTAGTTACACCTCTACTTGTTATGCTAAATGTTATAATATTATTAGACGTGCTAATGATATTTTATTAAATGTTCCAGAAATGGAAATATCAGAAAGCACAAAAAACCGTGTCTTAGGGGAAGCTTATTTTATGCGTGCCTTTAGCTATTTCTGGGTTGCACATACTTATGGTGATGATGTAAATGGAGGTGTGCCAATTATTACAGTAGATAATATGTTTAATGAAGGAGGTACGTACTCTAGACCAGAATCTGTAGTAGAAAATTACAAGCAAATTGAAGAAGATCTTAAAAAAGCGGCAGACCTATTGCCATTATTTACAGATTATAGCGGTGCAGATTATGGTCGTCCTCATAAAGATGCAGCATTAGCTTATTTAGCTAAAACTAATTTGTACTGGTCTAATTATGATGCTTCTAGAAATGCAGAGGTAGTTAAGTATGCAGATGCAGTAACAACTTCTGGTTCTGGTAGAGCATTAATAGATACAGATAATCCAGAGGTAGATTACAGAGAATTACACAGTAATTTAAATAACTGGACAAGCGAGTACATTTGGTCTGTAAACTCTGGTGTAGACCGTGGTAGTATTTTAACAGGTGTAATGTTAGAGAACAAAGGTTGGGGTAAATACAACGGCTGGGGTTACTATACACCATCTGAAGGTTTATATAATGAGTATGAAGCAGGAGACGTACGTAGAGGTGTTACTATCTTAAATTTTGGTGACGACTTTAAATATTTTGGAGAAGATAGAAGGTATCAGTCTGAAAATTCTATATCTGGATTTCAGTTTAATAAATATATGTACGAATTTCAGTTTGAAGACCCAATAGGACAATATTTAAATACAAACGGAGATAACCCAACTACAGTTTACAATGTACCATTAATGCGTTACGCAGAGGTGTTATTAATGAAAGCAGAAGCATTAATTGCCGATGGTAAAAACGGAGATGCACCATTAAATATGGTTAGAGATAGAGCTGGTTTAGCACCAATAACTAATGCAACTATGGATGATCTTAAGCACGAGCGTAGAGTGGAATTAGCAGGTGAATTTGCAAACAGACATTTTGATTTGGTACGTTGGGGAGATGCAGCAACAACTTATGCAGAACCTATTTATGGTCGTATACATACAGACAGGTCTAATCCAGATTCTCCTTATACGTCAGAAATAGTATGGCCTGCAAGAAATTTTGATGCGTCTTATATGAACGTATGGCCAATACCAAATACAGTAATAGAATCTTCTGGTATACCACAAAATAAAGGTTGGTAAAAATAAGAATTTAAATTAGTTTTTTTTAACACAAAAAGGGTGCTGTGGTAAAGCAGCACCTTTTTTATAATACAATTATATGTTCGCATTTAAAAAAAAATGTATCATACTTGCCGTTGGCTTTTTTTCAATGATTTCTTTTGCTCAAAAAGAGAATCAAATTCTTATTCATTCTCATAATGATTATTTGCAGAATGTACCTTTTTGGAATGCTTTTTCTAGCGGAGCTAATATTTTAGAAGCAGACGTTTGGTTAAAAAAGGGTGCTTTATACGTTGCACATACAGAGAATGAAATTATAGAGAATAATACATTACAAAATTTATATATAGATCCTTTACAGCAGGTAGTTAAAAATAAGTTGATGGGTACATCTCCTTTAATTTTAATGATAGATATTAAGTCTGATGCAGAGAAAACCTTAAAAAAAGTGATTTCTGTTTTAGCCAAATATCCACAGCTTACTACAGATAAAAATATACAATTTATAATATCTGGAAATAGACCTAAGCAAAATACATATAGTAATTATCCTGATTTTATTTCTTTTGATCATCAAGAACTTAGTAATACACTAGACTCTAAAGATTGGGAGAAGGTAGCAATGGTTAGTACTAGTTTTAAAAAATATTCTGAATGGAATGGTAAAGGCAGGTTAACACATACAGATTATGATAAGGTTACAGCTGCTATTAAAAAAGCAAAAGAACTTAATAAACCTTTCCGTTTTTGGGCAACACCAGATTCTAAAACTGCGTGGAAAACCTTTATAGATCTTGGTGTAGATGTTATTAATACAGATATGCCATACAAATGTGTTAGTTATGTAAAAACATTAAAAAACCGTACTACAACAGCTTTAATTACATCTAATGTTTACAAACCTACTTATGCTTTAGATGGTAGTAAAAAGCCAATTAAAAATGTAATTTTAATGATTGGAGACGGTATGGGGTTATCTCAAATTTCGGCTGCCGTTTTAGCCAATAACGGCAGCTTAACCCTTACACAACTTAAATCTGTTGGACTAATAAAAACGCAATCTGCAGACGATTTAATTACAGATTCTGCAGCAGCTGGTACAGCTATTGCTACAGGACAAAAAACAAATAATAGAGCAATTGGTACAGCTATAGATGGCAGACCGCTACCAACTTTAGTAGATATACTAGCTAAGGCTAATTTTTCAACCGGAATTATAACAACAGATCAAATAACAGGAGCTACTCCGTCTTCCTTTTACGCCAAACAAAAAGACAGGGGTGAAACAGAAAAAATAGCAAGAGATTTACTGAATACAGATTTAGATTTTTTTGCTGCAGGTGGGGCAGACTTATATAAAGAACTACCCTTGAATAAAAAGTTTACGTTGGTGAATAATATTTCGGAAATCAATAAAAATAAAGCAGATAAATTAGGTGTTTTTTTAGCTGATGGAGGTGTAAAATCTATAAAAAGCGGTAGAGGTAATTTACTAGCCCAAACAACAAAAGAAGCAATCAGTTTTTTAGAAAATAAAAACAAACCTTTCTTTTTAATGGTAGAGGCTGCACAGATAGATTCTTTTGGTCATTATAACGATACAGAAGGTGTTGTTGCAGAAACAATAGATTTTGATAGAGCCATAGCAGAAGCAATACAGTTTGCAGATAAAAATAAAGAAACCTTGGTTATTATTACAGCAGATCACGAAACAGGAGGTTTAAGTGTTTCTGGAGGTAATATGGTAGCACATAAAATAGAAGGAGGTTTTGTAACACACGACCATACAGCAGCTATGGTGCCCATATTTGCATATGGACCATATTCTGCTAATTTTTCTGGTGTCTATGAAAATACAGAAGTATTTTCTAAAATCTTAGAAGTTTTAGAAATAGAAAAATAGTTTTTTAGTAATTCGTTTTTTAGTTAATTGGGTGTAGCAGTTTTGTTACACCCTTTTAGCTTTTAAAGAGAAGTACTTTTTTTAATTTTAGAACAGATAAATACAAAAAGACGTTGCTATCTGTTTTATTGATCTTAGTTCTTAATATATAAAAGGCTTTTGTAATTTGTGCTTCAACCGTTTTAATAGAAATTTCTAAATATTCAGCAATCTCTATATTGGTTAAACCTTCTTGTTTGCTTAATAAAAATACTTTTTTACACTTTGGAGGTAAATTTTGTATTTCTTGTTTTACTTTTTTTATAAGAATATCAAAAGAAGAGACATCTGTTTCTTCAACTAAGGTATGAAATGCGTCTAAATATTTTTTCTCTAACGGAAAAACACTTTTTTGCTTACGGTAGTGATCTATAAATTCGTTATAAACAGATTTGTATAAAAAGCTTTGTAAAGAAAAATCAGCTTTTAACTTATCTCTCTTTCGCCAAACTCTCATAAAAACATTTTGGACAATATCTTCTGCCTCGCTCCGGTCGTGGGCAAGGTTATAGGCATAAACACAAAGTTTTTGATGATAGTTGTTAACTAATTTATTGTATGCCGAAGCATCACCAGACTTTAATGCATTTATAAAATTAATGTCGCTATTTAATGGGGGACTCATATAAAAAGACAATAATTGGTTAAATATGTTGCCAATATATAAAAAAGTTTAATAAAATGTTAGGGTTATGTAAAATGCTTACGTATTAAGATATATATGTTAGAAATATAATGAAGAAAAAAGTTTCAAAACTAGATAAATTAATAGCTAAGTATCTTACAAGGGAGTCGTCTAAAAAAGAATTAGAAGGTTTAGATAAGTTACTAAACCAAGATTTAGACAACCAAAAGGTTCTAGAAGATTTTATAAAAGTAAATGTTGCAGCAGATATTGCATTACAAAAATTTGACTCTACAAAAACAAAACAAGTATTGTTAAAAGCAATTGCAGATCATAAAAGAGAGGTAAGAACAGCAAAAGTTATTAAGCTAGTAAAGTATGCGGCGGCGGCTATGTTTGCAGGAGTATTAATTACAGCATTGTTTTTTAAATCTTCTTTATTAAACAAAACAACTGTTGCACCTACTGTTGTAGCTAATAAAATAGAGGCTGGTTCTACTAAAGCAACACTTTCTTTAGAAGACGGATCTTTAATAGTTTTAGAAAACGGTAAAAAAGTAAATTTAGGTACTGCAACAAGTAATGGAGAAGAACTTACTTACGTATCTAGTGAAGGTAAAAAAGATAAATTAATTTATAACTCATTAACAATACCAAGAGGCGGGGAGTTTGCCTTGCAATTAGCAGATGGCACAAAGGTTTGGTTAAACTCTGAGTCTAAGTTAAAATATCCTGTTCATTTTATAGAAGGTGAACCTAGATCTGTAGAATTAGTATATGGAGAAGCTTATTTTGATGTTTCTTCTAGTGAAAATCATAATGGAGATGGTTTTAATGTAATAACAAACCAACAAAACATTGCTGTTTTAGGAACTGAATTTAACATTAAAGCTTATAAAGATGAATCTTTTATTTATTCTACTCTGGTAGAGGGACATATTGTTTTAGAAAACGGAGCTTATAATGCAGACATGCTGCCAGGACAACAAGCTGTAATAGCCAATGGTATTGCTCAAAAAGTAGAAGTTTATAATGTTAATGTAGAAAATGAAATTGCTTGGAGACAGGGTCATTTTAACTTTAAAAATAAGTCTTTAAAAGAAATAATGAAAGTACTATCTAGATGGTATGATGTAGATGTAGTTTTTGAAAACAAAAAGCTAGAGAATATTAATTTTAAAGGAGTACTGGGAAAAACACAGGATATAGAAACAATTTTACAAATTATTAAAAACACAAGTAATATAAATGCCTATGAAATAAAAAATAGAATTATTTACATAAAATAAAGGGAACAAAGTTTATGCCGTCCAAAGAATAACACTTTATCCCCCGTTTTTATTTGAATCTCGATTAATTAATAACTAACCAAAAAACACTCAAATTTATGAAAATTAAATTAAAAAATGTTTTCTTCCATTCCGGAAGGAAACTACTATTGAAAATTATGAAAGCTTTTATCCTTTTATGGTGTACCACTATTTTTAGTTTCACAACTACAGATGTGCTTTCGCAGAATGCTAAAATTAATATTAAAGCAGATGCTGTTGTTAGTGTAGATATGGTTTTTGATATTATAATGGAACAAACCGACTATAAGTTTATTTATAGTGAAGGTTTTTTTGATGCTTATCCAAAAGTGGCGCTACATAAAGGAATCATAAAGGCTAATGCATTATTAGATAAAACACTAGAAAATAGTGATGTGTCTTATGAGTTTTTACCAAACAAAACAATTGTAATAGTAAAAAAACCTGGCAATTCATCTATTAATCAGCAATTACAAATAACTGGTAAGGTGTTAGATGAAAATACGTCACCATTATTAGGTGTAACAATACTAGTAGAGGGTACAACAAATGGTGTTACTACAGATTTTGATGGTAATTACTTAATTAAAGCCAAAGCAGGTGATGTATTAAGTTTTTCTTACGTGGGTTATCTTACTCAAAAAATAAAGGTTAAGGAAAATGAAAGTGTAATTAATGTAGTTTTAAAAGAAAACGTAAATGTTTTAGATGAGGTTACAGTAATTTCTACAGGTTATCAGCAAATCTCAGAAGAGAGATCTACTGGTGCTTTTGAGACAATTAAAAAAAGTCAATTAGAGAAGCCGGCATCTAGTATATCAGAAAGATTAGTTGGTATGGTTGCGGGTTTACAAAGTACAATTAATTCAGATGGTAGTATAGATTTTCAAATAAGAGGTCAGTCTAGTTTATTTGCAGACCAACAACCTTTAATTGTTTTAGATGGCTTTCCTATAGAAGATGGTTTTGAAACTATTAACCCTAACGACGTAGAAAGCATTACTGTTTTAAAAGATGCAGCAGCAGCATCTATTTGGGGAGCAAAATCTGCAAATGGTGTAATTGTTGTAACAACAAAAAAAGCGAAACAGGGTAAAACAACAATATCTGCTAATACATTTATTAAAACATCTAGCAAGTTAGACTTAGACTATATTATTGCATCTGCTCCGGCAAGTGATATTATTGCTTATGAAAAACGTTCTTTTGATTCGGATTTCTTTGGTAGTATTATTGGCGGACCTCAAGGAGGAACAGTTTTTAATTTACAGGCATATTCATTGCCTTTAACAGCAATGAACGAAGCTCGTTTAGGGAGAATTACTAATGAAGAAAGAGATGCTCAATTAGCTGCTTTATCTGGTTTAAATAATAGAGACCAAATAGAAAATTATTTGCTTAATGCACCAATAACAAAGCAGTATAACATAAGTGTAGCAGGAGGTAGTGAGACTATGAAAAACAACTTGTCATTATTGTTTGAGGATAGCAGCACTTTTTTTCAAGGAGATGAGCAAAATAAATACCTTATAAACTATACTAGTAAAATAAAAGTAAATGATAGGTTAGATTTTGATTTTGCGGGTATGTTTCAGTACAGAGATGTAAGAAATAACTCTGGTACGCAAAATATATATGGAGAAGGAGATATGCTTAGTACAATAAGATCTTTAGCTCCTTGGGATATGTTGGTTAATGAAGATGGTGGTTATAATGATTTATCATACCTAAAATATTACCAACCAAATTTTGATATGTTTGTGCCTACAGAAGCTTTTCCATATTCAGATTGGTCTTACAACCCAATTACAGAAGTAGAAAACAGAGATTTTTCTACAAAAAGTTTAAATACCCGTATACAGGCAGGTTTAAATTTTAAAATTATAGATGGCCTTTCTGTATCTTCTAAAATACAATATGAAATTTTTAAGACTAACGTAGATAATTACTATAATGAAAAAACGTTTGATGTTCGTCAGTTTGTAAATGAAACATCTGGTTGGAATTACGATTATAATACCGTTCCAACACAGAATGTGCCTACAGGAGGTGTTTTAAAAAAATCTGAAACAACAGTAAATTCATATAACTTTAGAAATCAGTTAAACTTTAATAAAACATTTGCAGACAAGCATACTATAAGTTTTATAGCAGGTACAGAGCTGTCTAACAGAGTAACAACTAGTACAATACACCCAGATTCTTTTGGTTATAATGATGAAACTTTAGCATCATCAGAACTATTAAATCCTGTAGAAACTGCAAGTATGTGGAATGGTTATCCATTACGTTATGCTAGTTTCTTTTATCCGTTTAATATAACACCAACAACTACATACCAAGAGTATACAAACAGGTTCTTTTCTTTGTTTGGTAACTTAGGGTATACTTTTAATAACAAGTACACTGTAACAGGTAGTTACAGAACAGATGCATCAAACCTAATAACAGATGACCCTTCATTTAGGTACAACCCTTTTTGGTCTGTAGGTGGTAGTTGGAAAGCGCATAAAGAAGACTTTTTAACTGGTGCTACTTGGTTAAACAGGTTAAACCTTAGAGCAACATACGGTTTTAATGGTAATGTAGATAGGTCTACTTCTTTTAAACCATTAATTAATGTAAACCCATCTTTAAATGTGTTTACACAAGAAAATACGGCAACTATTTCTAGTTTTGGAAACCCAACACTTAGATGGGAAAAAACAAAAACATTAAACTTTGGAGTAGATTTTTCATTATTTAGAAGTAAACTTTTTGGATCTGTTGATGTTTACAATAAGCAAAGTTTTGATTTAATTGTGAATCAATCTATAGCATCTGTTAATGGTACAACTAACCAAAAGTTTAATAATGGAGAAATGCTTAATAAGGGTATAGAGGTTACTTTAGGTACAACATTACCAATAAAAAATAATGATATTGTTTGGTCTGGTTCTGTAAATTTTGCACACAATAAAAATGAAATAAATAGTTTTTTTAAAACCAATTACCAATCTTATGAATTATATGGTGGTCCTACAACATCTTATGTAGAAGGTTATGATGCAAATACTTTATGGTCTTTTCAGTACGCAGGTTTAACCAATGTGGGGTCAGAAGCTAACCCAGTGCTAAAACCATCTGTTATTGGAGAAAACGGAGAAGCTGTTACAGTAATTAATTTTGCTCAAGGAGACTCTAGAGAGTTTATGAAAGCACAAGGTACACTTGTGGCTCCTACAACTGTAGGTATGAGAAACTCTTTTAAAATTTATGATTTTGATTTTTCATTTATTGTAACAGGTAAATTTGGTCATGTGTTTAAAAGACAAAGCTTTAATTACCCAAGTGTTATAAGAGGTAATTCTCAAATAAATGAAAAATATAGTGAGGTTGTTAATGGAGACCCAAACAGCATTATCCCTATTCCTGAGGAAGAAGGTAGATACTATTTTTATGAACGTTATTATCCTTATATGGATTATTTAACGGAAGATGCATCACATATAAGATTTCAAGAAATAAGTTTATCATACTCTTTACCTTCAAAAGTTACTCAAAAAATGGGTGTTAATAGTATGCGTTTTTATGCACAAGCAAACAACGTAGGTACTATTTTGTTTAATGATTTTGGAGAAGATCCTGAATATCCTAAAGGAGGTTTACGCTTGCAGAGCTCATTAACTTTTGGATTAAATTTTAACTTTTAAATTAAGGAAACTATGAAAATTTATAAATATATATTAGGCATTGTATTAGTAGGTGCTTCTGTTAGTTGTAATGATTTTTTAGAGGAAAGCCCTTCAAAATCAACATCTGTAGTGCCAGAAACTATAGACCATTTAGAGAGTTTGTTAAATGACTATAGCACTTTTGCAGCAGAAGGTGCATCTGAATTGATTTTTGGAACAGATGATTTTGCACTAACCACAGATTTGTTTGATGGTATACCGGCTTCTATATCAACAACAAATGTACATTATGCCACTTGGGATACAGAATATTTACCCACTACAACTAGACCATATTGGACACAAGAGTGGAAAAAAATATTTATAGCAAATTTAATTTTGCAAAATGTATCAGATGTTTCTGGATCTGAAACTCAAAAACAACAATTAAAGGCCGAAGCTCATTTTATAAGAGCGTATAGTTATTTTCAAATGGCAAATATTTACTGTTTGCCATACACTAATGGCAATAAAGCAGAGTTAGGCTTACCTTTAAAACAAACAACTAGTTTTGAAGAAAATATAGAAAGGGCTACTTTAGAAGAAACTTATGCTCAAATAGAAACAGACTTACAAATAGCTTTAGAGTTAAATATGGATTTAGAGGTTATTAATGGTCAAAACAGAACTTGGAGAGCAAGTACAGTAGCCGTTTTAGGTTTTGCAGCTAGGTATTATTTAGCATTAAATGATTACACTAAAGCACAATCTTATGCAGAAGACGCATTAGACTTGCATAACTTTTTAAGAGATTATAATACAGATATGAGCTTTTCTACAAGACCAAATCCTGTAACTATTTTTAACCCAGATCCTGAGGTAGTAAATATAGATTATCCTTATACGCATGACTTGCAAACTATTCCTACAGATAAGTTAGAGTGGGGAGAATCTTACTACTACAGATTTTTAAGTAATTATTCATGGAACTATTACCCATCAACAGATCTTTTAGGTATTTATGATCAAGATTATGACTTACGTTACAAATATCATATTGTAGAAGATTATACGTATGATAGAGGAGCAGTAAACCCTGCATTTAGTTATCCTGGTTATATTTTCTTTTTTAAGTCAGATATTTTAAGTGGCCCGTCTGTACCAGAAATGTTATTAATAAAAGCAGAATGCCAAGTAAGACAAGGATCTTGGGCAGATGGTATACAAACTGCAAATATTTTAAGAGGATATAGAATAGATGCAAGTGCGCCTGCCAATGTTAGAGATTTATTTGCAACATCACAAGAAGATGCTTTAACTAAAGTATTAGAAGAACGCAGAAGAGAAATGCCTTTTGTGCATAGGTGGTATGATATTAGAAGATTAAATAATAACGAAGTAGCTACTGATGATGTTACTTTAAGTAGAACTTTTTACCCATATACCGGTGGTACAGTTTTATCATCAGAAACACCTATTAATTTTACATTAGATAAAAATTCTAGAAAATTTGCTCGCCCAATTCCAGAGACAGATATTATAGCCTCTGGCGGTGTTTTAAAACAAAATCAATATTAAAAATAGGTAAAGGGAGTAACCTTTTTGGTTGCTTCCTTTTTATTTTATGCTAAAGACTACTTGTATGTACAAAACATAATAGGTATAGGGTTCTTATTCAATAACTTTTCGTCATTTAAAACATTTTTATTCTAACATTATGTCTAAACTATTCAAAAATATCACATTCTTACTTGCTATTGTATTAGTATCATTTTCTAATGATATTAATGCGCAAGACGTTAAAAATACATTTACTTTAAAAGGAGAAATTAAAGGGTTAGTAGGTAATTTATATTTCAGGCATCCAGATAAAGAGTATACTAGAACTACACCATCAGACTCAATAATTGTTGTAGATGGTAAATTTAATTTTTCTAGCACTATTTCAGAATTGTCTCAAATTAGAGTTTACCCAGGATTTAATGGTCCAGATGATAAACTTTTTAAGAAACCAAAAGGTGGCCGTGGAATGTTTCCTGTAAAATGTGCATACTTAACATTTTATGCTTCTCCAGGAGCAAATGTTACTGTAACAGGTGAAGCAACAGATTTTATGGATGCTTACCCAAGCGGAGATAAATTTAATAACAGTTTAGCAGCAGTAAACAAGTTAATGTACCCAATGTATAACCAAATGGGAAACTTAGCTGTAAAAAATACGTATGAGACAGATTCTGTGAAAATAAAGGCAAACGATAAACAAGCAGAAACAATTTTTAAAAAATCTATAGAAGCCTTAAAAAAACATATAAAAAGCAATCCTAATTCTATAGCTTCTGCTTGGTATTTAAACGATTTAATGTTACGTACACAAGTAACTAATGAGGAGGCAGAGGAGTTATTTAATTCTTTATCTACAGATTTAGCAGAATACCCAGATTATAAAAATGTTGCCGAGCGTATAAAAGGTATTAAAGCTACTGTAGATGGTTCTCCTGTACCATCAATAAAAACTACAGCAACATTATCTGGTAAAGAGTTTAATATAAGTTCTTTACAAGGTAAGTATGTGCTAATAGATTTTTGGGGAATATGGTGTGGGCCTTGCGTAGCAGAAATGCCACAAGTAAAAGAATTTCAAGAAAAATATAAAGATAATTTGGTTGTAGTAGGAATAAACTCTGGAGATACTAAAGAGAAAATTAAAGCATTTACAGCTAAAAACGAATATGAGTGGTTACAGCTTTTAAGTGATAAAGCAAATACACCAGACAATTTTGTAAACAGATTTAATGTACAAGGTTTTCCAACCAAATTTATTCTTGATAGAAGAGGAAAAATTGTTAAAAGATTTGTTGGAGGTGGAGAAGAAGCTTTTGAAATGTTAGAAGAATTATTAAAATAAAAATTTAAAATATGAGAACAGCAATAAAAATATTGGCTGCAATAATATGTGTAAGTACTGTTTTTTATTCTTGTAAAGACAAGAAAAAAGAGCAGCCAAAAGAAGATGGTTATGTTGTAACAGGAACTGTAAAAGGGTTAGATAATTCTTATGCTAAAATTACAGATTATCAAATTTTTAATCAAAACAAGATTAATGTTATAGACAGTGTACCAATTGTAAACGGTAAATTTAAGTTTACTGGTGAGATCGCTTTTCCTGATATGGTAACATTAGAATTAGGAGAATATACGTCAAATTTTTATCTAGAGAATAGTGCTATAGAGATCACTGCGGATATTGAGAAGATGAAAGACAGAAATAATAGGTTTGCATTAGATGTAAAAGGATCTAAGGGGCAAGATAAGTATGAAGAAATAGAAGAAAAAGCCTCAGCTGTTTTTAAAGATCCAAAATATGATGTTTTTAATGAGGTTAGACAAATGTTTGCTAAAGCCAAAAAAGAGGGTAGTGAAGAGTTGATAAATGAAGCTTTAAAGAAGCAAGAGAGTTTACAAAGTTTAGCAGAGGAAAGAACGGCTAAGTATAAAAATATAAAATACGATTTTGTTAAGGCAAATCCAAGTTCTGCAGTAGCTCCTTATGTTCTTGGAGTTCAGTACACAGAGGGTAGAATGTCTAGAGAAGAGTTAAAAGAATATTATGAGCTTTTTACAGGGGATGCACGTAAGGCCACTTTTTTTAAAACATTCATAACAAAAATATATAAAGATAATTTTGAGAATGTAGGTGTTGGTAACATTGCACCAGATTTTACATTACAAACAGTTCAAGGAGATGAATTAACCTTATCTAAGGTAGAGGGCAAGTACATATTAGTAGACTTTTGGGCTAGTTGGTGTGTGCCTTGTAGGGCTTCTTTTCCTCATTTAAAAGAATTAAGAAAACAATATAAAAATAAAGGTTTTACAATAGTAGGTGTTGGTACTGCAGATGAAAAAGAGAAGTGGAAGAAGGCAATAAAAGAAGATAATACTCCTTGGAACCACGTTTATGACGTTAGTGAAAACCACGCTTATGGTCCAGTAGCAAAATCTTACGGTGTACCACATTTACCAACAACACTATTAGTAGATAGCAACAGAAAAATAATTTTAAGAAATCCATCTAAAGAAGAATTAGATGCGAAACTTAAAGAAGTATTTGGACATTAATTTATAAAACAGTTTTTATGAAAACAAGATATAAAATAAGTACACTACTATTGTTGTGTTTTACCATTATTACTGTAAGTAGTAGTTTTGCATCAGAAAAAAGTAAAGGATATACTATAACTGGTACAGTTAAAGGAGTAGAAAAAGGTTGGGTTAAAATTATAAGACCTAACATTGTAGATAGATCTGCAAAAGCAGTTGTAGTAGATAGTGCTCAAATAAAGAATGGTCATTTTAAAATGTCTGGAACTGTAGATTATATTGATATGGTAAGTATCTCTATAAATGAAAAATACAATACAATGGGAGGCTTTTTTCTAGAAAATAGCAATATATCTTTGACTATTGATGTTGAAAAAGCAGACAAATATGGACAGTTTGAAGCAGAAGTAAGTGGATCTAAAAGTCAAGATACTTTTGCAGCGGAAAAAGAAAAAGCACAAAGTATTTTTAACGCTAAAAAGTATGGACCTTTGGTTGCTTTGCGTAAAGAAATGACAGATGCTTATAACTCTAAAGATGAAGCTAAAATTAATGCTGTTAAAAAAAAATTAGCTTCTTTAAATCATTTATCTAGTGAGAGACAAAAAGAGTACCAACTGTCTAAGATTAATTATGTAAAAAATAATCCTACATCTGCTGTTTCTTCTTACGTATTAAGTTTTCAGTTTAGTGAAGGGCGTATGTCTAAGGAGGAAATGAAAGAGATCTACCCACTTTTTAAAGGTGACGCTACAAAAACAGCAATGTATCAATATTTCAAAAAAACATATACAGAAATTTTTGAAAGTTTTGGAGAAGGTTCTAAAGTTCCAGATTTTACGTTAAAAACCTTAGACAATAAAGACCTAGCACTTTCTAGTGTAAAAGGAAAATACATTTTTGTAGATTTTTGGGCTAGTTGGTGTGTTCCTTGTAGAGCTTCTTTTCCTCATTTAAAAGAAGTATATGCTAAGTACAAAAAAGATGGTTTTAATGTAATTGCTGTTGGTACTGCAGATCAAGAAGATAAATGGAGAAAAGCTATAGCAGAAGATGAGACTGTTTGGAATCACGTTTTTGATGTTGATCCAAGCGGAAACGGAAGTTATGGTACAATAGCTAAACAATATGGAGTTCCTTTTCTTCCAACAACATTTTTGTTAGATGAAAATGGAGTAATTATTGCACGCCAGTTAAGAGATAAAAGTCTAGATGAAAAATTAGAAGAGCTATTTGGATATTAAGATATGAGAAATAAAAAACTAATAATGGTTGTGTTTCTATGTTTGTTTTATACAGCAGTACAATCGCAAGGGAAAGAAAATAAAATTGTAATACCACTAGAAGAACCAACAATGTTAGACCCTGTTAGTGTTGGCGCAATGTTATTAGATACTGATGATTCTTTGGTTAAAACAGTTGTCCTAAGAGCACAGATTTTAGAGGGGTTTCATATATACGCTTATGTATCTCCTAAAGACCCATATATTAATTCTAAAATAGGAATAGAACTACCAGAAGGAGTTGTAAATGTAGGGGAGATGAAAAAACCTTCGCCTGAAGCTTATCCAGGGAAAAAAGACTTGTTTGTGTACGTAGGAGAAGTAGATTTTAAACAAAACATAGCATTAAGTAGAGAAGATATAAAAGGATCAACAGTTACATGTTGGATTTACTATCAAAGCTGCGATGTTAATATGTGCTTGCCTCCAATTAAAAAAGAAATAATACTAACGCTATAATTCTAACAAAAATGAAAAATTTAAAAATTGTTATTACAATATTAGTGTTCTCACTAGTATATAATGCAGGTTACAGTAACCTTGCGTTAAGTAAAAAAGTTGTTAAAAAATCTAATTTAAAAGTGCTTTATGTTGGCGTTAATCCTGAGAAACCTTTATCTAAAAGAGATTTGTCTATAACAGCTTACCCTAAAAGAGCAGAAAGTTTACAGAAAAGAAGAACTGCAGATTTTAAAGTTTTTTTAGAAAACTATTTTAAAAATGTTATAGTAGTTTATGCTGAGGATTATAAAGAACAAATGTCTGCTAAATTTGATGTCACTATTATAGATGCTTATTTACCTAAATTAACAGAAGGTGGAATGGTTTTTATTAAGGAAGCAGGAAAAGAAGTATATACACAACCTACTTATTTATCAAATTCGTACTCGGCTGCAACAATTATGATAGGTGAGCCATCTGCATTTATTGGTCAAGGAAGACAACTTAAAATAGATCATTTGTGTTTGTGTTTAGATGCACACGCGCATTCTATGAAATTAGATCACCCTATTTTTAATACGCCAAATAAGGTTAATGTTGCTTATGAAGATGTTACTTTAACAGGTAATTATAAAGTGCGTTATGGTGGACGTAATTTAGGGGAGGAAATGCCAATGTTACGTATGCAAACAGAAGGATATAGAGATGGTAAAGGATTTCCAATTGGACTAGTTTCTACTGGATATAATTTTGATAATGGTATAGATGCTGAGTGGATTTCTAGTGGTACTTGTGATAAAGGTATAGAGGCAACTGCTATTGGTCGTCATGCAAACTTTTTTCATTGGGGCTTTGCTGCTGCACCAGAATTTATGACAGAAAATGCTAAACTAGCTTTTATAAATTCTATACATTACATAGCGCCATTTAAAGGGGCAAAACAAGTCACAAAAAAAAATAAGGGAGTACAGTTAAAAAAGTACTTAAGAGAGCAACAATGGACGTTGTCAGACAAAGGTTCTGCAGCTTGGTTACATTACATTAATAAAGATACTGTACAAGCGAAAGAAAATAAATTAAAGTTACAGGAGAGAAAAGATTCTGGTGAAGAGCTTTCTGATATGGAAAAAATGATGTTAAAAATGCCTATTAGAAAAGAAACTAGGGCTTGGACCATACGTCATCAATCACAAGAATTAAAAGATAAATTTGGAGAAGACTGGTCTGCTTATGAAAACTATTATAAAGAAAACCTAGATTATTTTTATCCAGAGAAGTACGGTTGGTACAAAATGATTTTAGATGAAGATGCAAAATCTCTTGGTATAGCAAATGATGATATTAAATTACTAGATAAAGCAATAACAATGCTTAAGGATAAGAGTAAAAAAGAAATGGCTTATCGTATTTTATTAAGATATACTAAGCAAACATTTAAAACGGACAAGGAGTGGATAAGTTGGTTTAAGAAAAACCATAAGAACCTTTACTTCTCAGAAGGAGATGGTTATAAATTCATTGTAATCTAAAAAAATTAAAGCCACCTAATAGGTGGCTTTTTTATTGTATTAAGTTTATTTAACCAAAACCTTATGTTTTTTTAGAATAGTATTATTACTACTTACTTCTACAATATACATACCCTTTTCTTTAATGTTTAGAGCTTGTTTTGTAAATGTAAACTCTTGATTTCCGGCATTAAAATTTCCTAATTGATTATTGTAAACTAATTTGCCATTAAAATCGTAAACACGTAAGTCTAAATTACCTTGCTTTTTTAATTTAACGGCAATGGTTACATTATTTCCTGAAACTGGATTTGGATACACTTTAACTTCTTCTTCTAGTTCAGATGATACTATATTAGAATTAGTACAAGTACCAACTTGATTATTTTCTCTAGAAATAATTAAAGAATTGTTTGGAAAACCAGTAGTAACAGAGCTTATAGCATTTTCTGATGGAATATTAACAGTATACAACCTAGGATCGTTAGAAGATGTTGAGTTAGATGCTCTGTACAAAACAGGGGCTATACTTGGTCCTTGATGATATGTTTCCATATTAGGAATAGGGTTGGGTTTTAAAATATTTCTATTTGTTCTTAGGTTACATGGAACCCAAGGAAATACGCCTTGCTTAACTTGTGCTTTAACACCATATGTAACTTTAGTGATATCTGTAATACGAGATTTGTTGCTAAAAGTACCTATGCTAGGAGCATTTAGCTCTACGTATGCTTTATCTATTCTTACTGCTGCCATACAACCAATAGCTTCAATTTTTTCAACATCAAACCAACCATTTTTTGCTCCCCAGGGTTGTATCATAACAGCAGCATTGCCATCTTTACATCTTATATTATAACCAGATATTTTATTTGCTATTGCTACATTTTGCGGAATTCTTCCACCAGATGCAGATACATCATCAGTTTCTATACGTAAAGACACGCCACCAGATAAGGAGTTTATATTTTTAAAGAATAAATTTTCTCCTGTTCTAACTTGTATAGCACCATAGCCTCCATGAGCATTTTGTACAGTAATATTTTTTACTAGTCCATTTATAGGCCCTCTCCAAACACCACCACGTTGACTAGCAGAGCAGTTTAATGTAGCGTGTATAGTTTGTTTATCTTTTACGTTACAGCCTGCTACCATAAAATTCTCAGCTTCTTTAACATTAAAAGGAGTTATTCTAGTTTCTGGTGCAAGTCCCGTTAAGTCTATTGTAAATAAACCACTTATAGATCTAATACTTACATTGGTAGACTTATAGTTAGTATATCCTATTCTAAAGATAGAGTAGTTTGGTAAATTAGAATTAATGGTTGGTTTTATTATTGCATTTTGGTGTATACGTAAATGTATGTTAGACTTCATCTCTATTTCTCCAAAGTGCCAAGTTCCAGCAGGAATTGTAATTATGCCATTACCTTGCTGCGATAAGTTGTTTATTAGATTTTGTAATGTAGCTGAATCGTCTCCAGATATATTTGTAAGTGTTTCTTTTCTGGAATTAGGAATACTAGAAGAATTATCTGTAAAAAATTCATTTTCAGATCTGGCAGAAGGTAATTTGTTAGATCCATTATTTTGAGCAAATAGTGAGCCAACGCTAGAACTAGTAATAAAGAGCACCAAAAAGGCTTGTATTACTTTTTTTCTTGTAAAGTTTTGTAATTTCATAGTAGTAAAATTTGAAAAATTAATAATATAATCAAATATAAAACCTATAAATTTGTAAGAATAAGCTTATTATATCTTTTATGAGCAGAATATTACCTTCTTTAAAAAAGTATTGCTCTGTTACTAGTTTTTAGTAATGCTAATAGATCTTTACTATTACAAGAGAATGTATTATAAAATGTTTTTGACTTAATAGAATTATAGAAGGACGAGCTATACTAGTTACTGGTGTTACCTTTTATAACTTCCTATTCTTACTTTTAAAATACCATAAATTACTTATGTAATTTAAAAGAACCCCAATTATAAGTAAAGGCAGAAAATAGGATTTACTCCAAACTAAGGATATAAAAACTTCTATTGCTGTCCATATTGTACCAAATTCAATTTTATTAGTATCTGCAATATCAAAAAAGACATAAGCGATTACTAGAAGTGGTGCTAGTAGAAAAAAGATACTTTGAAAAACTGTGTTTTTCATTTTAGGAACCAACCATATGCAAAGTAAAATGTATAAAAGACAAAACATTAAAGGTAAAACAAGTTCGTTGTTGTACGGGTTGTAATATTTAATACTACTTAAAAATAATTTTTGAAAAACCAAGACAGGACCCCAAATTGAAAGTAGCGCAGCTAAGGCAAATATTATTTTTGAGATAGGTTTTTTTCTGGTTTTTACTTTTTTAGAAGATATTGTAAACTTATTTATTCAGCTTAAGATTTAAAGGTCGCTAAATTTTGTATTATATATGTCAGTAATAGAGGTTAAAAATTTAAAAAGCCAGGCAAAATTTGCCTGGCTTTATTGCTAATTACTTAACGAGGTAATAAAAAAACTAAAAAACTATAATTAGCAAGTTATGGTTACTTAGTAACCAGTGTTTTGTGTAAAATCTTCGGTTACGTCTGTAGTTTCTTGTGGTATAGGAAAAATACGTCTAAAAGGTTCCGTTTGTGGTTTTGCAGTATAAGCTTCATCAAACTTACCAAAACGTATCATTTGTGGTCTTCTTTTCATTTCCCAATACAGCTCAAATCCAATTTCATTATACAGTTGTTCTTCATTTAAACTAGTAAGCGCTTGGCCAGGAGTGTTACCATATAAAGATTCTCTAGTTCTGCTAGTTCTTAACATATTTATATCATCTAAAGCCAATGCAGTTTGCCCATTTCTAAGGTAAGCTTCCGCTCTCATAGCATAAATTCCGCCTAAACGGTATAAAGGAATATCTACTTTACTTCTTCCGTTACCAGATTCTGGATCATATTCAAACTTAAAAATACGTGCTCCACGGTTTATTTGGTCTTGAGCAAAAATTGCTTGCACAGGATTATCAAAATCTAACTCTGGTGTAAAATTCATTGGTGTAGTAGCACTTTTTTCCATTACTAAAGAAGATACTTCTATACGGCCATCACTTGTCATAATATACCCACCATTACCATCTAAAACAGGACCATATTGTTGATTGTATAAAAAGCCACTATTAAAATGAAACCAAGGTAAATTATCTGAATTTGGTACAATATCTTCTGCAGGTACGCTAACATCAGAACCATCATTCATAAACCAAGTACCATCTGTGTATTGATATTTTCTAGAAAACCTTGGGTCGTCTTGATTATTGTTCCATGTTGCAAAAAACTCTGGAGTAGTGCAAGCTGCATTTGTTCCTCTATTAGAAGGAGAAGGTCTTTGGTTACGAGCTACGCAAACATACCCAAAGTCATTGTCACCAGATCTTACGGCTTCTATTTGCTGTACTACTGCAAATATCATTTCTGAACTTTGATTGTTATTAATAGAAAAATTAGAGAAGTAATTAGACTCTAGGTTAAATTTACCAGAATCAACAATTAAAGAAGTGTATTTTATTACTTGATCCATATCTGTTTTACCAGCTTCTAAAGATGCTTCAGTAAAATTAAAGGTAGAACCACTATTATATCTATCTTTAAAAACAGCTCTGTTTAGATACATTGTAGCTAGTAAGCCATAAGCAGCTTCTTTAGTAAACCTACCGTTAAACGTATTTTGTTCTCCTATAGATGCTAAGTTAGGAAGTATCGTTTCTACCTCTATAATTAAGTCATCTATTGCATCTTCTGCTTTTAAAATTTGTATAGTTTGGTCTCCTCCATAAGGGTCTCTGTATGGTGCTTGTCCAAATAAATCTAAGGTTGTATAGGTATAAAAAGCCACCAAACCTCTTGCTTCTGCTAAAAACAATTCTTTATCACTAAATTCTGTTTGGTTAATACTTTCTACGGCTGTTAATGCTCTAGTTATACCGTTTGTTAAGTTGTTCCAGTTACCAGTTACTATACTGTTATCTGGTGTCCAAGTAAACTCATGCATAGATCGCCATTTACCACCATCTCCCCAGTCACTACCTCTTGTTGCAAGCATTGCAATGTCTGTAGAATACTCTTGTAAGGCAAATACACCGCCATGGTCTACAAATGTTTTATCACCTAAACGATCATAAGCAGCAGCTAATACTCCTTCTGGATCTGCTACTTCTTCTCCTAATTCTTCATCTAAAACAACTTCTTCAAGGTCTGTACAACTTGTAATTAAAAAGTTTAGCAACAGACAAGTTATACCTACTATTTTTATTTTTTTATACATCATTATTATCTTTTAAAATTTTAAAATTGCCCCTAATATAAATGTCTTAGAACCTGGATAGCTAGAGTAATCTATACCTAAAGATTGATTGCCACCACTTGCTTTTTGGCTGTTTATTAAAGGGTCATAACCAGAGTAGTTGGTAATGGTTAAAAGGTTTTGTCCAGTAACATAAAAATTAATACCATTTAACCAGTTTAGATTGTTCAACTTTAAATTATATCCTAATCTAGCTGTATTAAGTCTTATAAAGTCTGATTTTTCTAAGTACAAAGTTGATAATTGAGGTGAATTTTCTTGATTAGCTCCAGACTCGTAGTACTTTTTAGACACGTTACGGTCCGATGCTAAATTGTTTATGTTTAAAGCATTTAAGCCTGTATTGTTTACCAAATACCCTCCAGCTTGACCAATAATTGAAAAAGAAAAATCGAAATTTTTATACTTCATTTGACTGTTAAAACCGTATGAGAATTTTGGTAGAGCACCTTCAATTATAATCCTGTCATCACCCGTAATATTGCCATCATTGTTAACATCTCTATATACATCTTCTCCATTGGCGTTAAAGCCTGTATGATCTAGTAAATAAAAAGAACCTGCTGCGTAACCACTTTTATAGATATTAGCTAATACACCAGATTGTCCTGGACCAGATATAGTTCCAGATAAAATTTCTGAAACAGGTAAATTCTTAATTTCATTTTTTAGTTTCGCACCATTTACATCTACATCCCAGTTAAAATTTTCTGTAGATATGATGTTAGAACCTAACATAAATTCTAATCCGTTATTTACAATCTCGCCATCTATGTTAACCCATATATTGTTAGTAGGGCTTAATACTTGTGATGGGATATTTAAAATAGCATCTGTAGTTGTTTTCTTAAAATAATCTAAAGAACCATATAACTTTCTGTTCCATAAACTAAAATCTGCACCAAGATTGTACTGTGTTACTACTTCCCACTTTAAATCTGGATTTGGAGTTCTTAAAACAGAAACACCATTAGTTAGTGTTTGATCATCATACAAATAATAACCATCTGCACCAGATATAGCGTAACTAGCCTGAGTTATTTTATTTTGTACCTCTTGGTTACCTGTTTGTCCCCAACTTGCTCTAAGTTTTAAATTATCTACATTGCTATTAATTAAAAAATCTTCTTTAGAGATATTCCAACCCAATGCAAAAGAAGGGAAATACCCGTACTTATTGTTTTTACCAAAACGAGTAGAACCATCTGCACGCATAGATGCCGTTAAAAGGTATTTACTGTCATAAGAATAATTTAATCTACCAAAGTATGATTGTAATTCGTTTTCTTGAGCAAAACCATTAATGTCTATTTGTGAGTTATTAGATGTTGGATTGTATACAGGTTTAACACCAGTTCCTTTTTCTGGTAAATTATCATAATTAAAACTCGTACCAGAACGTTCAAACTTTTGATAAGAGAAACCACCTAAAATTTCTAGCTTATGTTTATCTGCTATTGTAGTATTAAATGTTAAGTAATGCTCTAACAAAGAGCTCTGAGACTCTAAGTTATTTTGAACATACATACCTGTTGGATTTAAATCTGTTAAGTTAGGGTAAACCGTAGTGTTACGCTCTGCTACTGACTTGTCTACACCATAATTTAATTTGTACTCTAAGCCGTTAAAAATGCGTAATGAAGCCTCTATATTACCTAAAACACGCAGCGTTCTTGTTTCATCTTCATAAATACTTAATAGGTATGCAGGATTGTAATGTGCATTCATATTAAAGTTAGTATATGCTCCGTCTTCATCAAAGACAGGCCTTGTTGGGTTGGCCATTAACGTGTGTATAATTAACTGTCCATTAGAGCCTCCATCATCACTAGTTGGTACACCATTATCTTTAGTTTCACTAGCAGTAAGATTAACTTTTAGTTTTAAACGTTTGTTGTCTAAAAAGCTTTCTTCTACGTTTATTCTACCAGAAGTACGAGAAAATTCACTATTATTAACAATACCTTCTTGGTCCATATTCCCCAATGAAACATAGTAATTGCCACTTTCTGATGCTTTAGAATAAGACAACACATTATTTTTTGTAATTGCTGTTCTGTAAATAACATCTTGCCAATCTGTAGAGCTACCGTGGTCAAAAGTAGGGTCTGTTAGTGCATTTCTATATTCATTAGCATCTAACAAGTCTATTTTGTTTGCAACCGTAGATATACCAATGTAAGAGTCTAAAGATAAAGAGCCTTTACCTGCTTTACCTTTTTTTGTGGTAATTATTACAACACCGTTAGAGCCTCTTGCACCATATATTGCAGAAGCAGAAGCATCCTTAAGTACGTTAATAGACTCTATATCACTAGTATTTAAAAAGTTCAGAGGGTTTTTTGCGCTAGAAGCACCAAAACCTACATTGCTACCAGACGGACTAACATTATCATTAGTTAATGGTACACCATCTACAACAAATAATGGACTACTACCACTTCTAATAGACCCCACACCACGTATTGTAACGTTAATACCAGCACCTGGTTCTCCGCTAGCGTTAACAACCCTAACACCAGCAACCTTACCTTGTAAAAGAGCATCTGGAGATGTGTTAATACCTTGTCTAAAACTACTTTCTTTAAGTTGCGTTACAGCTCCAGTAACATCTGACTTTGTTTGACTACCGTAGCCTACAACAACAACTTCATTTAACTCAGCAGCATCTAATTCTAACTGAATATTTACAATACTTTGAGTAACTTTTAATTCTTTACTCTTATATCCCATATAAGAGAATTTTAAAATGCTTCCGGTAGTAGCAGTTATAGCATATTCTCCATCAAAATTTGTAGTAACACCATTAGATGTTCCTACTTCATGAATGGTTGCACCTGGTAAAGGATCTCCGTTTTCATCTACAACGGTACCAGTTATTTCTTTTTGAACATTGCTGATGGTTTTAGATGTAGCTTTCTTTTTAATTAAAACAATTTTATTTGTTACTTTATAATTAAAATTAGCCTTTGTACTTAGGTCTTTTAAGGCAGACTCTAGGCTAATATTTTGGTAAGATACTGTGTATTTATTTTTGTCTTTTATAATATCTTCTCCATAGCTAAAATTATATGCCGTTTGGTTACTTACCTCTTTTAAAAGAGTTACTAAATTTGTGTTTTTATAGTTTACAGTTATATTTTGTTTTTTGTAAACACCATTATTAGATTGTATTGTCTGGCAAAAAATTGCAGATAATGCAAAAAAAAGTATGGTTTTTAATTTAAAAGGAATATTTTTAAAATACATTAATTTAAGTGTTAGTTAATAATACTTGAAAATTTAGCCGTAGTTGTTGGTAGCAACTGCGGTTTTTTCTTTAATTGGTTTTAAGTGTAATTATTTCATTCTCATACAGTAATTTTAAATTGGTTATATAATTTAATTGTTCAACAATCTCATTTAGTGTAGCATTTTGCTTTAGAAATAGTGTTATTTTAAGTGCCAATACATCTTTATTTTTAATTGCACTTTTTACATTGTATTTAATCTCTAATAAGTCTAAAGTTTCTTTTAATGATACCTCTGTTAAGTTTAAATCTTTAGTATACCAGTTAGAAGTCATTAAAACTGATGATTTTTGTTTGCGTAAAGAGTTGCTTGTAGCAAGGGCTTCTTGCCCTGATACTAATTGTTGTTGGTTGTTTTTGTAATTTACTTGTACTTTGCCAGTAACTACAGATACTTTGCTTTGCTCTTTTTGTAAGCCTATATGAAAAGAAGTACCTAATACCTTTGTTACCAATTCTCCAGAGTTTATAATAAATGGTTTATTTGGGTTTTTAGCAATATTAAAAAATGCATTGCCCTTTATTAGGTTAACCTCTCTTGTAGTATTGGTAAATGTATTAGGGTAACTAAAACTAGATCCCGGAGCTAGGTAAATGGTAGAGCCATCTGCTAAAAAAACAGAGTCTATTGCAGCACCAGTATTTACAGTAACAAAACTTGGCTGGTTAGTTTTGTAAGTAGATAATAGTATGCCACCAAGCGTAAGTATTGTAACTGCTATAGCAGCATATTTATATATATTAGTTTTTGTGCTTTTAGTTTCTTTAAGTATAATTTTAGAACGGATATCATCTTTTATAAAAGTTGCATTACCCATTTTATTTGTATCCCATACAGACTGATTATACATTTTTTTTAAAAATGTATGTAATAGCTTTTCTTCTTTAGCACTAGTTTTTTGTTTGGCGCTTTTTGCAATAAGTTTTTTTAATACAGTGCTTTTTTTCTGTTGCATAAACTTGTTTTATATAGGTAAGTACCCAAAACAAGTAATTAGTACTATTGGCAAATGTTACCAAAAGTTTAAGCAAACATTAAGTGAAATGTTTTTTTAAAAAAAGAACGGAAATAGTAACCAACTAAGTTGTTTGAGCTCTAGTCTAAGCTGTTTAATTGCAGATGATAATTGATTTTTAACCGTTTGTTTTGATAGTTTTAGCTCTTCTGCTATTTGCTCTACATTCATTTCTTGTAGCTTGTTCATTAAAAAAATTTCTTTTCTTTTTGCAGGTAGCTTATCTACAATATGAAAAACGGTTTCAGATAAATCTGATTCGGAAACAAAAGGAGATTCAACAATAAAACTATCAAAGTCATTATCTATAGAAGTAGTGTTAAAACTATTTTGATTATAATGTTTTAAAATTTGATTTTTTACTGCTCTAAATAAAAAATGCTCAACAGAGTTTATATTTAAGCTATTTTTACGCTCCCATAAATTGGTAAATACGTCTTGTATAATGTTTTTAGATAAGTTGCTGTCTCTTGTAATTTTAAATGAAAAAGCATAAAGTTTTTCCCAATGTTTAGAATAGATATCTTCAAATTCTTGGGAGGTTTTCATAGGGACAAAAAAATTCTGGAATTAATTCTTGTAAATTAAAGACCCTAAAGTTTAAAATTGATTATGCAAATGTTATCTTTAAATTAACTTTTTAAAACAGGTTGTAAACCTATGGGTTAATTTATGTTTTTACTGTGGTCTGTTATAGTATTGTTTTCTAAATTAATACTAAAGTGGTTAGAAGGTTCGCTATTTAAAAACGAATTAAAAATTTTAAAGAATAAAAGTAATTGTTTGGCTGTGGTATCTTCTTTATTAATATACTTGGTTTGTGAAGTAATTGCGTTGTAAATAAATTTATACTGCTTTATTTTTTCTTCGGTAATATCTTCTAAAGCCAATTCATCTGCATTTCTAAGCTTATAAAAATCAAAAACTAAATCTAAGCCTTTCCATTTTCTAAAATCTTTTGCTTTTAAATTATTTTTAGCTAAAGAGTTGGCAATAATTTTTAATTGATTTTTTCTTGCTTTGGTATTGTAACGCATTTCTTTTAATGCTTTAGAAAAGTCTTGTTCATTATTTTTTGTAGCAAGAAGTAATAACTCTTCACCAGTAACATTACTTAAAAATATATTTAAATCCACAGGAAAATCATTTGGTAAAAAGCGTAAACGTATAAGTTCTTTTAAGTGCCAAGCTGTAAAATCTTTATAGGTGTTAACCTCTAGTATTTTTTTGTTCCAAACATTGTTATTGTGCTCTAGTTTTAGTTTGTTGTATTCTACTTTATACAAATCAAATAACAATTTAAAATTTTCTGTATTGGCTATAGTAACAGTTTTTACTTCTATGCTACTACTGTTATTAATTTTTAAAATTTTATAACCGGGTATGTAAGCCGCTAATGACGGTGTTTGTATGTTTACTAATAAGTTTCCTTTTTTAGACCTGTGTACTCCAGTATCATTAATATGCATATGTCCAGCTACGTGTACTTTTAGGCCAGTATCGGCAAAAGTTTCTGCTACTTCTTTTATAGGAACACGTTCTAATTGCCATTTGTTTTTACCCATTAAATTTTTAATGTCGTTAGTGGCATTATCATTAAAATCTACCATAGGAAAATGACTAAAAGCAATTAATGTTTTATTCTTTTTTTTAGCTTCTGTAGCTATATCTTTTACCCATTTAATTAAGTAGTTTTTATGTATTATAGTGTTGTTATAACCCACGCTAGCACTAGAAAAACTGCCATCTTTTTTTTGTAAAAACGTATCACCATCTATAGCTAGTAACCAAATACCGTTTACAGGCTCTACTAAATAACTAGTATCTACCATTTGTAAACTGTCTATAGTAGTATATGTTCTTAGTTTTAAGTTAGATGCAACTTGTGCTTTTTTATAAGAGTAATTGTCGTAGTTATAGGTAGCAAACGGAGTGGTCCAAAATTTATAATTAGGCATAGCATTAAAACCGTATTCACCTAAAATATTAAGTACTCCTGTATATCCCATTTTAGCAATATCATTACTAATTAATACAGGATGTTCATTTTTTTTAGATACATACATCCCTTTTTTACTATATATAGGTTGATTTTTACCTTCTGCACCTAAAAAATCGCTTTTTCCAGATTCCTGTTTGTATGGTCCTGCAGGATCATGATTGCCAGTGGTTATAAAAAATTGTAGTCCGTATTTGTTTTTGTACTCGTTTAGTATTTTCTGCAACCCTCTTAAGTGTATTGGTTGCCCGTCATCAGTATAATCACCAGGTAATGCAACATAAGTAATGCCTCTACTAACAATGTCATCTAGAGCTGTTTTAAAAGCAAAATAGTTCTCATTAAATATTCTTGTAGAGTTTAATTGAGATTGCATTGTTCTTAATATCGTATACTTGTTATTATGCGGATTTTTAATGCCATTGTAATTAATATCGTTAAAAGAGCCATGTAAATCCTGAAAATGAATATCTGCTAAAAAAGCTATTTCTACTTTTTTTGTTTGTGCAGTTATTTTAAAGCATATTAAAACAATTAAAAAAGGTATTATTATTTTGGTTGATGACATGTGTTTCAGCAATATTAAAAAAAATTACTGCTAGATTACATATTTAAAATTCCTTTTAAATTAAATTAAGGTTAAGAAGATTTATTTGATAATTTTCGTGACATATCTTATAAGAATAAAAAGAGTAGTATAAGTTGTAAGTAATTTTACTTTTGCTTCTAAATTGGGAGTTAATTTTTGTCTAATACTGTAAAATGAATAATACATTTGCTGCAGAGGCTTTTTATATATTATTATTATTATTATAATCAGCACTTACTTTATTTAATTATAAAAGAGAAAAGACCAACTAAACTAGTTGATGGTGTTACCTCTTATAATTTTCTGTTTTTACTTTTTAAATACCATAGATTTACTATAAAGTTTAAAGACATACCAATTAGTAATAAAGGTATAAAAAAACTTTGTGTACAAACGAGCTCTAAAAATACTTCTGTATTTGTCCAAGAGTTTCCAAACTCTATTCTGTTAGCGTAAGCAATATCAAAAAAAATGTATGAAATTAATACTAGCGGTAATGCAATAAACACTATAATTCTTAAAATTGCTTTTTTAAATTTAGGAACAAACCACATACATAATAATACGTAAGTTATACATAATAAAAGCGGCAATACTAACTCATTATTATACGGATTGTAATACTCCATTTTACTCAAAAATAATTTTTGAAAAACCAAGACAGGACCCCAAATTGAAAGTAGCGCAGCAAATGCAAAAATTATTTTAGAGATAGGTTTTTTTCTAGTTTTTACTTTCTTTTTAGACATAGGTAGGCTACTTTATAAAAATAAACGCTAGTATAGTTTTATTGGTATTTTTTAAACTTACTTTTTTTGTTTCTTGCCAAAAATAGCAGTCATCATTAAACGAAGACTATAATAAAATAAACCCATAGCAGCCACAGAGAGTATAAAGCCAAGAATAAGTACTGGTAAGTATAAAGGGTGGTTTTCGTTCTTAAAAGCTTCGTAAATAGCGCCAGGACCTGTAAACATAAGTAATACAGTTATACCAAAAAACTTTATGCTTTTGTAAAAAGAATCTGTTTGTGTAGTGGGCATAGAGTTTTTTATTTTAATTTATTGTAATAGTATATTCGTAAGTTTCAGAAATACTAAAGTATCCTAAAGCATAATTATCTGCATTGGTGCTATTAATTATATTACCTCTAATTGTTGATGGTGCCGGCTGAAAAGGTCCTCCAGGACTTTCACCGCTTTGCGCTAGAATTAAGTCCATATAATTAAAAAACTGTTCGTCTGCACCGTTTATTTTTACAACAACTTCCTTGCCAGAAGATAAATCATCATAATAATATGAGAATTTAAAAGTTTCTCCCTGAAAAAATTCATCAGAAGTGGTTAGAAACTCACCAAAATCTAAATCGAATATATAAAAGTCGTCTCTATTTACATTATCTGTAAAAGAAACAATTAGTTCTGTATCGTCCTCATCAAAAAGAATACCATCACCTTGCTCTACATTATCTATAGGTACAGTTGGTATTAAAGTTGTTTCTGATGTGTAATCTTCATTATCGTAATTAATATCTAACTTATATCTTGTGTTAAACTCAGGTGTAAACGTTGTAGTTAAAGATTGGTAGTAACCAGCAGTGCCATTAGATGTAAACGGATATACGGTGCCAGAATTAAGGTCTGTTATAGAAACAGTAGCATTAGTAACGGGACTTTGTTCTGTGCTAAAAAAGTCTGTGGTTAAAGATAGTTTTATTAGTCCGTTTGTACGCACAGGTGTTTCTGTAGTGTATACGCTAAATTGTGCATCTATAACTAATCTAGGTTTAGACGACTCTAGTTCTAAGTCTATTACATCTTCGCAGCTACAGATAAATAATAATAGAGGTATGTAATACAAGATTTTTTTCATTACTATTAAAATTTAAAATTATAGGTTACAGATGGTACTAGACCAAAAATAGATGTTCTTAAAGCTTCATTATTACCAGAATCTTCATTTCTAGAGAAACTAATAGATGCGGCATTTTTACGATTATAAACATTGTAAATACCAAAAATCCATTGAGCTTGTAATTTTCTGTTTTTATTTTTTCTGGGAGTTAATGTTGCAGAAATATCTAGCCTGTGGTAACTAGGTAGGCGTTGGTCATTACGATCACCATATATAGGAATACTTAAATCTTGAAACTCAAACTTACCTACTGGGTAGTTCGTAGGTTGCCCTGTCTGATAAATTAAGTTACTATTAAAACTCCATTTTTCATTTAAATTGTAACTAGTATTAATAGATAAATCGTGAGTTTTATCAAAAGAAGTTGCGTACCAATTTCCGTTGTTAATACCTGTTTCTGCAGCTGTTCTACCAGGAGTTTTTTGTTCAGATTTTGCTAAGGTGTAAGACAACCATCCGTTTAATTTACCACTATTCTTTTTAAACATAAACTCTAACCCGTAAGATCTCATTTTTCCGTTTAAAATTACTTGCTCTATTGCGTCATTAGCAATAAGGTTTGCGCCATCTATATAATCTATTCTATTTTGTACATCTTTATAGTAAGCTTCTGTTTCTATAGAATAGTCGCCGCTTTTAAAGTTTTTAAAATACCCTACAGCATATTGATCTAGAATTTGTGGCTTAATATATTTTCCGCTAGGTGTCCAAACGTCTAATGGAGTAGGAGAGCTGGTATTAGATAATAAATGCAAATACTGCACCATATGATTGTAACTTGCTTTTATAGAATTGTTATTGTTTAAAGCGTATGATAATGCTAGTCTAGGCTCTAAATTATTGAAAGTAGTTATTTGGGCAGATTTTTTAAATCGTTCTTTTCCTATAGGTTCTGCACTTTCATATATCTGAAAATCAGAATTAAAGTTTACAGCTTGGTCATTTTCATAAATAAATAACTCATCTTGTCCTAGTCTTGTAAAGTTGCTCCAACGTAAACCATATTGAAGCGTTAAATTATTTGTTATTTTATGTTCTGCATCTATATAAGCGGCAAATTCGTTGGCATATTTATCAATTAATTTTTTAGGTAAAATACCAGAGTCGCTTCGGTTGGGTTTTATTTCTCCAGGGTTAAATCTGTAATAGGTATTATTAATACCATAGTTTAGTTTTAAGTTGTTAGATAGATAATGCTTAAAATCGTATTTTAAATTAAAGTTTTGGATGCCAGAATTCCATTTAAAACCTACAAAATCTAATTCTAAACCATAGAAATAATCAGAATAAATTAAAGATAAATTACTGAAAAGTTTTTCTGAATATAAATGATTCCACCTTAAGTTTATAACAGAGTTACCATAAGTGTTTACAAAACTATTAGAGATACTAAACACATCTCTACCAAAGTAACCAGAAGCATAAAGATTGTTGTTTTTATTAATTTTGTAGTTTAACTTAGTATTTAAATCATAAAAATAAGCTTTGTTATCATTATCAAAAAGAGGTAAAAATAAATGCGCATAAGAACTACGTCCACCAATTAAAAAAGCTCCTTTGTCTTTTTTTAAAGGACCTTCTAGTAACAATCTACTAGAAACAATACCAATACCACCATTGGCTTTAAACTCTTTACTGTTTCCTTCTTTTTGATATATATCTAATACTGAGGAAATTCTACCACCATATTTAGCCGGAATGCCCCCTTTGTATAATTTTAAATCTTTTATGGCATCAGGATTAAAAACAGAAAAGAACCCGAATAGGTGAGAGGAGTTAAAAATTGTAGCTTCATCTAATAGAATTAAATTCTGATCTACAGATCCGCCACGTACATTAAAGCCAGATGCTCCTTCACCAGCGCTAGTAACACCAGGTAATAATAATATAGATTTTAGAACATCAGCCTCGCCAAGTATTGCAGGTATTTTTTTTATACTGCTAGATGATAATGAGTTTACGCTCATCTGAGGTTTTCTAATATTTACTTTTTCTATATCTTCTGTAAGTATAACCTCATTTAACTCTTGTATATCTTCATTAAGTTGAAGATTTAAAGTAGTGTCTTTAGTTAAATCAACTTCCTTTTTTACTTCTTTAAAGCCTATATAACTTATAATAAGCGTGTGCTTACCTTTAGGAAGTGTTAAGGAGTAAAAGCCATACTCGTTGGTAATGACACCCGTTTGTAGTTCTGGTACAGCTATAGAAACACCAATTAAGGTTTCGTTACTAGAAGCTTCTGTAATAGTGCCAAATAATGTAATCTTTTCTTGAGCTACTAGGGCTTGAAAAGAAAATACAATTATTAAAAAGCAGACAAGCGGTCTGTGCATAATTGGTATGGTTTTTTGTAAAAATAACCACTTTATAGCCTATAAAATAATAGTTAACATTTATTTAAAACAAAAAGCCTTTTCAACTAAATGAAAAGGCCTTTTAAATTGTCTATTAATGTATTAGATATTATTAATAATACCGTTGAATGTTTTACTAGGTCTCATTGCCTCAGCTAAAATAGTAGGGTTAGGTAAGTAGTAACCTTCTATATTTACATTAGATCCTTGAGCGTTAATAAGCTCTTCTAGAATTTTATCTGTATTTTCTTTTAAAGCATTGTATACCTCTTTAAATTTAGTCTGTAACATTGGACTTTTAGTTTGGTTAGCTAAAGCTTCTGCCCAATATAATGTTAGGTAAAAATGACTACCTCTGTTATCTAGTTCGTTTACTTTTCTAGAAGGAGACTTGTCATTTAATAAAAACTTTTCAGTAGCATCACCAAGAGTTTCTGCTAAAACAAGTATGTCTTTATTTCCTGTTTTTTCTGCTTCGTGCTCTAAAGAAACCTCTAAAGCTAAAAACTCTCCTAAAGAATCCCAACGTAAATGACCTTCTGTTGTAAACTGCTCTACGTGTTTTGGAGCAGATCCACCAGCGCCAGTTTCAAATAAACCACCACCATTCATTAAAGGAACAATAGAAAGCATTTTTGCACTAGTACCAACTTCTAAAATTGGAAATAAATCTGTTAGGTAATCTCTAAGTACGTTACCCGATACAGAAATTGTGTCTTTACCATCTTTAAGTCTAGAAAGCGTATACTCTGTAGCTTTTAAAGGAGATAATATTAATATCTCTAAACCAGAAGTATCATGATTTGGTAAATATGTATTTACTTTTTTAATTAATTCAATATCATGTGCTCTTTCTTCATCTAACCAGAAAACAGCAGGCGTACCTGTAGCTCTTGCTCTAGAAACTGCTAATTTAACCCAGTCTTGAATAGGAGCATCTTTAACCTGACACATTCTCCAGATATCGCCAGCTTCTACATTGTGCTCTATTAAAATAGAACCATCTGCATCTATTACTTGTACTTTTCCGTTACTAGTAATTTCAAAAGTTTTATCGTGAGATCCGTATTCTTCTGCTTTTTGTGCCATTAGGCCAACATTAGGTACAGTACCCATTGTAGTAGGATCAAAAGCTCCATGTTTTTTACAAAAATCTATAGTTGCAGAGTATATTTCTGCATAACTACTATCTGGAATAACAGCTAAAGTATCTTGAGCTTTACCTTCTTTATTCCACATTTTACCAGAGTTACGAATCATAGCAGGCATAGAAGCATCTATAATAACATCACTAGGTACGTGTAAGTTTGTTATTCCTTTGTCAGAATTAACCATTGCTAAAGCAGGACCATTTTCTATAGTCTTTTCAATTTCAGCCTTGATTTCTGCTCCATTAGAAATTTTATCTAATTTATTTAATAAGCTTTCTAAACCATTATTTGGGCTAATACCGTTTTCTTCAAAAACTTTACCGTATTTCTTAAATACATCAGCAAAGAAAACTTCTACAGCATGACCAAAAATAATTGGGTCAGACACCTTCATCATAGTTGCTTTCATATGTAAAGAAAACAATACTCCAGCTGCTTTAGCTTCTTTCATTTGCTCTTGTAAAAAAGCTAAAAGTGCCTTGTTACTCATTACAGTAGCATCAATAATCTCGCCTTGTAAAAGAGCTAAGTTTTCTTTTAATACTTCTTTAGAGCCATCTTCTTTTGTTAAAACAACAGAAATATTTGTTGCTTTTTCTAAAGTAATAGATTTTTCGTTTGCTTTAAAATCACCCGAAGCCATTGTAGCAACTTGTGATTTAGAATCAGGACTCCAAGCACCCATAGAGTGTGGGTTAGCTTTTGCGTAGTTTTTAACAGCCTTAGGCGCTCTACGGTCAGAGTTACCCTCTCTTAATACTGGGTTTACAGCACTACCTTTAATCTTGTCATAACGACCCTTAATTTCTTTTTCTTTAGCATCCTTAGGATCGTCCGGATAACTAGGAATTGCGTAACCTTTAGATTGTAATTCTTCTATAGCTTCTTTAAGCTGAGGAATAGAAGCACTGATGTTTGGAAGTTTAATGATGTTAGCTTCAGGATTTTTTGCCAATTCTCCTAATTCTGCTAATGCATCTTCAATTTGCTGCTCTTTAGTTAAGAAATCTGGAAAAACAGCAAGTATACGTGCTGCTAAAGAAATGTCTTTTGTTTCCATTTTAATACCTGTAGTATTCGTAAATGCTTGTACTATAGGTAAAAAGGATTGTGTTGCTAAAGCAGGAGCTTCATCAGTTTTTGTATATATTATTTTTGGCATATTGAAATGATTTATTTTAAGCGTAGCAAATATACGATTTTAAGCTTTCTTAAGGAATGAGATATTTTTAAAAAACTGCTTAAAAAGCTAACTATAATATAATAAATCAATAAAAAACAAAAGCCATATCATTGTATTATATACATTGATATGGCTTTTAGAAACAATCTGTTAGCTTTTTTTTGTTTTATATTTTTTATAAAACGGCAACCATTGATTGCAGCCAATCTTGTTTCTACGTTTAAAACATAATGCAAACTTTCTATTATAACAAACTATGCTTTATGTTTCTTCTTGTTACTACTTTTAATATAGTATAAAGAATATGCATCTTTTTACGTAAATTAAAAGTTTACAATAAGGTTTTATCAACCCATTGTAAGCCTATTTGTTAAAGTAATTAAGCATGTGCATTAATTAGTTTATATGAGGTCTTATAACAATATAAAGAACGCTGCTTTATAGAAATCTACTGAACACTTAATCATTAAAAATGATATTCTTAGTAAATTACACTTAAAAATAAGTATTATATATTTTTAAACCTATTTTTTTAACATTTTATTTAAATAAGCTTTCCAAAATGTGTATGTGGTAATTATTTTAACAAAAAAAAGTCTACTGTTAAGTAGACTTTTTAATATTATAAAAGAAGTTGTATTATTTACGAACTTCTTTAATTCTTGCTTTTTTACCAGTAAGACCTCTAAAGTAGAAGATACGAGCTCTACGTACTTTACCTTTCTTATTGATTTCAATTTTTTGAAGTGCAGGTAAATTAACAGGAAAAATACGCTCTACACCAACAGTACCAGACATTTTACGTATTGTAAAAGTTTCTGTTGCACCGCTACCTCTTCTTTGGATAACTACACCTCTAAAGAACTGAGTACGTGTTTTTTCACCTTCCTTAATTTCGTAATACACAGTAATTGTGTCTCCAGCAGAGAATTTTGGAAAATCTTTTCTTGGAACAAATTCGTCTTCAACAAATTTAATTAATGCTTCCATCTTATGTTTTTTTATATAAGTTTATTAAAATCAACAGTTCACGGATTTCGCCAGAGGTTAATTTTAAATCGAGTGCAAAAATACATTATTAATTGTATATAGCAAGTTTTGTTTTCTGTTTTTTAAGCTAAAAGATAATTTTACGAATCTTTTTTTAGTTTAATTATAGCTAAAAGAAAACCGATTACAAAAATAATAGAAAATATACAGTTTACTACAGTTATACTATAGTTGATTAACAGAAAAAGATCTTGCTCTAGTTCTGCTGTATTAGCTAGTGCAGATAAAATAGGGTGTGCAATTATAACAAACAAATTAACGACGCTACCTATAATCATTAAAAAACCTGCTATTCCTCTTTTTTTGGTTGTATAAATTATTGAGCCAATAATTGTTGTAATGGCTATTATAGCATAAAATACAGAGGTAATTCCGTAGAGTAGTTGTAAATTATCAATCATTATCTAATAAGTCTGGTCTTAGTTTTTTGGTTCTTTCGTATGCTTGGTCTTCTCTCCATTTTTCAATTTTTGGAAAGTTGCCATTCAGTAATACTTCTGGTACTTTTAAACCTTTGTATTCTGCAGGTCTTGTGTATACTGGTGGTGCTAATAAATCATCTTGGAACGTATCTGTTAATGCAGATGTTTCATTATTTAAAACACCAGGAATTAATCTTATTATTGCGTCGCATAAAACTGCTGCTCCTAATTCACCTCCAGATAATACGTAATCTCCTATAGATATTTCTTTTGTAATTAAGGTGTCTCTTACTCGTTGATCTACACCTTTATAGTGACCACATAGAATAATTATATTTTCTACTAAAGATAGACTGTTTGCCATTCTTTGGTTTAATGTACTACCATCTGGTGTCATATAAATAACCTCGTCGTAACTTCTTTGAGATTTTAACTCGGTAATACATTTGTCTATAGGTTCTATCATCATTACCATACCAGCGCCACCACCAAATTGATAATCGTCTATTTGGTTGTAACTTTTGTCTGTATAGTCTCTTAAGTTATGAAAGTGTACTTCTACAAGACCTTTTTCTATAGATCTTTTTAAGATTGAAGCCTCGAACGGACTTTTTAATAACTCTGGTAAAACCGTAATAATATCTATTCTCATATTAAATTATTGGCAGCAAATATACAATTTAGATTTGGCTAATTGGCAGTCCAGAAATAATGAAAACAGTCTGCGTCTTTTTTCCAGTTTAATCTTTCGTATAATTTTTGAGCAGGGTTATCTATAGCTGTCTCTAGTGCAATGCCTTTATATCTTTTTTCTTTACAAAACTCTTTTGCTTTTAGAAGTAAAGAGGCACCAACTTTTTGCGACCTATAGTTTTTATCAACATATAAATCGTTTAAAATAAAAACAGATTTTAGAGAAACAGATGAAAAAGAAGTAAACAGTTGCGTAAAACCAACTGCTTTGTTATTTATAAAAGCAATAAAAACATAAGATTGATTTTGGTTTAGCCTCTCTGTTAAAAATTCTGTAGCGGCAACAAGGTTAGATTCTTGTTTGTAAAAAACTCTATAACTATTAAATAGTGGCGCTATTATAGAAACGTCTTTAACAGTTGCTTTTTGTATTACTACCATAGCTATAAAATTAAAAAAGCTCCTAAATTAGGAGCTTTTTATATTAAGATTTTTTGTGCTTGTTAAGTTCATCCATAAGCTGTCTGCTTATTTTTTGTTCTCGTTCTAAAGCTCTTCTTCTGTGATCTTCAAACTCAGTTTCTAATTCAGATAAGTTTGTTTTAGCTTCTTGTGTTAAAACATTACTTTTTCTAAACCTATATATAAATAGGAGTAATAAGGTTAATAAACCACCAATTATAGACCATAAGGTAAGATTGTAACTTACTTTAGAAACTTGCATTCCTAAAAATGACATACTATCTTTTTCTTCTGTTATAGCAGAAAGGTTTTTAGTAGTAGCATCTAATTTTTGGTTTAAATCACCAATAGTTGTTTCGTGTTCCTTAATGGTACTTTTTAATGATGCTTCTGTTTTTCCGTAGGCATTTAAAGAGTCTAGTACGTTACTTTTAAGTTTTGCTAAATTAGTAACTTTAACAACTTCGTATCTAACACCAGCAGCTCTATAATTACCAGATTTTTTAGCAACGTATTCAAATTGTGTTTCAATAGTTCCATTCTCTAAAGAAAAAGTTGTTTCCTCGTCTTCAGATTCTGTATCTTCTTGAGCATATTGTACGTTCCATACAAGTAGAGCAATAAATATAGGTAATAGCTTTAAGCCTTTCATATTGTGTTTTATTTTAAAAAATTCTAATAAGACGGCTAAAGTAATTTAATATTTTTAGATAAGAAAAAAACTCCGCTGAAACTTGAAGATAATTATAAGATTATACCTATAAATTTCTTCAATTTATGAGTTACAACGAAGTTTTCCAACACATAATCGATTAATAGTAGGTAAATCTCCTTACTTTAGAGATGTACTTAGCTAACCTTATTACTTGATGAGAGTATCCATATTCATTATCATACCAAATGTATAGAATAATGTTTTTTCCGTCTTTAGAAACTATTGTTGCAGGACTATCATAAATTGATGGTGCAGATGTACCAATAATATCAGAAGACACCAACTCGTTACTTAAAGAATATTTAATTTGTTCTACAAGATCACCTTCTAAAGCATATTTCTTAAGAATTGTATTTAAACTTTCTTTAGATGTTTTTGTATTAACATCTAAATTTAATATAGCTAAAGATCCGTTTGGTACAGGAACTCTAATAGCATTAGAACTTAGTTTACCTTCTAAACTTGGTAATGCTAAGCATACAGCTTTACCAGCACCAGTTTCTGTAATAACCATATTTAAAGCAGCTGCTCTACCACGACGGTATTTACTGTGCATGTTATCTACTAAATTCTGGTCGTTAGTATATGCATGTATAGTTTCTAAGTGTCCTTTTTTAACACCTAAAGAATCTTCTACAATTTTTAATATTGGAGTAATAGCATTTGTAGTACAAGATGCAGCAGAGAATATTTTTGTTGTATCTGGATTGTGTTCTAAATGGTTAACCCCGTGTACAATATTAGGAATGCCTTTTCCTGGAGCCGTTAGTAAAACTCTAGAAGCACCCTTAGACTCTAAATGTCTGCTTAAAGCTTCTTTATCTCTAAATGCACCCGTGTTGTCTATAACTAAAGCACTAATAATACCGTATTTAGTATAATCTATATCTTCTGGCTTTTGTGCAGAAATAATATGTACTGTTGTACCATTTATTATTAAAGCACTGTTTTCTACATCTATATCTATAGTTCCGGTGAAGTGACCGTGAACAGAATCTGTGCGCAAAAGACTAGCTCTTTTTTCTAAAATATCTTTGGTAACTGCACCTCTAGTTACAATTGCTCTTAATCGTAGCTGGTTTCCTTTACCAGTTTTAGCCATAAGCTCTCTTGCAACTAATCTACCAATTCTACCAAAACCATAAAGAACAACGTCTTTTGGCTTAATAGTTTTAGCTCCATTAGCATCTTTTAATTTGTCTAAAACAAATGCTTTTACGTTGCTATGGTTTTTATCATCTGCATGATATTCATAAGTTAATTTACCTATGTCTAATTTAGCAGGAGGTAATTTAATGTCGTTAATTGCTCTTAGAATTTCAACAGAATCAAAAATTGAAATAGGTTTTTGTACAAATTCACCCGCGTATTCATGCAGATTAATAATGTCACTAACATTTCTATCAATTATTTGATTTTTGAAAAGAACTACTTCAATAGACTTGTCATACCACAGGTTACTTACAATCTTGATAAACTCTGTAGTTGCTTTTCTACGGTCTGCTTGAAAAGCTAATTCCTTTTCATACGATTTACTGGCGCTCATTAAATATGATTTAAAATGAATTTAATTTTGCGCAAAAATACTATATTTCAAACGTTTTCGTAAAGTGTTTTGCAAAAAAAAATGCAGATTCGTTGAGTCTGCATTTTTTTTCGTTTAAAGGATAATTTTTTAATGTAGTTTATTGAAAGATAAGACGTTCTCTTTCGCCTTTCTCGTTTACCATAGTAATACTTGTATAGCCGTATTTCCCTATAGAACTAAAGAGATTTTTGGCATCGTAAACATTTTTAATTTCTTTTTTACCAACAGCAATAAGTACTTTACCTTCTAAATTATACATTCTGTATATTTCTGGTACGCCAATAATTTTTACCCCATTTTTGGTTTTAAATTTTTTACGATCTTTATCATTAAGGTTTTTAACCTCGAGACCTAGTCCTTCTATAATAATAGTTTGTCTTTCTTTTAAAATTACAGGTTTTATAATTTCTTCATCATCTCTTTTAATTGCTATTTGTATAGTGTCCCCAGGTCTTTTAGAAGATAGGTAGCCATTTAAATCAGCTAATTTATGTATTTCTACTTCATCTGTTTTTTTAATTATGTCACCACTTTGTAGTCCTGCTTCAAATGCACCAGAATCTTCTGTTACATCTTCAATGTAAACACCATCTACTTCATTTAAACCATTATCTAGCTCGTATCTAGAATTTGCTTTAGGAGTAGAAATTCCAAGAATTCCTTCTAAAACATTACCATACTCAATAATATCATCTACAACTTTCTTTGCTATGTTACTAGGTACAGCAAAAGAGTAGCCTACATAAGAACCTGTTCTAGAGGTGATAGCTGTGTTAATGCCAATAAGATCTCCGTTTGTATTTACTAATGCACCACCACTATTACCTGGGTTAACAGCAGCATCGGTCTGTATAAAAGATTGTGATTTATTGTTCATATCTAAATTACGAGCTTTTGCACTTATAATACCAGCTGTTACTGTAGATGTTAGGTTAAAAGGGTTACCTACGGCTAAAACCCACTCGCCAACTTTAGCATTGTTACTATCACCAAAGGCTAAGTAAGGTAATTTCCTTTTTGCATCAATCTTTATAAGAGCAATATCTGTATTTGGGTCTGTGCCTATTAATTCTGCAACGTAAGTTTTGTTGTTGTTTAAGGTAACTTGTAATTGTGTAGCATTATCTATTACGTGGTTGTTTGTTACAATGTACCCGTCTTCAGAAATTATAACGCCAGAACCTGTACCAACTTCTGGTTTTGCAGTAACATTTTGTCCGTAAAAGAATTTAAGAACACGATTCTGTTCTTCGTTTATAGATACATTTTTAACGTGTACAACAGCATTTACAGTATTCTCTGCTGCGGTTGTAAAATCTACCTCATTTATACCTGCACCTTTGTAAGAAACTGGCATATTACTGGTGGTAAAAGTAGAGGCGCTAGAATCTTGTGCTATAATATGATAATTCTGCTTCTCTAAAAATAATTTATATGCTCCTAATGTAATTGCACCTGCAAGTATAGAAACGACTAGTAAACCTGTTATCTTTTTCATAATCATTCAATATATTAACATTTTCGAAAGTAAAATTATCAATTTTATATTTTAAAAGATTGAATTTAACGTCTTTTTAACTGCTAAAAAAACCTTAACAAATTATATATTTGTGACTATGCAAATTACATTTTATAAATATCAGGGTACAGGAAACGATTTTGTAATGATTGATAACAGATTATTGACGTTTCCTAAACAAAATATAGAGCTAATAAATAAATTATGCGACCGTAGATTTGGTATAGGTGCAGATGGTTTAATTTTATTAGAGAATGATGAAAACTTAGATTTTAAAATGGTCTATTACAATGCAGATGGTAACGAGAGTACTATGTGTGGTAATGGCGGAAGATGTCTTGTGGCTTTTGCTAATTTTTTAGGAGTAATAAAAGATAAAGCTGCTTTTAATGCAGTAGATGGTTTGCATAATGCAACTATAAAGGACGGTATTGTAAGCCTACAGATGATAGATGTTGCAGAGATAAAGCAAAAAGATAGTTATTCTTTTTTAGATACAGGCTCTCCACATCATGTGCAATTGGTTTCTAATGTGACCGAATTTAATGTTTTTGCTGAAGGAAAAAAATTAAGATATGGTTTGTATGGTGCAGCAGGCAGCAATATAAATTTTGTTACTAAAAATGATAAAGGTTTTACGGTACGTACTTACGAAAGGGGAGTAGAAGACGAAACTCTATCTTGCGGTACTGGTGTTACTGCTGTTGCTTTGGCAATGCATAAAACAGGAAGTACAACAGATACTGTTATACCAATTAAAGCTATGGGTGGCGATCTAGAAATAAGTTTTGAGCCATCTAATGAAGGTTATAAAAATATCTTCTTAACAGGGCCTGCGACACAGGTTTTTAAAGGAGAAATAGAATGTTAAAGTTAAAAGGAGAGCGTATTTATTTGCGTGCAATTGAACCTAATGATTTAGATTTCTTGTATCAATTAGAGAATGATACCGGAATTTGGGAAATTAGTGGTACAATGGTGCCTTATGCTAAACATATATTAGAGTTGTACTTGCAAAACGCATATAAAGATATTTACGAAGCTAAACAGTTGCGTTTGTGTATTTGTGATACAGAAGATAATGTAATAGGCCTTGTAGATTTATTTGATTTTGACCCTACAAATAGAAAAGTAGGTTTAGGTATAATTGTTTCTGAAAAAAAGAAAAGAAATAAAGGTATTGGAGCAGAGGCGTTAGAATTAGTTTGTTCTTATGCTTTTAGTGTTTTGCATATGCATCAAATCTATGCTAATGTTTTAGAGGATAATGAAGCTAGTAAGCATTTGTTTAAAAAATTAGGTTTTGTTGCTGTTGGTATAAAAAAAGATTGGATTTTTGCCAACGGAAATTTTAAGGATGAAATATTATATCAAAAGATAAATAACTAATGTATATAAAGAAGATTTTAATAGCAGTTTTACTAATAGGCTTAGTTGGTTGCAGTGTATTTGCTTATATGGTTTATGGTGTGTTTTTTACAGCTAATACCAACTTTAATAATAATGAAGCTTATGTTTATATTAAGTCTACAGATAAATATGCAGATGTTAAAGAGCAATTAGCTCCTTTACTTAAAAATATAGAGGATTTTGAATCTGCTGCTAAACGTAAAGGGTATACTTCTAATATTAAGTCAGGTAAATTTGGTGTTAAAAAAGGAATGAACAATAACCAGATTATTGGAGCTTTGCGTAGCGGTAATATACCTGTAAAGGTCTCTTTTAATAATCAGGAAAGAATAGAAGATTTAGCAGGTAGAATTTCTGTGCAAATAGAGGCAGATAGTTTGTCTTTGTTAAATGCATTTAATGATGCGGAATTTTTAAAAGCAAATAGCTTTACTAAAGATAGTAGGCTGGCTATGTATATACCTAATAGCTATGAGTTTTACTGGAATACATCTGCAGAAGGGTTTAGAGATAAAATGCTTGCTGAATATAAGCGTTTTTGGAATGAAGATAGAAAAGCTAAAGCTAAGTCTTTAGGTTTAACAGAGAATGAAGTTGTAGCTCTTGCTGCCATTGTGCATAAAGAGACTGTAAAAGTAGATGAAAGGCCTAGAGTTGCTGGTGTGTATTTAAATAGATTAAGAAAAGGAATGTTGTTACAGGCAGATCCTACTGTTATTTATGCATTAAAATTACATCAGAATAACTTTCAGCAAATTATTAAAAGAGTACTATATAAGGACTTAGAATTAAATTCGCCTTACAATACATATATGTTTACGGGATTGCCACCAGGACCAATTGCAATGCCAGATATTTCTGCTATAGATGCGGTGTTAAATTCGGAAAAACACGACTATTATTACTTTGTTGCTAACGTAGAAAACTTTGGTTATCACAAGTTTGCGAAGAATTTATCGCAACATAACCGAAATAAGGAGCAGTATATCCGATGGATAAACAAGCAAAAGATTAACAGATAGTCACTTTATCCGTTAATTGGTGCCGAATATCCTAAAAATCTCATATTTTATGCTTTTTTAACATTTTGAGAACAATATGAGAGGTAAATTTGCACCCGAGAAATTTAAGCAGCCTTAATATTAATTTAATATTAGACCGTTAGTCTTAAGAAATAAAACTATATGAGAAAGTGGATTAGTAAATTAATCCCCCTAATCATGATTTTTATTTTAACGAGTTTTAGTTACAATATAATGGTTCCTAGTACAGCCAAAGTAACGTTACCTAAAACGCTTAAAATAAATGAACCTACTGAAGTTTTGTACCCCAAATACAAAACTACTGTTGATGATGATGAAATGCTGAGTGTTAATCCGCCTTTTTTAGGAGATTCTTACACGGCATTTAAAGAAGCTCTTGCATTTAAAGAGTCTCAGGGAGATTATTTTGTGACAAACACATTAGGATACTTAGGAAAGTATCAGTTTGGAGCAGAAACACTGCAGTTACTAGGGGTTACAAATGTGGCATCCTTTTTAAGAAATCCAATCTTGCAAGAGAAGGTATTTTATACCAACTTGTCTAGAAACAAATGGATTTTGCGTAGAGACATTAAACGATTTGCAGGTCGTAAAATAGCTGGATTAGATATTACTGAATCTGGAATTTTGGCAGCAGCTCATTTGGCGGGACCAGGAAACGTAAAGAAATTTTTACGTTCTAGAGGAACACGCACAGTGCAAGATGCATACGGTTCTAGTATTAGTTATTACATGAAAATTTTTTCAGGTTATGATGTATCTGCTGTAAAGCCGGTAAGAAACCCGAGAATTTAAAAGTACTACATAATTTAAAAAGCCTAACAATTTTAATTGTTAGGCTTTTTTTTATTTCTATGAATGAAAAATAAAGATTGTTGGTCTTTTATTTAAGTCTATGCTTATTTTTTTCCAGTCCGCTATTGTGTTTGTAGCTATTTGCTCTGTTGGGAGTGTTATGTCTGTTGCAATGCATAAAAGCGTTTGGTTGCCTAGTGTTTTTAAGAACTCGGCAAGTAGCTTATCATTTCTATAAGGTGTCTCTATAAAAATCTGTGATTGGTTTAGTTCTTTAGAGATGCGTTCCATTTTTTTTATGGTCGATTTTCTTTCGCCACCATCTATTGGTAAATATCCGTTAAAAGCAAAACTTTGTCCATTTAGTCCGCTTGCCATTAGAGCTAAAAAAATAGAAGAAGGGCCTACTAAAGGAACTACCTGTATTTTTTTTTGATGCGCAATTTTAACAACATCTGCTCCGGGATCTGCAATTCCTGGGCAGCCAGCTTCAGATATTATTCCTATATTTTTGCCTTCTAAACACGGATCTAAAAAACTAGGGATACTTTGCGGATCTGTAAATTTATTTATTAATTCTATATGTAGACTAGGCTGAGATTTTCCGGAGCTTATTTTTTTTATAAATCTTCTGGCTGTTTTCTCGTTCTCTACAATATAGTAATCTATGTTTTCTATAGCGCGTTTTATAGAAATTGGCAACACTTCTAATGGTTCGTTATCTCCTAATGTGGTAGGTATTAAATATACTTTTCCTATTTTGGTTGTGTTATCCATTAGTTTGTTGGTCTTTAAGTGTTTTGGCTATATTGCTGCAGGCTTGGTCTATTAGGTTGTAAACATCTTCAAAACCACTATCTCCTCCATAATAAGGATCTGGCACTTCGTTAACATTTGTGTTTATGTAGCTAAGTAATAATTTTACCTTGGCTATTTGTTCTTCGTTTTTGGCTAGTGCAATTACATTGTCATAATTGCTTTTGTCCATAACATAAATAGTAGTAAACTCTTTAAAATCTGCAGCTGTAAACTTCCTGCAAACTTGCTTGCTTATGTCTATACCGTATTTTTTGGCAACAGCAATAGATCTAGGATCTGGAGGATTACCAATATGGTAACCGGCAGTACCAGCAGAATCTACAAAAGTTGTATTAGGGTTAACCTTGTTTTTAAGGATTCCCTCTGCCAATGGCGACCTACAGATATTTCCTAGGCAAACCATTAGTATTTTTGTTTTCATCTTAAGAATTTAAGAGAATTTTTTAGTAAGATCTTCTATGTATTTACGAAACTGCTTATCTGTTTCTGCTAAATTATCTACAGTTTTGCAAGCATGTAATACAGTAGCATGATCTCTTTTTCCTATTTGAGAGCCAATACTGGCTAAAGATGCTTTTGTAAATCTTTTTGCAAAGAACATTGCTAATTGTCTAGCTTGTACAATATGCCTTTTTCTTGTTTTAGATTGTAATGTAGAAACATCCATTTCAAAATAATCTGAAACTACTTTTTGTATGTAGTCTATAGATACTTCTCTTTTTGTGTTTTTTACAAATTTCTCTACAATCTGCTGCGCAAGCTCTATTGTAATTTCTTTTTTGTTGAAAGAAGATTGAGCTATTAAAGAAATAACAGCACCTTCTAGTTCCCTGATGTTAGATTTGATGTTTTTAGCAACATAATCTATAATTTCTTCAGGCATTTCTACACCGTCTCTGTAAAGCTTGTTTTTCAATATAGAAACCCTAGTTTCATAATCAGGTGTTTGTAGCTCTGCAGATAATCCCCATTTAAACCTAGATAACAAACGTTGTTCTATGTCTTGCATATCTACAGGAGCCTTATCAGATGTTAAGATTACCTGTTTTCCGTTTTGGTGTAAATGGTTAAAAATATGAAAGAATACATCTTGTGTGCCAGACTTACCAGATAGGAATTGTACATCATCAATAATTAAAATGTCTATTAATTGATAAAAATGAATAAAATCATTTCTTGTATTCTTTTTAACTGACTCTATGTATTGTTGTGTAAACTTTTCAGCAGAAATGTATAAAACAGTTCTTTCTGGGTATTTATCTTTTATTTCTACGCCAATAGCATGTGCTAAATGCGTTTTACCTAAACCTACACCACCAAATATTAATAACGGATTAAAAGAAGTGCCTCCTGGTTTGTTAGCTACTGCCATACCAGCAGATCTAGCTAATCTATTAGAGTCACCTTCTAAAAAGTTATCAAAATTATAGTTAGGGTTTAGTTGAGATTCAATTTTTATATTTCTAATACCAGGAATAACGAACGGATTTCTTAATTCTGGATTTTTAGATTTTATAGGAACATCTAATTCTTGTGCAGAAACGGTACTTCTGTTAGAGCTAGGTATTTTTTCAGTGAATGGTTCTCTGTTACCGTACGTGTTTTCCATTCTAATAATGTAAACCAACTTAGCGTTTTCTCCTAGTTCTTTAGTAAGAGATACTTTAAGTAGTTTAACATAGTGCTCTTCAAGCCATTCGTAAAAGAATTTACTAGGCACTTGTACGCTCAAAGAATTATCGGATAATTTAACGGGTTTTATAGGTTCAAACCATGTTTTGAATGCTTGGGGTTGAATGTTGTCTTTGATGAAAGACAAACAATTATTCCATACTGATTCTGCAGTAACACTCATTATTTGATAATCTTTTTTTTGGTTAGTATTTTTGTTCTCGCTGTAAGAAAATGGGAAATAGTGACTCTCTTATCAGGGGAGGCAAATATGTGAACAAAATTCCTAAAAAAAAAATCAATTACTATTGAATTTGAAGTTTTTTTTTCGCATGTTGCATACTCAATATTTACATCCTTTAAATATATAATTTTTGATTCAATATTATGCATAAAAATGAAATTTCTTTTACGGTAAGATATAGTGAAACTGACCAGATGGGAGTTGTATATCACGGTAATTATGCACAATATCTAGAGCTTGGAAGGTTAAGCTGGTTAAGGGATTTAGATGTTTCTTACAAAAAAATGGAAGAGAGTGGTATTATTTTGCCAGTAATTTCCTTACAAATTAATTTTAAGAAATCTGCTTTATATGATGACCTCTTAACCGTGGTTACAAAACTTAAAAAAACACCTTCTGTTAAGATAGAATTTGATTATGAAATCTATAATGAAAAGAAAGAACTTTTGGTAACTGCAAATACCGTATTGGCTTTTTTAAATAAGGAGACAAAAAGACCAATTAAGTGTCCAGATTATGTTTTAGAAAAGATAAAAAATCATTACGATTTTTAAGATTCAATTTTTATATACTGCATGGTATTAAAGATGTCAAAAATTTCATTTGCTTTTGTTTTTCTTACAGAGATAACATAGCTACAACTTGCTTCTAATTTTTGAGATACAATATCTAAGTTTTTTTGTTTTATTACACGCATTACACTGTTCATATCTTTGTATTCAAATGTAATTTTGTAATGTTGTGTTATAATTTTTTTCTTAATTGTAGACTCATCTAATGCAATTTGTGCAGCTGTTTTGTATGCGCTAATTAAACCTCCAACACCAAGTTTTGTGCCTCCAAATATACGTGCAACGGCAATTAATACATTTGTAACGTTATAAGCTTGTATTTGCCCATAAATAGGTAGGCCGGCAGAGTTATTTGGTTCTCCGTCGTCATTTGCACGGTACCGTACGGTATCTGTGCCTAATTGCCATGCGTAGCAAACGTGATTTGCTGTGTGGTGTTTCTTTTTTAATTCTTCAATTATTGGCTTTACATCATCTTCACTTGTTATGGGGAATACGTATCCAAAAAATTTACTTTTTCTATCTTTATATAAAATCTCTGGCCCGGGTACGTCTACAGTTAAATAAGTGTCTTCTTGTTTACTCATACTACATTGCCATTAAGATTATGCTACATATTGCAAGGCTAATACCAATCCAATTTTTAGAACTTAATTTTTCTTTAAAAAACAGTATGCCAATTATTGTGGTAAATAAAACTATGGCAACATTGTTTATTGTAAAAATAGACGCATTGCTAAAATTAGATTCTCCTAATGCTTTTATTAGGTAATAAATTGAAAAAAAATTGGGTATGCCAAGGAAAATACCTGCGACTACGTTTTTAAAATTTACTTTAATAGGTTGCTTTTTTGCTTTTATTAAAATGAAAATTACGCCAAATATACCAGCAGTTAAAAATGTAAATGAAGAGAATAGTGGTATCTCTGCTTCACTAACAAAGGCTTCTTTTAGGTATTTAAGACTAATATCTATAGTTCCAGACCCGATAAAAACTAAAAAAGGCAATAATAGAGTTTTAGGTTTAAAAACACCTTTTCCTTTTTTTATAGAGGCAAAGTATACGGCAAATAAGGCTAGTAGTATGCCTAAAGTTTTTAATGGTGTTAAGTGTTCGTTATATAGGTAAATGCCGCCAATTACAGGTATTACTAATGACATTTTCGTGGCTACAGAAGCTACGGAAACACCTAGTTGTTGAGAAGTTTTTGCCATTACATAAAAGACAACTATAAATAAAAATCCAAGAAAAAAAGCACCTATAAACCAAGGTTTGTATGGAATTTCGCTAACTATTACGGGGTCTTTGTAGAAAAACAAGCCAACCAAGCAAGCCACAAAATAATTGGCAATAATGGCGTAAAGTGTCTGTATTTTGTATGTGTAAAAAAGCTTAAAGACTATAAAGATTAAACTGGAGAATAAGATGCTTAGCGCTAAATTAATCATATTTATAATTTACTTTTTAGGTTGATGATATCTTCCTTGCCCACTTGTAAATTCCAGCTTTTAATCGCTAGTTGTTCTGCTGTATCTGTATTTTCTTTTGTGTCATCAATAAAGAAGGTTTCTTCAGCTTTTAAATTATTTTCTTCTAGAACAAACTGATAAATAGATGAGTCTGGTTTTCTTAAGTTTATTTTGTGTGATAAATAAAATTTTTCAAAACAGTTTTGGAATCTATTGTATCTGTTTATTCCCATATTTTCTATAACCTGTTCTATGTGTAATTCATTCGTGTTGCTTAGTAAAAACAAGCGGTAATTGTTTTCTTTGGCAAGAGACTCTATAAATAATAATCGTTCTTCAGGAAAATCTAAAATAATTTTGTTCCACGCAGCTTGTAGTTGTTTTGGGGTGGCATTTGGTAAAATTAAATTTGTAGTGCTAATAAAATCTGAAGAAGTAATTAACCCTTTTTCATAATCTTTCATTAGTGAATCTAACTCTGGAGTTATTTTTGTAAAACCAAATTTACTTAATTCTAAAGCTGTTGCAGTTTTATCTAAATTTATAAATATATCACCAAAGTCAAATATTATATTTTTAATCATTATAGTAAATATTTAAAGTATCAGTTTTAATGTTGGTGTTAGCTTTTAGTTTTTCTGCAAGTTTTGGTGCAGTTATGCCTTCTTTAAAAGTAGATATTCCTTTAAATACACGGGCTTCATCCCAAAGATTTTCATTTATAAAGGTTTGTAGTGTTTTAGATCCACCTTCAATTATAACGCTAAGTATGCTGTGTTTGTAAAGGATGTTATTTATCTCTTTAGCTATAGGCTTTTTAAAATCAATTGGTTCGTAAAAAACACCATCTACTTGTTTTTCTTTGTCTAGTTTACTTGTAATAACAATGGTTTTTACAGACAAATCTAGTATGTTTTTGTTAACCTTAATTTTTAAGTTTCGATCTATAATAATTCTGGTAGGTGCTTTTCCGTACCAATTTCTAACATCTAACTTTGGATTGTCTTCTAAAACTGTATTTGTACCAACTAAAATACCTTGTTCTTGACTTCTCCATTGATGAACAAGTTGTCTAGATGCTTTTGTTGTTATCCAAAAGGGTTCTGGATTTATATTTCTTTTACTTTTTAGGGGAGCAATAAAACCATCATTTGTTTCTGCCCATTTTAATATAATATAAGGTCTCTTTTTCTCGTAAAAACATAAAAAGCGTTTGTGGTGCTCGCGACATTCTTTTTCTAGAACACCAGTTATGACATTGCAACCTGCGTTTTCTAGTTTTTTAATTCCAGCACCAGCAACCTTTTCATGCGGATCTGTAAGGCTAATAATTACATTTGGTATTTTGTGCTTTACAATTAAGTCTGCGCAAGGTGGAGTTTTACCGTAATGTGAGCATGGCTCTAGGGTTACGTACAAAGAAGCTTTGCTTAGTAGTGTTTTGTCTTTTACACTGTTAATTGCATTTACTTCTGCGTGCGAACCTCCGTAGGGAGAGGTAAAACCTTCCCCAATAATAGTGTTATTGTGTACAATTACTGCGCCAACCATAGGGTTTGGAAAAGTAGATCCTAATCCGTTTTTGGCAATTTGTATACAGCGTAAAATGTATTTTTCATGTATCTTCACTTCGCAAAAATAGAATAATAAAAAGATATAGTATTTGTTTCATGGAGAATGTAGTTGTTAGGCCTATTTTAGAGAAGGATAATGTTGCTGTTGCAGAGGTTATTAGGAGTGTTTTAATGGATCTTGGAGCACCTAAAGTAGGAACTGCTTATGCAGATAAGGCATTATATAGTATGTACGAAAACTATAATATTCCTAAAGCAACTTATTTTGTAGCAGAAAAAGAAGGTAAAATTATAGGTTGTGCAGGAGTGGCGCAATTAGATAATTATGAAGGCAATGTATGTGAGCTACAAAAAATGTACTTTTTAGAAGAAGCCAGAGGCAAAGGATTAGGGAGTAAGATGATGGATGCTTGTATTGCTAAAGCACGTGAATATGGTTTTGATAAGTGTTACTTAGAGACTATGCCTTATATGCAAGGTGCTCAGAAACTATATAAAAAAACAGGTTTTAAATATATAGATGCTCCTATGGGAGATACTGGTCATTATTCTTGTCCTGTTTATATGTTGTTAGATTTGTAAGTTTATTTCATGTGCTGTTTTTAATAAGTTAATTTAAAATACTGATTTTTAGTATGTTGTTAAGAGAAATAAAGAAAATTTATCATACAGAATTAGACGCTATTTACCCTGTAGAGGAGGTAAATAGTTTTTTTTATATGACAATTGAGCATTATCTTGGTTTACAGCGATTTATATTGGCTATGCAACCAGATTATGTGGTTGCTAAAGAAGAAGAGGCTTCTTTGTTTTTGACTATAAACCTATTAAAAAAGCAGGTTCCAATACAATATATTTTAGGTACAGCACATTTTATGGGTTTGGATTTTAATGTAAGCTCTAATGTGTTAATTCCTAGACCAGAAACTGAAGAATTGGTAAGTTGGATTTTAAGTGAAACACCGCTAGATAGAGAGGTAAATATATTAGATATTGGTACAGGTAGTGGTTGTATAGCTATTTCATTGGCTAAAAATTTACCAAACGCTAAAGTTTTTGCGTTAGATGTTTCTAAAGATGCTCTGTTAGTTGCAAAGAAAAATGCAGATAATAATGGTGTACTTGTTACTTTTTTAGAGCACAACATACTGCAAGAGCCAAACCTTCAGCAAAAATTTGATATAATAGTTTCTAATCCGCCATATGTTAGGGAGCTAGAGAAAAAAGAAATGACGGCTAATGTTTTGAAGAACGAACCTAGTTTAGCTCTTTTTGTATCAGATAAAGAGCCATTAACTTTTTACAATGCAATTACAAATTTTGCGGTTAAACATTTAAATGAGAATGGTAAATTGTATTTTGAAATTAACCAATATTTAGGGGGTGAAACTCAAGAGGTATTAGAGAAGCAAGATTTTGTAACGATTGAATTACGGAAAGATATGTTTGGTAATGATAGAATGTTAAGGGGACAATTGATAAAATAGTAATAGGTAAAATGACATCAAACTAAAGAAATTTTTTTTTAGTGTGATGAAAAATAAAGAATAAGAATGTCAGTAAAAGAACAAATAGAAGCATTACGCCAAGAGTTGCGTCAACACAATCATAATTATTACGTTTTAGATACACCAACAATATCAGACTACGATTTTGATATAAAGTTGAAAGAACTACAAGCTTTAGAGGCTAAACATCCTGAGTTTTATGATGCTAATTCGCCTACACTACGTGTTGGTGGTGAAATCACTAAAAACTTTAACACAGTTGTGCATGAGCACAGAATGTATTCTTTAGATAACTCGTACTCAAAAGAAGATTTATTAGATTGGGAAAAAAGAGTAGAGAAAATATTAGGAGACTCTAATATAGAATTTACGTGCGAGTTAAAGTATGATGGTGCTTCTATTAGTTTAACTTATGAAGACGGTAAACTGGTGCGTGCGGTTACCCGTGGCGATGGGTTTCAAGGAGATGAAGTTACTACTAATATAAAAACAATAAAATCTGTACCCTTACAATTAAATGGTGATTACCCTGCTAAGTTTGATATTAGAGGAGAAATTGTATTGCCTTTTGAAGGATTTCATAAGATGAACGAGGAGCGTATTGCTAATGGTGAGGATCCTTATATGAATCCGAGAAATACAGCTTCAGGGAGTTTAAAATTACAAGATAGTTCTTTAGTTGCGCAACGTCCATTAGAGTGTTTGTTATATAGTGTCGTGGGTGCTAACTTAGATTTAGATACTCAGTTTGGTGCTTTAGAGAAAACCCGTTCTTGGGGGTTTAAAGTGCCTACAGTTGCTAAGCTATGTAAAAGTGTAGACGAAGTAATGGCATTTGTTGAATATTGGGATGTGCATAGACACGAGTTGCCTTATGAGACAGATGGAGTAGTGGTTAAGGTTAATATGTTACGTCATCAAGAAGAGTTAGGTTATACGTCTAAGTCGCCACGTTGGGCTATGGCTTATAAATTTAAAGCGGAGCAAGTTTCTACTGTTTTAAATGAAATAACATACCAAGTTGGTCGTACAGGAGCAATTACTCCAGTTGCTAATTTAACTCCGGTTTTATTGGCTGGTACAACGGTTAAAAGGGCTTCTTTGCATAATGCAGATCAGATAGAGAAATTAGATATTAGAGTAGGAGATGCTGTTTTTGTAGAAAAAGGCGGAGAGATTATTCCTAAAATAGTTGGTGTAGATTTATCTGTAAGACCAGTAGATTCTTTACCAACGCATTATATAGAAGAATGTCCTGAGTGTAATACCAAGCTGGTAAGAACAGAAGGAGATGCTAAGCATTTTTGTCCTAATGAATATGGTTGTCCGCCACAGATAACAGGCAGAATTCAGCATTTTATATCTAGAAAAGCAATGGATATAGATGGTTTGGGTAGTGAAACGGTTGAGTTACTTTTTAAAGAAGGCTTAATTAAAGACTACGCAGATTTATATACGTTAACTGTAGATCAATTATTACCGTTAGAACGTATGGCAAAGAAATCTGCCGAGAATTTGGTTATGGGTGTAGCTGCTTCTGTTGTTATTCCGTTTGAGCGTGTTTTGTTTGCTTTAGGAATACGTTTTGTTGGTGAAACAGTAGCTAAAAAATTAGCTAAGGCCTATAAAAATATAGATGCATTAATGTATGCTTCTGCTTTAGAATTGGCTACTGTAGATGAAATTGGAGAACGTATAGCGTCTAGTGTTGTTGAGTTTTTTCAGAACGAAATTAATTTAGATAATATAAATAGGTTGAAAAGTTATGGGCTTCAGTTTGAACTTTCTGCTGATAAATTATTAAATCAAACCGAAAAATTAAAAGGGGAAACATATGTTGTTTCTGGAGTTTTTGAAATGAGTAGAAATGACCTTAAAAAACTTATTGAAGATAATGGAGGAAAAGTAGGTTCTTCAATCTCTTCAAAAACTACTTTTTTAGTAGCGGGTGATAAAATGGGGCCAAGTAAGCGTACAAAAGCAGAGAGTTTAAATGTTCCAATTATTACAGAAGAAGAATTTTTAAGTAAAGTTTTATAATATAAATATTCCCTAAACGCTTATTTTCAAGTTGTTTGGGGTTTTTTGAATTCAAATTGTTACATTTATAACAAAATGTTTTATTTAAAAAACAAACTAGCTTTGTATCTTTGCCTTAAATTGTGCTAGATAATAATTACATTTGTGTAAATGTAAAATTGCATGTTAAAAGGCATAAAAAATAAATTAAAGCGTAAGGCGGCGTTAAAGTTTTTAAACGAAAACAAAAGCAAAGTTGTTGCTTGTTCTAGAGTTACTAAAGGAATAAGTAAAATAGGTTGTATTGTGGATCTAGACAATGTTGCAGACGGTACTGTTTTTAATGAGTTTATAAAAGAGTTTTCTTTACAGCCAAACGCATTAAAGATTATAGGGTACAAAAAAGAGCAAGATAAAAACTCGCCTTATTCTACTCCGGTTTTTTCGGAAGAAGATTTAGGTTGGGGGGCAAAAATAGAAAATAGTTACGCATTAGAGTTTTTAGATAATGAGTATGATTTGCTAATAAGCTATTATACAGAAGACAATTTATTGCTACAACTAATGACTGTACAGTCTAAAGCCAGGTTAAAAGTTGGTTTTGGAGAAGTAGATGAAAAATTAAATGATTTAATTCTTAATGTACCGATTAAGGATTTTAGCATTTTTAAAAAGGAACTGGGTAAATATCTCTCGGTTTTAAATGAAATAAAATAAGAACGTACTACAAAGCGCGTTCTTAAATTTTGATTATTAAAATTTATACGTGTGAAAGAATTAGTTGGTACTGGTGTTGCGCTAGTTACACCCTTTAAAGCAGATTTGTCTGTAGATACTACAGCATTACAGAATATTGTTGAGTATAATATAGCTAGCGGTATTAATTATCTAGTAGTTTTGGGAACTACAGGAGAACCGGCTACACTAACAGCAGAGGAGAAACAATTGGTTATAGATACCGTTGTTAAGGTAAATGCAGGTAGGTTACCTTTAGTGTTGGGTGTTGGTGGCAATAATACAATGGCTGTTGTTGCTGAGTTAAAAGAAAGAGATTTAAGTCCTTTTGCAGCTGTGCTATCAGTTTCTCCATACTATAATAAACCAACTCAAGAAGGAATATATCAGCATTTTAAAGCAATATCATTAGCTTCTCCAAAACCTATAATAGTTTACAATGTACCTGGTAGAACAGGTAGTAATATGCTAGCGTCTACAACAGTTAGGTTGGCAAAAGACTTTGCTAATATTGTAGCAATAAAGGAGGCTTGTGGAGATATGGTGCAAATCTTATCTATTATAAAAGATAAACCAGCAGATTTTATGGTCATCTCTGGGGACGATTTTACGGCTCTTTCTACTGTTTTGGCAGGCGGATCTGGAGTAATATCTGTTATTGGTCAAGGTTTACCAGCAGAGTTCTCTAAAATAATTTCTTTAGGTTTAAATAATAATGCTGCAGATGCCCACTTGTTGTATAGTGAACTGCATGATAGTATAGATTATATATTTAGAGAAGGTAACCCTGCAGGAATTAAAACTATTTTTGAAAACTTAGGTCTTTCAACAGCTAAGGTTAGACTACCGTTAATGGAGGCAACACCAGAATTAAAGGCAATAATTAATGATTTTATGCGTACTTTTAAGAAGGAATTAGCGTAGTAATTTGGTTATTGTAGATAATTAAAGTTAAAACTTAGCCAAAAACTACGCTAAAGAATTTTCACATTCCTATTTTAGCAGTATAAAAAATGTTTTTTATATCCGTATAGAATGACTAATTTTGCAAAATGTTTTTAAGAATGAGGAAATTATTACCCCTTTTATCGTTGGTACTAGTGTTAGCGTCTTGTAGTGAATACCAGAAGGTGCTAAAAAACCAAGAGATAAAGCCTAAATATGAAATGGCTGAAAAGTTTTATGAAGAAGGCGATTTTAAAAGAGCAAACCGTTTATTTGAGCAAATAGCTCCTAAATATATAGGTAAAGCTCAAGGTGAACGTGTTATGTTTTTCTATTCTAATACATATTATGAAATAGGGCAGTACAATGACGCAGGATATCAGTTTGAACGTTTTTTAAAGGCGTATCCTAAAAGTGAAAAAGTACAACAAGCATCTTTTATGAGTGCTAAAAGTTACTATCACTTATCTCGTAAGTATTCTTTAGATCAGACAGATACAGATAAAGCTTTGTTAAAATTGCAGAACTTTATTAATACATATCCAGATTCAGAATTTTTACCTGAAGCCAACGAAATTGCGGCAGATTTAGTTCAGAAAAAAGAAAAAAAATCTTTAGAGATAGCAAAGCAGTTTACTAAGCTAGGAGAGTTTTACGATTTAGAGTATTCTATTTCTGCTATAAAAGCATTAGAGAATTTTGTTGTAGATAACCCAGGCTCTATTTATAAAGAAGAAGCATTATATTACAAGACACTTGCAGCATACAATTTAGCATTAAATAGTCATCCTCAGAAAAAGGAAGAACGTTTAAATAATGCAAAAGAAGCTTACAGCAAGTTTATAAAAACTTTTCCGGAAACAGAATTTGCTAAAAAGGCAAATAATATGGCGGAAAGAATTGATAAAGAATTACAAAATTATTCAAAATAAATACATTTAGGCTATGAATATGAACGACTTGAAAAATTCAAAAGCAGCTGTATCTACAACAACCATTAATAAAAATGAGTTTGATGCTGCTACAGGTAATATTTATGAAGCAATTTCTATTGTTTCTAAAAGAGCAATACAAATTAACTCTGATATTAAAAAAGAGCTTTTAGAAAAGTTAGAAGAATTTGCTACGTACAACGATAGTTTAGATGAAATTTTTGAAAACAAAGAACAGATAGAAGTTTCTAAGTTTTACGAAAAACTTCCTAAGCCACACGCTTTAGCAGTAACAGAGTGGTTAGAGGATAGAATATATCATAGAAATACAGCGAAAGATTTATAGAGGTATGTTAGGTGGTAAAAATATACTTTTAGGAATAACCGGAGGTATTGCCGCATACAAAACAACATTTCTTGTTCGCTTACTAATAAAAGCTGGCGCTAACGTTAAAGTTATTTTAACGGATAGCGCCAGCTCTTTTGTTTCTCCACTTACGTTAGCTACGCTATCTAAAAATCCTGTATTAACATCTTTTGTTAATGAGGATAAAGAAGAAGGAACATCTTGGAACAATCACGTAGAAATGGGGTTGTGGGCAGATCTAATGGTTATTGCCCCGGCAACAGCAAATACATTGTCTAAAATGGCAAATGGTGTTTGCGATAATTTATTATTGGCAACATACTTATCTGCCAAGTGTCCTGTCTTTTTTGCTCCGGCAATGGACTTGGATATGTATAAACATCCGTCTACTTTAGCTTCTTTTGATAAGTTACTCTCTTTTGGTAATATTATGATTCCTGCTGGAGCAGGGGAGTTAGCTAGTGGTTTGTATGGTGAAGGCAGACTTGCAGAACCAGAAGATATTGTAGCGCATTTAAAACAGTCTTTAAATGAAGGATTGCCATTAAGTGGTAAAAGAGTGATTATTACTGCTGGACCAACTTACGAGGCTATAGATCCTGTACGTTTTATAGGGAATCATTCTTCAGGTAAAATGGGATACAAACTTGCTTTAGCAGCTGCAAATAAAGGAGCTTCAGTAATTTTAGTTTCTGGTCCTTCTCATTTATCAATAGCGCATGATAACATTACATTGGTACGTGTTACATCTGCAGATCAGATGTATAGTGAAGTACACAAGCATTATGCGGCTACAGATATTGCTATATGTGCAGCGGCAGTTGCAGATTACAAGCCAAAAACTATCGCAGATCAAAAGATAAAAAAGAGTGATTCTGAGTTACAGATAACTTTAGTGAAAAATAAAGATATTCTATTGTCGTTAGGAGATCAAAAAAAGCATCAGTTTATAGTAGGCTTTGCTTTAGAGACTCAAAATGAGGTTGAAAACGCTACCAAAAAACTAAAAAAGAAAAATTTAGATTTAATAGTTTTAAACTCTTTAAATGATAAAGGAGCTGGTTTTGGCAAATCAACCAATAAAATATCTATAATAGATAACAAATTAAATATAAAAACGTTTAAACTAAAGACAAAGGCAGATGTTGCCCTAGATATTATAAATGAAATTATTATAAAAACGAATGTATAAACTTGTAATTACTTTTTTTTGTTTTACTATTTTTTCTACTGCTACTGCGCAGGAGCTTAATTGTACGGTGACTATTAACTCAGAAAAAGTAGGGCAAACAAATCAGCAAGTTTTTAAAACATTAGAGCGTTCACTTAATGATTTTATGAATAAAACTAAGTGGACAAATCGTATTTATAAAGATCAAGAGCGTGTAAACTCTAGAATGTTTATAACAATATCTGAATATGAGTCTAATAGATTTAAAGCAGATATACAGATACAATCTTCTAGGCCTGTTTTTAATACCTCTTACGAGACTCCTATTTTTAATTATAAAGACAACGAATTTAGTTTTACCTATATAGAATTTCAGCCATTAGTATATAATCAGAATTCTTTTGATTCTAATTTAGTGGGTGTAATGTCTTATTACGCATATATTATGCTAGGTTTAGATGCAGATAGTTTTGCGTTAGAAGGTGGTACAGAATACTTTAAAAAAGCACAAAATATTGTAACACAGGCACAAGGAAATAATTCTGCAGGATGGAGTCAGTCTTCAGGCAAAAGAACTCGTTTTGAGTTGGTAGATAATATCTTGTCTAATGCTTACAGAGAATATAGAGTAGCTATGTATAATTACCATAGAAAAGGTATGGATGTTTTAGCAGATAATAATAGTACAGGTAAACAGGTGATTTCTGGTACTATGCGTTTATTGTCTACTATTGCTAAGCGTAGAACAAATGCCTTTTTACTACAAACTTTTTTTGATGCAAAGTCAGAAGAAATTGTTAGTATTTTTTCTGATGGTCCAAAAACAGATGTTGTTAAGTTAAAAGAAGTTTTAAACACTGCAGCACCTTTTTATTCTAGTACGTGGAATAAAATAAAATATTAACCTTCCCTTTTTATATTATAATTATATTTGATGTAATATTTAATTACACAAATTGTTAGTATCACTTTCTATAAAAAATTACGCTTTAATAGACCATTTAAATGTGTCTTTTACCAACGGTTTTACTGTAATAACAGGGGAGACCGGAGCTGGTAAATCTATCTTGTTAGGTGGCTTGGCATTGGTCTTAGGTAAGCGAGCAGATCTATCATCTTTACGAGACAAAGAGAAAAAATGTGTTATTGAGGCAGAGTTTTCTGTTGGAAAATATAACCTTGAGCCATTTTTTAATGAAAACGACGTAGATTATGAGGAACGCACCATTATAAGAAGAGAAATTTTACCCAGTGGTAAATCTAGAGCTTTTATTAATGACTCACCCGTTAAGCTTACAATTTTAGCAGCTTTAGGAGATAGTTTAATAGATGTGCACTCGCAAAACCAGACATTACAATTGGGAGATAATGCATACCAATTTAAAGTAATAGATGGTTTAGCTTCTAATAAAGATTTACTGGCGAGTTATGCTAAAGATTTGCGTTTGTACAAAAAAGAAACAAAAGTTTTAGAAAATTTATTAGCTACAAAACAAGAAGGTATTAAAGAACATGACTATAATACATTTTTATTAAGTGAATTAGAAAGTGCGCCTTTAAAAGAAGGTATACTTGAAGAGTTAGAAGAGCAATACGAACAGTTGAATAATGTAGAAAACATTATGGAACAGCTGTCTAAAGGACATAATTTAATATCTGATGAACAAGTAGGTATTTTAAATTTGTTAGCAGAATTAAAACAAGCATCTTCAAAATTAGCAAGTTATGGCACACAGTTTTCTACGTTAAATGAACGTGTACAGTCTGTTTTTATAGAGGTTGATGATATTTTTGAAGAATTTGAATCTCTACAAAATAATATAGAAGCCAATCCTAAAGTTTTAGAAGAGGTAAATACAAAATTGCAATTGTTGTACGATTTACAAAAGAAACACGGTGTTTCAGAAATTGAAGAACTCTTAAGAATTAAGGAAGAGTTGGCTGTAAAAGTAGATGCAACAGAAAATATAGATGCTACAATATTGGCAAAAGAAACAGAGATTAAGGTAAAAGAGAAGGCTTTAAACGCTGTTTGTGTAAAAATATCTAAGAAACGGAAAGCTATAATACCAGAATTAAAGAAGCAATTAGAATCTATTTTGGCTTCATTAGGAATGCCTAGCGCAGAGTTTAAGATAGAATTAAATGCAACTCCTAATTTTGTTTATAATGGTAAGGACGAGTTGGTTTTTCAATTTTCGGCAAATAAAGGTTCTGCTTTTGGTGAGTTAAAGAAAGTAGCTTCAGGAGGTGAACTATCTCGTATTATGTTGGCTATTAAAGCTGTTTTAGCAAAGTATGAGCATTTACCAACCTTAATGTTTGATGAAATTGACACAGGAGTATCTGGAGAGATATCAAACAGAATGGGAACTATTATGCAAGAAATGAGTGGTGGTATGCAAATATTTTCTATTACGCATTTACCGCAAGTTGCTTCTAAAGGTAATCACCACTACAAAGTATATAAAGAAGATAAAAATAATGTAACGCACACGCAAATGAAGCAGCTTACTACAGAAGAAAGAGTAGTAGAGTTAGCAGAAATGTTGGGTGGTAAAGATTTATCAGATTCTGCTATAGCGCATGCAAGGCAGTTATTAAATTAGAAGCATTGCATTCTATTTTTTTTGAATATCTTTACGCGCACATAAATGACCAAAATAAATAGCAAATGGCATACAATTTATTAAAAGGAAAAAGAGGTATTATATTTGGAGCTTTAGATGAGAATTCTATAGCTTGGAAAACTGCAGAAAGAGTACACGCAGAAGGTGGTACTTTTGTGTTAACTAATGCACCAATAGCAATGCGTATGGGGCAAATAAATCAGTTAGCAGAAAAAACAGGATCAGAAATTATACCTGCAGATGCAACTAGCGAAGAAGATTTAAATAACTTGGTGGCAAAAGCTACAGAGATTTTAGGAGGTAAATTAGATTTTGTTTTACATTCTATTGGTATGTCTGTAAACGTAAGAAAAGGTCGTGCTTATACAGATGAGAAGTATGATTTTACTGCAAAAGGTTGGGATGTTTCTGCATTGTCTTTTCATAAAGTAATGCAAAGTTTATACAAAGCAGATGCAATGAACCAATGGGGTAGTATTGTAGCTTTAACATATATGGCTGCGCAACGTACGTTCCCAGATTATAACGATATGGCAGACAATAAGGCGTATTTAGAGTCTGTTGCGCGTAGTTTTGGTTATTTCTTTGGTAAAGAAAAACAAGTACGTGTAAATACTATTTCTCAGTCTCCAACACCAACAACAGCTGGTCAAGGCGTTAAAGGTTTTGGTGGTTTTATTGCTTATGCAGACAAAATGTCTCCGTTGGGTAATGCAACTGCTCAAGATTGTGCGGATTACACAGTTTCATTGTTTTCAGACTTAACAAAGAAAGTAACAATGCAAAACTTATTTCATGATGGTGGTTTTTCTAACACAGGAGTTAGTCAAGAAGTTATAGAGCGTTTTACAGAAGAATAAGAATTATATAATTTAGTAAAAGCCATCCTTTTTAGGGGTGGCTTTTATGTTTACAGTAGTAATAGATGGACTTTTTGTTTTCTTTTATAGTGCCAGTTTACAACAGACCTAACGAGATTAGAGAGTTGTTAGAGAGTTTAGAAAAACAGACTTATACTAAACCTTATGAGATAGTTATTGTAGAAGACGGTTCTACAATAAGCTCAGAAGAAGAGGTGGCTCGTTTTTCTACGCTACCAATATCTTACTATAAAAAAGAAAACTCAGGTCCAGGAGATTCTAGAAACTACGGTATGCGTAAAGCAAAGGGAAATTATTTTATTGTTTTAGATTCAGATTGTATTTTGCCACCGCAATATTTAGAAACTGCAGAAGCATCTTTGCAAAAAGAGTATGTAGATTGTTATGGTGGTCCAGATGCAGCGCACGAATCTTTTTCTACCGTACAAAAAGCTATTAATTATGCAATGACGTCTTTTTTGACTACTGGAGGAATCCGCGGAGGTAAAAAAGCAGTAGATAAGTTTCAGCCTCGTAGTTTTAATATGGGTATTTCTAAAGTAGCTTTTGAAAAAACTGGAGGTTATGGAAACATTCACCCAGGTGAAGATCCAGACTTAACTATTAGAATATGGAATAATGGTTTTAAAACAAAGTTAATACCAGAAGCTTATGTATATCATAAACGTAGAATAGACTGGAATAAATTTTACATACAAGTAAATAAGTTTGGTATGGTTCGTCCCATATTAAATAAATGGCACCCAGAAACAGCTAAAGTTACCTATTGGTTTCCTGCGTTATTTTGTTTTGGATTTTTACTATCCTTATTAGCTTCTTTTATAGGGTTGCCTTGGTTTTTGTTTTGTTATAGTTTATACTTTACAGTACTTTTTGTAGATTCTCTTATTAAGAATAAAAGTGTAATTATTGCGTTTTTATCTATAGTGGCTGTTGTAATACAATTTGTAGGTTATGGTTATGGCTTTGTAAAATCTACTTTAGTTTTAAACTCTAGTAAAAAGAAAGCTCAAGAGCTATTTCCTAAATTATTTTTTAAATTATAAGTGTGATAAAAAAAATAAAAAGTGGATTAAATAAGAGAAAGGTGAAAATATTTTCACTCTTTCTGTTGTGTGCAACAATGGCTTGGTTTATTAGTAATTTATCAGAATCTTATACGGCAAATACCTATTTTAATTTAGAGTATATTAATGTGCCAGACAGTTTGTTTTTTGCTGATAATTACAAGGAAGAAGTTCAGGTAAAATTAAACGCAGGTGGTTTTCAATTAATGCGTTTAAATGTTTTTAGAAAAAAAATACAAGTAGATCTTTCTCAGCTTGAAAATAAAAGAGAAAAATATTTTTTACGTCAATCTGTTTTTAGAAAACAGATAGAAGGACAGTTGTCAAATTCATTGTCGCTTACAGAGGTTGGAGTGTTAGATACTTTGTTTCTGGACTTATATAAGTTACATACAAAAGAGGTGCCTGTTGTAGCTAATAGTAAGGTAGGGTTAAAGCAGAATTATGTTATAGAAGGTGGGTTGAAAATTACACCAGATACTATTAAAATATCTGGACCAAAAGCAGAAATAGATTCTATAGTTAAGATAGAGGCGGAAGCTTATGATTTTGAAAATATAGCAGCTAATTTTGAAGCTGAAGTTGCATTGCAATTACCGCAAGAATTAAGTAATACAAAGTTTTCTGCCAATAGAGTTGTTTTGTCAGGAGAAGTCTATCGTTTTTCAGAAAAAATATTAACAGTTTCTGTAGATGTTATAAATCTTCCGGAAGGTGTAGAGATAAGAACTTTTCCTAATAAGGTATCGATTTTATGTAAAGCTAAAGTAGATGTGCTGCGAGAGGTAAAACCATCAGATTTTAGTGTTATAGCAGATTTTAAAGATTACAAGGATGAGAACTTACCAATTTTAAAATTAAAATTAGCAAAAAAGCCACAGGGTGTTTATGGTGTTAAGTTAAAAGAAGATACTGTAGAATTTATTTTAAATAGACAATGATAATAGTTGGTTTAACAGGAGGTATTGGTAGTGGTAAAAGTACGGCTGCTAAAATGTTTGAAGAACTGGGTGTGCCTGTGTATAACTCGGATTTAGAGGCTAAAAAGCTAATGAGTACCTCGGTTAGAGTGCAAAAAGAAATAATAAGGCTTTTAGGTGAAAATGCATATAAAGAAGGTGTTTTAAATAGAGAGTACATTGCAAAAAAAGTGTTTGCAAGTACTAGTTTATTGCAACAACTAAATGCAATTGTACACCCTGCAGTTCGTTTGCATTTTTTAGAGTGGACTAATAAGCAAGAAAGCAACTATGTAATTCAAGAAAGTGCAATAATATTTGAAAATAATAATCAAGATTTTTACGACTACATAATTTTGGTTACTGCTCCAATTGAGGTTCGTATAGAACGAATTTTAAAAAGAGATAATACTACAAGAGAAAATATTCTTTCCAGAATAGGGAATCAATGGACCGATGAAAAAAAAGAAAAAATGTCTGATTTTAAGTTAATAAATGAAGATATTGTAAATTTAAAGTTAAAAATTAAAGAAATTCATTGTATATTAAGGTCTAAGTCCTCTTAATTGCTAAAGTTTAACGATTAGTGTTAAGGTTAGGTTAAACAGCGCATACTTTATATGTTAAAATCTTAATTTTGTCCAAATGAACAAGAAGTTATTAATTCTACTTATTGTATTAATGACCTTGTCTTTGCTAGGGATAATATTCGTTCAAGCATATTGGATAAAGAAATCTATAGAAGATAAGGAAGAACAATTTTACCAAACAGTATCTCAGGTTTTAGATAATGTAGCAAGTAAAATAGAAAGTAGAGAGATAAGTGATTATGGAAAACGTTTTGTAGCACTAAAAGATAGTGTTGGCAAGCCATCTGAATATCAGATACGAGATATTTTCTATAGAGAAGTGGATGAAGATTCTAGAGAAGTTACCATATATAACCATGGTATATTAAAAGAGAATTATAACATTCCGCCTTCGTTCTTTGACAATGATCTTTTAGGTGATAGTGCAACAACTATAACTAGTTATACCAGTAAAACTGTAGAAACAGTTTTAAAAGAAAATTTTGGTATGGATGGTAAAAGTTACAGCTATACACCAATAAAAAAAATAACAAAATTTGGAGATATTTCTAGATTCGAGAAATTACAATTTGAAGAATTTTTTAGGGATATAGCAAATAAATTACCAGTACATAAAAGGGTTTCTAAAGAAGAAATTAAACTTCTTTTAGAACAAGAATTTAAAAACAGAAAAATAGAAATTGGTTTTGAGTATGGTATTTACAGCAAAGGTTTACCAACATCTGTAAAATCAAGAAAATTTAAATTTGACCCAGAAACAGTAAATAGAACTGCAATTTTTAGGGATACCGAAGGAAAAACAGATTTTTCATTATTGGTTTCTTTTCCTGATAAAAAAGGGTATTTAATTGGTTCTATTTTAGGAATGGCATTAATTACCTTTTTGTTTACTACAATTATACTTATTACCTATGTAGGTGCTATTTATCAATTAATTAGACAAAAGAAAATTTCTGAAATAAAGACAGACTTTATTAACAACATGACGCATGAGTTTAAAACGCCAATTGCTACTATAAATTTAGCAGTAGAAGCAATAAAAAACCCATCAATTATAGGAGATAAAGAGAAAGTAGGTCGCTATTTGCAGATGATTAGGGACGAGAATAAAAGAATGCATGCTCAAGTAGAAAATGTACTTCGTATATCTAAGTTAGAAAGAAATCAGCTAGATATAAGTAAGGAAAGAGTAGATGTTCACGACATAATTGAAGACGCAGTAACACACGTAGAATTAATTGTTAGTGATAGGGGTGGTTATATAAACACACATTTAAATGCTAAAAGAACAGATGTTTTAGCTAACGAGATGCACTTTACAAATGTTTTGGTAAATGTTATGGATAATGCTATAAAGTATTCTCCAGAAGCTCCTAAAGTAGATATTTACACAGAGAGTACTAAAAATAGTATTGTTATAAAAATAAAAGATCAAGGTTCAGGAATGAGTAAGGCTGTTCTTAAAAAAGTTTTTGAGAAATTTTATAGAGAACACACAGGAGATATACATAATGTAAAAGGTCACGGATTAGGATTGGCCTACGTAAAAAAAATAATAGAAGATCACCAAGGTGAAGTTTATGCAGAAAGTGAAAAAGGAAAAGGAAGTACTTTCTACATAAAATTACCTATAATTTAATAGATATGGAAACAGTAAACAAGAAAATACTTTTGGTAGAGGATGATCCAAATTTTGGAATTGTTCTAAAAGATTATTTAGGAATGAATAATTTTGATGTAGTATTGGCTAAAAATGGAATGGAAGGTTTTGAAAAGTTCAAAAAAGACATTTACGATGTTTGTATTTTGGATGTAATGATGCCTTACAAAGATGGCTATACGTTGGCGAGAGAGATTAGAGAAAAGAATGAGAATGTGCCAATAGTTTTTCTTACTGCTAAAACAATGAAAGAAGATGTCCTTAAAGGATACAAGGCAGGAGCAGACGATTACTTAAATAAACCGTTTGATTCTGAGGTTCTTTTAATGAAGTTAAAGGCTATACTTCAAAGAAAGACATCTAATACAATGGCAGATAGTAAAAAGTTTGAATTTAATATTGGTGATTTTAAATTAAATTCTAAACTTAGATTCTTAAAATTTAAGGAAGAAGAAGCTGTTAAATTATCTCCTAAAGAAAACGATCTTTTACGTTTGTTAGCTTTACATGAAAACGATTTAATGCCAAGAGAATTAGCATTAACTAAAATCTGGAGAGATGACAACTATTTTACATCTAGAAGTATGGATGTTTATATAGCTAAACTTAGAAAATATTTAAAGAAAGATGAGAATGTTGAAATTTTGAACATTCACGGTGAAGGTTTCCGTTTGGTAATTAAAACTGAAGAGGATTCTTAAGCTTTTTTTAAGTCATATATATAAATTAAAAAACCATCCTTTACGGATGGTTTTTTTATGCTTTTAATTTATCTTCAATTGCTTCTATTATTTCTTTAGAATCATCATCGTAGTTCACCCAATGTGTGTCTTTATTTCTTTTAAACCAAGTGAGTTGTCTTTTTGCAAACCTCCTAGTGTTCTTCTTAATCTCAGATATTGCAAACTCTAAAGTCCAATCACCACTAAAAAACTGAAATAACTCTCTGTAGCCAACAGTTTGTAGCGCATTAAGGTTTTGGTGTTCTAGTAATGCTTTAGCTTCTTCTAGTAACCCGTTTTGTACCATTATATCTACTCTGGTATTAATTCTGTCATAAATTATTTCACGATCTGCCATTATACCAACAGTAATAATAGAAAATGGTCTTTTTGGTTTTTCTTGATTTAAAAAAGTAGAGTAGGCTTTGCCAGAACCTATGCAAACTTCTAAGGCTCTAATTAGTCTATGTGGGTTGTCTTTATCAACTTTATTATAATATTCAGGATCTAATGTTGCTAATTTTTCTTGTAAAGCAATAATGCCTTTATTGTTAAACAACACGTTTAAGTCTTCTCTAATGTTAGAATCTACAGCAGGGAAATTATCTAGTCCTTTAGCAACGGCATCTACATATAAGCCACTACCACCAACCATAACTACAATATCTTTTTCTGTAAAAAGTTGTTCTAATTTTTTAAGAGCATCTTTTTCAAAATTGCCTACGGAGTATGACTCTAAAATGCTTTTATGTTGAATAAAGTGATGTGGTGCTGCAGCAAGTTCATCTGTATCTGGTACAGCAGTACCAATAGTCATTTCTTTAAAAAACTGACGAGAGTCTGCAGATACTATTTCGGTACTAAAATGTTGCGCTAATACAATAGCTAATTTGGTTTTGCCAATAGCAGTAGGGCCAACAACAGAAATTAGGGTTTTAGAGTTCACTATGCTTTTTTTTCTGTATTATCATCCTCATCTTCTTCTAATTTGTATCCACATTTTCTGCAATAATCAGCATCGGATCTATGTACTTCTGCACTACAATTAGGGCAAGATCTACCTTCGTCCATACTCTTATTTTGTTTCATATTAGAGGCGTACTCGGCAGAAACAATACCTGTTGGTACAGCAATAATGCCGTAACCAATAATCATAATTAATGTTGCTAAAAATTGTCCTAGTGGTGTTTGCGGAGATATGTCTCCGTAACCCACAGTGGTTAGAGTAACAATTGTCCAGTAAACACTATGAGGTATACTGTTAAAGCCGTGTTGTGGGCCTTCTATTAAATACATAAGTGTTCCTAATAGTACGGAAACAATTAAAACAAAAAATACAAAAACTGAAATTTTAGTTCTGCTCGCTTTTAAAGCATTTGCTAGTTTGTTAGATTCACCTACAAAACGTACTAATTTTAAAATTCTAAAAACACGTAATAATCGTAATGCTCTAAACGCAGTAAAGTATTGCGATCCCATAAAAAAGAACGATAAGTATTTAGGTACTGTAGATAAAAAATCTATAATACCAAAAAAGCTAAAAATGTACTTCTTAGGTCTGTTAATACATATAATACGTAAAATATATTCTATAGAGAATAAAATGGTAACCACCCATTCAGAGATATTAAAAAACTCGTGATAATCAGTATCAAAACGAGGTACACTCTCTAGCATTACAATTAGTATGCTGTACATAATAAGTACAAGCAATAATATATCGAACAACTTACCAGCAGGCGTGTGCGTGCCGTAAATTATTTCGTGTATTTTAGCTTTCCAGCCTTTAAGAGGTTTCTCGTTTTTCAATGGTTAATCTAGTTCTATTAGTTGTAATCTATTACTTTTTCTTATGTACGCTAATATAATATGAAGTGTATTTGGAGTACTCTTCATTTTTGTAATAATAGATTCTAAGATATGAATATTATTTATTTGATGATTTAAATTGTAATATCCGTACCCTTTAAATTCACCGTTCTGAATTAAAATAGCCGAATACTCGCCTATTTCTCTTCCTTTATCTTTTATTAATATATTTTTATCTGTAAAGCTATATTTAGCAATAGCTTCTTTTACTCTGTTATTGTAAACTGTTTTATCTTCTAAATTAATACAGGCGCCATTGCAGTTGGTATCATTGTAATTGCCACAATTAGTTTTTGCTTTAGAAATTAGATTAACCTTGTCGCACAATGTAAACTCTTTGCTAGTTTTTGCCAAAAAATTCTTAGCACCAATAATACTGCTAAACGTACCAATTGTGTGGTCTGTTGTAGTTGTTTTATCTATATAGAGTGATATATAGCCGTTTTCGTTCTCTTTTTTAAAAATACCATAAGAGAATAAGTTTTTTTTAAGGCTACTGTTGTATTTAGGCTTAACTCTACGTAATTCTTCATTCTCTTTTAAGGAGGCAATTAACTCGTTTCCTGTTTTTTCAAAAGTGATTTTACGTGTTTGTTTTTGTAATTTTTTAGCAACGTTAGAAGTTCCTGTAAAATGCTTGTTTACTTTTTTTTTAATGTTAGATGATTTACCAATAAAGATTAAATCTCCATCTTTATCATACATATAATACACTCCAGTTTCTGTAGGTAATTGTTCAACAAGATCTATTTGTCTGTCCGAAAGCTCTCCCATAGAGCCCTCTTTAATAACGCTTTTAATAATAGTCTTCTCTGTATCTTTAGCTAGCAATAGTTTAAATAATTGCAGTGTAGCTAATGCATCACCATTTGCTCTATGTCTGTCGCTTACAGGTATGCCCAATGAGCGTACTAGTTTTCCTAAACTATAAGATTCTTTATCTGGAATTAACTCTTTAGATAAATTAACGGTACATAAGGTTTTACGTTCAAAATTGTAGCCCAAACGTCTAAATTCTGTTCTTAGAATTCTATAATCAAACTGAGCATTATGAGCTACAAGTACGGCGTCTTCAGTAATTTCTACAATGCGTTTGGCGACCTCATAAAATTTAGGAGCTGTTTGTAGCATTTTATCATTTATGCCAGTTAGCTTAACAACAAATGGTTGTATAGGCTTTTCTGGGTTTACCAAACTGATAAATTTATCTACAACCTTGTGGCCGTCGAATCTATGAATAGCAATCTCTGTTATTCCCTCTTCATTAAATTTACCACCAGTGGTTTCAATATCTAAGATTACGTACATTAATTAATTTCTCCTGTTTTATAAATAATTTCTACTTCCAAAGATACTACTTCCTATACGGACCATTGTACTTCCTTGTTCTATGGCAAGTTTATAATCGCCACTCATCCCCATAGACAGTATTTTTACGTCTAAGTTAGTAGATTTTATGTCTTGCAGTGTGTTGTAGATCTGTTTTAATGTGCCAAACTCTTTTTTTATTTGTTCTGTATCTTCAGTAAATGTTGCCATTCCCATTAAACCAGTAACTTTTATATTATCTAAACTTTTAAAATCGTCTGATGCTATAAGATCTTTTAGTTCACTTTTATTTAAACCAAATTTGGTGCTTTCTTCTGCAATGTGCATTTGTAGTAAACACTCTATAACTCTGTTGTGTTTTTTTGCTTGTTTGTTTATTTCTTTTAATAGCTTAAAACTATCTACGCCGTGTACCAAGCTCACATACTCAGACATATACTTTACCTTGTTGGTTTGTACATGACCAATCATATGCCATTGAATATCTTTAGGCATAACCTCCCATTTTTGGGTCATTTCCTGAATTTTGTTTTCGCCAAAAATGCGCTGACCAGCAGCATAGGCTTCTTCTAAATCTGAAACAGGTTTTGTTTTAGACACCGCAACAAGTGTTACTGTATCTGGTAAACTATTTTTTATTTCTAGTAAGGATTCTTTAATGGACATAATTTTAATTAAAAACTAAAATTCATAAATAGTAACACCGCTTCTTAATTTTGGTTCTATAAAAGTGCTCTTTGGGGGCATTTTTAAACCATCGTCTGCAATGCTTTTTAATTCTTCAATATCGGCAGGTATCATACCAAAGCCAACCCTAAATTTACCACTATCTATTTTATTAACTAAACTTACAATCTCTTTTTTACCACTTAAATAATCTATTCTATTGTTTTTACGTAGATCTGTAATTCCAAGAATAGGCTTTAATATGGTATTGTATAGTAGCTGAGCATCTAACCTGTCTAAAGAATTTTTAAATGTATAGATAGATTTACGTAGGTGTAACGAATAAAACTCGCCATCTAGATACATACTAAAATGATGCTTTTTGTTTGGTTTGTAAGGTATAGCACCACGATTTTCTATACGATAAATAGTGTCTAACTGTATTAAAAATTCTTCTTTGGTTAAACCATTAAGGTCTTTTACCAATCTATTAAATTCGTGTATTTTTAATTCTGATTCAGGAATTAAGTAACTCATAAAAAAGTTATAATTCTCTGTGCCGTTATGGTTTTTATCTTGCTCTTTACAATCTAAACATAATAGTTCTGAGGACGAAGATCTGTGATGACCGTCTGCAATATAAAGAGTAGGGATGTTTTTAAATGCATCAATAATAGCATTTATATCTTCTTTGTTATCAATAAGCCAAAGGTAATGTGTATCTCTATATGTAGTTGTAAACTCGTATTCTGCGCGTTCTTCTTGCTTTTTACTAATAATGGCAGATACATCTTTATTATCTGGATAGGTAATAAGAACAGGCTCTGCATTAAAGCCAACCGTTTTTAAATAGTCTTTAAAAATGATTTCTTTACTAGTAATAGTGTCTTCGTGTTTTTTAATAAGATTGTTTTGGTAATCTTCTACGCTAGCAGCAGCTACAATACCGTTAAATACGTGATTGTCACGATCTACAACTTTATAAATATAGAAGAGCGGAGTAGTATCTTGCGTAAATACTCCGTCTTCTTTAAACTCTAAATATCTGTTTTTTACCAATTGGTAGCGTGCCACACCAGAGATCTCCTTATCATACTTATAACCAGGGTTAACAATATGTAAAAATGAAAACGGATTATGGTCTAATCTAGCCTCGCGTTCTGCCTGAGTATAACTTTGGTAAGAACGTGAAGCCACCAAACTAACTTTATCTCTAGTTGGGCGTACTGCTTTAAATGGTTTTATATTTGCCAATAGATCTTATTTAGCAAACTGAGAAGCTACTTTCTCTGCTTTTCTAGATTCTGAATAATCATAAAAACCTTCACCAGATTTTATACCTAATTTTTTGGCCATAACCATATTTACCAATAATGGGCAAGGTGCGTATTTAGGGTTTTTAAAGCCGTCGTACATTACATTTAAAATACTTAAGCAAACATCTAAGCCTATAAAATCTGCTAATTGTAATGGTCCCATTGGGTGTGCCATACCTAATTTCATAACCGTATCAATCTCATCTACACCAGCAACACCGTTGTAAAGAGTTTCTATAGCTTCGTTAATCATTGGCATTAAAATTCTGTTAGCAACAAAACCAGGATAATCATTTACTTCTGTAGGTGTTTTACCTAGTTTAGTAGATAAGTCCATTATAGCTGCTGTAACCTCATTAGATGTATTATAACCTCTAATGATTTCAACCAATTTCATAATTGGTACAGGGTTCATAAAATGCATACCAATTACTTTTTCTGGTCTGTTAGTAACGGCAGCAATTTTTGTAATAGAGATTGATGATGTATTGGTTGCCAAAATTGTTTTAGCGTCACAAATAGCATCTAAATCTTTAAAAATTTTTAGTTTTAAGTCAACATTTTCTGTCGCAGCTTCTACTACTAAATCTACACCTTTTACACCATCTGCAAGTACAGTATGTAGTGTAATGTTTTGTAGTGTATTATTTTTATCTGCTTCAGATATTTTTTCTTTAGCAACCATTCTGTCTAAATTCTTAGTAATGGTAGCTAAGCCTTTATCTAAAGATGCTTGTGCAATATCAATTAAATTAACCTTGTAATTGTTTTGTGCAAAAACGTGAGCAATACCATTACCCATTGTACCTGCACCTATAACTGCTATATTTTTCATCTGTATTTTTATATTAAAAAGATTCTATAATTTGTAAAGCTACTCGTAATGCATTTGTTCCTTGTTCTAAAGTTACAATAGGAGTAGTGTTATTGTTTATGGCATCTGCAAAAGTTTCAAGCTCATCTAAAATGGCGTTGTTACCTGCAACTTCTGGATTTTCAAAATAAATTTGTTTTTTTTCTCCTTCAGCATTTTGTAAAATCATATCAAAATCACCAGCTTGTTCTGGTGCATCTTTCATTTTTACAACTTCAACCTTTTTCTCTAAAAAGTCTACAGAAATGTAGGCATCTTGCTGAAAAAACCTTGATTTACGCATATTCTTTAAAGAAATTCTACTAGCGGTTAAGTTAGCAACACAACCATTTTCAAATTCTATACGTGCATTGGCAATGTCTGGAGACTTACTAATTACAGATACACCACTTGCGTTAATGTTTTTAACTTCAGAATTAACTACACTTAAAATAGCATCTATATCGTGTATCATTAAATCTAAAACCACAGGAACATCTGTACCACGTGGGTTAAACTCTGCTAATCTATGAGTTTCTATAAACATTGGGTTTACAATGCTGTCTTTTACAGAAGAAAAAGCAGGATTAAAACGCTCTACGTGTCCTACCTGGCCTTTTACATTGTGTTTGTTCTTTAGCGCAATAAGTTCTTCTGCTTCTGCTAAAGTATTGGTAATTGGTTTTTCAATAAAAATATGCTTTCCTTTTTCAATTGCTTTTTTAGCACAATCAAAATGCGAAAGTGTAGGCGTAACAATATCTAGCACATCTACAGCATCCATTAGTTTGTTTATATTGTCATAATATGTATAACCAAATTCGGCTTCTACTTTTTTACCATTTATAACATCTGGATCATAAAACCCTACTAAAGAATATTTTTCTGATTCGTTAAGTAGACGCAAATGGATTTTCCCCAAATGACCTGCTCCTAAAACTCCAACTTTAAGCATAAAAATCAATTTTTAACAAAAATAGGGATAATGTTTGTTCTATGGTTTATGAGTTTAAAAGTTTATGAGGCTAGAAATAAAAAAATGATAGAAATAGTGCTCTAAAGTGAACTTAATTTTAGTAATAGTTACAAATTAGTTTAATAATTGTAAATTTAGCAACCAAATTAAATACTCAAAAGAATGAAATTGAACACTTTTAAAGCTGCTTTTTGTGCAGCACTATCTTTAGGTACAATTACAGTGGTATCTGCACAAGATAAGCTTAAAGAAATGCCTGGTTATGAGCAGTATACTAAAATAGCTCCGCAGATTAGAAGTTCTGTTAAGACATCTCCAAAATATATAAAATGGAACGATGCCGGAACTGCTTTTCAATATATGAAAGACGGTGAAGCTAAAGAGTTTACTATTGGTAAAGGAGAAGCTACAGCTACAACAAAACTAAAAGATGATAGATACGCAAACTGGGCAAACAGACCAGCTCGTGGTAGACAATATGCATCTGCTGAATCTCCAGACGGAAAGTACAAGGCTTTTACAAAAGACAGAAATATGTTTTTTAGTAATGCAGATGGTAACAATGTTGTTGCTATAACAACAGAAGGTAATGAAGAAAATCAATTAAAATTTGGTATTGCTACTTGGGTTTATGGAGAAGAATTGAGTCAGAACACAGCAATGTGGTGGTCTCCAGATAGTAAAAAAGTTGCTTTTTATAAGTTTGATGAAAAAGAGTCTAAAAAATACTACGTATTATACAATCAAACACAAATACAAGATTCTGTAGAAATTGAAGCATATCCTAAAGTTGGTGCTAAAAATTTACCTGTAGACTTAATGGTGTACGATTTAGAAACAAAGAAAATTACACCATTAGATTTAAGAGAAGGTAAACCATATAATGATGGTGATTTAGGTACATATATTTACGATATTAGTTGGACACCAGATGGTAAAGAATTACTATACCACAGTACCAACCGTAAGCAAAATGTTATGGAACTTAGAGCAGCTAACCCAAATACAGGAGTTTCTAGAACGGTAATTAGAGAAGAGTGGTTGCCAAGTTATACAGAAAATAGCCCAGAAATGCACGTTTTAAAAAATGGGAAACAGTTTATTTGGGCATCAGAACGTTCTGGTTTTAACAACTATTATTTATATGATTTTAGTGGTAAACTGGTAAAGCAATTAACAAAACATAATTTTGAAGTAGACGGTATTGTTAGTGTAGACGAAGCTAAAAAGATGTTTTATTACACAGCACGTAGTGGAGAAAACCATATGAAAATACAGTTACACAGTGTAAAATTAAATGGTTCTGGAGATAAGAGATTAACAGATCCCGCATTTAACCACACAGTATACTTAGCACCAAATAATGCTTATTTTGTAGATGTAGCAGAAACACATAATGTTGCACCAGTTACTAATTTAATGAGTATTAAAGGTAAAAAGGTAGCAGAAGTTGGTACATCAGACGTATCAGATTTTAAAAAATTAGGTTTAAAAACTGTTGAAGCATTTACATTTACATCTGCAGACGGAAAAACAGAATTACACGGATTTTTACATTTTCCTTCTAATTTTGATCCAAGCAAAAAATACCCACTTCTTTTAAGTAACTACGGTGGTCCTGCAACTAATGAGTTTACGGAGCGTTTTACAACGCCTAATGCATTAACAGAATTTGGATTTTTAGTAGCGGAAGTAGATGGTAGAAACGTTAAAGGTAGAGGTAAAAGATTGTTAGATAATTTATACCAAAACTTAGGTTTTACAGAAATGGACGATTTTGCAGCAGGTATAAAATCTTTATACAATAGACCTTACTTTAATAAAAATAAAGTTGGTGTTTATGGTACATCTTACGGGGGTACTACATCTGCAACCTTATTATTACGTTACCCAGAGGTTTTTCATGCAGCAGTGGCAAATTCTGCAGTAACAGATTGGCGTAATTACGATAACGTTTATACAGAGCGTTATATGGGCTTGTTAGAAGAAAACAAAAAAGGGTACGAGGCAAGTAGCTTAATTACTATGGCTAAAGACTTAAAAGGAGAGTTAATGATTTTCTTTGGTACTAGTGATAACAATGTACACCCAGCAAACTCGCTACAATTTATAAAAGCATTACAAGATGCGGGTAAGAGTTTTGAAGTACAAATAGGTCCAGATAAAGGACATACAGCTATGGATACTAGAAGAATGATGGAATTCTTTATAGAGCATTTAGTTATAGATAAAGAGTAAGTAGGTATTAATACAAAAATTATCAAACTCACATATAAAAAAAAGGCTTCATTGTAAAATGAAGCCTTTTTTGTTTAAAAATTATATGTTTATAGTTTGATGTTGATTTCAATAAAACATTAAACTATAGAATTAATGGGGTAATTTATCTTTTAAAACACCGTATAAAAATGTTCCTAGTACAGAAAAAACAATTACAATTAAAATAGGAGCAAAGCCAGCGCCTACTAATGTAAACATAGGACCGGGACAAGCACCTGCAAGAGCCCAACCTAAACCAAAAATAATACCACCAATTAAGTACCTGCTAATACTTTTGTTTTTAGGAATAAACTGTATTCTTTCGCCGTAAATAGATTTTAGTTTATAGCGCTTAATTAATTGTACTACAACAATGCCTATAGCAAGAGCAGAGCCCATTATGCCGTACATATGAAAAGACTGAAATTGAAACATTTCGTATATACGAAACCACGATGCTGCTTCTGATTTAAACATTGTAATACCAAAGAAAATTCCGATAAGTAAATATAATAGGGTTCTCATAGTCTTAAAAAATTAAAGGGAATAGTAGGTGAATCATAATTAAACCGCCAATGAAAAAGCCAATTACAGCTATTAAAGATGGCAACTGTAAGTTGCTTAGTCCAGATATTGCGTGTCCAGAAGTACAACCGCCAGCATATCTAGTTCCAAAACCCACTAGAAGTCCGCCAATAGCTAAAATTAGTACACTTTTAATATCTGTTAACGCATCTAAACTATATAGTTCTGTTGGTAAATACGCATTACCAGCACTAGAGAAACCTAGTTCTTTTAAATCTTTTACAGTTTCAGGGTTTATATTCACTACTGCAGTATCTGTTAAAAAGGTAGAAGCTATAAAACCACCAATAATGGCACCTAGAACAACCACTAAATTCCATCGTTGTGCTTTCCAATCAAACTTAAAAAAGTCAGATGTTTTATCTGCACCACAAATAGTACATAATGTTCTAAGGTTAGAAGACATTCCAAAATTTTTGCCAACCCAAAGCAATAAAAATAAGACTAAGGAAATTAGCGGGCCAGAAACATACCAAGGCCAAGGTTGCATTATTGCGTTCATTTTTTAATTTTAGTTCTATTAAGTGGCAAAGTAAATTCTTTTAATTGGTATTGTAAGTAACCTAGGTTACTAAAGACCGTAGATTATATATTTTATATACAAACAAGTTTAATTGTTTAGATTTACCATTCTTTAAATTATAGTATGGATTCTTTAACACAAATTGTATTAGGTGCCGCTGTTGGCGAAGCCGTTTTAGGAAAAAAAATAGGAAATAAAGCAATGCTTTATGGTGCTATAGCTGGTACAATTCCGGACTTAGATACTTTTGTTTCTTTTTTTACAGATACGGTTACCGGGCTAGAAATGCACCGTGGTTTTACACATTCTGTTTTATTCTCTGTTTTATTTGCTCCTATTTTTACTTGGTTAGTTACTAGGTACGAGAAATACAAAGATTTTAAAGGTTGGTGCTGGCTTTTCTTCTTAGCATTTGTAACACACCCTATTTTAGATGCGCATACAACTTGGGGAACACAATTGTTTTGGCCATTAGAAAACCGACTGGCATTTAAAACCATTTTTGTAATAGATCCGTTATATACAGTTCCTTTTTTGGTGTTTTTAATTCTAACAATGTTTCAGAAAAAAGAAAGTCTAAAACGTAAAAAATACAATAGACTTGGTTTAATAATAAGTAGTAGTTATTTACTATTAACCTTTGTTTTAAAAGGTGCAGCTTTTTATCAATTTAAAAAACAATTAGAAGAACAAAATATAGCATACACAGAGATTGAAACTAAGCCGTCTCCTTTAAACACCATATTATGGACAGCTAATGTAGAGACTGATGATGCTTATTATATAGGACATTATTCGTTTTTTGATACACAGCCAATTCGATTTTCAAAATACTATAAAAATCATATTTTAGTTGATGATTTAAAAGACAATCCTAAAATGCAACGGATGATTGCAATTAGTAAAGGATGGTATACTATAGATAGCTACAACGGTACTATTTATTATAACGATTTGCGTTTTGGAACATTAAGTTTAGCTTATAATGCTAGTGATTTTGTTTTTAGCTATGAAATAAAAACATATGGTAATGGTGATATTGCTTTTTATGAAAAACCAAAAAATAGAATCCAAGCTAAAAAAATGCTAGGAGAATTATGGCAACGTCTTAAAGGTAATTAATGATCTCCGTAGCCAATATCATCCATTTTCCCTTTAAAGACTTTGTATTGTATAAACATATATACAGCAACTAGTACAGCAGCTATGGCAAACCAATACACACCAACACCCAGCCCATAACTATCTGCTGCTGTATTGTAAAGTGTTAAAGAGGGGTTTATTGTATTTGTTGATGGTAATACCTTTGGAAAAATTGATGCCACTGTGGTTGTTATACCGCCAAAAAGGAATAGCGACGAAAATATAAATCCGATACCATCTTTTTTAAATGATTTTACTTTAAATAACCCAAAAAGACCCGTAAAGGTTAGAATAGGAAAAATCCATAACCAAGGTTTGTCTATAAAATTATGAAAAGGCTTAGGTTCTATTACGTGCCATACAAGAATAGAAACAGCAACTAATGCTAATAGCACAAAATTAAGGTTAAAAATAACCTTTCTCAGTTTTGTATTTAAGTCAGAATTAGTTTTAAATATAATCCAATTTGCTCCGTGTATTGCTAAAGACACAACTCCAATAATACCTAATAAAAGCGTAAACCAATCTATAATGCCTAGCTCTTCTGCTTGCGGACTAAATGTTGTATTCCATAATGGTAAAAAGAAATAGTGCCCCTCGTGTGTAGATACACCGTCTACAACATTACCAAGATTTACGCCTCTTACTACATTACCAAGTGCTACGCCAAAAAATAATGCTAATAATAAGCTAGCAATACCAAAAGCTTTGTCCCAAATGGTATGCCATAATGTATTGTTTATTTGTCCTCTTAACTCTAACCCAATAGCTCTAAAAATTAACAACCATAAAATAATAATTAAGGGCAAATAAAAGCCACTAAATGATGATGCGTAAAGTGTAGGGAATGCAAAAAATAATACGCCACCTACAGCAATAAGCCATACCTCGTTTGCATCCCAAAACGGACCAATAGCATTAGTAATTGCCTTTTTATCTTTCTCTTTTTTAGCGAAAAATAAATGTATAATTCCTGCACCAAAATCGTATCCGTCTAGGATAACGTAGATGGTTAACATTGTCATTAAAACGATATACCAAAAAAGCTCCATAATTAGTGTTTTTTAAGTTCTGGTCCTTTATTAATTATTTTACCTGCTAACATTAAAAATAATAAGCCTAATAAAAGATATAGACCTATAAAACCTAGTAGTGTAAACAATGTATTACCAGATGATACTGTTGGTGATGCACCTTCTGCTGTGCGTAGTAAGTTATAAACTAACCAAGGTTGTCTGCCTAATTCTGCAGTGTACCAACCCATAGTATTTGCTATATACGGAAAAGGAAGCATAAAAAGCAACGACCATAAAATCCATTTTGTAGTATATAGTTTTTTTCTGAATAATTGAACAACAGCAAAAAGTAGTAACCCTATAAAAATTGTTCCTAAACCAACCATAATATGGTACGCATAATATAAACCAGGGATGTTAGTAGGGTGTACACTTTTATCAAACTCGTTAAGACCCTTAATTTCTGCATTCCAATCTTGGTACGTTAAAAAACTAAGTATATTTGGAACGGCAATTTTATTGTCTAATTTTTGTTCTAATATATTAGGCTGTCCAATAAGTACTATTTCCGACCCACCATCTTCTGTTTTAAATATACCTTCCATAGCAGCAAAAGTTGCAGGTTGGTATTTAACCACATTTTTTGCAACTAAATCTCCAGTAGGAACAGCAACAATAACGCTAGCAAAAAAGCCAAAAATAACACCTGTTTTTAAAAATAACTTCCCAAAATTACTGTGTTTGTTATTTAAGATGTAAAATGCGCCAATGGCAGCAACAACAAAAGAAGCTGTGACTAAAGAAGCTGCTTGGTTATGAAAATAAGAGGGTAGAAGCCAAGTATTACTAAAGAGAGCACTAAAATTAGTAAGAACAAATTTTCCGTTTTCTAGAATTTCGTAACCAACAGGATGTTGCATCCAAGAGTGCGTAGCAATAATTAAATAACCACTTGCCCAGGAACCTAAAAACACTAAAAATCCGGTTAAAAAATGAAGTTTATGTCCAAGTAGTTTTTCTCCAAATAAAAACAAGCCTAAAAAGGACGACTCCAAAAAGAAAGAGAACATACCTTCCATAGCTAAAGTCTGACCAATAATACCACCAGTGAGTTCAGAAAACTTTGCCCAATTGGTACCAAACTGAAACTCCATAGGAATACCAGTAACCACACCCATAGCAAAGTTTAAAGCAAAGATTTTCATCCAAAACTTAGCTGCATCATTGTAGGTGTCTTCCTTAGTTCTTAAAAATTTCCATTTAAAATAAACAATTAATAAGGACAAGCCCATTGTTAATTGCGGAAACAAATAATGAAATGTAATTGTAAATGCAAACTGCATTCTGTCATAAAAGAGCATATCTTCCATAGCACAATATTTAAGAATAGGGTGTTTAACAAAGATACCGAAACAGTATCGTTTTAGATAAAATTCTAATGGTTTTGTCCTAAAAAAAAGGAGTGTTTTTTAGTAACACTCCTTTTGCTAACTAATTTTTATAACGTAGACGGACAAACGTAATTACTTACAGGTATTCCGCTTTCTTTTATAGCAACAAATCCGCCATTTATATTAACTAAATTATGTATTCCTCTACTTTTTAAAATAGATGCAGCAACCATACTTCTGTAGCCACTAGCACAATGCACATAAAAGCTTTTATTTGTAGGATATTCTTTAATGTAGTTGTTAATATAATCTAAGGGAGTATTAATAGTCCCTATCATGTGTTCAGATAAGTATTCGCTTTCTTTTCTAACATCAAAAACTTTTGTGTTGCTATCTAGTATAGTTTTTAAGTCTTTAACTGTGGTGGTACTAACAGTATCATACTCCTTAGCGGCTTTTTTCCAAGCAGAGAAACCTCCTTTTAAAACACCCAAAGTATTATCAAACCCAACTCTAGATAATCTAGTTACTGTTTCTTCTTCTCTACCTTCTGGAGTTACAAGTATAATTGGTTGTTTAACATCTGCAATTAATGCACCAACCCAAGGAGCAAAACTACCATCTATACCAATAAATATAGATCTAGGAATATGTCCTTTTGCAAAGTCGTCTTGATGTCTAACATCTAAAACAATTGCACCAGTCGTATTTGCTAATGTTTCAACCATATTGGGATCTAGTGCTACTGTTCCTCGTTTTAAAACATCAGCTATATCATCATAACCTTCTCTGTTCATTTTTACATTTAAAGGAAAGTACTCTGGTGGCGGTAATAAGCCATCAGTAACCTCTTCTATAAACTCTTCCTTTGTCATATTTGCACGTAAGGCGTAGTTTGTTTTCTTTTGGTTACCAAGAGTGTCTACGGTTTCTTTACTTAAGTTTTTACCACAAGCAGAACCAGCTCCGTGTGCAGGATATACCATAACAGTATCTGCTAAAGGCATAATTTTAGTACGCAAACTATTATATAAATAGCCTGCTAAATCTTGAGCTGTAATTTTTCCTGCCTTTTGTGCTAAATCTGGTCTGCCAACATCTCCTAGGAATAATGTGTCACCACTAAATATAGCGTGGTCTTTACCTTCTTTATCTCTTAAAAGGTAAGTTGTGCTCTCCATTGTATGCCCAGGAGTATGTAGTGCTATTATTGTAATTTCTCCAAGTTTAAATTCCTGATTATCTTTAGCAATAATAGCTTTAAAAGTAGGATTTGCATTTGGCCCAAAAACAATTGGAGCATTGGTTTGTTTAGATAATGTTACGTGTCCGCTTACAAAATCTGCGTGAAAATGAGTTTCAAAAATATATTTTATAGTCGCATTATTTTCCTTTGCTCTAGAAATATAAGGCGAAGTTTCTCTTAAAGGATCTATAATAGCAGCTTCGCCATTACTTTCTATGTAGTATGCGCCTTGTGCAAGGCAACCTGTATATATTTGTTCTATAATCATAACTTTGTAGTTTAGTATTAATACTACAAAATTAAGTTACACTATGTTAGTGTACAGTAACTTAGGTTACACTTTGTTTAAGTCTAGTATTTTAATATAATTTCTATGTAGTTCTATGCTTCCTAGTTTTTCTAATTTTTTTAATAGTCTAGATATTACTACTCTAGAACTGTGCAGGTCATAGGCAATTTCTTGGTGTGTATTTTTTAATATAGAAGTATTGGTTACTCGTACTTTTTCTTTTAAGTAATTAAGTAAGCGCTCATCCATATTTAAAAAAGCAACACTGTCTACAGTTAGCAATAATTCGTTAATTCTGTTATGGTAGCTTTCAAAAACAAAATCTCTCCAAGATTTATATTTGGCAGTCCAAACTTCCATTTTTTCTATAGGAATCATTATTAGCTTAGTATCTGTTTCTGCTATGGCTCTAATTTCACTTTTCTTTTGTCCCATACAGCAAGCCATTGTCATAGTGCAAGTTTCTCCTTTTTCTAGATAGTAGAGTAGTAGCTCATCGCCATCTGTGTCTTCTCGTAAAATTTTTATGGCACCAGAAACCAATAATGGCATAGATTTTACATAATCGCCAATTTCTATAAGTTTAAATCCTTCTGGAACCTCTTTATAAGTTGCAGATGCTATAATTTCTTGAAGCAATTCTTCTTCAAATAGAGTTCCGTAGCTGTTTTTTAATTCCTGAATCATAGTACTATCAAAATTAAACAATAGTTAGTAACCATCATATAAATAGACTACAAATTTCTGTTTTTTAGGGTGATAGTTATGTAACATAGGTTGCATAATTAGTTGAATAATATTGTATACATTAAGTTTATTTAGATTTAATATGAATAAGCTTGCTTTGTATTACTTGTTGCAATATGTTTGCAAAACAAAAAATTATTTTAAATCAATCTAAATAAAGATAATGAAAAATTTGATGACGTTAGCACTGTTATTTGTAGCCGTAGTAAGCGCTAAAGCACAAAATAATAAACTAACAGGTAAAGTAACAGACGTAGACAATAGTCCGTTAATGGGTGTAAATATTTCTGTAGTAGGTACAGGTTTGGGATCACAAACAGATTTTGATGGAGCATATAGTATCCAAAATGTAGAGGCAGGTACATATACATTACAAGTATCTTATATTGGTTTTAAGACTAAAGAGCTTGTAGTTACAATTGCAGGTAATGTAGAAAACAATATAGATACAATTAAGCTTTATGAGGGAAATGAAATTTTAAAAGAAGTAATTGTTAATGGCGAACGTGTAAACAAGTTTTCTAGAAAGTCAACAGCATACGTTGCTAAACTCCCTTTAAAAGATTTAGAAAACACACAGGTTTATAATACTATAACATCTGATTTGCTTGTGTCACAAATTACAACAAAGTTTGATGATGCTTTAAAAAATGCTGTTGGTGTAGATAAATTATGGAGTTCTACAGGGCGTGGTGGAGACGGATCTGGATATTACAGTATTAGAGGTTTTAGTGTACAACCACAGTTGGTAAATGGTATGCCAGGTTTAACAAACGGTACTATAAACGCAGCTAATATAGAACGTATAGAGGTAATAAAAGGGCCTTCTGCAACATTATTTGGAAGCTCTGTAACATCTTACGGAGGATTAATAAATACAGTAACTAAAAAGCCTTACAAAGGATATGGAGGAGAAATATCCTTAACAGCAGGTTCTTATGGTTTATCTGTACTTTCTGCAGATTTTAATACTGCTTTAGATAAAAATAACGATATCTATTTTAGATTAAATACAGCATACCACACAGAAGATAGTTTCCAAGATGCTGGCTTTAAAAAGTCGTTTTTTGTAGCACCATCATTATCATATCGTGTAAACAATAAATTATCTTTTTCTCTTTATGCTGAAATTTCAGAGGCTGAACAAACAAATGCAACATCGTTGTTCTTAAATAGAGCAGCAGTATCTGCATCTACAACTGTTGAAGAAATGGGGTATAATAATAAATTGTCTTACACATCTAACGATTTATCAATTGAAAATCCAACATCTAACTACAGAGTAGAAATGGATTATAAGTTGTCTGATGCTTGGCAGTCACAAACTATATTATCTAAAAGTAATACATCATCTAAAGGATATTACTCTTACTTATATGAGTACGGAATATTAGATCCGAATACTTTTACGAGACAAATAAGTAAAGAAAACAGTAAAACATATACAACTGATATTCAGCAAAATTTTATAGGCGACTTTAAATTAGGTACGCTACGTAATAGAATAGTAGCTGGTTTAGATTATTACCAAGCTACAAACATAAATCAAGGTTCTGGTTTTGCTTTTTATGGCAATGTATTACCAAACGGAGATACTAATGGCGATAATCCTTTTACACCAGATGTAGAAACGGATGCATACCCATTAACAGAAGCAGGTGTATTGTCTGTATTGGCATCACAAACAGCAAACAATATTAAATCTGAAACAAGTACATATAGTGCTTATGTGTCTGATGTTTTAAATATTACGCCAGCTTTATCTGCAATGGCAAGTTTACGTGTAGATAGGTTTGATAATGAGGGTGATATTACTACAGATGCAGATGATTACGCACAAACAACATTGTCTCCTAAGTTTGGTGTTTTATACCAACCAATACTGGATAAACTATCTGTTTTTGCCAATTATCAAAATGGATTTACAAACGTAGCGCCTAGTTTAGTTGGTGATCCTGCAGATGGACCACAAACGTTAAAGACATTTGATGCTGAACAAGCAAACCAATTAGAATTTGGATTAAAAACCAACTTGTTTAACGGAAGGTTAAATGCAACGGTTAGTTATTATGACATTACAGTGTCTGATAAAGTAATGACAGACCCAACATCTGCTTTTAATAAAATTCAAGACGGAGAAGTAGAAAGTAAAGGTATAGAGATCGAAATAAATGCAAACCCTATTAACGGATTAAATATTAAAGCCGGTTTTAGTAATAACGATAGTGAAATTACAAAAACAGATAATGCAATTTTAGCAGGAACACGTCCTATAGAAGCAGGAGCAGAAACTTTATATAACCTTTGGACTAATTATGAGTTTCAAGAAGGGAACTTAGATGGTTTTGGAGTTGGGTTTGGATTAAATGGAGCTAGTGAAAGTTCTATTATTAATTATGGTCCTGGGGGAACTTTTGACTTGCCTAGCTACACCATTTACAATTCATCTGTTTTTTACCAAGCAGATAAATATAGAGTAGGGTTAAAGCTTAATAATATGTTTAATGAAACGTATTACAAAGGATGGACAACCATTACGCCACAACAACCAAGAGTATTGTTGGCAAACTTTACCTATAAGTTTTAAAAAGATAGTTTAAGTCAGTTTTTGCAATGACACCTTAGTCTAGTTTTTACTTGGCTAAGGTGTTTCTAAGTATTATAAAATTATACAAATGAGCTTATTAATTTTAGTAACAAGCATTGCTTGTTTTTTAGCCTACAGTACCTCTAAACGCGCTGTAATTACTAAAGAAACAAAATTGTTGTTTTGGTTACATTCTAATAGTAAAATAACAAAAATAACAACTATAGTTTTTTTTATACTTAGTACTGTTTTTGCTATATATGCACTTGGTATAGCGGCGGGTATACTCACTTTATTTATACTAGTTATGCTAGTCTGGAGTCTGTTGGTCTTGTTAGCACCATTGCAAATAGTAAACTACAAACTACTGCTTGCCATTATTTTAATTTCATTTTTTCTAGAACAAACTTTATAAACTATGCCAGCAAATTCTAAATATTTAACAACAAGCCCTTGGCAACATTTTGCAAAAATATCATCAGGTATTTTAGGCGGTTATATACTAGCCTCTGTTTTGCATATTGCATTAGCATTATGGTTGCCAAACCCCAAAATAGTATTAGCAACATCTATGTATTCTATTTTTATAGTATGGGGGGTATTTATGATTATTCCTTTTCTGTTTAAAAACGGTTGGCTTGCTTGGGCGTTATATTTGGTTTTAATTATAGCCTGCAGTTTTGCTATTTATTTTGGAAAACTTAATTCCCCTTTAGTATAATGAGTAAACGTAATTACAATGTTTTTTTTCATACACATACCGTTAGTGGTATTGTAATTAGTGTAGCCTTATATATTATATTTTTTGCAGGAGCCTTTGCGCTTATTAAAGATGAAATTACTGCTTGGGAAAAAGGAAACACAGCAGAAATTTTAGCTCCTGAAGATATAGATTTTAATAGGCTTATAAAAAGTATAGAAGCAGAAGGCCATACACTTTATGGTAGAGACATACGCATAATACCAGCAGATGCTAAAAAAGAAATATACGTACAGTTAACGGACTCACAAGACACCACAATTGTTAATGTACCCAATAAACCTACTTATTTTTATGCAGATCAAGAAAGCTATAAAATAAGTGAGTATTACTCTTTTTACAGTGTAGGTGAGCTATTGTACAGGTTGCATTTTTTTCATCAACTACCAACGATAGGTATTTATATAGCAGGTTTTGTAGCATTCTTTTTTTTGTTTGCCATTGTAACAGGTGTAATTGTACATTGGAAAAAAATGGTTTCTAATTTCTTCATATTTAGACCTAAAACAAAGCTTAAAACAATTTGGACAGATGCACACACGGCGTTAGGTGTAATAGGACTTCCTTTTCAGTTTATATATGCTGTAACTAGTTGCTTTTTATGTATGTCTATTTTTGTGTTGTTGCCAGCAAATTATGTGTATAATAATAACCAAGAAAAGTTATTAGAAGACATACGTCCAATGATGAAAACTTATCCGTTAGAAGAAAAAATGGATACTGTTTTAGATGTAAATTCTTTTATGGCTAAGGCCGATAAAAAATGGGAAAACTTTACAGCACAGCAAATTTATATTAAGAATTACGGAGCATCTAATATGATGTTTCAGGTTGATGGTTTATTAGGCTCTAAAGAGAAGTTTTTAGGCAACGGAAGAGTCGTTTATAAAATGGCAACCAATACTATCGAATCTGAAAAAAGCCCATATGTAAACAGTTATGTAGAGGATGTAGAGCTTACCATACGTAAACTACATTTTGGAGATTTTGGTGGTATGTACTTAAAGGTAATATACTTTATACTAGCATTAATCACTTGTTTTGTAATTATATCTGGAGTACTTATTTGGCTAGAGGCACGTAACAAAAAAAATATATCTGCAGCAAAGCAATTGTACAATAGGCGAGTAGGGCACGTGTACTTGGCCATATGTTTAAGTATGTTTCCTATAACTGCGTTATCATTTATAGCATCTAAACTAATACCAAGAGACTTAGATGCTAGCAGACAAACTATTTTATATGTAGTGTTTTTTGTAGGTTGGCTATTGTTAACCATTTACTTTAAAAGCAAAAGAGACAATTACATTACTAACAAATACAGCTTGTTATGGGGCAGTATTTTAGGACTTTTAATACCAATAGTTAATGGTTTGGTTTCTGGTAACTGGTTTTGGAAAACATTTGCAAATAACCAATTAGATGTTTTTACAATAGATGCCTTTTGGCTGGTATTAGCATCAGTTGCGTTGGCTGTTTATTTTAAAATAGAACGAAAAGTACCAAAGGTTAGCCACGCTAAACTAGTAGCAGAATACCAGAAAACAGTTTTAGATCAAAGAAAAGAACAAGAAAATCAATTAGAAACTGAAGAAGATCAATCTAAAAAAATAAAATTTATGAGAACAAAAATTTCAATATTCTGGCTATTAATAGTAGTAGGCTTTATTATACACCACGTTTACGGTTTATTTGGTGTGTATTATAATGAGAGTTTAATGATAGAAGGTGCTACAGGAGATGTACCAGTAGATCACCATTTGTACCGTATATTTTTTGAAGGCATAGCAATGCTTTTTTGCATAGCAACCTTAGAAGTATCTAAACAATGGTTTAGATTAACTTCTATAATTTGGGCAATTTTATTAGGTATTTTTAATATATACCACTTTATAACAGCTATAGCTTATGAGGCTTCTAACATATCAGAAATACTAATACTAGCATTAATGGGAGTTGTAAGTGTATTATTAGTAAAGACACTTTTACAATGGCGAAAAGAAATAGCCTAAACAGTGTATTGTTAAATTAAAAAAGCATTTAGGTTATTCTAAATGCTTTTCTAACTCTTTAAACTTTCTATGAATAAACATAATTTCTTTTAAAGAAAACTCTTTTTCTTGAAACCAATCGTAAGCCTCAATTTTGGCATTTTCTACTTGTGCATCTCTAATAGCTTCAATGGTAACAATATGCCAATGTGCTCCTTTGTTTTTAGAAACCGGATAGCCAACATCACTAATAATGTAAGATTTACGAGGCTGATTTACCAATCTTACTCCGTTTTTTAAAACAGCTAAGGTTTTGGTAAGTGAAACAACCTCAGAGAAAGAGTAACGTGCAAAGTCGTTAAAACCATCTCGTTTTACATTAAAAAGCTTATCGCCAACTTCTAAATATCGCATAATTTATTTTACAAAGAGATCGCAAAAATAGAACGATTATCCCTTTTTTGCTTTACTACCAAGCACTACTTATTAACAATGGTAAGGGTTTTGTAGCTATTAAGCTGATACTGATAATTTTTAAGAGTTATTTTTTTATTTAATTATAGTAAATTAGTTTCTTCAGCTATCGCAACTATTTTGCTTATTTGCCTACTCTTTAAGCCACGAGCGTGACGCTCGCGCTAGCGGGGCATCTAACTAAATTAAATCAGTTTCTTCTTTCTCAAAAATATGAAGAGTTCCACCTGCTGTCAATACAGCAATCATACTATCATTTACCTTAATTTTATCTATATGATACCAGTTATCTTCATTAGAAATTTTTTTGGGATCTTTTAAGAGTTCATAATAATCTATAATCTTATTTGTTTTAAGGTCTAAGACAGCCAATATACTGGCTATTAAGGTTTCTCCTTGCTGTATAGCTAAGTATAATTTATTATTATGAATAGCACTAGATTGGTGTTTAATACTCCAATTATTAGCAGGAAAAATAGTGTTTAGCGTTATTGTTTTGCACTCCTCTGTATCTAAATTAAAAATACTTAACGTTTGTATGTTATTAAAAATGCCAGAAGTAGCAATAACTTCTTTGTTATTGTTATTATATAAAAAGCCTTTAAGGCTAGGTATTTCTTTGTGTACTTTACCAGTATCTGTGTTTATTATAATACTTCCTGTGGCGTTTAAACTGCTATTTGCAAAAGATAAAAACAACAAATTATTTATTACTAATAACTCGTTAGAAATTAAGTGATTGTTAATTTGTTTAGTATACTGTTGAAAGTTAAAACTCCACACTTCTTTTCCTGTATCTAAATAATAACAGTTTATATCTGTGTCATTTTTAGAAAGAAATGTATTATGTATTATTTTCTTAACTCTTTTATTACCTATACTTGTATGATTAACTACTTCAAAATCATCTAATGTCACTGAAGAAACACGATACTCATTATTAATTGAAGTCTCAACCCATAACTTATCCTCTATAGTTTCTATAGGAAATATATCTTCCTCAATTTTTTTAATTAGTTTAGCATTTAGGCTATTTAACTTTTCGATTTTTTTGTAATTTGTATAAATAAAAATTGAATTTTTATGTTCAAAAAGTAAATGTTGTGTATCAATGTTTTTCTTCCATATATTTTTATCATCATATTTGATTAAAATATCTTTTTTTGTGAATAAATATATACACTTATAACTTAAGTAAAAATTACTAATATTATTTATAGATTGTTTCAAATACATTTATTTCTGTTATTTTATTTATAAAATGATCTATTGAGCTTATTTCTTCATTTGGAAAAAATTCCTGAAGTTTATTAATTTTAGCTAATTCTTTTAACGCATCTTTAGCTTTTGTTGTAGACAGTATATTTTTTAAATCACTTTGCGTAAAAACTTGTTCAAAAATATGCCATTGTGTAATATCGTTTAAGCTATTGGCATTAAAAAAGTCCTCCGCTAGCGCAAGCATTTTTCTTGTTTGCTTACTCTTTACGGCACGAGCGTGACGCTCGCGCTAGTGGGGATTTTTGTTTTTATATTGATTCTTGTCTTAAAAAATTATAAGGTATTTCATAACTATCTAAAGGCTCAATTGGTAATATTTCTTTTGGAATGAGCGGAGAGTTAACTTCAACTTCAATACCTAAACGCCAAGCTAATTTTGCATAGCCTAATGCAGGTTGTGAAACATATTGAGCTAAAACATCATTAATATTTCTTTTCTTATGAATTTTAGGACTTACCAAATGCTCTAAAAGTTCCTCACATTTCCCTTTGTCCTGGTTAAAAAGAGCCTTATAAAAATCATAATCGATTTTTAATTCTTGTTTATTATTTGGTAGTTTAGAGAGCGTTAAAGTTTCAATGATATTTAGATTTCTTTCGATCCCTTGGACATCATTAACCATAAAAAATTGAACTGTATTACACCAAACAGCATCTTTTCCTTTTAACACGTTTTCATTCATACTGGGCATTCGCCCCCAAGCATTATATCTTAATTTCGAATACGTCTCAATTAAAATTTCATTATCGCTCAAAATAGGGTAGACAATATAAGGAAGTCCAAAATCAAATAATGTATCATTAAATTTTTCAACTCTCATTTTGTCAAGAAGTGATGCTAAATAGAAATGTAGTTTACTTTGCATATAATCTTTATCATTAATTGATTTGACAGCTAAGTCCACCTCCAAGAATCTAAAATTCAAACCCATTGTCTTTAAATTTCTCTCATCATCACTAATATGTTGAATCCAAATATCAGTACTCTTTAATTTATCAGAAATTCTATCGTTAATTGTTATCATATTTAAAAGTCCCCGCTAGCGCAAGCATCTTGCTTGTGCCGTTAAACCAACTAAAATTATTTAATATCACTACAAACTCTAATACTTAGCTGCTTTACCATTAGCAGCACTGTTTTTAATAAAAGCTCTTATATCTTGGTTAGCAGATTTTAAATCTTCTTTACGCAAGTACATCATATGTCCGCTTCTGTAGCCCTTAAAAGTAAATCTGTCTTTTAGTTTTCCGCTAGGGTCTGTTTGCCACATACTATATTTAGAGGTAAAGTAGGTTGTGGCACCATCATAATAACCAGTTTGGTACAATACTTTTAGGTATGGGTTTTCTGCCATTGCTTTGCGCAAACCTTCTCTAACATTATTATTGCTATTGTCCCAAGGGTGTACATTACCAAACATATTGTATTTAAGGTCTGTTTTAAAGTTTAAGTGTTCTCTAAGGTAAAAGTTAATTGCAGGTGTAAAAGAGTGTAACCATGAGGTAATTTCTGCATTATAATCGGGCTTTGTACCAGCAGCCATTTTGTCTATACCTAAATATCTAGAGTCTAAACGGCCAATAGTATGTCCGCTTTTATTGCGCAGTAAATCTTTCCAGAAAAAAGAAGTAGGTACCATTAAGTTATGGTCTAAAATTGCTTTTTTAGACATACCAGAGTAGTACGCCATTTTTTCTGCAACAGCTTGCTTCTCGGCATCTGTTACAAAACCACCTCTTGCAATGGCAGGCATAAGCTTGTCTATAGTATATTGTTCTACTTCTGGTAATACCTCTAACAAGTCTTTTTGTTGTAAAGCAGCAGGTAACATTTTATGATGCCAAGCAGCAGCAGCAAAATAAGGTAAGTTTATACCAGAAGATAAAGGTCCGTCTGCGTTGTATATTTTATAATCTGCTGGTGATACCATGATTACACCATTTAAATACATCCATTGAGACTCTTGCAGTTCTAATGCTAAACCAGACACGCGGGTACCGCCATAACTTTCACCAATAATATATTTAGGAGATTGCCACCTATTATTACGTGTAACAAATGTATTTACCCAAGCAGCCAAGTATTTAATATCTGCATTAATACCAAAAAACTGTTTGCGGTCTGGCATTTTCCCTTCTTTTTGGGCCACCATTCTAGAGTAACCCGTATTAACAGGGTTTACGTAAACAATATCTGCTACGTCTAAAATAGAATACGGATTATCTTTAATACCATAAGGTTGTACAGGGTAACCCTCGTCATCAATATTTAAAATTTTAGGTCCAGTATAAGCAATGTGCATCCAAACAGATGCAGATCCAGGACCACCATTAAAAGATATTACCAAGGGGCGTTCTTCTCCTTTGTTAACATTTGTCCTTTTATAATAGGTATAAAATAAAGTAGCAACCACATTGTCTTGTTTATCCCAAACTGGTTGTGTACCAGTAGTGGCAGAATAGGTAAGTTTAGTATTGTTTATTGTAGCAGAGTGGTTTGTTACTACTGTGGTATCTACAGCAATTTTTAAATCTTGACTAATGCTTTTTTGTGTGATACATATAAAGGTAGTAAGTAAACAAGCTTTTACAAGGAACAACTTTTTCATAGTTATTTATTTTATTGTTGAAGTTAAAAACTAAAAGTAGCTAAATAAGTATGTAGAACAAAAATGTATTCTCCTTTTAACTTTTTTATAGATTGATAAAATATGACTAACCCTAGATAATCTGCACGTTTCTAGGTTGAAAAATTTTCTCTGTTTTTTTTAAAACGGTCTAATGGACACTTTTTTGCATTTCAACGTTCAAAAGGATCCATTCAATTGATTCTTGAATATTTAGCTTTTTATCCGTGGTAACTTTGTCCCAGAATTAACCTACAAATGTTTATTACGATGTCAAAATTTAATTTTTTAACTTTAGGATTATTAGCTTTATTTATCACAATGACTTCTTGTACTACAGAAAGTATTGAGCAAGAAGATGCAATATATGCACAGGTTAATACATCTAGTGATTTAGAAAATGAAGTTATAGAGTTAGTTAACGAGTACAGAGCATCTCAAGGTTTAAATACTTTAGAATATGGTAAAGTAGCATACAACTTTGCAGCAGAGCATAATAGTTATATGATTGAGGAAGGTAAAATTAGCCACGATAACTTTAATTTACGTGCATCTAATTTAGCTGTAGAGGCAAATGCAGATTTTGTATCAGAGAATTTAGCTAAAGATTTTAAAACTGCAAATGGTGTTGTTAAAGCTTGGATTAATAGTCCAACACATAAGAAAGTAATGGAAGGTGATTTTACTTATACTGCTATTAATATTAAAGCAGATGAAAACGGTAAATTATACTTTACACAATTATATTACAAATAAGATTTTTTTAGATTAAAAAAACCTCTTTTTGACAACTCTTTTAAAGCAATGTTTATTGTTTTAAAAGAGTTTTTTTTGTTACAAAAACATATAAATAGTTAATTTTTAAAACATTGCGTTATTATTAATAAAAGTTTTGAATAGCTAAATTATCTTCAAAGTCTTAAAATTATGTGTATTTCATCGAAATGGGGTGTATTTCGTCGAGTAAATGCAATAAGTGGAAAATACGTATAGCAAAGGTTACGTTATAAAAGTACCAAATTATTACTTAACCAAAATTATACTGTATGGAACTAATTTTACCCCAAAAAATTAAATTCATTTTTGTAGCAATAGTCCTCATATTTGCCACAAATTTAAAGGCACAAACAAAAACGTATGCAACTGTAGTTGCAAATGAGAGTAGAGTAGATAACGCAACTAATGCAGTTGATGGTGATTTAGTCACTAAAGCGGACATTAATGCAGGATCTGGTGTTCTTGCAGGTATAGGAGCTTACAGTGGTCACTTAGATCTAGAGTATCCTGCAAATTTACCAGCCAACACTACTAGTTTTACAAAAATTGAAACAGAAGATGATCTATTACCTAGTTTATTAGGTGGTAGTTTAGGTGGTTTGTTATCAGAAATTACAGGTATTCTACTTCTAGGAAATCAGGAATTTTCTGTACTAGCACAAAATGATGCTGTTACTGTTTTAGAAAAACAATCTAATGCTGTAAACGGATTCTCTACAGATGATGTACGCGTAGTAACAGATAAAAACAACGATTATTTTTTAGCAGTAACCCCAGAACAAGAATACAATAGAATACGTATAGAAAACAGAATGGGTTCTTTAATAGGCTTAGGCAATACTAGAGAACTTGGTGTTTACGAAACGTATTATACTACAGGCGCTGGTGCTTGTGGCTTACCAAGTTACACTTCTTTTAGTGGTAATGGTGTTTCTTTAGATCTATTAGATCTTGGAGGCGCAGGAGTAAAAGATCCACATTTAGCAATAGATGGTGACCCAACTACGTATTCTGAATTAGGATTAGGTATTATTGGTGTTGCTGCTAATATGCAACAAACGGTATATTATGATACGGATTCAGACCCCAATGATAATGTTTATATTATTTTAGGTGCAGATCCTTCATTAATAAATGTAGGTTTACTAAACAATGTAGACGTAAGCGCTAGAAATGGTGTGCAAAATGTTTTCTCTGGAGATTTATCTAGTTTATTAGATGTAGACTTATTAGGTCTGTTAGAAAACGGAGATAATGCAATTGTTGCTTTTAATCCAGGAGGAGCTGTAGACCGAGTTACCGTAAATTTAGAATCGTTATTAAATGTAGCTGTTGGTCAGCAGTTACGTATTTATGATATTTTTAGAGCTCCAGAACAGCCAGAGCTTGCTGCGTCATCTACAGATGTAAATATATGTAGTGGTTCTACAGTAGATTTAATAGCAGAGTCTAACGGTACAGCAACAGAGCTACGTTGGTATGATGCAGAAACTGGAGGTAATTTACTTGCAACCGTAAACTCTGGAGATCCTTACACTACACCCGTTTTAAATGCAGATCAAACTTATTATGTTGCAGCTGCGCATATTGGTTGTACAGAAGAATCACCTAGAGTAGAAGTTCCTGTAACAGTAGCAGCAATACCAACAGCTACAGATATAACTGTAGTTGGTAACGATAATCCTATTTGTTCACAAAACAATGTTGTTTTAGTTCCTTCTAGTTCTAATAATTTAACTTTTAATTGGTTTTTAGACGCTAATGAAACTATGCCTATTACAGATGGTATGGTTTTAGACGGAGCAACATATAACATAGACGCTAACGGTGTACTAACTGTTAGTGGTTTAACAGAAGTTAATAGTCCTTATACATTTTATGTAGGTGCTACAGACACTGCTGCTGGTTGTACAAACGCACCTGGAGATGTAAAAGCTGTACCTGTAACTATTGTAGACTCTACAGATGCAGTAAGTGTTACTTTAGATTCTGTTATTAACCTACCTAGCTTAATTAGTATTTTTCAAGGTAATCCAGCAACAAATGTAACTGGTTCTGTAACGGGTGATGCATCTCCAGGAGATGAGATTACTTTAGCAGTAAATGGAGAAACTTACACAGGTATACTAGATGCTAATTTAGATTTTAGTGTAGCTGTAGATGGTATTAACCTTTTATCAGACATAGATAATATTTTAGAGGCTTTTATTTCAGGCGGACTTTGTACTAGTACAGATGATATTACTGTTGTAATTCCAGATTTTATACTAGATAATTTAAATCAGGTTTTTTGTGCTTCAGATGATGTAACACTACTAGATTTAGACGTAAACGGAAACAATGTGTTGTTTTTTGATAGTCTTTTAGGTAGTGCAGAATTAGATGTTAATGCTCCTTTAGTAGACGGAGGAACATATTATGTAGGTCTGTTAAATGTTCCATTATCTGTTTTACCACGTATAGCAGTAACGGTTACAATTTTAAATACACCTGCACCAACTACAATAAATGAAACTCAAACTTTTTGTGTAGCTAATAATCCAGTTGTAGCAGACATACAAGTAAACGAATCTAGTGTTATTTTTTACGATAGTGCTACAGATGGTACAATGTTAGATCCTTCTACGGCTTTAGTAGATGGCACTACATACTATGTTGCTAATACAGAAAACGGTTGTGAAAGTACAACAAGGTTAGCTGTTACTGTTTTGGTTGAAGAACAAGAAGTAGCAACTATTACTGGTATTTTTGAAGATGCTTGTTTAGAAGATTCTTATATGTATACAACAGAATCTGGTAAGCAAAATTATGTATGGACAGTTGCTGGCGGTACAATTACAGAAGGAGGTACAAGTACAGATAGTTTTATTACTGTTACCTGGGACGATCTACAAAATACTTCGGTTGTTGTTTCTTATGACAATGCAGCTGGTTGCACATCTACAGAAAACACACTAGAGGTTGCTGTAATTTCTTGTGGAGAAGTTTTAGGTGAAGAGTTTTGTTTGTTTGTTTACAACGAGTTTACACCAAATAATGATGGTTACAACGACTTTTTTGAAGTTAAATGTATTGAAGATTACTCGTCTAATACATTAAAAATATTTAACAGAAACGGAAACCGAGTTTTTGAAACTGTTAATTATAAAAACGATTGGAATGGTGTTGCAAACGTAAATGGTGTGTTAAGTAAAGGAAACCATTTACCTTCAGGAACCTATTATTATACCCTTGCTATTCCAGAGCTAAACAGAACTTTAAAAGGCTGGATACAATTAGCAAGATAAACCTAACCAAGACGACAACCCCAAATTAATATTAAAATGAACTTAACCAAAAATATAAAGCATTTAGTGCTAGTAGTTATACTATGCAGTATAAGTATAGTCAATGCACAGCAAGCCCCGCAGTATACTCAATATATGTATAATACAATGACGTTAAACTCTGGGTATACAGGAACAGGAGGCAAATTAGAAGCAACATTATTACACCGCTCACAATGGGTTGGTTTAGATGGTGCACCAACGAGTCAGTCTTTTTCTATACAAGGAAAATTAAAGGAGAGAATAGGAGTAGGCTTAAGTGCTGTTAATGATAAACTAGGAGCATCTAACAACATAGTAGTTAATGCTAACTTTGCTTATGAGCTTCCGTTAGGTTACACAACAAAATTATCTTTAGGTTTAAATGCCGGTTTAGATATTTTAAACATAGATTGGTCTAAGGGTAGTTATTCAAATAATTTAGATCCAATTTTTAACCAGAACAATAAAGATGTACGTCCTGTTTTAGGAATAGGAGCTTTTATGTATGGTACAAAATGGTATGCAGGTTTATCTACGCAAAACCTTTTTAATTCTGAAATCTATAATGATAAGGATGATATAGTAACAGACCGTAAAAGTCAATATTATGCTATGGCTGGTTATGTTTTTGATTTGTCTAGAAACTTAAAGTTTAAACCATCTATATTAACTAAACACGTATCTGGAGCACCAGTAACAGTAGATGTTTCTGGAAATTTTCTAATAAATGAAAAATTTAGTTTAGGAGCAGCATATCGTTATGATGATGCAGTTAGTGCGTTAGCAGGTTTTCATATCACTAAAGAGTTGTTCTTAGGCTATGCTTACGATTATTCTTTAACAGATTTAGGAGACTACAATAACGGTTCTCATGAGATTATTTTAAAGTACAGTGTTTTCAATTCAAAAAAGAGAGCACTATCACCAAGATTCTTTTAAAAATATAGATATGAAAAAAAGTTTATTCATTTTAAGTATACTTTTTGCTTCATTATCTGTAGCACAAAGTAAAGAAGAGAGAGCAAACGATTTCTTTGATGATTTTAAATTTAGTGAAGCTATTAAAGTTTACACAAGTATAGCGTCAGAAAAAAAGAAACCATCGTTAGACGTTATTCAGCATTTAGCAGATAGTTATTTTAATATAAACGATTATCAAAATGCAGAACAATGGTACAGTAAGTTGTATGCAATAAAAGGAAAACAAATAGGAGAGAGCAACCTCATAAAATTGGTGCAAAGCTTAAAAGCTAGTATGCAAGTAGAAAAAGCAGATGAGCTTTTAAAAGAGTACTACACCAACCCAACAAAGCTAAAAATGATTATGTTGCAAAAGGCGTATTTAGATAGTATCTCTAAGACAAAACCAAAATACACTATTAAAAATATGCCTTTTAATAGTCAAAAGTCAGATTTTGCACCTGCAATGTATTCTAGAGGTTTAGTTTTTGCATCTGCAAGAGATACAGTTAAATCTAGCAAATTATATCCTTGGAACAAGCAGCCATATTTAGACTTGTATTTTACAAATCCTAAGCAAGAAGATTTTGTTCCAGAAAAGTTTTTAGAGAATATGGAATCTACTTTCCATGATGCAACAATTGCTATTTCTAATGATGGAAGAACTGTATATTTTACACGTAATTTTATCAAAAAAAACAAACTTAATGCCAATGCAGATGGCCTGTCTAATATGCAAATATTAAAAGGAACAATAGCAGATAATAAGCTTATAAATGTAATGTCTTTAAGTTTTAATAGTAAAAATTATTCTTGCGGACACCCTGCATTGAGCGCAGATGGTAAGTCTTTATACTTTACCTCTAATATGGATGGTGGTTATGGAGATAGTGATATTTATGTGGTAGAACTATCTGCTTCTGGAGATGTTGTTTCTAAACCAGAGAATTTAGGGCCTACTGTAAATACCAGAGGAAGAGAAATGTTTCCTTTTGTAGATAAAGAAGAACTGTATTTTTCATCAGACGGACATTATGGTTTAGGTGGTTTAGATATTTTTGCTTCTAAAATTTTACCTAAAGGAGAATATTCATTGCCACTAAATATGGGAGAGCCTATAAATAGTAATATGGACGATTTTTCATTTATCAGAGAAATGGCATCTACCAGTGGTTACATAGCGTCTAACCGTTATGGCGGTATGGGAGATGATGATATTTATCATTTTGAAGGAGCAAAACCTATAAACTGTTTAGAATATTCTGGAAATGTTTATAATGATATTACTAAAGAACCATTAGAGAGAGTTACTGTTGCTATTTATGATGAGGATGATAAATTACTGCAAAACAGTAAAACAGATACAAATGGCTATTACAATTTTGTTTTACCGTGTAATAATACCAGTAAAATAGTTTTTGCTAAAGATAAGTACTCTAAAAAAACGGTTACCATTACAACTAAAGAAAACCCTGAAGAGCCATCTTTTAACAATAAGGTGTATTTAACTCCTTTTGAGAGCTTAATAGTTAAAGAAGATAATGTAGAAAAGATAAATGTAGAACCTATTTATTTTGATTACGATAAATCTAATATTACACCAAGAGCAGAGATAGAACTAGAAAAAGTACTTTTTGTATTAAGAGAATTTCCAGATACTAAAATAAAAATAGAATCGCATACAGATTCTAGAGGTAAAGATGCTTATAATTTAGAATTGTCTGATGATAGAGCAAAATCTACCAGAAGGTATTTAGTGTCTAAAGGAATAGATATAGACCGTATAGAAAGCGCCAACGGTTTTGGCGAATTAAGACTTAAAAATAAATGTAGCAACGGTGTTAAGTGTTCTGAACAAGAACATTTAATTAATAGAAGATCTGACTTTATAATTGTTGCGAAATAAAAATACGTATAGTTTCCCCCAAATCTTTAATAAAGCACCGTGTTTCGGTGCTTTATTTATGTTAAAGTAAATATAAAATGGTAGCCTTTTAGTGCATAATTTATTATTTTGAAAGATAAATTTTACAAAGATGAAAAAAATTATATCACTAGTAATGAGCTTGTGTTTAGCAGTTGTTTTACACGCAAATACAGCACCTTTAAATTCTGAAATTAAAATAGGTACAGAACTTAAAATAGGAGCAGCTTCTGCAGCAAACTATCAACATTTAGTCTTACCAAGAAAAAACTTTATTATAAAAAGTGGAGGTTTAGCAAACTATAAGAGTTTAAAAAATTTAACTGTTGTGGTTACAGCTGTTAATACAAACTCAGATGGTAATGTAGAGGTTACTTTAAAGCGTAAAAACAGCAAAAAGTTTTTTAACAGTCACCCTACTATAAAAGCTAATTATACCAAAGCAATTAATGCAAAAGAACTATTAAAATAGTAGTTTATGTAGGGATGTAATAAGAATATAGTTGAGGTTAAAAATTAAATTGAGTATCTTTAAAAGAGTATAATTTATTGAATTATAGAGCGATAGGTTTTGTATAGCCTGCAATGCAATAGAGTTTAGCTCTTTGTTTGTTAATGCCTAAAACTATAAAAAATGACAGAAATAATGCATTTTGCAGCACAATATTTAGCTGCTGCAGGAATAAGTTTTATTGAAAAAAAGGCAGATGATAGTCACACTAACCTTGGCTTTTCAGTAAGAAATCAACAATTAGAAACACATCCTTTATCCACGAACGGAGATGTACTTTGTTTAAATTATAATACGTTTTCTCTAGATTGGAGTTCACCTAAATTTAGTGCTTCTTTTTTTCTAGAAGATAAAACACATTTACAAGCATTAGAGTGGTTGCATAATTCCGCTAAGATTTTTTTAGGTAAAGAATACAAATATCAATTTCATTACGCTTTACCGAATCTTATAGATGATTCTTTTATTTACGAATTAAATATATCAGAATTAAGCGAATTAGCTTCTTTAAGAACAGTAGCACAATCTACAATATTAGAGACTCTAAAAGAGTTAAACTTAAAGTCAGAGGTTCGGGTTTGGCCACATCATTTTGATACTGGTGCATATGCTAGTTTAAATAGTAAGTTAGATTTAGGACTAGGTATGGCTATACCAGATGAAGTTGTTAATGAGCATTATTTTTATATAAGTGGGTATAAAGAAGGTAAAAGCGTAGAAACAATTAATATGGAGATACTTACAGAAGGTGAGTGGAAAAACAATGGTTTTAAAGGAGCTGTATTACCTGTAAAAAAGGTAGAGAAAGACAAAGCAATACAGTTTTTTACTAGTGTTGTTAAGGAATATGCGAAGGTTGGTGAACTGTCTTAAGTTGTTTTTTATAGCTAAATAAAAAGTTATTATAATGGTTATTCAATAGTAAAAGCATCGCATAAGCGGTGCTTTTGTTATTTATGTAAGATTTGTTTTTTTAGTATTGAAAGGCTTCTATCATTTATTCGTCCAATATTATATCCTTTTTGTAATTTAAGCAATATAAGAATAACCACTAATAACAGCCACAACCACATATTCTATGAAAAAACCAATTGCAATTGCCCAAGTAAACTCTTTAGAAAATAAAAAACCAGAACACGCTTTAGTCAATGGTTTAGATTTAGTAATAGTAAAGTTTGATGACGATATTTCTGTATTGTACGGTAGATGTCTGCACAGAGGAGCTTTAATGTCAGATGGTCACGTAGACGGTCATAATCTTATTTGTGGTGTTCACGGTTGGGATTATAGAGTTGATACTGGAGTGTCTGAGTATAATAATGCTGAGGTATTACATAAGTTTACCACAAAAATAGAAGGAGATAGTCTTTTTGTAGATGAGGCAGAGATAGATGCTTATTTGGTAGATAGTCCACAACCATTTAATAGAGATGCATATTTAGGCGCTTACGCAGATACACACCCAGAAGAAACGGAACCGTACACTGGGTATATAAAAGAATTAGCTACCAACGGGTTAAAGAATTTAGGGCATCACGGGTTTTCGGCCTCTATGGGAGTAGATAGAAATACGTTACCAAAATGGAGCGATATTCAATTTTTACCAGCACAATTAGCAAGTAGACCTTTGTTAGATGAAGAAAATGTAGCAACCAAAGTAATTATTGGCCCTAAAGCTAAAAAACCATTGCATTTAGATATCCCTTTATTTGTTAGTGATATGAGCTTTGGAGCATTATCTAGAGAAGCTAAAATAGCATTGTCTAAAGGAGCAGAATTGGCTGGTACAGGCATTTGTTCTGGAGAAGGCGGTATGTTACCCCAGGAGCAAGAAAGCAATAGCAAGTATTTTTATGAGTTAGCATCAGCAAAATTTGGTTTTTCTTGGGATAAGCTAGACAATGTGCAGGCGTTTCATTTTAAAGGCGGACAAGGAGCTAAAACAGGAACTGGCGGACATTTACCAGGTTCTAAGGTAAGTAAAGAAATTGCAGAGGTTAGAGGCTTAAAAGAGGGTGAAACAGCAATATCACCTGCTACTTTTCCAGATTTTCACGGAGTTGAAGATTTTAAAGATTTTGCAGCACAAGTAAGAGAACGTACCGGTGGTATTCCAATAGGGTTTAAAATTGCAGCAAGTCATATAGAAAAAGACATACAGTTTGCACTAGATGTAGGCGTAGACTATATTATTTTAGATGGTAGAGGTGGTGGTACCGGCTCTGCTCCAACTATTTTAAGAGATAACATAAACATCCCAACAATTCCGGCTTTAGCAAGAGCTCGTAAATATTTAAATAAAGTAGGCGCTACGGATGTAACCTTAGTGATAACAGGAGGTTTACGTATTGCTGAAGATTTTGCAAAAGCTATGATGTTAGGCGCAGATGCCATTGCAGTATCTAATTCTGCCTTACAGGCAATTGGTTGTTTGGGTATGCGTGCCTGCGGTAGTAACAACTGTCCGGTTGGTATTGCCACTCAAAAAGAATCGTTACGTAGTAGATTAATTATTGACTCCTCGGCAAAGCAATTACACAATTATTTTGATGCAACAAACAATTTAATAAAAGTAGTAGCAAGAGCCTGTGGTCACGATGATGTTTCTAAATTTAACTTTGATGATTTATCTACTTTTAATTATGATATGCATAAACTAACAGGAATTAACTACGCTGGTATTAACGCCTAAAAAGATACAAAAATGGAAAAAATGATGCACTTAGCGGCACAATATTTAGCTGCTGCAGGAATAAGTTTTGTTGATAAAAAGGATGATGATAGCCATACAAACCTTGGCTTTTTAGTAGATAAACAACAACTAGAAACTCACCCATTATCTGTAAACGGAGATGTACTTGTTTTAAATTATAAAACGTTTTCATTAGAATGGATTTCAGCTAAAACGAAAGATTCTTTTTTGTTAGATGGTAAAACACATACACAAGTATTAGAGTGGTTGGTTAGTTCTGCTGAGACTTTTTTGGGTAAGAAATATACGTATGGTTTTCATTACGATTTGCCTTATTCAATTGAAGATTCTTTTACTTATAAACTAGAAGCATCAGAATTAAAAAAATTAGCAGGGTTAAGAACTTTAGCGCAGATTAGTATAGAGAAAACACTAAAAGAAACAGAATTGGAATCAACCGTTCGTATTTGGCCGCATCATTTTGATTCTGGAGCTTATGCCAGCTTAACTGCGGATATAGCTATAGGTTTTGGTTTGGCTGTGCCAGATAGTATGGTTAACGAGCATTATTTTTATATTAGTGGATATAAAGGTCATTCTGGATTAGATACTTCAAATTTTGATGCACTTTCTATAGGTGAATGGAAAAATGAAGGCTTTAAAGGAGCAGTTTTACCAGCTTCTGGAGTAAGCAAAACAGAATTGATTCAGTTTTTTATTGAAGCTATAAACACCTATAAAAAATAAGTATGCAAGTAAGCAGTCTTTCTTTGGATGCTTTTAAAGAAATGGATTATTGGGCTTTAGAAAAGTACAATTTGTCTATTGCTCTAATGATGGAAAATGCAGGTTTACAATTGGCTAGGCTAGTGGCTAAAAAAGCAACAAAAGGCTCAGTTATTACTATAGGTGTTGGTAATGGAAACAATGGAGGTGGCGGATTAGTAGCCGCGCGTAGACTTGCTGCTTGGGGTTTTAATGTTAATTTAGATTTAGCGGTTTCTATCACTAAAGAATTACCCAAGGCACAATTAGAAAGAGCGTTATTGTTTGGTGCAAAAGAAGGCATTCCAAAGAAAACAGATATTTGGGTAGATGCCTATTTGGGTTTCTCTCAAAGACTGCCATTATCAGCTGTATTTACTAATAAAATTGAAGTAGCAAATGCATCATCAGCCTTTAAAATTTCTTTAGATATTCCTGTGGGTATTTCTAAAGATGGTAAACTTACAGGATTTAAAGCAAACCAAGTAATGACTTTGGCAGCTCCTAAAACTATATTAGAAAAATTACCAAGTGCAGTAGAAGTGTTTGTAGCAGATTTAGGAATTCCAAAGTCGGTTTATGACCATTTTAATATAAAAATGCCAGATTTTTTAAAAGACCAATTAATAGCTTTATAAATAAAAATGACTGATACTAAGAAAGAGGATAAACGTATAGATAAAGAACTAATTAAAGAGTTAGGGATTGATAAAGAAAAATTAAAAGAGCTTAAGAAAAAGCTTTTAAAAGTAGAGCCACGTTCTGAACGTGGTGCAGAAACATTGTTTCGTTTGGTGTCTAAAAATCAGTACACTTTAAACACAATGATTGATAGAAAATCTAATATTCTTATTTCTATTAACGCACTTATTCTTTCTATAATTTTAGGTACTGTACTTAGCCAGTTAGATAAAGACCCTCATCTTATATTTCCGGCAAGTATTATGTTATTTACAAACTTAATTTCTATTGGGTATGCTGTATTTGCAACAAGACCAGAGCTTACACACGGAAATAAGAATACCAATAATTTATTATTCTACGGAAATTTTAATACAATGGAAGAGGAGCAATATACAGAGGAACTTACTAGTTTAATGTACAAGGGAGACGATCTTTACAAAGCTATTGCTAAAGATACCTATCATTTAGGGAAAACCATTGATAGAAAATTTAAATTGCTTAGAGCTTCTTTTCACGTATTCCTAATTGGAATTATTTTAGCTGTTATAGGGTTTATTGCTTGTCATTTAATGTTTGGTAATTACTTTATGTAAGACTCTTGTTTTTATCTTTTCTATAAACTTGCGTAGTTATTGTTATAGAATTTGTTAAAATGTTGCTTTTAATAAGTAATCAGTTGTAAATACAAACATACTTAATCATTTATTATTGATAACTTTGTAAGGTTTTATAGATCTTAGTAGTAATTTAATTAATTTGAATGAGGAATAAAAGTCTGTTGTTTGTAATGTTATTATGTTTTGTAACCGTGTCTGCACAGATTTCCGATTTTGCAAGAGTAGAATATAAATTACTACCAAGAGGAAGCTCTAATTTTGGTTATAGTCGTATTCGTGCAGCTGTTAATTATCCAATAGAGCTAAAAAACAGCAATTATTTACTATTAGGATTAGATTATAGTAATATAGAAATGTCTTTTGATTCTGATATAGTAAAATTTAATACAGATATTATTCAGGATTTTCAAATGCTAGAGTTTAATCTGGCATATATAAAAAAACTAAAAAACGATTGGCGTTTGGGAGTACGTTTTACACCGGGTTTTAGTTCTAATTTAGGTAGTAAAATTACTTTTGAAGATGCTGTTTTTGCAGGAGATGTAGTATTTATTAATGATAAACGAGACGATACTACAATAGACAAACCCTACCGTTTAATAGTTGGAGTCTCTTATTCGCAAAACAGGGGTATTTCTTTTCCGCTACCGTTTATAAGTTATTACCGTAAGTTTCACCCAAAGTGGTCTTATAATTTAGGAGTCCCAAAGTCTAATTTACAATATCATATTTCTAAAAAATCTAGATTAAAATTGGTGACAGAATTAGATGGTTTTACTGCCAATATACAAGAAGGTTTACCAGTTAATAATGAAGAAGATTTAGCTAAGAAAATTAATGTTTCACTTATTCTAGGAGGTTTACGATACGAGTATAAGATTAAAGAACATTTAGAGTTTTTTTGTAACTTTTCTGGCGTACTTATGGAGTCTGCAGAACTAAGAGATAAAAACAACGATAAGGTATCTACTGTAGATAAAAAGAATACTGTTTATTTTGGCACGGGATTACGCATAAAAAAGTAGTTAATTCAAAAATCGTTTTATGTCTTTGTTGCTGCCGTAAATGACTAAAATATCATCTAAGTAGAGTGTGTTATCTGGATTAGCAACACCTTTTACTTTTGTAATATTTCTAGTTTTACCTATAATACTTTTTACTTCTTTGTTAGAAATTGTAGTTAAAACAATTAAATTATAATTTTCTCTAATATTTATTTCTCTAATTGTTTTGCCATCAAATTCTGGAGGTAATACAGCTTCTACAATACTAAAGTCATCATTAAGCTCAAAAGAGTTTAAAACCCCTTTTAAACATAGTTTTTTAGCCCACCTCTCGGCAGATTCTTCTTCAGGATGTACAATTTCATCAATACCAATAGCGTGTAAAACTTTTTCGTGTAAAGAGTCTATAGCTCTGCTTATTAATCGTTTTACTTGCAAGTTTTTAAATAAGGCAGTAGCCATAATATTAGCACCTTTGTTTTCGCCAATTGCAACAACAACCAAATCTGTATCTTTTAGAGGTAAACCAGATACTGTATGCTCATCTGTAGCATCCATACAAATGCAATGAGAGATACGTTCTTTGTACATATCTACACGACCCATATTGGTATCTATACCAATAACCTCGTTACCTTTTTCTGTTAATTTTATGGCTAAAGACGAGCCAAAACTTCCTAAGCCTACAATTATATATTTCATCTTATTTTAATTTATAGTCAATTCTTCAGTTGGGTATTTGTAATTTCTTTGTTTGGTTTTTTTAACCAATGCAATAAGGAGTGTAAGCATACTTACTCTACCAATAAACATAATACCAATAATAACAACCTTACTTGCAGCACTTAACTTGGCTGTAATACCAAGACTTAAACCTACTGTACTGTATGCAGAAAAGCACTCAAAAGCTATATCTAGTAGCTTTTTATCATTATCAAAAATAGAAATCATAATTATTCCTGTTCCTATAACTAAAAGCGATAAAGAGATAACAGCAAAGGCTCTACGTACAGATACTTCAGCTATTTCTCTTCTAAATACTTCTATTTTAGATTTTCCTTTTGCTAAACTTAAAAAGTTAAGTGTTGCAATGGCAAATGTGTTCGTTTTTATACCACCACCCGTAGAAGCAGGTGATGCACCAACCCACATTAGTAAAAAGATAAGCATTATGGTAGAAAAGTTTAAGGCAGACATATCTATGGTGTTAAAGCCTGCCGTTCTAGGTGTGGCAGCACCAAAAAGTGCTGTTACAAATTTTCCAATTCCGCTATGTTCTTTTAGTGTATTGTTGTATTCGTTACTATAAAAAATAATTGTACCTACAATAGTTAGGGCTGTTGTAGTAACCAAGGTAATACGGCTATTTATGTTTAAAACCCAAGGTTTATGAGTTTCTTTTTTGCCCGATAAATAAAACAGTTTTCTAACAAAAAAGTACTTTAAATACTTAATTAGATTTACAACTATAGGAAACCCTAACCCTCCTAATATAAAAGAACCCATTAGAATGCTGTGAAGCATATAGTTGTTTTTAAATCCTGTTTGATAAAGACTATTTGGTAGCGTAGAAAAACCAGCATTACAAAATGCAGAAACCGAATGAAATAGCGAGAAAAAGCAACGTTCAAAAAAAGAGCTAAACAAAGATTTATCTACACTAGTATAAATTAATAATGTGGCTAATATTTCTATGGAGAATGTAATTATTAAAATACGTTTTAAGGTAGAAAAGACTTCTCCTAACTTAGATGAGCCAGTAATATCACTTAAAGAGAGCTGGTTCTCATAACTAGCGCCACCTTTAAAAAAATAACTAAAATAACTAGCCACTGTAAGTATGCCAATACCACCAGCTTGTATTAAAAATAAGATTACAGATTGCCCAAATGTTGTAAAATAACTGCCTGTATCTACTACAATTAAGCCCGTAACACAAACCGAACTTGTGGCTGTAAAAAGAGCATCTAAAAAAGAAATGCTAGTGTAGGTTGCATTGGGTAGCATTAGTAATAATGTACCCATAAAAATAATCCCCAAAAAACTAATTATAAAGAGCTGTGCAGGATTAAATACAGTACGCTTATAGTTTACGTTCTGTTCAGAAAACTCTCTTATAAAGGTTAGTATAATGGCAAATTTAACCCAATTGTCATTATATAAAAAAGAAATATGTTTGTGTGCTTCTTCTCCTAAAAAGTGGGCATATAAAATAGTAAGGGTAACAAGTATGGTTAGGCTATCAAAAATAAGTACACCAAGTTTTATAGTTTTATGGCGTTTAATATAACGCAGTATTGTGGCTAGTATACCTAATGCTATAACTATAAAATAATAGATATTAAAAATGTACTGTAATTGTGAAGATTTATCGTATCCAAAATCTATTACAAATAGAAGTAACCCAAGTACACTACAAATAAATGCAATGCGGTATAGTTGTTTAAAATAGTTAATGTAGTTATTTAAAAAACTCAATTTGCAGTAGGTTTAATTTTAAATTTAAGACTGCAAAGTTCATCTAAAAACTATATGTTTAAAATCAAGTTTTTAGATGAGATATAAAGATTTTATAAAGATTACTCAAATCGGTAACCAACACCACTTTCTGTAATAATATAATGTGGATTATTAGGATTGTCTTCAATTTTTTTTCTAAGGTTACCTACAAAGACTCTTAAGTATTGTGTTTCTGTACTATAACCGTTACCCCAAACCTCTTTAAGTATATATTGGTGTGTTAATACTTTACCATCGTTTTTAGCAAAGAGAGCCAGTAGATTATACTCGGTAGAAGTTAATTTTACTATTTCATTATTCTTTTTCACTGTGCGAGCAACCAAATCTATCTCTAAATCTCCTGTGGTAATGCAAGAATTATTCTCTATGTTTTGATTGCTACGTATTGCAGATCTTAATCTTGCTAACAATTCACCCGTTCTAAAAGGCTTAGTTAAATAGTCGTTTGCACCATTGTCTAGTGCTTTTACAATATCTATTTCACTGTCTTGCACAGACAAAATAATAATAGGGTTGTTGTACCATTCTCTTAATTCTTTAAGTACAATATGTCCGTTTTTATCTGGCAAACCAATGTCTAGCAGAATAGCGTCTGGTAAGTGGCTAGCAGCAAGTGTAATGCCTTCTTTAGCTGTATCTGCCTGTAACACTTTATACTCATTACTCTCTAAATTTATCTGGAGTAATTTTCTAATTTGTGGCTCGTCATCTATAATTAGTACTTGTGCTTTATTCATTTTCTAAAACTTTTATAGAAGAAATCTCTACAGGTATAGTTACTGTAAATTTAGCTCCTTTAGGTTTTATATTTTTTAATTCAATAGAACCATTTAGTGCCTCTGTAAACCCTTTAACAATAGACAAGCCTAAACCAGTACCACCTGTATTTTTGGTGTTTAATTTGTAAAATTTATTAAATACGTGTTGTTTGGTATTTTTAGGAAAACCAATACCATTATCTGCAACTACAATAGTTAATGCATTGTTTTTACACGTTGCAGAAACAGTAATTGTTGTTTCGTTTGGTGTGTGTTGCAACGCATTGTGTATTAGGTTGTGCAACATTGTTTCTAGGAGTCCGCCATCAATTTTAACTAAAGGCAAATCTTCTTCAGGAGTGTAGGTAATAGTATGGTTGGTAGCGTCTTTTTTATTTTCTTTTAAGACACTAAAAATAAGCTCATCAATATCAAACCAATCATAAATTGGTTTAATAGTTTTTGCTTCTAGGCGACTCATACTCAAAAGGTTTTCTACTTGTCTGTTTAAACGGTTAGATGCCAATTCAATTTCACTATATAATTCAATTTTATTTTCAGATGATAACTTTATGTTTTTATCTGTAATAGTATCAATAGCACCAATTATTGCAGAAATAGGAGTACGTAATTCGTGCGATAGAGAATTTAGTATAGTGTTGTAAAGTGCTATTGTTTTTTCGTTCTCAATTTCGTTTTGCTTTTTAATTTCAAACTGTCTTATTTTATAGGTTAACACACCATTTATTAAAGCAATTACAAAGTACATTGCAAACATTAAAATATCTTCTGCAGTATCTATATGCAGCGTTAAAGTAGGCGGTATAAAAAAGAAGTTAAGAATTAAAGCACTTAATAATGCAGTTACAATAACAGGTAAAATATCAAATAAAATAGCAGAAATAGAAACTGCTAACAGTAATATTAAAGCAACAACACGATACCCAATAATATCTTTAAAAGAATAAGATAATACAGATAAGAAAACAATTAATAACACACATATTAAATGCTGCTTTGTACTGCTAATTTTTTTTGTAGTTAAAACTCCCAAATGTATTTTTTTTAGGTTTAAGCAAAGATAAAGTTTATTAAATAAGTACTGCTTTTTTAGGGAGATAACAACGGTATTTAATTTTCTTAAATCATATTTGCCTAGCAGTTATATAACAGTATATTTAGTAGCTAGAATAATTAAGAAGAAGTAAGATCGTATGCAGCATAAAATAGAATTTTTATCTCTAGAAGATGCCAGAAAAATAGTAGTACAGTCACAGCAGTTACCAGTAACAAAACAAATAGGTACAGACATAGACGCTACACTTTTTGCAATAGAACATTTAGGGTATATACAGATAGATACAATTTCTACAATAGCACGCGCACACCACCATACTATTTGGAACAGAAACCAAAACTATAGAAAACAGCATTTAACAGATTTGGTGGCGAGTAAAGATGTTTTTGAGTATTGGTCTCACGCAGCAGCATATTTGCCTATTAAAGACTATAGATTTACGTTGCCACGTAAAGAAGCTATTAAAAGTGGAGAACAAAAACACTGGTACAAAAAGGATACTAAATTAATGAACTCAGTTTTAGAGCGAATTAAAAATGAAGGTCCTTTAATGGCTAAAGATTTTGATGGAAAAGGCAAAAAAGTAGGAGATTGGGCAACTAAACCAGCTAAACAAGCCTTAGAGAACTTATATATGGAAGGTAAATTAATGATAAGCTCTAGAGTTAATTTTCATAAAGTATATAATATTACAGAACTGGTATTGCCAGAAGGTATAGATACCTCTTTACCTACACAAAAAGAGTATTTTACATTTATAATTACCAAGTATTTAAAAGCTAATGGAGTAGGACAAGCAGCAGAAATGGCATATTTGCTTAAAAACACCAAACAGCATATAATTGCAACCTTAAAAGCAATGGTTTTAAATGGTGATGTGCTAGAATTAAAAATAAATGATATAAGTTACTATGCATTGCCTTCTGTTTTAGAAATGCTAAATAACCCTTTAAAAAAAGGTAATTTGAAGATTCTTTCTCCTTTTGATAATTTGGTAATTCAGAGAAAACGAATGCAAGATATTTTTAACTTTAATTATTTGTTAGAATGTTATGTACCCAAAGAAAAAAGGAAATATGGCTATTTTGTACTGCCTATTTTATGGAACACAGATTTGGTTGCTAGAGTAGATTGCAAAGCAGATAGAAGCTCTGGTGTTTTACTAATACATCATCTTTTTTTAGAGTCTAGTTTAAAAGATGTAGAAGATTTTGCTATGGCTTTGGCTCAAGAATTAAAAGCTTTTATGCTGTTTAATGACTGTGTTAAGATAAAAATAGAAAATACTAGTCCTGCTAGTTTTAAATCGATTTTAAATAAATTATTGCGCTAAAATCCTCACTGAAAACTGGGGTTGTAAACAGAAAATGAAATAGTACATTTGACTTTATGGATATAGGATTTAAAGAAATAGTGATAGGAATTTTAGTTTTACTTGTTCTACTTTTTTATGGAGTAAAATCTAAGTATATGTTATCTAATAAAGTAGCAGCTAAAAACCTAGAAGCTTTTTTAAAAGCTAATTATGGTACGGATTTAAAGTATACCGATTTATACAGGTTTTTTAATACGGCAACAATGAACCCTAATTGTTTTAAAGCTGTAATAAATAAAGTTGAAAACCCAAAAGTAGAAATGTATTTAACTTTTGATGCTAGCGAAATTGCAACTCAAAAAGATGTAAAGTCAATGTATCCAGACGGCTTATCTTTCCATGAAGAGTATATACAAAAACAAGAAGTTGTAGCGTCACAGGCTATAATTTTGGATAAAATGAAACCACTTGGCGTTAGCCTAGATTGGGATTATGAGCTTGTTACTTTAACTTTTGATAAAAGTTATGCAGAAGCAGAAGTGCTAGAAAAAGAACACTATTTTATAGATTTATTTAGTAAAGAGGATACAGACAAATTTGGGTACTACCATAGTTTTAAATTAGAATTAAACTTTTTAGATAATGCATTTCCTAATCTAATACATTATGTATCGCAAGAAAACGGTGTGTGGCTTTTAAAAGATATTAAGTTAAAGGAAGATGATACAAATTTTAACGAAACAAGAGATGCTATTAAAGTTAAAATTGAGCACTATTTAGCAAAATTAGATTCAAAATTAATGTTGCACAATTACTATAGTACCTTTGTAAATAAGGCCGATTTTGGCAGAGTTATCTATGTAGAATATACACAGAACAAAAGAACAGCAAAAGAAGTTAAAGAAGCAGAAAAAGGAGTCTATGTTTCGCCAATAAATGGTTACGTTGTTGTGTATTGGAATTTAGATAAAAAACTAGCACAGCATATTAATTTTGTGTCCATATCTGATCATCTTACTTTAGAAGAAATTTTAGAAAATGAAGTTACTAATTTAATATAATCTTATTCAAGGTTTACTAATAATAGCACTTCGGTTTTTTGGTCTTTAAATACTTAAAATTGTATATTGTAGCATACTATTTTTATATGCCTACCAAAACTTTACTTTTATATAAAACTTGCTGTTCTATTTTGTGTTTTCTGATTTTTAATAATCTAAAAGCACAAGAGTTACCTCCAATAAAAATAGTTACACCCCAAGAATATGGTGCAGAAAATCAGAATTGGGACATATCGCAAAGTGCAGACAATTTAATATATGTAGCTAATAATGGTGGTTTATTAGAGTATAATGGAGCAGAATGGAAACTTTACGCTGTTCCTAACAAATCTATTGTACGCTCTGTAAAAGCTATAGATAATAAAGTTTTTACAGGCAGTTTTATGGATTTTGGTTACTGGCAAAAAAATAAACTTGGTGTTTTAGAATATTACTCCTTAAAAGAAATTTTCAATCTAGAATTAATTGAAGGTGAACAATTTTGGAATATAGAATATGTAGACGATTGGTTAATTTTTCAATCACTATCTAGAATTTATTTAATCAATTTAAAGAATCAAAAGGTTAGACTTATAGAGGCAAAAACTTCTATAGGTAAAATAATTAATGTAAATAACAATGTATACTACCAAGAACTGGGTGGTGGGCTTTTTAAAATTAAAAATGGAAAAGGAACTGTAGTAAATGATGAGCCATTTTTTAAAGAAAATAAGATAATTACAATACTAGAAAGAGAAAATGAGTTGCTTTATTTAACAGAGAATAAAGGGTTTTATAGATTTGTAAATAACCAAGCTATAAAATGGGAAACTCCATTAGATACCGATAAGCTTAGTGTGTACAATGCCATAAAACTTAAAAATGGCAATATCGTAATAGGCACAATCTCTAACGGAGTTTACTTTTTAAATCCTGATGGTAGCCTAAAATATAAACTTAATAGACAAAAGGGTATTAGTAACAATACGGTACTTTCTTTATTTGAAGATAATTATAAAAATATATGGCTTGGACTAGATAATGGTATAAACTATATCAATAATTCTTCTAGGTTTAGAGTTTATACAGATAACGATGGTAAATTAGGAACTATATATACTTCATTAGTTCATAATGATTTTTTATACATTGGAACCAATCAAGGAGTTTTTTATAAAAACAGGAACAAAGCAACAAGTTTTAATTTTATAGAAGGTACCAAAGGGCAAGTATGGATGTTAAAAAGTATAGATAACACATTGTTTTGTGGTCACGATAAAGGAACCTTAATTATAGAAAATAATGCTATAAAACAGCTTATAGATACAGTTCCGGGTACTTGGGACTTTAAGCCTATAAACAATAGTAAAGAACTTATTTTACAAGGAAACTATAAAGGGTTACATATCCTTAAAAAGGAAAATAATAAATGGACATATAGAAATCAATTAAAAGGTTTAAATATGTCTAGTCGTTTTTTTGAAACAATAGATACTACAATTTATGTAAATCACGAATTAAAAGGGTTGTATAAGCTAAAAGTAGATTCTAATTTTGATGAAATTTTAGAACAAAAACAGCTTAAATTTTCAGATATTGGTAATGGTTCTAATATAATAAAATTTAATAAAGAGCTATTGTATGCATCGTCTACAGGTGTATATAAATTAGTTGATAAAGAATTTAAAAAAGACACTCTTTATACGAGTCTTTTTTCTAATTACAATAGGCTTACTACCTTAATGAATATAAAGGAAGACACTACAAAATTGTGGAGGTATAGCGATGATAATATTTCTATAATTAGTAATGGTACAATAAGTAATAAACCTAAACTAATTAATATACCAATAGATAAAAACTTAGTGAATAGTGTTGCTGGTTTTGAGAATATGACCCAAGTAGATAATAACAACTATTTAATAGGTACTTCTAATGGTTATTTGGTTCTTAATAATTTAAATAAGTCTAATACCATAGACTTAAATATAAATATAGATGCTATAGAGGTGTATAAAATTGATGAGCCTAAATTTAAAATAAGCAACATAGGAACTATAGATTTAAAGAACAAGCAAAATAATATTGAGTTTCATTATAGTTTTCCCTTTTTTAATACAATAGTAAAAAACAAGTATCAGTATCAATTATTAGGATTGTCAGACAAATGGTCTAGTTGGACACAGAATACATCACAATTATTTGAAAACCTACCCTATGGCGAGTATACTTTTAATGTAAGAGGAAATTCTGGAAATAACACAACAAATACTGCGAGTTATAAATTTACAATAGAAAGACCTTTTTACTTATCTAATATAGCTATTTGCATTTATGTTATTTTATGTTTGTTTTTATTTAAAGCAATAGACTTGTATTATAAAAAGCAACAAAAACGAGTGTTGCTAAACACACAAAGAAAATTATCTAGAAAAGAGTTAGAAAATAAGCAACAGTTAACGCAGTTAACTAATGAAAAGCTAAAGCTAGATATAGAAAATAAGAACAGAGAGTTGGCTATATCTACAATGAGCATAATTAAGAAAAATGAATTCTTAAATACTATAAAAAAAGAACTTACAAAAGCTAAATTAGATAGTAATGTAGCTGCTGTTCTTAAAATTATAGATAAGAATATAAACAATACAGACGATTGGAAATTTTTTCAGGAAGCCTTTAATAATGCAGACAAAGATTTCTTAAATAAAATTAAAACAAAGCACAATACATTAACTCCTAATGATTTAAAGTTGTGCGCTTATCTTAGGCTAAATTTATCTTCTAAAGAAATAGCTCCTTTACTTAATATTTCTTCTAGAAGTGTAGAGGTAAAACGATATCGTTTGCGAAAAAAGATGAATTTACCCCATGAAACCAGTTTAACAAACTATATTCTTGAGTTGTAATACTACTACAACTCTTAAATTTACCTATACAACACCACAACATTAGTATATTTTTTGTGATTTTAGCATATTACTAAAATATTATGATAACGCCCTATTTTGCTAGTATATATAGCTTAGTTTATGTGATATTGTTATTTTAAGAGGATTTTTTTTGCTGTGTATGTTTTTTGTAGTGGTTTCTTTTAAGAAATCATTAACAAAGTGTTTTAAATTTGAGAATACAACAAAACTATATTTATGAAAACAAAACTCACCTTACTATTAATCTTTAGTTTTTGTATGGTATCCTACGCGCAACAAAGCAGTGTTTCGGGTACTATTACAGAACAAGGAACAGGGTTACCAATTCCTGGAGTTAATATTATTATAAAAAACTCTATTAAAGGAGTGGTATCAGATTTTGATGGTAATTATACCATTAAAGATGTCCCAGAAAATGCAATACTTCAATTTAGTTACTTGGGTTATGTTAGCCAAGAAATTAAGGTAAACAATCAACAAAAAATAGATATTGTTCTTATAGAGGATGTATCTAAGTTAGATGAAGTAGTTGTTATAGGTTATGGAGGACAAAAGAAAAAAGACATAACCGGAGCTGTATCTATTGTAAGTTCAGAAACAATAGAGGAGTTACGACCTGTAGATGCTGCGCAAGCATTACAAGGAACTTCTGCTGGAGTGTCAGTTACAGCGCCATCAGGATCTCCAGGCGGTCAGTTTAACATTACTATTAGAGGTATAAACTCTAATGGAGACAATGGACCATTGGTAGTTATAGATGGTTACAAAGGAGATTTAAACAGTATAAACCCAAGTGATATAGAATCTTTTTCTATTCTAAAAGATGCGCAGGCTGCTATTTATGGTATAGAAGGCGCAAACGGAGTTGTTTTAGTAACAACAAAAAGCGGAAGAAAAAATTCGGCAATTAAAATAAATTATAACGGTTATACAGGTATACAACAAACTACACGTCAGTTACCTTATTTAAATGCTACAGAATATGGTCTTTTATTAAATGAAAGTTATGCTGCAAATGGCAGTAATTTACCTTATCCTAATGTAAGCAATTTAGGAACAGGTACTGACTGGCAAGACCAGCTTTTTGATACTGCTCCTATTACCAATCATAGTATTTCTGTTACTGGTGGAGGAGAAAAAAGCACCTATTATTTTGGAGGTTCCTTTTTAGAACAAGATGGTATTATTGCTAGCGATAAATCTAATTTTAGTAGAGGAAACGTTAAAGTTAAACTTGGTTTTGATCTTAGTGATAAACTAAAGTTTACTACATCTGCAAACTACTTTAATAATAATAGAAAAACAATTGGAGAGAATGCACTGGGTTCTCCTTTGTTTAATGCACTTAATTACGCACCAACATATGCATTAGATCAAGAAGATGTTTCAGGTTTTTTAGGTAATGAGGTTATTAATCCGCTATCGCAAATAGCAAATACTTATAATAAATACGACGGTAGTTCTGTAGAGGGTACTTTTCAATTAGATTATGAGCCAATAGACGGATTAAAAATTACATCTCGTATCGGGTTAAAATCATATAAAGACACTCAAAAAATATTTGCACCAATAGTAAATTATGGTTCTGGTAAAGTGTTTAATACAGACCGTAGTAGTGTAACCCAAACAAAAAATACAAACAATTCTTATACTTGGGATACTTTTGTTACTTACAACAAAAACTTTGCAGAAAAACACAATACTAGTTTTACTATAGGTACAAGTGCACAAAGAGCTTGGGGAGATAATTTACAAGGAACTGGTTTTGATGTTCCTAATAATGAATGGGAATTTGCAGATATATCTTTAGCAAATGGTTTAAGTGAAGCAAAAACAAGTAGCTCTTACATTTATGATACACGATTGTCTTCATTCTTTGGAAGATTACAATACGATTATGAAGGTAAGTATTTCTTATCAGCAATGATTCGTAGAGACGGAGCATCAGATTTTGCACCAGACAACAGAATAGATTATTTTTCATCTGCAACAGCAGGATGGATTCTTTCGGAGGAATCATTTTTAGAAGATTCAGATGTAATTAATTTTCTAAAACTTAGAGCTAGTTACGGTTCTTTAGGGAACAATGTTGGTGACGATTTGTACAGAGCATTACTTAGTGGTGAAGCTACATATGTATTAAACGGTGGTCTAGTAACAGGTACAGCAAACGGTAGAATTCCAAATCCTGATGCTACTTGGGAAACTGCAGATAAGTTAGACATTGGTTTAGACCTTAACTTGTTTAATAATAAAATACAAATTACAGCAGATTACTTTTTAGAAGACAGAAACGATTTGTTAATTGCTAATTTCCCAGTATCTGGTATTTTAGGAGCTTCTGCACCAGGAGCAGGTTTACCAACAGTTAATGCTGGTACAACACGAACAAAAGGTATAGAGTTCTTCGTAAATTATAAAGAGAACTTTTCAGAAAATTTATCTCTAGATCTTAGCTATAATGTTACAAAAGTAGATGGCGAGGTTACATCTGTTAGTAATGATATTATTTCGGAAGGTGGTTCTTTCAGTGTTGGCCAGCCATCAATTACAAGAATGGAAGTTGGACAACCAATAGGGTATTTTTATGGGCTTAAAACCGATGGTGTTTTTCAGAATCAGGCAGAAGTTGATGCAGCACCATCACAAGCAGGTTTAGGGTCTGCTGCTTCTCCAGGAGATTTAAAGTATGTAGATACTAACAATGATGGTGAAATTACCATTGCAGACAGAACAAATTTAGGAAAAGCACAAGCAGATTATATAATGGGACTTAATTTAAGAATTAATTACAAAAACTTAGATTTTGGAACCTATATGTATGCAGAACTAGGTAAAGAAATGGTTCGTAATTACGAGAGAGATCAACCTAATATAAATAGGTCTAATCTTTATTTAAATAGATGGACAGGGGAAGGTACAAGTAATACAGTTCCAAGAGCAACAATAGGTGCTACAACAAACAGATTGTTTTCAGACTTTTTTGTTGAAGACGCATCATTCTTAAGAATACAAAATATACAGTTAGGTTATTCCTTACCAGATGAATTTTTAGAGAAAATAGGAGTAAGTAAACTACGTATATATGGATCTGTAAATAACGCTTTTACATTTACAAAATATACTGGTTTTGATCCAGCAGCGCAAGGTGTTAATCAAGACGGAAAATTAGATGTCTTTTCTAGTGGAATTGATTATGGTTTTTACCCAGTGTCAAGACAGTTTATTTTAGGTTTAAATCTTTCCATATAAAACATATAAAAAATGAAAACATATATAAATAAAACCTTCACAAGCTTATTTGTTCTACTGTTTGTAGTATCAAATAATTCTTGTAGCGATTCTTATTTAGAAGAAGTAGATAGATACAGTATAGATTCAGAAAGTTACTTTAATTCAGAAGAAGATTATTACAATGCATTAATTGGAGCTTATGATCTGTTACAGTCTAGTTATGTAAATGTTCTTTTAGGTGAAATAGCATCAGACAATACATTAGCAGGTGGAGAAAGTGCAACAGACGTTGTAGGTTTTCAGCAGGTTGATGATATGATACATACTCCTGTGAATAGTAATATAAGAGACATTTGGAACTGGATGTATGCAGGTGTAAGTAGAACTAATTTTATTTTAGAATTTCAGGATAAAACAGATTTTGCAGGAAAAGAAATAATGATAGGTGAAGCTCGCTTTTTAAGAGCATACTATTATTTTGAATTGGTAAAATGGTTTGGTCCAGTACCAGTTAAAGAAACTCGTTTTGAGCTTGGCGAAGAAACTACAATACCAAGAGCGCCAGTTTCAGAAGTATATGCTTTAATAGAAAAAGATCTAAAATATGCAATAGATAACTTAGACTATACGGCACCAGAACTAGGTAGAGTTACAAAAGGAGCAGCACAAGCTTTATTAGGAAAAGCATATTTGTACCAAGATAAATTCTCTGAGGCTGCTATTGTTTTAGATGATTTAATTCTAAATGGCCCTTACGATTTGGTAACAGATTACAATACTATTTTTGAAAACGACGGTGAAAACGGTGTAGAGTCTGTTTTTGAAGTACAATATTCAGATGCAGAAGGTGCTGGTTTTAGTTGTCTACAATGTAGTGAGGGTAACGTAGCTGTTGGTTTTAACGGAATAAGAAATTATTCTGGACCTGAGTTCGATTCAGGTTTTAGTTTTAACCTACCAACACAAGAAGTAGTAGATGCTTTTGAAGACGGAGATTTACGTAAAGAAGTAGCTATTTTAGATATAGATGGTTGGGCAGCACAAACAGGAGCAACATTTGGTACTGGTAATGAGCATACAGGCTATTACAACAGAAAGTACATTGCTAGAAAAGGAGATTTAAATACAGGAGATCAAAATTTAACAAATCCTAATAACTACAGAGCAATTCGTTTTGCAGATGTTTTATTAATGGCAGCAGAAGCTTACAACAGGGGTAGTATAGATGATAGTAAAGCCCAAACATACTTAAATAGAGTAAGAGAAAGAGCTTTTGGAGCACCAAACAATGTTACAGCTACAGGAGCAGCACTTACAGATGCAATTGCAAAAGAAAGAAGGGTAGAATTAGTAGGGGAAGGGCACCGCTTTTTTGATTTGGTTAGAACAGGTAAAGCCGCATTAGAAATTGAAGGCTTTACAGAAGGTAAAAACGAAGTATTTCCAATTCCAATTGAAGAAATTCAGTTTTCAAATGGTAATTGGCAACAAAACCCTAATTATTAAAACATATAGCCATGAAAATATTTAAATATACATTGTTACTTGCTACGCTGCTTTTTATAAGTTGCTCAGAAGATGACAATACAGATTATGTAAATGGTATTGCGGCACCAACAAATGTTACTGCCAAAGTAAGCATTTCACAAGACAATACAGGTGTAGTAAATATTACACCATTAGCAGAAGGAGCAACAAATTACACAGTAGATTTTGGAGATGGTTCTGCAATATCAGACTTAATTAAACCAGGACAATCTATAGCACATACTTATGCAGAAGGTAGTTACGATGTTATTGTAACGGCCATTGGTTTAAATGATAAAAAAACAGCAACAACGCAAAATATTGAAGTATCTTTTAATTCACCAGAGAATTTAGTAGTAACTATAGAGAATGATGCTGCGGTATCTAAACAAGTCAATGTTACAGCAGATGCAGACTTTGCATTGGCATACAAGGTATACTTTGGAGAAACAGAAGGTGAAGAACCTATAGAAACTACAATTGGCGAGACAATCTCTTATACATACCAAGAAGCTGGTACGTATACAATTAAGATTGTGGCTATGAGTGCAGCAATTGCAACTACAGATTATGAAGAAGAATTTGTTGTTACAGCAATAGTACAACCTTTAAATTCTGCAGCTACACCACCAAGTAGAAATCCAGAAGATGTTATATCTATATATAGTGCAGCTTATGAAGATGTTGCAGGGACTAATTATTTTCCAGATTGGGGACAAGGTGGTCAAGGTAGTGGTTGGTCAGAGTTTAGCCTTAACGGAGATACTATGTTACAATACATAAACCTAAGTTACCAAGGTATTGCTTTAGCAGATGGTACTTCTGTAGATGTTTCACAAATGGAATATTTACATTTAGATGTATGGACTGCAGGAGATATTACTAGCCTAGAAACATCATTAATAAATAACGCTTCTGGTACAACAACAGAAGCACCAGTATCATCTAGCTTAACTGCAGGTGAGTGGACAACAATAGAGATTCCTTTATCAGACTATACAGATCAAGGGCTTACAGTTTCAGAAATTTTTCAACTTAAATTTGTTGGGGAACCTTGGGCTACAGGTACCGTTTTTATAGATAATATTTATTTTTACAAAGCACCATCTAATGTGCCAGAAGGTCTTGTTGGTACTTGGAAACTTGCACAAGAGGCAGGTTCTTTAGGTGTAGGTCCAAACCCTGGAGATATTAGTTGGTTTAATTGTGATGCAGATTGTGTAGACCTAAGAGCTTGTTATTATGACGATACTTACATTTTTGGTTCAGATGGCTCTTTTACTAATAATTTAGGAGCAGAATCTTGGATAGAAGGCTGGCAAGGCGGATCCGATTCTTGTGGTGTGCCAGTAGCACCTTATGATGGTTCTGCAGCAGCAACGTATACGTATAATGAAGCAGCAGGTGAAGTTACCATAAACGGCACAGGAGCTTATATAGGATTAGCAAAAGCAAATAATCAAGGAGAATTACCAAACGTAGCGGTACCATCATCAATTACTTATAAAGTAAGTTTTACAGACATAAATACAATAGAAGTATATGTAGAAGCTGGTTCAGGAGTGTTTTGGCAGTATAAGTTAGTTAGAGAAGGAGCAGTTACATCTCCGGTAACGGGAACTTGGAAACTTGCAGAAGAGGCTGGCGCTTTAGGTGTGGGTCCAAACCCTGGAGATATTAGTTGGTTTAATTGTGATGCAGATTGTGTAGACCTAAGAGCTTGTTATTATGACGATACCTACGTTTTTGGCGCAGATGGTTCTTTTACTAATAATTTAGGGGCAGAATCTTGGATAGAAGGCTGGCAAGGCGGATCTGACTCTTGCGGTGCACCAGTAGCACCTTATGACGGTTCTGCAGCAGCAACATATGTTTATGATGCTGCAACAGGCACAGTTACCATAAACGGTACAGGAGCTTATATAGGATTAGCAAAAGCAAATAATCAAGGAGAATTACCAAATGTAGCAGTGCCATCTTCTATTACGTATACAGCTACGTTTATAGATGCAAATACAATGTCTGTTTATGTAGAAGCAGGTTCAGGAGTGTTTTGGCAATATAAATTAGTAAGAATCTAAAAATTAATAAAATGAAAAACTTTAAATATAAAATGGGATTCTTTTTTTCTATGTTATTGATGTTGTTTTCTTGTCAAGAAGATGATGCAACAATAGGAGATATAATTGCACCAACAAATGTTACTTTGGCAGCAGAAGTAGTTGGCGTAGATGATTTAAATCCTAATGGAGATGGTAGTGGTTTTGTAACTTTAAAAGCAAATGCAACGAATGCTATTAGTTATAAGTTCGATTTTGGAGATGGTATTAGCGAAGTGTCTCCTTCAGGAGAAATAACACATAGGTTTAGTGTAGTAGGTGTAAACACATTTACAGTAGTAGTTAATGCAATTGGTACAGGTGGTTTAGCATCTAGTACTTCTATAGATGTAGAGGTTTTTAGTTCTTTTGATGATCCAGAAGTTAAACAATTTTTATCTGGTGGCTCTACTAGAACGTGGTACTTAGCAGCATCAGAAGTTGCACATTTAGGTGTAGGTGGTAATGAGGCTGTTGCACCAGATGCTTTTTGGTTTCCGTCGTTTTTTGCAGCACAACCTTTTGAAAAATGTGGAATAGAAATTAGTGATTGTTTGTGTGATGATGAGCTTATTTTTTCATTAGATGCAAACGGACAATTAACATACCAACTTAATAACAATAGCGGAACATTTTTTAACGCAGGACATCAAGACGTAATTGGTCAAAATGCAGGAGAAGATGCTTGTTTTGAGTTTGATACTTCAGGAACAAGTATTGTTTCTTTAGCACCATCTAGTATTGACTGGGAAACAGTACCAGATCCAGATTTTAGACCAAGAGGTACGGTAATGAACTTTTCCAACGATGCCTTTATGGGGTATTATGTAAGTTCTTCTTCTTACGAAATTTTAGAAATATCAGATACAGAAATGTATGTAAGAACACAAGACGGATTAAATCCAGATTTATATTGGTATCACAAGTTTCAGACTAGTCCTGCAGAGGATACGTTTGAGTCTGTATATAACAATTTAGTTTGGTCAGACGAGTTTGATGTTGATGGAACGCCAGATGCAACTAAGTGGGGTTATGACTTAGGTGCTGGCGGATGGGGAAACCAAGAGTTGCAAACCTATACTAATGATGCTAAAAATGTTATTGTAGAAGACGGATTATTGAAAATAACTGCAATAGCAGAAAATGGTGGTTATACATCTGCAAGACTGAAATCTGAAAATTTAAGCGAGTTTACCTACGGTAGAGTAGAAGTAAGAGCAAAGTTGCCGGCTGCACAGGGTACGTGGCCTGCTATTTGGATGTTAGGAGCTAATTTTGAGACTGTAGGCTGGCCAAATTGTGGAGAAATAGATATTATGGAACAAACAGGTCAGGATAAAAGTATAACTTCTGCAGCACTTCACTATCCAGATAATTTTGCAGGAAATGCATTTACAGATCAGACAGCAAATGCAACATCTACAACAGAGTTTCATAACTACTCGGTAGAATGGACAACAGATGTAATTAAAGTTTTAGTAGATGACACTGTTTTTTTAAGCTTTGCTAATACAGACAGTACACCATTTAATTTAGACTTTTTTATGATCCTAAATGTAGCTATGGGTGGTACTTTAGGAGGTACAGTAGAACCAGGTTTTGTGCAAGATTCTATGGAAATAGATTACGTTAGAGTTTACCAGTAAAATTTTAAGATGAGAATATTTAGATTATTAGTTATACCCATTGCAATGGCAATTGGTATAACTTCTTGTAAAAGTCAAAACAAGACAGTAGCCGTAAGCATAAATAACAAAGAGCTAAGTATAGACCAAAAGGTAAATGCCTTACTTTCTAAAATGACTTTAGAAGAGAAAGTTGGCCAAATGAACCAATATAATGGTTTCTGGGATGTTACAGGACCTACACCTGCAGAAGGTGATGCAGCTAAAAAGTATGAACACTTACGAAAAGGTTTTGTAGGTTCTATGCTTAACGTTAGAGGTGTAAAAGAAGTTAGAGCAGTACAAAAAATAGCAGTAGAAGAAACTAGGCTAGGCATACCACTAATAATTGGTTTTGATGTAATTCACGGATACAAAACTATAAGTCCAATTCCTTTAGCAGAAGCAGCTAGCTGGGATTTAGATGCTATTAAAAAATCTTCAGAAGTAGCTGCATTAGAATCCTCAGTTGCAGGTATAAACTGGACATTTGCACCAATGGTAGATATTTCTAGAGATGCACGTTGGGGACGTGTTATGGAAGGTGCAGGTGAAGATACTTATTTAGGTACTAAAATTGCAGTAGCACGTGTACAAGGTTTTCAAGGAGAAGATTTATCAGATAAAGCAACAATTGTAGCTTGTGCTAAGCACTTTGCTGGTTATGGTTTTTCTGAATCTGGTAGAGATTATAATACTGTAGACGTTGGTACATCAACCTTAAATAATATTATTTTCCCTCCTTTTAAAGCAAGTGTAGATGCAGGAGTTAGAACGTTTATGAACTCTTTTAACGAGTTAAATGGCATACCTGCCACAGGAAACACATACTTACAAAGAGATGTTTTAAAAGACCAATGGAATTTTAATGGTTTTGTAGTATCAGACTGGGGATCTATAAAAGAAATGATTGCTCACGGACACGCTAAAGATTTAAAGCAAGCCGCAGAGATTTCTGTAAATGCTGGTTCGGATATGGACATGGAGTCTTATGCATATGTTGCAGAGTTAAGTAAATTGGTAAAAGAAAATAAAGTTTCTGAAGAGTTTATAGATGATGCAGTAAAACGTATTTTAAAAGTAAAGTACGAACTAGGTCTTTTTGATGATCCTTATAAGTATTGTGATGAGAAAAGAGAAAAGGAAATTACAGGAAACAAAGCTATTAATGAAGCTGTACTAGATGTGGCAAAAAAGTCTATTGTTTTATTAAAAAATGAAGATAACGTTTTACCGCTAAAGAAAAACGGGCAAAAAATTGCATTAATAGGAGCATTGGCGGCAGACAAAACAAGTCCTTTAGGTAGTTGGAGAATTGCAGCTGATGATAATACAGCAGTATCTGTTTTAGAGGGTATGCAAAACTATCCTAATAATACTCTTACGTATGCAAAAGGAGCAGATGTAGTTACGGGGAAAACAGAGTTTGCGTTTGAATTAAAGATTAATACAACAGATAAAAGTGAATTTGAAGAGGCCATTACTATTGCTAAACAGGCAGATGTTGTAGTTATGGTTTTAGGAGAGCACGGTTTTCAGAGTGGAGAAGCTAGAAGTAGAACAAATATAGATTTACCAGGTGTACAACAAGAACTTTTAGAAGCTGTTTATGCTGTTAATAAAAACATAGTCCTAGTGTTAAATAATGGTAGGCCTTTAACTATACCTTGGGCAGACAAGCACATACCTGCAATTGTTGAAGCTTGGCATTTAGGAACGCAAAGTGGTAATGCAGTAGCGCAAGTATTATATGGTGACTATAATCCTAGTGGAAAGCTACCAATGACGTTTCCTAGAAGTGTAGGGCAGGTGCCAATTTATTACAATCATAAAAACACAGGAAGACCAACAACAGATAATCCTGATATTGTATTTTGGTCTCATTACATAGATGAAAGTAATACTCCGTTATACCCTTTTGGTCACGGTTTAAGCTATACCTCTTTTGAGTATACAAACTTAAATGTGAGCAAACTTTCGGATACTGAAGTTGAGGTTTCTGTAAAATTAAAAAATACGGGAAAATACAAAGGTAAAGAAGTGGTACAATTGTATATAAGAGATTTATTTGCAAGTGTAACTAGACCCGTAAAGGAGTTAAAAGGGTTTAAAATGGTAGAACTAGAGCCAAATACAGCTAAAACTATTACATTAAAGTTAACAAGCAAAGAACTTGGATTTTTTAATAATAAAGGAGAGTTTCTTTTAGAACCAGGAGATTTTAAAGTTTTTATAGGAGGAAGTTCTTATACTGCTTTAGAGGCCGATTTTACACTCTAGAGTTTTGTTTATGATTATATTTATAGCTAAAAAGCCTCAATTTTATAAAATTGAGGCTTTTTTATTTATGTAAATTGTAGTGTGTTAATTAAAAACAATGGCAGTTTTATTTGCTATACTGTAGTTAGCAGCTTCAAAAAGTGTTAGCCAAACCATTTTTTCTATCCAAAAATCGCCTTGATCATCAATAGTTTTGTAAAGGTCTTCTTTGTTTTGTACTTCTAATTTTTCATTTAATTCTACTCCTAATTTTTTAGCAATGCTTTTTAGGTCTGTTAACAATCCAAAAGAAGAACCAACCATAGCGCCTGGTACAGTAATTTCATCTGTATCAAAAATAACTTCTTCAAAATCTATAGGAATATAGTATCCTTCACAATCCGAGTGTACTAAAAGATGACTGTAAAACATAGAAGATTCTTCTTCTACTATAGGGTCATTTGCAGGATCTAACTCTGTATTAAAAGGTTTCACAACCCAGTCTTCATCATTCATATAATAAGCAAAAAATCGTCTTAAATAATGAAGAAAAGAATAAGGAAAGCCACCAACGTGTATAGGATCTACGTCTAATTTGCTTGGTTCTATATGTGGTTTGTAGCCATTTAACTCTAATAATTTATTTAGTTGTTCAAACTCAATTTTGTAGGCTTCATAACCTTCTGGTTCGTTTTCTAAAAAATCTGCTAAAATTCCGCTTGTAATACTTAATCCCATTATGCACTTATTTATAGCAGCAAATATAGACTAGATATTATATTTTTTACCAAGAAATATAGCTGTATTAGTAAAGTATAATAATTTTAACTTAAAAGTAGTTACTTAATCACAAACCGTATAGATAACAGATTTTTTGGCTATTGTAAACTGTTTTTGTTGTTGTGTTACATCTTGTAACATTTCATATTTATTTACTTGTAAAAAATTATGATATTCACTAACATTTTTTTCATAGGTAGGCGGAACTTTTCTTCGATAAACATAATTATTTAGCTTTTTATTATACTTATAATTTTTAGAGTTTATTTCCTCGCTTTTAAACTGTTTATATCCAAAATTGTAATAAATAGTTTCAGGTGTATTATTAATAGTAGACATTTCTTTTAAAAAGGTATCGTCCTCAGAGCCTGCTTTTGGTAAAGGAGATTTTTCCGTTACTTGGCTTTCTCTAAATATTAATTTGTTGCCATCAATTAAAACTCTAATTGGCATCTTATTTTGATCTCTTGTATGTTCAAAAATTATAAAATCATTAAAATTGCTGGTGTTCTTAAATGTGGTTAGCATTACTTTTTGATCTGGAGACTCCTCATATGACTGATTAAACGCTAAGGAGATTTGCTTAGGTACACTTGTTGTTTTATGCACATAAGGAAAATCAAAACAATTGGCATCTTTATTAAAAATAGGAAATAGGTTTACTGGTTTTTTACTTGTTTCATTGTACGTAATAAGTGTTCTATAGCTAAATCTGTCACCTAAAAAAGAGCTTTTGGTAGAATCTCCAATACTAGGATTGTAACGACCGTATACATTAAAAGGTTTTTTTGCTTTGTTAGGTGTAAGGTGTAAATATTTTTCTTTTATAACGCGCCAAGTACCTATTTGTACTTCACCAAAAGAAGCAATTACATATTTATTTTCCTTGTAAAGAAATAAAGTAGGGCTGCCTTCTGGCGATCTATGACCAAAAGATAAACTATAACTCCCCATTATATTTTTCTCTATTTCTTTGTACTTTTTTTCTGCTGAGTATAAAGAGTCCATGTTAGTTGTATTATAGCTTTGTCTTAGCTGTTCTAATTTAATTTGTATAGCATCACAGTCTTCAAATAATTTAGCTTGTAGAAGTTTATCATACTCGTGAAACGTAGTTTGTTTAAATATTCTGGTAGAATCTTTTGCACTAAGTGCTGCACAAGATTTTACCTTAACTTCAAAATCTGCTTTGCTGTCTATGTATTCTATTTTTTCTATACAGTCACAAGTAGAAGATGCTTTATCTTTTACAATTTTTTCAATACTCTGCGCATTACCAGTAACTATAGTTGTAAATAAGAGAAAAATTAATGATTTTATGTCTTTCATCGGTTTATTGGTATGTTTTTTTAATTATTAACTTAATCACAAACGGTATAAATAATAGATTTCTCAGCTATTGTAAACCGTTTTTGTTCCTTAGTTAGGTCTTGTAATTTTTCGTATTTATTTACTTGATAGTAATTATGATAATTGCTTATATCTGGCTCATAAGTAGTTTCTAAACTTTTATCATACAAATAGTTATTATCTTTTTTGTTATAACTGTATTGCTTAGAGTTTATAAGCTCGCTTTTAAATATTTTATAGCCAGTATTGTAATAGATAAATCTAGAATTAGTATCATCCGTGGTATTTTCTCCAGTAGAAGAATATTTTATGGCTATACTGTCTTCATCAAATATCAGTTTGTTGTCACCAATTAGAATGTCAGCTGGCATACCATTTATATTTCTTGTGTGTTCAAAAATAATGAAGTCGTTAAAACTCTTAGAATTTTTAAATGTGTACAATGTTACTTCTTGCTCTGTAAATTCCTCATAATTTTGATTATATGCTAATGATATTTGATCTGGTTTACCGCTAGTTTTGTGTATATACGGAAAACTAAAACAATTGGCATCTTTATTAAATATAGGACTTAAGTTTATAGGTTTTTTAGTTGCTTGTTGGTAAGTAATAAGTGTTTTATAGCTAAATCTGTCCCCCAAAAAAGAGGTATAAGTAGAGTCCCCTATATTTGGGTTGTGACGACCATAGATCGTAAGCGGAGATTTACTTTTATTAGGAAATAAATGTAAGTATTTCCCTTTTACAACTTGCCAAGTGCCTACTTGTAATGCATCAAAAGTTTCAATAACATATTCATTTTGATTATAAAGTATTAATGTTGGACTACCTTCTGGAGATTTGTGTCCAAAAGATAAATCATAACTTCCTATTATTTTTTTCTCTACGTTTTCATATTTTTCTTCTGTATCGTCTGTGTAAGTAGTAGAAGTATAACTTTGCCTTAACTGTTCTAATTTAGCTTCTAAGCCATCACAGTCTGCAGGTAATTTAGATAATACAAACTTTTCATACTCTTTAAAAGTGGTGATTTTTAATATTGCAATAGAGTCATTTTTACTAAGTCTAGAACAAGAATAAACCTTGTTTTCTAAGTCTAATTTACTAGTTACAATATCTATTTTTTTCATACACTTACAAGATTTGGCAGTATTGTCTTCTACTAGTTTTTCAATAGTTTGCGCATTGTTAGTAAATACTGTTGTTAGCAGGGTAAAAAGTAGTAATCCTATGTTTTTCATATGTTAGTTAGTGTGTAATTTTTTAAAACTATATTTTATATTGTTTATTTATTTTTTTTTCTGGGTTAAGACATAGTAAGTATAAGGAGATTAGAAAAATCCATTCTAAAGGTTTCATTAAAATATAAGTAATGTTAGACCCCATTTTAGAATTTATTTTTAATGAAAGGTTGTATCCGTACTTGTCATAGTTGCTTCTAATAAACCTATGAAGTTTAGGAGAAATATCTGTTATCATTTCTTCAAAAGCATTAGCAATTTGTAATTGTCTATTCACAATTATTATATTTTTATGCCTTTTTCCTAATCTAATAGGCTTTACAATATCTGGGCTACCTTTAGCAGCTACAGTGCATAAATAATGACCTTTGTGGTCTAGAATAGGAGGGTGGCTTTTTTGTGACAAAGCCCAAGTTGTAGTATCTGTAAATACTTTAGAGATAGAATTTACATCTTGTCCAAACAACATTAATATTATTGTAATAGTAATAAAAACAGGAATTAAAAAAAGTAATGCCCATATAGACTCATTAAACTTATCAGCTAAAAAAGTATTGCAATAGTTAATAAATTTGTTTTTGTATGTTTTGTTTTTGGCTTCTATTTTCTCTTCTTTTATTACTTTAATAAGGAGACCAATAGCAATAATTAAACTTAGTGCAGGTGTAAAAATAAAAAGAAATGTTCCTATGTTTTCTTTATATACGTCCAAAGTTTCTGTGTTATGAGTTGTAATTTGGATAAGAATAGCACTATTTATTACAATACCTATAAACAAGAAAATTAAAAAAAGAACAAGAGATAAAGGAGGTAGTTTACGACCTTTAACCCAGATAAAACCTGCCGAAATATTAAAACATATAAAATAAAGAATAAGAGTTATTATATGTTTTTCTCCAAACGGAATATAACATTCTAAGTCTACAGGGTCTATTGCATCTGTATGTTGATTGCTATGGGTGATTAAGCCAATGCCAAATAATAGAAAAGAAAGCATATATAAAACGAATATAAGAATCTCTATAGTAGTTATATTTTCTTTCTTCTTTTTTAATCCTTTAATCGTAAAGTATATTAGTACAAAAAATAAGATAAGTAATAGAGGAAATATCATTGACATTAGAATGGTTTCTTTTGGTTAGTTTTTATTTTGTAGTATCAAAGGTGTTTTCTTTATCAACTGAAATGGCTATTGCTTTATTTAAATTAGTTTTGTTTTTGTTGCCATTAATTGTAAACGAGTTTAATAGCTCACAGTCAGATGTTGCTACAGGACCAAACATTCCGTAATTTAAACCAACAGTATGTTTAAAATCTGAAATATAATAATGAAACTCTTTATGTACGGTTATTAAAATACTATCTGTTTTTAAAAAGCTATTAAAAGGAATATTTATATAATTTATTATGTTTTTATTAGCTGTTGTGTCTAAAATTACTGTGTCTTTTATGACTTTATTATTACGTATTACTTTAAACTCTAAATGATTTGAGGTTATATCTTTAAAATCAAAAAACGTAATTTCTGGCTGTTCTGTTACGTAAAGAATAGAATTACAATTCTTAGATTTTTCTGATGCCTCTTTATTTAATTGTTTTTTATTCTGACTTATAGAAAAGAAAAACAAACCTATTACTATACCAGCAAATGCCAATACACTTAAAACAACATATGCTAAGTATTTTAGACTTTTAGAGTAGGTTTTCTTCATTATGTTTAGTTCTCTATTTAAAGTAAATAAGGTTACATTTTAATCATCTTCATAAAGCCTTAATCTATTTTTTAATGTGTTTATTTTGTCTTGCAATGCTCTTTCTTTCTCTAATAAATTAAAAACAACATCAATACCTTCTAGATTTACGTTTAGCTCGGTATAAAGCCTTATTATTTTTTCTAGATTACTTATTTGATCTTGATGAATAAATTGGTTTTGTTCTATAATTTCTATTTCAATAAGTCCCATATTATTTAGATCATCCATAAATGAAATTTCTATGTTATAATGAGAACAAAGAGTTTCTACTAGTATTAAAGTTTTTTCGCTCATTTTTCTTTAATTTGTTGTAATTCTTTAAATAGCTCAATTTCTTTTTCACTTAAGTCTGTAGGTATTTTGATGTTATAGGTGATAATTAAGTCTCCAAATTGATCTTCTTTTTTATAAACAGGGAACCCTTTTCCTTTTAATTTTACTTTAGAATTGTTTTTGGTTTCGGGCTTAATAGGTAGTTTTACTTTGCCATTAAAAGTCTCTACTTTAATTTCTCCTCCTAATATAGAGGTATACAAATCTAGATCAACATTTAAATACAGGTTATTTCCTTCTCGTTTAAACTCTGTATCATTGTCTATAATAAATTTAATAAACAAGTCACCGTTAGGGCCTCCGTTACTTCCTGGACCTCCTTGACCTTTAATTTTTATTACTTGACTATTTTCTACTCCAGCAGGAATTGTAAGTCTAATTTTTTTATTGTTTACAGTTAATACTCTCTTTTGGGAGGAGTATACATCCTTTAAGTTTAACTGTAACTCTGTATTGTAGTCCTGTCCTTTAAATTGCTGTTGACGAGATCTATTAAATGATGATTTGCCATTACCTGCACCTCCAAACATAGATTCAAAAAAATCTGAATAGTCTTCGTTACTATTACCTTGCTGATGAGTTCTTTGCTGAGAATATTGTTGTTGCTGTTCAGCCTTTTCAAATTCTTCTGCGTGTTTCCAGTCTTTTCCGTACTTATCGTACTTTTTACGATTTTCAGGATTACTTAAAACCTCATTAGCTTCGTTTATTTCTTTAAATTTTAACTCGGCTTCTTTATTGTTTTGGTTTAAATCTGGGTGATACTTACGAGCAAGTTTTCTATAAGCAGTTTTAATTTGCTTTTCGGTTGCTGTTTTTGAAATGCCCAGGGTTTTATAATAATCTATAAATGCCATTATTTATTGTTTTTTTAATTGAGCAGAAGAATTAAATTTTTAAGACAACACACGTCTTATTAAAACAGATATTGTGTTGTTTAATATGATTTATGCTTTAGCAATAAATAAAATATGCTAAGGAAAAGTATCGTCTTAATTGTACTACAAGTTATACAAGTTTTTAAAATGAAGAAAGAAAAAGCTATAATAATTTAAGGGTATTTTTATTATAAAAAATCTAGTTTCTATTGTTTTTTATATATTCTGTAGGGTTTAAATATCCTGTAGTATCGGTATCATATCCGCCCCCTATAGGCAAGCCAACTTCATTTCTTAACTCTAAATGCAAATGTGCCCAGTATTGTCCGTTATTATTGCCAATTGTACCAATTAAATCTCCTTTAGCTACATAATCTCCTTTTTTTACTTGTATAGTGTCACAATGGGCATAAAGAGATTCAACTTTTTCGGTATCATTAATATAATGCACAATTCTAATAACATTTCCCCAGCCGCCTTCTATGTTTTTAGCAAAAGAAACATAACCATTAGCTATAGTGTAAATGTTATCTCCTAAATCAGAATTACCACCTTTTATACCATTCCAGTCATCACCCAAATGGTTATTTTCTGTAAATTTTTGAGCATTATAATATCCTTTTGCATTTGGTTTTCCAACAGGAAAATCGAACCCATTAGTTTTCTTAATTGTATCTTGTTGTACAACATCAACTTTAGCAATGCTTGTATTTTTAACCTTGTTTTCTGCTTTAGGTTTACAGCTAAAAATTAAAATTACTAAACTAAAAATCAGAAAAAAGTATTTCATAAGTGTTGTTTTTTATCTTATATACCTGTAGTGACCAATAATTTTAAAGCTGAAAAGACAGTTTTGTAAAACTTGTCCGCCACCTATATTGTGGACAATTAGGTTCTGTTTTCCGTCTGTTGATTTTTTATCAACTACAATTCCAATATGTGTTATGGCACCACTTAAATTCCAACAAACAACATCCCCCGGTTCATAATCTTTTGCATCTTTAGTAATTGGTTTTTCTGCACCTTTTCGTTTAAAAAAAGTCATTAAATTTGGTACTCTTCTGTGATCTATATTTTTATCAGTTTTTTTTAGTCCCCAGAGCTTAGGATAGGTACTAAAATTAGCTTTCATATCCTCGTGTACTTTTTTCTGTAAGTCAACTCCAATTTTTCTATAAGCACGTATTATTACATCTGTACATACACCTTTATCACTTGGAACATCTCCGTTAGGGTACTCAATAGAAAAGTAGCTTGGGTCATAGGTAACCTTTTGTTTTGTGAGTTCTATGGCACTGTCTGACAGACTAATTTGACTCGTTTCTGTTTGTGCATAACAGAAACTAAAACTTATAAAGACTAGGGTTAAAAAGACTTTTTTTAGATATCGGGTCATGGTTTTATATGTGTTTTATGAGTATATAATGCATCAAAAATAGATACAAAGAACTATTTAAAACAGCCTGTATTCAGTGATAAATTCTTTATCAACTAATGATACTCTATTTTAAATCAAGGTATTCATCTTGTTTTAAAAGCAAATAATATAATGGGTAAAGCAAGATTATAAAAAATAAAATGGCAAAAAATAAAATTTGTGTAACAACATATAAACCAACACAAAACATTAAAGCACATCCTATCAAAGGTTCATTTATACAGCTTTTTAGTGTATATGTTTGTATGTCATTATCTACAGCGTTTATTACTATCTCCTGACTTTTACACCACGCAAGTTTTGCATAAATTTTAAACTTTTTGTTTTCAAACTCATACTCATTTGTGCCTTTTTTTATTCTGCCTATACTTTTATTACCAATGTATAATCTTGCATCTGTCTCACTCTCTATTATAATTGTAGCCATTTGTATTAGTTATTTTTTTAGATAAGTAGAGTTGTTTTAATAATGCTATTTCTAGGACTTATTACTTTATTTATGTTTAGTTCTTTTAATCACTTTTCCTTTCTCATTAAACTGCTTCCAAGTTCCTACTTTTTTGCCTATTTCGTAAAAACGTTCTTCTTTTAAACTTCCATTTTCATAATAAGATTTCCACAAGCCATCTCTGCCACTTAAATTGCTTTTCGGTAGACTAATATAGTTCCCTACTTCTTCTATTTTACCAGAATCATAATAACGGGTTATAGTTCGTGTGCTTTTATCTTTAGAATTAATTCCAATAGAAGCTTTGCTTTTGTTTTTGCTTTTAGGGTGATATTCATAACTCTCAATAGGTCCTATTTCGTCACCTAAAACATATGTAACTTTTCTTTTTAACTTACCTTCAAAGTCGTTGTAAATCCAAATTCCATCTTTCTCATCATTTTTATAATATCCTTCGATATTTAATTTCCCCGAAGTATAGTATAGTTGATATAAACCATCTAATACACCATAGGATTTGTAATTAGCTTTCTTTTTGGATTTTAACTCTCTTAGGATTTTATTCTCAGAATAGTTCTTATTTATAGTAGTGCCATAGTAAGATTCATTCTCGTTTAACGGATTCTTTTTTTTATCAGATTGAATTATTATAGAAGATAATGTACCGTCATAACGGTAGAAGTAAGCTATTCTTTTTGAGGGAAAACAACAATAATCAATTGAGTATGTATTATCGTGTTCTATTTTACCCTCCTCATTGTAATCTTTCCAATTGCCAATTTTACGACCCCTTTCTCTTTGTCCAACCTCTTTTAATTGTCCATTATCATAATATTCTTTATACTCACCATCTAGTTCTTCGTTTTTATATGTAGCACTAAATTTTAATTGTCCATTTTCATAATAAACTTTTTTAAGACCTTCATCTTTTTGGTTGTCATATTCAACTATGGATCTAAGAGTTTTTTTATCTTTAAAATACTCTTTTTTTACATAAAGATCGTTTTTGTTATTTGAAAAATTTGTTTCTTTAATTAGTTTTCCACTTTCATCAAAAGTTTTCCAAATCCCTGTTTTAATATGGTTCTTGTAGGTTCCAGATTCAATAACAATTTTTTCAGTATTCATTTTCCCTAAATTTACTACCTCTTTTTTGTCTTGTAGGTAACGAGTAAATTTTCCTGTAAATTTTTGATTTTCGTCATAAAAACCTTCATCTAAGACATAATATTTGTCTTTAAAACCTTCTGGAGTAAATTTATATGCTCCTGTTTTTTTTTCATTTACATAGGTGTATTCATAAAATAAAGTGCCATCATCATTAAACTTGGTATGCTTTCCGTTCTTTATTCCTTTAGAATAGTTGATAGTTTCTTCTAACAGTCCTTTGTAATTATAAGACTCTTGTAATCCTTCTAGTTTATTATTAAGAGTTCTAACAATTTTTTTAGTACTACCATTATTATTCTTATACTTTTTTTCAGTCACCTCTCCTTTAGCCGTTTTAATTACTTTGGTATCTATTATGTTTAGCATACCATCTTCTAAAGTATAGGTGTTTATTAACTTACCTGTTACTAAATCATAATTTTGTAACGTTCCATTACCATCTTTTAAAGTACCGTGATTTATTTTATTACCTTCCTTATCCATAAAGGAAAGTATATTATAGATAGAACCTTCTTTATATTCTACAGATTTATGTAACTGACTATTATTAAAAAAAACGTTCTCAGTTCCTGTATTTTGACCTTGTACATAAGTACCAGTGTTTGCTACCTTTCCGTTTTTATGATAAAAAATATAGACACCATTTTTTATATCATTAATGTAATTTACGGTTCCTGTTAGTTTTTCTTCATCATTATAGAAAGACCATTTTCCATTTTTCTTTCGGCCTGTATTAAAAATGCTGTTTTCATCATCTTTTTTGCTATAGAAATTACCTTTGGCTTGTAAATTTCCTTTTTCGTTATAGTAGGTTATTTCTCCTATTTCTTTATACTCTTTTGTGAAAACGGTATCCGTAGTATAGGTTAACTTTTGTATTAAAATATCGTTTTTGTTATAGTTACTTTCAACAATAGCTTTTCCATATGTATTATGTTTTACCTCTACGGAGGTCGTACGTTGGGCTTTAATAGAAAAAACACCAATTAAAAAGCCACAAATTAAAACTATACTTTTTTTCATTTTTTTTTATTTACTTACGACTTGCTTTTTACAAGATTTTAGAGGCATATTATATTTGCCTTAAATTATAATTTTATTTAAAGTGTCCTAAATAACTTCCAAAAAAGTGGCAATAATAACTATTGCAATAAAGACAAATAAGTTTTAGTTTGCTGGTAGAATTAAGTTTCTTATTAAGATGATGTTGGTCCTAATCAACTTTAATATAAACTAGACCAGTTAACCAATAGAGTAGTGTTTAAATTAAGTAGGTTAATATCTGTTTTACAACCTTCATTGGATATGTTTTAGCTAGATAACCTATTAATTAATCGTTCTACAATAGTTTCTTTTTGTCCGTTTGGATATATTATTTCTGCATTATTATTTGCTAAATATAGTATGCAAGAGTATTGTTTTTTACTAGATTTTGTTTGTAAGTCTTGGATATTACCTAAAGAAAAAGTGGATAAAAATAAAGTTTGATTATTTTCAAGATTTTCCCACACATAATTCTCTATTCCTTTAATCTTGTTAACGGTTCCTTCTTCACTTAATAATTTTCCCTTGCCGTATTTCTTAGAAATTAAATCTAGTATTTCTGTATTGTTGTCTAGGTAATTTAAACTGGTTTCTATTTCAACTAATTGTTTTTTTTCTTTATCGTTAAATAAAAAGGCCACTTTGTTTTCTGTAGGTAATTGTATAGTAGCGGTCTTTTTTATGGTAGGGATACTAAAAGTATTAATTTTAATATTGTCAATGTTTTTTGTAATGTAGGAGTTTAAATATTCTGATGTGCTATTATCACCTTCAGTTAACTCTAATTTTTCTGAAATTTTAGCCCAGTCGTTAGTTAGGTTAACCTCTATAATATCTAATTGTTTTTGGTTGCTATTACAGCTTACAAGTAACATTAGTAAGAGTATACACTTTATTAAAATTTTCATTTTTATTAGGATAAGGTTGTCTACTTTTTAATGATCTTTAAAAACTAGTTATACTTTTTTTCAGAAATTACTTTGCCGTTTTTGTATTCAACTTCTTTAGAAACTTTTCCGTTTAGTTTATAATATGTCCAGGTTCCTGTTTTTTCATTATTAGTATAAACACCTTCACTTTCTACTTTGGCAGCGTCGTTATATATTTTAGCTTTTCCGTTTTTTCTTCCGTCTTTATGAGTATAAGTAGCCTCTAACATATTATCACTATTGTAATACTTCCACTCACCAGACTTGTATCCTATTTTATAATAACCTTCTAACTTTAGGTCTCCTATTTTAGAATACTCTTGGTATAGTCCATCTTTATAGCCGTCTTTAGAGTTAACTACTTCTTTCTTATTTCCGTTCTCGTAAAAACTTGTTTCTGTTTTTAAATAACTAGCAGCATATTTTCTTTCGCTTAGTAATAAACCAGCAGAACTATAATACTTGCAAATACCATCTAACTTGTTGTCTTTAAAAGACTCTAAAGAGGTTAATTTACCATTAGGGAAATACTCTTTTTTAGTATAGTCTTTAGCTGCAGTATATTCTTTTTCCCAAATTAAGCGGTTGTCTTCTGTTTTTTGAGACCATTTACCTGTTGGCTCATTATTGCTATAATAACTAGTGTTTATTAGTTTTGTACCCATACTGGCATCTAATAAGTGAGCAACCCATTTACCTTCTTTTAAATCTTTTTTATAGACTTCGGTTTTTCTAATATTGCCTTCTTTGTCAAAGGTTTTCCATTCGCCATCTTTTAAACCGTCTTTATAGCTTAAACTTTCTGAGACTTCTCCGTTAGAAAAGTAAGATATGCTTTTGCCATTTGCTTTTCCGTTAGCATCAAAAGACATTTCTTGTATTAAGTTTCCAGAAAAATCATAATCTTTTTTTGTACCTATTATTTTACCATTAGCAAAGGTAACATCTGTATACGCGCCACTACTTTCTGCTAATTTATAACTACCATTTAAAAACTCATTTTTGGCCTTAAATAGTGTTTCTTTTCCAAAACGTTGTGTTTCTACGTTCTCCCACATAAGATATGTTACTTGGGCCTTTATGTTTGTTGCTAGTAGAAAGATTACTATAAGTACAATGTTTTTCATTTTATAAAAGGTTTTATTTTATGGTAATGTTATTATCTTTTTTAAAGGTAAGCTTTAGTTTAAGTGTTTTTACGCAGCAATATATTTTGTTCCCTTTAGAGTTTATTTTCGTGTACACTTAATGTATATCTAATTTTAATTATAAAATAAAAATAGCTCTTATTTACAAGTTAACTTTATTTAGCAACCAGGACAATTTATTGTTGGATCTGGCTCGTAAAGTGGAGGAGGTATAATTACTTTTGGAATTTTTATTTTAGGGGTCTTTTTGCTAGGTAATTTCCAACCATCTTTTTCAGACCAGTATTCTTTTCTATTCTTAATATTTTCTACTCTCTTTTTTGCTTCGTGCTGCCAAAAAGAATCTGGGTAATTTTTTATTAAAGCCTCGTAATTTGCTATTATTTTATTAGGAGGAGTTTTTAATTCTGATAAAACTATTTTTTCATAAAGCTGAAAAGGTGTCACAAATTTGGTAGTTACATTATGTAGGCTGTCAGATAGTATTTTATTCTTGTTTTCAATATTTAAAATTCTGTTTTCTAGGTCTTTCATTTTACTATCATCATTACAAGATGTAGCAATACTAAAAATTAGGATTAAGATGCTTATATTTTTCATTTTATTAGATTTAGAAGATGCTTTAATTAGTGTTTGTATGCATTTAAACTCTAATAGTAGTAATAGTATCTGTTGTTATAATTCTTTATATAAAATGTCTTCAATCTTAAAATTATAAGTTACATTATGTATAATTTTTTGACTTTTAATATCTGAAACTGTTAGTTTTAAAGAGTTAACTGGTCCTTTGTAATTCACATTTAATAGCGTATAAGCTACATCCTCTTTAAAAGGTGCACTTTGTTTTTCTATGTACTTTAGTAACTGTTTCTCTGTTTGTATTCTTTTTTCAGCAACTTCTATTTTTGCTTTTTTTAATACGTCTATATAATTTTTATAGTATTCCTTTTTCTTGTTAGAAAAAGAAGTACTCTCTGAGCCTCCTGTTCTTTTTAGAGATCTACCATCTTTATATAAGGCATTTAATTCAGTGAAATCTGCAATTTCTGTAGGTACGCGTAATGCTACTGAGTTGTTGGTAATACCTTCAAGATAAATTGTACCATATTTGGTATTTATTGTATCTCCTTTGCTTTTTAATGTATAGGTTTTTCTGTTTCTTTTGAATCTAGTAAATTCAAATTCTATACTCTTAACTGGCTTATCATCTTTAATAATAAAACATTCTTTAAAAGCTTGTTTATTTTCTACATATAGTTCAATATCACTTAATTCTTCTCCGTTGTAATACCTTTTCATTATTTCCTTATCGGTAATATTCTTGCCTTTAGCTTTAGTAGTAGTACCATCTAAAAAAGTTATATTTTTCATTGTATAAAACGGAATATCTTCTGGATGATCATGATAATGAAATAGTTTTATACCAGTTCGCTGTATAATATCTAAGTCATCAAAATCTATATCTATAGAATTATATGGCTCAATTATAGTTTGATCAACAGCTATTGAATCTATAAAGGCGTTTATAATACTATCTGATTGTTGCTCTTTTTTATTCTCAAAGTTGTGTTTGTTTTCGGGGTTAAATGGCTCACTATCTCCAGAACTTAAACTAATTCCTAAAGGTGAATTTCCACCTTTAATTAAATTTTCTATTTCAGAAATATCTGTGTTTATTTCTGTTATAAGTGGATCTTCCTTTTTTTGAGAGTTACAAGAATTTAGTATTGTAAATAGAGTTATAAGTAAAATTGAATTTTTAATCATCATTTTTTAAGTACTAAAATTAGTGTTGTGTTTTATAGTATTTTAAAGATACCATATAGTGAAGACGTTTTTATATAACAATATATTTTCGTGGGGACTTAATGTATATTTAGGTTTACAACTTTGCAAAATGATGTAAATTAAAAAAGGGTGCAAACCTTTTAGATTTGCACCCTTAACATATCATAAATAGGGCAGTAGCTAGCTAAACTAACTAGTAATAAATGTTTTACTGCTTACCAAAAATACTAGCTGTACCTTGGCAAGTCCAAAGAACCTCTGTATTATCATAAGCTGTAAATGTATTGTTGCCTGTAAAAGAATCTGTTTCTGCAGAGTATACATAGTTCCCAACAAATTCTCGTGTGCTTCCAGAAGGTAAAGTGTATACTGTAGTAACCGTTAGTTCTTCTCCGTTTAGCATATAAGAAGAACTAGTTAAATAACCTGGATCTGTAAATTCTAAGGTATTATCTGGTAAAAAGCGTAACTCAAAAAGACCGCCTTCTTGTAGGTCAAAGTCATTAGAACAAGTTTCTCCATGTCTTTGAAAATACCAAGAGTCTTCAGCTATTTTTTCATCAAGAGTTTTAGTGGTATTGTCGTCGTCAGATGAACAAGAAACTAATAGTAATCCACAAACTAGGGCGCAAAGTAATTTTTTCATTAAGTAATTGTTTTATATAAAATGGTTAATAATTGTGTGTATATTTTTATAAGGTTAAACAGGTTTTTTTTGAGTGAATAAATCAGTTTGTTTTTCTGCCTTCAAGATCTACTCCCAATATTTTTTTAATCTCGTATTTCATATTTTTAGGTATACTAATATTTAAATCTTTAATTAGATATCTATGGTGCATATGTGTCCATTCTTTACTAATTATTGTTAAAGTATCCTTGGTTTCTACAACCCTAAATAATAACGTTTCTTTATCAATTTTTTTAGGTGCTGTTTGTTTTCCGTGGTAGCCTAAACTAGATAAATTGCCTTTTACATTAATAGTTATAAGCGTATCATCTGTTTTTTTAACAGTAACGCCATTATCGCAATAACACTCTACAATAAGGATTTTTTTGTTTTTTGATTCTAATTTTTGCGTTATAAAATCGTTTATAGAAAAATCCTGCCCACTACAAGATGCGGTTAAGAGTACCAGTAAAATAAAGTAAAATTTGTTCATATGTAATTAATCTATTTTAAATATCTGTTAGATATAGTAAAACAATATTATGTGCTGTTTACAACTCTATATCATCTGTAACTAACTCTTCTGCAGCTACATTAGTATGAAACTCTTTAAGTAACTCATAAACATAATCTGCATTACCTTCATGATGTCTTCTAGCCCAAAAAGTATATAAATACCAAATTCTATCTTGTAATTTTAAATATCCTGCACGATCATAACTAGTGTAGTTTTCATACTTTAAAATTGATTGTACTTCTTCTGAGGCAATTTCAGAAACTAGCTCTAGAGTTTTTGTTCTATTTTGCGCTACACCTAGAGTATATATTTGAGCCATTAAATCTTCTTGTTCTCTTAAGTCTTCATAAATTAATAATGAAGCTTTTAACATTGCCTCTGATCCAGATTCTTTATAAATATTATTATTTTTAAATAAGCTATAAATATTGTCTTTTACTTGTGGAGTTAGTATTTTTCTTAAATTCTCGGGACTTCTATCTATTTTAGAAATTAAAAAGGAATAATAATCATCTTTTGTGTCAAAACCGAACAAATCTGGGTTATAGCAATAGAAGAAAGAACTGTTCATTGCTATAGCTCTGCCTGCATCATTTGTTTTAATATCAAAATCATCAAAAACATACTGAATCATTTCTTTTTTATCAGAAAGAATGTCTAAACTTTCTGCTATTACAAAGCTGATGGTCTTTTTCAGTTCTAGACTTTCAGATTTCTTATTTTTAAGGTTTTCTTTAGATCTTTTAAGCTGTTCATTATACTCTTCTAGAGAGGTGTTTATTATTTTTTGATGCTTAATTTGATTCTCTAATTCCGTTATTTTATCACTAGTATTTTTGTCTTTATTGCAAGACACTATTACTAAAAGTAATAAACATAATATTGACTTTTTAATCATTTGGTTTTAATTTTAGGCGGTTAGTATAAATAATAGATTGGTATGTAAAAGTTATTCTTTAGTATTCTTAATTAAAGTATATTCACACCCATAAGTATCCATCATTTCTCTAATTAAAATAAATTTTTTGTTAGGATTTTCATAAATTTCATAAGGCATTAGCAATCTTTTATCATTTGTAAACCATCTAGTAAATCCTTTTTTAAACTTTATATTTTGGAATGAATAAATAGTAAAGTAAGATGTACCTATCCAGTGTTGGGATCTTCCTCCAGTAGCATATAACCCGCCAGACATAGTGTTTTTTTCCCATTCTTCTTTATGAAAATAGTCTAGATTGGTTTTCTGGTCTAATTCTTTAAATTGCATGGTGTTATATTCTCCGTAATTTTCTGAAACAGAAAAACTATCGTCAACAGTTATATAAGACCATACACCTTGTTTTAGGAATGTAACTTTAAGTAAATGTTTATTAGTGGTACTATCATTTACATAGCTTGTTGTTGCAGAATCACTATTCTCTGCAATTTCTCTAGCTTCTATTTCGCTATAAGTATTGTTGTCATTTTTTAAATGTATTGGCTTTAGTGTTTTATCACCATCTATAAGAAAACTTAAATAGTAATCTTTTTTTGCATATACAAGATAAGAGTTGTGCTGAAATACATATGTATTTAAAAAAGAAATAGAGTCTAAAACAGTACCAAATTGGTCTATCCTATAAAAACTTGTTACAATACTATCTTTATTATTGTTTAATTCTGTATTTGTTTTTAAGCCTATTATAGAGTCATTAACCCTAAAAGCAAATTTCTCGTTAATACTTTTAAAAGTTGTAATACTTAAGTCTTTATTTGTAATGCTATCTAGCGTTTTGTAGTTTTTATATTTTTCTGGTAATTCTTCTATAATATATGATTCTGATTTTTTTGTAGAAGTATCTTTTTGTTGAGTATCTGTAGTTTCTTTGCTAGGTTTTAAAAAATACAGAAGTGCGATTATTAGTGTGGTGAAACCAACAAATAGTTTAAAATTGTTTTTCATAATACATCTACTAAATTATTGTAGTTCTGCTGCTATTTTAAATTCTAGGTTTGTCTATTTTAAAATATAACAGACTAAATAATAATCAATACTAACTATATTAGCTTACGTATTTAATAGACAATTAATATTCGTAAGTGTTTGTTGTATTTTAGTATAATTATAGGCTTTAAACTAAAATTTAGAAATGTATATCTAGTTATAAATTAGAGTACTCTTCTATTGTTATTGATAGCATTATTGTAGGTTTCAGAATTTTTTTGTTTAAGTTCTAAAGCCAACTTTTTACTATATGTATTTCCTATTTCTTTCCACTCTTTTATTTGGGTAGCGCTTAATTTTATTTCGCGAACTTGGTTTGCAATACCACCAAGAAAAACCCACAGATAATAATCGTTGTTATTAGTTTTTCTAAATATAAAAGACCAATCTTCCCAATCTATAAGGGTTTCTTTAGATTGTAGTAGCTGTAATTGTAGTTCTGTAATAGTTATGGTGTTATTAAGCACTTTTAACTCAAAAAAGTCTTTATTACTATTGGTAACATCGTTAAATATGTCAGTTCTGTTTTTATCAGACAACTTAAAATCGTCCTTTAAAAAAAGGACTAAATTTTCTACATCTGTAAAGTTTAGATGTGTGGTATAAAAATAGAATTTTTCTTGCCAAGTTTTATAATTGGCAGTGACTTTAGATAAAATCCACTTATCGGTTTTTGTATATATTAAGTCTAGAGGCATTATTGTTTATACTTTACTGCTTAATTTATAATTTAGGGAGCAATACTTCTTTAAAATATTTATAATAAATTTCATTATTATAATATTTAGGATTATCGTTATCTAAAACAAATAATAGTTCTTTGCCTGGTAAAAAAGATAAAATATGGCCATCAAAACCATCATTCATAAAAAATGTATTTTCATCTTCGGTGTATAAAATTTCGATATAGTTAGATCTGTAACTAGCATGATCTTTAAGTACACGTAAAGATTCTTTAGCGTATTTATTTTTTATGTTTATTTCTTCTTTAATTGGTGTTTCCTTTAAGTCTTTTAGTAACGTAACAAGAGATGAATCTTTTACAATTGAAAATTCAAAAAACAAATCATTAGGGTCGTAAGTATACCTATAATTATTAGGTTGTTGTTTTGTATACGCCACAACGGTATCTATTAGTGAGTTAAAATATCTTGGAAAATGTACTGGAACAACATTGTGTAGTTTTTCCCAATTTAGTTCTTTTTGGTTTTCATCATTTAAATGTTTTGCCATACGTAGTATGTCAATATTTTCATATAAAAGTTCTGTCGTTGTAATGTCTTTATCTAAACCTGGTATTTTTTGACTATGAAAAAGATCAAAACCTTTTTTTAACTTATTATATTTAAAGTGAATTAATTCTAAACCAGATATTATGCTTGTACTGTCTGCATAATCAACTCTATCACGTTGCTTTATTAATTTTTCTTTAGTTATGGCTAAGGAGTCTTTACTGGGTATAAAAAACAAGAAAGTATTTCTTAAACCATCTGCCCTTAAATCTTGTTGGTTGTTAAAAAATCGTATTGGATTATAGTTGTTAACCTCTTCGGTAATCATTAAATCTCCTACCTTAACTCTATACTTACCAACACCACTTTCAATTGCTCTGTAATTAACAGGAACAAATAACTTTTTATCCTCTAAGGTTACATATGTACAAACAGATGGTTCTGATAGTAAATTTTTAATATCAGCATCAGTAGGCGTTTCTAGCACGTCTTCTAGGTCTGTATTAATGTAAAAAGTATCATAATTTGTATTTAGTTCTACACAACTAGTACATAGTAAAATACAGCTTAATACTAAAGTTAATTTTAAGTAGCGTTTCATAAGTTATAAATTAGATTGATTCATTCTTTGGATTATAGTTATTTTATACTTTAATATTAATTTAAAAGTTTGCCTAAATGGTTAAACAGTTGTCCGCTTTGTATGGTGTAAGTAGCCTTGGTTGCATCTGGTTCACTAGAATATCTAATAATGTTGCCTGAAAAAGTAAAAATAACTTTACCATTAGTGTCTATCAAATGGCTTTGACTGTTAAACATTATTAAAGCAGAATTGCCTATAAAATAATTTGCTCTAGAATATTTTAAAGGTATTACTATGTCTCCTTTAGTGTTTATATATCCCCATTTGTTGTTATGGTCTTGAACAGCTGCAAAGCCATTAGAAAAAGATTTTACTTGCTTAAACCTTTTTAATTTAAATTTTTGTTTTCTTAGCTTTTTATCAATAAAATATATTTGGTCTTTAGAATCATTTACTAAAAGTAATTCATCTTTTCCAAAATTTTCTTTGTCAGGAAAATAGTTGATAGATTCCTTATTTAATTTAACTCCTTCGTTATTGTAAATATCATAATAGTAAGAGTAGTACTTACCTTTTTTATGAATATAACGAGATGCATCTTTTGAGGCTTCTTCAATATGTTCTACAATAAAAAGGTCATTGTCTATTTCTATTTTATAAAAGTGACCTTCAAATATTTTTTTGTGATCTGCAAACCTGTAGACCTCAAAAAAATCAGAAGCAGTATCAGACTCTTTAATAGATATGTAATACTCTTTTTTTAATTTCAACTCTCTCTCTTCAGGTTTTAAAACATATTCTAAAGTTTCTGTGTCTAGCAGACCTGTTTTTCTATTCTGGTTAGTAGGAACAAATATTTCTATATACTTATTATTATATACTTCTGTATTTTTTATTATATACGGTACCGGCCTTAATTCTTTTTTTTCTTTATTAAATTGATGTAAAAGCCTATCATTTTCTTTTGTTACCGTATAGTGATTTAGTAATTTGTGAGTTATTGATCTATAAATTGGTTTAATTACCCACTTTCCTGCTTTATCTATTAATCCATCATTATTATCTAAACTACCAACAGTTACGCCGTTGCTATAAATAGTAGAGTTAGTAATGTTTAAACGTTTTTCTACATTAACTATTCCTGGGTTTAAATAAACTTTTATTGTAGATACTTTACCCGCATAACTATTAAATAATATAGTTTTTGGTGTATAATCTATTTTTATTTCTTTTCTTGGTTGGTAATTATAGATATATTCTGCGTATTTTTCTTTAGTTGTAATTTCTTTTGTTTCAATCTTTTCTATTGCATTGGTTAAAAATAAAATAACTTCTTCTAAGTATTTTTCTTGAGATTTAATATTAGACTTAGATTTAAAAGTACTTTTTTCCCATAAAGGTTTTCCTTTAGCGTCTAAAGCCTCTATATAGAGTATATTACTTTCTAAAATAGAATCTATTTGTAGTTCTATTTTATGATCTTCTATTAAACTTAAAAACAATTTACCATCATTAGATTTATTGTGCTTGTTGTTTAACTCTATAAATTCGGCTTTTTTGTAACGTTGGTATTTATATAAAATACTAATACTGTCTATTTTCTTTAAGGTGTTAACAGTATTATAGTTGGTTAAAGATGTATGTTGTTTAGTACCATCATAATAGTATATAGTGTCTAATAAAATTTTAGGATTTTCTAATCCTTTAGTATTAAAAGATCTAGGGTAGACAATTAAATAAAAATCATTAAACCAAGAAAGTTCGGTTTTATTGTTTTTTATTTCTTGAGAAAACTCTAGTTCACTTAATCGGTTACTATAATACTCAGCAAGATCTACATCTTCTTTTGCTGTGTATGGTACAGTATATTTTGTTTCAGTATCGTTTAAAGGGCCTCCAGAAATTCTTATATTAGATAAGTTTATAGAGGCTTCAACTTCTTGTTTTATTTCTTTAAACTCTTCTTTTATTTCTTCTAAAGTTTTATCCTGAATTTTTTCTAAAATTTCATTCTTTGTTCTTACTTGACTATGAGCAGTTAAAAAAAATAAAGAGAAAAGTAGTATACTTAAAAGTTGTTTCATTTAATATTGTATTATATGCTTTTTTATAAAATGGAAAAAACAATTGCTCTTATTGGTAATAAACAATGTAGTTGCAATTTTTTACAATACTAGTTACTGTTTACAAATCAACCAAAGGTCAATTTATATTCGTAAGTAATTACCTTATATTTATTTTAGTTGTTGTTTTTCCAAAACTTAAAAGTGCCAGTTGGTACAGTTCCAAAAAGTTTGTAAAATCCATTATGTAGATATGTGTAGTGAGATTTGTAATGACTTTTTCCTTTAAAAAATCTTCTCGTTTTGTTTTTGAAGATAACAACTCAAGGTATTTTAAAACCCTTTTTTTGTATTCCATTCCGTTATAGGCATCAGAATAATATTCTGTTGCCGTTCCCATTGCAACTCTTATTTTATAATTTACCTTATCTCGTATTGTAATTTCGCTAGAGAACCTAGGCGCATCTGTATATGCTTTTAGAGAAGATGTGTAAATATAATTATCTGTATCGGTTATAAATTTCTCTACAGTATCTAATTCTTCTATAATAAGATTATTTATGGCAAATAGAGCAGGTAGTAGCCACTATGGTGTTGGTTTGTTGCTTAGCAAACTATAACTATGTTACTTTAAGTTTAGCACTCCTACAATGGTAGTAATATCGTAATCTATTTTTTGTTCTATACCATTTTCATCTCCCCAAGAAATTAGATAATCAAAATAAGCTCCAATTTCATTATCATCATAATCAGTTTTGTTTTTTAAGCATATAATAGAGCCAAAGTCGTACAGAATATGGACTATTTTTTTTGAATGATATGTTGTACTCCTAGCATTTTTTAGAGCTTTTTGCCTTTTTTCTTTTAAAGATATTTTCTTTTCTTTTTCAAACTCAACTATAGAAATTTCTTTATCTACTTTATATTGGTCTGTATTAATTTCTGTAAAATTATAGTTGTTTTTTAGTATCTTGTTCTTAATGGTATACAATTGCTCTGTACTTGTTTTTCCCCTAAATATTTTATCCCAATATTTAAGTTCTTCATAGTATTTATCTTCATTGTTAAACTTATTAGGGTTAAGAACTTTAGTTTTAATTTCTAGTATTGATTCGTTAGTTAAAATACAAAAACCATATTCTACTATCATAGGATTATAAGATCCCATTTTATTTTGAGTGAAACGAGTTTTACAAAGAATTTGCCCTTTTTTATTTATAGAAATTGGTATAATTTCTGACTCAATTGTTGATGGCCCAGTTGAAACCATTGACATACAAATTGCAGAAGTAACAATAAGGAGTAGTATCAGTATTTTTTTCAATTGGTTTGTTTTTTATTTAATAGAATCTTTGTTTTCTATATTTTTTTGACTTTTCTTCCATTTGTCAGATACAAATACACTATATATTGTTAAAATAAGACCAAGAATTAGAGCACCATATTGTAAAATTTGATATTCATTCAGAATCGTTAATCCAAGAGTTGTAAACATCAATCCTATTACCATAAAAATCGTTCCATTATTTTTTTTCATTTTACTATGTTTTTGTTTATTGAATTAGTAGAGTAAAATACTAATTTGTTACAATGTACCTGATCTTAAATTGCGTAGAACGGTTTTTGTGTATGGTTAGTGGCGTGGTTTAACGTATAATTTAGCAATTGTAAACCGAATAGAAAATAAGATAAAATTTATAAGAGTAGGCGAGAGGAAGAGCAATTAATTATATATGGTTTTGTGTGTAATTTTTAGAAAATAACTTTAGTTCCTAAAGTTTAGTACAATGTAAAACTATTTTTTTGGCAAAAATTACGGATTTGTGTAATTGACCCAGATATATGTATAAATGGTATAAATTAATAGAGAATGCCCTTTTTATAAGTTTGCTTAGGTATAGTTTGGTCTATTGTTTTTGCAACCACATTCTAATTTCTTTACGTAAAGAAACTTCAGGTTTTGGTAATGGTATGGTTTGTCTAGATTGTTTGCTTCTATTAAATTTAGAATAGTTGGCTTTTAGTTTTTGCCAAACTTTAGGGTACAATTCCAAGAACTTATTAAAAAAACTTTGTTCGTTAACTTGTCCTTCTATTTTAGAAAGTACTTCTTTAAATTTCTGCTCTTGTTCTATAATCATCTTGTATACTGTTTGTTGGTATTGCCTAGTTTTTAAACGCAATTAATATATAGAAATAGTTAATAATAAAGTAGATTAGCTAGTTATTTTCCAATACAAAAATTAGCAAAAATATTACCAAGCAACTCATCATTAGAAACCTGTCCGGTAATTTCACCCAAGTGGTACAACGCATCTTTAAGGTCTATAGATAGTAAATCTCCAGAAATACCGCCATCCATACCAAGTTGTACTCTTTCTATACTTTCTAAAGATTTTAGTAAAGCATCATAATGTCTGGTATTGGTAACAATAGTCTCGTTATTACGCAATGCACCTGTATTTACAAACTCTAGAAGTTTGTTTTTTAATGTCTCTACGCCATCACCTGTTTTAGCAGATATAAAGAGCGTAGCAGGTATTTCGGTCTCTATAGCTTCTATTTGCTCTGGAGTATATAAATCTTTTTTATTGGTAATTACAACAAGTGTTTTTAACGGAAACTGATTTTTTATTTTTTCAATCTCTATTTTTATACTTTCTAAATTTTCTATAGCTGGTGTAAGCGGACTTAAATACAACACAACCTGTGCTTGTTCTATTTTTTCAAACGTTTTTTTAATACCAATACTCTCTACCACATCTTGCGTTTCTCGTATACCCGCAGTATCTATAAATCTAAAACCAATACCACCAATAGATATTTCGTCTTCTATAGTATCTCTTGTAGTACCTGCAATATCACTTACAATTGCGCGGTCTTCGTTTAAAAAGGCATTTAATAAGGTAGATTTACCCACATTAGGTTCGCCTACAATAGCAACCGGAATTCCGTTTTTAAGTACGTTACCAACAGCAAAAGAATCTATTAATCGTTTTAAAACGTGTTGTATTTTAGATAATAGTGTTATAAACTGTGTACGGTCTGCAAATTCTACATCTTCTTCTGCAAAGTCTAGTTCTAACTCTATTAAAGAGGCAAAATTTAGAAGTTCTTCTCGTAGTTTTTTAATTTCAGAAGAGAATCCGCCACGCATTTGCTGCATTGCTATTTGGTGACTAGCCTCATTATCAGACGCTATTAAATCTGCCACAGCTTCAGCCTGACTAAGATCTATTTTTCCGTTCAAAAAGGCACGTAATGTAAACTCACCTGCATCTGCCATTTTACAGCCATTACGCAAAAACAATTGTATAATTTGCTGCTGTATGTATTGCGATCCGTGACAAGATATTTCTATTACATTTTCACCCGTATAAGAGTTTGGTCCTTTAAAAAGAGACACTAAAACTTCATCGTACACCTTAGTGCCATCTACAATATGTCCCAAATGTATGGTGTGGGTTTTTTGCTTGGTTAAGTCTTTATTGTGTATAGACTTAAACTTAGCATTTGCTAGTGTAATTGCGTCTGGTCCAGATAACCTAATTACGGCTATGGCACCAGCTCCAGATGGTGTTGCTAATGCAACTATAGTATCTTGTGAAAACATAAATGCAAAAATACAAATTATTAAAGTTGATGTGTATTCATTTTTCATTAAATAAAATAGTACCAATAACAAAGAGCCGTAAGGTGTAACGTGTTAAATGTATTCTTAGGTCATAAAAAAGCAACTATACATCTTAACAAAACGTTAAAAGTAAGCTTGTTGTAATGTGTAATGATATTTTTGTTACCACCAAAACAATTTCTAACTCACTCAAAAACTAAAAAATGATTAAAAAAACAGCCTTGTTGCTTTTGTTATTAGTAGCTACTACTGTAACATTTGCACAAGAAGAAACTACAAATGTACCTACGCCCAATTACAGGCAGGCAGCAAAATTTTCTCCAGATAACTTAAAGAAAATTGTACACTCTACTAGCGTACGCCCAAACTGGTTAAAAAAAGGGAATAAATTCTGGTACCAGTATAAAACTACAAAAGGTGCCAATTATTATTTAGTTGATGCCGATAGGGGTACAAAAACAAAATTATTTGATAATGCTAAAATGGCAAAGTGGCTTACTCTAATTACTAAAGACCCTTATGATGCTAAGCATTTACCACGTTTAAACTTTAAATTTGTTAAAAACGAAACTGCTATACGTTTTAGAGTTACTTCTAAAGAAAAAGTAGCTGTTGTAGACGATAAAAAAGAAGAGAAAGAAGAAAAAGAGGTAGAGAACGATACTATTACTAAAGATTCTACTAAGGTTAAAAAGCCTAAAAAAGCACCTAAAAAAGAGAATAAAGTATACTATTTAGAGTATAAATTAGGTGGTAATGGCTTAACTATTATCAACAATAAAAAAGAAGACGAAAACAGAAAGCGTTGGGCTAACATAGCTCCAGATAGTAGCGTTGTATTATTTTCTAAGCAGCACAATTTATATTGGATGGATAAGGCCAACTTTTTAAAAGCTATAAAAGACGAGAAAGATACCACAATTGTAGAACACCAATGGACCAAAGATGGTGTAGAGAACTATAGTTACGGTGGTGGCTCTTGGGGAGAAAATAACGAGACTAAAGAAGAAAACAAAGACAAACGTAAGGGAATAAGAGGGCACTGGTCTCACGATTCTAAAAAGTTTGTATACCAAAGATCTGACTCTAGAGATTTAAAAGATTTATGGGTTATAAATTCTGTGGCTAAAAAAAGGCCAACTCTAGAAACATATAAATACCATATGCCAGGAGAAAAGGAATTTTCTACATCAGAGATTTTGGTTTTTGATATTCCTGCTAAAGATGTACTTTCTGTAAAATTAGATTCTACAATACAACAAAGCATAAGCGTATACAGTGCGCCAACTAAAAAAATGAATTATAGTGATGACTTTAGACCATCATTATTACTTTCTAAAAAAGGTAAAATATACTTTAGCAGCACAAGCAGAGATCGTAAAAAAGTAACTGTTAACGTAGCAGATATTAATACAGGTGATGTTAAAACACTTATTACAGAAGAGCTTAATACGTATGTAGAGGCTAAAGACATTGTTTTGTTTAATAACGAAGAAGAAATTATTCAATGGTCAGAGAGAGACGGTTGGGCACATTTTTATTTGTATGATGCAGATGGTAATCTTAAAAACCAGATTACTAGTGGTAGTTACCACTCTAATAATTTTGTTGGTGTAAACGAGAAAGATCGTACGTTGTTTTTTACAGCAAATGGAGTTACTCCAGATCAAGATCCTTATTACGAGCACCTTTTTAAAATTAACTTAAATGGTACAGGACTAAAAAATCTTAATAAAGGAGATTTTACTACCAATACTAGTATGTCAGATTCTAACCAGTTTTTTGTTAGTAACTACTCTAGAGTAAATACAGTTCCAAAATCTGAACTTAGATCTAGTAATGGTAGAGTTGTTTTAAAGTTAGAAGAGGCAGATTTATCTGCGCTTATGGCTACGGGTTATAAATTTCCAGAACCTTTTAAAGTAAAAGCAGACGACGGTATTACAGATCTTTATGGAGTAATGTATAAACCTTTTGATTTTGATGAAACTAAGAGTTACCCACTTTTAGAGTATGTATATCCTGGACCGCAAACAGAGGCTGTAAACAAATCTTTTTCTGTTTCTATGAACAGGTTAGATAGGTTGGCACAAGTTGGTTTTGTTGTTGTAACCTTAGGTAACAGAGGTGGTCACCCAGACAGGTCTAAGTGGTACCACAACTATGGTTATGGTAACTTAAGAGATTATGGTTTGGCAGATAAAAAGTATGTTGCAGAGCAATTGGCAGATCAGCATTCTTATATAGATATTAATAAAGTTGGAATTTTTGGTCATTCTGGAGGCGGATTTATGTCTACTGCCGCAATGCTTGTATACCCAGACTTTTTTAAAGTAGCAGTTTCTTCTGCTGGTAATCATGATAACTCTATGTACAACAGTTGGTGGAGTGAAACGCACCACGGAGTAGAAGAAGTTAAAGATGCAGATGGTGTTATTAGTTATAAGTATGATATTGATAAGAACCAGACTTTAGCAGCAAACTTAAAAGGAAAATTAATGTTAGTAACGGGTGATGTAGATAACAATGTACATCCTGGTGCTACAATTAGAATGGCAAATGCATTAATTAAAGCAAATAAAAGATTCGACTTTATGATGATGCCAGGTCAAAGACACGGTTTTGGTAGTATGACGGAGTATTTCTTTTGGTTAAAAGCAGATTATTTTAGCAAACACTTTTTAGGTGTAGAAGCTACTAATGTAGATATGTTAGAGATGAATAGAGCTGTTCCTAAGCATTAAAAAACAGAAAAGCACTATTGTATAATAAGCGCCCGTATTGTAACAAATACGGGCGTTTTTTTGCTTTTAGGGTGATGAGTATTTTTTAATTAAAATAAAACTTTAAGATTTTAATGTAACATTTTAAATAATTATGCTACTGATATAGTATAACATCAAAATCAATCAAAAAATGGAAATCATCAATCAACACAAAACAACAACAACAAGGTCTGATAACGGATTATTAGCAGTTACACATTTAACACAACTATTACATTACTGCACAGGAGTAGGGGGCTTTATAGTTCCTTTGGTTCTTTGGTTAACAACAAAGGACACTGTAGAAGGTATGAACGAGCACGGAAAGTCAATAGTAAACTTTCAGTTAAGTTTATTATTATACATTATAATTAGTGTTCCAGGAATATTACTATTTGGCTTAGGGCTGTTAGGATTCTTGTTTGTAGGTATAATTGGCTTTGTAATGCCAATAGTAAATGCGGTAAGAGCTGCAAATGGCGAAGCGCCTAGTAAGTTTATGACCATCTCTTTTATATCATAACACATTAGAAATAAATGGCTTATATAATCTATCTCTAAATTTAATTTGGAGGTAGATTTTTTTTGTTTTTATATCAGATTTATAGTTTAATTTTGCGGCACACACATTAACTATAATATAAATTATGAAGAAGATTGTAATGGCAGCAATGCTAGTAGCTTTTAGTGCAACAAACTTAGTAGCACAAGAAGAAAAAACAGAGAAAGTAGAGAAAACAGAAACTACTGAAACTACAGAAACAGCAGAAGAAACTTTAAAAGCAGAAGAGGCAGCAAAATTAGCGGCAGCAGCAAAAGCTGAAGAAGCGGCTAAATTAGCAGAGAAAGCTGCAAAGCAAGCAGAAAAAGAGCAGAAAGCAGCTGATAAAAAGGCTAAGAAAGAAGCTAAAGAGATTAAGAACAAAGAAAAGGAAGCAAAAAAAGCTGCTAAACTTAAAAACTCTATCGCAAAGCAAAACAAAAACATTTCTAAGGTAGAAAGAAAAATTGCGAAGCTAGAGAACAAATTATCTCAGGACACTGCAGCAGGTAAATTGTCTCCTGTAGCTATAGAAAAGCTAAAATCTTCTATAGCAAAAACAAAACTTAAATTGGTAAAAGAGAATATTAAGCTTACAAAGTTAGAGCGTAAACAATAATTCTTTACAAATTTAAAGGCATAAAAAAAGAGGACATTATGTCCTCTTTTTTGGTTTTTTATATTGGGTATTTTCGTTTATCCGTTATTAAGCATAACTGGCATTACAAGCATTGTTACGTGCTCACCTTCATCTACACCATCTATAGGTGTTAAAATACCTGCTCTGTTTGGTAAACTCATCTCTAATGAAACATCATCAGAATTTAAATTCCCTAGCATTTCTACTAAAAAACGAGAGTTAAAACCTATTTGCATATCGTCTCCTTGGTAAGAACACGTTAAACGTTCTTCTGCCTTATTACTGTAATCTATATCTTCAGCAGAAATATTTAGTTCTGCACCAGCAACTTTTAAACGTATTTGGTGTGTAGTTTTGTTAGAGAAAATAGAAACACGTCTAACAGAACTTAAAAGCTGAGTTCTAGAGATACTAAGTACATTAGGATTCTCTTTTGGTATTACCGCTTCATAGTTAGGGTATTTACCATCAATTAATCTACAGATTAGCTCTGTGTTGTTAAAAGTAAATTTAGCGTTACTTTCATTATATTCTATAGTAACATCGTTTTCACTACCACCAAGTATACCTTTTAATAATGTTAAAGGTTTTTTAGGCATAATAAATTCTGCTACCTGACTAGCTGTAACATCCGTACGTTGGTATTTTACAAGTTTGTGTGCATCTGTAGCAACAAACGTTAAGTTTTCTGGAGAAAACTGAAAAAATACACCACTCATTACAGGTCTTAAATCGTCATTACCAGCTGCAAAAATAGTTTTGTTAATAGCAGTAGCTAAAATATCACCTAAAATAGTTGTTGTACTAGGGTTAGATAATTCTACAGCGTTAGGGAATTCTGCACCATCTACATATGCTAATGCATATTTACCGTGGTTAGAACTAATTTCTACTGTATTGTTTTCTTCTACAACAAACGTTAAAGGTTGTTCTGGAAACGTTTTAAGCGTTTCTAATAATAATTTTGCTGGTAAAGCAATTGTACCTTCATTATCAGAATCTACTTCTAAAACAGAACTCATTGTAGTTTCTAAATCAGAGGCAGAAACAGTAAGACTGTTTTGCTTTAATTCAAACAAAAAATTATCTAAAATTGGTAATGTGTTACTATTATTAATAACACCACCTAAAACTTGTAATTGCTTTAACAAATAAGTACTAGATACTATAAATTTCATCAGCTATATAATTTTCTTCATTTATGGTTAGGCTCTCAAATGCCTTAAGTTCTTCTTAAAAATCTTAAAAAATCCTTGAAACAAAGATATTTTAATTGTGCTTTTAACGAAAACAAACTTATTAACACTTATTTACCGTATTTCTGTTTTCTATAATAATTAAATATAAAACCAAAAAGCAGCGTTAAAACCACTGGTAATGCTATGTTTATAAGTTGCCACTTTGTTTTTTGCGTCGCTATTTTTTCTTTATCAAGGAATGGTACAGCCACTTTTTTAGTACGGATGTTTATAAGTCCGCTATCATCTAGCAGGTAATTTAGGCTGTTCACCATAAATTCTTTGTTCCCGTAAGCGTTGTTTGTCCATTTGTCATAACCAAGCTCTAATGGCTTTCCTTTGCTTACTTGATTTTTAATAACATCACCATCTGCAATAACCAACATTTTATTTGGACCACCAACTTCTTTGTTGTTTTCTATTTTAAAAGGCTTAACACGATTGGTAAAAACCGATTTAAAATTACCTTCTACAAGAACAACCAAAGGTTTGTTTCCATTATTGTATTCTTCTTTATTAGGACTCTTTGTAGTGCTTTCTAAACTAATAATATTAGGTGTGCCAACTACAGCAGACAAAGGTGAACTATAGTATAAAATTGTCTTTTTTAAATCGTTATTATCTAAAAGGTCTATTGTGTTTGCAAACTGAAAGCGCAAAGCTTCTAAATTGTTATTAATAGGATGATCGTTTCTAGAAAAAACCATAGGATTAAATGGCCAAGGAACAGGATTGTACTGCGAGTTATTACCATTACCATTAGCTAATACAATTTGTGTAGCATAGATGTCTTTTACCAATACAGGGTTTACACGTAAACCATATTTAAAGAAAAAGTCTTTTAGGTTTAAATCTCTTGGGTAGGCTAAAGATTTGCCTTCTTCGTTATACAAACTATCTAGTTCCATACTAACGTTATCTATAAGCCACATAGATTTTCCGCCATGAACCATAAACTGATCTAAAACATACTTTTCTTTATCTGTAAAGGCTTCTGTAGGCTTGGCAATAAGAGCTAGGTCGTATTTCTGTAATTCTTTTAATGTTTTTTGAGGATTAGTAGCTACAGAATCTAACGTAAAGGCTCCAATATTATAATATTCTCTTATGGTAGATAAATAATCTGCCAAGTTAATATCTTGCAATTCGCCATTACCTTTTAAAACTGCAATTCTCTTTTTTTCTTTAATGTTCAGCTTTGTAAAAGCATCTGCAAATGAATATTCTAAATGCTGTATAGAATTGGTAACGCGTTCTTCTGTTGTAGAACCTAGTTTGTTTTTAAGCAAAGCAACTTTAACAGTTTTATTGTTATAGTTAACCATTGCCCAAGGAAAAACAAATTCTTGAGATACTTTTCCGTTTTCTTCTACAGTAACATTAGCAGGTGTTAAGCCTAACTTCTGCATTTCTAAAATAGCATTATCAGACGAGCCTGTAGTTTCTAAAGGGTTTATAAAATTGAATTTTATATTATTGTTTTCTGCGGCAAATTCTTCTAGTATTTGTTTTGTTTCAAATTTTAATTTTACAAATTCTGCTGGTAATTCGCCCTCTAAAAGAACATCAATTATAACAGGATTACTAAATTCTTTTACCGTTTGTAAAGCAGCAGTAGATAAGGTGTACCTGCTATCTTCGGTAACATCTACTCTTGTATATATAAAGCTAGATACTATGTTAAGGAGTACTAATGCTATAAAACCAATAGCTACGGAGGTGAGTGTCTTTTTCATTATCGGTTTAAGTTTTTAAGTTGTACAACAGTTAAAAACAAGAAAAAGACAGTTAATGTAATAAAATAGACTAAATCTCTTGTATCTATAACGCCACGTGCAATACTTTCAAAATGAGCTTTCATCCCTAAAGATGCTACAGCTACAGCAGTGTTACCTTCTGTAAATAAAGTGCTAATTCCTTGAAAACCGTAAAAACAGACAAAGCAAAGTATAAGTGCTAATAAAAAGGCAACAATTTGATTTTGCGATAGGGTAGAGGCAAAAATACCAATAGCCGTATAGCTAGACATTAAAAATAATAAACCAAAATAAGAACCAAAAACAACACCCATATCTAAATTGCCAACAGTAGTACCTAGTTCTGATAGGGTATAAACATATAAAAAGGTTGGTATTATAGCTATAACAACCAAAGTTAAAGTTCCTAAAAACTTACCAAAAACGGTTTGCCATAAAGATATTGGCTTTATAAAAAGGAGTTCTAAGGTTCCTGTTTTGCGTTCTTCAGAAAAACTCTTCATTGTAATAGCTGGTATTAAAAACAAAAATACCCAAGGCACAAGAAAAAAGAAACTACTAAGGTCTGCAAAACCGTAATCAAAAATATTATACTCTCCTTTAAAGACCCACAAAAACAGGCCGCTAAATATTAAAAATAAGCCTATGACCATATAGCCAATAGGCGACGTAAAAAACGATTGTATTTCTCGTTTGTAAATGGCGTACATCTAATTAATTTAAGGTTTCGTTTTTATTTACAGTCCAAGCCTCTGGCTTATCTGCAAACAATACTTTGGTTTTTGCCCAAACACTTGTAAATAAATCTGAGTGTCTGTAAACATTTAGGGCAGCTTCACTATCCCAATAACTATATGTAAAAAATATAGTAGGGTTGTGTTTGTCTTGGTACAACTCTAGAAAATTACAGCCTTCAAAATTTCTGATAAAATGTTTAGACTCGTTAAATATGTTTTCAAAGCTAACAATATTTTCAGTTTTAAACGTCAATTTTACAATGCGTACTATCATTTATAAAAAATTAATGGTTATGGTGTCTCTATAATCTAGTCCTAATAGGGTAGACGCGCCACCAACTGTAGTTAAATTGCTTTTGTAAATAGCCAGCTCTAAAAATAAAGACGAGTTAAATAAAGCTAATAAATCTCCAGGGCCTTTGCGGTAATTTTTATCAATTTCATAATTAATAATATCACTGTATTTATTAAATATCTGTTTTAAGACTTTACCACGTACTCGTACTTCATAGTCTCTACCGTTTCTATAAGCATCAAATAGTTTTTTTTGTATGTTACTTACAACATTGCCATAATTGTCTATGTAAACAATATTGCCAATAATTGTATTACCGCCATCTGTTAGCTGGGGTACAAAATCTTTAAAAGTATTTAAATCATTAAAGGGTTTGCCAACAACCTCCATTTTTCCGCCTCTAACTAAATGACAAGCAGCTTTTACAAATACATCGTAGGTTGGGAATGACCCGTCTTTTGTATCTGGTATATTAATAGAAACAATGTTGTCTGGTTTAATTTCAGAAGTTATTAAACAAACAACACCATTGTTAGCACTTATAAAATAGTGTCCGTCTACATACGTTATAATGTGCTCATTTTCTTTGGTTAATTCGGCATCTACACCCACAATGTGTATAGTGCCTTTAGGAAAGGTTTTATAAGAGTTTTTAAGAATATAGGCACATTCCTGAATATTAAAAGGATTTATACTATGCGAGACGTCTACAATAGTAGCATTTTCTAATTCGCTAAAAATTGCACCTTTTAATGCGCCAACAAAATGGTCTTTGTATCCAAAATCAGTAGTTAGTGTTAGTATTGTCATTTATGACTGTTGATATGTTTTTTACCGTGGTGCAGTGATTTTGATTAAATTTGTTATACAAAATTACATAAAAAAATAGCCAACTGAAATTTATATTTACGTCCTAACCTTTTAATACATTTTTTCATTTGAACGAAATCATAATTGAACTCACAGAAATAAGTCCTAGAGAATTTTTTGGGCATCAAAATGCGCATATAGATTTACTGAAAAAATATTTTCCAAAACTGAAGATTGTTGCACGTGGCAGCAAAATTAAAGCTTACGGAGATGATGAGCATTTAGAAGAATTTGATAAGCGTTTAGCTATGCTTATGACACACTTTGCTAAGTACAACAAAATAGACGAAAATGTTATAGAAAGGGTTTTTACAAGCGAAAGCAAGGAAGACTATACTACAGCAGAAAGTAGTGGAGATGTTTTAGTACATGGCGTTAGTGGTAGACTTATAAAAGCACAAACGGCAAACCAGCGTAAACTGGTAGAAGCAGCTAGAACAAACGATATGGTTTTTGCTATTGGACCTGCGGGTACAGGTAAAACCTATGTAGGTGTAGCCTTAGCTGTTAAGGCGTTAAAAGAAAAACAAGTAAGGCGTATTATTTTAACAAGACCTGCGGTAGAAGCTGGTGAAAATTTAGGTTTTTTACCGGGCGATTTAAAAGAAAAATTAGATCCGTATATGCAGCCATTGTATGATGCTTTACGTGATATGATTCCTGCAGAAAAATTATCGCACTACATAGAAAATGGTACCATACAAATTGCACCAATGGCTTTTATGCGTGGTAGAACCTTAGATAATGCTTTTGTTATTTTAGATGAAGCACAAAATACAACCCATGCCCAAATGAAGATGTTTTTAACACGTATGGGTAAAAATGCAAAGTTTTTATTAACAGGTGATCCAGGACAAATAGATTTACCACGTAGAATAATTTCGGGATTAAAAGAAGCTTTGTTAGTTTTGTCTAATGTAGATGGAATAAAAATTATTTATCTAGATGATAAGGATGTCGTAAGACACAAATTGGTTAAAAAAGTAATAGAAGCATATAAAAATATAGAGCATCAAAATTAACACATACTAATGAATACAATTACAGATACCAATTTTAAATTTCCTAAGCAGGTTAACGTTTACAAAGGAAAAGTTAGAGAAGTATATCGTTTAGAGGATGATATTATGGTAATGGTAGCAACAGATAGGCTTTCTGCTTTTGATGTGGTTATGCCAAAAGGAATACCATACAAGGGGCAAATACTAAACCAAATTGCCACTAAAATGATGAACGAAACTGCAGATATAGTTCCAAATTGGTTACTAGCAACACCAGATGCCAATGTTGCTGTTGGTCACGCTTGTGAGCCTTTTAAAGTAGAAATGGTTATACGTGGTTATATGTCTGGCCACGCAGCTAGAGAATATAAGGCAGGCAAAAGAATGCTTTGCGGTGTAGCAATGCCAGAAGGTTTAAAAGAGAACGATAAATTCCCAACACCAATAATTACACCTGCAACTAAAGCAGAAATGGGAGACCATGATGAAGATATTTCTAGAGAAGATATTATAAAACGCGGAATAGTTTCTGAAGAAGATTACAAACAATTAGAGGCTTACACCTATGCTTTATTTAATAGAGGTACAGAAATAGCAGCTAAAAGAGGGTTGATTTTAGTAGATACTAAATATGAGTTTGGTAAAACTAAGGACGGTAAAATTGTATTAATTGATGAAATACATACACCAGATTCTTCTCGTTATTTTTATACAGACGGCTATGCCGAGCGTCAAGAAAAAGCAGAAGCACAAAAACAATTATCTAAAGAGTTTGTACGCCAATGGTTAATTAGCAATAATTTTCAAGGTTTAGAAGGACAAACATTGCCTGTAATGTCAGATGAGTATATTGCAACTGTTTCTGAAAGGTATATAGAATTATATGAAAACATAACTGGGGAAACTTTTGTAAAAGCAGATGTTACTAATATACAAGACCGTATAGAAAATAATGTTTTAGGGTATTTAAAAACATTATAAAATATAGATAAAAATAGCAAAAGACCGTATTTCTACGGTCTTTTGTTGTTTTATTAAACTTCTAAGCTCTCTATAATAGACTTTAATTGCCCAGGTTTTATAGGCTTTATAATGTAACCGTTTATTTCTGCTACACTGTTAGCACGTTCTATATCTACAGGATCTACAGAAGAAGAAACCATATATACGGTTATTTTCTTGTCAATTTGTGGTTTTACCTTTGTGTATTCTTCCATAAACTGAAACCCATCCATAATGGGCATATTATTGTCTAGGAAAATAACATCTGGTAAATCGTAGTTGTTTTTTAGATTGTCTAGCATAAAATTTAAGGCCTGTTCTCCGTCAGAAAAAACCATTATTTTTTTTGCTAAATCTAGCGCTTTAATTGTTTTTACAATTGTAAATTGATAAATGTCGTCGTCATCAATAATACATACGTTAAAATGGTTTGTCATAATGTTTAGTTTAGTGTTAAGATGAATGTAGTTCCTTTGTTTACTGTACTTTCTGCAGTGATAATACCACCTAATGATTCTATTTGTACTTTAGTCATAAACAAACCAATGCCTTTTGCTTGTGGATGCCTGTGAAATACTTTGTTTAGGCCAAATAATTTATGCCCGTGTCTTTCTAAGTCTATTCCTAAGCCGTTATCTTCTACTGTTAAGGTAACTCTATTTCTTACAAGGAAAGATTTTAATGTAATTTCTGGGGTACGATCTGGAGATCTATATTTTAAAGCATTACTAACTAAGTTTAAAAAGATACTTTCTAAATATACTTTACTATATAAAATTGCAGGTACATTAGTAAAATCGCTCTTTATTATTGCCCCAGTTTCGTGTATTTCTCCAGTTAATATTTCTGTTGTTTTAAGTAATGCGTCTTCAAACTTTAATTTTTTTAATTCTGTTGGTGCACCATTAGATGTTTTTAAAGCTTCTACAAGTGTGTCTAGTGTTTCTGTTAAATGACCAACAACTATTTCAAACTTTTCAAATAAAACAGCTTTATCTTCTTCATCTTCAGAAGTATTGTAAAAGCCTAAAAGAGAATTAAGGTTGCTTACTGGTGCACGTAAATTATGAGATGTTATATGTGCAAAATCTGCTAGTTGTCTATTTTTATTAAGTAAATTATCAGTTAATACTTCTAACCTTTCTTTAGACTTTAATATTTTATATTCGGCTTGCTTTTGCTCTGTTATATCTCTTATTGCTACAGAAATTAATAAACCCTCTTCTGTTTCTAGTGGAGATAGGTTTATTTGTATAGGTATTTTTTCCCCTTTATTATTTACTCCATAGAATTCTTCACTTTTTTCTAAGCCATTGTATTTTGCCGTGGTAAAAAAATTATTATTGTTTGTTTCGTATGTATGCATAAACTTCTCTGGAATAAGAAGTTCTACAGGTTTTTTATCTAACTCTAAAGATGTATATCCAAATAATTTTTGGGTTTGTTTATTACTTATTTGTATAATACCATTTTCATCTACTATAATCATAGCATCAGGAGCAGACTCTAATAGCCCTCTAAATTTTATTTCTGCCATCCGTAACTGTGTTACATCTTGGCAAGTACCAATCATATGTGTTGGTTCTCCAAAATCGTCAAGAACAAGTTCTCCTAATAAGTGTACAGTTCTAACACTACCATTGTCTAAAACAATGCGGTGCAGAACATCTGTAAATTTTTTATCATTTACAGTTTTTGTTATAAAGTTATTTACTTTGTCTCTGTCTTCTGGGTGTATGTAGTTAAAATAAGTATCAAAAACAACATCATCTTTTTCTCTATCTCTTCCAAAAATAGAATACATATTATCAGACCAATAAATGTCTGCCGTAATCATATCCCATCGCCAATTACCCATCATTGTAATTTGCTCAGCGTAATTAAGAATTTGATTTTTCTGAATTAATTCACTCTCTGCCTTTTTTCTATCAGTTATATCATAAAAAATACCTAAAATACCTAAGTGCTTGTCTTCTTCATTTTTTAAAGGAGTTAAAGACAATTCTACAGGAACAAGATCTCCATTTTTTTTACGAAAAGTCCATTCTCGTGTGTCACTTTTATTTTGTTTAGCTAGTTCTTTAAAAGGCTGTATTTTATCAGGGTTTTTATTGTATAATTTAGCTAAATCTAGTTTAAAATCGTAGACCTGTTCTGGTAGTAAAAGAGATTGTGGATCAAGAGAAGCAATAGCTTCTTTTGCAGTATAGCCTAATAGTTTTTCTGCTCCAGAGTTAAAATGTTTTATATTGTTATCTCTATTGATAGATACAATAGCAACAGCACTAGAGTTAATAATAGAACTTAGCTCACTATTTGTAGACTGCAACTCTCTTTCTGTTTCTTTTATACTTGTAACATCTTGAAAAATTCCATAAACCCTTTTAACAATACCATCTTCTACGTCTGCCAATCCAATTTTACGAGCCCATATTATATTTCCCAATTGCGTAACAAATTCTATCTCTGTGTCAAATTCAACACCTTTATTAATTAAGTTACTCATTAGTAATGACATTTCTTCTCCTGCATACTTATATTTAGACAGAATATAACAGTCATTTAATGTTAACTTCTGGTTAATATGCAGATCTAGAATATCGCAAGTGATATTGTCTGTATCATATAAGTTAGTATTTAAATCTAACTCCCATATGCCAACTCTAGCAGCGCCATTAATACGCTCTAGTGTATGTTTTACTTTAGGATTTTCTTGAATAGCTTTTTGCATTATCATTATATTGTAAGTATGACTTTATAGCAAGTAAGTATTTACTACATGACTTAAAAATAGCCAAATTATTGTATAATATTAACGGCCGTTCATTATAATTATCAAAAAATAGACATTTTATCGATAAACTGCATAAATCAATCTATTTTTAATCAATATATAAATTATAAACCTTTCATTTTTATAATTATACAATTTATTTTAAAACGTAACACAATTTGTTTTTTATATAGATTGACTATTTAGAATTTTGCAATTAAATTTTTACACTCTTTAATTTGTAAGTTTTAACTTGAGTAAATGTAATTTTTTATAGTGTTACATGAACTATTTGTTGATTTTTTTAATGAAACTATGCTAATAGTATTAAAATAAATAATAGTTACAAATACTATAATTTTTAACAAAGTATTTATTAATTTTATGATCTTTAAATCAGTTAATTAGCAATAATCAATTAGCGTATGCAATGTCCTTGTAATCCTACCCAACTTTATAAAAATTGTTGTGAAAAAGCACATACAGATATTAGAACAGTAGAGACAGCAGAAGAATTAATGCGATCTAGATACAGTGCTTTTGTATTGGCAAACATAGATTATCTGCAAAAAAGTCACTATAGTAAAACTAGGCCATCTAAAAGAGAAAAAAAGGAAATAGAGGATTGGACTAATTCTGTACACTGGGTTAAATTAGCAATTGTAGATACCATAGATGGTTTAAAAACAGACACTAAAGGTGTTGTTGAGTTTAAAGCCTTTTTTATGGAAGATAAGCAGGTTATTATATTGCACGAAAAGTCTAACTTCTGTAAAGAAAACGGTCATTGGGTCTACGTGGATGGTAGTAATTAAGCTGTTACTGTTTTTTTCTTTTTTACGCTACGCAATATCTTCTGAATATCTAAATTATCTTTCTGAGGAATAAGAAAGTTTTCTAAATCTTCGTTACGCTCTATAACCTCTGTTTTTGCTTTAAAACCATAACCTTGGTAAGTTCCGTTTTTTAAGAGTATAAAAGCATCTTCCTCTGGTGAACGACCTGCTTCTTTTAAAACAGTTAACTCTGCCACATCTTTAATATGTTGTATAGCTTGTGTAACACGTAAGTTATAATCTTCTACAGTTTCTTGGTCTCTACAAATGCCATTGCACGCACTAATTTTATGGTGATTACAAGCATTAGTTCCGTCTTGTAAATGACAGTATTTAGGACATAAATTAAATAAAAAGCATAATTCCTCTATATATGCAATACATTGGCGAACATTAGCAAATACTTTTAGAGCATTTGGTGTAGTTTTTAAAGTGTTATACGCTAAATGCAAAATGCCTTTGCGGTCTACATAACTAAAAACAGCATAGTTTTTAAGGTTTCTTTTTGCAAGTTGGTTGTACTCAGGATAATGTTCTTTTATAGCAGCATCTTCCATAAGTAATGCTACAAGTTCGCTACCAGAAAGTTCAAAATCTATATCTGCAGTTTCTCTACACATATCTAGAGACTTCTGCGTTTTGCTATAAAAATGAGAAAGTACTCGTTTTTTTAAATCTACAGCTTTGCCAATGTATATAATTTTTCCTTTTTTATCTTTAAAATAGTATACACCAGGTGTATTAGGAATTTTATTAAAAACTTCAGTTGGTAGGTGAGAGGGTAGTGCACCTTCTTTAGATGTTTTTTTTAGAAAGCTATCAAAAACAGTCTCAGCATTTTCTTGTGCTTGTAAAATTTTAAAAAGAGTAACAGTAGCTTCTGCATCTCCTCTTGCTCTGTGTCTGCCTTCTATTGTAATGTTTAGTTTAGAACAAAGTTTGCCTAAGCTATAAGATTTGTGATCTGGTAACAGCTTACGAGATAACCGAATAGTACATAGTTTTTTTCGTCTAAAATCTTTGTCTATAGCTTTAAACTCGTTACGTATAACATTGTAATCAAAATTTACATTATGCGCCACAAATATAGTGTCTTCAGTAATTTCTAAAACCTGATCTGCAATCTCTGCCCAAGTTGGTGCATTGGCTACCATAGCATTATCAATGCCTGTAAGAGTAGTAATATAATATGGTATTACAGACTCTGGATTAACTAAAGAAGTAAATTCGTCTACAACCTTTTCTCCATTAAACTTAAAAATAGAAATTTCTGTAATTCTATTGGTTTGTCCTGTAGTTTCTACATCAATAATAGTGTACATCATGATAAAGACTTTTCTAGTGCTTTTAATTCTACGCCAAGCGTATTAAACATTGTAATAATGCTGCTTATTTTTAATTCTTCTTCTGTGTATTCTTGCGTATTAATACTACAGGTGAATTCCCATATTTCTAAAACTTCATCTATAGAAACCTCGTATGGTTGGTAATCAGTATTATCAGAGACTAGTTTTAGATTATTTTTTTCTTCAATTTGGCTATATACTCTTTTGTAGACCATACCATCGTTTAGTGTAACTAAAACATAGGTTTTACCACTCGTAATATCTCTTCTATCTTCAATAAATTTACCAATAACAAAAGCGCCACTTTTCATTGGTAACATAGAATCTCCTTTTATAGGAAAAGCTCTGTGTTTACCTGTTGGTAAAAAAGGTAATTTAATTTTAGCTAGTTGTTCTATATATTCAGGATCGTCATAACCCGCTAAATAACCCGCAGAAGCAGCAACTGGTACAACTTCTATAAGATTTTCATTATCAGAATCTACAGTTATAGGAAAAAGAACACGTTGGTTTCCTATTTCTATAAAAGATGCATCTGCAGCTTTACTTAAATCGTTGCGTACAAGAATATCTATAGGCAGTCTAAAGTAGTCTGCCAATTGTATAAGTGTTTCTATGGTTGGGGCAGAACGGCCTTCTTCATAAGAACTAATACGTGCTCTGGTAATTTGTAAATCTTTTGCCAAAGCTTCTTGTGTAGCGCCTTTTAAGCTTCTTAAATGACGAATGTTAGTTGCTATAAAAATCATAATGCTACAAATGTAAACAATAATTGCAATTAATTGTAGCTAAAAAACAGAGTGCTCATTTTATTTATAGTAAATTTTTTGTAGTTACTTGATTAAATGTGGATTAAGAAAGTATTCGATTTTTAAAAATAGAAGAAAAATTAATTTTCACTTTTTATTGATGCTTTTTGTTTAGAATTAACAATTCTTTTGATAGCGTTAAAGAGTTTTGTAAATTTTATAGAATTTTGATATTCTAAGTTCACAGTTTTTTTAGACGTATCTTTTTTAAATAATATGGTTAAAGGTAAAATTGTGAATAAAAGAAAGTAGAACAGCAACACACACACACACACACACACAAACACATAAAATGGCTATAATAGGAAACATAATAAAAGGAATTATACACGCTACAGATATTATTTCATCAGAATATAATGCTGCAGAAGAGCAGCGTTCTGTGTTAAAAAACCTTCTAGAAACGGCAAAAGAGACCAAATTTGGAGAAAAATATCAATTTAATGATGTTTTAGAGTCAAACAATCCAGAGAAAGTATATCGAGAGAAAGTTCCTTTTTCTGATTACAATCAAATTACTACCAATTGGTGGGAAGATGTGCAAGAAGGAAAAAAAGATGTTACTTGGCCAGGTAGCCCAGATTATTTTGCTTTAAGCTCTGGTACTACAGGGAAAACCAATAAGCGTATTCCGGTTACAGATGCTATGGTAAGCGCAATACGTAGAGCAGGAATACAGCAAGTTTTGGCTCTTAGAAATTTTGATTTACCTGCAGATTTTTTTGAAAAAGAAATTATGATGCTCGGTAGTTCTACAGATTTAGAAGAGTATAATAATGCTTTGGAGGGTGAAATAAGTGGTATTAGTGCAAGTAATATTCCGTTTTGGTTTGAAAACTATTACAAACCAGGAAAAGAAATTGCAAAAATAGACGATTGGGATATGCGTATACAACGTATTGCAGAAAAAGCAGCCGATTGGGATATAGGTGCACTAAGTGGTATTCCTTCTTGGATGGAGTTAATGTTGCAAAAAGTTATAGATTATAACAGTTTAAATAATATACACGAAATTTGGCCAAACTTACAGGTTTATACCTCTGGAGGAGTAGCTTTTGGGCCTTATAAAAAGAGTTTTAATGCTCTTTTAGGTAAACCAATTACGGTTATAGATACCTATTTGGCTTCTGAAGGTTTTATTGCTTTTCAAGACCGTCCAGAGACAGATGCTATGAAATTGGTGACCGATAACGGAATTTACTTTGAGTTTGTACCTTTTAATCCAGACTACATTAAACCAGATGGATCTTTGGTACAAAATGCACCTTCTTTAACAATTTCTGAAGTAGAATTAAACCAAGATTATGTATTGGTTATTAGTACTGTGGCAGGAGCGTGGCGTTACCTTATTGGTGATACCATTGAGTTTACAGATATTGAAAGAGCAGAAATTAAAATTACAGGTAGAACTAAGTTCTTTTTAAACACTGTAGGTTCTCAGTTATCTGTTAATAAACTAAACGATGCTGTGCAGCATTTAGAAAAAGAATATGATATTGAAATCCCTGAGTATACACTATGTGCTAATCGTATTAAGGACGATTTTTACCATTGTTGGTACTTAGGAACAGATTCTAAAATAGATACTGAAAAATTATCTAAATCTTTAGATAATTTTCTGAAGGATGCCAATAAAAATTATAAAGTAGCGCGTTCTAAAGCTTTAGAAGGGGTAAAGGTAAATACGGTGTCGCCTTCTATTTTTCACGATTGGAGTGGGGCCAATAAAAAGAAAGGCGGACAAGTAAAAATGGAACGTGTTATGGGACAAGATAGATTTGCCGAGTGGGAAACTTTTGTAGCATCAAAAATCTAAAAATAGTTACTGCTCTTTGGCTTCTCGTTCCTCTACCAAAACCATAATTTCATCGGGAGATAAATAATATTTTTTAATGCGCGCTTTGTAAGATTCGTCTATATCTGCATTGTTTAAAATAAATCGTTTTGTTTTTAAAATGTACTTATCCATACCAGAGGTTACGGCATAAGAGTCTGCAGCGCGTTCTGCTTCTTTAATATAATTGTCTGAAAGAGAGTATTTAATTCCAAACCATAGTAAGTTTAAGCTACTTCTATTTTGGTAATCGGTTATATGCCCAAGCTCGTGACCTAGCCAACCAATTAGTATGTCGCTATCTACATCTGTAGTTTTAAATTCTTTTCCGGATATTTTAAACTTTCTACTTAATAAGACCAGATATTTTCTTTTTTTACTAGATTTTATAAGACTCCAAAAAACAGGTTGTGCCTGCATTGTAGACTTTTTAATATTTTTTTTAAATCTAAATTCTATTTGGGTATCTTTTAATTGTGGATAGTATGATAGTGCAATACGGGCTTCTTTCTCTATAATTTCTGGTATAATATGTTGCGCTATTGTGTTTTGTACACTCATAAATAATAAGATAAAAATTAAGGGCTTCATTTGTTTTTTTAATTTGATGAAACTATTTTTTATAAAAAATAATACGAACAAAAAAGGATGCTATATACAGCATCCTTTTACTTTATATAAAGTCATTATTAACTTATATCTTCTAAAAATTGTATCGTTTTTAAATCAGATTTAATGCTATTCATTTGTTCATTTAAAAGCGAAGCTGTGCTTGGCGGCAGTAATTTGTCTTTTAAAACTTCTTCATACTCGTTTACAGCAGCTTTTTCACCTCTAATAGATTCTTCTAACATAGATTCCGCATCTTCTCCAGAGAAGAAAGCTTTGGTATCCATCCAAGCTCTGTGTGCGCTACCCATAATGCTACCGCCTTTTTCTGGTTCTTCACCAAATTGAAGAATTTCAGCTTTTAACTCACGACCAAAATTATTACGTTCTTCACTACGTTTACTAAAATAAGGTTTTAATGTGTTGTGATCTGTATTTTCAGCTGCTTTCTTGTAGCCTTTTTCAGCATCGTATGTTTTCTCTAATAAGTTGTTTAATTTTTCTCCTATGCTTTCTGTGTATTTGCTCATGGTTTATGATTATTGTTAATTACTAAGCTTTTTTTTAGAGATACAGCTTATTTAATATCATACTCAAATTTACCACTTATTAAGACCAAGCCTTAACGGATATAATTACTTGATTAACTCATATAATAAAAGTTGAGGCAAAAAAATACGCTGCGCCATATAAAAATGATGCAGCGTATAATAATTAGTGTTTTGGTTACGATTGTTACATCATAATTTATTTCTGTGTTATAGATTTTACATTAACAAATTCGCGAATACCAAAGCCTCCGTGCTCTCTTCCATATCCAGAGTTTTTTACACCTCCAAATGGCATATTAGGATAGGCTAGACCATAAGAGTTAATATGTATCATACCCGTATCAAAATAGTTTTTAGCTAAGTTAATTGCTTTGTCTTCGTCTTTGCTAAAGATTCCGCCACCTAAACCAAATTTACTATCATTAGCAATGCGCATAGCATCATCATTATTTTTAGCTTTTATTAATGAGGCTACAGGTCCAAAAAGTTCTTCGCTATATGCTGGCTGATCTGGAGTAATATTTTCTATTACTGTAGATGGGTAGTAATACCCTTTTGTGTTAGGTATTTCTCCTCCACATAATATTTTGGCTCCTTTTTCTACACTTTTTTGTACTTTATCATGCAGTTCTTCTCTTAAATCTTTTCGTGCTATTGGTCCTAAAGTTGTATTTTCGTTTGTAGGATCTCCAAGCTGCATGCTTTCCATAATGCTTACAAATTTGGTTTTAAACTTGTTGTAAACACTATCTACAACTATAAATCTTTTTGCAGCAACACACGTTTGCCCGTTGTTGTAAATTCTAGCTTCTGCACAAATTTGTGCTGCCATATCTATATCTGCGTCATCTAAAACAATATAGGCATCATTACTACCTAATTCTAAAACTGTTTTCTTTAATACTTCTGCAGATTTTACTGCAACGTGTTTACCAGCTCCAGAGCTTCCTGTTAAGGTTATACCTTTAACTAGATCGTTTGCAATTATTTCATCAGACACATCGTGGTTAATAACCAGTACTTGAAACAAGTCTTTTGGTAAACCTGCATCTTCATAAATTTCTTTTAATTTTAATGCTGAACCTGTTACATTTTTTGCGTGCTTTAATAACACTCCGTTACCTGCCATTAAATTGGCTATTGAGTAGCGAATAGGTTGGTATAGTGGAAAATTCCAAGGTTGAATTCCGTATATTACACCTATTGGCGAGTAGTGAATTGTACCTTTTCCGCCATCGTAAAGCGGTCTTTCTTCATCTTGTAAATGTTTTATACCTTCTGTTGCAGTATAGTTACAAATACCAATACAAAGTTCTATTTCTTGGTAACTTTGACTTAGTAATTTTCCCATTTCTTGTGTCATAAGTTGGGCATACTCGTCCTTCTTTTTTTCTAGTGCTTGGCCAATAGATTTTATTATTTTGCCACGTTCTTCTAAAGAGGTTAATTTCCATTCTAGAAAAGCGTTGTGACTCTCTTTTACTTTTTTAGTAGCTTCTTCACTATTTATATATGTATACTGCGCTATAGTTTCTTCTGTAGCAGGATTAATTGTCTTAAATTCATTTTCATTATTCATATCGCTCATTTTCATTCTTTTTTAAGTTCTCCTTTATTCTACAGATATTACTTGCTTGTATTTGCTCTTTCTGGTGCTTCTAAGTTTTCGTTATGCTCTCCGCCTTGCGCAAATAAGGTGTTTTCTTCATCTGTAATACTTTTCTTTGTATTTAGTTTGCTGGGGTTTCTGCCAGGTACATCTAAATCTTTTCCTTGAAAGTCTATAGACTCTTTTCGGTCTAATAATAGCCTATCGTCTTCTGAGTCTGCTCGTAATCCTTTTTCACCTAAAGCACTAATATCGTCTTCCGTTATATTAGAATTATAGGTTGCTTGGGAGTTTTCTTTTTTTATATTTTCTTCAGTTTTCATTGTCATAAATTTTATGGTGTTGTAAATAATTAGCATTTGTGCTGAATGCTTTTTTTATAGTCTTAGATATTACATATTTTAATATGTGTTTATCTTATTCCCATTTTATCTTTTGTTTTTTGTAGCTGATTGTCTAAATCTCTAACAGTTTCAGCTATAGCAGATTCAAAAGTTTCTGCGTGTGTAGATGCAAATATTCTTGGTCCAGGCATACTAAGGCGTATATCGCAAATTTGCTGCATATCATCTGTACGGTTTTGAACTTTAAAGAACACATCTGCACGATGAATAAAATTGAATTTTTTATGTAAATGTTCTAATTTTTCTTTAGCAATGGCCTCTAGTCTACTACTAGCAGTTACATCATTGTATTCGTATATAATTTGCATATGTTTGTGTTTTTGTTATTATTTGTTTTTAATTTTTAAGCAGTATTTGTAACTGCTTATTTTTGTTTTAGTGAGTTAACAGTCTCTAAAAGCTCGGATTTAGAAGTAGAGACACCGTAAATTTCTTGCTCAGGATCCATAATCTTTGTGTCGCTTAAATTTCCAACATATACAGCATCAAACCCAATATCTTCTATTAAGTTTTGTACAACTGTTTTGCTTTGTTGGTCTTGGGCTGCAAATGGCACAGATAATTTGTCTAGAGATCTAAAAGCTCTATCTCTTAAGTGTTCTGCTTTAATGGTATTAAAAGCTTTTGCTGTTTTAGCAGAGCTAAATTTCATAGCAGTATATTCAGATGCATTATAATTAGCATCTCTAACATTTTGTGCCATGTCTCCATCTCTTTCTGGGTAAGGGTTTGTGGCATCCAAAATAACACTATTGGCATACTCACCAGCATAGAGTTCAGATATTTTGTCTATTGCTTTAAAAGGCATTGCTAATAGATATATGTCTGCTTTAGCTTCAAAAGCATCTGTTATACTAACTGCTTTTGCGTTTGTACCTGCTTCTTTAATAAGGCTTCCTAGTTGCTCTGGGTGTCTAGAACTAAAAAGTACATCGTGACCTGCTTTTGCCCAGTGTTTACCTAAATTTCCTCCAATTTTTCCACTTCCTATAATTCCTATTTTCATAATTCTATTTTTTTATTCTGATGATTCAGAATGTTATACATTTTTTACTTACTCAATATTACAACTGATTTGTAGTAAAGGTTAACTGGTTCCATTTCATCTTTGATGCAATCAAAAAAAAGAGTGAAAAATCGACCTAAAAAAATAAATTTAGAATTGTAAGATTTAGATTAGATTAAAAATTTGCTTGTGGGTTAGTTGTTTTCTTTTGGTTCTTGACCGTATTGCTTTTTGTAAATGCGAACAACAATAAGAAATAAACTTACTAATAAAGGACCAAAAATTAAACCTATAAAACCAAATAGTGGAACACCAACTAAAACACCAACTAAAGTTATTATAGGGTGTACATCGTCTAATCTTTTTAAAATATACAATCTAAAAACATTGTCTGTGGCTCCAATAGCAACAATACCATAAATAAAAATACCCCAGGCCTGAAAACTATCTCCGTTAGATAATGCTAATAAAAATACAGGCACTGTACCCAATGCGCTACCTACAAACGGAATCATAGAGCCAACAGTAACAATAGCTGCCCAGAAAAATGGGTCTGGTATACCAAAAATTAAAAAACCTATTAAACCAACAATACCTTGTCCTATGGCAACTAAAGGTATTCCTAGTGCATTTGCTTTTACATTTGCACTGGTTTCTTTGCTAATTATTTTTAAATTTTCATCTCTAATAGGGATATATTCAAATAATGAATCTCTTAGCTTTTTTCTGTTTGTTAACATAAAAAATAAAAGAAAGTACATAAGAGTTACAGAAATAACCATATTAAAGGTGCCTCCTGCAAAATTCTGAAGGTGATCTGATAACCAAGATGTTATGGCGCTTGTGTCTATTTCTGATGTTATATCTATATTAAAATAAGACTCTACTTTACCTAATTGCTCTTTACCTGCATTAATTACTTTCTGTGAGTTATCTACTGCATACTGTATTTTACTCCCCATCATAAGACCTAAGCCTACTAAAGGAATCATTATACACAAGAAAGATAAGATCATTAGAAAAATAGCGGCAAGGTTAGGGTACCATCCTTTTTCTACGAGTTTTTTCATAGATTTTCTTAATATAACATATATGGTAATTGCTCCTAAAACACCACTAAAATAGGGTAGCATTTCTTCAAAAATAAGAGCACCCATTAGGATTATGAGTAGCAAAACAAAAATTTGTCTTATAATATTAGGACTAATATGTTTCATTGTAGTGGATTAAAGGGTGAATGATTATTTCTACAAAAGTGAAAACTTACGGCAATATGTTTTAGTTGTATCACACAAAAGGTTAACTCTTATAAAATAAAAGACTGTTTATTTTTTTACGGCAATACCTTTTGGCTCTATGCCAGAACCATATCGTTTGGCGTATACATAAGTAAATTCTGCTCCAAAGAAAAGAATAAGAGAAGAGTAAGAAACCCATAAGAGAATTAGAACAATGCTACCAGCAGCGCCATAAGTAGATCCAGGATCTGCTTGCCCAAAATAAATTCCTAAGAGTAATTTACCTATCACAAAAAGTATTGCTGTTAAAATAGCACCAATCCATACTGTTTTCCATTTAATTTTTGCGTCTGGCAGGTATTTAAACATTAGTGCAAACAACACAGAAATAATACCCACGGATAAAACAAAATCTAAGATATAGGCTACATATAGTAATACATCTGGTAAAACGTCACGTATGTAACTATTTAAAGCGCTAATAGCTGCGGTTACAATAAAACTTACTAAAAGTAAAAAACCAATGACCAAAATAAAAGCAAAACTTACAGCACGATCGGTTATTATTTTCCAAATACTAGCCTTAGGATTCGGTTTAATTTTCCAAATTTCATTTAATGATATTTTAAGTTGATAAAACACACCTGTAGCACCAAATAACAGCGTACCAATACCAATTATAGTAGATAATAGGTTTTTATCAGAGTCCTGCGTTTCGCTAATTATTTGCTCTATTGCAGTTGCCGCATCTTTTCCTAAGGCAGAAGTAAACTCGTCTGTTAATTGACCTTGAACAATTTCTATTCCCCAAATGGAGCCAACAACATTAATTATTATAACTAATAAAGCGGGTAGTGCTAAAACAGTATAATAGGCTACAATAGCACTTAGTCTAAAAGGATCGTCTGCCATCCAAGATTTGTACGTTTTACTTAGTAATGATGGTAGCTCTTTAAGATTAAATTTATGAGAATTGTCTAACTGTTTCATTTTTATGGTGCTTTACACAATCAAAAATCTAACTTTTTTTCTGTAGCCTTTAATTCAAATGAATCTATTATTAACGCAATTCCTTTTCAATATTTATTGTAAAATAAATTAAATCTGTTAAGAGTTAGATAAAAAAACAACTGATTTAAGTCCAGTATTTTTAAGTCGATAATAAGCACTCAGAAGAAAAGAGTAGGAGCGTAGAATAGAAATTAATTACTTTTTTAAATTGAAAACTAAACGTAATTGAAAAATAATAAAGTTCTAAAAGAGCAAAAAAGCGTGTATTTGTTGTTAAAAAGCCTTTAAATGAAAAAAAAAGGCATAAAAAAAGCGATTTAGTAGAACTAAATCGCTTTTCTGTTGTAGCGAGAACGAGAGTTGAACTCGTGACCTCCGGGTTATGAATCCGACGCTCTAACCAACTGAGCTACCTCGCCAGGTGTTTTTTTTAACGGCTGCAAATATATATATCTTTTTCCTGATAATCAAAATAAATTTTCATAAAAATATTATAGCATTTTTTGTTTTTTTATCATAGAGAAATATATATATTGCCTTTTCTTAAACATTACGAGAATGAGTGATAAAATTAACTATGAGCTAGAGTTTGTGATACAGTCATCACCACAAATGCTTTATCAATATATATCTACACCATCTGGATTATCAGAATGGTTTGCAGACAACGTTAACTCTAGAGGAGAAAAATTTACCTTTATTTGGGATGGATCTGAAGAAGTTGCTAATTTACTAAAGAAAAAAAGCGACGAATTTATCCGTTTTACTTGGGAAGAAGAAGAAGACGATAGCTGTTATTTTGAGCTGCGCATAAAAGTAGATGACATAACATCTGATGTTTCTTTGTTTATATCCGACTTTGCTGAAGAAGATGAAGTAGAAGAAGGTAAATTATTGTGGACAAACCAGATTTCTAGTTTAAAACAAGTTCTAGGATCTGCCTAGAAATTATGAAATAAACAATATCTTTGGCCTTGAATTTTTTTCAAGGCTTTTTTTATGATCAATTTTAACGGAGAATTACTAGAGAACAACGCATTATTTTTAAATGAAGAAAATAGGGGCTTGCGTTATGGCGATTCACTATTTGAAAGCATACGTGTTGTAAACGGTAAAATTTACTTTTGGGAAGATCACTATCTACGCCTTATGGCATCTATGCGTATTCTACGTATGGAAATACCAATGAATTTTACTATGGAATATCTAGAAGAAAAAATTCTAGAAACTATAGAAGCTAGTCAACTACAAAATAGCGCTGTGCGTATACGTATTACGGTATATAGAGATAATGGCGGTTTGTATTTGCCAACTACAAATAATATTAGTTATATCATAGAGGCTAAAGCACTAGAGAACCCTTTTTATGTACATAAAGACGGAGCCTATGAAGTAGAGCTTTTTAAAGATCATTATGTTAATACAGGATTGTTATCTACATTAAAGTCTAATAATAGAATTATAAACGTCTTAGGAAGCATTTACGCTAACGAAAATGGTTATGACAACTGTTTGCTACTAAACAATGCAAAACAGGTTGTAGAGGCTTTAAATGGCAATTTATTCTTGGTTAAAGGCTCAGTTATAAAAACACCGCCTTTAAAAGATGGATGTTTAAATGGTATTACTCGTAAAAAGTTAATAGCAAGTTTAGAAAAATTAGAAAATTACACACTAGAAGAGGCTTCTATTTCTCCTTTTGAACTTCAAAAGGCAGACGAACTTTTTGTAACGAACGCAATTACTGGTATACAGTCTATTACTAAGTACAGGAAAAAAGAATTTAGCAATGAGGTTGCTAAAGATTTATTAGGAAAATTAAATGCATTAGCTAGGTTGTCTTAGTTTAATGCAGGATTTTCTGGAGCGTTAGACCATAATAAATAATCGCCGCCAAGTTCATCCATCTTTTCTTTCCAAAGATCAATTGTACATTTTTCTAAAATAGCACTTTTGTATATGTTGCGTGTTACTATCCAAGATTTAGAACTTAACTCAAAGTCTAACTGAAGAGAATCCCAACCAGAATAACCAAGGAAAAAGCGGATATCTTTATGGGTAATGGTATTGTCATTTATTAATCCTACTATTTTTTGAAAATTACCGCCCCAAAAAATACCATTAGATATTTCTATGCTGTCTTCTATAAGGTGCGGTACTTTGTGTATAAAATATAAGTTGTCTTGTTCTACTGGGCCTCCGTTATAAACTTTAAAAGAAGCTTTAATATCCTCTACTAAATCGTTTATAGTATAGGATAAGGGCTTATTAAGAATAAAGCCTACAGAGCCTTCTTTGTTGTGCTCTGCTAATAATACAATAGACCTGTTAAAAGAAACATCGCCAGTTAAAGACGGTTCTGCAACAAGAAGGTTTCCTTTTTGTGGGTGGTTAGTTGGCATATAATCGTGTTTATTCAATTAAAGTAAATAAATTTTACGAGAAATAAAAAATAAGCACATAAAAAAAGCGCTTCTCAAGAGAAGCGCTTTTATATCTTAAAAAACTATTGCTTAGTTTACAGAGTTGCTTAACTCAGTACCAGCTTTAAATTTAACAACGTTTTTAGCTGCTATCTTGATAGTTTTACCAGTTTGTGGGTTTCTACCGTCTCTAGCTTCTCTTCTTGTTACAGACCAAGATCCAAAACCTACTAAAGAAACTCTACCACCTTTTTTAAGTGATCCTTCAACGTTTCCTAAAAAAGACTCTAATGCTTTCTTTGCTGCTGCTTTAGTGATGCCAGCGTCAGCTGCCATAGCATCGATTAATTCTGTTTTGTTCATAATTAAATTAAATTAATTGTTGTTTTAATAACTTATATTCTTCTAACAAATTTATATGGATTTAACTTTAACGCAAGTAAAATGCAGGGAAATACGCCATTTTGTTAATAACTAAGAGTGTTTGTTAATAAAGTAGGGCTTTTTCTACGCTTTTTTAGACCAAAAATCGTGTTAGCTAGTCTAAATATGCAGTTTCTTTTAATTGTAAGCCGTTTAAAACATCGCTGGTTTTCATTCTTCGCTTGCCAGAAAGCTGTATTTCTAACAGTTTTATGTAGCCGTTTGGAACTGCAACTTTAATTGTTTTCTTATCAAAAACTAATTTACCTGGAGTTAGGTTGTGTTCTGTTTCTTCTAATTCTGTTGTGTATACCTTTAAAGGTGTACCACTATCATCATTATATAAGGTAGTCCAAGCTGCTGGGTATGGACTTAAACCTCTTATTAAATTGTAGGTTTTTGTGGTATTTGCTGTCCAATCTATTTTACAAGTGTCCTTATGTATCTTGTAAGCCAATTTTAAATCGCTGTTATCTTCTTGTTTTTTGGTGTTTACGCTACCATTTTCAATCTGTACTAATGTTTCTATTACTAGTTCTGCTCCAAGATTCATTAACCTGTCGTGTAAAACACCCGCATTTTCTGTAGCGGTAATGTTTATTTTTTTGTGTAGAATGGTTTCACCTGTATCAATTTTATCATCAATAAAAAATGTAGTAACACCTGTTTCTGTTTCTCCATTTATAATAGCCCAGTTAATTGGTGCTGCTCCACGATATTGTGGTAATAAAGATGCATGTAAATTAAATGTCCCGTGTTTTGGCATTTGCCAAACAACCTTAGGTAGCATTCTAAAAGCGACTACAATTTGTAGGTTTGCTTTTAGGTCTTCTAGTTCCTTAATAAAACCAGGGTCTTTTAAGTTTGTTGGTTGTAATATATTAAGGTTGTTTTTTTCTGCATATTGTTTAACGGCAGAAGTGTGTATTTTTCTACCACGACCAGCTGGCTTGTCTGGAGCGGTAATAACACCAACTACTGTATACTTGTTTTGTAATAAACTATCTAAAATGGTCACAGCAAAATCTGGTGTTCCCATAAAAACAATGCGTAAATTGCTCATATTATTGTATTGTATATTGGTTTTGTGAATTAACGGCTATTTTACTGTCTTCTAATAAAGACTGTAAGGTGTCTAAAACTACCTCTTCTTTATAAGGTAGCATTTGTATTAGTTCTCTAGAGCTTAAGTTAGCAGAACTTAACTTTGTAGTAATTTCTACGGCAACTAGCTCTAAAATTAAATTATTTGTTGGCGGACCTTGTTTTAAGCAAACATCGCATTTGCCACAACGTTTCTTTTTTTCTCCAAAATAAGCTAGTAGTTGTACATTTCTACAAATAGTATCAGTTTTAATATACGTTAACATAGCATCTATGTTGTTAACCTTTACTTGTTGTAATTCTTTTACTTTTTTAGAAAATGCATTTATAGTTAAATCATCTTCTCTTGGCACTAAAAAAGTAAGTTCTAAATCACTGTTTTGTGCAGTATAGGCTATAATTTCGTCTTTTTGTAATTTTTCAAGCGCTAGTGTAATGGTGTTTTCATCTATGTTCAATTTTTTAGATAGTAATACCGTGTTAATTTTTATTTCATATTCAAAAATACCACCATACGTCCTTAGCAATGTTTGTACAATAGCAACCAAACTCTTATGTGTGCTTAAATACTGATTAAGTGTTGGTTTTGTAGCTGTAAATTGAATAGTTGCTTGTTTGTTATAATTCTCTTCTAGTGATATAACAGAATGCTGATCTAATATTTTTAGTGCATTATAGGTTAGCATACCTTTTAGCTTATAGGTGCTACAAAATGCATTAAAGTTTAGTTGAAACTTTTCTGGTCTATCTTCTCCGTAAGAAATCTGAAAATAATTATTTAACTTATTATATAACAGTTTTAAAAAAGTAATATCTGGTAAAACACTTAGAAACTGTTGTTTTACTTGTGTTTCATCTTCTTTGTTTAAAAGTAATACAGCATTAGATTCTTGACCATCTCTACCAGCTCTACCGGCTTCTTGGTAATAATTTTCTATACTATCTGGAATTTGATAATGCACAACCAAACGAACATCTGGTTTGTCTATACCCATACCAAATGCATTGGTAGCTACAATAATTTTACTTTTATTTTTAAGCCAATTGGTAAGTCTATTTTGTTTTTCTTTTCTAGAAACACCACCGTGAAAAAACGTAGTTGTAAAACCATTATTATTTAAATAAGCAGATATTTGTTCTGTTAAACGTCTAGATCTTACGTAAACAATAGCGCTATTTTCAGTTCGCGCACAAAGTTGTTTTAGTTGATGTAATTTATCTTCGTTCCAAACAATTTTATAGGTAATATTATCTCTAGAAAAAGAATCTTTAATTATTAAAGAATCTCTAAATTGAAGACTTTGTATAATATCTTCTGCTACTTTTTTAGTTGCTGTTGCTGTAAGAGCCAATACAGGTACTGCCGGAAACATATCTCTTAATACGCCACAATTTTGGTATGCAGGTCTAAAATCATTTCCCCATTGCGAAATGCAATGTGCCTCATCTATAGCAATAAGGTTTACATTCATCTGTAGAATACGCTCTTTTATTAGGTCTTGTTGTAAACGTTCTGGAGACAGATATAGAAACTTATAGTTACCAAAAACACAATTGTCTAGTAAGTTTATAACTTCATCTATAGAAATACCACCGGTAAGAGCAATGGCTTTTATACCTTTTTCTTTTAAGCTATCTACTTGGTCTTGTATTAAGGCAATTAATGGCGAGACTACTATACAAATACCTTCTTGTACTAAAGCGGGTATTTGGTAGCAAATAGATTTTCCGCCACCAGTTGGTAATAATGCTAAAGCATCTTTTTGATCTAAAACAGTAGTTATAATTTTTTCTTGCGAGCCTCTAAAGCTAGCATATCCCCAGTATTGTTGTAAAATATCTTGCGGACTTTTCTGCACTAGCTAATGTTTAAGGTTTTTAATATAAAATTAGTACGTTCTTCTACTGTTCCTGTAGGTACTATAATAGGAGTATAGCCATAGTCTCTGTAGGTTTGGTCTAACAATTGGTGTATGCGTTTTGCTTCTTCAAAATCCTCATACCTTTCATTATCGTTAGAATGTATTTCTTCCCATGGGGGGAAAATAAAAACTACATCATATTTAGCTGTGTTACAAGTTTCCTTATAATTTTCGCCATAAGTAATATCTGTTCCATTTAAATAAGCAACAACATCTGGTACGCCACGATCCAGAAAAACAACCTCTTCCTCTATGGTGTTTGCGGTGTTAAATTGGTCTAAACGCCCAGCTAATAGCTTATCGCTAAATAACAAAGGATTGGTGATAAAAAGCTGTGTTATGCCTTCTTCTCTGGCAGCCAAAGTAACATCTCTAGAAATCTCATGCAAGCAGGTATAGCCTAAAGCATCAATTTTATTAATAACTGTTGTTTTTCCTGTACTAGGACCTCCTGTAATAACTATCTTTTTTTGTTTCAATACGCTAATTTAATACAGCAAAGATAACTAAAATAGGAACTACATAAAAAGTGGTGTAAAATACAGCATTGCACTATATTTGTAAAAAAAATGGTATGAATACAGATAATCCGGAAGAATTTTACGCAAGATTAAAAGAGCAGTTAGATTTAAGTAGCACTTGGCCAGCTAATTACCTATATAAATTTATTATCCCAACAGATCCAGAAAAGTTTAAAGAAATAGAACAAATTTTTAATAATACAGGTGCTGTAATAGAGTCTAAAAAATCTAAAAACGGTAAATATACAAGTGTGTCTATCACTGTAAATATGAAAGATTCTGATGCTATTATTGCTAAATATATTGAAGTAGGTAAGATAAAAGGAGTTATATCGTTATAAAACCGTCTGTAATTGGTGTTTGTTTTATTTATTTTAGTACTTTGCAGAACATAAACGTAGAACTTCACGTTTTAGAATATAAATTAGCATAAATCTTTTTAGTTTGAATTTAGTAGAAAACTTAGAGTATAATACTGAGCGCGATCAGCTCATTATTCCAGAATACGGTCGTCATTTTCAAAAAATGGTTGACTATGCAATATCTATAGAAGATGCAGAAGAACGCAATAAGGTAGCTAAAGCTATTATTAGTGTAATGGGTAATTTGCAGCCTCATTTAAGAGATGTGCCAGATTTTCAGCACAAACTATGGGATCAGTTATTTATAATGTCTGATTTTAAATTAGATGTAGATTCTCCTTTTCCTATTACAACCAAGGAAATGCTGCAAGAGCGTCCAGAACCACTAGAATATCCTCAAAATTTTCCTAAATATAGGTTTTATGGTAATAACATAAAACGTATGATTGATGTTGCTGTAGAGTGGGAAGAAGGTGATATGAGAGATGGTTTAGAGTATGCTATTGCAAACCATATGAAAAAGTGCTACCTAAACTGGAATAAAGATGTGGTAGATGATAGTGCTATATTTAAACATTTATACGAGTTAAGCGAAGGACGAATAGATTTAGCTAAAAAGGAAGAAACGTTAACAGATAGCGGACAATTCTTAAAGAATAGAATAGCAAAATCTAATGCTAGATACACCAACGCAAAAAGCAATCAAAGAAATAACAATAATAACCGTGGTAAAAAACGGTACTAAATAATAGAATCTTAAATGGGGACATTTAAAATTGAGGGCGGTCACCGTCTACAAGGAGATATTACTCCGCAAGGAGCTAAAAATGAAGCTTTACAAATACTTTGTGCAGTGTTATTAACACCTGAAGAAGTACAAATAAATAACATACCAGACATTGTAGATGTTAATAAACTTATAGCTTTACTAGAAGACTTGGGTGTAAAAATTCAAAAAAGAGGTAAAGGTTCTTATACGTTTAAAGCAGATGATGTAAACTTAGATTATTTACAATCTGACCAGTTTAAAGAAGATGGTCGTGGTTTACGTGGATCTATAATGCTTGTTGGTCCTTTATTGGCGCGTTTTGGCAAGGGGTATATTCCTAAACCTGGAGGAGATAAAATTGGTCGTCGTAGATTAGATACGCACTTTGAAGGTTTTATTAATTTAGGAGCAAAATTTAGATACAACAAAGAAGAGTATTTTTACGGAGTAGAAGCTAAAAAGCTAAAAGGTACTTATATGCTTTTAGATGAAGCCTCTGTGACTGGTACAGCAAATATAGTAATGGCTGCGGTTTTAGCAGAAGGAACAACAACAATATACAATGCAGCTTGTGAGCCTTACTTGCAACAGCTTTGTAAAATGTTAAATCGCATGGGTGCTAAAATTACTGGTGTAGGGTCTAATCTTTTAACTATAGAAGGTGTAGATGCTCTTGGTGGTACAGAGCACAGAATGCTACCAGATATGATAGAAATTGGTAGTTGGATTGGTTTAGCAGCTATGACAAAAAGTGAACTTACAATTAAAAATGTAAGTTGGGACGATCTAGGGCAGATACCTACTGTTTTTAGAAAATTAGGTATTACTTTAGAGCGTAGAGGTGATGATATTTATATTCCTGAACATAAAGATGGTTATGAAATTCAGAACTATATCGATGGTTCAATTTTAACAATCTCAGACGCACCTTGGCCAGGATTAACTCCAGATTTATTAAGTATTATTTTGGTAGTTGCTACGCAAGCTAAAGGGGAGGTTTTAATACATCAGAAAATGTTTGAAAGCCGCTTGTTTTTCGTTGATAAATTATTAGATATGGGAGCTAAAGTTATTTTGTGTGATCCGCACAGGGCAACAGTTATAGGTCACGATTTTAAATCTACATTAAAGGCTACTACAATGGTGTCTCCAGATATTAGGGCTGGTGTATCTTTATTAATTGCAGCTTTATCTGCAAAAGGAACATCTACAATACACAATATAGAACAAATAGACAGAGGTTACGAAAATATTGACGAGCGTTTAAGAGCTATAGGAGCTAAAATTACGCGAGTATAACTTTGTTTATAACCACATAGTAGTACTTTGTATAGTATTATAAAGAGTCCAACCTAGTAAGAATGTAATTATAACTATTCTTACTAGGTTTTGTTTTGCTATGCTTTTTCTTATTTCTATAGAAGAGTCTACGCCTGCTATTATTTTACCGTGTTTTGGCTCTATAATAACAATGTGCTGAAACCACATAAAGGCAATGCATAAAACACTAACAATAGTATACGGATTTTGTCTGTCTATAAGTTGTAAAACAGAAGTAATTAAGTGCCCAGGAGTTAAAATAATGGCAAAAATAAATATACGGTCTCTTCCAGAATGGTACCACTTTAATAATTCCTCTCTTGAGTAAAACATTAAAGATGGGTAGACTATAAGCTGCAACATACCAAATACAATTACAGCGCAAAATTCAAACATAAGTCTTAATATATCTATCATTTTAATTGAGTTTATGCCAATTTTTAATTAAAAAGCAGGATAAATATTGTTCCAAGATATAAGGTACGTAAAAAATGTATCTTTTCTAGTGTAACTTATGTTTTATGATATATAAGCCTAAGTCATTATTTGTAGACTCCAAAAATTTCGTTTAATTTCTTTTTTCTATGATTAAAGATTTCTTCTAATTTTGGTTTAACTAAAATAGGGTGTACAAGTTGGCCTAAAATCCCAAAAGGGACTTTGTAATCTATAATATCTTCCATTTCTACGCCGCCATCTATTTCTTTAATAAAATGTTTGTGATGCCAAAGTGCATATGGTCCAAAGCGTTGCTCGTCTACAAAATATTTATTTTTTACCATATGTGTAATTTCTGTAACCCATTTTGTTTTTATACCTAAAACGGGAGTAACTATGTATTGTATAATTTGCCCCTGATACATAGGCCTGTCTGCACCAGATAAAATAATAAATCCCATGTAGTCTGGCGTAATTGTTTTTAAGTTTTCTGGCTTAGATAAGAATTCCCAAGCAGTTTCTAAACTAATGGGTAACTTTTGCTTTTCGTGTAGGGTATAAATCTTCATATTAGTTATAGATTAGAATATAGGCGTTTAATGAAGTAGCTATACAAAGCCAAATTATATAAGGCAGTAATAGAAGCCATTTCGCTTTTGTTTTATTCTTGTATTTGTTGGTAATGTATATAATTAGAAATGTTAGAGCTGTAATAAGAACAAGACCTGTTTTAATGTTATGTTGATTGAAAAAAGCAAAATTCCAACCTACGTTTAAAAACCATTGTATAGCGTAAACAATCATAAATTTAAAACTATTGTTAACTTTTGCTAAATAGCCTAAATAAATAGCAAAACATATCATTATAGTTGTCCAAGCTGCTCCAAAAACCCATCCAGGAGGAGTCCAAGGTGCCTTGTTTAGGTTTAAGTACCAAGTAGATTGTGCACCGTTGTCCATAAGTAAAACTCCTATTGCTAAAGCGCTAAAATTTAAAATTAGGAATAGAATAATGTATTTAGTTAGTTTCATTACTATTTTTCATTAGTTCTACTATTTTGTCTTGTATAGCTTCTGCCTCGGCAAATTTAGCATCACTAGCACTACGATTACTAGTAGAAAGGGCGTGATATTCTTTCATTAGTTGCTCGTACTGTTTTTGTAATTTAACTACTGGTGATTTTTTTTTAAATAGACCAAACATAATTTACTTGCTTAAGTGTTTTGTTATCTTTTTACTTAACGGGCTTGTAGTAGAGTAGTAGTAGTCTATAAACTTACCTTCTTCATCTATTAAATATTTTTGAAAATTCCATTTTACAGATGTGCTTGTGCTTCCGTTAAGTTCTTTTTGTGTTAGCCATGCGTATAACGGATGCTGGTTTTCTCCTTTAACATTTAATTTTTCGGTCATTAAAAAAGTAACTCCATAGTTTCTTTGGCAAAATGTTTTAATTTCTTCTTCAGTTCCGGATTCTTGACTTCCAAATTGGTTGCAAGGAGCACCAATTATCATTAAATTATCTTTATATGTATCATAAAGCTTTTGCAATTCTTCATACTGACCCGTAAAGCCGCATTTAGAGGCGACATTTACAAAAAGTATTTTTTTGCCTTTATAATCAGCTAAGTTGATAGATTTGCCTTCTAAGCCAGTTACTTTAATGTCATAAATACTAGTCATAGGTTCTGCCTTTTGTTTAGAAGAACAAGAAGAAAATATGGAGAGTAATATAATCATAACTAATGGTTTCATTTTATAATTTAAAATTTACAATTCCGCAGTCTATCTCTAGTATCTGACCAGACATATTTAATGTCTTTTCACTTAGAAGAAAGCTTGCCATATGTGCAACATCTTTAGGGTCTAAAAAACGTTTTAAAGGGTGCCTCTCTTTGATATTTTCGATCATTTTATCATTACGTAAAAGCTTAGCTGCTAAATCTGTATTTGTTACAGTTGGTGCAATTGCATTAATACGTATGTTTGGAGCTAGTTCTGCTCCTAAGGATTTTACAAGTCCTTCTACACCTGCTTTAGCAGTTGCAATACTTGCGTGGTATGGCATTCCTAATTTTGTTGCTACTGTACTAAATAAAACTATAGATGGATTAGTGCCTTTTTTTATGGCATTTAAATAATGCTTAATTGTTTTAACTGCTCCAATTACATTAATTTCAAAATCTTCTTTAAAATCCTCAATACTGAGTCTTGTAATTGGTTTAAGGTTAATACTACCTGGGCAGTATACTAAGCCATCTATAGATTCTATTTCTGGTAATTCATCTGTGAGAACATCACAAGTGTAATGCGTTAGATTTTGATGTTCTAAATCTGGTGCTGTTCTACTAATAACAATAACTTTATTTGTAGCTAAAAGTTCTTTTGTAATGGCAAATCCAATTCCTTTGCTGCCACCAATAATAACTGTTGTTTTCATTAGTTTTTATTTAAAATTAGGCAAAGAATGTCTAGTTGGACAAGTGTAATTTGCCAATTATATAAGGTATTCTTAAATGTTTTACTTAAATAATGCTATGGTAGAGGCTGCATATTTAGTCTTTTCTCAACCTTACGCTTAATAACAGTAAGACGTTTCATTAAGTCCATAATCTCCTCGTCTTTGTTTTCTTTGTATAATTGGTTAAGCTCAAGAATAAGAGCTTTAGCTTCACGAGAAATTTCAACTCTCTCACTGTTAGAAAGCGACTTCATTTTTCTTTTCTCAAATTCTAATGCTTTATCTATAATCTCCATACTCTTAATGTTTTAAATAGTTTTGTATTTCTGTTATTTTTGCGGAACTATTAAATTCTCCGCCGTAAAAAGATGTAATTGTGGTAGAAGCATCATCTTTAATGCCTCTAGAAGCAACACATAAATGTTTTGCATCTATTATTACAGCAACATCTTCTGTTTTTAATATTTTTTGAAGCTCAACACCAATTTGGTTTGTTAAGCGTTCTTGAACTTGTGGTCTTTTTGCATAGTATTGTACTATTCTGTTTAGTTTAGACAATCCTATTACTTTACCAGACGATTTATAAGCAACGTGTGCTTTGCCAATAATTGGCACAAAATGATGCTCGCAATTAGAGTAAAATGTAATATTTTTCTCTACGAGAATCTGGTTGTATTGGTATTTATTTTCAAATAAAGCAATTTTAGGCTTATTTATAGGGTTTAAACCAGAAAAAATTTCATCAATATACATTTTAGCAACACGTTTTGGTGTTCCTTGTAAAGAATCATCAGTTAGGTCTAAGCCCATAACATCCATTATTTCACCAAATAACACTTCTATTTTCTCCTTTTTTTGCTCATCACTTAAAGCAAAAGCATTTTTTTTAATAGGAGTGTTTAATCCCGAATATAAATGATCGTCACCAATATCTTCTACAGATATGTTACTTTTTGTGTTTGTTATGTCTACTGTATCTAAACTCATTATAATATATAGTAATTTTAGCAATAAAGCACTATTTATTTTAAAAAATGTACTTCTTTAATATCTTTTGCTTATAGTGTTATTAGTAATTTGTTTTTGTCTACTACATTTAAACCTTCCGTTTACAAAAGTTCTTAGTTTTGCGTGCTTTGTTTTACGGCCTTGTACCCGTTTCCGCCACATTTTAAAACTACTAGGTTTCATTTCTTGACGCATTACCGTAATCACTTCTTTTTCAGATAATCCAAATTGATGTTTTATAGCATCAAAAGTGGTTCTGTCTTCCCAAGCCATTTCTATAACACGGTCTATTTGTTCTATAGTTAAGTTCATATTCTATGCGGCTAATTTGTTAATCATTCCGTTAAAAATAAATATATGAAAAGGTAAAACACTATACCAATACAGCCTACCAGCTAAGCCTCTTGGTCTAAAAGTAGCCGTTTGTTTAAGTATATCATTTTCAATTTTAAACTCTAACCAAGCCTCTCCAGGTAGTTTCATTTCAGCATATAATAGTAATTTTTGCTGTTCTTTATCTGCATAAATAACACGCCAAAAATCTAATGCATCTCCTACACTTAAATCAGTGGGGCTAGTTCTACCTCTTCTTAGGCCTATGCCACCAAATAACTTGTCTAAATAACCTCTAAATTTCCATAAAATAGTACCGTAGTACCAACCTGTTGGTCCGCCTATAGCCCAAATCTTATCTATAGTCTTCTTTTTGTTTAAAACCTTACGTTCTTTATAATCTGTAAAACAGCCATATTTTGGAACATTTATGTACTTATGTATGCTCCCTTTTAATCTACCACTGCTTATCATAGAATCTTTCCAACTAGATAAGATGCTATTTTGTTCAATTTTCTCAAAAGCCAACTCAACCGCTTCTTTGTAAGTTATAGGTTGTATGTCTAAAACTGAATTTATATCACTTGGTTTACCTATAATTTCTACACCCATACTTTTTACTAAAGTAGATGCAAGTTTGTAAGATGTAGATGTTACAAAATACAACCAATAAGAAGATAGTTTAGGTGTCATAACAGGAACCGTAATTATATATCTTTTTAAACCTCTTACTTTGGCAAACTGCAATAACATTTGTTTGTATGTAAGTACATTAGGTCCAAAAATATCTATTCCTTTATTATATAGTTCTTCTTTACCAATTGCTTTAGATAAAAATAGTAATACATCTCTAACTGCTAGAGGTTGTGTTTTTGTATCTAACCATTTTGGAGCAACCATTATAGGTAGTTTTTCTACTAAATCTCTAATAATTTCAAAAGAAGAACTTCCAGAGCCTACAATAATACCTGCTCTAAATGTTGTAAGAGCATATACATTAGAAGCTAAAGTTTCTTCTACCAATTTTCTAGATGATAAATGCATAGACAACTTAGGATCATTGGTAATACCACTTAAGTATAATACTTGTTTAGTTGTGGTTTTTTCAATGTATTTTTTAAAGTTGATGGCACATTGTTCTTCTAGTGATTTAAAATTAGTTGATGAATTAGACATAGAATGTATTAAATAATATGCTATGTCTATATCTTTTGGTATTGTATGCAATGTCTCTTCTTGTAAAAAGTCTGCTTCTACAACTGTTATTAAAGGCTCTTCTTTATACCAATCTTCTGCTCTTAATTTATCTCTAACAACGCATACAACATTGTGACCCTCTTGTATTAAAAGGGGTACTAATCTTTTGCCTATATAGCCAGTTGTACCTGTTACTAGAATTTTCATATTATTTATTTAGGGCGTTGGTATGCAAACCTTTTATTTGTTTTTGCTACAGCATAGGTATCTAGGCCATTAATTGCAGCTACATTTCCTTTAGATAAATCTATTAATCCATCTTTTTGTAGTAATTCTTTATTTACATATAAGTTAACTATTTCGCCAATAACCATAATGGTTCCGTTAGCTTTAATAGGTATTTCTTCTATAAATTTTAACTCTAGTTGTACTGGAGCACCTTTTAGAAAAGGAGCCTTACAATTGTTCTTGTATTCTGGCTTTAAATTAGCTTTAGAAAATTCTGATACATCTTCAGGATATTTAGCAGATGTATGGTGTGCTTCTTCTAAAATATCTAAATGTATATGGTTTATAGTATATGTTTTTGTTTCTAATATATTTTTATACGTATGCCTTGGAACAGTAGTAGGTCTGCATATAAAGCCTAACAAAGCAGGACTAGATCCTAGATGAATAACAGAGCTAAAAACAGCAATATTTTCTTGTCCATTAACAGATCTAGTGCCAATTAAATTGGCCGATTTATATCCTGTTGCACTGTTTATTAAGTTAATTTTAAACAGATGTTCTAGCTCTTCTATGTTTTGTTTAGAATACGATATCATTCTATTAAAGAGATAAATAATTGTTAATCTTAATGTCCTTGGATTTTAAATCGAACATTAAATTATAAAGTCCAAAAAAGGTTCTGTTGATGTAAATAAAATGTTTAGATCCTCTGTTGCCGTTCATTTTACGTAATTCTGCACTTTTGCTATATTTTTCTCCCAGTTCTGCTATCTGATTAAAAAATACAGGGTCAGAGAAGTCAAACGTTTCTTCGTGAAAAGGTTTGGTGAATAGACTTAACATTTCATAAAAAAGGGCTGAGAAAAATTCAGTTTCTTCTTTAGTATCATCCTCTTTTAAAATTTCTAATTCGTGCATTTTTTGAGAGAATAAAACAGGATTATTAATAATCTCTGGCTTTGCTAACTCAAAATAAGGAACATAAAAACTATTAGGAACCTCTTTTATACATCCAAAATCTAACGCTATTAATTCTGCTTCTTTAGAAATTAGAAAATTTCCAGGATGCGGATCTGCGTGCACTTTTCTAAGTACGTGCATTTGATACATATAAAAGTCCCAAAGTGCTTGCCCAATTTTATCTGCTTGTTCTTGGTTTGTATTACGAGCTGTAAACTCACTTAAATGTTCACCAACCATCCAATCCATGGTAATAATACGTTCAGACGATAAATCTTCATAATATTTAGGGAACTTAAGGTTTGGTATGTGTTTACAAGCAGAAACCATAGCTATACTTTGCTTTATCTCTAACAAGTAATTGGTTTCTTCTATAAGTTTGTTTTCTACCTCATTAAAATACTTATCTGAGTCTTTGCCCTTAATATTAAACATTTTAATGGCAATAGGTTTTACCATAGCTAAATCTGTAGAGATGCTATCTGCAACTCCAGGATATTGTATTTTAACGGCTAGTTTTCTAGAATCTAACTCGGCATAATGTACTTGCCCAATACTAGCAGCGTTAACAGAGTTTAAATTAAAAGTATCATAAATCTCGTTAGGAGATTTTCCAAAATATTTTTTAAACGTCTTTTGTACCAATGGAGCAGATAATGGCGGAACAGAAAACTGAGCTAAAGAAAATTTTTCTACATAAGCCTGTGGCAATATGCTTTTTTCCATACTAAGCATTTGTGCAACCTTTAAAGCACTTCCTTTTAACTGCTTAAGACTATCGTATATGTCTTCTGCATTATTTTTATTTAAGCGATCTTTTGCCTCTGTTTCTGACCTTGTTAATTTATCTCCGTAGTACTTAAGATAATTAACACCAACTTTTGCACCTGTAGTAACTAATTTACTGGCACGTTGTATTTTAGAAGTCGGAATCTTGTCTAGCGTTTTCATAGGCTATATGTTCATATTAATTTTCTCTTTGTATATAAACTTTCCTAAATCTATAATACTCTGTAGTGGTTTTGTGTCTAACAAATCAAACGTAGTGTTTACGCTCTTTTCAATAAAAATATCTGTCTTTTCAAATGAAGAAGAAGTGTCATCTAACCAAAACTTTAAAGTTATAATTAGTTGTATCCAACCAGATTCCATAATTGTCTTATTCTGAATTTTTTCTAGCTTTTCTTGTTTTAAATCTATTGTTTTAATCTCTAGGCTAGAAATGTAATGACCAAAGCTTTCCTTTAGTTTAGATAGCATACTAACAGATTTTAGTTTGTTTTTGTGCTTATTAAGTGCATATACAACATAGCTTCTGTTTGCAGTTAACATCTCAAAAAAAGTATAGTAAAAACTTAAAAGCTTTGTTCTATTATCATAAGTAGCATACGCTTCATCTGCTTCTAATGCTTTTATTGTATGATTAAAAAAGGCATTGAATATATGCTTTTCTAAAGTTTCAAAAGAATTAAAATATTTATAAAATATAGATTCTTCAAAGTTATTAGTCTTACTAAATTTATATATAGAAGAAGGTTCTTTTTCGTTTTCTAATACATAATCCATATAAAAACTAACAATATCATCTGCAGTTATATTCTTTTTCTTTGCCATAATTAAAGTATCTGTTCAACAAAGATATAAAAATGTCTAACTATTTATGTTAAATATTAGACAAAATAAAATTATAATAGTTTTACTGTATATTAAACCCTTATTCTGTTAGGGTTTACTTAAAATTTATAGTTATCTAATTAATAAGAAGTAATTTTGGTGATAATAGAATTTTTATACATCAAGAATGAAATTTAAATTAGTAATCCTTTATACTTCAGCAGTTCTTATTGGCGCTATATGTTCGCAACTTACAAGTAAACTTGTGGGGGCTTTGCCAGAGGTGGTTTCTGAGTCTTCTGGTTTGTTGTTTTATAATGATGAGCTAATTACGCATAACGACTCTGGAAATACACCTACCTTATATTTTTTAGATAAAAATACATTTAAGGTAAAAAGAAAAGTTGTTATTGCCAACGCAAAGAATATAGATTGGGAAGATATTACCCAAGATCAGCATTTTATCTATGTTGCAGATTTTGGTAATTTTAATGGAGATAGAAAAGATCTTTGTATTTATAAAATTTCTAAAAAAGATATATATACAAAAGACAAGGTAACAGCAGAGAAGATATATTACAGCTATCCAGATCAGGATTCATTTACTAGAACAACTAGAAGTGATTTTGATGCAGAAGCTTTGTTTAGTAAAGGAGACAATTTATTTGTTTTAACTAAACAATGGCAGGGTAAAGGTACTAGTGCTTATAAAATACCTAAAAAGCAAGGTACTTATAAAGCTGTAAGTGTTGGTAGCTATAAAACCAATGGTATGGTTACAGGTGCTAATTATAATAGTAAAACGGATAAAGTTGTTTTAGTAGGTTATAATATGTTTATGTTACCTTTTGCTGTAGAGGTTACTGGTCTTACAACTGCTAATTTATTTTCTGGCTCTGTTAAAAAAACACCTTTAGACATTGGTTTTGCTCAAGTAGAAGGGATTACCAATTTAGATAATAATACATATTATATTTCTTCGGAATCCTTTTTAAAATTAGGTGCTTCTGCAAGTGTTTTTAAACTTACAGTAAACAAATAATTCTTTCTTTACTCATTTTTTATATCTTAAAATTTAAGTTTTCCTTAACATTTAAAGGCTTCCGTCTGCCGTAATTTTGAGGAAACTTAATAAACTATTTTATAAAATGAAAAAAATTGCATTAGTATTAATTGCAGTGTTTGCCTTAACAGGGGTACAAGCACAAATTGAAACGCCACAACCAAGTCCGTTTACTAAAATGGAACAGAAAGTTGGCTTAACAGACGTAACATTAGAGTATTCTAGACCATCTGCTAGAGGTAGAGAAGTTTTTGGAAACTTAGTGCCTTTTGATAAATTATGGAGAACAGGAGCTAATAAAAACACAATAATTACATTTAGTGACGCTGTTACTATTGGTGGTAAGGAAGTAAAAGCTGGTTCTTATGCTGTTTTTACTAAGCCTGGAGCTACTTCTTGGGAAGTTGTTTTTTATGCTGATACAAATAACTGGGGTACACCATCTGCTTGGGATGAGTCTAAAGTTGCTGCTACTATTAAAGCTGATGTTGTAAAAATGCCAATGAAAGTTGAAACATTTACAATGACTTTTGATGATTTAACTTCTGGCTCTGCTGTTTTAGGTATTTTATGGGAAGATGTTTATGTAGGTGTTAAATTTGAAGTGCCAACAGACAAAAAAGTAACTGCTGCTATTACAAGATCTATGAATGGTCCGTCTGCGCAAGATTACTATGCATCTGCTGTTTACTATTCTGCAGAAGGTAAGGATATTAATCAAGCTAAAACTTGGATGGAAAAAGCAATGAGTATGATGGAAAAGCCTGCTTTTTACCAATTAAGACAATTGTCTTTAATCTATGCTAAAGCTGGAGATAAGAAAAAAGCTATAGAGACTGCTAAAAAATCTTTAGCTGGTTCTAAAGAAGCTGGTAATGCAGATTACGTTAAAATGAATGAAGACTCTTTAAAAGAGTGGGGAGCAAAATAATTTTTGTTCTATATAATTTAAAAACCCGTAAGGCTTTTAGTTTTACGGGTTTTTTTATGTTTTCTATTGTATGCTTTCAATACTGTTTTCATCGTCACTTCTCATCATTCTATCAAAGCTTTCTAGTAGTAAAGCAATGGCAATTACAAGCAGGCAACCAAAAGCGTTTAACCATAGATAAGACATCCAGTCTAGCCACCAGCCAACAATTACTATAACTTGTGTAATTATTGCTGCTACAAATACAGCATTTCCTTTTACATACTTAAAAAAGAAGGCTAGTAAGAATATACCAAGAACGTTTCCGTAAAATATAGATCCAATAATATTTACCAATTGTATTAAATTATCAAACAAACTTGCAACACAGGCAATTAGTATGGCAATAATACCCCAAACTAAAGTAAGTACTTTTGATGCTTTTACGTAGTGCTCTTCAGATTTACCTTGTCTAATGCTTCTTTTGTAAATGTCTAATGCAGTAATTGTACCTAAGGCATTTAGTTCGGATGCGGTAGAAGACATTGCGGCAGATAAAATAACAGCCAATAATAAACCAATAATACCTTGTGGTAAATAGTTTAGTATAAAGTGAATAAATACATAGTCGGTGTCATTAGTTTCTACATCTTTATCTGCTTGTTTTATTAAACTTTTTGCAGCATCTCTACCAAGTTTTTCTTGAGCGTTTAGAGCAACAATCTCTTTTTTAGCAGTTTCTTGTCTGTTAAGGTCGTTGTTGTCTAATGCAACAGATAAATTATTTTGAGCAGTAATTTTTTTATCACTTATTACTTTGTGCTCTTTTACTAATAAATTATAATCCTCTGCATAAACAGAGTTTGTTACTTTAGAAGTTGCTGCCGGATTAAAGTTTAAAGGTGATGTATTGTATTGATAAAAAACAAAAACCATTACACCAACCAATAAAATAAAGAATTGCATTGGTATTTTTAAAATACCATTAAAAATTAAACCAAGTTGACTCTCTCTTACAGATTTACCAGATAAGTAACGTTGTACTTGGCTTTGGTCTGTTCCAAAATAAGACATAAATAAGAAAAATCCACCTGTTAAACCACTCCAAACAGTGTACCTGCTTTGCGTATCAAAACTAAAATCTAGGATGTTTAATTTATCACTAGCGCTAGCAACTTTTAAAGCTTTGCTAAATGTAATATCATCTGGTAAGTAATCTAGAATAAAGTAAAAAGCAACAAACATACCCAGCATTATAATAAACATCTGTTGTTTTTGGGTAACACTTACAGCTTTTGTACCTCCAGAGACAGTATAGATAATTACTAAAATACCTATTAAAATATTCAAAATTCTTAAGTCCCAACCAAGTACTGCAGACAGTATAATAGATGGTGCATAAATTGTAATACCTGCCGCTAAACCACGTTGAATTAAGAATAAAAATGCGGCTAATGTTCTTGTTTTAACATCAAATCTATTTTCTAGAAATTCGTATGCTGTGTAAACTTTTAATCTATGATATAATGGTACAAAAACCATACATATAACTACCATCGCTAGTGGTAGTCCAAAGTAAAACTGTACAAAACCCATACCATCGTGGTATGCTTGTCCTGGAGTAGATAAAAATGTAATAGCACTTGCTTGCGTGGCCATTACAGATAATCCAATTGTCCACCATTTAGACTGATTACCTCCTAAAACATAATCGTTTACATTTTTACTTCCTTTTGTTTTATACACGCCAAAACCTACAATAAATAGTAGTGTTCCTATAAGTAAATACCAATCTATTGAAGCCATATTAATTGTAAATTTTCATTATTACAAAAAACAAAACTCCATATGCTATATTTAAAAGTAAGACCAAGGAATATTCTTTTTTCCAAACAAATTTATTCTCCATAGTGTCTTAGTTATTTTTAGGTAGTGATAACATATTAGCAAATAATTTATAGGCACCAGGAACACCTGCTGGCAATTCTCTAAAAAAGCTTATTCCTGTGTATATATAATTTCCTTTTCCGTAAGGAGCAATTAAAATACTACCTTCTTTAGCTGCTTCTCCTTTATCTGCCATTGCTAAAATAGGAGTAAACTCTTTTCCCCATTTGTTAGGGAAATATAAACCACGTTCTTGTACCCAGTTGTTAAAGTCCTTAGCTTCTATTTTGTTAGGTGAGTTTATTACAGAATGTTTTTTTGCTAAAATGTTTACTGTTGCGTTCTCGTCTGTAACTCTGTCTCTAGAGAGTTCTAGTGTGTAAGGAGCAAGGTTGTCTATTCCTAGGCTACCACGACCAGCTGTGTTGTATTGTATTACTAAGTTTCCACCATTTTTTACGTAGTCTAGTAAAAAGTGTTGTTTAAACTTTAATTGATTTACTACATTGTAAGCTCTAATACCAACAACTATAGCATCAAATTCTTTTAGAGATTCTGTGTTTATATTATCTGGATCTATAGTAGAAACTGAGTAACCAATTTGTTCTAAACTTTCTGGTATTTTATCACCAGCACCAGCAATATAACCAATGTTTTTACCTGTTTTTTTTATATCTAAGCGTACAACCTTTGCTTCAGATGGTAATAAAACAGATTGTGTTGGAATATGATCATAAGATATAACAATTAACTCTTTACTAAGTTCTTTTCCGTTAATCTTTATTAATGGAGAGATAGCACTTTCCGCTTCGTAAGCAGGTGGTGTTACTGTAAACATAAATGTTTTTGTATCTCCTCTTTTGGCTATAGTAAATGCTTGTTTAGCGTTACTAACTTTCCATTCTTTAGAAAAACATAATTCTAATTCTCCTGTAATATTATCTGTTAATGCTTTTATTGTAACAGGTATTTCTTTTGGTGTATTATCAGAAAAAATAATAACTTTATCCTTTATGCTCGCACTAGCTTCTGGTAAAATCTCAAAAGGTCTGTATAACTCTCCTTTGTCTGGTTCTGAGTAGTGTACTACAACAGGTTTTGTAATAGTTAAACTGTAGTTGTTAATGCTAAGCTCAAAATCAGCATTAAATGCTCTAGGTGTTTCTGGTTTGCCAATCAATGCTTTATCATTAACAGTATACATCCCTAAAGTTCCTTTTTCCATTAACCAATAAGGACTTGTATAGTCTGTACTTGCAGGCACAGTAACATCTAAATTTAAATTTTCTTTAATGTTGTTTTTTAGTGCTACGTTAGGAGATAGGGTAGAAGTACCAATACGTACAGATTTTAGTGTAATGTCTGCAACACTTCTATTTAATACCTCTATAGAAACTTTAAAGTCACCACTTGGAGTACTGTTTGTTTTGTTAGCATTAGCCTCTAAATACAAGCCGGTAATAGAAGAGATCATATTTTTAAGCTCTTCAGATTTAATAATTTTCCAATGTGTATCTGTAGATTTTTGTAATAATTTATAAGCTTCTATTAGTTCTGGTAAGTGCGTCGTGGGGTTTTTAAAATTGAAATTTTCTTCAACCTTATTTAAGATTTTTCCAACAGCAACGCCACCATCTATTCTAGACCAAGTTGTGTTTATTCCGTCAAAAATATCTTCATTCTTAGGCATATCACCCTTTAAAAGCTCAATATATTCGTCTTGGCTACCTCTAGTAGAAATACGGCCAAAGCCTTGGCATAAATGCTGACTACTTGCTAAAGATGCAATCTCGTTGTTAGATACGCCCAACATCGGATAAAAAACACCTACATCTAATTTTAATAATTTACTCTTATCTGCTTTGTCAAAAGCTTCTTCGCTACCATAAAACCACCAAGATGTATTAAAAAATAAACGTTGTGGTTGCCAAGTATCTGTTGTTTTTAATTGCTCTGGATATGCTTTTGGATCGTTAACCAAGTCAAAAGCCTCTACACTTAACATTGCAGAAGTTGTGTGGTGACCGTGAGTAGATCCAGGATTTTTATGATTAAACCTGTTTATAACTACATCTGGTTTAAATTGTCTAATTATTTGTACAACGTCTCCTAAAACCTCTTTTTTGTTCCAAATAGCCAAAGTTTCGTCTGGGTGTTTAGAGTATCCAAAGTCATTTGCTCTAGAAAAAAATTGTTCGCCGCCATCTTTACTACGGGCAGCAAGTAATTCTTGTGTACGTAAAACGCCTAATTGCTCTCTAATTTCTGGTCCAATTAGATTTTGCCCTCCGTCTCCACGAGTTAATGACAAATACGCTGTTTTTGCTTTTACATTGTTAGATAGGTAAGATATTAACCTAGTGTTTTCATCGTCTGGATGTGCTGCTATGTATAAGGCAGATCCTAAGAAGTTTAACTTTTCTAAAGAATGATATATTTCTGAAGATGAACTTTTTTTAGGAGCTTGTGAAATTCCTAAATTGATGCATAATGTAAAAATTACGCATGATACCAATAGATGGCGCATAAATGTTAATTTTGGTTGATGCTCAAATATAACAAGTTCTGCGCTTTAGAAAGTCAATTTTAAAGGTTCTTTAACAACGTTTTTAAAAGGTTTATTAACATTTTTTAATTTTGATGAAGAATGATTAAAACCATTTTTTTCTATTGATAAAAAATATTGATACTAAAGAGACTAAAACCATTACACCTAAAAGTATAAAATAACCATCATCTGTGTGCAATTCTGGCATATTTTTAAAATTCATACCATAAATACCAGCCAAAAAAGTAAGTGGTATAAAAATTACAGAAAATATAGTTAAGGTTTTCATTACCTCATTTAGTCTGTGATTTTGTATGCTAAACATTAGGTTTAAAGAACTCTCGAGTTGACTAAGATTAAAGTCAATTTCATCACTCATTAAACCAATTTGTTCTTTTATTTCTATAAAATACTTAATATCAAAATCAAAACAGTCAATATTTTCAAGCTGATTTATAGCGTCTTTAATGCTAATAGTCATTCTTTTAATTTGATTTAACTGTCTTTTGTTATTTTCAACTTTTATGGCAAACTCAGGAGTTGGTTTGGTATCATTTAAATTATCTAAACCAATATTTGCCTCTGTAAGCTTATCATAAGCAATATAGTAGTTGTCTATAATAGCTTCCATTAAAAGGTAAAACAAGTAATCTGCACCTTTTTTTCTAATAATACCTAAGTTTTTTTCTATACGCTCTCTTAAATGCTGAAAATGGTCGCCTTCTACCTCTTGTATGCTCCAAACATAAGTTTCACCAACAACAAAAACCATCTGCTCAAACTTGGTTTCATTGCTTTCTGCCGAGTAATAGGGCGATTTTAAGGTTAGAAAAAAACAGTCATCTAACTCTATAACCTTATTTCTATGATTGTTGTCTATAACTAAGTTTATTAAAAACTCATCCATATTATTATCAGCAATTATTTTACGCACGGCTTGCGAATGCTGAAAACCATAAATGTTTAACCACGATATTACAGAAGTATTTTTTGTAATATCTATTTCTTTTAAATCTTCTCCTTTAAGTAAGTTATAGCTGTCTTTGGAATAATTTATTAAAGATGAGTTAACTAAAAAATCTTCAATATTAATAGTTTTTTTATCTGAATACGGATTTACTCTGCGTCTGTTTTTCCTTTTCATATAATAACTATTTAGATGTAATCTCCTTCAGTAGTTTCGTCGTTATCTTCTTTATTAATAATTACCACTCCTTTTTGCAATAGTAAATTGTTTGGGTAGGTAAGTAGCTCGCCGTTATCTTTTTTTAAATAAATATGATATGCTTTTATATCTAAAATATCTACTTCTTCTGCAAAATCACCATCTAATATTTTAATACGATCTCCTATTTTAAAAGGAAAAGAGAAGAATAAAATAACGCCAGCTGTAATATTACTTAAAATAGACCAAGAAGCAAATAAAGCAACACCTAGAACAGCAAAAACAGATGAAAATATAATGCCTAAATCCTCAAAATTAACTTGCCAAATGTAAACTAGAGTTCCAAAACATATAAACATTAATAAAATAGTTACATATCTAATAATTAGCTTTGTACGTACTTTGTTTATGTCACTTATTCGGCCAATTTTACGAATTGCTTTTGCAATAAGAAAGCGTATAATAATAAAAGCGCAAAGGCAAATTAAGGTATTAATAAGCTGATTTTGATGCGTATCTATAAATTGTTTCATAATCCTAAACTATCTCTAAAATGTAAATCTTTATTGCCATTTTGTTGCCAATAAGCAGTGTTTATTCTTTTGTTTAAAGTTGCTTTTGTTGTTAGCATTTTAATATTAGCTCCAAAGCCACTTTTATGTGTCTCTGTAAAGCTTTCTATTGTGTGCGGAAAAGCGGTGGTAAATGTAATACTTAAATTGCGTTGCAACTCTGGATAATCTAGACTATATATTGTTAAATTATCTTTACTAATCTTAGTAATATTGGCCTTGTAAGCTTTTAATTTTTTATGAGAAAATCTTATATATTGAAAAGAAGGAATAACATCTAAATTACCTGTTGGTAAACTAGTAGGATCTATTCTAATTTTTGCCCACAAATCGTTTTCTAAAATGTTTTTATCTAAGCTAAAATTTTTATCGCCTTCACTTTCAAAATAAGAAAAAGAAGAAATTTCAAATTTATCTTTATTATTTAACTGAGAAAATACTTGTCCGCACCATTCTTGCACAGAATTTGTAATTTTTATAGAATTAGAGTTGTCTGCTACCGGGTAAAATGTACTAGACATAACAGAATATGGGTAAATTCCGGTATAGAATTTCTTAGTGCTGTTTAATTTTAAAACGGGAATATTTGTTTTATCTGGGTTATCTGCTTTTACTTGCTTAGTTGCGCTAAAAGGTTCGGTTACGTACACCAAAACCGCAGAGCCATCTCTAAGCTCGCCATATCTTGCTTGTTTTAATTTGTACGATGTAATTTCTGCAGTGCCATTATACCAGTACTTTTTAAACTCGTTAGAAACTGGCTTAGCTTCAGCTTTTTTTTCTGTAGTCTCAGCTACTATATTAGTTGTTTTTTCTTCTTCTTGTACTTTTCCTTTGCATGCATAAGTAAATAGTAGCGTAGTGGCAACTATACTTAGGCCTAATAGTTTTTTCATAACAAATACATTTTAAGTAAAATTACTTAAAATGTTATGCATTTGCTATAGTTAACAAAGTTTTATAAACTAAATGTGTTGGTAAGCCAACAACGTTAGGGTAGGAGCCTATTATTTCTTCTATAGCAATTAAACCAATCCATTCTTGTATGCCATAAGCACCAGCTTTGTCTAACGGACTAAAATTGTCTACATAATAAGTAATCTCTTCTAAGCTAAGGGCTTTAAATTTTACTTTGGTAATGTGGTTTTTTGTAATCTGTTTATCTTTTAATGTAAAACAGACAGATGTTGCTACCTGGTGCCAGGAATTAGATAATTTTGTAAGCATAGCAATAGCATCTGCAGCATCTTTTGGCTTACCTAATTGTTCATTATTGTGCCAAACAATAGTATCAGATGTTATTAAAATGTCTTTTTCTTGGAGTGATGTTTTAAAAGGCTCTGCTTTTAGTGCAGCTAAGTAATCTGTAATTTCTTCGGCCTTTAAATGATCAGGGAAAACCTCTTCAATAGGTCTAACATCAACCTTAAAATTAATATCTAATTCCTTAAAAAACTGATGCCTTCTTGGTGATCCAGAAGCCAAAATAATGTTGTAATCTTTTAGTTTTTTAGAAAGCATTATTAATCGTTTTTAGCACTATAATTATCATTCCATTTACCTTGAGCCTTAAGTACTTGTTCTATTACATCTCTAACGCAGCCATTACCGCCATTTTTCTGAGAAATATATTTGCTAACAGTCTTGATTTCTGGTATTGCATCTTGCGGACACGTAGGCATACCAACTAGTTGCATTGGTGGTACATCTGGCATATCATCGCCCATATACAAAACGTTTTTAGCATCTATATTCTTAGCTGTTAAATACTCGTTTATTGGCTCTAATTTTAAATGTGCACCTAAGTAAATATCTGTTACGCCTAAACTTTTAAACCTAGTGCGCACACCTTCACTAGTGCCACCAGAAATAATACATACATTAAAGCCTTTTTGTATAGCGGTTTTAAGTGCGTAGCCATCTTTAACATTCATTTTACGTAATAATTCCCCTTGCTCTGTAATAAGTACAGAACCATCTGTAAAAACACCGTCTACATCAAAAACAAAAGTGGTAACATTGTGTAAGTATTCTTTATAACTTTTTTCCATAAGTATTGGTAATAGATTTGCTTAAAACGCTATATATTTCTTTATGCGTATTGTTTGTTAATTCTGTTAAGTGGCGTTGCATAGTGCCAGTATCATTACGTTTTGCAGGTCCAGTTTGCGCATTAAATGGCGATAACTTATTTAGCTTTGTAACAGTTTCTTGTATTAAGGGCGATAAAATTGAAAAAGGAACCTTGTTTTCTTCGCAAATTTCTTTCCCTATATGGTATAAGTGATTGGTGAAATTATTAACAAAAACAGCTGCTAAATGCATAGATTTTCGCTGCTCAGATGATATCTTATGTACATTATCAGAAACACTCTCTGCTAGTTGAAGAAGTAAAGCTTCATCGGCCTTATCCTCTGCTTCAATACAAATAGGAATTTCTTTAAAATTTACAGTTGCTCCTTTGCTAAACGTCTGTAATGGGTAAAAAGATCCTTTTCGGTTTTTATCATCTAAAACAGCAATAGAAACGCTCCCGGATGTATGCACAACTAATTTGTTTTTTAGAGATAATTGTTTAGATACAGCAGCAATACTGTCATCGGAGGTGGCTATAATATATATATCTGCATCTGGTAATTGGTTACTATCTGTAGTGCTCTTTACTTTGTTTTTAAACGGGAGTAAGGCTTCCTCTGTGCGGTTGTAAAGCATTACAACAGATACATTATCTAGCTTGCTAAAAGCAGTGTATAAGTGAGAGCCAATATTTCCTAATCCTATAATAACTACGCTAATCATACTACAAAAGTAAAGCTAATCTGTTTAATTCATTTATTCTGCACAGCCAATTGTAATAGCGTGTGTGTGTCCTGCATTTGTACTTGTAGCAATTGTAATTGCATTATTAGTCTTTAGGGTAGCAAAATCTTCTGTAGTAATTGTTAGCATATGCATATGTCCGGCTGAACCTTCTAAATTGTAGGTTTTTGTTGTTCCGTTAGTTATGTCTTGCTTTGTAACCTCTAATAAATGCCCGTGATTCCCAACAACTGTTGTTATAGCACCATTTTCTATGCAGTTTCCTTTAGGTCCATCTTCTTCCTCTTTAGAGTTGTCATCACTAGAGCAACTTAAAACTATAAATAAGGGAATACATAAAATTGTACATAAAACAGACTTTTTAAAAGGGGTAATTATATTCATAATTATACTTTTTTATCTAATTACTAAGGCTTTGTTGCTTAATTTTGTAACTAATACCACGCCATATTATTCGCTAACGTATTAAAGTCTTTGCAAAAATGGAAAAATTACAACTTACAACTAAGGAAAATGTGTTTTTATTAGTTTCTAGTTTTTATGCTAAAGTAAGAAAAGATGAAACTCTTGGACCTATTTTTAACGGTATAATTACAGATTGGGATCATCATTTAAAGCATTTAACTAAATTTTGGAGCAATCAATTATTTATTGAGCGCGGCACATATAAAGGTAATCCTATTGCTGTGCACCAAAAAGTAGATGCTTATACAGATAATACTATAAACGAGTTGCACTTTGGTATTTGGATTAACCATTGGTTTGCAACAATAGACGAACTCTTTGAAGGTGAAAATGCAAATATTGCCAAAAATAGGGCTCGTAATATGGGATCAAACATTCATATTCATATTTTTAATGCAAGAAATAACCAAGGTTAATTTTTTGCTAAATATTATGGTTTCATTAACACATTTATTGCCTATTTACGTCTAAAAAGACGTAAAAAGGACGTATTTTTGCAGACCAAATTCACTAAGTATTATCAAGGATGATAGATTTAATAAAGAAGTTCTTTTTCTCTACACGTTTAATGTCATTTCTCTTTATTGCTTTTGCTACAGCACTGGCTTTAGGAACATTTGTAGAAAGTTGGTATAGCACAGAAACGGCAAGAATTTGGATTTATAATGCAACCTGGTTCGAGGCTATTATGGTCTTTTTTGTAATTAATTTTATAGGTAACATATCTAGATATAAATTATTGCGTAAAGAAAAATGGGCTGTTTTATTATTACACCTATCTTGGATATTTATTATTATAGGTGCTTTTGTAACTAGATATATTAGTTTTGAAGGTATGATGCCTATTAGAGAAGGTGAAACTGAAAATGTATTCTTTTCTGATAAAACATATATTTCTACTATAGTTTATGGAGATAAGGATGGTACTAAAATGCAAAAAAAGGAAGAGTTTCCTATTTTAGTTACAGCAGAAGCTTTAAAATCTGATTTACCAATAACCAAAAAATTTCACGAAACAGAGTATTCTATTAAGTATGCAGGTTTTATAGACGGTGCTAAAGAAGGCTTAATAATTGGTGATGAAGGTAAAAATTTTTTAAAAATAGTAGAATCTAGTAGTGGCGGTCGTCACGATCATTACCTAGAAGAAGGTGTAGTGCAAAGCATACACAATGTATTGTTTGCGTTAAATAAACCTACAGAAGGCGCTATTAATATTACAGCAACAGATTCTAGTTATACAATAAAAACCCCTTTTGAAGGTACTTTTATGCGTATGGCAGATAGGTTAGAAGGTGGTGTTAAAAAAGATACAGTACAAAAATTACAACTCCGTGCTTTATATCAAATGGCTAATATGCAATTTGTAATGCCAGACTCTATTGTAAAAGGTAAAAACGGAATTATACGTATACCAGACGAAGAGCGTACAGAAAATATGCCAGATGCTTTAATTTTAGATGTTACTGTAAACGGAGAAACTGTACAGAAAAAATTACTAGGGTCTAAAGGGATGATGCAGTTTACAGATCTTTTTACTGTAGGTAATTTAGAATTTAGAATGAGTTATGGTTCTAAGTTGTATGAACTTCCTTTTGGTATTAAGTTGAATGATTTTATAGCAGAAAAATACCCTGGTACAGAAAAAGGATATGCATCTTTTATGAGTAAAGTTACTATTGAAGATGAAAAGCCATTTGATTACGATATTTTTATGAATCATATTTTAGACCATAAGGGATATCGCTTTTTTCAAGCAAGTTTTGATCCAGATGAACAGGGAACTAGGTTATCTGTAAATCACGATTTCTGGGGAACTTGGATTACTTATATTGGTTATTTTATGTTATACGCAGGTTTATTGGGTATTATGTTTTTTGGAAAAACAAGATTTAAAGATTTAGGAGCATCGTTAGATAAAATAAAAGCTAAAAAAGCTAAGCTAACTACTATTTTAGTGTTAGGAGGTTTGTTAAATCTAACAGCACAGACTACAGATGGTCATAACCATACAGAAGAACACAGTGCAGGAGATGGGCACAACCATACAGAAATGCCAAGTCAAGAAGTAGTAGATTCTATAATTATTGCTACTGCAGTATCTAAAGAACATGCGGAAGAGTTTGGTAAGTTGGTAATACAAGATGAAGGAGGGCGAATGAAGCCAATAAATACCTTTACATCTGAATTACTACGTAAGTTAAGTCTAAAGAATAAATACCTAGGCTTAAGTTCTGATCAGGTATTTTTATCTATGATGTCTAATCAAGAACTATGGGCTAATACGCATATAATTGCTATTGATAAAAAAGGGCAGAATGATAGTATACGAAAAGTTTTAGGTGTTCCAGAAGGACAGCGTTATGCTACTTTAATGGACTTTTTTGATGAGAAGCAGAGTTATAAGTTAGATCCGTTTTTAGCTGAAGCAACTGCAACTAATAATCCTAATAAATTTCAGCAAGATTATAAAGACTTAAATATTAGATTAGGGCTTTTAAATAGAGCTTTAAGTGGTGAAATTGTAAAGATTTTTCCATTATTAAATGATGATAATAATAAGTGGATTTCTGCTTTAGAATATAGAAGCAATAGTGAACAATTTCCTGTTCAAGATACTTTGTACGGCAACTTTATAAGAAATTCTGTTCCTTATTATATAATGTCTCTTCAAAAAGCAAGACAATCTGGAGATTATACAGAAGCTGATAAAATACTGGCTGCTTTTAAACAAAACCAGGTTAATAATGGTAAAGACGTACTGCCATCAGAACAAAAAATAAAAACAGAAGTAATTTATAACAAGTTAGATATTTTTAATATTCTATATAAAGCTTATGCGGTAGTTGGTTTATTGTTATTCTTTATTCTTGTTTTTCAAATATTTAAAGATCGTAGTATTTGGCGTGTAGCTGTTTACTTTTTTAAAGGAACTATATACTTATTGTTTTTATGGCACACAGCTGGTTTAGTATTGCGTTGGTACATATCTGGTCACGCTCCTTGGAGTGATGCTTACGAGAGTATTATTTATGTAGCTTGGGCTACTTTAGGTATGGGCTTATTGTTTGCTCGTAAAAGTAATTTAACAATTGCAGCTGCTACTTTTGTAACTGCTATGTTATTGTGGATTGCGCATCAGAACTGGGTAGATCCTTCTATATCTAATCTAGTTCCTGTTCTAGATAGTTATTGGTTAATGATTCACGTTGCAGTTATTGTGGGTAGTTATGGACCTTTAACTGTTGGGATGATTCTAGGTGTAACATCACTATTACTAATTATTCTAACAAATAAAAAGAACAAAGCTCGTATGGAGCTTAGCTTAAAAGAGTTAACTATAATTAACGAGTTGGTTTTAACAACTGGTTTAGTAATGCTAACTATTGGTAACTTTTTAGGAGGTATGTGGGCTAACGAAAGTTGGGGTCGCTACTGGGGCTGGGACCCTAAGGAAACTTGGGCATTAGTATCTATTATGATCTATGCTTTTGTTGTGCATATGAGACTTGTTCCAGGATTACGTAGCAAATGGCTATTTAATTTTATTAGTGTGGTAGCTTTTGGGAGCATAATGATGACTTATTTTGGTGTTAACTTTTACCTTGTTGGCTTACATAGTTACGCTAGTGGAGCACAAGTAATAACACCAGTATTTATATGGTATACAGCAGCAAGTGTTTTAGTACTTGGTGCAATTAGTTTTTGGAGGTATAAAGTAAACTATTCTAAATAGTTTACTTTCCGCCATTAGCTTGTAAGTCAGCTATACACTGTACATCTAAAGTTGGTATGTTTCCTCCTGTAATAGAGTTTAATAGACCTTCACCAGTTTCAGCGGTCCAATACATTAGACAGTTTTCTATATCACAGTGTTTGCCGTGAGCAGTATCTTGGTGTAGTGTTTGCATATCTGTGCCAACATTAACTAAACCTAGTAAATGACAAATTTCGTGCTGTAAAACTGTAGAAGATAATACTGTTTTACTGGGAGCAAGGGGTTTGTTACTAAATTGCTTTACTGTATTTTCAAAAATTGCAAATGATGTATTTTGATAAGCAACTCCTAAAACAGATCCTTCAGGGGTATTATCTGCATATTCTGCGTCTAAGTAAATTCCAAATACAGCAACTTTATTTATAGTGTTGTATTGGGTACGTAAGTTATTCTCCATTGCTTTTATGTCATCAATAGTGTATGCAGATTTAGCAGGAACTGTGATTTCTTCAAGACGTAATTCCCAACCTTTAGATTTGTTTAATCGTTCTGTAATAAAACTTTTAAAATTGGCTATAGTTTCATCAGTAGGCTTATGGTCTTTAACATAAAATATTTCAAAAACAACAGATTTGTATGTATCGTCAGACAATAAGTCGTTAGCAGATTTACCAACATTTTTTCTGTTTAACTCCTTAGTTTCTTCTGTAATAATGCCATTATCATCTATAGGGTTATTATCTGTGCTATCTGTTGAGCAAGCTGCAAAAATTGAAGCAATTAATACGGTGTAGATTGTGTTTTTAAAGTTCATTATGTTTTGTTTCATCAAAATTATATAGAGTTGTTATATTTATATACGCAACAGATTACAAAATAGTTTTGTTATGCTGGTTAGGTTCTAAATTTGTAACTTTGGTAAGACGACTAAACTTAAAAAAGCAGAATAAGATGAAGCATTCTAAAGGACGATTAAATACAATTTGTACACATACCGGAGAAGTTGAAGATAAGCAATTTAGAGGGGCAGTTTCTCCTTTGTTTATGAGTTCTTCTTATGCTTTTGAAGGTGTAGATGTTAAAAGATATCCTAGGTATTTTAATACACCTAACCAAGAAGCTTTATGTAAAAAAGTTGCAGCATTAGAGCATACAGAGGCTGGTTTAATTTTTGGAAGTGGTATGGCTGCAGTAAGTACAGCTTTATTGGCATTTTTAAGAGCTGGTGATCATGTTGTTTTACAAAACACATTATATGGTGGTACTTATAATTTAATAAACGAGGAGTTTGATAAGTTTGGAATAGAATATTCTTTTACTGATGGCTTACAAGTAGAAGATTTTGAGGCTAAAATAAAAGAAAATACCAAAGTAATTTATATAGAAACACCGTCTAACCCTTTGCTTACTATTACAGATTTAAAAGCAGTGGCTACATTGGCTAAAAAGCACAATTTGGTTTCTATGATAGATAATACGTTTGCAAGTCCTGTAAATCAGAATCCGATAGATTTTGGAATTGATGTTGTTATACATAGTGCAACCAAGTATATGGGTGGGCATTCAGATATTTGTGCTGGAGCAGTTGCATCTACGACAGAACATATAGATAGAATTTTTCAACTAGCTAAAAATTTTGGAGGTAGTTTAAGTGATTATACAGTTTGGTTGTTAGAAAGAAGTATGAAAACAATGGGTATTAGAGTAAGAGCTCAGAATGAAAATGCACAAAAAATGGCAGAATATCTTCATCAAAGTAAAGATGTAGAAAAAGTGTATTACCCAGGTTTGCCATCTCATCCAGATCACGAATTGGCAAAATCTCAGATGCGAGGTTTTGGTGGTATGTTATCTTTTGAACTTAAAAGCGACATAGATGCTATGGATTTCCAAAATGCATTAGAACTTATAAAACCATCTATGAGTTTAGCAGGAGTAGAAAGTACAGTATTATCGCCTACACAAACATCGCACGCATTAATGGGTGAAGAAGAGAGAGCAAGGCAGGGTATTAAAGATGGTTTAATTCGTTTCTCTGTTGGTATAGAAGAAGTAGAAGATTTAATTGAAGATATAGAACAAGCAATAGCAAAAGTTAAATAAGATTTGTAGTAAAATGAAATTAGATATATTAGTATTTGGGGCACACCCAGATGATGCGGAATTAGGAGCAGGAGCTACAATAGCTAAAGAAATAGCCAACGGAAAAAAGGTTGGAATTGTAGATTTAACAAGAGGAGAACTAGGTACTAGAGGTACTGCAGAAACTCGAGATAAAGAAGCTGCTACTGCTGCAAAAATTTTAGGTGTTTCTGTTAGAGAAAATTTAGCTTTTAAAGATGGATTTTTTGTAAACGATAGAAAACATCAACTAGAGGTAATTAAAATGATACGTAAGTATAAGCCAGAGATAGTGTTATGTAATGCTATAGATGATAGGCATATAGATCATGGAAAAGGCAGTAAATTGGTTAGTGATGCTTGTTTTTTAAGTGGTTTGTTAAAGATTGAAACCGAGCTTGATGGTGAACCTCAAGAAAAATGGAGGCCAAAGCACGTTTATCATTACATACAATGGAAAAATATTGAGCCAGACTTTGTGGTAGATGTTACCGGTTTTATAGATATAAAAGTTAAGTCCGTACTAGCTTACGAAACACAATTTTACGATACAAATAGCACTGCGCCGCAAACACCTATTACAAGTCAGAATTTTTTAGAAAGTATAACGTATAGAGCTCAAGATTTAGGGCGTTTAATAGGAACAGATTATGCTGAAGGTTTTACAGTAGAACGTTATGTAGCTGTAAATACTTTAGATGATTTAATTTAATTATTTTAAGCTTCCTCTTTAGGTAATTCAAAGAAAAATGTACTTCCAACACCTAAGGTGCTATCTACCCAGATAGTGCCTTTATTGTTTGTAATCATCTCTTTGCATAATGGTAAGCCTAAGCCAGTACCTTTTTCATTATTTGTGCCGTAAGAAACAGACATTGTACTGTCATTAGAAAATATTTTGTCTATTAATTCTGGTTTTATACCAATACCAGTGTCTTTAATGCTCATTATCCAGGTTTTTTCAGTTTCTACAGCATCAATATTAATAGTGCCTTTTGTTTTTGTGAACTTTATTGCATTACTAAGTAAATTACGTATTACTACGCTCATTTGATTTTTATCTGCCCAAACAACAGTATTTTCACTAATATTGTTGCTAATGGATATTTCTTTTTTCTCAGCCATTTCAGCTAATAAACTAATATTGTTTTTAGTTAGGCTATAAATTTTTGCTTTACTGGGGGATGTAGATCCGCCATTCATTTGTGTTCTACTCCATGAAAGTAAATTGGTTAGTGTAAAAAATAATGCATCAACATCACTTTTTAATTTAGGTATAAATCGTAAAAAATCTTCAGCTTCTACATCTTTAGAAACAAACATATCTAAAAGGCTTTGTAGAGCAGCTATAGGGTTTCTTAAATCGTGCCCAATTATAGAAAATAATTTATCTTTTGTTTTATTAATGTTCTCTAACTCGTTTTCTCTTTTCTTTAGAGTTTCGGTTTGTGTTATTAATTGGTCGTATAATCTTTTTCTAGTATTTGCCTGTAACTTAATAAGTAGTAGTATAAAACTTAGTACAACTAAAGCAGCAATTGCTAAGTATAAATAGTTTTGATGCTTATCTATCTCTTTTTTTACGTTTGCTTGAGCTTCTCTTTTGTCTCTTTCGTATTCAGTTCTTGTTTTTAAGGCACCTAAACTGTTTGTGTTTTCTCTCTTTAATATAGAGTCAGATATACTTTTAAATTTTTCTAAATTTTCTAGAGCAAGAGCAGGTCTGTTGCTTTTTTTATAAATAAGATAAAGTGTATTGTAAGATTCTTCAGATTCTTCTAATAGCTTTAATCTTTCAGATATTGCAATTGCATTATTTGCGTTTTCTTCTGCTTCATCTATTTGGTTAAGGCTAAGATGAGCTTTTGCTCGAGCATTGTACAAAGACATAACTGTTCTGTCATCTGTTAGCTCTTCTAAAATTCCTTCGCTAATATTTAGCCATTTAAAAGCTAAATCCGGACGACTTTGTTTAATTAAAATTCGTGCTTTATTAATGTAGCAATATGATAACCACTCTTTGTAGTTCTCTTTTTCAAAAGTTTCAATACTATTATCAATGTATTTTTGTGCTAAGTCAAGTTGATTAGTTCTAATATAGACATCAGACATATTAGCATTTGTTTGTGCTATATATATTGGGTTTGCCAATTGTAAGTTAAGTTTTTCAACCTCTTTATAGAGTTCAAGACTTTGTTTGTAATCTTTTTGAGATGCGTATAAGCTAGCTGTGTTGTCTTTAATAAAAGAGAGTAATTTTATATTACCATCTTTTTCTGCGATATCAGAGCCTTCTAAATATGCTTTAAGGGCGTCATTATTTCTTCCTAGGTAAGAGTATTCTGCACCTAGTTGATTTAATATGTTGATTTGGCCTCTTATATATTTTGCTTTTTTTGCTAATTTTAATGCTTCTTCTAATTGTTGCAATGCTAAATTTGGATCTCCTTGATAAGAACTATAATAAGCAAAACCAGATAATGCATTTGCTTTTCCTTTATCATAGTTAATATTATTACTTAATTTATATACTTTATCAGAAATAGATTTAAGACTATCTATATTTTCATATTGATAAAAACTAGCGAGAGCGGAAAGTTGGTCTATGTAAGCTTGTTTATCTTTTTTAGTATCTAAGTTAACTTCTGCTTTTTTTACCAAAGAGCGCATACTATCAATTTTAGTTTGCGACTGACCATAAAATATGCAAAAAAGCAATAGTATAAGGGTGAGTTTTATTTTGCTTTTGTTCTCAGATAAACGGTTGGTCATATTATATGTAGAAAAAATTAAATAGCATTACAAGATATTGATAACTAAAGAATTTAACAAATAAATTTACTGAAATGAATTGTATTTAATTTTAAGCTTTTAAAGTAATGAAAGTGTAATTTTAAGAGGGCTTAACTTAAATTTTCATAATATTCTTTGTCCTTAGGGATTGTAAAATAAAAACTAGTTCCTTTGTCTAATGTGCTTTCTGCCCAAATAGTTCCTTTGTTGTTGGTAATCATTTCTTTGCAAAGAGGTAGGCCTAAGCCTGTTCCTTTTTCATTATTGGTGCCGTAAGATACCGCTATAGAGCTATCATAAGAAAATAGGTTATCTAGCATACTCGGTTTTATGCCAATTCCGGTATCTTTTATTATAACAATCCAGTTGGTATTGGTTTCTTTAGATGTTATAGTTATAGTGCCTTTTTGCTTGGTAAATTTTATAGCATTACTAAGTAAGTTGCGTATAACAACACTCATCTGATTTTCATCTGCCCAAACAAGAACTTCTGTGTTCATATTATTGGTTAAGGTAATATCTTTAAATTCGGCTAGTTCTGCAAGTAAATTAATATTGTCTTTTGTTATTTTATAAAGATTGGTTAGGGTAGGAGTGGTAGAACCACCGTTCATTTGTGTTTTACTCCAGGAGAGTAGGTTTGTTAGCGTAAAGAACAGCGCGTCAACATCTCCCTTTAACTTTGGTATAAAACTTAAAAAGTCTTCAGCACCTACGTCCTTAGATACAAACATATCTAAAAGACTTTGTAGTGCAGCAATAGGGTTTCTTAAATCGTGCCCAATAATAGAGAATAGCTTATCCTTAGTTTTGTTGATGTTTTCTAACTCACTTTCTCTCTTTTTCAGTATTTCAGTTTGCTCTATTAGTTGATTGTAGAGTCTTTTTCTTGTGTTTGCTTGAACTTTAATAAGTAAAAGAATAAAAAATAAGATAGCTAAAGCAATTATAGTGACGTATAAATAGTTTTGTCTTTTTTCGAGCTCTTTCTTTACTAATGCTTCTGCATCTTTTTTCTCTCTTTCGTATTCTGTTCTGGTTTTTAAAGCTCCAAGACTATTTGTGTTTTCTTTCTTTAAGATTGAGTCAGATATACTTTTGTATTTTTCTAAATTTTTTAGCGCTAGGTCTGTATCTCCACTTTTTTTATAGGTAAGGTATAGCGTTTTATAAGAATCTTCTATTTCTTCTAATAAGCTTAATCTTTTAGATAGTTCTATAGATTTCCAAGCAAAACTTTCTGCTTTGTCAATATTATTTAAACCTAAATAAGCTTTAGCTTTAGTATTATATAGTGATATAAGAGATCTGTCATCTGTCAACTTTTTTAAGATACCTTCACTTATATCTAGCCATTTTAGAGCTAGTTCTGGTTCGTTTTGTTTAATTAAAATTCTTGCTTTATTTATGTAGCAATAAGATAGCCAACCATTGTCATTTACTTTTTCAAAAGCCTTGATGCTAAAATCTAAGTATTTTGCTGCTATGTCTAATTGATTTGTTTTAATATAAATATCAGACATATTAGCATTTGTTTCAGCAGTAAATAAGGGATGGTTTATTTTCTCATTTAAAGCTTCAACTTCTTTGTATATCTCTAGGCTTTGATTAAAGTCTTTTTGTGAGGCGTAGAGGCCCGCTGTATTATCTTTTATAAGAGATAGTGTTTCTATGTCGTTCTCTTCTATAGCAAGATCTGTTGCTTTTAAATAAGCTTTTAGGGCATCTCCATTTTTACCTATATATGAATATTCTGTGCCAATCTGATTAAGAATGTCTATTTGAGCACTTTTTAGATCTATTTTTTCTGCTTTCTGTAGAGCTTGTTTTAATTGTCGTAAAGCTAAATCAGAATTACCTTGGTAAGAACTATAGTAAGCAAGTGTTGCAAGTGCATCTGCTATGCCTTTGTCGTATTTTAAGTCTTTACTTAGGTTTAGTGCTTTATCTGCTATTACTTTTAAACTGTCAATACTTTCATATTGGTAGTAGTTAGCTAAAGAAACTAATAAATCTATATAATGCTGCTTTTGATCTTTTGTTACTATTTGCTTTTCTGCAGTAACTACTAATTTTCTTATACTATCTACTTTGGTTTGCGAGTAGTTATGTTGTATAGATATAAAAAGAAATACGAGAATATACTTTATGTTACTATGTAGTTGGTTATTCATAGGTTGGTTGGGACAATGATGGGGATACTACAAGGTATAAATAACTTAAGATTTCAGCAAATTATTTTAGTCAAAAAAAATATGTTTTTTAAAGTGTAAAGTTTTATAGTTTTTAAGATTGATTATCTGCTTTAGGAACGGTGAAGTAAAAAATAGTTCCTTTTCCTAATTTACTTTTAGCCCATAAATTACCGCCATTATTCTCTAACATTTCTTTACATAAAGATATACCTAGTCCAGTTCCTTTTTCATTGTTGGTGCCAAATGTGGTATGACTTTGATTAGTTGCAAAAACTTTACTTAAGTCTTCTTCGCTCATACCAATGCCAGTATCTTTAATTGTAACTTCTATAAATTGATACTTTTCTTGGGCATCTATAGTTATTTTACCGTCTTTAGGGGTAAATTTTAAAGCGTTACTAATAATATTTCTGATAACGATATCTATTTGGTTAGGATCAGAGAAAATTAGAATATTATCGGGCATTTCATTTATTAGAGAAATTGACTTTTTCTTTGCTGTTTCTGCTAGCAAATTAATATTGTTATTTACTAATGTATTTAATTTTACTATGGTAGAGTTTGTTGTAGCTCCATTCATTTGTGTTTGTCCCCATGACAGCAAATTATTAAGTGTAAAAGAAATATGATCTACATCTTTTATTAATTTGGGCACAAAATCTCTAAACTCAGACATATTTAAATCTCCAGATTTCATCATCTTTAAAACTTCTAGTAATGCGCCTATAGGACCTCTAAGATCATGAGCAATTATAGAAAAAAGCTTATCCTTTGTTTGGTTTATTTCCTCTAGTTCTTCTTCTCTGTTTTCTAATACTACTTGTTTTAATTGTAATTCTGCGTTTAGTCTTTTGTGAGCTTTTCTACTCTTAGACATCATATAAGTAATAATGCCCCAAATAATTAATAATGCTAGACCTATATAAATAGCGCTGCGCATTTTAGCGTTTTCCAATTTGTTAATTACAACTTTTGTCTCTTTCTGTTTGTCTCGCTCCATTTTGGTTTTAAGCATAGAAAGACTATGCTTATTTTCTTTTCTGGATAAAGAGTCGGTTACTTGTTTATATAGTTCATGGAAAAAAAGAGATTTTTCAAATTTTTTCTTGCGTTTGTTAATTTTATGAAGAATATCGGCTGTACTTTCTATATTAGTTATAGAGTGCATCTTTTGTGCTTCTTCATAAGCTGTTACTGCGTAAAACTCTGCAGTATCATCATTAATTAAGCCGTAATATGCGTAAGCTAAACCGCTAAGTAGATATAATTTATCTCTATTGTTTTTAATTTTATTGTAAAGAATATAACTTTGATCGTACCAACGTATAGCCCAAGAATATTTTTCTTGTTTTAAATAAATATCTCCTTTAATTCTATATGCCTGCGCTATCCACCTTATATTATTGTACTCTTCAAAAATGCCAATACTTTTATTAATGTTAAACATAGCATTATCTATGTTACCTAACTCACTTTGTAGAGAAGCGTAATTACATAATGTTTTAGCAGTAGTGTAATCATCCTTAACAATAAGATTTAGTTTTATAGATTCTTCTAAAAACACTAAAGCTTGCTCGTAATCTTTTTGTGCTGTGTATAGGTTAGCTATATTTTCATTCATAACAGAAAGCATTCTGTTATTATTACTTTTCTCGGCTAATTCTACACCTTCTAAATATATAGCAAGTGAGTTTGCATAATCTCCAAAGTAATAGTAAGATTTTGCAAAGTTGTTCATTATAGAAAGCTGCAAACTACTATTGGTAATTTGTTTACTTTCTTTTAGAGCTTTCTTATAGAGAAAAACTGCTTTTTTGCTTTTTCCGTTATCAGAATAATAATTAGCTGTTTGTAATAGTGCTTTGCTTATTCCGTATTTATAATCTAACTCTTCACTTAGTTTAAGTGCTTCGTTTGCTAATATTAATAAACTATCAGAATTATAGAACCTTAATTTTGCGGCTCTATCATTAATAGAATTAATGTATATGGTGTCTTTGGTAATTAAATCACTAAAGTTAGGTTTATAGCTATTATTAGCCAACAAAAGACTACTATGCATAAAAATACAAAGTAGCACTAAGGATGTAAGCCTAAAGCTATAGTTATTAAAAGACACTTTGTCGTTTTTTAATGGGGACATTAATATGTATAAAACTTAGTATTCATTAACTTAAACGTGAATTTATGCGGATGCTTGTTCATTAGCTAAATAATGTTGTGAAACGACATTATTTGTGTGTTTTATCTATTATTATATGCTTTTTATCGAAACTAAAAAAATTATAAACGGGCATAAAAATACGATAAATATTGATAATTAGCCTTTTACAATTTTTTTTTAATTTTTTTAAAAATATGACCCAAATTATTTTGATAGATTAGTTAAAAAAAATTATCTTTGCATCCGCTTACAAATGGTGGATGTAGCTCAGCTGGTTAGAGTATCGGTTTGTGGTACCGAGGGTCGCCGGTTCGAACCCGGTCTTCCACCCAAAAAGCAAAGCCTTGTCAATTTTGACAAGGCTTTTTTGTTTTTAATACTTTCTTTACATAAAAATCTAGCAAAAAAAAGCCTTTGTAAAATACAAAGGCCTTTATTCTTATTCTAAAAAAATGTTTATTCTGTAGGCTTATCTACAATTAGTCTATTTGCTCTGTTAGCAATTTCCCAGGCTGTGTAAAAAACCAATCTAGTTCTGTTTTCTAATAAGTCGTAATTAATTTTATCTGGCGTATCAGATGGTTGGTGATAATCATCATGTGTACCATTAAAGTAAAAAATAATTGGAATGTTATTTTTAGCAAAGTTATAGTGATCACTTCTGTAGTAAAAACGATTTGGATCGTTTTCATCATTATAAGTATAGTCTAAAACTACGTTTGCATATTTTTTGTTTACCTCTTCAGATAGGTTGTGTAATTCTGTACTCAATTTGTCAGAACCAATTAGGTAAATGTAGTTTCTGTCTCCCTCACGTTTTGGATCTATTCTACCAACCATATCAATATTTAGGTTAGCTACAGTTTGAGCTAAAGGAAAGATAGGATCTACATCTGTATAATGTTGCGAACCTAGTAAGCCTTTTTCTTCTCCTGTAACGTGTAAAAACACAACAGAACGCTTTGGTCCATTACCGTCCAATTGAGCTTTTCTAAAAGCTTCTGCAATCTCTAATAAAGCTACAGTACCAGATCCATCATCATCTGCACCATTGTTTATTTGTCCGTCTGCGCTAATGCCAATGTGGTCTAAGTGAGAAGATATTACAAGATATTCATCTGGTTTTTCAGAACCTTTAATGTATGCAACAACATTTTCAGACATTACATCTGTGTTCCCGCTTTTTAAATCTAATTTTAGATCAGTACTAACCGTTTTAGGAGTATCATCTTTAGAAATATCTTTAACAAAAGCATTTGCTAATTTAGCATTTACTAAAATTGTAGCGAACTCGTTAGGACTAGTAGGTTTTGGAGAAATTCTTTCTCTACCACTTTTTTGCATTTGTGCAAAGTACTGTTGGTATCTTGGGTAATTTGTTTCATCATAAAAAACAATACCAGCAGCACCTTTTTTAGTGGCAAGTTCTACACGTTTAGCTAAAGCTTCTGAAGGGTTGCTCCAAGAAGATTTTTCGCTAGAACCAGATAATTTAAATGTACCATCTGTATTTTTAGGCTCTCCAGTTTTTGCAACAACAATTTTTCCTTTTACGTCTAAACCGCTATAATCAGAATAGTCATCTTCTTCAATACCAAAACCAGCATAAATTACAGAAGTATAATCTCCTGTAGATGCAGTTGTAGCTACGTAATCTTCACCTAAAGTATAGGTAGTGCCATTAATACTAAGTGTACCTGTAGGTAATTTAGAAATTTCTAATGGAACATCTTGGAAATAGTTGCCATCTGCTTTAGCAGGTTTAATACCTAAGTCAATGTATTCTTTTTTTATGTATGCAATAGCTTTCTTTTGCCCTGGTTTTCCAGTTTCACGACCTTCAAACTCATCAGAAGCATACGTGTATAAGTGAGTTTTTAATTCAGCTTCTGTAATTGTGTTACCGTAAGTCTCCGGATTTACCGCTTCGGCTTTGTCAACTTTTTTTTCACCTGTAGTTTTCTGAGTAGAATTACAGCTTACAGCCAAAGCTAAGGCTATAAATGCTAGTTTTTTCATGTTTGGATTTTTAATTGTTCTTGTAATGTGAAAAGTACTAAAAAAAGGGGAGATAAGTAATATTGGTCTTTCGGATTATTAAAAATGTAATTAAAATAAAAATAGATTAATAAATTGTTTTAATTGGTTATTTATATCTGTGTTATTCTTATTTAAATAATAAAAAATATGATAATACATTATTTAGTTTATTATTTTTTTTCTCTAATCTATCTTGTTAATTAGGCTATTTATTAAAAAAAAGAACAACCAATAGTTATTATTAGAGTTCTTAGTGTTGGTAATGTTTTAGAGTTAACATTTAGTTAAGAATTTTACCTTGCATGCAATATCTCATCAATATAAAAGTTATTTTAACCTAAATAAAAAATTGATTTACAGTTAATTATACGTTTTTTTATTAAAACATTAGGCATTTAATAGCTTATTATTTAATTGTATTTGGTTGATTTTTAGACTTTTAATTGTTAATTAGTGTCTATTTATTTTTTTGTAATTTTTGGCTTACTACTTATATAGACTATAACCTATAATATTTTGTAATTATGATTATTTTTGGAACAAGAGGTGTGCGCTCTACAAAAGCTACAGGAAACTTTAATTGTCCGCAATGCGAGTTAAATCGTGAGTATAGACATAGAAAGGTTACACAGTTTTTTACGTTGTATTTTATACCGCTTATTCCATTAGGTAGTAAAGGAGAGTATGTAGAGTGTAACCACTGTAAAGGCACATTTATAACTAGGGTTTTAGACGGTGTAAAAACTACAGATAAAAAAGCCTTTATGGCAATGTACGAACAAGCTATACGCCACGTAATGGTTAAAATGATGTTGGCAGATGGTGTTATAGATGAAAATGAGAAAATAGCGGTTTTACATATAATTAATAAGTATGGACATAACGATATGTCTTCTTTTCAGTTAGAAGATTATATAAAGCAAGTGCAAACAGATGGCAAGGATATATCTACCTATTTAAAGCACGTTGGTCCTTCGTTAAACGACCATGGTAAAGAGTTACTAATTAAATCTGCTTTAGATGTTGCTTATTCAGATGGGCATTTTGATGATACAGAAAAAGAATTGCTATTTAAGATGGGAGAAATAATGGAAATGTCTTCTGCTCATATAAAAGGTCTTATGGCTGAAGCTTTAGAAAAAATGAACTAACAATACTAATTTACAAAATAACCAATTACCATTTATGAAAAATTCGTTTGCAGATCGCTTAAATTATAAAGCAGAACGCTTTTTAAGCAAAGGAGGTTCATCAATATTTAAAAGCCTTTTAATAATATTTATTGTAGTTTTTGTAGTACTAGTAGGTTTACGTTTAATACTTATAAATATTTTTCCAAGTTTAGACTATACAGGTAATATTTTTAGAGATATCTGGGTTACATTTTTAGAAATGACAGATCCTGGAAATATGAACCAAGATAACGATGCACCTACTTTTTTAAAGGTGTTAACTGTTTTGTCTGGTTTAACGGGAGTTATTTTACTGTCTATGCTTATTGGTTTTATAACAACAGCTTTAGATACAATGTTATACGATTTTAGAAAGGGTAGAGGTAAAGTAATAGAAAGTAACCATACCATTATATTAGGTTGGAACGAGCGTGTAGTAGATGTAATTAGAGAGTTAATTTTAGCAAACGAGAGCGAGTCTAAAGCATCTGTCGTTATTTTATCTAATGAAGATAAGGAAGAAATGGATAACTTAATTACCAAGCGTCTACCAGATATGATGACTACTGAGGTAATTACAACACAAGGAGACTATGCCAATATAAACGAGCTTAAACGTATAAATTTAGAGTCGGCTAGGTCTATTATTATATTAGCGGGCTGTTCAGAAAGTGCAACCTTAAGTAAAAAGAAAGCAAGTGATGTGCAATCTGTTAAGTCTATCTTGGCAATTACAGCTTGCCAGAACGGTAAAAATGAGCTGCCTATAATTGCAGAAATATTTACTAAAGAAAAAAGAGATATTATAAGCTTTTTTGAAGACGATAATATTATTGCTATTGATAGCTGGAATATTATGGGTAAACTTTTAATACAGACTTCTTTAACTAGTGGTTTAGATACTGTTTACAAGGAGATTTTATCTTTTGATGGTTGTGAGATATACTTTTATGAAGACCAATGGAATAACTTGCAATTTGGTGAGTTAAGTTATTATTTAAAAGATGGTATTCCATTAGGTATTTACTCAGAAAAAGAAGGTTTAGTTCTTAGACCACCAGTAGATACTATTCTTAGTAATGGAGACTCTGTTGTTATTTTAGCTGAAGATGATTCTACTATTTCTTTTGAAGGTAAGCAGTACTTCTTTCCAAATAGAGATAAGAAAATAATAGATGTTCGTTTGGAGCAAAAGAAAAAACGAATTCTAATTTTAGGATGGCATAAGGTTGCTGAAGTTTTTATAGAAGAAGCTACAGATTACCTATTAGATGGGTCAGATTTTGATATTTTGTTTGATGCGCCTACGGAGGAACTTACAAGCGCTATTGATGAAATTGCAGGGACATATCCAGATTTTAACATCAACTTACACGATTCTAATCCTTTAGATTTAGATAATTTAGAAAAAATTAATCCAGAGTCTTATGATACTATTGTTATATTATCGCAAAGTATGGAAGAACAGTCTGCAGATAAGATAGATTCTGATACTTTAATTATTTTATTGTTATTGCGTAAGGTTGTAAAAGATGCTAACGGATTGCATATAATAACACAGGTTTTAAATTCTGAAAATCAAGAGATTATAACGCAGACAAATGTAGATGATTTTATAATTAGTAATAAGTTAATTACTATGATTTTAGCACAGCTAAGTGAAGAAGCTTTAATGAAAACTTTTTATGATGATATTTTCTCTGAAGATGGTAGTGAAATCTACGTAAAGCCTGCAACACTTTATTTTGATACTTTTCCTCAGAAAATAACCTTTGCAGATGCTATTTTTTGTGCACAACAAAGAGGTGAAATCTGCTTGGGTATTAGAAAAGGAGATTTAAGTAAATCTCTTAAAAATAATTTTGGTATCACTTTAAATCTTTCAAAAGACACAGAAATAGAATTGTTAGAAAACGACTTCTTAATTGTCTTGTCTGAGGATGAATTGTAAATAGAATAGTATTAAATCTAAAAAAGGTGTTTATTCAATCGAATAAACACCTTTTTTAGGATTGTAAATATTTTATATAAGACCTGTAAACCAATGGGATATCTGAGATAAACCATTAGAAACCTCATTAATTAAAGGTATGTCGTAGCTTAGTCCTTTGCCTACAGAATAGATAACAAATAAAACATACAGCATTAGTAATAATTTTGCGTGTATACCTTTAATTCCCTTTTTAGAAAGGATAAATATAAAGAATACTATAACGGTTAATATTAATAGTAATACGCGTAGTTGTCCTATGTTTTCTATAGTTTCTGGACTCATTTCTATAGGTCCGTATATTAATGTAAACAAGAATAAAGGAAAACCTAAGGCAAAACAAACATCAAAAATATTACTACCTAGTGCATTTGCAACTGCATCATCATAATTACCTTTCATAGCATCTTTATAAGACATAATTGTATCTGGTACACTTGTGGCTGCAGATGCAAGTACTACAGATACAAAGTAAATAGGCATACCCGTAGCAACTCCAAATTCTTGGCAAGCTTCTACTAGCCAAAAACAAGCTAAACCTATAAATAATACAGAAACTATTAATAAGCCAATAGCTTTTACTTTGTTTATTTTAGAGTCTCCAAGAACTACAGTTGCTAAATCACCCCTAAATAAAGCTATAGCTCTGTTGCCACCATCTGCTTCTTCTTCGTAATCGTTTTCTACTTCTCCTGGGCCTTGACTTAATAACATGTATCCAACGTAAATAAAGTATAGAGCCATTAAAATAAGACCGTGTGTCCAGTTTAAAGATGTGCCGCTAATAACAAATATTAAGGCTAATTCAGCTAATATTAATGCTATACCATCCCTATATATTACTTTTTTAGAAATCTCTATTTGTGAAGTTATTTTTTTACCTATAACAACGAGTATTACAACAGCAGGGATAATCATAGCGTTAAAAACAGCACTACCAGCTGTGGTGCCAATACCTCCAGAAAAACCATCCTTGTCTTTTAAAACAAATAAAAAGAATAGTGTAGTAAAAAGTTCTGGTAAGCTACTACCTATGGCATTTATGGTAGCGCCTTTTATACCTTCTTTCATATTTCTACCTAAATAATTAGAAGCCATTTCAAAGCCATCGCAGGCTCTCCAAATAATAATACAGGTAATTAAAATAAGTCCTAGAGAAGTAAATATTGCCATATATGGTTTTTCTGTTTTGGGTAAATTTAAAGAAATTAAATAGAAAATGTTAAAAAATATTTTAAGTGGTTGCAATTGACTTTTGGTAGTTTAGTAGATGTAATTTTTTTAACGAAGTTAAATACGAGTTAATATGTAACCTTTGTTACATTCTATTTGTTAGAAAATATAGATATTTACGACTCTTATTTGTAGTATGACAAAATATTTAGATGCTTTTATCAACGCTTTTTCAGGTTCTTTAAGTTGGACCTGGAAATCTATTGTTTTTGATGTACCTTGGTACACCAATTATTTTTGGGGATTATTACTTATCTCTTTGGTGGTTTGGAGTTTAGAAATTTTGTTTCCTTGGCGTAAAAATCAATCTATATTTAGAAAAGATTTTTGGTTAGATTTTTTCTATATGTTTTTTAATTTCTTTGTCTTTTCAATAATTATTAGCGGCTTCTACAAAGTGTTAGAATTGTTGTTTAGTTCTAATGGTATTCCAATTAAAAGCTTGGCTATTGTAGACTTATCTAAGCTGCATATGGCTTGGCAATTACTAATTTTCTTTATTGTTTTAGACTTTGTACAGTGGTTTACACACGTAATGTTGCATAAGTTTCCTGCATTATGGAATTTCCACAAAGTGCATCATAGTGTAAAAGAAATGGGGTTTGCTGCGCATTTACGTTACCATTGGATGGAAAATATATTGTATAAACCGCTAAAAACCTTTGGAGTTTTAATTTTGGGTGGTTTTGAGCCAGAGCAAGCGTATATAGTGCACTTTTTTGCAATAACTATAGGTCATTTTAATCATTCTAATATAAAAATTACGTGGGGACCTTTTAGGTATATATTTAACAACCCGGTAATGCACTTATACCACCACGCATACACAATACCAGAAGGTTCTTATGGTGTTAATTTTGGAATTAGTTTAAGCTTATGGGATTATATTTTTAAAACAAACTACATTCCAGAAGAAAGTGGCAATGTACGTTTAGGTTTTGAGGGCGATGAACATTTTCCTAAAGGGTTTGTTAAGCAAAACTTATATGGTTTTACTAAAGATAAAGAAGAGCAGAAGGAGTAGGTTAGTTCCATTTTAAATCGCTACGTTCTTTCCAGTACGCGGTTGCATTAGTTGCTAATTTCTGTAATAGTTTTACTTCTTGCTTGGTTAATGATATGTCTAAAGCTTTGTAATTACTAGTTAGTTGTTCTGGTTCGGAAGCTCCACTTAGTATGTAGGTTGGTTGTAAGGCTTCAATAATAAAACGCAGAGCAATTGCATCTACACCCACATTGTATTTATTGGCTAAGCTGTATAGTATGTTGTAATTTTTTTGGTAATGCAAAAAATTATCATTCTTAAAAACTCTACCGTTAGCCAATGCCTCTTTTATAATTACTTTTTTGTTTTCTTTTAATAATTGCTTTAAAATAGGGTAGGTAAACTGCTCTAAAACATTATATGTTACCTGGAAACTTGTAAATAAATCTTCGTTATTTACTTTAATTTCTAAAGCTTTTTTTATGACTTCTGTTTGTTGTGTTCCGCTTGTAGAAATACCAATGGAAAGTCCCGTTTCTTTTTTAATAGCGTGTAATTCTTCTAAAACTGTGGTGTTGTCTAAGATACCACTTTCTAAAGTAGCGGAGTGTACTTGGTATATACCTAGTTCTGGTAGTAACTGTTTAGATACTTGCCATTGTTCTTGTAATTTTGATAAGGAGTGTTCTTTAATTTCGTGTTTACCACTGTAGCCTATTTCCCAATTGGCAACATAGGTATAGCCCCATTTTGTGCCTAGAATAAGGTCATTGCGTTTTCTGGTTGTTTTCCAGTCCAATAAAAATTCTTCTCCTTTTCCGTAAGATGGTGCGGTATCAAAATATCGTATACCAAAACTATATGCGTGGTCTAGCATAGTAAAGGCTTTTTGCTTAAAGGCAATAACGGACTTGTCTACAGTAGAGTTTCTAATGTTTATGTAGTCTGGTCTTCCTAAAGCAGCTAAGCCAAGTCCTATTTTAGTGGTTTTCAAAATTGATGCTTTATTTAACCCAAAGGCTATCTGTAAAATAGTGTTTGCAATCTAAAAAGTTAGTAGCAACAGAGTATCCTGTTTTTGTTGCTAAATCTTCAATATCTATAAGGTTGTATTTTTTAGATAATTCGGTCCAAATAAGTTCATTTTGACTAAAACTAATCATTTTGTCTAGTTTTTTTAGGTAAACTTGTTGTTTTTTTAAGCTTACTATATAGCTTTTTACTTCTCCGTTTGTTGGATTGTAATGGCAATAAAAATCAAAATCATCAATTTTGAAATCGGCCTCTAGTTCCCTGTTAATTCTTAGTAAAAGATTTAAATTAAAACGCTTTGTAATTCCGTCTTTATCAAAATAAGCATTGTGTATGGTAATAGGATTCTTTTTTAAATCTATACCAATTAACAGCTTGTCTTTTGGTTTCATGTTATTATTAAAAAGCTGTAATAACTCTGTTGCTTCATCATAAGAATAATTACCAATGTTACTACCTAAAAAAAGGAGTAAGCTAGGTGTGGTGTCTTGTTTAAGCTCTTTAAGCATTTTAAAATAGTCACCAATTTTAGGTTTAATAGATACGTTTGGTAAACGCTCTTTAAGCTTCTCGGTTAACATATCTATAGCTTCTTTACTAATATCTATTGGTATATAGTGAAAAGCAATATTATTTTCCTCTAAATACTCTAGTAGTTTAAAGGTTTTAAACCCATCACCAGCACCAAATTCTATAATGTTAAAAGGCACATTAAACTCTAGTGCATCTACAATTTGTTTTGCTTGAAGCGATAAAATCTCGAATTCACTATCTGTTAAGTAATACGACTGCATATGCATAATTTCCTGAAAAATTCTGCTTCCAGCATCGTCATAAAAGTATTTAGAAGATAGGTGTTTTTTTGGCGCAGTAAGGCCGTCTAATATATCTTTGTCAAAGGTATAGTCCATATTATTGTGCAAGTCTTATTCCAGAAAATAACCAACGCATATCTGGCTGAAAAAAGTTTCTGTATGTTTTTCTACTGTGGTTTTCTGGTGTTGCTATAGAGGCTCCTCTAAGCACGTGTTGGTTAATCATAAATTTACCATTGTATTCGCCTAAAGCACCAGGAGCTTTAGAGAAGTTTGGATAAGGTAAATAGGCGCTATTGGTCCATTCCCAAAGCTGTCCGTAGTTTAGGTGTTCTGCCGCAACTTCCCACTCAAACTCCGTTGGTAAGCGCATTTGTTTCCATTCTGCATAGGCATAAGCTTCAAACATACTAATGTGCGTAACCGGTTTATTGGGTTCTACAGGTTTAAATCCGTCTAACGTATAGTAATGCCACACTCCTTTGATTTTGTGCCAGTATAAAGGTGCTGCAATCTCATTTTTAGTAATGTGATCCCAACCTTCTGCGTGCCAAAGGTTAAAGTTGGTGTAACCACCGGATTCTATAAAAGCAATATATTCTGCATTTGTAGTTAGGTTGTTGCTAATTTTAAACTTGTGAATGTAGGTCTTATGTATCCCTAGTTCGTTATCAAAACTAAAACCAGAAGTATCGTGACCTATTTGGTATACGCCTTCTTCAATAGTAATAAACTCTTGTTTTTCTGTAATGTCTTTTAGTGCTATATTATTCTCTAGAGTAGGGAATGTAGGTTGATTGCCAAAAATGTACTTAATATCATAATAAAACAACTCTTGGTGTTGCTGTTCATGATTTATACCAAGTTCTATAATTTCTAAAGCTTCTTTAGGGGGTGTGTCCTCTAAAAAAACAGTCATTTTAGCATCTACATAGCTTCTATAAGCGTAAACTTCTTTTACGGTTGGGCGTGTCATTAATCCTCTATTAGGGCGTAAAACACGCTCGCCTGCATTGTTGTAATAGCTATTAAAAAGGTATGCAAAATCATCGTTGTAAACGGCGTAATTTGCACTAAATTCTTTTAAAACAAACTGCTCAAAAAACCAAGTAGTATGTGCTAAATGCCACTTAGGAGGCGACACAAATTCTGTTGGTTGCACAGAATAATCTTCGGTTTCTAAGCTAGAGCACAATGTTATAAAGCGGTTACGAGTGTTTAAATATGCTTCTTTTATATTAATCATTTACTAATACGGTATCTATTATAATGTCACTTTGTAATGTTCTGTGAACAGGGCATTTAGAGGCTATTTCTTTAAGTCTTTGTTTTTGTTTGTCATCTAGGTTTCCAACAAACTTTAATTTCTTAGAAAGATGATCATACTTTGTAGGTTTGTCTACGTCTAGCATTAAATCTGCACTGTGTTTTTTTGCGTACGTAATATAAACAAAAACTTCTTGTAAATCCCATTTTTTACGTTGGGCGTACATTTTTAAAGTCATTACTGTACAAGCTGCTAAACCAGCACTTAGAAAATCGTAAGGAGACGGACCAAAATCATCTCCTATATCTTCTGGCTCATCTGCAATTAGTGTATGTTTTTTGGTTTGTATGGTTGTTGTAAAATTGTCTTCAAGTAAATTAAGGTGACCAACTAATTGTTCTCCGTCTGTAGAGAGCATTTGGTTTTCTTTTGGTTCAAAATAACGCTGTACCCAAGTGCCAATAACATTACCTGCGTAGATACTGTCTTTAGAATTAGTTAATAAGTGATCTGCCTGGTCTAAACTAACAAAGCTTTTAGGGTGGTGGGCGTTTAAATAGAGCTCCTGTGCGTTATCTACGCTAACAGTGGCATCTATGGGTGAGTGTAGAATTAATATAGGCTTACGTAGCTCCTTTGTGATCTTAGGTAAATTGGTTTTACTAAAGTCTTCAGCAAATTCTCTGTTAATTTTAAAAGGTCTGCCACCTATGTTAACTTCTACAGCTCCTTTTTCGGGGATAGCACTTACATCGTGTGTAAATAAATGTGTAACGTGATTAGCGGTAGATGGTGCCCCAATTGTAGCAACTGCTTTAATATTATGTAATTTAGAGGCTGCTACAATAACAGCTGCACCACCAAGTGAATGACCAACCAATAGGGAAGGAGCATCATAATTTTGTGTTAGGTAGTTGTTTACAGCAATAAGGTCGTCTACGTTAGCGGAGAAATGACTGTCTGCAAATTCACCTTCACTACGCCCAAGTCCAGTAAAATCGAATCTTAGTACACCAAAGCCGTGAGTAGTTAAAGATCTACTAATATTTTTTACAGCAGTTAATGTACTGCTACACGTAAAACAATGAGCAAAAATGGCAAAGTAATTTGGTTTCTGGTTTGCAGGCAATTCCAAATAGGCTTGTAGTTGTAATCCGTTTTTATTTTCTATATGTAATCTAGTGCTTTTCATAGGGTAATTTTTTGGTGTTAATTTGCTTAGAAAATGTACGTAATAACATTTGTAATTTAGGTGTAATATAAGTTTTGCAAAATGGCTTATTAGGGTTGTTGTAATAATAGTTTTTAAACTCTTCTTTAGAGGGTTTAAATTCTGAAAAAGGATGCACCTTGGTAATAATTGGCTTCGTAAAATTAGATTGTAATGCTATTATAATTTCTTCTATTTCTTTTTTCTGATTTGACGAATATACATAAAATAACGATCGGTATTTTTTACGAAACGAATGGTATGATGTGCTTTTATGAGTTATTAAGTGTATGTTAACCAGTGTTTTTAAGCTTATTATTTCTGGTTTGTATTTAAGTGTGATTGCTTCAGAGAAATTAGTGTTGTCTCTGGTTGAAGATACAAAACCTTGCTCTACATTATACACGCCAAGCAGTGAACTAAAAACAGCTTCTGTGCACCAATGGCAACCACCGCCAAGTGCAATTTTAGGAAGTTGTTCTTTTATCATTCTAATCTAAAAAAAAATTATTTTACTACCTCAACGCCTTTCCAAAAAGCAACATAACCTTCTATTGGTTTTGCCATTTTAGATACTTCTGGATAGTGCCACGCAGCATCTTTATTTTCTTTACCATTTACGGTAACTGTATAGTAATGTGCTTTACCTTTCCAAGGGCAAGTTGTGTGTGTGTCTGTAGCATTAAAAAACTCTTGTTTAATACTCTCTTTAGGGAAATAATGATTGTTTTCTATAACTACAGTATCACTACTCTCTGCTATTACGGTATTGTTCCAAATTGCTTTCATAAGTTGTATTGTATTAATTTGTATTGTCTAAATTTTGTCGGTTAAACCTTCTTAAAATTACAATAGAGTCTAGTTGCTTAATTTATAATTGTTTAAAGGTTAATGTTCTTTTTTTAACGGTATTCAGGATTGTCAAAATTCCATTTTGCACCGTTATCCCAGTCTTCTCTAGAGTTTCCGTAGCTAGGATACCCGCCTTGTTCTTTTAGCATCTTAGCTAAATGCATAAGGTTGTAGGTCATAAAGGTTGTGTTTCTGTTTGTAAAGTCTGACTGTAAGCCAACTGGAGTGTCTAGTTTTTCTCCTTTCCATTCGGTATCTCCGTAGCTAGGGCCAGGTCCAACTTCTCCAATCCAACCAGCATCTGCTTGTGGCGGTATAGAATAACCAATGTGTTGCATAGCATATAAAATACCCATAGCACAGTGCTTTACACCGTCTTCATTACCGGTAATAATGGTGCCGCCAACTTTTCCATAAAACAAATATTGTCCCTTCTCGTTCGTCATACCACTCATAGCATAGAGTCTTTCTATAAGTTTTTGTGCTACAGAAGATTTTTCGCCTAACCAAATTGGAGTACCCATTATAAGAATGTCTGCGTCTATAATTTTTTTAAATAGCTCTGGCCATTCATCTTTCTCCCATCCGTGCTCTGTCATATCTGGGTAAACACCACTAGCTACGTTATGATCTACAAGACGTATTTCTTCGACAGTTACATTCTCTTTCTGCATTATTTGCTTAGAAACATCCATAAGTTTAGAAGTGTGACTTTCTGATGGAGATTTTTTAAGTGTACAATTAATGTACATTGCTTTTAAGTTACTGAAATCTGTTTTTTTCATAGTGTTTATTTTTAGTTTTTATCAGAGTTTAAGAGCTGCAAGACAGCATAGAGCAGCCTACCTTATGCTTTGCCCATTCAGGTCTTTTTGTAAACCATTTATTATATTTTTGCTGTTCGCTATATGGTTGTTTTAGAATGGTATACAACTCGTTAATTAAAGTGTAATCTCCATTGTTAGCAGCGTCTATAGCTAGTTGAGACATATAGTTGCGTAACACATATTTAGGATTAACTAAGTTCATTTGTTGTTTGCGTTTCTCTGCACTAGTATTTTCTAATTTTAATCTACTTGCGTAAGCTGCAAACCACTTGTTCCATTTGCTTTTTATGTTATTAGTAAGTACATCAAGGTTGTAGAAAGCATCTTCTAACAGCTTTAGAGCTTCATTAGGAGCGTTAACATCAAAGTTGGCTAATGTTCTATAAAAGATAGTCATATCTGTCTCTACAAGCTGTAAATTAGCTTCTAATTCTTGAATTAAAGTAAAATCAGTATCAAACTCATCATACAAACCAATTTTAGAACGCATCATTTTTAATGAAGAAGCATCGTATTCTAATTTGTAGGTATCTAAAATGGCTTCTAGCGGAGCGGCTTCATTAACTAACGGAAACAATGCATTGGCCAGTTGAAAAAGGTTCCATAAACCAACGTTAGGCTGATTGCTGTAACGGTAACGTCTGTTTTCTGCATCTGTAGTGTTAGGAGTCCAATCTACATCGTAGTCCTCTAACCAGCCATATGGACCATAATCTATGGTTAAGCCAAGAATAGACATATTATCTGTATTCATTACTCCGTGTACAAAGCCAACTCGTTGCCAGTGTACAATCATTTCCAATGTTTTCTCTGCTACTTCTTTAAAAAAAGCAATGTATGTTTCTTTAGATGGATTGCCTAAATGAGCAAAATGATTTTTTATAGTATAATCTACTAGCGTAGTTAAGGTAGTAATATCTTCTCTAGCTGCTAATAACTGAAAATTACCAAAACGTAAAAAACTAGGAGCAACCCTAGATACTACAGCACCTTTTTCGTAGGCAGCATTACCATTGTATAGCATATCTCTTAAAACTTGGTCTCCTGTAAGTGCTAAAGACAAAGCTCTTGTGGTTGGTATGCCTAAATGGTACATAGCCTCGCTACATAAATACTCACGTACCGAAGAACGTAAAACAGCTAGACCATCTGCAGTTCTAGAATATGGAGTTTCGCCAGCTCCTTTAAGTTGTAAAGCCCAAGTTTTATTGTTGTGTTCTACCTCAGCTAAATTTATAGCTCTACCATCTCCTAATTGTCCGGCCCAATTACCAAATTGATGTCCGCCATAGCACATAGCGTATGGTTTTGTATTTGGTAAAATGCTATTGCCCGTAAAGACGTTTAAAAACTCTTTTGAAGTGCTATCTTCTTTTGTTAAACCAAGTGTTTGCAACATATCATGAGATACGTGTACCATTTCTGGGTTTGCAGTTTGTTTAGGAGTAACATAAGAAAAACAAGCGTTGGTAACTTGCCTTCTAGTATTTTCTAGAATAGGGTCTGCAGGTAATTGCTTGGTAAACCTGTTGTTTAATGTAAACTTCATTACTTATGCTTGTTCAATTATGGTATTCCATTTATCACTTCTCTTAGCAATAGCTTTAACGTAACCGCATACTGCAATAGCTTTGTATCCTTCTTGAGTAAGCTTTTCAAACGTTTTTTCAACCAATTGTTTGCCAATTCCCTTGCCTCTTAAGCTGGTAGGGACTTCTGAATAAACAAGGTACATTTTATCGTTTTTTATCTTATAATCTACAAATGCGGTTGCACCATCTACATCCATAGTAAATTTGTTGTTTTCTTTATCGTGAATTATACTCATTGTTTTATAAATTTAAAATACCTGTAAAGACATTTAGCTCTACAGGTATTGTTCATAAATTACGCAGTTACACTTTTTAGCTTATCTGCGTGCATTTGTCTTAGTTTAGCCAACTTAGGATCTATAACCACAGTACAGTACCCCATTGTTTTATTATTTTGATAAAAACTTTGGTGATCTTTTTCTGCTTCATAAAAAACACCTATTGGACTAATCTCTGTTACAATAGGATCTGCATAATACGGAGCCATTTCTTTAACAACTACCTCAGCTACCTCTTTTTGCATAGCATTGTGGTAGTAAATTACAGATCTGTATTGTGTGCCAGCATCTGCACCTTGTCTGTTAAGTGTAGTAGGGTTGTGAGTAGTCATAAATACAACTAGTAAATCTTGGTATGATATTTCTGCCGCATTGTACGTAACCTGTACAACTTCTGCGTGCCCAGTTAAACCAGAGCATATTTCTCTATACGTTGGTCTACCAGGAGCAATACCACCTGTATAACCAGAAACTACTTTTTCTATTCCCTTAACGTGATTAAAAACCGCTTCTGTACACCAGAAACAGCCTCCGCCAACAGTTAATGTTTCTAATTTTCTATTCTTCATTATTTTCTTCCTCTATTTTTTGAAGCTGTAAAGCTTCAGAATTTATACAATAACGTAAACCACTAGGTTTTGGTCCGTCTGGAAAAATATGTCCTAAATGTGCATTACACGTATTACACAAAACCTCTACGCGAACCATACCAAAACTGATGTCTTTTACGTATTTAATGGCATTTTCTTTTATAGGTTGGGTAAAACTTGGCCAACCCGAATCTGATTTAAATTTAATATCCGCACTAAAAAGAGGGGTATTGCAACAGACACAGTTGTATTGTCCGTCTTCAAACAAACTACATAATGCTCCTGTATGCGCAGCCTCTGTTCCGTTTTTACGTGTAATTCTATATTGTTCAGGTGTCAGTAATAGTTTCCAATCTTCATCAGACTTTATAACTTTAAAATCTGGTTCTAAATTCCCTTTAACCGCATAATGAATTACATTTTTCCAAGTTAGCATAAACCAAAATCCTTTCTGTTTTATTAATTGTTATACTATTGTTATTTTACTTGTATGTTTTGTCGTACTAAAGCTATTTTCCTATCAATTTAAAGACAAAGAGAAAGTATAGTAAAGCTACAAAAACAGTATATAGCTTAAAGGTAAGAAGAACGCTAAGAAATTAAGGGGTTTTTAAGCTATCTTTAAGAGTTTTGTACTGTATATTAATTTTTTTGACACCGTACTCTATAGCTTTATCTACATCTACACCCATATAAATATCTATACGGTTGCGCCATTTAGAATGCATTTTATCTTTAACTAGAAAAGTACCACTAAACCCTTCTAGTTTTACTTCTGTATTTCTGTCTAGTCCCAATTTTAAAAGATCATTAGAAACAGCTATATATTTATCTCCAGGTTTAAGACTATCTCCCCAGGCAGCAATTGTAGGTTGTAAAGACGTTTGGTATGCCAGTGAGTTGTATGCGGTGGCTCTTACACTATGTGTTTTCCAAACATACGGACTTTCTTCTTTCTTCACTTTTTTATTAGAGCAAGAGAAAATAAGAGCTAGTGTTAGTAGTATTAAAAACCTTTTTATCATTTATAGAACCAATGTATAAGAATTAAATATACTATATTTTTTTAATAGTACTATGTTGCTTTAGTTTGATAAAAAGAAAAACCCACAACAATAGTTATGGGTTTTAAAGTGCAATAAAATACCGTTTTTAAAAAGTTACGGAAACTTTAGCTTTTAAAAAGAAAGGAGTTCCTGGTGTAAAATGAATTTCATCTACAGGGTTAGTCTCATTAAACAATCTTGTTTCTGTAGCAAACTGACTTTCGTTCCATTCTGTATCGAACAAATTCTCTATAATAACACCATATGTCCATTTACCTGTACTGTAAGCCATATTAAAGTCTGATAAAAAGTAGCCATCTGCAATAATAGAATTATCTTCATTAGCGGGTCTATCTTTTACGTACCTGTAATTTAATCCACCAGAGAACTTACCAATGTTTTTAAATGTTAAACCACCAGCGGCAGTTAAAGAAGGTGCTAGTGGTATGTAATCTTCACCATCTGCTTCTTCTGTACTTCTGGCATAAGCGTAGTTTGCATCACTATACAAATACAAATTAGGGTTTATGTTGTATCTAAAACCTAAATCTACACCATAACGTTGTGTTTTTCCGCTAGGTTCTACCACACCAGCATCACCAACATATACAAACTCTTGTTCTAGGAATAAGCTCCATAAAGCAGCGTTTATAACTAGCTTAGATGATGGTTTAAGAATTACACCCAAATCGTTACCATAAGCAGCAGGTAATATTTCTTTACCATTGTTAGCTGTTACTACACGTGTGTCGTTAGAATGAAAACCAATACCAGATTTTAAAAATAACTGTACACTAGGAGAGGCAGCATATATAAAGTTTAGCTTAGGACTTACAAAGACCTTGTCTTCACTTAAACTAGTATAAGTAGTTTGTAGTTTGTCTATATAATCGTTTTTAAAATAATCTAAACGCAAACCAGGATTAATTGTCCATTTGTTTTTCTTGTACGTAGCGTTTAAAAAACTATACATATTTACTTCATCAACATCACCTAAAGCATAAGTTTCTAAGGTAGTTTGTCTGTTTGCTGTGTGCGATAGTTCTACGTCATTTATATCATCATACCTAAAACCAGCACCAGCTTCTAATTTTAATTGCGAGTTGTCTTTCTCAAAATGAAAATTATGAGCATAAATAGATTCGGCTCCAAAAATACTACGAGACTCTTTTTGTTTTATTTGATCTCCGTTTACAGGATCATCTAAAAAGAAAGTAAAGTTAGAGAACAACTCAAAGTCGTACTTAGATACATATGCCTTAGAAGTAAGAGACTCGTGCTCGTTAAATTGTTTGGTATGATTAAACCATAGGTTAGATCTGCTTGTTTTACCGCCTTCGGTATCGTCTATAGCGCCAAACCTACCAATTAATCCTTGGTCTACTGCACGTTGAGGTATTTGACCAGAAGCATCCCATTTACTTTGAAAATGACTAGCAGTAATAGTAAACTCTTGATCGTCATAGTTATTAAAGTTATAACGCCCCATTAAGTTAATTCTATTAAAATTCTGAGGAGCATCAAAAACTCCATCTGTAAGTACAAGCTCAGAGGCTAAATACATATTACTTTGTTCTTCATCTAATAACTTAAGCATACTTACAGCACGTAAGCTATTAAATTGTCCTGCTTCTACAGAAAGTAAATTGTTATCTAATTTCTTTTTAGTTTTTAGATTAACATAACCAGCCGTATTAAAGTTACCTACGTTAGCGTAGTAAGGACCTTTACCAAAATCTATATTATCTACGGTTTCTGGTATAATAAAGTGCATATCTGCATAACCTTGTCCGTGTGCATGAGACACCATATTAACAGGTAAGCCATCTACACTAATTGCAACGTCTGTACCATGGTCAATATCAAACCCACGTAAAAATATTTGTTCTGCTTTACCACCACCTGCATGCTGACCAATAATTAGTCCAGGAACTTTACGTAAGATCTCTTGTGAAGACTTAACAGGGTTTGTTTTTACATCTACATTTAAAAACGTACTAAGTGAGTTTACTTTAGATACTAGAACTACTTGGTCTAAAGACACAGCGCTTTCTGTTAAGTTAACTCTTATTGTTGTATTTAAATGTTCTTCTGTAATTGTAATTTGTTGCGTAGCGTACCCAAGGTTGTAAAAGAAAATAACGTCGTTTAAAGAGATATCATTCAACTTAAAAAAACCAGAAGTGCTAGAATAGGTGTAGTCACCTGTTGTTTGGTTGTACACACTAACACCTTCTATAGGTGTATTGCTATTAGATACAACAGTACCTTTAAGTTCGTGTGCTTGTATACTTCCAATGGTTGTAAGGAGCAGTATTAATGCTATAAAATATTTCATTTGTTGTAGTTTGTTGTAAGTAGTATCTGGATCTAGAAAAATGTTCTACATCTAAATACTAGAATTGTAAGCGCATAGTTTAGCCATAGGCATAGTTTAGCCTAAAGTAACTTGCAGTTCTTGTATAAATAATTTTTTTTCTGCTAGTAAAAGCAGTATTAAGCTAGTGCGCTTTTTGGAGGTTTTTCTACAGCTGTTATATAACCCTTTGTAGTTTTATCTGGGTTAGTATAAATATAGTTAATAGTTAATGTGGTGTTATTTTTAAATACGTAAGTATATGTATCTATTATATGCTTGTCTATTTTAATATCTAATACAAGTACATCTTTAGAATCGTTATCTGGTGCGCCAAAAAGATTATTTATAAAAGTTATTATCTGGTGCTCGTGATTTTGGTTATGAGAATGACTATGATTTGTAGTTGAGGTATTGCTGTGTGAGTGTGCTGTTGCTACTGTATGTGTCTCTATAGCATGAGAAACGGCGTGTAAAGCATCTTTTATTTGGTCTTGCAACGGATGAAGTACATACAATAAGCTTATGCTAATTGCTATTAACTGTACTATATGCTGCTTAATGTTCCTCATTTTACGCTTTAAAACACTTTGTTATTATTGTTTATTTAAGTGTTATTTTTGCAGCTACCAAAGCTATAAAAACTTATACACTCTTACCATACTAACGAGAAAATTTGAAGTAGGGTTTTAAAAAAAGTAAAAAAAATATGCTTTTTTGTTTTTAGGTTGATAGTAGAAGGTTTTAAATAAGGTACTTATGGCAAAAAAAGGAAGAGAGAAGAATACATTAAACAAAGCCAAACACTCTAAATTAATGGCAAGAAAAATTAATAAGAAGAAAAAAGAAGAGGCATTACGTAAAGAACGACTTAAAGCTATTATAAAAAAAGCGCACGAAACTAGTGAGAGTCCTGAGTAAAGTAAACAGTATAAACAAAAAAGCCTTAAGAAAAGTGCTAAAGGCTAGTTGTTCATAATTAAGTTATATACCAGTCACTGCTGCTTCAGCACATCTTTCACCATCCATAGCTGCAGAAATAATACCGCCTGCATAACCACCACCTTCTCCGCACGGGAATAAGCCTTTAATTTCTGGATGTTCTAATTTTTCTGTTCTTGGAATATTTACAGGAGATGAGGTTCTAGACTCTACACCAATAATATTGGCTTCGGAAGTATAGTATCCATTCATTTTATCACCAAAAGCTTTAAATCCGCCTCGTAAACGACTACCAATTAACTTTGGTAAAAGTGAGTGTAGTGGAGCAGACTTTAGTCCTGGTTGGTAAGATGTATCGTTTAAACTCGTAGATAATTTACCATCTACAAAATCTGTAAGTCTTTGTGCGGGTGCAACTTGACTTCTTCCGCCTGCGGTAAAAGCTAATTTTTCTAAGTCTTTTTGGTACTCTAACCCTTTTAAAACACCAAACTTGTTGTACTTAGGAATATCTTCATCAATATTTATCTCTACAACAATACCAGAATTTGCATATAAATTGTTTCGTTTAGAAGGCGACATACCGTTTACCACAACTTCTCCTGGAGCCGTTGCTGCAGGTACAATAAATCCACCAGGACACATACAAAAAGAGTATACACCTCTACCTTTTACTTGTTCTACAAGGCTATAAGCAGCTGCGGGTAATAACTCGTTACGCTCACCACTGCAATGGTATTGTATGCTGTCTATTATATGTTGTGGGTGTTCTATACGTACACCCATTGCAAACGATTTTGCTTGTAATGCAATTTCTTTTTTATGTAATAAATAGTATATATCTCTAGCCGAATGTCCGGTTGCAAGAATTACACTATTTACAGCCATTTCATCTCCGTTTTCTAAAATTATGGCTTTTAAAGTGTTGTTTTGTATATCAAAGTCAACCACTTTAGTATCAAAATGGACCTCACCACCGTACTTTATAATATTTTCTCTAATATTTTGTACAAGTTTAGGGAGCTTGTTGGTACCAATATGTGGGTGTGCGTCTATTAAAATTTGTTCTGTAGCTCCGTGGTATACTAAGTTTTCAAAAATTCTACGTACATCTCCACGCTTAAGACTTCTGGTATATAATTTACCATCAGAATAGGTACCAGCACCACCTTCGCCAAAGCAGTAGTTAGAGTCTTCGTTTACAATATGCTCTTGGTTAATGGCTTTTAGATCTCTACGTCTGTCTTGTACATTTTTACCACGCTCTAAAACAATAGGTTTGTAACCTAGTTCTATACAACGTAGCGCAGCATACATACCTGCAGGTCCAAAACCAATAATGTGTATTTCTTTGGCATTAGAAACATCTTTATAATCAAAAGTATAATTACTACTTTCTGGGGCAGGTTCTTTTATATAAACAGATACTTTATAATTAAAGTAAATAGTTGCTTTACGGGCATCTATAGACTTACGATCTACTTTTACTGCCGTAATTTCTGATACCGGAATGCCTAAATATTTTGCAGCTTTTTTTGTTAGAATGCCTTTTATAGGTTCTTCTAATAATGTAGTTCTAAGCTGAATGTTTCTTACCATACCGCAAAAATAGTGGTTTTAAAAGAATTTATCTTTTTTGTCTTTGATAATTTTAAGATTGATGAAATAATGAGCCGTAAGACACAAACTCAGGAATTATAATAATGCTCTTTTATAGGCTTAGTAAAGGTATTTTGTAACGATAAATACTTTAAAGTTTAATTATATGTTAAATAGCATATATTTTAATTTATATGCAAATAAGCATATATTTGTAATTATATGTAAAAAAGCATATATTTGGTAAAACTTGAGGAATGATAGCTGTAATAACAGGAGATATAATAAACTCTAGGGCAGAAGATGTATCCCTTTGGATGCCTGTATTAAAAGAAGAGTTGCAAAAGATAGGAGAGAGACCTAAGGATTGGGAAATATACAGAGGAGATAGTTTTCAAATAAAAACGACTCCTGCTTTGGCATTAAAAACTGCGTTAGAATTAAAAGCAGTTATAAAAGAATTTAAAACTTTAGATGTTAGAATGGCTATTGGCATAGGAGAAGAAAGCTATTTAGCAGATAAGATAACAGAGTCTAATGGTACGGCTTATGTAAATTCAGGCGAATGTTTTGAGGAGTTAAAAAAACAAACGATTGCTATAAAAACACCCTGGGAAGATTTTAATACTGTACTAAACCTATTATTAGATGTACTTGTATTAACAATAGATAATTGGACACCAAACTATGCGCTATTGATAAAAGAAAGCCTAGCAAACACAACTATAACACAGAAAGAACTTGCACAAAAGCTAGATAAAAAGCAAAGCAATATAAGTACTAGTTTAAAGAAAGCTGGTTTTGATGAAATTATAAAAATACTAGACTACTATAACTCCCAAACTAAAAAACTATGTTAGTACTTACTTTAAAATTAGTTTTAGCACACATTCTTGGCGACTTTGTGCTACAGCCAAATAGTTGGATAAAAGACAAACAAAAAAAGAAACATAGATCTATTTACTTATACTGGCATACACTAATACATTTAGTTGCTTTAGTTTTAATTTTAGAGTTTAATACAACTTATTTTTTAGGGATTTTTGCTATTGTTATATCGCATTATTGTATAGATCTAGCAAAACTAAAGCTGCAAACTAAAAAAAATGCAAGAACCTTTTTTTTCTTAGACCAAGTTTTGCATTTAATAGTATTGTTTGTAGTTGCGTACTGTTACACAGATTATACTTTTGAGTTCTCTAATATGTTCACTCCAGAGCTAATTTTATTTTTAATAGCTATTTTTCTATTAACAAATGTGTCTTCTATACTAATGAAGGTAATTATATCTAGGTGGAAACTAGAAGATGCTACTAAAAAATCTCTTAAAAATGCAGGTGCTTATATTGGTGTGCTAGAACGTTTATTCATTTTTGTATTTATTATTTTAGGACAGTGGAGTGGTATTGGGTTTTTACTAACAGCAAAATCTGTTTTTAGATTTGGAGATTTATCTAAGTCTAACGATCGTAAGCTTACAGAGTACATATTAATAGGTACTTTAATAAGTTTTGGCTTAGCTATAGTAATAGCATTAGGCTACAAATATATGCTAGAACAATTGTCATAATCAATTTAGAAAGCCATTTTTTATGGAATATAAAACAAAGTAAGAATCTACTTCTAAGATGCAAAAAATGTTAAATTTAGACTATAGAAGAGATGATGATATTTGGCTCACGAACACTCAAACATTACGTAAGCTAATAGGTGTTTTAGGTATTGCTTTACCTGTTTTGTTATATGTTTTTTTATGGATAACGGCAGAGCACACCGTAACCTTAGAATCTATTAGTCATTATTACTATACTAGAGCAAACCCTATTTTTATTATAGTTGTAAGTGTGTTGGCTATATTTTTAATGGTTTATAAAGGTAGAGAGCCAATAGATTTTTATGTTTCTTTTACAGCGGGTTTATTTGCTATTTTATTATTGCTTTTTCCTACGGATAATATAGCAATTACCTGTTGCGATGCAGATGCAGCTTATAGTGTAACCTATATACAGGATAGTATTTGGCGTGTACGTTTTCATTACATAGCAGCAGCAATTTTTTTATTGAGCCTTAACTATATGTCGCTCTTTATTTTTACAAGATCTAATAAGCCAAAATGGGAGAGAACTAAAGAAAAAAGACAACGTAATACTATTTATAAATTTTGTGGCATATTAATGCTGTCTGCTCTAGTAGTGGTATTATTAGGTTTATTAGAAGTTATACCCGCAGATATTTACACAACTAATCATTTAACCTTTTGGATGGAAACAGTTGCTATAGAATGCTTTGGAATATCTTGGTTGGTAAAAGGAGAAACAATTTTTACCGATTGAAAATATAAAACCCTTGAAAATCAACAATTTCAAGGGCTTTATGGTAAAATATGGACAATCTAAATAAATAGTATAAAACTATTTAAGCTTTAGCATAAGTAGGACATAGCATAAGTAGGTAAAAATATGTCCTTATATAGCGTATTAATATTATGCACAATCTAATTGTCTAAGTTTGTCTAATGCCTCTGACTTAGAGTTAACATTAAGTTTTAAATATATATTTTGAATATGAAAATTTACCGCACTTGCAGTTACAAATAATTTTTCTGCAATTGTTTTATAGGTCTCGCCTTCAAACAAATAGTCAATAATTTCGTTTTCTCTTTTAGAAAACTCATTAAAAGACTTTCTCTGAAACATAGATATAACTTGCTTTGCAATGTCATTGCTTATTGCAGCACCATCAAACCTAATAGAGTTTAATGCATTGTACAACCTTTCTTCAGTAAGAGGTTTTGTTAAATAACCATTGGCTCCATTTTTAAAGGCCTTTTTAATAAGGTTAAAGTCGTTTTGCTCACTAATAACAATAATTTTTGCGTTTATAGCTTTCTTTTTAAACTTAATTAAAACATCTATACCACCTAACTCTTCTTCAGGAATATCTGTAATAATAATGTCTGGTATAGCAGTTGTAGAAGATCTTAAAGCTTCTTTAGCAGAGCTATAAGTGCCAATTAAATTGTAATCTGAATACAGGTTAAAGTAGTTGTTGTAGGTTTTGGTAAAGTTTTTGTCGTTATCTATTACAATAACATTTAAATTTTTTAGTAACATAAGTAGGGGGTTTTGCATACTGTTACCAGCATACGGGTTAAGTAAAATAAGTAAAATTTGGGGTGTATTTATTCTTAAATAAAAGCAATAGTATACCATTCTTAATTATTTTTTAAAATAATTAAGTGCAATTTAATAGATGCAATTTGCAACTAAAACTAAAGGGTAGGGGTAATACTTTTTTAGTTTTAGATTGAAAAAAATCTTTTTAAATTTAGTTTCTAAGCTTAATAAATAGGATTAAATACTGCGATGTAAAAACTGTTTACAGCGGAGATTGTCACTTTCTTGTGGGGAAAAAGGTGAACAATTAACATAGGTTGTGTAAGATTGTTTTTTGGTAGTTTTTAGAGCGTAAAAAAGCTTCATATAATTTGGGTTTTGGGGGTTAAAGAAACCTTTTTATCGGTTTCTAAATTTACTTTTTAGAGAAGAAAAACACTGTAGTTTAATAGTTTTTTACTTTTCTAATTTCTTATTTACGTTCTATTATTAAAACTAAAAAAGAAACTATTAAATAGGTTATACACTATTTTTCTCTATCTCTATAATAAAGATAGAAAATTTGAGTTAGCTAACAAAATGTTTCTGTAGGGCTATTCTGTGTTAAACAATGTTAAAATGCATTTCATCGATAAACAATTGCATTTAATCGCTTATTTAAAAGGGGCTAATCGATAAAGTGTTAAAAAAAGCACACCTTATTAAGAATGATTCTAAAGTTTAGTTTTTAGATGAACTACACTTTTAATCAAAAAAAATAGTCCAAAAGACAAGTATAAGAACGTTATATACTTTGTCTTTTAGGACTACCCGCAACCCCCGATGCGTAATTTTACTTATAAAATAACCCAATTTTTCCTCTTGGAAGAGGTAACTTAATTTGTATTAATCTTCATATATGTTTGATGCTGTTGCAGTTGATGTAGAAAAAGTAGGATTGTCTACTTTTAAGATCCACTTTTCATCCTGGTATTTACCATTTAAGTTAGATGCATATGCTGTTTCAGCTTCTTCTTCATAATTGTAATCTGCTAAGTATACATAGTAAAGATCATTTTCTTTATTGTAGAACTGCTTAGCATTAATGTTTTGTTCTTTTAACTTAGTAACAAAAGCATCTAAATATTTTTTAGTCTTATACACATTTGCAATTACATAGTAACCAGACTTTACACCATCAATATCAGACTCATTCACCACTTTTAATGGTAACTTTTTAAACTTATCTGTATCTTTTTTGTTAGCATCTAATTGGTATGTAACTTTTTTAGTTGTTGTAGCAGCTACAGCTGTAGTTGGTACTGTGTTTACATCTTGTGCAGTAGTATTTATGTTTTGTTTAATATCGTTTCTTAGAATACGTACAATAGTCTCAAATTTCTTTTCTAACTCTGCACTACGTGCATTTTCTATAGAATCTTGTCTTAATATAAGTTCATCTAAAATTAATCTGTTTTGGTATGCTAAAGAGTTTGTATCTTCTTGTAAAGTCTCTTCTGTAACCGTATTGTTTTTACTAGCTCTTTTATTATTTCTATTCTCTTTTCTTTTTTTACTATTTAAAGTAACACTTTGCGACTCAAAGTTTTTAACAATTGTATTGTATTTGTCTTGTACCTTACTTTGTGGCACTCTTGTACTAGTTGTACTAGCATAAGTAGCTTTAGGCGCTACTGTAGAGTTCTTAGATTCTTTTGTGTTACTTTGTTTCTTCTTTAAATTATTTTGTTCTGTAATTAAAGCTAATATTTCTCTTTCTCTTTTTTTACTAGAAATAGCCATTTTAGTTGAGTTTTTACCACCTTCTAAAGCAACTATTCTTTCTTTATCTCTTTTTTGATCTTCCATTAGAGCTAAAATCTGCTCTTCATAGTTTCTAATGATACCATCTATTTTACGGTCTTGAGAATTTTGCTCATCATTTGTAGCAAAAGCAGGTCCGTTATTCTTAAATGTATAAGCTAAAGACAATTCGTGGTTCCATCCTAAATCTGTATTGTCTTGCATAACATCTTTTTCTAGTAAATAACCTAAAGACATTTTGTTACTTAGATTAAACCCAAGTCCCATAGAAACTCCGTGCTCATTATCTATTGTAGATTGTAACCATCCGTATTTTGGTAAATCTAAAAGCATAGAGCCTACATAAGATAAATTACCATTTTCATTTTTACCCATTTGTACTAAAGGCATAAATCTAGCATCTGCAAACAAACCTCTAGTTGCATTAAATGGTTGTGTGTATTGTAAAGATGCTTTTACACTTCTATCATTAAAATTAGTAGAGAAAGCATTTGTTGTTTGGTTGTACTTTAATAAATCTTTAGCGTAGATACCAACATCAAACCTACCAACAGATAATGTAATAGCTGGTTGTATAGCTAATTTGCTTTCTTTTTTAGAATCTACCAATTGTATATCGTTGTCTTCTGCTACAATTCTGTTTTTATCTAAACCTTCGTTAAAATAAGTAACGTTAGCTCCAAAAGTAAGTTTACTTTTTGCTCCTAATTGTACTGCTGTTGCGTAGTTAGCATTAAAGCCAAACTCTTGTACAACACCTGCCCACTGGCTGTAAATACCGATCCCAAAAGCAGTATTGTCATTAATTTTACTACTAAAACCTACAAAATAGTTTTGTACGTTATCATCAAAAGTAGCATACTGATTTCTGTGCAATATGTTTAAGTATGATTTGTTTTCTCTTACCAAAGAAAAGGTAGGATTAATTAAAAATCGATTAAAAAACAATTGGTTGTGATAAGAATTGTTAGAACTATTCTCTGAAACCGTAGCTTCTTGTGCTGTTACTGCTTGCAAGCTTAGTACTACATATACTAACACTAGTAAACAGATTTTGTTAAATGATGAAACGTTACTTTTCATAGTAGTAAAAATTATGGTTATTTTGGGGGGTAATATTGCAAGTACTTTTTGCCAAAGCACAGGTATTAGTATTGTAAACTAGGGGGTAATAGATGTTTACAGTACTTAGGTCTTAATCTTCAAAAACTGAAGTAGAGTAATTAATAGAAGACTCATCGTTTGCAGCTTCTAAAGAATTAAAGTCTCTATCATTGTTTTTAGGATAGCTAAAAGCAACTCTTTGTACATTACCTTGTCCTCTGTTAGACATTACATATCCTGTTCCTTTGTTAGACATAATATCTATAGAAAAATCATCTTTATCACTATTAATTTTACTACCTAGGTTAGCTGCAATACCAACTTTTCGTTGTCCAACTTCTACCATATAAATATCTAGTCCGCCATAACCTTTATGACCATTAGAAGCAAAGAATAAAGAGTTACCATTTACTATTTTAGGATATAGATCGTTTTTTTCTGTGTTTACCTTTTTCCCTAAGTTTTTTGCAACTCCAAAATCTCCGTTAGATTTAATTGAAGCAACATAAATATCGAACTTACCAAAAGTACCAGGCATATTAGAAGCAAAGAATAAACGTTTACCATCTGCAGATACTGTAGGGTGCATAACAGAGTAGCTTTTAGGAGCCAAGGCAACTTCTTTTACGTTTTTCCATTCTCCGTTTATCTTCTCAGCTTTGTAAATTTTGTGAACCAATTCTTTTTTAGAAAAAAGACCAGTAGCAGGTTTTTCATAAACACCTTTACTAAAGTATGCTGTTTTGCCATTAGCAGTAACAGCAACAGGAGTTTTGTAAGCGTTTTGCTTGTCTTTAATTTCTTCTGTATAGTTGTTTTGTTGTGTAACCGTTTCTAAAGAAGAGTTTCCTTTAGGGTTAAAACTATACTCACCATACTTACCTCTATAAGTAGCGTTGCTTTTTTGTTTGCTTGTTTTATAGTCAGATGCTACAGCAGCCATCCAGTCTTTATTATCTGTAGTAGCAATTGCTTTAACACCAACTTGTTTAAGAGCAAATTGGTAACGCTCTTGGTAACTAGTATTAAGCATTTGGTCTTTACTAACTTCTTTTAGTTTTTTATACCAGAACAAAGATGTCTTGTATTTTTTTACTAAAAAGTTTGCGTTACCTAAATCTTCATAAATTTCTTTGTCCGTGTAACCTAAACTTTTAAGTTTTTTGTAATTGTCTACTCTTTTTTGAACTTCTATAGTAGCAGTTTTAGAAGTGTTATAAGCAGTAGTTTTTTGAGCCGATAAAGAATAGCATAAAAATGTAGTTAAACATCCTAAAGCAATCTTGTGGGTTATTAAATTTTTCATAAGATAGGGGTTAAATTATTGTTACCTCAAAGATCTTACAATTGCTCTATACTGTTATTAGTAAATATTCATAGGTTTTTACTTTTTTTGGTCATTTCATCGATAAAATCAATTAATTATACGGTGAATAACACTTTTTTACTGTTTTGCACTCAATTTACTACATATAACTTCGAACTCAGCTTTAAGCTGATTTTCATCAATTGGCTTACGAATAATATGTAATGGGTTTGTTTTTTTTGCGCGTTCTATTGTAGACACATCAGAATTTCCTGTAATAAATACAAAAGGTATTTTATATTCTATATTAATAATCTCTGCCACTTCTATACCATCTTTGTCACCGCTTAAACCAATGTCTAGCAAAATTACATCTGGTGTAAAGTGTTTTAATGTAGATAATGCTTCGTTACTATTACTAGCAGTTCTAACAACGCAGTTCATACCTTCTATTATACTTTCTATAAACATTTGGATAATCATATTATCCTCTACAATTAGTACTTTTTTAGCCATAACTTATGATGTTTGTTCGATTTCTTGAAATGTGATGATGTAATGAGTTCCTTTCTTAGAGTTGTCTTTTTCTATATTACCTCTAAGCTGAAGTGCCAGCTTGTGTATTAGTTTTAACCCAAGAGATTTAGTATTTCTAAAATTAATGCTCTTAGGAAATCCTGTACCATCGTCCCCTATAAGGAGCAAAAAGTTAGGATATACTAGTTTTTTTACTTCTATAGATAATGTACCTGTATTGTTTTCTTTAAATCCGTATTTTAAAGAATTTGTAATAATTTCGTTAATCATTAATCCTAATGGTACAGATGTATCTATATTTAAGAAAAGATCGTTAGTTTTTATATTTAGCTTAATTGCACTGTTATTACCTTTCATAGACAATAACATTGTAGATGTAAGCTGCTCTAAATAGTTGCCATAATTAATTCTACTAAGGTCATTAGATCTGTATAGCATTTCATGAACTATAGCCATTGAATTAATTCTATACTGGCTATATCTAAATAAAGCTTTAGTTTCCTCGTCTTTTATAAAACTAGATTGTAAACTTAATAGGCTAGTAATTACTTGTAAGTTATTTTTTACTCTGTGATGAATTTCTTTTAATAGTGTATCCCTTTCATACAAACGGTTTTCTACAGTCTTGCTAAGGTGTGTTATATCTTTATTTTTTTTATATAAACTAAAAACAATAATTAAAAATAAAAGTCCACCTATATTTAGTAATGCAGCATTTTTATAGGTTTCAAATATATAGGCTACTCGCTTATCTTGTATATCCTGCATATCTGGACTAGTATAAAGTGTCCAAACGTAATTATTTTCTAAGCTAATTTTCTTTGAAAAATAAAGACTATTACCATTCTCATCTTTACTTAATAAATCTATTGTAGATTTTTGATATAAATCTTGATTAGTAGCAACAAAAACTTCATTCTTAGAGTTTAACAGGTTAATATCTAAACTCTTTAAGTTATTAAGCCAAGTTTTAGCATTAAGATTTATACCAGCAACACCTCTTAGTTTTTTGTTTACATATATAGGACTAAAAAAGCGTATTGTTGGTCTATAAGGTTTTTCAATTTTTTTGTTTTCTATATTTAAATCTAAGTAAGATATAAAAACCTCTCCTTTTCTTAATTTTATAGCCTCTTTAAAGTAATATCTTTCTGATTTATCTTGATTTTGATCGAAAGAATGAATGGAGTCATTAGTTGTACGTATAATTTCTTGCCCTTCATTATTAATTAGTCTTGCTTGAAAATAATTAGAATCTAAATCTATAAAACCTTTTAGTTTTTTTTTAGTTATGCTTAAATCTATATTTTCTTTTAAGTCTAACTCTATTAATTTACTTAAATATAATATGTTTTTTTTACTTAAATTATATAGTTCAGAAATTCTGGATTCTGCTTCGTCTAACTTATTATTGGTTTTTATATTTTCAGTAAGAGTTATGTGTTTGGTATACATAACTACCTGTTTATATGAAATGCTCCATATAATTACAGAAACAATTATAAATAAGACTACAGAAATAAATGTTAGTTTTTTTTCCATGGGGTAAGAAAAAGATTTACAAAATTAATAATAGCTTAGGAATATCTATAAAAATACAAAAATTGAAGCATAAATAGTAGTCTTTTTATTACGCTTAATTATCATTTTTTTGTTGTAATATGATAAAAGGTACTCTTTTAATTATAGATGGTAAGTTTTTATGTATAAATGACACTTTCTTATGTTTTATTAATTCTTATGTAAAAATGTTAAAACTTTGTTAAATTTTAAAAGGAATAGGATTCACACTCTTAATTGTTGGTTTATTTCTAATTTTTGTGATAAAATACGCTTTGTTTACAGTAAGAAAAAACTTACCTTTGTTGTAACCCCCAAAGATTTTTTATTAATTTAATTTTATAAGAATGAAAACATCTTTACTCGAAACCTACTTAAGCGCTAAAAACAAGTTATCATCTTGTGATAACCTCATCTTTAATCGGTTAAAATATAAATTACTTCTACTTAAACATATTAGCTAAGAGTTATTTTTTACAAAAAAGGATAAGCTAATTTATTAGAACACAGTTGTTCTTAATTATTATACAATAATAATTGTAATGTAAATTTTAGTTTATAATGTATTAGTAAACTTTAAGTTAGTTTATATAAAATGAATTTACATTTAAAACGTAAGTTTTATAGATGTAATTTAATTTATGCAGCTAATATTATGGGCTATTATTTATGTTATAAATATACCTTTTTTGTGTAAAAACACTTTTGTTATTATATATAAAATAACGAATCTTATAACTCTTTTCTTCAGTTTTTTATAAAAATAAAGAGATGTTAGAAAGTTCTCTATGCTTAATTATTTATGATATAAGCAGAGGGGCAATAGAACTGTTATGTCTTAATATTAGTCTTAAAAAATCAAAGTCTTAAACTCTTTTTAGTTGTTATAGGAGCTCGTTTATAGTTCATTAATTAATAATTTAAATTTTACTACTATGAAATTTTTTAAACCTTATCTATTTATTGGATTCATACTACTAGGTATGTTTCTAAGAGCCCAAACTCCGGACGGAGAGTTAAAACGGTGGCACAAGTTATCATTAACATTTAATGGTCCAAATACAACAGAAACCTCTAATCCTAATCCATTTTCAGATTATAGACTAGAGGTTACCTTTACGCACAAAAATAGCAACAGAAGTTATACTGTTCCTGGTTATTATGCTGCTTGCGGAGATGCAGAAAATACTGGTTGCGATTCTGGTAACAAGTGGAGAGTTAATTTTGCTCCGGATGATGTAGGAGTTTGGAACTGGACAGCAGTTTTTAAATCTGGCTCTAACGTTGCTATTAATGGTGGTGGTGCTAGTGGTGGTTTTATGGATGGTGTTACAGGCAGTTTTTCTATAGAAGAATCTAACAAATCTGGCAGAGATTTTAGAAGTAAAAACCTAGGTAGATTACAGTATGTGGATGAGCATTATTTAAAGCACACTGGTACAAATTCTAATAAGCCAAACGGCCCTTGGTTTTTAAAAGTGGGTGCAGATTCTCCTGAAAATCGTTTTCACTATGTAGACTTTGACGGTACTCCGGGCAACACAGCAGGTGGTAATAAAAGTAAAACTTGGGAAGCGCATAACAGAGATTATGTAGCTACAGATGCTAGTGCTTATACTTGGAATGGCGGAAAAGGAAAAGGAATGCTAGGTTCTATTAATTACTTATCTGGTCAAGGAGCAAATGTAATGTCTTTTCTTACTTGGGCAGCTGGTGGAGATGATGGTGCAGTTTTTCCGCATATATTAAAAGGATCTTCTGCAGATTACTCAAGTGCAGGAAAACCAGATCAATGGAATAAATTACATAAAGACCGTTTTGATGTTTCTAAGCTAGCACAGTGGGAAAAAGTAATGGAATACGCAGATAAAAAAGGAATGTATTTGCATTTTAAAACAATGGAAACCGAAAATTGTGAAAAAATGGACGGACATACTTTTGGTAGAGAACGTAAACTGTATTATCGTGAGTTAATTGCTAGATTTGGACATCATTTAGCATTAAACTGGAACTTATCTGAAGAAACAACTATTAAAGATGATGTTGTAAAATCTACAGTAAATTACATTAAAAACTTAGATCCTTACAAGCATCATATTGTATTACATACCTATCCAGGGCAACAAGACCAGAGATACAACCCGCTAATAGGCAGCAAGTCTAACTTAACAGGCGTGTCTGTACAAACAAGTCAAAATAATGTACATAAAGATGTACGTAGATGGGTAGAAAACTCTAAAAATGCTGGTAGAAAATGGGTTGTTGCAAATGATGAGCAAGGTAGCGCATCAGAAGGTATTATGGTTTCTGATAAGCAAGTTAGAGAAAAGGTACTTTGGGCAACTTTTCTTGCCGGTGGTGCAGGTGTAGAATACTACAGTGGTTATACAAGTAATGATGGTGACCTTAATGGTCAAGATCATAGAAAAAGAGGAGTAAAGTATAAAGAGGGTAGTTATGCGTTACAATTTTTTAATAATAACCTATTAACAGACCTTGTAGATATGGTATCTGCAGACAATGTTACGGCAGATAATAAAGATTATGTTTTTACTAAAGAAGGTAAAATATATGCTATATACAGGCCAAACGGTGGTAGTACATCTTTAAGTTTACCTAGTGGCAATAACAAGTACAATGTGCAATGGTTTAACCCTAGATCAGGTGGTAACTTATCTTCTAAAACTACTTTGGGTAATAACTTAGTAGCGCCAGATACTAATGACTGGGTAGCTCTAATTACTAGTAAAGATGATGATGGTAACGGAGCAGGTTGTGATAATGAAATTACAGCTACGTTAACAAACGATGCCTATTTACAAGGTACTACTAAGTTTAATAATGCAGAACTTAGAGTAGAAAGTGGTAGAAGAATTGCATACCTACAATTTACAGTACCATCTACTACTAAAAATGTTATTAGTACCAAGTTACAACTTACCGTTTCTAGTGATTCTGGTAGTGGTTTAATCGAAGTTTTTAAAGGAAGCTCTACTAACTGGACAGAGGCTAACTTGTCTAATGCTAACAAACCATCAGAAGGTACTAAATTAGGACAGTTAAATGTAAACTATAGTGTTGGTAGTACGTACAGTTGGGATTTATCTAATGTTACACCTGGAGAAACAATTTCATTAGTAGTAAAACAAACAGGTGGTAATGATGTATCATTTTCAGCTAAAGAAGGTTCTTCTGCTCCTAAATTAATTTTAGAGGTTGAGTGTGATGATGCTAATGGTGCGGTTGATAATGCTATTTCTTTACCAGGAACTTTAGAGGTAGAAGATTTTGTTAATCAGTCTGGTATTGAGGTAGAAAATACATCTGATGTAGGTGGAGGAAAAAATATTGGCTATATAGAAAACGGAGACTTTACCAATTATAAAGTAACTGTTGCAGAAGCTGGTGACTACCAAGTACAAGCAAAAGTAGCTACAAACACTACAGGAGGTACAATTAAAATTGAAGCAGATGGCACCAATGTTGGTGAACTTACTGTTGCAAACACAGGAGGTTGGCAAGCTTGGAAAACGGTGACTACAACTGTTACGTTAAATGCCGGAGAGCAAACGCTTCAATTAAATTTCACAGGTGGTTCTGGTTATTTATTTAATGTAAATAACCTAAGTTTTGTAGAAGCTGTTACTTCTGTAGAGCCTAACAATGATTGTATTGCAGTAGAAAAAAATGGAGTAGTAGCTGTAGAAGCAGAACATTTTCACAGTCAATCTAAAGATGGAGATAGAAAATGGTATACTTTTGATGAAACAACAACAGGTACTCCAACTCCTGATCCAGACCCAAATCATTCTAACGAAGCAAGTGGTAATGGGTATTTAGAAATTCTACCAGATACAAGAGTAACTCATAGTGACCCTCTTAATGCTCAAAATTTTTCTAATGAACCAGGAAAAATAGCAATAGTAGATTACAAAGTTAAGTTCACTAGTCCTGGAAAATATTTTGTTTGGGTAAGAGCACATTCTACAGGATCTGAAGATAACGGTGTGCACGTGGGTATTAACGGAACTTGGCCAGCTTCTGGACAAAAAATGCAATGGTGTACTGGTAAACAAGAATGGACTTGGGAGAGTAAACAACGTACAAATGCAAATCATTGTGGGGAACCGCAAAAAATCTTTATTGATGTACCAACAGCAGGAGTGCATACAATTTCTTTTTCAATGAGAGAGGATGGATTTGAGATGGATAAGTTTGTACTTTCTAAAACCTATACTAAGCCTGTTGGAGCTGGACCAGAAGAAGTATTAGAGGGTTGTTCTACTTCTAAAATCGCTAATGTTGCTTTACAAGTCATCGACAGCGAGGTTAAAGTTTTTCCTAATCCGGCACAAAATTATATAACCATTTCTGGTGTTACTAATGGAGAACAAATTATGGTATATGATTTTACGGGTATTGTAGTGCTTAAAAAAGTAGCTAGTACTACAGCAGAAACCATTGATGTTTCAGCCTTAAAATCGGGTAAATATATTATTTCTATTAGAGGAAAAGAAGGAATTCATTTTATAAAAAAATAATAACCATAAGGCTACTTAGAGATTAATTTTCTAAGTAGCTTTTTTTAATTTAAATAGTATGAAGACTTATCTTTTTAAGCATAAAAATATAATTATTTGCAGCCTTATTTTTCTATTATGTATAGGTTTTAAGGTAAATGCACAATTAAAAGTAGGAGATCCAGGAGTACGTTTTGACTCTAATAAGTATGACAATAGGTATCCGCAAATGAAAGAATGGCAAAAAGCCGGTGTAAGAGGTGGAATTCCTTTTTTAAAAGATGTAAAAGTTGTAAAAACACTTACAAACGGAGCAAATAGTGACGCTATAAATAAATCAATTGTTGATGCGTCTAAAGAAAGCGGATTGGTAGCTGTGTTACTTAAAAACGGTACATATACTATTGATAAACGAATTGTAATGAAATCTAATGTTTCATTAATTGGTGAAGATAGAAACAAAGTAAAATGCATTATAAAAATGAATAATGGTGATGCATTTAGTTTTTACAAAGTACGTAAAAGTGGTATTTATACATTAACCATACAGGGTAGTTGGGGAAAACCAAAATACGATTGGAATTATGGTTTAGATGAGAATGATGAACTACCAAATAACGATAATATCTCTGTTAAAATTAGTACTTCAGAAGATTGTTGGTTAGATAAAGTGACGATCTTAAACTGCGCTAGAGATCCGATCCGAGTACCTGCAAACTATGTAACCTTAAGAGATTTAAAAGTAGAAGGAGCGCATAAAAAAGCAGGAGGAGCACAAGGATACTTTTTTATTCAAGGAGCTTATAACTTAGTTACTGGTTGTGAAATTACGCATATAAGACATATTTCTCTTCAAGGGGGGAATGTAGAGTACAATGTGGTGTATGACAATGATTTTAAACAAGAAGTAAGTTTTCATAGTGGGGACAAAGGCAATAATTTAATAGAAAACAACAGAATAACCTTGCCTTCTGACATGCCTAACTCAAAAGCAGATACGCCTAATGCTGTATATAACAATAGTAAGGAGCCTAATTACTATGCCATTATGGGGCCTTGGTCTTCGCAACATCAAAACTCTAAATACCCTAATTTCATTTATAAAAATACTTGCTTAGAAAAAAACCATAACAATGCAACACCTTGGTCAGACCCTACCTTATTATACAAAGGTCCTAAAGAGGTGAAACCAGCTAATCCTGCCACAAATTTTCCTGCTTTGGCAGCAAGTTTAAGTCCAAAAGGAGGTACTTTGTATCCTGTAAAATTAGGAGGAGCTACCGGAGGAAGTACACCGTGTACGGAGGTGTTAAACGTATCCCCTACTGAAGATGCCTACCTTCAAGGAACTACACGTTATAATAGCAATCAGCTTCGTGTAGAAAACGGAAAACGATTGGTTTTCCTGAAATTTAAAATCCCTACTAATTTTAAAGCTAACAATGCTGCAACCTTAAACCTAACCGTGTCTTCCGATAACGGAAACGGACGTATAGATATTTTTAAAGGAAAATCTACGAATTGGACAGAAGACAACTTATCTAGCGGTAACAGACCCGTACAAGGTGCTCTATTAGGAACTAAAACCGGCACCTATAATGTAGGGGCAAACTACCAATGGAACCTATCGGGTATTACTGCAGGAGAAATCGTTACAATAATCGTTAGACAAGTTAGTGGTAACGATGTTTCATTTTGGTCTAAAGAGGGAACAAAACCACCAAAATTAGAGCTAAAGTTAGATTGTAATTTAGCTGTTTCTAAAAGCATATTAAGTTTAAATGCAGAAGAAGTTACATCAGCCATTAAGGTATACCCTAATCCTACGCAAGACTATATAACAGTTTCTAACATAAACGCAGGGCAGGAGCTTGTTATTTACGATTTTTCAGGAAATGTAGTATTTAAAAAAGTGGCTAGTAGTTCAGATGAAACCTTAGATACTTCCAGTTTAAAATCAGGGAAATATATAATTACCATTCAAGGTAAAGAAAGTATTCAATTTATAAAAAAATAACAACCATATGCCGCCTGACTACTATAGTTTGGCGGCTTTTTAAACATCTTACTATGATATTTACAAAACAAAAAATACAGACATACATTCTGTGCGCTTTTTTACTTTTAAGCGGACTCTCCTTAGTAGCACAAAATAACTACTATGTAAGTGCCTCTGGTAACGACTCTAATAACGGTACATCTGCCGCTACGCCCTGGAAAACTATAAACAAAGTAAATAACGCAAAAAACAATATTAATGCAGGTGATATTATCAATTTTAATAAAGGAGACGTCTTTTATGGTTCATTAGATTTAAAAGGCAAGAAAGGTTCATCTAGCAAAGCTATTGTTTTAAAAGCTTATGGGTCTGGGAACAAGCCAGTACTTAGGGCGGCTAAAAAAATAAATAACTGGACACGCCATAATGGTAATATTTGGAAAACAAATTTGACTAAAGTCAACAATGGTAGAATTGCGTCTCTGTTTTTAAACAACCAAGCACAGCAAATAGGTAGGGAGCCAAATGTTAGTGCAGCTAATGGTGGTTACAGAACAATAAAATCTCACGCAGGAAATAATAAATCTATTTCAGAAGCATCAAGTTTACCTTATGCATCAAATAGGTTTAAAGGTGGTGAAATTACTATTAGAACTACAGATGATAATGTAAAGGTAGAAACTGTGACATCTCACGGAGGTACAACGGTAAATTTTAGTTTATCGGACCCTAGTGCAGGTTTTGAAAATAATTTAGAAAACAATTTTGGATACTTTTTTCAGAACCATGTAAATACGTTAGACCAAAATGGTGAGTGGGCACATGATACAAACGCTGGTGTTTTGTATTTGTATAGCAATAGCAACCCTAACAATTTAAATGTAGAAATACCAGCAGGGGATGAGGCATTGGCTTTAAATAATACCAATTATATTAAAATTCAGGATTTAAGAGTAGAAGGAGGTTTAAGTCAGACTTTATCTATTAGCGGTGCATCTAACTTAACTATTACAAACTGTAATTTTTACAATGGTAATAACTACTTGTCTTTAGGATTTACCTTAAGCAATATTAAAGTAACAAATACTGTTTTTGAAGAAAGTAATAATGTAGCAATACGTTGGGAAGGGGTAAACGGATTAACCTTTAGCAATAATACAGTCAAAAATATTGGTATGCGCTCTGGTATGGGTGCACCAGGTTTTATTGGTTATACAGGAGTTAGGTTTATTAGTAAATCTGGATCTTCTACTAACATTATAGAAAAAAACACAATTAAAGATATAGGTTATCATGCATTAAATTTTGGTGGTGGTAATTTAAAAATTAGGTATAACGATATTAGTAATTATTGTTATACTAAAGATGATGGTGGCGGTATATATTCTGTTGGTAATAAAAACGGAAATAACAGTATTTATAAAAATATGGTACACGATTCTCCTGGTGCAATTAGAGGTATACCAAGTGGTAGAGGCTTTAAAACAGCTGGTATTTATATAGATAATGATTCTCAAAACCAGTTAATTTATGAGAATACAGTATATAATATAGTAGGTTGGGGTTTAATGGCAAACTTGTCTAGTAAAAATACTATTAGAGATAATACGGTTTACAATTGCGATAATGGTTTGGTGTTATCTACCTATAACAATAGTTTTGGTGCTGGTGGTAGTGTAGCAAAATCAACAAATAACACTGTAACTAATAATATATTGTTTTCTAAAAAACCAAATCAGTTTTCTGCAAGGTATACCAACCAAATAACAGATGCTGGTTTTAATACCTTTTTAGGAGATGTAAATAGTAATTATTACTGTATGCCTTATTCAGGTCAAAAAGAATTAAGTATTACGTTAGCTAGGCAGACAAATGAATATACGTTAGATGAGTTTAAAAACAAATATCCTAATTACGAGAAAAAAGGGAAGGGTGCTCCGGTTAAGTTTGCAGCAACAGTAAACCCAAATACTTTTATAAAATTTGTAGTAAATACAACAGGTGTGGCAAAATCTGTAAGTTTAGGATCTACAGATTATGTAGATGCAAAGCATAATAATTACACAGGAAATATAACAGTAGCTCCTTATTCTGCTATTGTATTGTTAAAAGGAAAAGCAGATGCAGGTTCGCCAGTAACCTCTCAGTTAATAGATAATGGAATGTATACTATAGAGTCTGTAACTTCTAACCAAAGATTATTGTCTAGAGCCTTAGAGACATTTAACGCTAAAATGGTAAATCCGGGTAATTATGATGATCAAAAATGGATTTTTACGCATTTAGGTGATAATGTATATACTATAAAAAACAAAGCAAACAATAGATTTTTAGAAGTGCCTTATGCTAAATGTGAAAACGGAATTCAAGTAGCAACGTATACAAACGGAACAAGTACACACCAACAATGGAAAGTTATAGAAAACGGAACTAATGTATACGGCTTATTGCCTAACCACTGCCAAACACAAGGTTTAGACCGTAATAACGGAACACTTAATACCAATGCTATAACTTATACTTATGAAAAAAGAAATGGCAACCAAAAATGGAAAATAGTACCAACAACAGCTAGTTTAAGAAGTAATGCTGTGACTTTAACAGTATATCCTAACCCAGCAGTTGAATTTGTTACGATAGCAGGAGTAAAAGTAGGAGATAAGCTTGTAGTTAGAAATATGAGTGGCATTGTTGTAAAAGAAATGAATGCAACAGCAAAAGAAACAGTTATTATTTTAGATAATTTAAAAACTGGAATGTATATTATTTCTATACCAGGAACAGAAAGTAAACAGTTTTATAAACAGTAATACTTTAAAAATTAGTAAAAATGCCACCTGAATGTAACATTTGGGTGGTTTTTTAATTTTCTGTTGCTTTGCTTACTCTTTACGGCAGGAGCTGGATGATTGTGCTAGGTGAGAGTTTCTATTTCTTCAAATGCACATCCTTTAATATTATTTAATTCTAAAGCTTGTTTTGCTTTTTCACTTACAAAAACATACTCCATTGCTTCCTTTATTTTAAATAAAGGCTTGAAGCCATCTTTAGGAACTTTCAAAACTAATCTTTTAATCGTACCTACTTTTTCTGGAAAAATTAAACTTTTTGTGAAGTCAGAATTTGAGTAATCAAAAACATTTTCACAACTCTTAAACTGTAAGGCTAAATAATTACAGTTACTAGGCACTTCTTCTTTTAACTTACCTTTTCTATCAAATTGATTACCTATGAAGGAGTCATCAAGCATACAAACTGGAATGATATCACAATCAAATTGTTTTACATTTTTTAAAATACTAAACATTCGATTACTAATAATAGGAAATGATACGTCTGTAAATGGAAAATCTGAATCAGGAATTGATAAAAAATCAGCTGTAAAATATAACATTTTAGGCTTATCATAATCACGAACTCCTATCATATTAGATCCAATTATTTCCTTACCATCAAATTCATTACAATAAGCATCATAATCAGTATCTACCTTAGGGTTTTTAACTGAATTAATTTTATAAACTTTCTCCATACAATTAATTTATTGAACTTCCCCGCTAGCGCAAGCATCTTGCTTGTGCCGTTAAACAAACTAAAAGTTTTACTTATTTTTACTAAAGTCCCTTATTATTTTATAAATATAGTACGTGCTTAAAGCAAGTAAAGTTCCTTTACCTAAAAACTCACCAAATTTGTTGTTGTGTAGGTATCTTAATATTGCTTCTAACAAACCGGCTCTCCAACCAGAAGGAAATTCCTCCATAGGTGTCCAAAAGTCATATATATAGTAGAGAAACTCTAAACAGAGTATCACAAATAAGTTATGTAACAGCTCTTGTGTTTTTTCTGAGAGTTTCATTATAACCTATTTCTTAATCTGCTTATGGTATAAATCAGCTAAATAATACTCTAAAAAGTTTACAATGTCTACTTCGGTTTTACCATTGGTGTACATTAAATAAACTTTGTTTATATGCTTGTCTTTAAACGCAGTTAAACGTGTACTATTAATCTCTTCCATAATGTCCCAAGTACGCATACCCTCTAACATATCTCTATGGTTGTCAAAACGTTCATTAACAACCTTTAGTTTTTCTACAGAAGCTTTTGTTTTTTTAACTTTAGGGTCGTTGTTCTCTGCATTTAAACGTATAAACTCTTTTTCTAGTTTGTAGTCTATATCTTCAGCATCTTTAACCAACTTGTTATAAGCACGTAGTACAAAGTCGTTGTATTTTTCCTGAAAACCTTTAAAATCTTCTAAGGACTTTAAATAGATAATAGCTTGCTCTTTGTAAACGGCATCTTTTTTACCAATGGCTTTAATCATATTATCTGCCAAGCCTCTTAACTCAAGATTTTTATCGTCTGGTATTTTTCCAAAGTTAGGATCTTTGGTTAGTTGTAAAATGGTGTCTGTAATATTATTGGCGTAATCTACGTATTTGTATTTTTTATAATTAATAGTAATAATACTGTCTCTAGTTTTACGTTTTCTGTCTTTTTTCTCCCATTTAATTTTAGGCTTTTTAACATCAAAAGAATAGTTGTAAGAGAAAGTTGCCGTAAACTCTTTTAAACCAGAAACCGTTGGTGTAGTTCTAAAAAGCTGAATTGCATTTAAACTTAGGTTGTGTTTCTCTAGCAACACGTAAGACACACCACCTCTAAGGTTGGTAATGTTTGTGGTACCACCTGTATTTTGAGTTTTGTTGTAGGATGATGCTAAAACCGACTTTAATTTGTTGTCAAAAAAACCTTTTTTAACGCTTAGGGTAGGACCCCAAGTTGTAGCATCTTCACGACCAATAGTATTGTATGTACCATTTAATGACGGTGTAATATTTAGGTTTAATTCTGTAAAACCAATGGTGTAGGAGGTAGCTATGTTATGAAAAGTAGATGCATCACCAATTCTAACAATTCCGCCTTGTTCGTTGGCAATATCACTAACATTGTAATTTAAATTTACATTCTCTTTTTTGGTTTTAGAGCTCGATAAAATATAGTTGATATTTAAATTTGCATTCTGCGATATCTGCTTGTAGTTTAAAGAATCAGTAGCGTTGTCTAGTAAATTATCATCATTAATATCATCAAACTGATTGGTTCTAACGTTGGTATAGGTACTAAAGTTAGAGTAGGAGCCAGTAAATGTTAAGCGCTCTGATGCAGTGTAAGTTGCATTTGCAGCACCAACAAATCTGCTTGTAGGGTTTGCTTTTTGGTCGTCTAAATCATCTCTCTGAAAACCGACATTAAAGCTTAAATTTACTTTGTTGTTAAATAATGGTCTAGATAAGTTTAGTGTAATATTCTCAAAATCGTTATTAAAAAAATAAGCACCTAAAGTCTCATAACCAGGATCTACACGCTCATAATTAACACCAAGATTTGCTTGGTAAAACGAGTAATTTACACCTAATTTATACGCATTGTAATATTCTGTAGAAGCTCGATTTTTAAAAAAACTACCCAACAATCCTTTTTTACCGCTAGAGGTTTCTTGTGCTCTAGTGTCTTGTGTTATGGCAGTTGTAGCATATTCTGCACGCAACTCTAAGTTTTTAGATAGGTCTACACTACCTTCAAAACCAAGAACAAGGTTTTCTTTAGGTAACACACCTTCTTCATCTGGATTAATATCAATAGAGTTTTCTTTGTCCGATGCATAAAAAGTAGACACGCCTACACTGTATTTATCTTGCTCTAACACCGTTTTAAACCCATAACCCATTCTTTGGTATGCAACAACAGCACGCTCATCTTCTACAGGCTCTGTGGCCTTTAAAAGTCTACCATACATAGCACTAAATGTAAAACCTTTGCTAGGTGTTAGTTCTACACCACCACCAGTAAACTGGTGTCCGCTTAAGGTGTAAGGAGAAAATGTCATATTTACATCTCCAATGTGTGCAGTAATCCACTTGTATTTAGGGTGTAAGCTTAACCTGTTAAAATTAAAAGGCAATTGGTAGCCTAACTGTTCCCCTTGGTTAGAGTAGTTGTAGCTAACAGGAATAGAAAAATTATAGTAGCTAAAATTTAAATTTCCTTGTGCGTAATATGTAAAAGGTTCTCTGTTGTTTCTTTGGTTGCTACTATAAAATACAGAACTAGCGGAAATACCTCCGCCTACTTTAAAAGGCGAAGATTTTCCAAAAGTCTCTAAATCTACACTTTGCGATATGGCAAGTGTAGGTAGTAGTATAAAAAGTGAAAGTAGTAAGTTTTTCAAGAAAAAAGTTGGTTGGTGTTTATAGTACTAATAAAAACAAGAATTATAGTTTTTCTCTTAAAATATGGTTTATAGCCATAGCTTTTAAAACCTCTTCTTTGGTTTTTAACTTGTCTAATTTGTCACTTTCTTCTTTTCTAAAAGGAACGTATGTTTTGTAATTATAGGTTACGTATGATGCTAAAGGCACTCTTTTAGCATTTAATAAGTACGTTTTTTTATAGGTAGTGTTATTTAATAATTGACTATACTCATACACACCGTAACCAATTAATAAAGGCTCACTATCTGGGTTTTCTTCTGTAGCAGTATTTTGGTAAATTTCTAACTCAGTAGCAGTAACTACCATAGTACTTTTAATACTAGTTGTTTGTTTAGGAGCATAGGTTTTTATAAAAATATCACGATTTTCAAAGTCTCTTTCTACTTTGTAGCCAATGTGTTTTTTAAGCTCTTTTTCGTTGTTTTGTAACTCTACCAATTTTGTTGGTATTTTGGTAGATTTTGCAATTAAATTAGGAATATTAGCTTCATTATAGCCATTACTATTTAAAAAGCCAGCTTCTACCAAGTACTTTACAATTCTTTTTTGCGTAATGTAAAAGCCTTTTTCTACTATAGCAAGTGTGTCTTGTATTTTGTCTCCTGTAACCACGTGGTAGTCTGTAGTTTCATCATCATGAAATAAAATAGACTTGTAAACAAAAGTTTTTACTTTAAATAGCGGATTACCATCTACGTCTGATATTTGGTAGTATTTAGGTGTCTCCGTTTTTACCTTTTCTATATTGGCAACTTTTACTTTATCTAAAAATATCTCTCCTTTTTTTTCTTTTATTTTTTGCGCCGTGGCACCAAGGGATACTAAAAATAATGAGGCAATAAGCAATTGTTTTTTCATAATAGAGTTTACTTTATTTGGGTGTTTTTTTGTTTTATTTATTCTTTTTTTTCAAAAATATACAATGTGTTATCTCCGCTAAGTTGGTATAGTTTATTATTGGCTAGTTGAGGAATATCAGTTTTTACCCAATCTCCTTCAAACCTATAGTGCCAATCTATTTTTAGTGTTTTTTTATTAAATGCAACAATACATTGCGGTATATAGTCTAAACCTAACTCTAAACGGTTCATTTCTGCTATAGTATAAATGTGAGTTTCATCTTCTGCGTAGCCAGTACTCCATCTAAAACCAGAAAAGACGTGCTCTTCTAAAGTTTTTTTTAATGACTGATAAGCTGCTTTGCCCGTAACTAAATCTATTGTTACTAAATAAGCACCTGCTAAGTGGTATAGGTACGATTTAGAAATATCTAGCTGAAAACCATCAGTAGAAGGTATTTTATGTTGCAAACGCCCTTGAAAAGCAGAACTTCCATAACCAGGCAATGCTTGCCATTTTCTATTTAGTTCACCTGTTTGAATATTAATGTCAAGAATCATTTGACCTGAACAGGCTACTAGCAAAGAGTCTTTCCAAACACCTATAAATTTAAGAACTTCATAGTTTTGTAAGTTGCCATCTCTGTCTTCAAACTTACCTAGTGTTGATAATTCAAATTTCCATTGCAATTTTGCTTTAGGAAGAGTATAGGCGTAGATTTCGTTGTTTATTAAACAACAGTAAATGTTTTTATTTGAAAAATTAATAGAGTTTTTTTTATCTATAATATCCAAGTTAAGAATTACTTCATTTTTATCAATCAATGCTTCTTGAATATTCCCTTCTTTTAGATATTGATACCCTAAATATGAATTGCTTGAATGGAAAAATGCTTTTCCTTCTCCTTTTTCAATAACTTCTCCAGAAGTTTTATAAATTTTATAGTTGCCATTCCAGTCATTTATATATACCTTATTATTAAATATTTCAAAACCATCAACAGGTGTGTCAAATATCGAAAATGATTTTTCGTTAAAAAATAACTTTTTATTCGTTAAAAAATATAAGTTATTATTTTTAGAATACTTAATTACTTTCGATATCTCCTTTTTTTTGTAAAAATTCATTTATTCTGATTTTATAAAACTATACAAGTTAGAATTAACATCACCAATTAGTTCAGTGAATTTTGATTGAGCATTTAAACCTGTAAGATTTAAACTTTGTTTTAATTCGTCATTCATATTATTAAAAATCTGTGTCTTAGTTAGTCCTTTTGAAGCATTTGTGTTTTGAAATGCTTTTTTCCAAAGTTCTTTTAAATTATTTTCATTAGCATTTTTTCTAAGAGGATTTACTTTCCATTCATAATCTGATAATTTAGTTTTTACAGAAAATGCACCCTCTGCACCAAATACCTGTTCTATTTCTTGTTTTGATAATTTACCATCTGCAGTATTTGCATTTGGAAAATCTTTATTTTTAAGTTCTATATCTAAATTACTATTTCTAATATCAGACATTTTAGAAGTACTACTTGTTGGTTTAAACCTAGCACCTAATTCTACATCAGCTTCTTTAAAGCCTCTTGTTTTTAGTTCACTTAGTGTTTGTGCCATTTCAGATTTTAAGGTGCTATTTTCTGAAAGATTACTCCCGTTTTTAGCCTTACCTCTCATCCAATTAAAAAACTTATCAGCTGTACCATTAATCTCAAAATTTTCGATAAAATAATTGACATTATCTAAGTGTTTTTCCATTGAAGGAAATGCTTTAGTCAATCCTGATGCCTCTGGACAAGTTGTACAAGGCGAGTTTTCAGCAGCTTTTAAAATTTCTTTTAAGACTTGTTCATAATTGTCAGGATATCTTTGACGCAATATAGACCCTTCCTTTAACATAGTACTAACTTTTGCCAAAGTAGCATTATCAGTAGCGAATTTTGTGTTTTGTCCTATTGCTGTAATTATAAGATCCCAACTATCAACTAAACTAGGATTCTTTTTAATTTCAATAGCAAGCTTAGATGATTCTTTTAAATGTTTCCCTAAATTTTCGATTTTATCAGCAGATAAATTATCTAATTTAGTTAAAAGGTCTTCACCGATATTGTCATACCAACTATCAAACTCAATATTATCTCCAAGTTTCGCTTGTACATTATTAAGAAGTATATCAAAATCTTCCTGGGATAATCCTGTAGCGAATTCTGGAAAATCAGTTCTAATAAATTCTTCTGCAGCATTTATTAGTTCTTGTTTTTTTGCATTAGTTAACGAAGTATGTTCAGGTAGCCAGTCTCCTTCATAATTACCCGTTTTTTTACCTATTGTAAGTACATAATATAAATTTGATATTGGTTCAATTGATCCTCCACGACTTATATTTTCTACAATTTTATCATAGGTAGTATATAATACAGGAACATTGGTTTCTTCAAGGGTTTTCATTCCTAGGACCCTGTGATGACCATCCATAATTATTTTAGTTCCGTCAGGTAACTCAACAACCCTTACAGGATTAATTAAAGTTGGCTCTAGAACCTTAAAACCTTCTGTGTTAAGCACTTTTATAACGTCAGATACACCATTCGGGTTAGTATTTCTACGAGGACCGTGCATTGGAACAATTTCATTAATAGCTATATCTCTAAAGCCTTCTGGGTATAGATTACTGTTATTTGGAGATACTTTAACTGTTTTGTATAACGGATTGGTATTTAAAACATCTGTAATAGGTTTGATATAAAATTGTCCTGGATTACTTATGTCTTCAACTATTTCAAGAAATTTTATTTCAGTTAGATTATTTTTTATAACCTCTATATCATCTAACCTTGCAATAGCTGTTGTAGTTGTAATATTTGAAGGTAGCCATCTGATATCACTTAAGAATTTTATTGTTTTATTACTTGTTAGTTCTATTTTAGCTAAGCTTAATAATGTATTCCCGTCCTTTACAGCTAAGTAAGGTTGAAAAGCAGTTGATGAGCTTTCAACAAATAATTCAATATACCTAGTTGAAGATTGAAGGTGAACATTAAAACTCTTCATTCTTACCTCAATTAATACTCGGTATAAATCTCTAGTTAAAATAGAGTTTACTCCTTTTAAATTCTTTAAAGCCAATATTAAATTATCCATTTTGGTAATTTGAGCTAATCTTTTAGTCGATGATAGCGCTCTAAAATCAGTGAGAAATGAATTTAAAAAGTTTTTATTTATTAATATTTTTTTAATTTTTGATGCTTTTGTGGCACTTTTTACAAACGTAAATAAAGTTTTAGTGCCATTAGCCGTTAACTCTCCAGCCGAGACTAATGCTTTTGGTAAAAACATTATATTATATAGTCCATAAATAGCATTCCAAGTTTCAATCATTTCTGGATTAACATTATCAGATGTTTCATTCAATAATGTAATGGCAATATCTGTAGAGGCCATACCTATTTCTATTGAAGCTAATATTGTTGATCCTCCAGCAGTAAATGGTGCTAAATAAATAGCAGCAATGTCAGCAATTACTTTTAATGCAATAAGATTCTGTTCTAAGTCTACAGTGCTATCGAACCAATGTAAGAAGATCGCAGGTACTGTTAAAACTTGTCCTTTTTTTAAAGAAGTACTACCTACTTGGATGTCTTCCATTACCTCAAGTACAATTGGCTGAAATGGATTTATTTCTTGATTGAAAATCTCTTTTGCACCACTAAAGTAATCCCAATAATCCTCTATGTTAGAGAAATTAATAGCATTGGATTTAACTTGTATATTTATTTTATTTAAATCATTAAATTTAGTCTCCAAATAATAATCAACTTCATAACTTGATCCCCCTGGACCTATATCAATATTGAAAGAATCTATATCAAAAAAGTTTGCTCTAAATAATGGTAAAACTTTGTAAAGATTTAAATCGCAAGGTTCATTTCTAAATGAATTTACACATTCATTATTATAAGTATCATATACTAATTGTCCAGAGTTTTTAAATTCGTTTGTAAGTAGCCATTTTGCTATATAATTTACAAACACAGATTTTTCATTACCGTCTAATACATTCCAAACTTTTTTAAGTAAACTGAAATCATTATTAAACCCTTTAAGTTCATCTATGATAAACTCTGCATCATAACCAGAATAGATGATAAGATTTAATAGAATTTCCTCAGTTCTATCTGAAATACCATTATTATCAGCAAAATAATGTATTAGGTCTAGCCTATCTATAAGATTTATACTTTTCCATAAACATATCGTGTCATCCAGGTATTCGTCATTCGAAGTTGGAGCTAAGCTGATAGAATTTAACATTTCATTGATAACCTCAGGAGCAAATTCCTCAGGAACAAATTTTGTTAAATAGTCAGAAACTCCATTCCAATTTGGAAAATGCTCAGATAAATGTTTAAACTTTTCAATATGCGATTTTAAAGTTGAAAAACCATTTATGTTTGAACTTTGCCAGTCAGAAAAATAAACATAAGACAAATCAGCGTTCGGATCTGTATTGTCATTAAAAAAGAATAATGGAATACCTGATTCGAAACACTCAAGATATTGTTTATTTTTTTGTAATTGCGTGGCATAAGTAAAAGCATATGCACGTTTATTTAAATTTGTATCACCACAATCACAGATTTTAAGAGAGGTTAGATAGTTGATGATGTCTGTGTCATAATTTGGCTTGAATTCAGCAATCATATTTATTTTATCATTGTTATTTAATTCTTCATAACTTAAATAATCAATAATATGATTGTATGGTAATCTTTTGCCAGCACCACTATTATCTTTTAAACTTGAATAGTTATAGTTTTTAAAATAATTATTCAACCGAATAAACTGAAAGGTTGTTTGGCCACCACTAAGACACGGTAATCCCGTTATAGCTTTTACATTTCCTTCTTTTGATCTGTTCTCTGTAAATAGTCCCGAGCAATTTCCTTCAGAATAACTTTTATAATAACCTGTAAACTCATTTGAATTACAAACTGCACAAAAACGATATTTATCATCTTCAATCGAAAAACTCTTTAAAGCACCAAATGGAATAATTGAGAAATTATCTTGACAATTTTCAAGATTAACATCATCTCCTGTTGAAAATTCAATTCTTGTAATATTAGAAGGTAAAGTAATAGGCTTACCTGCCATTGAAATAAAAGTATATGTACCATCTAAATTTGCAAATGGTTTTAGTAATTCTAAATTATAAAAAGTAGCACTCTCCCCATCCTCTTCATCTTGAAAAATATAGAATTTTAAATTTGGGTTGTGTATTTGTGCCCAGTCCATATGGCTTAAAAGGTCACCGTTGGCATAGTCCATAAGCCAAAGAGTTTTTCCTTTTATGTCATCTCCATAAGTTGTAAAAGGGTGTTGTAAGGCAAAAATACCGTGAGCAACTTCATGTGCTGTTACTTTTGCTAAATCTTCTTTTCCTTCCTCAGTAGCATCTAATCCGCCATTAAATACAAAACCAAACTGGCGTTTTAGTGGCATAAAACCAGCTATAGATTTAGTTGTAATAAAGTTAGAATTAAATGTAAAGACGTAGTATTTATCTTTTTGGTAGTCTATTTTTTGTTTTAAATCTGCTATAATGGCTTTTTGCTCTTGGTTATAGGTGTTTAACCAAGGTTTGTCTCCAATTTCTAATTTATTGTCGGCTCCTAATAAGCCATTAGTTAAAGAAACACTTTTAGTTTCTATATTAAGCGTAGTTGCAGCTTGGTTAAAAATTGTATTTAACTCCAAAGCGGTTGGTAGTTGTGCACCGTCTACAGAAACGAGTACAACGTCTACAGTTTTTCTAGATAAATGCCACAAATTAAAGGCACCAGCTGTTTGCTGCTTGGTAGTATCTTGTTTAGATTTTACAACAGCGTAAATAGGTTCGTTCTCAAAAGTATACCTTCCTTGTACACTTAAGTTAATAGTGTTGTTGGTAGCTTTTGTATGCGTTAATAACTCTCCTTGTTTGGTCTTAAAAATAAGATCATCAATGTTGTAGTCCGAGTTAGATATTGCAACCGTTGCTGTAATTAAAGAAGGTACGTTTTTTTCTGCTACGTGGTTTACAATCTCATAATTGCCACCTTGTGCATCTTTTATAGTTTTGTATTCTTCATTTAGTTTGGTATTATTTATTCCTGTTGGTAATTTATCATAACCGTAAGTTCCTTTAGTATTAAAAGTTACAGTAATACCTTTGGCAGTTAAAGACTCTATGTCTCCGTTTTTGGTTACACCTTCTACATTATCTGCATTTACAGGTCCGCCTTCGTCTATTTTACCACCTTTGGTTACATTACCTTCTGCATCTACGTGGTAGGTGTTGCCAGCACTATCTACAATAACTTTATCATCACCTAAAGGAGAAGTTCTAACTTGTGCATCATTAGGGTTCGTGATTACAACTTGTCCGTCTTCAACAGTAATGTAATCTTCAAAATAATCTGGAGGAATAACAAAGTTTACATTTATATTATCAATATCATTATCACCTTCAATAAGCTCAGTTAGTTCAGATACATCAGACATACCAGCACCACCGGTAGTAGCAAACTTTTCATCATACTCTGTCTCTACAAGGCCAGTTGTTAATTGCTTGTCTGTATTAATTTGTATGTTGTTAAAACTAACCCTTATTTGTGTGTCTCCTAAGTAAGGAACTACAATAAAGCCCCAACCTGTGTAATTGCCATTGCCACCGTTTACTTCTTTTACAGTTACAGGAAAATCACCTGCTGTAAAAACATCATTAACACCAAGTTGCTGTAAAGGGTCTTGGTTTGTAATTACAATTTCTGGTGGTATGCCACAATTGTACTCACTAGCATCTTCTTTGCCAGGTGTAGTAAAGGTGTTAACAGCAGAGTAGCTATAGCCACCGTTTTGTACACATTGGCCACCAACTCTATATTCATATGTAGTTTCTGCTTCTAAAAAGAACAATTTCTTTTTAGTTTCTACCGTTTCAGACTCAAACCACACATTATTACTACCACCTTCTTTTCTAAATTGTATTTGGTAGTTGATATGGTCTGGGTTTTGCTGCCAGGTAATTTCTTCTGTGGTTGTTCCCTCTGACTTTGCTAAAATATACTGTGGAGCATCACACTTGCCAGTATAGGTAAAGTAAAAAATTTCACTGTAACCACCATTTTTAAATACCGCAGTTTCACTAATACCATCGCTAACAACAGCACGCACACGCCAGCCGTATGTTTTGCCTTCTAAAAGGCTAGTTTCTCCAGGACCGTAGAGTAGGGTATTGGCAAAACCAGTAGTTTGGTATAAGTTGGGCGAAGCTAAAAAAGCCGTCTGTGGGTCTACTTGAGTATCCCAAAGTTCACGCAGCTCAAACTCATATTCTACACCAGTAGCATTTACGTGTCTTGGCGTCCATTGAAAAATAAGATTTTGAGGGTCTCTAGCCGGTACTTGTTCTCCGTTTTGTGGTAAATTTAAAAAAGGAGGATCGTTTAAGACCAAATATACAGGAAAGCATTTTTTTTCTGATAAAGGTCTTCCTGTAGTCCAATCAAAAACCTCAAAACAGAACTGATATAGTCCATCTGGTAGTGGTTTGCTGTATTCGCTAGGTGTAATGCCATCTAAGTTTTGTAAGTCAAAATAGGGCTGTAAATCTAGGTTAGATAAGCGCAACGGAATACCACCAGTTAATTGTATTGGAGCGGCATTTTGCACAAAATCTTTAGATTGTATACGCACACTGTTTCCAGAAATCGAAAATCGTAATCGAACTTGTAAGTCCGACTCATTAACATCTGTTAAAAGTAAGTTTACCAATAGTTTTTCTGCGGTAGTAGTACTGTAGTCAGACAGTTTTAAACTATAAGGAGGTGTTAACTGTGGTGATACTTGTACGGGGAATACTTGTGCCGATGCTACAGAACTCGTAAGTAGTACGAGCAATATTAATGCGACACCTAAAAACTTGTTTATAGATGCACTTAATATGCTTGTTTTAAAAGGTATTAAATTACGTATATTCATCTTACTGTTTCTGTATTTTAATATCGGTTAGTATGTAAGAGGCTTGTCCGTCTTTTACATATTCTTTTATTTTTATAGCACCATTTCTACCGTCTGCAGTAGTAAATAATACAATTCTAGGTACTGTAGCATCTGTAAAATGCTGCGATCCTCCGTTTGTTTCTGTAACGGTTAAACCGTTTAATACACTATCATCTGTTATGGCATCAAATTGTGCAACAGTTAGTAATGTAGAGCAGCCACATTGTTCTTGAGAATTTATAATACGTGTGTTTTGTGCATTTGCTAATGCAGGAAACGTAGTAGTGCTTAAATCGTCTGGAGAAACAAATTTGTTAAACGAAAAGTCTTCGCCTAAGCCAAAAAAGACTATGTCTATTAGACTACCATCTATGGCACCAAGTTCTTCTTTATTGTAGATTTCTCTATTTGTGGCAGAATAAAAAGCACCAATAGTATTGTTGTTATGCGCTGTATTAATTCCGAATTTTACATTGGTTAAAGTTCTAATATTAGTATCGGCTATAAGTTCTATAGTTTTAGAAATCGATTTTGATTCTTTATCATTAGAAACTGTTAACGTAAGCGTTTGTGTGCCTTCTGCGTTAAAAGTAACAGTTGGGTTTTCTTCTGTACTAGTTGATGGTGTAGCATTTGTAAAAGTCCAGTTGTACGTTAAAACACCTGTACTATTGTTTTGCATTGTTAGCGTTACTGGAATCTGAAGATCATCATCCTGAAAAGCAACTTCCCAATCAAAATCTGCTACTAAACCATCTGCAACCGTTATTGTTTTTTCTAGTTGATGCGTTTCTTTTCCGTTACCAACCACTAATGTTATAAGATGATCTCCAGGTTCATTAAAAACTACTGTTCCCGGTTGTTCTTCTGTAGATGTTTCTGGTGTACCACCTGCAAACGTCCAATTATAAGTTGTAGCTCCTTTTGTGTTATTAGTTATTAAAACTGATGCAGGCGCAAAATTATTAGTTTGTATTTCGGCATCAAAAGCAACTTCTACAGCTGCATCTATACTAAATGTAACTTCTTTACTATCTGCAGATCCGTCTTTATTTGAAGCATCTAAACGTATGGTATAATCACCTTTAGTATTGTAGACTAAAGCACCAGGGTTCCTATCTGTACTAGATTCCCTATCCGCTCCTACAAAAGACCAAGAGTAGGCGTCTGCGCCAACAGTTTTGTTTAAAACTTTAACCGTAACTGGTATAGAGTAATCTTCGTTAATTATTGCTATTTCAAAATCTATAACAACAGGTACAGCTTGCTCTTGTGTACAACTAGCGCTAAAAAGACACATTGTTAACACAGAGAAAAAATGAAGAATACTGTTTTTTAGGTGTTGCATATTATTTAATAATAATTTTTCTTATTTCACTTCCTTTAGCAGTTTCTAGTAACAAAACATATGTTCCAGAGGCCAATGTTGTACCATACTCTAAATTGAAATTAACTGCAGCTTTTTCTTTACGCTCGTGTACCAAACCTTGAGAAGCCATACTAAATATTTTAAGTGATATAGAACTAGCCTCAGAAAGTAAAATGTCTACATAAAATTCTCCGCTAGAAGGGTTAGGGTATATTTTAAATTCCTGAATAAAAGGAATTACAGCATCGCCTATATCTGGAATGTTTTCTGCTTCGCCAATAATAATAGTCTTCATATAATCTAAAAAGCAAGTTCCTTGGTTAGATCGTAGTAATATTTCATAAGAGCCAGGTTCATCAAACAGAAGAATAACATTTTCATCTGTTTTAGCAATAACTACAGCTTCCTCTGGTAAAAACCATTCTACTTTATCGCCTATAGGTTCACTAATGTTTACTAAGGCTAATTCTTCACCAGCAAAAGCCTGTGTACTTACAATAAAGTGTGCATCTATTGGTGTATCTGATGTTGTAATTATAATACTATCGCCACCACTACAACCAAGAAGAGTTGTAACTTCTACAGTATAGGTGCCAGCTTCGGCAACTTCTATACTTGGTTCTGTACTTGTAAATCCATTATCCGATGTCCATAAGTATGTGGTACCATTCCCTTGGTATGTTGCATCTAAAACAACACTTTGTCCGCCACAAAGTAATCTGTCTTCTCCTAAACTAATTAAATCTGGATTAGGATTTTCAAGTGTAATTTCAACTGTCTCTGAACATAAATTAGCATCGGAAACTGTAATTGTGTATGTACCTGCGGTTAAATTATTGGCGTAAAAACCAGTCTGACTAGATATGACATCACCGTCTTTAAGCCAATTATAGGTGTAATCTTCTAACCCTCCACTTATACCTAAAGATATTACACCGTCTGATCCGTTGTTACAAACGGGATCGTTTTCTTCTAAAATAGCAACTTGGAGTGGGTTAGGAGCATCAATTATAACCTGACTTGTAGCCTGACATCCTTTTTCATCAGTTACAAAAAGAAGGTAAGTTCCTTTTTCTAGGTTTTCAATTCTAGATTCTGTAGACCCATTAGACCAGTTTAAAGTATACGAACCAGTTCCACCCGTGATTGAGGCTTCTGCCCAACCTTCAGTACCATCAGAACATAGTAAATCTCCTTTGTTGAAAGTAATTACAAAAGGTTCTGGATTTAGTAAGTCGTGAATAACATCAGTCTCATTAACCAAACTATTGTTTACATAGTTACCAATAACAATACCGTTTGCATCTCTTATATTTACTGCATAACGAGCGGCAGTTAAATTGCTAATAATGCTATCTTTTTCTTCTGTAAGTTCTTGAAAAACGCCATTTTCATCTTCTTTTTTCCAAGTATAATAATATGGTAATCCGTTATTTGCAAAAGCATCTAATTTAATACCTCCAGTGCCGTGGGCAACTAATTGTCCGTCTCCAACAGGATTGTTAAATTCGTTTGTACTATTACATGAAACAGGGTTTGTTTCTTCAATAGTAAGTAGTAATTCATCAGGATCTTCAATAGAAAATTCACCTTCTGCAAAACAAGTAGTTTTTTGTGTTGCTTGAGTATGGTTAGCGTCTGTTACAGTTAAAGTATACGTGCCTTCTCCAATATTGTTTAAAGTAAAAGTTTGACTTTCTTCATCTGCATCATATGTAGAGTTAGAAACAGTTGTAACTTCAATTCCAGTATTTTTATTCGTCCATACTACATTATAAGGTGCTGTACCACCAGTAACTACTGCAATAATACGGCCATCAGTGAAGCCATTTGCGGTAGCGTCGTTACTATCGTTTAATCTATCAACTGTTACCGGTAAAAATTCTAAATCAAGTACGTTTGCAGGTTCTTCAATTAATTGCTCTAAAGTTAAATCGTTATCATGATCTGGAGTATCATTACCATCCTCATCAGGTACTAATTCTTTTGCAACACATTCATTGCCATCTCTAACCTTAATTTTATTAAGTCCGGCAGATAAATCACTAACTGTATGTGTAAATGTATTATCAAAATTAACCCAATCTTCAACAGTACCATCTGGTCTTGTTAGTTGGTATTGGTAGTTACTATCTGTACCACCTTCAGCGGTAATTAAAACAGTACCATCTTGTCCTCCGTTACAGTTTACATCGGTAGGGTCTGAAAGCGTAAATTGTACAAATTCAGGCTCATAAACATTAAATTCAATTTTATGATTATCACCATCCGCAAAAAGGGTAGTACCGCCAAGAAATTCAATACGAAAACCATCATCAGTACTTCCTGGTAACCCAGTTATGGTTAATCTATCATTAATGATGTCATCAGCTGTAATATTATCAAATTTAGGATCTATAGTTATTTTAGCATACAAGGGCTCTCCATTTTCATTGGTACCTGTTTCAACAGATAAGTCTAAAACTTCCAATGCAAAACTTTCACCAGGTTCTAAATTTTTATCAAAAACAAGAGTTATTTCTGCATCATCTGTGCCGTTACAGCGTAAGCCAGTATTATTTTCAATAGCTGTAATGTGGGGTGCAGATGGGAGGATTTTATAGAAACGAGTACTTCCTGGTGACTGGTTATCATAACAAGGTTTAATTCTAAAATAAATATATTTATTAAAATACCATTCCGGTGGATTAGCTGTTAAAATATCACTAGCTACAAATTCTAAAGAGCTAGGAGTTGCAGGTCTTGTTATATTTGTCCATAAATTAGGATTTGGCATTGCAGTAGTATTATTTACTATTTGGTATTGCCAATTATAAGAATCATCACTAAAAGAAGGATCTGCCTCTATAGTTTTTGCATCTTCATAACCAAGGGAACCACTACTACTCGTAACATCAACCGAAGTAGAAATTTTATAATCAAATCTAACATCGTGTCTAACTTCAAATTCCCCTTCATTTCGATTTGTGTAATTAATAGTATTATTAAAACAAGAATTTGATTCTAACTTTATTTCAGGATCAAATTTTAAATAGGAATTTCTACTACCATTACAAGAAGCTCTTTTTTCTGTTACATCTGCAAAAACTTTTAAAGATTTTAACTTTCTACCTGAATATTCTATTAATATATTATCATAATTATAAGTGTGTGTACCTTTTCTTTCTTTTCCTTTCCTATGGGCGAAAAATTCTTCTGAACCATCATCAAAAACAGCTGTTAAAACAATATTACTACCACAAACTCTTTCATCTCCTTCTACTTCATAGCTGAAATTAGTGATTTCTATTGTTGATTTTTGTGCATTAATAGCACAGCTAATTAATATAAATAATATAAATAGTATTTTTTTCATAGCTTAATAATTTACTTCTATAGTCTCTAAAGTTCCAAAACTACCATTTGCAAATACGGTACGTACTTGATAGATGTAGATGTTATTAGGAGATATATTGTTGTCTATAATTTTTGTAAGTGTTGCTGGCAATTGCTTCCAAGTAGAAGGTTTTCCTTCTTTTTTAGATTTAAAAATGACCAACTCTTTAATTTCAGATGGTAATTTTCGCCAGTTTAGTGTAATGCTGTTTTGCTCTCTGTCTACTGTAGCATTTAAACCCTTTAAAACTTTGTCTTCTGTATTAGAAGCTGTTTCTATGGTTAGGTTAGGTGAGTCCGCAGATATCAGTCCGCTATCATCTATAGCCTGAATTTTATAGGTGTATTTTGTTGCAGCTGCCACTTTAGTATCTTCAAAATTTGTGATAGTGTCATTGGTTTCAAAAATCAACTCCCATTCGCTCACAGTACTTTTATTTTTACGGTATAATTGATGTTTGTCTACATCTGCACTTACACTTTTAATCCAAGAAAGCGAAACTCCATTTTTATTAACCTTATATTCTTTAAAAATAGGAGAGGAAGGAGGTACAACATCTGGTTTTTTAATTTCCAACACTTCAGAGTAGTCGGAGTTATTGTATCTGTTATCTACAGCTACTACAGTATAGTATACTTTATCATTTAAAGATTTAACTTGTACTGTATCTGTAAACTTATTTGTAGTAGCAGGATCTATTGTAATTTGTGCATATTCTTCGTTTTTAATATTCCCTCTAAAAACACGGTAGCCCAACATATCTTTTTCTCTATTAGGTTCCCAAGTAATAGTGGTTATTCCTAAGCTATCCATAACACCAATTAACCCAACTGGTTTTGCAGGCGGAATAGAGTCTATAAGTTGCACTAAAGCAGAAAACGATGCTGTTTCTGTACTGTCTTTACCCATAGCAACTACTTTTATGTAGTTTGTGGAATAAGGTGTAGTTAACGTTGTTGTTCTTGTTTGAGGTGTAATTCCTTTTTTTATTGTTTCATAAGTACCATTATCTTTTGTCGCAGCTCTTATTTGAAATTCTGCTACTTCATTTTCTTTTTCTTTAGGAAATTCCCAATAAATTTCAGCATCCGCTTCACCTATTAGTTTATGATTTGTAACGAAAGGTGTAGCAGTAAGAGCTTTTTGACCTTGGCCAACAATAGATTTTGAAGGTTCACCTTGCTCTCCAAAAGGCGAAACACCTAATACTCTATAATGGTATTTTTTATTGTTTTGAGCTAATGTATCTACATAATACATGCGCTTTGTAGGCGATTTATCTGTGTTGTTTAGATTTACTAATGGTAAGTCGTCTAAACGTTTATAATTGGTACCGTCTTCAGAACGTTCTACATAATACGTTGCATAAATACTTTTAAAAAGCTCATATTCCCACGTAAGTAATACCTCCTTGTCGTTAAAAACACCCACTAAATCTATAGGAGCTGGTAATGCTTCTGTGTTAGAAGCTTCAATATATATTAAACCTTCTTTTACGTTAGCCGCTAACTCGATTGGAATAGCAGATTTTACGCGGTATAAATAGCCTTCGTTACTTTTTATATTAGTGTCTTCAAACCCTAAGCCAGCTAATTTTGCAGCTTCAAAATTCATATCAGCAGCAAATAAGGCAAAAGAATAACGTTGTTCTAATTGTTCTACTTTATTTACAATTGCCATTAGTTCACCTTCATCTGTACCAACTTCAAAATCTTCACCGTGAATTGCTTGTGCTAGTATGGCAGCGTTATCATTAGTCATAGAAATTTCTTCCCAAGATTCTACTGGAGCAGGTTTTAAAGTGCCTGTAGCAATTATTTTTTGCTCTGGTGATTCTAATCTTTTACCATCTCTATATACAGTAAAACGCTCTAGTGTATAGCCGTAAGTATTTGCTCTTTGCCATACAATAGCATCTGTTGGCGCCCAACGCACTAGAATTTTGCCTTGCTGCGCTCTGGCAATAGCCTGTATAGATGGCGATGTAATGCTGTCTTGTTGCTGAGCAAAAGAAAACAGTACAGAGAAAAAGAAGCTAATGACTAATAATAATCTCATTTAATTTAAAAAATTAGTTGGTTTAGACAATTTGTTTTTATATGTAATTACTTTTTTGAGTATGTAATTCTAGAAAGTTGTGTGCCATCTTCATCAGTACTTTCTGTTTCTAGTTTAAAAGAATTTCCAACAAATTCAGGTGTTAAAATAAATGTAGTAAATGAGGTGCCGGAAAACTCATATTTGCCGTCACCAATATTTTTCCAAGAGCCCAATTGAAAATCGCATTCTCCCGTATCAAGGTTTTCAATTTTGCCAGATTTAAAAGAACCATCTTCATTAATATTTAAGATGAAATCATTTCCTTCACAATCTTCAAGGTCTTCTACATTAGTAGGGCCTTCTTCACCATTTATTATTAAATTAGTTGTAAAATTAGTCTGTATCCACTCTCCAATTATTGGATCTAAAACTTTTTGTTCGCTTTTATTATCATCATCACTATTGCAAGAAATGAATAAAGAACTTAGCATAAGTGTTGCAATCAAAAATGTTTTTTTCATATTTAAATTTTTAGCTTTTTATCTTCTTTTTTATTTGGACTTTATTAGTCTAGGTCTAATGGATTTTTAAAATTCATTGTTGCAGAGCTACCTAATTTATTACCAGGTAAAACATATTGTACTTTTATAGTATAAGTACCTTTTGGAATAAAAATATACTCTGTGTCTAGTATTGCTGTGTTGGGATTGGTTAACGTAATTATACCATCTACGTAATCATTTAAAACGTTAGTTTTAGTAGTAGTGTAATCTAATTTGTAAATCTCTGGTAAATTGTATCTAAACGGAAAATGTGTTCTTGTCCATCCTTTATTAATACCATAAGCAATGTTAGTAACATAATTAGTAAACAACGGTAATGCTCTTTTTGGTGGTAAACCATATGGATCTTCTGGACGTTCTATTTTATAAGATCCAGAACTATATTTTTGATATAAAATTGGATTAATATCTTGCTTAAAATAATTGTCATTTAAATCTGACTCTGCAACTACCATTGGCATATTATCCGTGTACGCTGTACCAACCAATTCTGCTGTTTCAAAAGCCTCGTGGTTATCTATAGCATTGTATAGATAAACTACGTCATTTGCAATTTTGCCCCAACCATAATTGTCCACTTTTATAGCCTTTATTTTTTTTGCAAATGTATTGTAAGCACTACTTGTAAAATTATAACCAATACGTTCTATACTACCATCTTTAGAAACAGATTGCGCATTGTTGTCTGTTACAGTCATAGTGTTATCATCTCCTAAATCTGTATTGTTTTCTGTTCTAGTAGATGTAGTTTCTGAACTTACATTTTTTGGTTTACTAAAAATTGATAATGAATATGTAGTAGATTTGTCTAATGTTGGTAATGTATAATTAATAGTATTACTTGAATTATTATATGAAAATGCAGGTTTTTCTGCTTCTCCAGTTTCACTAATTAATGCCAATTCACTTTTCCATTGCGAATCGTCAAACAAGTAATCTTGACCTTGTTTTAATTGTATATACCCATTATTATATTCTTTTGGGTAGTAATATTCTTGATCTATAACAGGGTAGGAGTATACTATGTTTTTTAATGGAATATACTCAGGAGCCCCACCTGTTGTAAACGAACGTTCTTCAGTTTCTTTAGCGGGAGCACCGTCTACCATTACTATTTGGTAAACTCCATTTACTCTCTCTTTAAAACCAACCGTTACACTAACTTTTAAAGCAGTAGATGGAGGTAGTATATCTTCAGGAACAAAAGTAACATTGTTACTGTTTTCTCCCCATTCTAAAGCTCCAGGAATAACTGTATTATTTTCGTCTGTAATTTTAAACTCGTCTAAGGTAATTTTATAAATATGGTCACCATCTGCTTCAGGAATTGTCAAAGCTTTTTCCACAGCCATATTAAATGCTGCTTGTGGAGTTGCAAAAACATCAGCTTCTGTTTCACCATCTCTAGGAGTTAAATCACTTACAATTTTTAAACCTCCTAGTGGAGACCCATTGTCAAACTCGCATTCTTCACCAAGAGTTACTTTAAAGTTAAACTTACCTTTAACCAAACCTCCTAGTAAATCATAATGTCCGCCTACATAACCACGCATCCAAATAGGATTTGGTGCTTTGGCTTGTAATAAAACAGCAGCGCCAGCTTTTATAATTGGAATCCGTTTTTTTACAAAAAATAACTTTAAGTTGATACCTAATTCTCCTTGTAAATACGCATAAGCTTGTCCGTTTGCATACCAACCGTTAATACCAACTTGATCACCAGTATTAACGCATTGAGCATCACCATAATTTTTTAACATAATATCGTACCCTACACCAGCTTGAAAACGAGCATAGAACATTAGAAAGTTCATTTCTCCTGTGTCAATAGAAAAATCACTTCCATAGGCAAAACCACGTCCGTCTCCCAAAGCATTTTCATCCCTCATATAGTTTAGTGTTTCAGCATCTACACCTAAAATTTCGGCTACAATTTCAGGAGGAGGAGGGCTACCAGGGATATTATCACCTAACATAAAATAGTCACCTGTTTTAACAGATAAAGAATTAATACCTAATTTTAAACCAAGTCTGTCTGTTGGTGTTCCCATGTATACATACCATTCTTCTTCTGATAGATGAGCAACACCCCAGCCAGCTCTTCCTCCAGAACTTCTACCTTGTAAAGCACCACCAATAACATTTACATATAAATCCATTGTGGCATGAAAAGATTTATTAGCAAAATCAAATTCGATTCCTATATTAGCAGTAATACCTTGTTTACCAACTTTTATGGGTTTGTATTCATCAACTGATTTATCTAAAAAAGTTTTTCCCATTTTACTATCCATAACACCGTTAAGGGCTTCAGTGTCTACCATTTCATTTAGCTTTTCTGATAAGCTAGCAACTGGATTTTCAATTTCAAAAGCTTGCATCACAACTGCCTCTCCAAAGAAACCTAACCTGTTTACACCGCCACTACTATTAAATTCAATTTCAAAACCAGCACCTATTTTAATAGCTTTTTCATCAGGAATACCACCATAAATCATTGCCTTTACACCTAAGCCAGTATCATCATTAGGAATATAAGAAAGTCCTGAAGGAGAAAAGTCTGGACCAGCATTAGCTCGTCTTGTCATTTTGTAAAAAGCACCACCGGCAAACCCCGATAGTTGTATAGGTCCTGCTTGTATTTTTAGGCCATGTACCGCAGCATCTACATACCAATACCTAAATTCATTTTTTCCAAAAATAGCTTTGCACGTAATTGGTCCAAAAGCACTAAAAGTACCTTCTATATTGCCAGAAAAGCCATTGCCATAAATAGGATCATCGTTCATAAGGAGTAACCCTCCTTTTATTTTAACGGCGCCCATATTGGCTTCAATATTTATTTCTGAAAGATCTATGCGATCGTACTTCCATTTTTGAACAAAATTCTCCTCACTAAACTTACCAATGATACCCAATCTTGCATCCGCAGCAAAACCTTTATCAGATTTACCCATTAGGTTTATTTTTAAATCAAATGAAATACCAGCCTCTTGGTCATTAGAGTTAAAAGCAATATCTGCTATTGAAACAGGGAAATTGGCAAGTTTAACTTCATCTTTATATCCAAAATAATCTACTTGTAAAATAGGGGCTTCTGTTTGTAGTACTAAATTCTGGAACTCTATCCCTTTAAAATTAACCATAGTACTATCAGCATCTTTGGTACCTTCCTTTTCTAAAGATTCTTTTTGGCTAGCGGAGATAGCCATACGACCATTTAATACGGCTTTAGGTTTAAAGTTGCCATTGGCTACTTTTAGTTCAATAAAAGAATTAGGTAGTAATTGTGCTTCAGCCTGCCATACATTAAAGTTTAATGTATCTGCAGTAGCAACGCGTACAAGGTATTCTTCTTCACTTATTAAACCTTTATAGGATAATCCTAGTTTTTTGCCTTCTTCTTTGGTCGTAGGAGTATCTTCTTTTTTAGCCGAAATTGGTAGCACTATTTGCCCATTAAACTCAGCACTAGTTATACGATTAGTAGTAAGTTCTACAGCAATTGAGTCAACAGAAAAGGCCCAAGCTTTTTTGTCGTTGGTTCTTCCTTTATCTAGTGGAATAATATTCTCTGCTGAGAATAGACCAGACACACCATTATTATCAATGATCATATCAGTCGCAGTAAACTTAACACGTTCTTGTTTGGCTATACTTTCTGATGTTTTAAAGGTTTTTGGTAATGATACTTCTAAAGATTGTACATAAACACCACGCCACAATTCGGCATTCGGCAATAGTAATCCTTTTTCTTGGTAATGTTGAGGAAAAGGAATATCGGGAGTACGAGTATCGCTAAAATCTAATGTAGCTTCATTTAAATTAAAAACAAATTTATCTGGGTGTTTTGCTAGTGCAAATGGTTGAAGATCTATGGTAGTTACAATATCATTCCATCCACTAGCGACCATAGAAAATTTACCTGTTACTCTATTGTCAATTTGTGCCGTAGAACCATCTATTCTTTTTACGCTTTTAAACTTTTCTTCCGGTTCGCCAAGGTCTGTAACAGGTATAATTAAACTCCTTGAGAATTGTACCTCAGCTGCTAAACCCATTTCTTTTACACCATTACAGTCTATAGTAACGTATGTAAGGTTATCTGTATTTCCTGTTTTATAGTCAAAACCACCTTTAAGTTCTAACAACCAATTCCCAGCGTTAAAAGGTATTTGCACATCACCTAAAAGTACAAGGTTGGCATCACCAAAAATTCCACCATCATGAGAAAGCTTTACATTGTTTGCGCCAAAAAATATTTCTAATGGATCTCCATTATCATCAGTTTGCGGCAATCTAACTCTAGCAAAAACGGTTAATTCTGTATAATCTTTGTGTATTGTTGCTTTTGCTATACCAATAGAGTATTCTACTTCACTAACGGTGGTTTTAATACCAACAGGTAAGGTTACAATATCATTATTAGAAAGAGTGTTAACCCAAGTATCTTTTAAGTCTATTTCTTCTAAAACTGCTGCAGCTTCATTTCTATCATTAAGAATAGGTGTAGGAACGGAAAATTCATTTTTGATACTCTGAAAAGAAAATACGTTTTTAGAATTGAACAACTCTAAAGTAGAACCTGTAGCGTTTGTACTTTTTAAAATACTATCTATTGTTGCTTTTGGTAAGTCGGGATTAAGCTTTCCAAAGCTAAAAATAGGGTAAACCAATAAGACTAGTAACAAAAAAACAGATTTAAACTTTTTGTTGTAATTCATAAGTAGGGTTTATCAAAAATAAATTATAAAGACGCAATATAGGAATTTACCTTCATTATAAGGTTTTAACTTTTATTTAGTAAGTCATCTAATATATATTTGATGGATTACAATACATATACGTTAATTACGCTTATTATAGTTTTTGAGTATTAACATTATTTTAACTATAATAGGAAATAGTGACCTTGTATTATGTTTTTTAGATGAAGTGATACTTTTCTTGGTTGAATAACATATCCTAAACAAGAATTTACCTACAATTTTAATGTCAATACTATTTTTAGAAAATTTATTTTATATTTGACAAACCAGAACAGAACAGAACGGATTATGAAATTTAAAATTAACTCTAATAGTGATATTCCAAAATACTTACAACTTGTAAATGCAATTAATGATGCTTTAGCTAGTAATGCTTTAACAAACGGTGATGCTTTACCTTCTGTAAATAAAGTATGTAAAGATTTTAGTTTATCTAGAGATACAGTATTTAAAGCTTATTCCATTTTAAAGGAAAATGGAGTAGTAGTATCCGTTCCAAACAAGGGATATTATATAGCTAATGAAACCAAAAAAGTGCTTTTGGTTTTAGATACTTTTAAGGCTTATAAAGAGGTTTTGTATCATTCTTTTGTGAATAATTTACCTAAAAACATAATTGTAGATGTACAGTTTCATCATTATAAAATAGACAATTTTAAAACCATACTTAATAATAGTAAAGGTAAATACTATAAGTATGTTGTTATGAATTTTAATAATAAGGAAGTAGCAGAGGTTTTGTCTGATTTTGATACCAGTAATTTACTTTTAATTGACTGGAACATATTTGCAAAGGAAAATAATAATTATGTTTTTCAAGATTTTGGAGCTTCGTTTTCTAATGCATTAAAAGATGCTATCCCTAGTTTTAAAAAATACAAACGTTTAGTTTTTGTGTATCCTACATTTACATATCACCCGTTTGAAACGGTTACATATTTTAAAAAATTCTGTAAAGAAAGCAATTTAGATTATGATGTTGTTTTAGATGTAAATGACTTTAAGGTAGTTAAAAATGAGGCTTACATAAGTGTTAGTGATAGAGTTTTAGGTAACTTTTTAGAACAATGTAAAGAGCAGAATTTAGAACCTGGTACGGATGTAGGTTTTTTATCTTATAATGAAACCCCTATGAAAAAATTCATCTACAAGGGCATAAGCGTAATATCCACAGATTTTAAGGCATTAGGCTCTACAGCAGCTTCTTTTGTTACTAATGAAGGGCCTTTACAAAGTTATATTCCAACACAGTTAATAATAAGAGAATCTTTATAAGTATGTATTATATAGGGTATGATATTGGTAGTTCTTCAGTAAAAGTAGCATTAGTAGATGCTATTACAGGTAAAAAGGTAATTGTACTTAATGAACCAGAAACCGAAATGGAAATTATTGCTCCTTATCCAAACTGGGCAGAACAAGATCCTAATGTATGGTGGCAACATGTTTGTACGGCTACAAAAAAAGCCATTAAAGTAACAGGTATAAATGCATCAACAATAAAAGGTATTGGAATATCGTACCAAATGCACGGTTTAGTTGTTGTAGATAAACAATTAAAATCTTTACGAAATTCTATTATTTGGTGTGATAGTAGAGCCGTAGAAATAGGAAAAAATGCGTTTAATAAGATTGGAGAAAAAGAATGCGCAACAAGACTACTAAATTCACCTGCAAATTTTACAGCTTCTAAATTAAAGTGGGTTAGAGATAACGAACCCGAATTATATAATAAGATTTATAAGTATATGCTTCCAGGTGATTTTATTGCTATGCAATTTACCGGGGAAGTAAACACTACAAAAAACGGATTGTCTGAAGGAATTTTGTGGGATTTTAAAAATGATGAATTGGCATCATTTTTACTAGAACATTATGGTATTAGTGCAGATTTAACTCCAACTATTGTATCAAATTTTACCAATCAGGGTATTGTAACGCAGAAAGCATCCATAGCATCTGGTTTGCCTGTTGGTATTCCTGTAAATTATAGAGCTGGTGACCAACCCAATAACGCTCTTTCTTTAAATGTGCTTAAACATGGAGAAGTTGCAGCTACAGGTGGTACATCTGGGGTGGTGTACGCTGTTACAAGCAATGTAGAGTCTAAAGAAACATCTAGAATTAATCATTTTGCGCACGTTAACTATACTCAAAAACAACCCATATTGGGTAAGCTTTTAAATATTAATGGAGCAGGAATACAATACCGTTGGCTAAAAGATAATTTAGGAGTAAGTAGTTATGAGGAAATGAATAGAATGGCATCTAACATTTCTGTTGGCTCGGACGGCTTAAGTTTAATTCCTTTTGGTAATGGATCAGAACGTATGTATAATAATAAAACTATAGGTACCCATTTTTGTAATCTAAATTTAAATAAACATACAAAAGCACATTTATTTAGGGCAGCTTTAGAGGGGATTGCTTTTTCATTTGCTTACGGAATGCAAATATTAAAAGATGATAATACTACTATTAATGTAATTAGAGCAGGGAACGACAACCTGTTTAGATCCGAAATTTTTTCAATCACAGTGGCTACATTAATTGGTCACGAAATAGAAATATATAATACAACAGGAGCTGTTGGAGCGGCAAGAGCGGCAGGCGTAATAGATGGCGATTTTACAGCATTTAAAAATAATAGTATTACTAATGATCTTGTAAAAACATATAAACCATTAAAAGAAAAAGCTTTATATCTATTGGCATATGAGCAATGGAAAAACGAATTAGAAACTATCTTAAAACATAAATAATATGGCGTTAATTGGTAACAAAGAATACTTTAAAGGTATAGGAGACATTAAGTTTGAAGGAAAAGAATCTACAAATCCGCTTGCATTTAAATACTACAATCCAGACCAAGTAGTTGCAGGTAAAACAATGAAAGAGCACTTTAAATTTGCCATTGCATATTGGCATACTTTCTGTGGTCAAGGCTCTGATCCTTTTGGACCAGGAACTCAGAATTTTCCTTGGGATACTTCATCAGACCCTTTACAAGCAGCAAAAGATAAGGCAGATGCAGCATTTGAGTTTATCACAAAAATGGGATTTGATTATTATTGTTTTCACGATTTTGATTTGATTAATGAAGGTTCAACTTTAGTAGAGTCAGAAAAAAGAATTCATAGTATTACAGATTATCTAAAGGATAAAATGGAAGCTTCAAAAGTGAAGTTACTTTGGGGAACATCAAACTGTTTTTCTAACCCAAGGTATATGAACGGAGCTGCTACTAATCCAGATTTTAATGTGGTTGCTAGGGCAGGAGCACAAGTAAAGTTAGCATTAGACACTACTATTGCTTTAAACGGAGAAAACTATGTGTTTTGGGGTGGTAGAGAAGGTTATATGTCTTTGTTAAACACAGATATGGGCAGAGAATTAGACCATATGGCACAGTTTTTAACTACAGCTAAAGATTATGCAAGAGCTCAAGGATTTAAAGGTACGTTTTTTATAGAGCCAAAACCTATGGAGCCAATGAAGCATCAGTACGATTTTGATTCTGCTACTGCAATTGGTTTTTTACGTAAATACGGATTAGATAAAGATTTTAAAATTAATATAGAAGTAAATCACGCTACATTGGCACAGCATACTTTTCAGCACGAGTTGCAAGTAGCAGCTAATGAAGGTATGCTTGGTAGTATAGATGCAAACCGTGGCGATTATCAAAATGGATGGGATACAGATCAGTTTCCTAATAATATACAAGAAACAACAGAGGCTATGCTGGTATTTTTAAAAGCTGGTGGTTTACAAGGAGGTGGAGTAAATTTTGATGCTAAAATTCGTAGAAATTCTACAGATTTAGAAGATGTGTTTTTAGCACATATTGGAGGGGCAGATACCTTTGCTAGGGCATTACTAACTGCAGATAAAATTATAACTTCTTCTACTTATGATGAGTTACGTACACAACGCTACGCTTCTTTTGATGAAGGAAAAGGTAAGGAGTTTGAAGAAGGAAAGCTTAACCTTCAGGATTTGTATAAAATTGCACAAGAAAATGGTGAACTAGATTTAAAAAGTGGAAAGCAAGAATTGTTTGAAAACATTATAAATCAATATATATAGATCAATAGAAAAAAGATGTAAACTAGTTACTATAGTTTACATCTTTTTTAGTTAAAAACACCTTTACTAACCTATAACAACCTGGCAGACTTATGGAAACATCCACTAATACCTTTTTTTTATGGAGATTAACTTTGGTAGCAACTTTAGGAGGACTCCTTTTTGGTTATGATACTGCAGTTATATCTGGAACAGTAAGTTCATTAGAACAATTTTTTGTTTTGCCTTTTGGTTTATCAGAAACAGCTGCTAATGCTCGTTTGGGTTTTTTAGTTTCTAGTGCTTTAATAGGTTGTATAATAGGGGGTGTGTTTGGAGGTTTAATTAGCAAAATCTTAGGTAGAAGAAAGGGGTTAATTTTAGCTGCTTCTCTATTTTTAGTTTCTGCAATAGGTTCCGCAATGCCAGAATTGTTTGTGAAACCTATAGGAGAAGCAGACCATACTTTTATGTATACTTTTATTGTTTATCGTATTATTGGAGGTATAGGTGTTGGTTTAGCGTCTATGTTATCACCTTTGTACATTGCAGAAATTGCTCCAGCTAATAAAAGAGGAAAGTTAGTTTCAATGAATCAGTTTGCTATTATTTTTGGTATGCTAATAGTATATTTTGTTAATTACTTTATTTCTAGTCAAGGAGATGATACTTGGTTAAATACCGTTGGATGGCGGTGGATGTTTGCCTCAGAGATAATACCTGCAAGTTTATTCTTATTTTTATTATTTTTTGTACCAGATACACCAAGATCATTGGTTTTAAAATACAACACTAAAAAGGCATTAGATGTACTAACTAAGGTAAATGGTGAACGAGAAGCAGTGTTGATCTTAGATCAGATTAAAAATACAGTTACCAATCACTCTGCAAAATTATTTTCATATGGTATACCAGTTATTATAATAGGTGTATTACTCTCTGTTTTTCAACAGTTCGTGGGTATAAATGTAGTATTGTATTATGCGCCAGAAATTTTTAAGAGTATGGGGTCAGGTACAGATGCAGCTCTATTACAAACCATTATTGTTGGGGCAATTAATTTACTTTTTACTGTTTTGGCTATACAAACTGTAGATAAAATTGGTAGAAAACCATTAATGATTATTGGTGCCATAAGTATGGCTATTGCTATGTTTACTTTAGGTACAGCATTTTACACCAGTTCATTAGGTGTTTTTGCTTTAGCCTGTATGCTAGTTTATGTTGCTGGTTTTGCTATGAGTTGGGGACCGGTTGCTTGGGTTCTTTTGGCTGAAATTTTCCCAAATAATATTAGAGGAAAAGCATTAGCTGTTGCAGTTGCAGCGCAATGGATAGCCAATTATTTTGTGTCTTGGACGTTTCCTATGATAGATAAAAACAGTTATTTAATTGAAAAATTTAATCACGGTTTTGCATACTGGATTTATGGTTTAATGGGGGTTTTAGCAGCATTATTTGTTTGGAAATTTATTCCGGAAACAAAAGGGAAAACATTAGAAGAAATGAATGATTTATGGGAGAATAAATAATTTTCACTTCTAAAAACAAAAAATAGCAGGTTAGATTATTACTATAATCTAACCTGCTATTTTTTTAAAAACTTTTGAAAAACACAAAATAAAAATCGGATGAAATACGTAAAAACGCGATGAAGTTCACTTTGTTTTTCTGCTATCAAATTTCTTCCGATTGGTAAAGAACAGTGCATTCACCGATGTTTTTTACATAAATAAAAAAATCATTTTACTTTTTATTTTTACTGATGTTCACAATTGTTATTGTGGCAACAACCTATAGCCATTTTACAACAAAATATTGTTTTTATGCCTACTTAATGTTCTTTTTGATAGTATTAACACGCGTAGTGAGAACCAAAAAATACCCAATGATCAAAAGAATTCTTATTTTTATTTTAGTAGCGTTAGGCTTTAGTTTATCTATGAAGGCTCAGTTAAGTGATCTTCATTACTTACCGCCGCTAAAGCAAGGACAAAACAACCAAGCTATACAACAGCAAGCTGTTTATTTGTCTACTCCAGAGCCAACAACATTTACTGTTAATGCCTATAGAGGAACAAGTACAACACCAATAGCAACATTTAATATATCAAATGTTAGTCCGGCTGTATATACACTTGGCAATGGTGATAATAATATAACGCTCGTAGACAATAATAATACTGGTGTTGTTTTAAACAATAGTGGATTACGATTTGAATCTCCTAGTGGTAATAAGTTCTACGTAAATTATAGAGGATATTCACCATCACAGGCAGCATCTTTAACATCTAAAGGAAGGGTTGCAATGGGTACTAGATTTAAATGGGGAGGCGTACCAAATTTAGGACAACACTCTTCTAAATCTAATACATTAGGTATTATGGCTACAGAAGATAATACTTTGGTTACTGTTTCTGGGTACGATCCTAATTGTGAATTTAGATTAGGTGGTAATGTAGCAGGAATTACAGATAATACATACCAAATAACATTAAATGCAAATGAATCTTTTGTTTTTGAAGCATACGTAGGTAACTCACCAACACAAGCACAAAGAGATGGTTGGATTGGTGCTTCTGTTACTTCTACTAAGGATATCGTTATTAGTAATGGTGCTATGAATTTTGGTCGCCAGGTTGGCTCATCAAATCGTGATGCAGGTATAGATCAGCCTGTACCAGAAAATAGATTAGGAAAAGATTATGTTTTTGTTAGAGGTAATGGTAATACAAATGGTACTACCGAGTTTCCTTTAATAATAGGAACAGCAGATAATACTAATATATATGTAAATGGTGGTACAACACCAATTGCAACCATAGATGAAGGAGATTATTTTGAAATACCAAGTAGTTATTATTCGTCTAATACTGTTGGTGCAAATATGTTTGTGCAAACTTCTAAAGATGCTTACGCATACCAATGTATGGCAGGTGCGTCAGCAGTGTACACACAAGGTTTAAATTTTGTTGCTCCAGTAAACTGTTTGTTGCCAGATGTTATGGATAATATTCCAGACATTAGAAATATGGGAGGAACTACAGTAACTGGTGGTGTAACTATTATTGCAGCAGTAAATACACCAGATGCAAATATTAAGGTGTATGAAAATGGTACAGAGATTACATCAATGCCTGCTTCTGTACCTGTTGCAGGTACATCAGATTGGAAAACATTTTTTATTCCTAACTTAAATGGAAATATAAGTGTACAATCTACAGGTCCAGTAGCTGTTGGATTTTTTGGATATGATGGGGCTAAAGGTGTTGCCGGATATTTTTCTGGTTTTGATACAGTTCCTGAGGTTACTCTAGAGATTAGAGGAGGAAGCGGATGCTTTGTTGGTTCTGAAATATTTGAAGCCACAGGTAATTTTGACGCATATCAATGGTATGAAGATGGAGTACTTATTCCTGGAGCAAATAGTCCTAATTATGCTCCATCGGGAGCAGGAGAATTCTTTGTAAGAGGAACTAAAGGACCTTGTACGTATGATTCTCAACCAATTAACGCACTGTATTGTGACCCAGATGTTGTGGTAGATAAAACGGTAGATAAGTCCGAAATTGTGGAGGGTGAAACAGCTACGTTTACTATTAAAGTACGTAACCTAGGCCTAGGCCCAATAACAAATTTACAAATTACAGATAATATTCCAACAGGATTAACATTAGTATCTAACTTTACAATTACCGGCTCTTTTAGTGGTAATGTTTGGAATATTGGAACACTTAATGGTGGTGATACTGCAGAGTTAGAATTAGTAGTTCGTGGAGATGAAATAGATATATTACCTTTATTGAGCTTAGTAAATATAGTTACTAATACGCAAGACCAAACTGACACAAACATTACTACAGATAACCCTTCTGCAAGAATTATTGTGCATAATGATTATGATAAGGATGGTGTTATTGATTCTATAGACTTAGATGATGACAATGATGGTATCTATGATTCTGTAGAACAACTTTGTACTATTTCTGGTGATGTAACTTTTGGTACTCCTGCTTCAACAGTTCAAGGTGGAACCCCTATAACTGAAATTTTTACAAATTTTAATGATTTATGGAGAAGCTCTTCTACGAGTATAAATAGTATAAGACCAAATCTTTCTCATGAATTATTAGCTTTTACATCTGGTGGTACTACTTTTTCTACAGGTGTTATAGATGACGATATTTTTGATGCCAACAACAATGGTTTGATGGATGGTATTGATACTAATAATGACGGTTCGGTTGATTTAAATATTTCAGAATCTAACTGGTTGGGATTAACACCTTCTAATAATATCTATGGCGAAATGACTATAGAAGCTAGCCTTAATGATGGTGATGCTAATAACGCACTAGGTTTAACTGTAGTAGGCGATCCTACCTCGGACCCATTAAATCCATTATTAACCAATGGTCAAAATAGTTTAGATTTAGGTACTGCAATAGCTAATATTGGAAATAATTGGGTATATGAAATAGACCCAATTGTAGCATCTACAATTGGTGATGGTGTTCCGGACATTTTATTAACACAAATTGCTCAACCTGGAGGATCTGGCCATATTATTAGCTTATACGATGCTAGTGGTGCCCCTTTAGGTAATGCTGTACAGGTAAAAGATTCTGGAAGTGGAGCTCTATCTACCGTAGTGGGTTCTTACAATTTAGATGTTTACAACTCTAATGGGAGTGTTTTCTCTTCAAATACATTCAGAGATTATCGTTTAGCAACCATTGAATTATCAGAATTTGGTATACCTGCTAGCAGTATAAATGATGTTGCATTTTTACGTTTAGAATTATCTAGTAATGCAGATATTGCTTTTCTAGCCTACAATACAAATTCATTCACAGGGTTTTGTGCTAATTTAGATACAGACAATGATGGTATTCCAGATCATTTAGATCTAGATAGTGATGGTGATGGTTGTAGTGATGCTAATGAATATTATAAAGATGATAATGCAGATGGTGGTGATGATGGAGTATACGGTGCGGGAACACCAGCTGTAGATCCTACAGATGGTACAGTAATAGCAGCACCTTATGTTGCCGTTTTAGCACCAGAAATTTTATTAGGTAATACAGTTGAAGATTTATCGGGTAATGATATTAACGGTGATGCAGTGAGCCTTGGTCAAACAATGCAATATGTACTTCGTTTTCAAAATACAGGAGATGATAATGCTACAAATTATACTATTAGAAATATACTACCAGAGAACGTTATTTTAGACGGAGTAGATTTTTCTGGTGCGCCAGGCGCATCTTATACAGAAGATGTTGCTAACCATACATTAAATTTTACTATTCCAAATAACTTAGTAGAAGTAGGGGATACAGAATATGTAATAAGAATAAAAGTTTCAATTACTGCAAATTGTTCAGATTTTGTAGCAGCTTGTTCTTCTACATTAGAAAACATTGCATATTCTACATATCAAGGAACAATTAATACAAATACATTTACAGACGAGGGTGGCTCAACATCTATTGGTGCTTGTTCTAGAACAGTAGAGGTTGCTAGTAATTCTATTTTAAATGATTTAGCAGGATGTAATTTAGCAAGAACAGTTCAACTTTGTGGAGACGATGCTATTTTAACTGCAGGAGCAGGCTTTGTATCTTACAAATGGGTATTAGATACAAACAATAATGGCGTTGTAGATGCTGCAGATACAGTATTAAATGACGGTGATCCAGATGGTAACCCTGCTACATACCGTACAACAGTTGTTGGCGATTTTATAGTAGAGAAAACATCAGATGGTAGTTGTCCTAATTTAATAGAACGTATAAAAGTTGAACGTTTTGGAACAACACAAACAAACCCTGTAGTAGATTATTTTAACCGAGTAAATAGCGATGTAAATCCAGATAATGATTTACAAGGAGAAATTGCTACTTGTCCTATTGATGGAGATTTATTACCTAAAATATTTTTATGTGGTTCTTCGGACGAAGCTACGATACAATTAGGTATTACAGATGCATTAAGTATTACTTGGGAAAAATTAGATGAAACTAGTTGTTCAGATGCAGGTGATGATTGTGGTAATAAAAATGGTACTTGTACTTGGAACGAAGTATCTAATTTAGACAATTTTACTATTACAGATAGTGGAGAGTTTAGAGTTGTTATTCGTTATAACAATGGTTGTTTTAGTCGTTTTTATTTTACAGTATATAAGAATGAGTTAGATATAGAATATACCTCTAAAAACATTTTATGTGATACAGATGGTAACATTAGAATTACAAATGTTGGATCAGGGTATGGTTTTCAGTTAGTAGATGCAGTTAGTGGAGCTATTGTTGTTCCTTTTTCTGCCAGTAACGGACCAAATTTTGACATTGCTGCTAGCGGTACATATAAAGTACAAGCTACACAATTAAACCCAGCAGATAATACACCTATCGTTGGTAGTTGTGTTTTTGAAACAGAAGATATAGGTATAAGAAAAGATGATTTTACAGTAACAGTAAGTACAACACCAGAAGATTGTAATACTGGTGGTGTAATACGTGTACAAGTCTTAAATGCATTACCTAATTATAGTTATGAACTTCGTTTAGACGATGGTACTAATGGTGGTGATGGTTCTCCAATAAGTAATCATCCTACAGAAAAAGATAACACGCATGAATTTACAGGACTTACTCCAGGAAACTATATTGTATTAACAACAACGCAGGATGGTTGTGAAAACTCGCAAAGCATAACCGTTACAAGTATAGAAGAACTAAAATTAGTAGCTGTTACATCAGAAAACATTACGTGTAATTCAGGTATAATTAATCTAACACCATCAGGCGGATTGCCAAGTCCTGTTTATGAAATGGCTATTTATAGTAAAAATGGTGTGTTATTGTATGCTGATGAGGCTTCTGTTCCAGATTCTGCTTTTACTGAAAATACTAGTTTCTTATTTGGATACCGTGGAACTCCATTAACATATTATCCTAATGAAGAAGGAGAATATACTTTTGTGTTAAGGGACGGTAATGGTTGTTATGCTATTTCATCTCCGGTTACTATTGAAGATTTAGGAGCACCAGAAATAACAGCGACACATAGTACAATTACGTGTGCAGATTCTGCTACATCAACCTTAACAATTAATGTTACAGGCGGTACAGCTCCATATAGATATAGTTTAGACGGTGGTACAACGTACCAAACACCAAATACGTTTGATAATTTAGCTGCTGGTATACACACTATTACTGTTATGGATTCTAGTGGTACTACACCAACTACGGGTTGTATAACAACTGTAGATTATGAAATAGATCAACCATTTAGATTAACGGCTTCAGCTTCTATTATAGAAGACGCTTCTTGTAATCCATTGGGTGCTTTAGTAAAAATATTAAACCCTTCTGGTGGTCAAGGTCCTTACCAATATAGTTTTGACGGCGGTGCTAGTTTTAGTGCTTTAGATTCTCAAAATCTTGCTCCTGGAAATTATACATTGGTTTTAGAAGATGCTTTAGGTTGTTCTTTTACTATGGATTTAACAGTGCCAACAGTAATGGCAGATCCAAACTTTACGAGTGTAGTAGATTATGCTTGTAATGGTGATGGTACTATAACTATAACACCTTCTAATACAACAGATTTTACATTTACTTATAAATTTAATGGTACAGACAATACACCAGCAGATAATAACATATTTACTGGAGTAACTAATGGTACACAAACTATTACAGTAGGTTATGGAACAACAATAACGCCAGGTCAAAGTACTCTTTTCTTAGAGAATTTTGGAGCAGGTGTAACTACACAAATAGCAGAAATAGGATCAGATTATTGTTATGAACCACAAAGTGGTGCAGCAACAGCTTGTAACCGAGGTCCTGCAGGTATTTTAGTTAATGGTGAATATACTGTTACTAATTTAGTAACCAATCCTGTTCCTACTTTTAGAAGTCCTAATGATCATACAGGTTTAACAGACGGTCGTTTCTTAGCTATAGATGTTAGTACATTTTCAGACGTATATGCTTCACCTGTTTTAAATGGTGTTTTATGGTCTAGAACAGGAATAGAGGTATTACCTAATCAAGATATTACCTTCTCTTTATGGGCATACAACTTAATGCAAGTTGGTGGTAGTGGTAATAATCCAGAAATGACAATAGAGTTAGTAAATGCTTCTGGTACTGTTATTTCTAGTGTTGCAACAGCAGAGATTCCTAAAAATACAAATGTAGATGATTGGCATAACCGTACAGTAACCTTTAACCCAGGTGCTAATACTACTGTAGGTATTGTTATACGTAACAATGTAAACAGTAACGATGGTAATGATTTAATTATAGATGATATACAAGCTTCACAGGCACCAGAATTATGTAAAAAAACCGCAGATGTTACTGTTGTAGTAGAAGATAATAAAGAGTTTAGTGCAGCATTACTAGGAACAAAAGATCCTAATTGTAATGGTGGTTCAGATGGTAATATTCGTTTTGAAGTTTCTAATTTTGATGCAGCAACAGGATTTGAATATTCTGTAGATGGTGGTACAAACTGGGTAACATCTTTAACATCACCAGTAACAACTGCAGCAAGTTTAGCAGATGGTACGTATAATGTACAAGTTCGTAAGGTTAGTGATAACGCTTGTATTACAAACTTTAATGCAACCCTAACAGAGCCATCAGCAATAGTACCTAGTTTAGGTGAAACTGCAGAGTACACTTGTTTTAATACAGGAGCAACATTAACAGCTTCTGCTACAGGTGGTTCTCCAGGTTATGAGTATCAGTTAGAAAGAGCTGCAGATAACTCTATAGTTAGAGCATACCAAACAGAAGTAGATTTTATAAATGTTACTGAAGGAGATTATGTAGTTCGTGTTAAAGATGCAAAAGGGTGCGAGGTTGCATCAACTATAGCTATAACAGTAGATAAATTTGATGATATAGATTTTGATTTAACTGCTACATCTTGTTATGATGGTGCTAATAACGCTACAGTAACTGTTACAGTTACAAGTGGTAATGGTGACTATAATTTTAGAATAAATGGTGGTTCTTGGATTACTCCAACACCAGCAACGGGTGTAACACATACATTTATAGGTTTAGCTAATGGTAGTTATGATGTAGAAGTAACAGATGCTTTTGGTTGTGTATCAGTTTTAAAGACAATAGATATACAACCTGTTTTAAATGCAACAGTAAATGTTGTAGATGTTAGTTCTTGTGCAGATGGTAGTATAACTGTAGATGCAACTGGTGGAGATGGTAATTTAGCTTATGCTTTTGTTGCAACTACAACTCCAGTAACGGCTGCAGACTTTAGCACAACAAATACATTAACTGTAGCTGCTGTAGATGCAGGCACTTATGATGTATATGTATGGGACAACGGTGCAGCAGACCCACATTGTGAGTTTATGGAGACCGTAACAGTGAATCCAGCAACTCCTTTAACTTTTACTGCTACACCAACAGATCCTGAATGTTATAATGGTTTAGGAACTATAGCTGTAGAGGTAACGTCTGGTATAGCACCATATACGTATGAAATTATAGATTTAGATAACGCAGGAGCTTCAAATGAGACAGCTACCAACGTAATAGATAACACAAAAACGTTTTATAATTTAACGCCTGGTAATTATACAATTAATATTACAGATGCTAGTGGGTGTACAGTTACAACTACTCCTAATGTAACTATTAACAACCCAGATGAGTTAACAGGTGAATATAGAGGTGTTTTACCATCTTCTTGTTCTAGTGTAGACCCTAATGATTATGGTTTTGAATTTTTTAACTATACAAGTACATTAGGAACAGTTGAATTTAGTGCTGATGGAGGTGCTACTTGGACTGCAGATAATTCGGTTCCAGGAACATCAGATATATTAACAGGTTATTTATCAGGAGAAAGTGTTTATCCTTCTATGAGAACGGTAGATGGTTTTGGAAATACAATTTGTCAAACAGATTTCCCAAGGTTCACTATCCCTTATCCTTTAGATGATTTAGATATTCAATTAACTGCAATTGTGGTAGATTGTAACGAGTTACAAGTAAAAGTACAAGGTACAGAGGGTACACCTGGTTATGAGTATGCTTTTTCAGATAATCCATCAAATTTTGACCCTGCTACTGCTACTTGGTTTGCAGGTGGGACGATTAATGACACTTCAGGTTCTGCAGTAACTGTTCCCGCAGGTAATGGTAATTATACATGGACAGGTTTAGTGCCAGGTAGAACTTATGTGTTTTATGTACGTGATTTTAACGGTTGTGTGCGTCAGAGTGATAGAAATGTAAATGATATTATAGACCCACTACCTTTAGAAATAGATTTTGTTTCTACACCTTCTTGTGATGGTGCTTCTAATGGTAGTATTACATATACAATTACAGATAATCAAGCTCCTTATGGTTCTCAATTTAGATGGGAGCTATATGATATGTCTACAGGTACAGCAACTTTAGTTACGGATAGTGGAGGAAACACAGGTTTTGTTTCTCCTCAAGATGTTAGTATAACTGGCTTACCAGAGGGAGAATACTTTATTCAAATAACAGAAATTGATGGTGCTACAGATACGTGTATATCAGCTTCAGAGAATTTATTGTTAGAAGAATTAGAGCCTATAACTGCAACTTTAAATAAATTAGAAGATATTTCCTGTGCTAATCCAGGTCTTATCTCTGTAGATAATATCACAGGTGGTGGAGGTACATATACGTTTACAGTTACAGATGATTTAGGAAACCCTGTAGCAACTGGTACAACAGATAATCCGTTAGAGATACCTGCTGGTTCTGCTGCTGGAGATTACGCTGTTAGCATTAGTGATCAATACGGTTGTGAGTATCCTTTAGGAACTATAAATATGTCTTTATCTGCTCCACCTGCAATAGCAAGTGTAGATGTAGATAATTGTAATACATCTGCAACGGTAACAATAAATACTACTGCTGGTGATTCAACAACATTATTATATTCTATTGATGGTGGTGTTACGTATGTAGACAATGGAGGAGTATTTACCAATCTAGCTGTAAATACCTATACTGTTTTTGTTAAAGATGGTAATGGTTGTACAGATTCAGATACAGTAGAGGTATTCCCTACATTGCAAGCATCGGCAACTTTAGAAAAAAGCTTAGGTTGTACTAATGACGCAGAAATTTTAATTGGAGCATCACAAGGTTCTGGTAATTATGAGTATAGAATTTTAAACTCATCAGCATTAGAAGTTATAGCAAGAACAGCGTTTACAACATCTGATACTGCTTCTTTACCTAATGCAGATGTTTATACTGTAGAGGTTTATGATACAAACACATCTACACCAGAATGTTTAAGAACCTTTACTGTAAATGTTCCTGCGGCAATACAACCAGACTTTACAGCAACACCTAAAGATGTTACTTGTAATGGAGGAACAGATGGTGTTATTAAAATTGTAGAAATAAACAATGGAAATAACCCATTAACATATACAATAACACCTGCTGCAACTTATGATGCAGCTACAAATTCGTTTATAAATCTTGCGGCTGCTACATATGAAGTAACAGGAACAGGCCCTAACGGATGTGTTACAACTAAAACTACTATTATAGTAGGTGAGCCAAATATAATTACGTTTGCTATACCTACAGTAAATCAGTTTGGATGTACAACAGATAATACAAGTAACAATGCAACTATTGTTTTAGATGCGTCAAGTATCTTAGGAGGTAGTAACGTATATGCTCGTTATGAGTTTGAGGATGCTGCAACAGGTACTATCTTGCAAAATGGTACTGCTACAACATACACATATACAGATTATGCTGGTGGAAATGTTATTGTTCGTGTTTTTGATGATAATGGATGTAGTGCAGAAGAAACAGTAACTGTTAATGCCTATGATCAATTAATTTTGGCTTCAGTAACTGTAGACGATGCTATTAGTTGTGCTAATCTAGGAGAAGATATTAGTATAAATGTTACTGGTAGTATTTCAACTTATGCAACTAATCCAGGAGATTATCAATTTACATTATTGCCAAGTGGAACACCGCAGGCTTCAAATGTATTTGCAGATTTACAACCAGGTACACATACTATTTTAGTAGAAAATACGGTTACAGGTTGTAAAATTACAGTAGAGCATATTGTAGAAGAACCTAATACGTTTACTGTAGATGTAGAGGTATTATCTAATGTGGTTTGTTTTGGGGATGAAGGTGAAATTAGACTTACAATGAGCGATCCTACGTATACTGGTAATTTCACTTTTAGAGTTTACCAAACAAATGGTACGCCAGCAGATCCAACAGATGATGGTATTGCAATTAGAAATGGTAACTCTACTGGTTTTGGACCAACTGCTCCAGTAAATGTACCTGCAGGTAACTACAGAGTAGAGGTTATACAAGATGGTTTTCCAAGTTGTACTCAAAACAGAATATTTAGTATCACTACGCCAAGTGCAGCATTAGGTTTAGAGCCAGTTGTATATCAAGAAGCAGGTTGTACTAATGATATGGGAACAGCTAATATTAAGCCAACAGGTGGTGTTGGACCATATACTATTACTATTGTAAATAATGTTACTATGGTAAGTACTACAGAAACTAATGTTAACTCGTTCATATTTCAGAATTTAGATGCGGGTGAATATTCTGTAACTATAGAAGATACTTTAGGTTGTGCAGACACATTCTCTAATGCTTTTGAGCTGTTAGTACCAGATGCAATATCAGGAACAATAGCTGCAACTAATTTAGTTTGTGCTGGAGATAATGATGCATCTATATCTATAAGTTTAAATACAAGAAATGTATCACCTAATTACAGGTATATTTTAAATACATATGATGACGCAGCTGGTACTACTTTGCTATCAAGCACAGTTAGTCAGACTACAGCAGCCTTTTCTAACATAGGACCAGGTTTTTATAACATTAGTGTTTTTGATGACATTAACTGTTCTTTTGAATCATCAATATTAGAAATTGTAGATCCATTAAAACCAGCCGGAAGATTAGTTACAACAACTGCATTAGGTTGTACAACAGGTGCAGAATTAGAATTATCTGCAACTGGTGGTACAGGTCCTTATACGTGGAGTGCAGATGGTGTAACATATACAGCAATGAACAATGCAAACGGACCAAATACACATCTGTTTACAGGTCTTGCAGATGGTACATATAAATATTTTGTTAAAGATGACTTTAACTGTATTTCTACATTATCTAACGAGGTTGTAATTGCTCCAATAGCGCCATTAACATTGGCAATAGATACTAGTGCAGCAATAATTAACTGTAACGGAGAAAGTACAGCATTAATTAGTGCAAGAGCAGATGGCGGACTTGGTAATTACCAATACGGTTTATTCTCTGATGTAGCTTTAACAACAGTGGTTAGAGCATACCAAACATCAGAAATATTTGCAGACTTGCCAATGGGTACTTATTATGTAAACGTACAAAGTAAAGATTGTGAAACAATGTCTTCTGTAATAACAATAACAGAACCAACAGCATTAAATGCAACTCCAGTAATTACTAACGTTAGTTGTAATGGTGATGATGATGGTAGTATTGTTTTAAATGTAACAGGTGGTTCAGGTGATTATCAATATGCAATATCTCCAAACTTAAATCAGTTTGATGATGAAAATACGTTTGATGAATTAATAGCTGGGAATTACAGTGTTATTGTACAAGATGCTAAGGGTTGTTTTGAGTTAGTAGAATTTACTATTACAGAACCAGAAGTATTAAGTATGAGTTTAACATCTACACCAGAAATTTGTGCAGGTGAAGAAGATGGTACTATAACGGTTACAGCAACTGGTGGTACATCTGCATACAGTACAAGTATAAATAGTAACGACGATGCAGATTTTGTAGAAGGCAGAATGTTGTTTACAGATTTAGCAAGCGGTAGTTATGTAATATTTGTAAAAGATGCAATGGGTTGTATAACTAACCAGGTTATAGAAATAGAAGCAGGTGCAAACTTAAATGTTACTCCAGAAGTAATTTACGAGTGTACTGGCGATACTCCAAACAATAGCATTTCGCTTATTTTTGAAGATCCAACAGTAACATCAGATGTGTTATATGGTTTAGATACTGCAGACCCTGCGTTAATGGTGTTAAGTCCAGACTTTACAAATATGGCACCTGGTATGCACTTTATAACAATTGCACACGCAAATGGTTGTACAAATACAATCAATTTTGAAATTGAAGATTTTGCTCCATTAACGTTATTTGTAGAGCAGCAAAGTATAAACGAGATTACTGCTTTAGGTACTGGCGGTAAACCAGGATATACTTATTACTTTAACGATGTTAATAACGGAGAAGATAATACGTTCTATATTAAGAAAACCGATACGTATACTGTAAGAGTAGTAGATGAAAACGGATGCGAGTCTATACAAACCATATTTATGGAGTTTATAGATATAGAAATTCCTAATTTCTTTACACCAGATGGTGACGGACAAAACGATTTATGGATACCTAAAAACATAGATCAGTTTCCAGATATTTATATTACTATTTTTGACCGTTATGGTAGAGAAGTTTATAAGTTAAAAGATAACGAACAAGGCTGGGATGGTTTATACCAAAATACAGATTTACCTACCGGAGACTACTGGTATGTAATTAAGTTAAATGGTGAAAGCGATACTAGAGAGTTTGTTGGTCACTTTACATTATACAGATAATATCAATTTTTTAGATTGATGTAAAAGCCCTTCTATTTTTATAGAAGGGCTTTTTATATTATAAGTTTAATTTGGTTTTATTACATTTGAAAAATCTTAGACAAACAAACTCAACAGGTTGAATACAACTAAATTTGTACTTTTTACAGCAGAAAATAAATACGTAGTAGAGTATTTGTTGCAGCAACTAATATTGAGTGATAGTATTACTGAAGCTCTTATTTTTGATAACTATGACCTAGCTATAGGTTTTAGAAAAATGCTTGTAAAAAATTGCAACCTAGACTGCTCTATAAATACTTATATAGAGTAATTGCTTGCCACATTAAAAAACAATTTTTAAATTACTCACTGTAAGAACTATCTTTTGTTTTTGAGAGTAATAACTTTTATTTAATACGAAGATGTGATAAAAGGAGTTCATAAATAACTTAAAATATACCCAAATTTGAAAGATTATTTTTATGAGGTTGAGAAACCAAGAATTTTAAAAATTTTAATGTTTTTAAAAGAATCTTTACCTAAAAAATGCACAAAAAGTAATTATCAACTTACGCAAAATTTATTGCATAAACCATTTAGTTATGAACTAAATCTTCAGGAAAAATTGCAAATAATTGCAGACGAAATGCGTGAACATTTATTAATTAAAGAGCCTATAAAGATCTTAACACTTAACAATGTTGAAGCCGGAAAGTTTGAAATGATAGATGATTTAAATTGTATTTATATTAATGCAAATACAAATACTCAAAATTTTCATCAAAAAATAGCAATTTTAGCTCACGAAATGTCGCATTATTATTTAATGAGAAAACATAACATTGAAAAAGAGTTTGTAAAAGAGAATGAACTTTTAACAGAATTGAATGCCGTTTATTGTGGATTTGGATTTTTACTACACAATGGATATCACGAAGAAAAAATAGAAATAGGAAATAAGACTCACAAACACAAAGTTGGTTATATTAGTACTAAAGTTGTGCAGGAAACAATAATACAAACAGCTTATGTTAGAAAGCAAAATCCTAATCATATTATGAAAAATTTAGATTTAGGATTTAAAGACACAATTACTTTAAAATTTAAACTAAAAAAATTAGTTAAGGAATACAATTTAGCAATGGCTAATAAAAAATAATTAAAATAAAAAATGGGTCTATTTAATTTCTTTAGAAAGAAAGATAACAATACAAATAAAAGTGAAACATCTAAAGATGATCAACAAAACAAATTTATAAGTGATATGACTAAGTCTGCTGAATTCTTTGTTAGGAGCAGTTCAGAAAATTTTAAAGGGTTAGATTATTCCGTTAAGAGTTTAGAAGTTGTTGAAAATATTTTAGAAGAAGCTTCAGGTTTTTATACTGAGATGAATAATGAACAACAACAAAATATAATTACGTCAGTTGGCTCATATATTTTTGAAGTAGCAAGACAAAATTTTGGAGGAAAATATTTTTGGTATGATAAATTAAATCAACCAATTCTTGTTACTGGTCAGCCTAATTTTGAAGCTTCAATTATAGCTAATGACAAAGTTGAAAAGCGTTTAGTAAATGGAGTAGAAGATAATATCCCTTTTTATTTTATTGGTTATGTGCAGCTTGTAAATAACAAGAAATCAGGAATGATTGTTTAAATCTTAACATCAATATATAAAAATTAAAAAACTATAAATTCTTAATAGTAAATAAATATGATTTGTACCGTATACACACATAAAATAGGTGTAGATAAAATTGTAGAAGTACTAGAAAAAGGTATTTCTAATGTAAATATAAGCGTTACTACTACAGATAATTCTAACCTAATAACAGCAGAAACTAAAGGTGGGTTATTTGGTAAAGACAGTAAGCTGGTAATTAATAAAAGAGAAAGATTACAGCCAGATTATCAAATTCACGAAAGTAAAGAGTGCCCTTTAAACGAGAATCTAAAAGGTTTGTATGGGTATATAAACTCGTTGCCAACAACTAACGATAAGGTAAAAGGTTTGTGCTTGGCTAAAGTGCAAACAATAAACTCAGAGTTTTCTATTCAGCAAGAAAGTGGAACAACTAAAAATCTAAAGGAGGTGATACAAAACTTGGCTCAGGAATTAGATGCTATCCTTTTTGTTCAACCAGATACTATTATATCAAAATCTAATGGTCAGCATTTTTTAGATAAAAACTTAGACCTAATTATAGACGCTACTGGTAAGTGCGAAATAGAAGATTTAACCGTAAATATAGACTCTAAGTATTATGACAAGCCGCAAGTAGAAATTACTGAGGATCAAAAAATAAGAAAAGAGAAAAACGATGCTTTTATTCAGTCTAAAAACATAAAAGTAAATAAACACTTGCCGTTTATAGATAGTGAAAATAATGTAAAAATACGCTCTGCTAAAGAAGTAGCAGAACGCCTAACTATTTTAGCAATTACCAATCAGGTTGCATTTAATACAATGTCTGCTGCAGATGCAATTAACTATATTTTAGAACATAATTTGTCTAATTTGGTAACAGCCAAAGAAAAAGTATTTTTAGAAAACCCAACAGACGAGCAAAAAAATCACGAAACTTGGAAATGCGAGTGCATTTGGACGCTTTATTGGGCTTTAAATAAGGTAGATGATTTAGGTTTTCCTAATCAATTAGCAGATTTAAATAATGTGCCAATAGAAGATTATCCTATAGGAAAAAATAAAAACCCGTGGGATTTTATTAATGCACAAACTCAATTAAGAAGCACATCAGAAATATTAGATGTAAACGATTTGTATTACCGTTTAGATTGGGCCTGTGTAGATGCTAGAATAAACGAACAACAGTTAGAAGAAGTTCACGGTGGTGTTGTGTACGAGAGACATTATGCGCTAAATTGGCTTGTAAACCATATGGATGCAGAATGGGACGATGTTTCTTGTGATACTTAAAATTTTATAATTCATAAAAACCTAAAATATGCCTAGAGTTACACTTATTATAATTGTTGCTATTGCTGCAACAATAATTTTTTATCTATTTATTATGCCTAAAAAGAAAAAATAATAGTTAATAGCAGTAAATAATTAAGGTTTAACTTAAACAGAAATATTGTAGATGATAAAGCATTTTCTTTTAACTTTTTAAGATTAATAAATTATAATGAATAAAGAATTAAGAGATACTGCAGGGCGTAAATCTGAGTTAAAAAGGATTGACAAGGACTATCTGTACAATGAAATTAAAGGTTTACTTAATTTAGAAAAAGGACTTTTTTTAACAATAAAAAATTTACTGATTAAGCCTGGTAAATCGGTTAGAGAATTTCTTTTTGAAGATAGAAAAAAGTATGTAAAACCAATTATATTTCTAATTTTTACATCCTTATTTTTTTCTTTAATTATTAGTCTATTAGATATTAATTTTAGCCTGTTTAATATTGATAAAATTGAAGGCTTAAAAGGAAAACTAAGATCTAAAGAAATTGGAGATTGGTCGCAAAATAATCTTGGCTATTCTCAGTTAATAATGGGAGTTTTTATTGCATTTTGGATAAAGCTATTTTATAGAAAAACAAATTATAATATTTATGAAATTTTTATTCTCTTATCATTTGTATTAGGAGAATCCTTTATAATTCTAGGAGTTTTTATTCTTTTGGCTTCAGTTTTAAATAGTGCGATAATAGGTCTTATTGGCACTTTAGTTTACTTTATATATATTATTTGGGCTATTGGTCAATTTTTTGGAGAATTTAAAATTAAGAATTATTTAAAATCATTTTTTGCATACGCTTTAGGGAATATTACTTATTTAATGATAATGGCGTTAGTAGCTTTTCTTTTAAAGTATATTTAAATACAAACCAACCAAACAATAAAAACCAAGATGAAAACACAAGATCTAAAAGATAAGTCAACAGATAAATTAACAGGAGAATTAAATATGACAAAAGCAATAACCATAGCACTTAGTGTGGTTGTATTTTTGTTATTTACAATATGTATATACGGTTTAATACTAAAAGATAATAACGGTGTATTTATACCATTAATGGTGGTTGCTTTTTCAACAGGAAGTATGATCCCTATTAACATCATTAGTATGAAAAAAATAAAGGAAGAGTTAAAAACTAGAAATTAATTTATCAGCATAAAATAGAGTAGTGTAAACACTAAAAAATCAATAATGAAACACTTTTTATTTATACTAATAGTAATACTGTACTATTTAGGAAACGCACAAGAATGCGATTACCTTGGAGTAGATAAAAAATTTTAAAGTTGATAGGGTATTGGGAATCAGAAAACATTTACTTTTCTAATGATGAGTTAGGAGAAAAAAATAAGATTATTTACATAAAAGAAAACGGTCAAGACTCTGAAGATAGTAATAGTGAATTTAACTGGGAGAAATCATCTAAAATGAAACTAAAATTAGAATGGATGAACAATAGCCTTACTCCAAATCCTAAAAAAAATTAAACGCGAAAATTTAAATTAGTTCAACAAACATCAAATATAAAACCGTTAGCTACACTTATAAAAAGGGTTTTATTACTTAAAGTATTTACTATAATTTCATTATAAGTTTAAGTAATTTAAAACAAATAATATGAGTAAAACTATAGTAGGTAAAGACAAATCTGAAGAGGAAATAGCAAAATTAGCGGAACAAGCAGAAAGCGGAGATTATAAAATTTATCCAATTTTAAAGCCTGCCAATTGGGTTGGTATTAAGGCAGGAGCTCTAAAATCTAATTTAATTGGGAGTGATGAAGATGGTGATTTAGAAGTTGTAGTTGGTTATGGTTACGATACGCCAGATAATTTTATCTTTCTTACAAAAAGAGATTTAGAAAAAAAGGATGGTCAGGAAATCTTAAAAGAAGCATTTGCTAACTTAGAAAATTATGAAACTGAATTCGAATTTTGTGAAGCATTAGAGAATAAATCTTTAGCCTCTAGCGGAACCGATTTTGCTAGTGAAAGAATCTTGTCTGTTAATCATATGCTAAAAGCTCATAAAATGCTAGAAGCAGAAGAATTATTAGTATCTATACCAAGAAGAACTTGTATGATGGTTATTTCTAAAGATGCAGATAAAAGATTAATAAACGCATTTCTATATTTACATAAGCACACTTGGGAAGACGATAGTTTTGGTAATGCACCTATAGCTAATATGCTTTTTGTAGTTAAAGAAGGTAGTATTGTTGGTCACGTACCGTTAGAAGAATAAAAAGTAAAAAGTTTACTAATAATTTGTAAAACATAAAAATGATTCACTTAATAGTAGGAAATACTGGTTCCGGAAAAACAACTTATGCAAACGAGTTGAAAAGTAAAACAAACGGAATAATTTTCTCTATTGATACATGGAATAATGCATTATTTCTTGCCGATAAAAAACCAGAAGACGGTTTAGAGTGGTTTTTAGAAAGAATTGATAGGGCAGAAGTACTAATTATGAATTTGGTACAGCAGTTAGAAGCTTCTAAAACAGATGCAATATTAGACCTTGGTCTTTCTAAATATGATCACAGAGAAAAGTTTAGAAATTTTGCAGAGATTAATGGATACCAGCTTAAAACTCACTTTTTAGATATTTCTAAAGAAACTAGGCTAAACCGAGTAATGAAACGAAATGCTGAAAAAGGAGATACGTTTGAGTTTGAAGTAAGTAAAGAGAATTTTGATTTTATGGAAACTTGGTTTCAAAAACCAAGCAAAGAAGAAATGAAAAACGGAATTGTTATTAGTGAGTAACAGCAAATTTTAAAATATAAATAATTGATGAGCGAATTACGTTTAAAAGAAAATATAGACCCACAAGTACAAAACTTAATGATAGATACTTTTGAGCTTGTGGGAGCTAACAAAGGAAATTTAGCGGTAACAGATTTATTAAAAGGAGAAGCAACACTAGAAAAAGTGTTTTTTATGGTAAAAGAATCTGGTTTTTATGAAGATAATGATACATTACCCCTTTTAAAAGCTTTAAATATAGAGTTTGCAGAAAATAACACGACTATAGAAGATGCATTGCATAAAGCTTGGTCTACAATGGTTGAAACTATGAACAAGGCAACATCTCAAGAAGATTTTAATGCTAAATTTGCATTGTTTGTACCGCTAATACTTAAAAAAATGAAAGAATTAGAGAGTTAATTCTTTACCAAATAAAATCTATCTTTAAATCTTAGAAACAAACAACTATGCTTGACTTTTTTCTTGGTAAAAAAAAGACTATTACTCACCCTATATTAGGTAAAATTACAAGTGACCGTGTTAGAGGAAAAGACAAGACTAAAATTTATTCTTGGTCTACAACGGTATCATTAGAGCCTAAAGCAGAAGAAACTTCTATTTTTTTAGAAGGAAATGAATCTGGTCCGTTTGCAAACCATTTAAATTTCGCGAGTCAATTAATAGAGAATTGGAAGACCAAATTTATTTCAAAGTTAGAGGTAGAGATAGCTAAAGGTAATTGCGGAAAAATTGAGAAACATCTAAATTGGAAACAAGATTTTTATCTAGCTGCAATATACTCAATGAATGGTAAAAGTTTAGATTTTGAGGTATCACTAGAGTCAATAAACTCCAATGCCACTGATGTTATAGGAGTTTTTTATAGAAACGGAATAATTACAACTATTGAAGAATATTAGTATACAGGCTAAAAATTGTTTTTTATGAATAGCTTACTTTATGAAGTTAAATACGCTGTAGAAACACACTTTAAATTTCTTCAAACCGATTTTAATTTTACTCCATTTAAAGAAGTTCCGTTGGCATACGAGTATCATTTTAAAGCATCTGATGAAGCTAGTAATTATATAAATATTCATATAGAATTAATAGCATCTACACCTATTTGGGTAAATTTTAATGGCGTTTATATAGATGATTTAATTAACGATGATCTTCTAGATAAATACAATAAAGAGTTACATAATTTATACGATAAAAACTTTAAGAAGTATTTAAAAACGAAAGATGTAAAATACATAAGTGCCAATGTAGATAACTACAATTTATATGGTAATGTTATAAATAACAATAGATTACAACGAATAGGAGAAATTGTTGCCAAGAAATTTTATTCCTTAGTTAAAACGAGTCAGGAACACATAAACACTAAGGAGAAAGGATATCTAAAAGAAACAGAACATATAAATTCTTGTAATTTACAAGAGCTAAAAGAACTTACTAAAAATTCAGATTTTAAGGAGAAGTTTAAACAAAGTAAAAAACTTGTTTTAGATACAGATAAGTGCGAAATAGATATAGAGTCTATAGAAGAACTTACAAAGTTAATGACTACTTTTTCTTCTCAAAAATTCAATAATTTTGAATGGCATTTTGTAAAATAATTAGATACTAACCAATTAATTTATTTTAGCCTTTTCTATAGTTGCCAGGAGAAGAATTGTGTATTTCTTTAAATTTTTTAAAAAAGAAAGGTAGAGACTCATATCCGCAGGCATAACCAATTTCTGACACAGATTTATTGGTATGTAGTAACATTCTAGTAGCTATATTTATGCGGTATTCGTTTAAAAAAACAAAAAAAGTTCTGCCCATAATTTTCAAGAAAAACCGAGCAAAAGATTGCTCAGACATATTTACCTCTTTACTTACTTCTTTTAAGTAAATTTTTCGACTATAATTTTCAGCTATAAATAAATGAATTTTAGATATTTTGCTAGTATACTCGTTAGATATGTTTTTTGTAAAACTACTGTTAGATAACGGTTTATGTTCAATAGTTGTTAACTTTAATAAGAGTTGCAGTAAAGATACATACAAGCTGCTTCCTTCTTCTGTTATAATTTTTTTGAACAAAGGAACAAGTGTTTTACACTCATTTACATTAAAAATTAAGCCTTTAGAGGCTAAATGGAATAAGGTGCTTAACTCTTGTAATTCAGGTGTTTTTGTAAAAATATCTTTGTTCCATTGTACAACATAAGAATTAGAATTTGCTGTTGTATTTTTATCGTTTGTCCAACAATGTGGTACATTAGATTGTATTAGAACTACTTCTCCTGGTTCATAAGCACCAACATAGTCACCTATAAATTTTGTTCCATAGCTTTCTTCAATATAGGTTAGTTCTAATTGTGGATGAAAATGCCAAGGGGTTTCAAAATCTTTATTTATGTAGTTAAAAGCTATAATACTTTTTTCTACTCCTAACGGAATTGTTTCTAATATAGGCTTCATTTAATGCTAAATATTATTAGTAAATAACTCTTAAAAATCAATTAAATATAGCTTATTTAATTGATTAATATTTTATTTAAATTAAATGCTGATAAAATAGTTTATTTTTTTGATGAAATAGAGAATTTATATATCTAAGTAAAGGCAGATATTTGTTTTGGTCTATAAACAACAAAAACAATACTTATGGGTAAATGTGAATTTGCAGATGCTTTTAAAGAAGAGAGAGAAAAATCTGGAATAGGAAAAATGGACGATCAAGGAGATCCGGTTGTTATGCTTTTAAAGCATAAAGATGTACGTAAGGCAGCCCATAACTACAAATCTTTTTCTTCAGAAGCTGTTCCAGGTCGTATTGTTGTGCCTTCTGAGGTAAATATACGTACCACACGCCAAATACCTTTTGAGGTAGACCCACCAATGCATAAAGAATATAGATCTCTGCTAGATGCTTGGTTTAAAAGACCGTTACAAGATGCTTATAAAAAAGAATTAACTACTATTATTAGTACAGTTTTAGACGATGTTTTGTCTAGAGATAAGGTAGATGTTGTTACAGATTTAGCGTTGGTAATACAGTCTAGAGCATTAACTCTTTTATTAAACGTACCCTTTAGCAAATCAGTTAAATGGATTTCTTGGGGAACTCACGTATTTAGAAGCGAAGGAGAAGCTTTAGACGGTGATAAAGCAGCTATTCTGTATAATTATATAGATGAAGAAATAGATAAGGCTATTGCAAACCCATCAGGCGATTTATATAGCACATTGTTGGCCGCAGAAGTAGAAGGCAAAAAGCTTACAAAGGAAGAAGTTAAAGGTGTTTTAATATTAACCTTTGCTGGCGGAAGAGATACGGTAATTAATGCACTAACTAATAGTATAAGTTATTTTTCTGCAAATAAAGAAGCATTAGAACAGTTACATTCAACACCAGAAATTATTAATAATGCGGTAGAGGAGTTTGTAAGGTATTTTTCACCACTAACACATATGGGGCGCGTAGTAACAGAAGATACTACAGTTTGCGAGCACGCTGTACAAGCAGATAGTAGAATATCATTATGTTGGGCTTCTGCTAATAGAGACGAGAAGGTTTTTGAGAATGCTAATGAAATTGTTTTAGACCGAAAAATTAACCCACACGTTGGTTTTGGTTTTAGTCACCACAATTGCTTAGGCGCTACGCACGCTAGACAAATTATGAGAATCACATTAAAATTATTAGCAGAAAAAGTAGGTGATATTACTGTTTTAGAAGCTGAAGAAAATATAGAAAATTTAGGAGAGTTTACCCGTAAAGTTGGGTACAACTCTTTAAAAGCAACATTTAAGAAAAGATAAGATGGCAAAAATTACATTTATAACAAGTAATAACGAAAAAATAACTGTAGAAGCTACTGCGGGTTCTGTTATGGAGTTGGCAGTAAATAATAATATACAAGGTATAGATGGCGACTGTGGTGGTGTTTGTTCTTGTGCTACTTGTCACGTATTTGTTGCGCCAGAAGATGTAGATAAGGTTGGTGTAGCAAGTGAAATAGAAACCGATATGCTAGAGTTAGCAGATGATGCCAATGAATATAGCAGGCTTTGTTGTCAAATTTCAGTATCAGATGCAATAGATAATGTTGTTCTTACCGTAGCAAAATAGGTATGAGTACTTCTAAAGATATTTGCGTAATCATAGGAGCAAGTCACGCAGGTGTAAATACTGCATTTAACTTGCGAAAGGAAAAATGGTTGGGTAAAATTGTTTTAATAGATGCAGACCCAGAGTTACCATATCACAGACCTCCTTTATCTAAAACATACTTAACAGATGCTGTCTCTACTACAAATTTATTAAAACCTGTAGAAAGCTATAAAAAAGATGATATAACACTACTATTAGGCAAAAAAGTAGTCCGTTTAGATGCTGCAAATAATTATTTGGTTTTAGATGATGAAACTAAAATTGAGTATACAAAATTAGTACTTGCAACTGGTGCTAAACCTATAATACCAGCAATAACAGGTTTACAAGCTAACGCTTCTTATTTTTGTTTACGTACAGCAGCAGATATTGTAGCAATTAAAAAGGCTTTTAATGCTAGTAAAACTAAAAAAGTAGTAATTATTGGCGGTGGATATATTGGGTTAGAAACTGCGGCATCTTTAAAAAAGATAGGAGCAGAGGTGGTAGTTTTAGAGCGTGAATCTAGAATTTTAAAACGAGTAGCTACAACTGTAATATCAGATTATTTTAGAGATTTACACACTAAAAATGGAGTTCAAATTTTTGAAAATAAAGAAGTAAATAAAGTTGAAAATACTTTAGAGAATGGTATTAATGTAACTAAGGTTTATTGTACAGACAAATCTTATTTTACAGCAGAAGTTATTGTTTTAGGAGTAGGGGTAGTACCAAATACCGACCTTGCCAAACAGGCTGAGTTAACTCTAAATAATGGCATATCTGTTACCAATAAAGGTGAAACTAGTAATCCAGATATATATGCTGTGGGTGATTGTAGTTATCATTATAATTTACATTACAAAACGTATGTAAGATTAGAATCTGTGCAGAATGCAGTAGACCAATCTAAAGTAATAGCAGCTAACATTTGTGGTGCTATTTTAAACTATAATACTATTCCTTGGTTTTGGTCAGATCAATATAACGTAAAGTTTCAAATAGTTGGCTTAGCAGATAACTATACAGATATTGTAGTTAGAAAAGAGCAGGATAAGGAAAATGTAATATCGGTTTGGTATTTTAATAATGATGAATTATTAGCTGTAAATGCTATAAACCATACAAAAGCATATGTTTTTGGAACAAAATTTATAAAAGAAGGAAAAAAAGTAGATAAAGAAAAACTAGCAGATGCTAGTATTCCTTTATCAAAAGAGTTTGCTGTTGCTTTTTTATAAAGATAAAAGCTTATTTGTCTAAAAGGTTTTGTTGTTTTAAATACTCAATCATTTTTACATTTAAATCCCATTGACTAACCAATGGAGTAGTGGTGTTTGGTTGGTATGGCATATACGGATTTGGACCAAATTCTGGACAAATATAAAAAGTGCCTTTATCAGAGTTTTGTGCATTTGCAATAACTTGTTTCCACCAGTTGGTAAAGGTTTGTAAGTATATTTTGTTTTCTTCTGAGAAAGGATAATTTATTTGTGACCTTTGTGTGTCTGCAACTCTAGCGTGTAAATATTCTGTGTTGTTTATTGCTTTTTCTAAGGATAGTATTTGGTCTTCTAGTAAGCTTTCTGATACTACTGTCCAATGCGAAAAATCTCCTGTAAGTTTTAAATTTGAATACTTTTGTATAAAGTCTTCAGTTGCTTTTGCACTATAATTAAACCTACCTCTATGTGTTTCGTGGTAAACAGAAATACCTGTTTTTTCTTCAAACTTAAAAACAGTTTCTAAGATATCACAATTTTCATCAAACTTAAAAAAATCCCTACCAGTATGAGAGTTAATAAAAATAGGATTAAACTCGGCTAGTTTATACAACCTATCTTCTAACCGTTTACTATATTCTTTGGCAGACTGGTTTAATGGTTGCAACCATTGCTGACCAATAAGGTCTAGTTTAGAGTCGTTTAAAACAGATTTTAGTTCGGTTTCAAAGTTATTGTCTGCTGGTATATTAACCTCTACCGCATTGTAACCTGCATTTATAACTTTACTTATAAACTCTTTAGCAGTTGTACCTTCTTGGCCCCAAAACGGACACACATATTTTAGTTTCATTTAATAAAAAGTATGAGTTATAAAAATACAAAACTTGCTCTTGTTTGGCGTAATAAACAAGAGCAAGTTTTAAAAAATATAGTTGTTCTTTATGGTCTTAGTGAAGCTTCAGAAACACTTAAGTTATCCATATAAAAACTAATTATATCAGCATTATCTTGGTTATAACCTCTTATCTGAAAAGTTTTATCACCAGTTGTGCTAAACTCAACAAAAGTAGAGCTATATACCCATTCGCCTACTGAAAAGTCTGTGCCAAAAGTTGGGTTACCACCAACGGCCCAATCTGTATCTGGAAACCAAAAGAAACGTAAATCCGGATCAAAACCAGCAGCATTATTGTTACCTAAACTTGTTACGTAAACCCATACGCCAATTTCGTACGTTTTACCCGCTTCTACAGGAAAAGTAATGTCTTCACCAGCAGTTGTTCTGTGTCCAATAATCATTCCGCCAGCAGCATCCATTTCTATATAAGCACTGTTAGTACCGTCTTGAGCTTGGTCACTAGAAATTTCTAAGCTATAAGCATCCCAAGGAGCACCCCAATTCATATATGGCCAGTTAGATGCAGTAGAATTTTCAAAACTATAATCATAATCTGATGCTTCTTTTAAAATATTTACTTTATCAAATATAAGCTGACTGTCTACAAAGCTATCTGCAGCTACACCATCTAATGTTTGTAAATCACCTTTAGTATAGCTCACTTTTACAATGTCGTTATTATAAATAGTGGTGCCATCTAATGTAATTATTACAACGTTACCCTCATTGCTATCTACAGAAACAGACCCAATTGTATTAGGTATATCTACATCGTTATTCGTTATTGTTACATTAAAGTCTGCAGGGTTTATAGATGCTTCATCCATTTCTCTACTAAATACAAGTGCAATAGAACCGTCTTTATCTGCAACTTTTTCTAAGTCAACAGGGTCTGTGGATGGTATTACTTTTATTAAGTTTTTAAAAGAAATTGTGTCTCCACCAAAAGGTCTTTGTCTTGTTGCAGCAAACCTTAGATCGTAAATACCTTGTCTTTTGTACTTAACATTAACCTCTGTATCTGCACCATTAAAAGTTTCAGGATCGCCACCTTCTATATTCCAAATAAAACTTTCTGGTTCACCGTCTACGACATAAGAAAACTGTACAGATCTGCTAGCTACAACCTCGTTTTCTGCGTTTTCGCTAATATTTAGAGCAGCACCTAAAGTACCGTCTGGATTTACGTAGTTAGCTATAATAGATGTTTTTACAGGATTTAAAACAGTTACAACAATTGTTGTGTCTAACTCTTTGCCTTTAAGTTTAGTACCAACGTAAGCATCGTTCTTAAAAGTTTGATTAAGAGTTACATTATGTATTCCTGCTTTTTTAAATACTGCTTTTACATTTTGCTCTGTAGATGTAGTAACATTTGCTGCGCCTTCAGGAAAATTCCATTCTCTAGACACTACACCAGGAGATGCATCACCAAAAGTAATACTGTTGTTAATTTCTACTTTGTTTTCAAAATCCATTTCAGAAGTTAGTACTATCCTATGACTAGGCTCTGTTAAGTTTTCTGTATCGTCTTCACTACAAGAAGCAATAAAGAGAAAAGACATAAAAGCCAACCCCATTAATTTAGGTCTTAATATATGTTTCATGTTGTGTTATTTAGTCGTTAAAATTGTCGTTTGTTTGTAATTCTTGCGCAGGTACAGGCAAGTAATCGTGTGTAGCAGAATCATAATTACCAGAAGATAAAAAGAAATCTGGCCTTATACGCTCTTTAATAAATAAAGGAGCTATACCGTTGTTATCTATTTCTAATTCTGCTAAATGTTCAGTTCTCCATACTTCATCTGCTCTAAGCTCTGTAAATACTTCTTTAACAATTCCCCATCTTACCAAATCTTTCCAGCGGTGACCTTCATAACATAACTCTAAAGGTCTTTCTACCCTTTGTATATGTGTCATTACCGTATTAGGAGATGCAGTAACCATTGGTTGTGTACCATGTACTTGTTTACTTATGTGTAATTGCGGAAACATACCTCCGTTTTCATCCATATACTGTTGTAATGTTTTTACACCAGCTCTGCTTCTAACAAGGTCTATATATGTAATAGCAGTATTAAAGTCGTTACTATTATTAATTACAGCTTCTGCATACATTAAGTATACATCTGCAAGTCTTATATGTCTAAAGTTAATACCAGATCTATTGTTACTATCTTCTGCCTTTAAGCTGTACCAATTGGTAAACTTTTTTATGTAAGCACTTTGTCCAAAAGCCCAACCGCCTTTTTCTCCTATTTCTAACCCGTAATACAAGCCTTCACCGTTGATAGGTACAATACTAGAATTCATTCTTTTAGACCACGTATTACCATCATTAATTGGGTTTGTAGAATCTACTTCATCATTTGTAAAAAGCTCGTGTAAATAGTATGTTGGTAAAAGAGTATTAAAAGCTCCAAAACTTAACTGACCTAAAGCTGTAGCCATATTAGAAGCTTCTGCACCTGTAGTACCAGGAGTATCATCTACATTACCACCAGATACACCCGGACTAAGATCTGCTGAGTAGGCTACTTCAAAAATAGACTCGCTATTAAATTCGTTTTCGTCTGTATAATTGTCCATTATATTAGGAGTTAATTGGTATAACTCAGAATTAATTACATTTCTAAATTGTGTAACTGCATTTGGCCAATCTTCTGCATATAAATATACTTTACCTAACAAAGAAGTTGCTGCTCCCCAAGTAACTCTACCAGTATCATCTGGTCCCCAAGATGTTGGTAAATTACTTTGTGCAAATAATAAATCTGGAATTATTACAGTAGAGTTAACCTCGCTAATACTAGACATAGGTTTATTTAATTCTTCATCTGTTTTAGGAATACTAGTGTGTAAAATAGCACCACCGTAAGTATTGGCTACCTGAAAATAGAAAAAAGCTCTTAAGAATTTTGCTTGCGCTTCAATCTCTGCTTTGCTGTTGCCTATAAAGTTAGCATCATCTGCCTGCTCTATAAATTCTATGATTTGATTTGCTCTAAATATTCCAATATAAAGTTCATTCCATTTATCGGTAACGTAATACGTAGCATCTGTATACGTTAAATTTCTAAAAGTTGTTGGTCTGTACCAAGATTCTGTACCAGCAATGTCTCCTAGAGCCATTTCGAATTGTAAATCGCCACCACTTATGCTCTGAAACTGAAGAGCACCATATGCTGTGGTTAATCCGCTATTAAACTGTTGTTGTGTATTCCAAAAAGTTTCAGAAGTAATAGCGTTTGGGTTTTCTTGATCAAAAAACCTGTCTTCATTACAGCTTGTGAATATAAGTATAGAAACTAATGTTGCTATAGCTAAATGTATTTTTGATATTTTCATAATTGTAAATTAATCAGTTATTAAAAGTGCAATTGCACTCCAAGTAAAAATTGTCTTGCAACTGGGTAGTTACCTTTATCAATTCCTCTAGTAAATATACCATCGCCACCAACCTCAGGATCATAACCTGTGTATTCTGTAAACGTAAATGGATTAGTTGCAGAGATGTATAGTCTTGCTGAGTTTAATCCTAATTCTGGTATGTCTTTAAGAGTATAACCAAGACTTATATTTCTAATTCTAAAGTAAGAGCCATCTTCTAAAAAGTAATCAGATCTAGATCTTACGTTGTTGTGTATAGAGTTTTGTCTGTCTGTAGGAACATCAGAAGTTGGATTCTGAGGACTCCACATATAAAATTGCTCATAATGTCTACCTTGTGTATATGCGTAGTACCTAGCTCCGTTATAAATTTCTGCTCCTTTAGAAAAGTAAGATTGAATGTAAAAATCAAAATTCTTATAATCTAAATTTAAACTTAAACCAGCCTCAAAATCTGCTTGTCCAGATCCAGAGTACACACGGTCATTATCATCAATAACATTGTTACCATCTATATCTTTATACATCATATCTCCTAGCTGTGCACTTTTGTCAATTACCTTATAGGCATCTAACTGATCTTGTGTTTTAATAACACCAGCGTGTTGCACTAAGAAAAAAGAACCTGCCTCATAACCTTCAGCTAAAAATGTAGTAAAATCTGTATTGCCACCTAATACAGTAGAAGGAGTTCCGTTACCATAACCTCTAGAAGTACCATTAAGGTTGGTAACCTCGTTATCATTTTTAGTAAACGTAGCGCTAACTGTGTATCCAAAATCTCCTTTTTTAGATCTGTTTTTAAAGCTAGCAGCTAATTCTATACCTTTATTAACCATATTACCCGCGTTAATAACCTTAGTATCATATACATTAGAGTTAGGATGATAAGTACCTACAGATGCTGGTAAACGCTCCTCTAGTAACATATCATTTTTATCGTTTTGGTAAACGTCTGCTGTAATATTTAGCTTGTTGTCTAATAAAGTAAGGTCTAAACCAATGTTTTTAGATATAGTTGTTTCCCATTTAATATTAGGATCTACAAACCTTCTTTGTGTTAATCCAAAGCTTAAAGACTCGTTACCACCAAAAGGATAGTTAACACCACTTTCTATAGAAGGGATGTATGAGTATGATGGTATGTTTTGGTTTCCTAATTCTGCATAACTGAGTCTAAGTTTAAACTGGTTTACAAACGATACATTTTTTAAGAAATTTTCTTCATGCAGATTCCAACCAGCAGAGAAACCAAAAAAGTCGCCATATCTATTTTTTTCTGAAAAACGAGAAGAACCATCTCTTCTGTAACTTGCAGAAAGCAAGTATTTTTCATCAAAATTATACTGTACTCTTCCTAATTTACCAGCTAATTTTCTTTCATCTATATAAGACGTAGGAGCTATAGGATCACTACCAGAACCTAATGTTTTAGAACTGTTACCAGATTCTTCACTAAAATTAACACCTAAACCTAATGCTTTAGATTTAAAATCTTCATAAGATAAAACAGCTAAAAAGTTTAAATTATGTTTTCCTAAAGATTTTTTATAAGTGAACATATTTTCAATTACATTTCTTTCTGTAAATAGAAAATCTTCATTTAGTCTTGCATTTTCTCTAGATGCAGTAGCGTTTAAACCATCATTATCATAAACCAAATACTGTGGTTGAAAGAAAAAACGTCTATAATCATACGTGTTTCTACCAAGATTTATTTTATACGTAAATCCATCAAAAAATTCATATTGTAAATTAGCAGCAATGTTTACGCTAGTAGATTTACGCTCATCTTCATTATTTAGTTGCTGAGATAAATAACTATATAAAATGGCGTTACGTACTGGTATTTGAACTCCATTACCACCAACATTTGTTAAATTATCTAGTGGTGGTTGCCAAGGTTTTTGAGATATAGAATACTCATACAATCCCCAAGGTTCTTGCTCTCTATTTTCGTTAGTATACCCAATAGTAGCAAATGCTTTGAATTTATTTTTTCTAAACTCTCCTGTAAAGCGTGTAGATAACCTATCAAACCCAGAGTTAACTAATACACCTTCTTGGTTAAAGTAGTTTGTATTAAAACTTAAAGTTAAATTTTCACTACCACCAGAAACTCCTAAACTATAATTTCTTATAGGTGCGCCATCATTCTGAACATCCTTAACAAAATTAGAATCATAATCTAAAGCATTAGGGTTAAAAAAGAATATTAACGGATCGCGACCTAAAGCCTTAAGCATAACATTCTCTGCATAGATCTGTTGTTGCGTATTCATTAACGGCGTACCAGAAGTAATATCTTGTATACTTGTGTAAGTACTAAAATCTACTTTAACACTCCCAGATTTTCCTTTTTTGGTTGTAATAAGTATTACACCATTAGATGCTCTTGTACCATATATAGATGCCGCAGCGCCATCTTTTAAAATGTCTACAGTTTCTATAAGCTCTGGAGAAATATTTGGGTTGCCTTCATAAGGAATACCATCTACAACGTATAATGGACCTAATGCATTAGGGCTTACAGAACCAAGTCCTCTAATTTGTACGTTAGCAGCTTCTCCAGGTCTACCGCTACTAGCTTGTATGTTTACACCAGCAACTTGCCCTTGTAAAGCAGTACCAAGATCTGATGTAGCTGTTTTTTCTATTACATCATTACTAACGCTAACAATAGCACCAGTAACTTCTTTCTTTTTTTGTGTACCATATCCAATAACAATAACCTCTTGTAAAGCAGCAGCATCTGGTTCTAAGGTTACATTAATGTTTTTTTGATCTGTTATTAAAATCTCTTTGGTTTTATAACCAACATAGCTATAAAGAAGTGTGCTTCCTTTTTCTGCTTTAATTGTATAGTTACCGTCAAAATCTGTATAAGTACCGTTAATTGTACCTTTAATTATTACATTTACGCCTCCAATTGGAAAACCTTCGGCTATAACAGTACCTTTAATTTCACTAGTTTGCGCATACCCAAAGGTAAAACTGAAGAACAGCGCCCAAACGAGTAATTTGGGTTTCAGCCTTCTTGTTAAATTAATTTTAATTTTCATAAATAGTTTGTTTAAGTTAATCACTTACAAATGTTGTTTATATTAACCTATATGTGTGTTATTTTAACTAGACTAGAACTAAACAAAAGGTGCTAAAAGACTGTTTTAACTAGACTTCTTATGAACAATTTATTTTTATTTGTTATTGTTAAGTCTTTAACATCAGCATTTTATGATTTCAATTTTATACAGTAAGTTCTTTTATTTCTGAACTTATACTCAGCTTGGATTGTGGTTTATTGTTTAAAACCTACTTATAAAATCTTCTAGATTATCTTCTCTCTTTAAGCCTAGTTTTTTTCTTAATCTATATCTAGATGTGTGTACACTTTCTACTGAAATGCCTAATAGCTTAGACATATCTTTACTAGGAAAATTTAACCGAACTAAGGCGCAAATTTTTTGATCTGTTTGACTAAGCTCTGGGAACTTAATTCTAAGATTCTCGTAAAAGCTTTGGTTTATGGTAGTAAATCTAGCTTCAAACTCTGTCCAGTTTTTACTAGGAGTTCCTTGAAACGTTTTAAGAGCTCTTAAAATAACTTTCTTATTTACTGTATCTCCTGCACTCTCTATTTTTTTGTGCAAACCAGCAATAAATTCATCTTTTTCTATTAATCGTAATGCAGCTTGGGTAAGTTCTTTGTTTTTTAACTCTAAAACTTCGTTTGTTTTTTGAGTTTTTAACTTTTGCTTTTCGGCAATTATTTGCTTTTCGTTTTTATGTTTGTTTTTTATTTGTTTTATTAAAACAACGCCGTAAAAAAGCAATGATATTATAAGTATTATTAAAATAATTGACTTTAAAAGCCATATTTTATCTTCTTGCTCATAATTTGCAATTAATTGTTCTTGTAGCGCATCTTCTTGTTTTTCTTTTTCTAGCCTATAATTATCTTTAATTTCTAAAAGATGCTTACTGTTTTCACTAGTAATACCAAATATTCTATTATTTAGTGTGGTTACTTTATCTAGGTAATAATATGCTTCTTTGTAATTTTTTAAATCTAGATAAATATCTTTAAGACCTTCATAAGCTTTTAGCTTATAGTTTAAATGACTTTTACTATTTTCAGATAGACTTATAGATTTTTTATATTCTAAGATGCTTTTGTCGTACTCCTTCATCATTCTATAAACATCCGCAGTAAGGCTGTATATAACTACTAGGTAAGTTTTATCTTTAGTTTTATAATGCTCTTTACAACGATTTAGTTTTTCTAATGCAAGGTCGTAATCACCATTAACAGCATCTAAATATGCTTGTTCTGCAATAATATAATAACTAGTTATTTTTGGATATAATTTTGATTGATAGAAAATACAGGAGTCTAAGTATTGTGTAGCTTTTTTATAGTCCTTATTACATCTGTGTAGGTTTACAATAGAAAAATAATCACTAGCTATAAAGTGGGCATTAGACTCATTTTTAGCAAATTCTTTTTTTCTAAGTTTAATACTCTTATTAAAATACTCTAAGGCTTTATCATCTCGTTTGTAAAAACTATATAACCAACCAATTTCTTGGTATATGTCTGCAGTTAATTTGTTCTCCTTAATTTTATCGGCTAATAAAAGTGCTTTCCAGTACCCATCATAAGATTTGCTGTAGTTTAAATTATGAGAGTATAAAATTGATAGTTCTTTTAAAGTTTTTATGGCAGAAATAGTATCTCTGCTTTTAAGATCTAACTCTATTTTTTGATTAAAATAATAAGCAGAACTATCAGGATTTTTGTGAGCCAATTCTCTGGCTGTTTTTAAAATATTTTCTTTTTGTCTATTGTTTTGGCTGTAAGTACTTGTTAGGTTAAACAGAATTAAAATTAAGATTGCTGTTTTTACTCCGGTTTTTAGTTTAAGTGTTGAAAACATCATAAAATATAAATTTGCTATTTTCTGCTGCTATTTTTAATATTTTCCTATTTATTTAAGCGCTTAAATACGTAGTTAAAAATTTTTATAGCGTATTGTTTTAGTCCTGGTTTAGTAATAAAATGTTAATTGGTTTGGTTGATTGTAAAATTTACAGGAAATAAAAGTAGGTAAAAATTAAGGTAAGTCTAGTTGTAACTTGCGGGTAATATGTGTTTGTCTAGTTTTTGTCTAGTTAATTTATTGCCTTTTTAGTTAATATTAATTATGAGTTGAGTATAGACATATAAATTAACGAAGAAGAAGTGTATGCACTGTTTACAGATAGTTTTACTGTAAAATGGAATACAGAAACAAGTACACAATATGGTATTAAAAATAAAAATAGCAAATGTTGCTACTCAAAAAAGAGGATTACTTTAAAACCTTCTTTTAAATAAAAGTTAACTTAGATAATTATAAATCCCAATTTGTTTTCTGGTATTCATCTATCCATTCTTTAGGGTATTTGCTATACAAATCTTTTAAAAGTTGTTTGTTCGCTTCTGTTTTCTTAAAATCCATATAAAAGCTACCTAAAAACCAAACATCGGTGTTTTTTAAGTTGCTATTATGTAAGTCTAACAAAACAGTCTTAGACTCTGTATTAGTGTCTAGCAGCAGTAATAATAGAGACCCAGCTGTTAAAAAACTACTTTTAAAATAATAGTCGAACCCATTTTTTATGCGATTTACTAGTATTTTGTTGTTTAAAAAAGGAGAGAAACGTGCGTGCTTTTTTCTAAGGTTAGGGTAGGTGGTATAGCTATTGCAAAGCCCTGTAAATTTTAAAAGATCTACATAATCATTATAAAGCACATCATATATAGAATCTGAGTTTTCATTGTTTTTTATGCCAAACAATAGATATAAAATATCTGCGGTTAAAAAAGTGTTTTCTAAATCGTTATCTTCAATATTATGTGCAACAGCTTTTAAAAATAAGCTGTAATGCTTTTCTAAAGGCTTGTATATATTTCCTAATTTAAGTTGGTAATAAAATGCTAGGTAAATATCTTCATCAGAAATTTTAAGCATTTTAGTACTCATTACTCTGTTAATCTCGTAATGATATGAAGGATAAAATTGCCCTTGAAAATTGTTTTCGTACGCTTCTTTTTCACTCGCTATAAAATGCTTTATAATTCCAATGTTGTCCTTTTTTATCTCTGTAGCAAAGTTTAAATTACCGTATAAAGTCTCTTGTTTTTTTAGTAAATCGTTTTTCATTTTTATATGGTAATTTAATTTTTACTTCGGTTCTAAATAGGTAGTGTTCGTTGTTTAAACAGTATCTATTAAACAGCTTTTTAAAGCTTTGTTAGCTAGTCTTTTTGCTTTGGTTTCTTGTGTGTCAAAAGGTGTTGTATTAGTTAAAGAAACCCCAAATTCTTCTTCTAATTTTTCTTTAGAAATTTCTAAAGCTCTTTTTACAATTAAAGGATAAACATCGTTAGTAAACCAATTCTTTAAATTGTCTTTGTAACTAGAAACATTATAATCATAAAATGTATTTTTAGTACCTATTTCATACTTTTTATCTTCTAATACAAAAAAGTACGTTAAGCTTATAGTAATGGTTGTATTGGCACCTTCCTTATCGTCTGGCCAGTCATAGATTAAAAAATAGGCATCATCAATGCTAATTTTAGGAGTAATTTTTTTGGTTACTTCTATTTTGTGTGTTATTTCAAAACCACCACCTATGCATATATCATCTACTGTCTTTGTATAATCCATTTTATTTTATTTAAAGAAACTAAAGTAGTGTTGATTTTATACAATTTAGATTACCTTTTATAAGTGCTACTAATTGTTTTGTATTTGCTATTTTAGATGTTAAAATAATTTCTCTTTTAAAAGGAATACAGTAGTTTCGTTTTTCTAAGAACAGCATAACATATTTATGAAATATTGCTTTTTAAGTAAAGTTTTAATTTACGCAGTTTTATTCTTTTTACTATACAGTTGTACCCAATCTAATGTTAGCCAAAAAGAGTTTACTACTAGTATAGACATTGCAGACAGCCTAGCGCAATATAATGCTATAAAAGGCATACAAAATTTAGACAGTTTAAAACTTAATTTCCCTGAAATAACCCCAGAGCAAGAAGCGCTTTTGTTATTTAAAAAAGGAGAGATTTATTACATAAACGATTTGTATGTAGAATCTATTTTAGAGCACCAAAAAGCAACTGAATTATTTGCAAAACAAAAAGATACTTACAATAAAACTAGGAGTTTAATAACTTTAAGTGCGGCAAATTTAAGATTAAAAAATATAGAAAAAGCTCAAGAATTTGCTTTAGAAGCTTTACAAAATGCCAATTTATTAGAAGATAAAAGATTACTAGCAAAGGCGAACAATCAGTTATTTCAGTTGCATTTTAGTTTGGAAGATTATCCTAAAGCAATGGAATACATAAAAAAAGCAGATCGTATTTTTGTAGACCAGAAAGACACAACTTCTATTATAGCAATAAAAGGAAATATTGCAAGTATTTATTTAAAACTTAAAGAATACAACAAGGCACTGCAAACTTACCAAGAAGCCTTGCAATTGGGACAAAATTCTAAGTCTCCGCAGACCATTGTTAGCATACTTAATAATATAGGTTACACATATATAGAAACAGAAAAATATGCAACTGCGGCTACCTTTTTAGAAGGAGCAATTAAATTAAACCAAAACATAGGTGCAATTAACGGTGCACCATACAAAGGTTTGGGTTACGCTTATTTTGTAAATAACGATTTTGAAACAGCTAAACTCTACTACAATGAAGCTTTTACAATATACCAGCAAAATAAAAATATACCAGAGCAAATACAAATTTTAGATAAGCTGATAACAATTGCTATTCGTGGTAATAATTCTGAACAAGCTTTAAATTACCAATTACAAAGAGATCAGTTACAGATAGATAACCAAGCTAAAGAAACAGAGAGTTTATTGCATTTTGCTACTGTTAAGTACCAAGCTAAAGAAAAAGAGGCAGATTTATTATATCAAAAGCAACTAAATAAAAAGAACAGGCTGCTTTATGGTAGTGTTTTAGTTGCTCTAGTATTGCTATTAATTCTAGTAGGTTCTTATTTGTATATAACAAAACTTAAGGCAGCAAATAGAGCATCACAACTAGAACAAAGTTTATTGCGAGTACAGATGAATCCGCACTTTATTTTTAATACGCTTGCTGCAATACAAAATGTAACATTAGATCAAGATCCTATAAAATCATCAAACTACATTGCAAAATTCTCTAAACTTATTCGTCAAAATTTTGATTATGTACGTAAAGAAGAAATTGCGTTAGAGCAAGAAATTAGTATGATTGGGAACTATATAGAAACACAACAATTGCGTTTTCATAACTCTTTTGTGTATCAATTAGACCTTGCCAAGGATCAAGATATAAAAAGTTTAAAAGTACCTCCTATGCTTTTACAACCATTTTTAGAGAATGCAATAGAGTATGGGCTTAAGGATAAAAAATCTGGAGGTGTTTTAACATTGCAAATTTTTAAAGAGAACAATGCTCTTTGTTTTGTTGTAACAGATAATGGTATAGGTAGATCACATCAAGCTAAAGAACAGAAAAAGTCTACAGAGTTACACGCTACAGATATTTTTATAGAACGATTAAAGTTGCGTAAAAAAGGTGAAGAAAAAACGTTTAAAATAGAAGATTTATACAATTTAGAACAACAAGCAGTTGGAACTAAAGTATCTTTTAAAATTTATTTTATATGATAAAAATTGCGATAATTGAAGATGAGTTTAATGCACTAAACACCTTATCTAAACTGCTACAATATACTCAAAAAGGAGTAGATATTGTAGCCAAAATAGATACGGTTAGTGATGCAATTACATTTTTAAAAAGCAACACTGTAGATTTAGTTTTTTTAGATATAGAATTAATTGGTGGTAATGCTTTTACCATATTAGATGCGCTAGATAGTATAAACTTTAAAATTATATTTACTACGGCTTATAGCGATTTTGCCATAAAAGCAATACGCATAGATGCTATAGATTATTTACTAAAACCAATAGACTCTGATGAACTAACAGCTTCTATGGATAGGTTTAAAGCTTCCTATAAAAAAGAAAAACAATACAACACTTTGCTTAACACTACTACAAGTAAAGAAAAAGAGAACGATGCAAAAAATACATTACTAATTAAAACAACACAGGAGCAGCACGTTTTGGTAATGGATGATATTATTAGGTGCCAGTCTGATGGGAGTTACACAATTTTTTATACAAAGAATAAAAAAATTATGAGCGCCAGAAATTTAAAGTATTATGAGAGTATGCTAAACGATTCAGCCTTTGTAAGAGTGCATCAATCTCACTTAATTAATATAAAATATATAGACTCTATTGTTGTAAACGATATTGTTTTAAAAGACGGTGATAAGGTGCCTGTGTCTTCAAGAAAAAAAAGTTATTTAAAACAATTTTTAGCGAATCTATAGTTGCATTGTAACGAATTTAAAACAAAAAACTACGCTTGTAAAACCGTTTACAAGTCTTACCATATTTAGTATAGTTTTAGGGTATTAAATAAAAAAATAACCTTAAAATATAGTAATATGGGACTTAAAGAGAAAAAAATCACAAAACAATTCCAAGATGAAAAACTTCCTGCATTAAAAGAGCAAATAGATAAAGCTGCTGGTTTTGATGTTCCTTTAGAAGTAGAATGGGATACTTTGTTTGAAGATCGTTTTACTCATTTATATATGGACACGTACTCACAAATCTATTTTGAGCCATTTATAGAAGCTTTTACAGCAATTACTGCAGACGATTTAGGTAAAGAAGCGTTACAAGAAGGTCTTAAAAAAGTTGTTGTTGTAAATAGAGACAACCACCACAACCCAACACATGCTTATACTTTTAAAGATGGTGTTTTAGAAGTAAACCATTGTCCTGTTAGTAATGCACCAGATGTAAGCAGAAGAACAAAAGTACTTATAGAGTTATTAGAAAATAACCTTTAATACTAGTTTATATGCAATCTACTCTTAGAGATTTAACAGAGGACGAATATAATGTACTAGAGCTATATTTAGATTTAGGATATTCAATTTGTAAAAAATATGTACCAGGTTTTGACGGCACATTTACAGCTAAATTATTAACAGAAGTCTTTGGACTTTGGTTGGCAGATACAGCTGCATATATTTCAAATGAAAATATAGATGATTTTAATTCTAGCAGTGCAGAAAAGCCAAACGATAGAATGATTGAGTTTGGTCTTGGTAGTGCATATGGCGAGGTGTTAAATACGGAGTTTAAAACAAACTGGAAACATATTACAGACGAGTATGGTGCAGAGATTTGTATACGTCATGAAAATCCAGAATATACAACGTTCCCTTATTCTATAGTACAAAAAAGAACGGTATCTAAAGAGACCAGTTTTTTTGAACCTATAATGGCAACAATGAAGCACAATATATCTAAATAGATAAGATTGTTTAAACTGCTTTTCTATAAATAGAAAAACCCTTGTGAAGATGAGTTATGAAGATGAATTAAAGATATCTGAAGCGGCAACCAAAGATACCTACGTGGGTTTGTTATTGTATTATAGAGATTGTGACTTGTATGCAGGTTTAATAGCTAAGTACAAAATAAATCAGATTGTTAAAGAAAAAGGATTAACAGACGTATCTTCTTTTGCAGAAGGTTTGGGTAAAAATTTAAGGTTTGCAATAGCAAGTAATAAGGCTGTTGATATGGCAAAAATTAATCCTGATGTAGCTAAGTATGGTTTTAATCTTATTAAGCAACCTTCTTATTATAAAGTATTAGATGTCTATACCGTTGGAGATAAAACACAGATTACGTTATTAAATTTTAATGTAGAATTTGTGAATTACATAAAAAATACAACTCATAGTATAGACAAGGAAATAGTAAAATTAGCAAGAAATAGGTTCGACCGTTATTTAAAGATGAAACCTAATGAGTTTTTATACGACGGTAACTGGTTAGCAAGGACTAAATTTCCAATAGGAATGTCAGATTATGGTTTGTTTTTTAATCCTGAAAACGAATAGTAAGACTCTAAAAGACTAATTTATTTTAAAAATAAGAATGGAACAAAATACAGACAATACAGAAATTGATATACATAAGTTTGAAACCTTGAATAAGGTAGATTTTAATTCACTAGAAGATGCTTTTGAAGCCCATGCTGGTTTATCATTTGAAAAACAATTAATATTTGGGGATATTATTGGGGATAATGGTTGGCAATTAGATATGGGCAAAGAAAGTATTCTTTTTGGTGATTTAGAATTTCCTATACAGGTAATTGGTTCGTTATCTTTTAATTCCAATTCTTGGATGTGGGGCTGGGCAAATACGCAAAGCGGAATTCCAGAAAGTTTATTAGTACAGTCTAATAAACTAAAGGAGATAGGTGAAGAGAAGAGCATTAAAGAACTAACAGACGGTCATTTTAATGTAGAAGAAGGTTTTGAGCATAAAATAGGTATGCTAGCTAGCGGAGTATTTAACTCTAAAAGTTATTATAGTGCTAACTACGGACAAGGAACACTTATTGTTACAATAGATGATAGTAAAGTACCAGCAATAAACAAGGCAGAACTAGAGATGGTTTTAACTTGTTTTCCGCAATTAATTAGTGCTATTACAATAGACCATAAAAAGGCATTTAAAAACTATTTAATAGATCGCGATTTTAAACTTTATATCAATAATAATAAAATTGATGGATTAAAAGATGGTAAAATTATAACCGCTGAGTTTGATGAATTAGGAAGGTTAGAGTCCTTAAGTGCCAAATTATAGTAGGTTTACAATTGTTTTATACATTTTTTTAAACCCTGTAACAGTAATGTTATAGGGTTTTTTATTTTTAATTTGTTTCTTAGTGTAGAATTATTCTTAGTTTAAATTGTAAGTATTATTTAATTAGTTATGTCTATTTAACAATTCTAAAATCGTATTTTAGCTAAACACATTAACCTTTTTTAACTATAGTTTAATAATATATCTGATGCGCTTTTTTACATATATACTCTTCTTTTTTTTTACAACTGTATTAATTGCCCAAGTTACTCCTGAGGAGAAAGCTGCTTTATTAGCTTTTTATATTGCAACAGATGGTCCTAATTGGGTTAGTGAAACCGATGCAGACCCAACCAACGATTGGGATTTTAGTGGTAATGTTACTAGCGATTGGTATGGAGTTACGGTTACAAGCGGAAACGTTGTTTCTATTGATATGAACCCTACAAGGAACAGTAACGCAGCAAATAACTTAACAGGAGTAATACCTCCGGAAATAGAAGATTTAAGTTCACTTAAGACTCTAAGATTACCTGCAGAAAATTTAACAGGTACAATACCATTAAGTTTATATAACATTACATCTTTAGTTACTTTAGACTTAGCCAGAAATAATTTTTCTGGAACAATGCCTCCAGAAATTGCCCAACTTACCAATCTAAGATCTCTTTATTTATCTGGAAATGATTTTAGTGGTGAAATTCCGATAGAATTTACTACGTTGAATCAATTACAGGTATTTGAGATTAGCAATAATGATTTTAGTGGCGAAATTCCTATAGAGATTACTAATATGTTGAATTTAAGAGTTCTGCAATTGTCTAACAACCCTTTTACGGGATTTTTGTATCCCGAATATGGAAATTTAATAAATTTAAATCTATTTCACTTTTCAGGAAATTTAATAACGGGATCTATACCAACAGAATTTGGAAATTTAACGGGTTTAAGATCACTTAGCCTTGGAAGTAATGATTTAAGTGGAGTACTACCACCAAGTTTAGGTAACTTAAGCAATTTACAATATATTAACATATATGCAACAAGTATTTCTGGATCTATACCCCCAGAATTTGGTAATTTAACTAGCGTTAATACTATGTTATTAACTAGTAATTCTCTTTCAGGTTCCATACCATCCTCATTAGGTAATTTAACACAAATGAATAGATTTAGTGTTAAGCTAAATTTAATTTCTGGTGAATTACCTTCTACTCTTGGAGCCTGGAGCAATATAAGTAGTTTTGAGGCATATGAAAATCAACTTACAGGGAATATACCAGAGAGTTTCCAAAATTTTACAAATATTAAAACATTAAATCTATCAGTAAACCAAATGTCAGGAGAACTATCACCGTTGTTTTCTAGTTGGACAACTATTGAAACTCTAGATTTACAATTAAATTCTTTTTCTGGAGAACTTCCAGGGAGCTACTCAAGTTTTACCAATTTAAAAAAAATAAATTTAGCAGATAATGAGTTTAGTGGAGAGTTATCACCGTCTTTTATCAACTGGATTAATATAAATTCAATTGATATTAGAAATAATGAATTTGAAGGGGTAATACCAGATTTTACAACTATTCTTACTGCAGATCCAACAGGTTCTAATGGAGAAAATTTAAAAATTAATGGTAATAAATTTGAGTTTGGTGATTTTGAAGATCAGTTTACTCATTATAATGAACAACTTTTTGGTTTTTTTTATAGTCCACAAGCAAATGTAAATGATGTAGAAAATTTAACTAGCTGTTCTGGGTCTTCTATTACACTTTCTACCGTAGTTAGTGGTAGAGCTAACGTATACCAATGGTTTAAAAATGGCACTGCTATTTCTGGAGCAACTAGCGCAGATTTGGTGTTAAATTCCTTAGGTACCACAGATTCTGGCACTTATACTTGTATAATAACTAGTACAATTGTAACGGATTTAAGTCTAGAGCGTAATCCTATTACGTTAACAGTAAACCTAACAGGCCCCGCAGTTAATACTGTAAATGATATATTTTCTTGTGACTTAGATGAAGATGGTTATACTAATTTTACACTTGACCTAGCAAGTATAGAATCTCAAGCCGTAGGTTTGCAGAGTGGTGTTGTTGTTTCTTACCTAAACCCTAACGGAACACCCTTAACTTTAACTAATAATTATACAAATACAATACCTAATAACCAAACCGTAACAGTTAGAGTAACAGATATGGGTGGTTGTTATAATGATACTAATTTTAAACTTATAGCTACGCAACCTATAGTTGCAGATAGTAATAGTGATGTTATTGCTTGTGGCAGTTACATTTTGCCAGAACTAAGTGTTGGTAACAACTATTATACAGAAACCAATACTAATGGTATGCAATTGCAAGCGGGAGATATTATAACTAACACGCAGACTATTTATATACATACAGGAATTGGCTCTTGTGCAGACGAAACTAATTTTAGAATTACAGTAGAACCTCCATTATTGGTAGGCGATTTAGAAGATGTAACAGAATGTGGCGTTTACATATTGCCAACTATTATGAATGGAAACTATTTTACAGAAACAAACGGACAAGGTTTAAGATTAAGCTCAGGAGATAGTATAACAGAAACGCAAACAATTTATATTTTTAACCAGAGAGGTTCTTGTACAGAAGAAACAAGTTTTGAGGTAAGAATAGATTTGTTGGCTTGTGAAGATTCAGAAGAAGCTATAAAATCTAAATTCCCTAATTTTTTCACACCAAATCAAGATGGTATTAATGACGTTTGGAAAGTAGATCAAGAATTATTTACTCTCGAAGGTATAGTTACAATTCACGATCGCTATGGTAAACTTTTAAAACAGTTTAATGCTGTAAATGGTAGCTGGGATGGAACTTTTAATGGGCAAAGATTACCATCTGCAGACTATTGGTATAAATTTACAAGCTTAGATGGTGCCATTGTTTTAACAGGTCACTTTACATTAAAAAGATAATAGATAAAGATTTAGACCAAAATAATGAACCTAAACCTAATAAAAACTAAAATTTATGATGCTTGTGGGTTTCAAATATCAAATTTTATAGAGGAGCTAGAAAGTAAGGAGTATGAGGCCTGTAGGTTTCTGTTAAATGGAAGGACTATTATTAGCAGAAACGCTAAAATTACACCTAAAAAAGCAGGTCAGTTTGTTACCTTTTGGAAACGTAGCAATGATGGACCAATAATACCATTTAATAAAACAGATACAATAGATTTTTTTATTGTAAACGTTGTGTATAAAGATAAAATGGGGCAATTTGTATTTCCTAAATCTATTCTACTACAAAAAGGAATACTATCTACAGATAAGAAAGAAGGTAAAAGGGCATTTAGAGTGTATCCTAGTTGGGATGTAGTAATAAGCAAACAAGCATTAAAAACTCAAGAATGGCAATTAAACTACTTTTATAGTATTAACAACAAGACCAACTTAGAGACAGTTACAGCACTTTATAACTAGTTTATTATAATCCCTTAATACAGTGATATTTTAATTCATTAGAAACGGTAATTTGCAATGTCTAATTATAAAATTAAGAAAGGCACTAAATCATTACTTATGAAATTACCAAATATATTACTGTTGTTGCTTTTTTTTAGTTTTAACAGTTATGCACAAGAGCAATACTTAATTAACGCAGAAAGCGGACTAAACGTTAGGGAAAAACCAAGTGTAAACGCAAGCAAAATTGCTAAAATACCGTATGGAGTTTTAGTAGAAAAAATTGAAGATACCGCTATACCATTAACCATTTATGATAACGGCAAACCAGTTATGGGTAAATGGGTTAAAATTAAATATGATAATTATTTATATTTGGTTTCTAAAGAAAAGGAACAAATACAAAAAGAAGGTTATGTTTTTGATGGTTATTTAAAGCAATATAACAACCCTAATTTAAAAATTGTAACTAAAAAAATAAACGAATTAGAGTACAAAAAAATAGTTTCAAAATTGCCTAAAGCAACGCATACTTATAAAAAAATAGGCAATCTAGACTCTATAAAAACCTTATTAAAAGATAAGGTTATTTGGAAAACAATTTTTTATGATGATCATTATTTAAGAGATGATGCTATTGAAAGTATTACATTAGATAATGGACAAAAACTAATAGTAAGTCAAGAATCTAATGACTATGGATTTTCTAAAGGATGGTCTGGTTATTATCCCGATCTAGGTATTTTATTGCTAGAGGGTGGGCATTCTTCAGATATGGTATTAAATATAAAAACAGGAGAGTCTAATAATACCATTGGTAATCCAGAACACTTAATTCCGTCTCCTACAAATAAGTATCGACTAAACGGTTACTATAGTGGTCAGGAATGTGTTATATATTCTCTTCAAAAAAAAATAGATGGTAAATTTATTTATTTAGGTAAGGTTAATCCGGATTATGACATTTGTATATTTAATAGTTTTCAATGGGTTAATGATACTCAGTTTGTATATACATTAATATTTCCTGAAGATTATGCAGAAAAGAATCCGAGACTAACGTATTATACGGGAGGAATAGAAGATAAAACACCAACAACACAACAAGCAAGTAATTTTAAAACTATCGCTAGTTTAATTAAAATAAGAACATTACCAACTTTAGATACTACTAACTTTGATAATTTTAGTCAAGACAATTTTTATAACAAAGAAGCAGTTGCTGTACTTCAGTTACAAAAAATATTTCCCAATTATTTTAAAGAAGGGTATGACAACAAATCTATTGCATCATATAGATTAGAATTTTCTAAAGATTTTTATTCCCTAGTTATAATTACATACAAAGGAGACCACGAAATGGAATCTACTTTAATTAACTACAGTTTAAATGGCAAATTAATAGATTATAAAACAATTTCTTATGATGAAATAGCAGAAGGCTGGTCTAGAACAGAATCTAAAATTGAAAGAGATAAACTTACCATTACAGATATTCTTTGGACTGATGACAAACAAGAAGAAATAACGTATTTTAAGATAGCGTCAAACGGAAAAATAACACCAATAAAAGAATAATTTTTTAGTAGTGTAAAAAACAAATAAATAAATTGAAAATAATAATTATTAAAGTATTGTTCTTTTGCCTTATTCCTTTAGGATCAGTAGCATTGTATTTTAGCATTAAGCTTTTAAGAAAAAAGTTTAGAGGAGATCTAATAACAGAATTTTCTTTTCATCAAAAAGAAACTAATTTTATAGTAGATGAACCTGGGAACTATGCTGTTTGGTATAAAGCTGTAGCATTTAAAAAAAATATTCTTTACACTAAAAAGCCTCGGATAATTAATTTTAAAACAAAAGCAGAACTAAAAATAAGAATTTCTTTCTTTGGACCAAGGGTAAATAATTTTGATACAGGTATAAAAGAGATGTATCACTTTTATGCTGAAAAAGGAGAATATACTATTAGTTTAGAAGATGCTTCTAAAGTTAAACGCGCACTATATAATGGTATTCCAAACTTGGGTGAAGACTCAGGAGACTCTAAAGCTATGGTTCAAGTCAATAAAAAACATTCTAGCTTTTTTATGCTTTTATCAATTTTATCCATTATTTTCTCTGTTTTTTTAATAATTGGTGGATTTGTTATAGGTCTTTTGGCTAATGAAATATTTATATAAAATAATTAATTGTAGTTTAAATTGTAAAAATACCCTGTAAAATGGGTGCCGTTTTCACTATATATAGGTTTACAAGATTACTAAAATAACTACATCTTTGCAGTATCTAAATAGTGTTAACCGCAGTATTATAGTGCAATTTTAAAAAGATGGTATGAAACTAAAACACACTTTATCTCTAATATTACTAACTACTCTATTTTTTACTTCTTGTAAAGACAAAGAATATGCTTCTAATTTACATACAGAAAAAAGCAATAAAACAAAGAGCGATATTTTTATGAGTAGTAGAATAGCACGGCTAGAAGATACCATAAAAGGTTTAAAAAAAGAGGTAGATTATTTAACTGCATATAAAACAGAGACCATAAGCGGAAAATTAATCTTTGGAGTAGAAGTTGCTAGTTTTCAGCCTTGTGGTAGTGATAAAGTATTTTGGATTACTGATAACTCTAAAGAAACAGGTAAATTAGAGAAACTTTACTATGCTTTAGTTCTAGGAAAGGAACCATACACACCAATTTATACTACTATTGAAATTATAGATAGAGGTAAGGAAAAATATGGTTTTGCTGCAGATTATGATGGTACTTACGCGTTTACTAATGTCTTAGAGTTAAGACAATTAAAGTCTTCAGATTGTAAATAAAATTATAGTTTTATAAAAAAAATACTTTTAGTTTTGAAATTTGGGTTTGTCCAAACAGAAGCTAAAGAAATTAACTTGTTAGACGCCGCATTACAATTAATCAAGGATAATGTAACCTATGTTCTAATTATTTCCTAACGGCGATGTTCCTAGTGATAAAGGTGTTTACACAGATATTATAGCACACCTTTAAATGGGCGTAGATCAACAAAAAAATAACTAATTAATTGAAGATGAATAACTTTAAGCGACTGTTATTTCTAGTAACTTTTTGTTGTTTACAAAAACTATTGCTTAGTAATTACATAAAACTACTTCCAATACTATAAAATTGGTCGCAGCAAATAGAATAGAGCATAGTGGTTGATTAAATATTCAATTAAAAACAATATAAGATGTTAAAAAATAAAGCAAGCCTTCTACTAATTTTTTTATTCATTGCTTTCTCAAGCTGCATAGAGTTAGATAAAGATGTAAAAATTGAAAATATAGTAAAAGAACTTAAGCAAGGTAAAAGTACATTAGAGCAAGAAAAGTTAGATCATAATTTAATGGTAATTAAGACCATATCTACAAGAGAGAAGATAAATAAAGCAGCGCTATATGATGGTACATCTATTAATGAAATTTATTTAAAAACAATAGAAGATAAATCCTTTGAAGATATAGAAAAAATTGCGAATGACTATGTAGCAGAAAAAAAAGAAAGAATAAAGTATTTAGAAAAAGAGATTAAAGACAGAAGAGCGGTTTTAAAAAACAAATCTGAAAAGGAAAACGTAGAAATGACTAGTTATACAATCTATGATTACGACCATTTACAGATAAAAATGGAGTTTATAAGTAATACTGAAGAAGGTAAAGAAACTGGCTATATTTACATCATAGAACTCTACAACTTAGAAAGTGGAGAAGTGCTGCAAACATTAGGTTCTAATTCTGATAACTTGAGTGAACTGGTATTTTATAACACAACAAATTTTACTATAGAAAAAAGATTGTCTAAAGAATTAGCAGACAGTATAAAAAAAGCTGGTGACATAAGTTATCCAATAACAAATCTTACAACGTATAACATAGGACTTAATTACTATATTGTTGAGCTTAAAAAAGATCCCAATGCAGCTTTTAAACCAAGAGAAGAAGATAATTATACCCCTAAAAAATCTTTAGATGAGCTAAAGAAAGACATAATGGCACTTAGGGATTTAGTTATTCAATTAAGCTTTAATTAAATAACTAGTTTATAATTTTTTACGGTAATTCTTACTAATATAAAGCTCTTGTATTTACAGCTGTTATATTTTCATTCAAAAATATAAGATTGTTTTTAAATCAAAATTAGTTACCGAACGATTGGTAAAGTAAAATATTTATTCTAATTTTGCAATATGAGACCACAGAAAGTATTAGATAAAGATTTGTTAACTGCCTTAGGTAAAGTATTTAGAGCTAAAGGGTATGAGGGGACAAGTATTAAAGAGTTATCTGAAGCAACAGGTTTAAAAAAAGCAAGTTTGTACCATAGATTCCCCGATGGGAAAGAAGAAATGGCAAATTCTGTTTTTAGTCATATTGAAGAATGGGTAAAAGAGACTATTTTTTTTGCTTTAAATGATGAATCTATTGTACCACAAGCACGTTTAAAACAAGCAATAGACCATATAAGAATACTTTACAACGGAGGTAAGGATACGTGCGTATTTAGAGCATTTTCTATGGATAATGGTTTGCAATTGTTTGAGGGCCATATTAGTGGTGGTATAACAGAGTATATAAAAGCTTTTAAAAATGTAGGTTTGGCTTTAAAGTTTAATGAAAAAGAGGCTAAAGAACACGCAGTACAAACGTTAATAGAAATTCAAGGAAGCTTAATTTTAACGAAAGGGTTAAATGATACTTCAATTTTTGAAAACACCTTAAAAAATATTGAAAACAGATATTTAAAACACTAAAAGTTTTATCAAAGTTAATTACCGAACGTTCGGTAAAATATATAAAATTATGGAGAAAAAATACCCGTTACCACCTTTTACCAAAGAAACGGCCATAGAGAAAATTAAAAAAGCAGAAGATGCTTGGAATAGCAAAGATCCAATACAAATATCTAAAGCATATACCTTAAATACAGAATGGCGCAACAGGGATAAATTTATAAACGGTAGAGCAGAAGTACAAGCTTTTTTAGCTGATAAATGGAACAACGAACTAGAATATAAATTACATAAAAAGTTATGGACATTTAATGATAACCGAATAGCTGTAACATTTGAGTACGAGTATAAAAACAAGCAAGGACAATGGTTTAGAGCTTATGGTAACGAGAATTGGGAGTTTGATGCTAATGGTTTAATGCAAAAAAGATATGCCAGTATTAACGATGTGTCTATTAAAGAATCTGACCGAAAATTATAACACTAATTAAACAAGTAAATGAAAAAAATAATTCCTCTTTGCGTAGCAGCATCAGTACTATTATTTAGCTGTAATGGTACAAAAAAAGATACAGTCCAAAACATAACAGAAACAAAAAACACAATAAATATGCACAATACAACTTTTAAAAAAACAGAAATTAACGGTATAAATATAGCATACCGTGAGGCTGGTAATCCAGATAACCCAACTATAGTTTTATTACACGGTTTTCCGTCATCATCTCATCAATATAGAAAAGTATTAAATCAATTGGCAGATAACTACCATTTAATTGCTCCAGATTATCCAGGTTTTGGTGCTAGTGATTTTCCTTTATCTAAAGATTACGAGTATACTTTTGACAATATTGCGGTTACTATAGATGCTTTTTTAGAGAAAAAAGGAATAAACTCTTATGCACTTATGATCCAAGATTATGGCGCACCAATTGGGTTTAGAATTGCAACAGCACATCCAGAGCGTGTTACAGCTATTATAAACCAGAATGGTAACGCGTATGAGGCTGGTTTAGGAGATGCTTGGGCAAGTACAAGACAACTTTGGGCAAACAGGACTACAGCTACCGAGAATGCTCTATTACATGCATTTACTTTAGAAGGTTTAGAGTGGCAATACACTCACGGTACAAGAAATCCAGAAAATGTAAATCCAGATACTTGGCATTTAGATTTTTTAAGATTGTCTAGACCAAACGCACATAAGGTTAATATAGATTTGTTTTACGATTACCAAAACAACGTAAAATTGTACCCAAAATGGCAACAATATTTAAGAGACAACCAACCGCCACTTTTAATTGTTTGGGGTAAAAACGATGCTTTTTTTCCAGAAAGTGGGGCAGAAGCATTTAAAAAAGATGTTAAAGAGATAGATTACAACATTTTAAATACGGGACATTTTGCTTTGGAAGAGGATGCAGACATCATTATTGAAAAAATGAGGAATTTTATGCAAAAAGTAGTAAAATAAGCTTTAATTACAGTTTTTTTATATAAAAAGCCGCAAGTTAATACAACTTGCGGCTTTTTTGTTTCTTATTTAAAGTACTAAAATCTATACCTTATCAAAAGACCATTGCGCATTTTTAGGCAAAGGAGCTTCAAATGTAATTTGTTCGTTAGTGTCTAGTTTTTGGTACGTTAATTTCCAAGCGTGTAAACATACAGATAATGGTGCGTATACTTCTTTAGAACCATATTTATCGTCTCCTAGAATAGGCGATCCCAAATGTGCTAATTGCGCTCTTATTTGGTGAAAACGACCCGTTTTAGGCTTTACTTCTAATAAATAACCATAATTGTTTTGATCTATAATCTCGTAAGAAAGACTGCATTGCAAGGCTTCTTTAGATTTAGATGCTACAATATCTGCTCTTTTTTCTTTGTAATTCTTCACCAAAAAGTTTTGCAAGATACCTTTGTCTTTTGCGGGTTTATTTTTAACAACAGCCAAATACGTTTTTTGTACTTTGCGACTGCTAAAAAGTTCGTTAAAAGCGACTAAAACATTTTTCTTTTTAGCAAAAACCAACACACCACTTGTTACACGGTCTAACCTATGTATAACACCTATATAAGGCTTTTTCTTGCTTTTTAAAATATGGCTATGTACCAAACTTTCTATAGTTATGTCTTCAAAAGGGCTTTTCTCACTTATAAGTCCGGCTGTTTTGTTTACAACTATAAAATCGTTGTTTTCATATATTATATCAAGATTAGGCATTTGTTGGTATCTTTAGTAAACTCTGTTATTTATGATTTAAGATCCATAGTTGTACTTCTTCTAAAGCACGCCAATGTTGATCTCTTTTTGTTTTGTCTGATGCAGTTTTTACTGTTTTTTTAATACACTTTTCTAATGTAAATCTGTTTCCTTTGGCCAATTCTATTTCAATAGGGTGGTCTTTGGTAACAGAAGTAATTTCTGCTAAGTTAGAGAACAAAATTACGAGTTTTCCATCAGGTAATAACCTTTTTTTTGCTTCAGTAAAGAAATCAGGAAATAAGGTCTCATTATAATAAATAGCTTCATCGTTTTTATCGTTCTCACTAGTTTTAGGCAACCAAGGCGGATTAAATACAATTAACTCGGTTTGCTTTTCCCAAGCACCAAATAAATGTCCTTGGTCTAATTCTATTTTTCTAGATAGTTTAGTATCACCTAAAAACTCTTTTAAACCAGCAATAGCATTAGGATTTGTATCTGTACCAAATACTTTCTGAAAACCGTGTTTTACCATTTGGTAAGATAATATACCACTGCCTATACCAATATCTATAGCTGTTTTTTTAGGTCCAGAATATCGTTTTAACCAATTATCGAAAAGGATTAGATGGTCAAATCTAGTAGGGAAATATGTACCGTAGTATGGGTGTATTTTGTTACGCAAAACAGGAATAATAATTCCGTTTGTATACCATTGCCAAGAGCTATTTAAACCTTGCACTTGCGGAAAAGGAAGTAAAAAACTACTTTTTTCTTCCGCATAAAATTTTTGCAACCAACCAATAGAGGGTGCTTTGCTTACCGTTAGTTTTTGGTCTGCAATTTCTATTAAAATTAGATTAGATAATTTACGGTATGCAGCTCTAAAGGCACGTTGTTCGTTAAACGTTTTGTTAGGCATTCTTCTTTTAAGGTACAATTGTACCTCTTTAAGCAATGTTAAACCATTACTATAAAAATCGGTAATTAATACAGATTTACCTGCTTCTAATGTTTGCATTGTATTTTTTACATCTGCAGACCTATTAAACAATTGCAATCCTTTTTTTGTTGGTATAGGTTTTGGTTTATTTATAGTTATATCTGTACTCATAATTATAGTTACTTGTGCTTATTGTACTGTTTTTAAAACAGGCTTTGTAGTTAAAAAGAATAGAGTTTAGTTGGGTGTTTTACTAACTCTTAATGTGGTGCGGGTAGTTCTTGTTTCGGTTCTGAAACTTTAAAATGTTGTCTTTAACAATAACACCTTTATCTATATTTATAGCGTTTTTAATAGTGACATTTTTATCCCAATTTTCGCGTCCAGAAATAATAGAAGGTAAGTGTACTATTAAAGCGGCAGAAATAGACCTAGAAGCACTTTCCCAGAAATAACTAGGTGTATGGTCTACAGCATAATAATCTATCTTGTCTACCTTTATAATTGGGTTTTTAAACGTAGTAGGTGTAGCAAAGTAAAATCCCATACCGTCATCACAGCTTACATCTATAATAAGCGTACCAGGTTTAAGCATAGATTTTTCATCTTCGTTAATATAATTAATAGGATCTTCTATATCTTGGTATGTTCCGTTAATTATTATTTCAGATTCATTAATTACCTCTAACAAAGACTTTTCTGTACCGTCATGCTCTACAACAACCAATCTAGGTTCTCCTTTTTTACCACGTCTAAGTCTGTTATAATGTACGTCTAAAACCTCTTCTCTAACCTCATGATCTGGCCTTTGTATACAAATAGTAATATCTCTAAAACCATGTGCTTTTAAGGCGTAAATAGCACCTCTGCTTACAGCACCAAAACTAAAAATTAGTACTTTTCTTTGGTTACCATAGTGGCCATCTATGCCTCTTAATTGTAACGCATGTATAACAGCACTATAGCCTGCCATTTCGTTATTTTTATAAAACGTATGTCTGCCTATTTGTCCATTAGGATGCCACACATACATATCTTCAAAAGCAATTAAGGTTAATTTTTTATCTATGGCTGTTTGTGTAATTATGGGTTGTTGTGCGCAGTGTGGATACCCCCAAATAATGCCACCTTCTTTTATTTCTTTAAAGTCTGATAAAATAGGCTTAGCTATAATTGTAGCACCAATATCTGCTAGAATTTCATTTCTAGAGGCCAAACCACCAGTTAATTCTTTAATTTCTTCGTCTTGTACATTAAATGGTATGCCGTAACCTTTTTCAAAAATTAGTTGCTTTCGTATATTTTCTGGCAGCCTTTTTAAATGTTCAGGGTGAATAGGAACTCGCCTTTCATCTTCTTTTTTAGATGTACCAATAACACCCATTTTTAAAAATGTCATATTTCTATTAAATTGAAACGGATTGCAGACTAATGAGATTAGCAAAGCGTAAGATTAAAAACCATTACTAAATAGTTACTTACTAGCAATCAGGCATTAAGTTGGCCACTAGAGTTTCATTAATTAGAATAAAGACATAAAGAAATTGTCTTTATAATGCGCTTTAGAAGTAGTAAGCGATAATTAACATAAACATATAAATAATATATGCGACAAAGATAGCTTTTAAAAAACTAGTATACAGGTATTTCTAAAGCAATATATACGGGCATATTTAGGGGTTTAAGTTTAAAGTTTGTTCTTTTTGGAATACCTTTGCCACTACTATTATTTTACAAAATATGATTTAAAAATAGATAGTTTATAAAACTGATTTTAATATGAAAAAGATACTACAAATAAGCGCTGTGCTTGCGTTTGCAAGCTTGCTATTTACAGCTTGTAAAAACACAGAAAAGCAAGAGCAACATATAGAAGAACAAAGCATAGAAAAGCAAGAAGAGAGTTTAGAAAAAGACGCAACTACAACAGAAGAGCATAAACCTGTTGTTACTAGTAGCACTCTTTGTTATAGAAATGAGTTTGTATACAAGACCGATACTACTAAAAAAGATGTTGTAGAGCTACTACTTACAATTAAAGGCGATACTGTAATAGGCAGCTATGTTTGGTTGCCTGCTGAAAAAGACAGACGTAACGGTATGTTAATGGGCACTATAAAAGATAATGTTATAGATGCTAGGTACGACTTTTTTCAAGAAGGAAAACAAAGTAAAACAACACTTAAAATTTATTTAAAAGATACTACTGCTGTAATAGAAGGCGGCGCACCAGAATTAGGGTTAGAAACTACTATTACTAAAATAAATTGCGACGATTTTAGGTAATAGAGTTTTTGCCAATACACACCAAACACTCAACTTTTACATTTTACAATAGTCTATTACTATTGTTTTGTGTTTTAGTTGAGTGTTTTTGTTTTTAGTTATAAAAATAGAAGAACGAGAATAGGAGGAGTTTAATTAAAATATTAATTTTAAGAAGTATTAAATATGATACTATGCAAAAAGAAGCACTAAATTATGTGAGTAAAAGAATGCCTGTTCCTCAGGATTTTAAAGACATTTTTTCTCACTTTTATTTTTCTCAAAACAATACAAAAAAGCCTATTGTTAAATCACTATTACCTAACTTTAATATTATTATGGTTTTTAGTTTTGGTACTCCTATATTCTTTAAGTCAGATGATAATTCTACCGTATGCATAGAAAAATTTACTGTTTTGGGGCCCATTAAAAAAGCGTTGGAGTATACATTGTCAGCTAAATCAGAAATGCTAGTTGTAAGTTTTAAGGACGATGCATTTTATCGGTTTTTTGGTAAAGTACTATTCTCTAATAACGTGCAATTAAATTTAGATGCTTCTCTAAATTTAAACTGTTTTGTAAATCTTTGGCATTTAATTAAAGCTGAAAATATAAATAAAAAAATTAGTCTAATTTTAGACTTCTGCAAGCCGTATCTTAAAAATCGTGAAACAGCATTTAATTCTTTTTTAGACTATAAAAACGTCTATTCTATTTTTAATCCTATAAAAACAATAGCACTAGATACTCAACAAAGTGAAAGAACAATACAATTAAAACACAAAAAGTATTTTGGCTATTCTGCTAAGGAAAAAAGTAGGTATTTAAAGTTTATAAAAGCAATAGAGTTGTTAGAAAAGTCGAATACTAAAGTAAATTGGTTTACTATTATAGATGCTTGTGGTTATTACGATCAAAGTCAGCTAATACGAGATTTTAATTATTTTACAAATCACTCTCCTAAACACTATTTAAAATCTATTAAAGATGTTTGCAATGCCAAGAAGTAGTTTCGTTTTTGTACAATTTTAGGGTGTTTTATTGCGCTAATTTTGTTTTATCAAACTAAAAAAAGATAAAAAAATGAAACATTTAATTATTTACGCGCATCCTAATAATACAAGTTTAAATCATTTATTTAAGCAAAATATTGAGCAAAACTTACTAGATAACAAACACCAAGTTGTTGTAAGAGATTTATACGAGCTTAATTTTAATCCTGTTTTGTCTTTACAAGATATGGCTGGGCAACGTAAAGCACAGGTGGCAGAAGATGTACAAAAAGAACAATCCTTAATTTTGTGGGCAGATCATATTACTTTTATTTATCCTATTTGGTGGACAGGGATGCCAGCTATAGTAAAAGGATATATAGATCGTGTTTTTAGCTATGGCTTTGCATATTGTTATAATAACGGTGTACAATGTGGCTTGCTTAAAGGAACTAAAATTACAATTATAAACACACACGGAAAATCTAAATTAGAATACGAGAGTATTGGTATGGATAAAGCACTAAAATTGACATCTGATACAGGTATTTTTAACTATTGCGGATTAGATATTTGCAACCATTTTTATGTAGATAATGCAGATAAGGCTTCAATTGAAGATGTAAAGAATTGGACAAGTAAAATTACTACATCATATATAATCTAATCTTTTATAACTCTACAAGCACCCTGTAAAAAGGGAGTTTGTTCTCGCTATTAATAGGCTTATATTGCACTATAATTAGCACTAACTTTGTAATGTTAATAGTATGCCATAACCTTACTTTTTTAAATGATTAATATAGTTAAGTACGTAATTTTAATTGTTATACTTGGTGTAACAGGTTTTTTAATACAAGACTATACGTATGACTTTCCTATTTCTTATGTAGCAGGTACAAAGGTTACGTTAGCTAGTGAATATATTAAAGATAGTGTATTTAAAAGGCTTATAATACCAGTAACTATTGCTAGTGTACCTTTGCTGTATTTATTTGTTAAAAAGGTAACACAACTAAAATCTATATCTGGATTGGTTTACTTTATTATTTGTAGTACAGGTATCTTATTTTGGTCTTTTAGAATTAATATGTACATACAAGGTATTATTTCTGGAGAAATTGATAATTTAAAAGAAGTAGATTTTGGATATTATTTAATGTTCGGTTTTATTACGGGTACATTACTAAGTATTTTAATTTTTAAAATAATAGAACGTAAAGCTTAATAATAAAAATGTGCTGTATGAACTTATATAAAATTACCACATATCTATGTTTTTTACTTTTAATATGTTCTTGTGCACCATTTAAAAAGGTTAAAACACCAGACAATACAATACAGTTAACTAAAGATAATTTGCATTTAATAGATGGCACTTATCAAAATAATATAGAGAACCCTGCATATTCTTTAGAGTTGTTTTGGGGTTCTTTTTACACTAGAAAAGAACAAGAGTCTGTCTATAATTTAGTTTATAAAGAAAAAGAGCCTTTTTTAATTACATTAAAATCAGTTAGTAAAAAGAGGTTAAACGTTACTATTACTGTAAAAGATAGCATATTAAAGTCTTTTGATATTAAGGGTAGAGTAAAAAATGGCTATTTTGAACAACGAAGAATAACGTATGCCATACCAACTATATTTGTGAATAAGTATTACTCATCTAAGTTTAGAATAGGGCTTCTTAACAGAAATACTATAATAACAGACTTTAAAAAAACGGATATAGGAACAGTTTATTTCTTTTATCCTTTTAACAACAGTAGTAACAATTACAATATAGAGCATAAAAAAGTAACAAGTAAAGAGTAAACAACACACGCAAAAAAAGAATAAACGTCTAGAGATAGTAACGTAAAATTGTAAAAATGATATATGTACTAATAACCGGAATAACTCTTATCTGTGCACTAATTTTAGGTATACGTAAAAATTATGCTTCTGTTTCTCCCAAAAAATACATACTTGCTGTATGCGGTAGTGCAGTAATAACAAGTATAGTTGCAGGTCTAATAATTGGCACGGCATATAGTCACGGTTTAGATTTTACTTGGTGGATGTTTAGTATACTTAGTTTTTTAATTGTTGTACTACCAGCTCTTGTATTAATGGGTATATTACGTTTTAGAATGCTTTTATTAAGAAAGTATAAAAGCTAATGCCTCTGTAATTATTAGACTAAATGCATACGTGTTTTTGAAAAACAAAAAAACAATAGTAGTAAAGAATAGGGTAGCGGTAACAGGCTTGGTTGTTTCAGTAATAGTAACATTGTTTTATTATTACAAACAAGCTTTATTAGGGTTTCCAGACGGACATTTAACTACCTACACTAGGTTCTGTAAGGATATTTTATTTCCCATCTATTTAGCGATTAATGCAATATTTGTAATTGTATTTATTGTAGCACTATATAAACAAATAAAACCAAGATTGATGCTAATTTTATATGGTGGTTTGTGTGTATTGTTCTTGTTGCTAGAATATTATTTTTCTCTACATTTAGAAAACGGACAAGGAGGTTAGTACTCTATTTTTAAATTTAAAAGAAGAATAAAGTTCATTCTACATAAAGCATAAATTACTTTAATAACGGAATAATTTACAGCATTCTTTTTGTTTTACAAATGACTTAAGTCATATTATAAGCAAACTTACGTACCTACTTTTACTATAAAAATTAATAGTATGAGCGATTTTAGAAACAGACCAAAAGACCAATATATTAATGAAGCTAATTGGCAAGAGTTATACGTATTAACAGAGCATTGGAAATCTGATCTTTTGTTTTATAAGGACGATTTAAAGTTTTTACATGAACTTATAGAGAAATATTTAATGTGGATTTCTAAAAAAGAGAATTTAGACTTGGTTAAGGAGATAGAAATTAGTCTGTTGGTAGTAGACAAACAATGCACCAGCTTATTAGAGCGTACCACAAAACATTTACACCATTTAACAGAGCTTATAGAAAACCCTTTTGCATATGATTCTCATAAGTTTAGAACCGAACACGGTATTTTAGAGGACAATTTATCACGTTTTGTAAAAGATTTTAGAAAAAACAGAAAGGAAATTTTTGGTATCACAGAATATATTATTGATGGTGAAAAATTAGTAAGACAATACACAGACTTGGTGGATTAAGTTGTAACTTTTAAAAATAAAAACTATGAAAAGTGTAGATGATATTTTAAAAGAAATTACAGACCTTACAACAGAGATAGAGACCAATTACCCAGAACTTTATCGCAACTTGGATGAAAACCCAATTACGCTTAAAGAAGCCCATAGTTCTCATTTAAATAAAAAAGCATTACAAGACTATTTAGAGGGTTTAAAGGAGTTATTAAAGCATCATATATAAAAAATGTATAACAAGCAGAATGCAAAGTTATGGGAGAAATAGCTACGTCTAATAGGCAAATTACACTGTATTACAGTTCAGAATCTGTTAGGGCAAAGCAAACCCTAGCCTATGCAAAAACAGAAGGCTATAGTATACATGAAATAGATATCTTAAAAGAAAAACTCACAGGAATACAAATTATAGAACTAGCAGACCGGTTGCATATAGCGGTATCAGACCTTGTAAACCAAGAACACCCAGCGTATACCTCTAAATTTGAGCCTCATAGTTTATCTACTAACGATTGGATAAAAATGATACAACATAACCCTAATATAATGAAACAACCCATTGCATTAAGAGGAGATATTACCATTTTAATAGAAACACCAACAGATATTCTTAAAATTTAGAATGTTGGTTTTGTTGTAACTACAAATACATAATACATATGAATTTCAAGAATATAACCATAGCTGGTAGTGGTGTTTTAGGATATCAAATAGCTTTTCAGGCTGCTTTTTACGGCTTTAATGTAACTGTTTACGATATAAATGATGCTGTTTTAGAAAAAGCAAAAGCAAAATTTGAAACAATGAGCAATGCTTTTAAAACAGATTTAAATGCAACTCAAGAACAGATAGGTAAAACGTTTAAAAACCTAAGGTATAACTCGGACTTAGAAATAGCAGTAAAAAATGCCGATTTACTAATAGAAGCAGTACCAGAAAACCCTGAGATAAAAATAGATTTTTATCATAAACTAGCAAAAGTAGCACCAGAGAAAACCGTTTTTGCTACCAATTCATCTACACTTTTACCAAGTACATTTGCTGCGGCAACTGGGAGACCAGAAAAATTTATAGCGTTACATTTTGCCAATACCATTTGGATACATAATACGGCAGAAATTATGGGACACGCTACCACAGACCCAAATGTTTTTAACGCTGTAGTAGAATTTGCCAAAGCAATAGGTATGCTAGCTTTGCCATTACATAAAGAGCAACCAGGATACATTCTTAATTCCTTATTGGTACCATTACTTACAGCTGCAACAGATTTATTGGTTAGTGAGGTTGCAGATCCAAAAACCATAGACAAAACGTGGATGAAAGCCACAGGCGCTCCTTTAGGTCCTTTTGGTATTTTAGATGTTGTAGGCATTACAACCGCCTATAATATTGATAAAATAACAGCAGGAAAAACTAAGGATGAGTTAAAAATAAAAACAGTACAATTCTTAAAAGAGAATTATATAGATAAAAATAAATTAGGGGTTTCTACAGGGGAGGGTTTTTACAAATACCCAGACCCGGAGTATAAAAATCCTGATTTTTTAACGTAAGGTATTTTTAAAATATGATATAAGTCATTTTATATCTGGTGATTAGAGGTTAAATTAGAACATAATTAAAACAACCCAATCAAGATGAAAAAAATAGTAATACCCACAGATTTTTCAGAAACATCTATGAATGCTATAATGTATGCCGTGCATTTATTTAAGCATGATATAAGTGAAATTACTATTCTGCACGCCTATGCAGACGAAGTATATAAAAATACGACTACATTAGATAGGGAAGGTTTTGATGAATATAAAGATGCTTATCAGCAAAAAATAGAAAAAGCATTACAAAAAGAAGTTGCAGAAATATTAGAAGTTTCACCTAACCCAAAACATACATATAAGTACACTGCTAGTTTTGGTAGTTTGGTAGATGAGATAAACCAAATTGTAGACAAACAAAATGCAGACTTGGTTGTTATGGGTACTAAAGGCAAAACAAACGACCGTAACATTACCTTTGGCAGCAACACCTTACAAGTTATAAAATATGTAGAATGTCCGGTTTTAGCAGTACCAGCAGCCTACCACAGAGAGTATCCTAAAAACATACTTTTTCCTACAGATTATATGCTATCTTACAGACGCAGAGAGTTAAAGTTATTAAGCACCTTAGCAAAAAACTATAGTGCGACTGTAAATTTCTTATATGTGTCAGATTTTAAACCATCATCTCACAGACAATTAGACAATAAAATGTTTTTAGACAGCTCATTTAAAGAAAATAGATGTACTAATTTAAAAACAGCTGGGACAGATATAACAGCGAGTATAAATACAACCATAGCAGATCAAAAAATAGATATGTTAGTAATGGTAAACCGCAGACATTCTTATCTAGAGAACATACTATACAGTTCTACCATAGAGGATATTGGACTACAAATTAAAATACCATTTTTAGTACTACAGAACATTAGTCGTTACTAATTTATAAGCTGTTTTTACGGCAGCAAATACAAAGCGTAGATTTTTTATATAGGTTGATGTGCATTCAGTTTCATTAATTTATGCGCGTTTGCAATAAAGTTTATGGACGTTACATTCAATTTTTAATCAATTTTAAAACTATAGTTATTATGATAAAAAGGATACTATTACCCACAGATTTTTCAGCAAATTCTAATAACGCCATACACTATGCAACCCAGCTTTACAAAGAGGAGGAATGTCAGTTTTTTATTTTTCACTCTTGTTACGTTCCAGGGTACGCCAAAAGCAACCTGTTAAGCTTAGATAATGTAGACCAGACCTTAATTGCAGCCAAAGCCGAAGCAGAAAAAAAGATGGAAGCGTTAAAAACACAACCTCCTTTTAACGCTAAAAACACCAACCATACATTTGAGTATCTTATAGAAATTGGTGACCTCACAGACAACCTAAAAGAGATTATTAAAAGTAAAGATATTGCTTTGGTACTTATGGGTACAAGAGGAGAAACAGACAGCAAACACTTAATTTTAGGTAGTAATGCAGTAGTAACAATGGAAAAAATTAGAGGCTGCCCTGTACTAGCCATTCCTGGGCATATTAAGTTTAAAGTAGCCGCAGAAATTGTATTTCCTACCAGTTTTAAAACAACCTATAAAGAAACAGAATTGGCAGCTTTACTAGAAATTTCTAAGTTGGCAAATGCAGCAATACGTGTGTTGTATATACAGAAAGACATAGATTTTAGCAAACTGCAAATAGAAAATAAAGCGGTGTTAAACCAAATATTAGCACCCACTACATTTACGCATCATAAATTATACAACCAAAATCTGCACAATGGTGTGCGCTCGTTTGTACAAAGTAGAGATAGTGGTATGATAGCTTTTGTAAACAAAAAACACAATTTTTTTGGTAGTATATTCTCTAACCCAATGGTAAAAGACCTAGGTAACAATACAAATGTGCCCATACTAGCATTGCATAATTTAGAACACTAAAGCAACCCTATATAAATTTAGTTGTAAAAGCCCTTTTTGGGCTTTTTTGTGTTTAATAGTCAAGTATATCCCTAATTTGGGTTTTTATTGCCTAAATTGTGTAAAACACACAAACAGTAAGTATACCCGGTACAATAATAAAGCACAATTATGAAAATAAACCTATTATCCTGTGATGCTCAAAGACCAGATAAAAGAGCCATAGCCAAATGCATAACAGAAATTTCTGCAACAGATAACTCCTTGGCCAATGAGCTAACAGAAATTCTTTTAGAAGGCGATGCCGTAGATATAGAAATAGAAGATAAAAACACAGGCTCTGCTTTACGTGCGTTACGTAAACTAGATATAGATTACGAGATTGTGGAGTAATACCAACAACACATTATAAAAAGCCATTGCAATACATTGTAGTGGCTTTTTCTTTTTACTACAGTTTTGTAGCTATTTAGAAGCCCAAAAAGACAATTAGTGCTATAAGGTTGCCAACTATAAAGTATTTGTACCCATTTATACATTAGTAGTCTTGTTTTATATAAAATAGAATTACATTACTTGGCTAAAATTATAATATATCTGCGTTTGCAATTACAGTTGTTATTAAGTTAAATAACAGTGGTTAATATTAACTAATGTAGATTTATTTTTTTTGAGAACATTACGGAAAAGCGTAATGAAGATATATTGTTTTTTAGGATATTTACGAGTAAGAATTTATAGTAAATAAGTATATTTAAACTTTTAAAAAAGTTACTATTTGTAACTACTAGATAATTGATGAATCAAACCCCAGAACAAATTGCACGCGATAAGATAGATGAAATGCTTCGTCTTGCCAATTGGGTTGTACAATCTAAGAGCAAGGTTAATTTATCTGCAAATAAAGGTGTAGCAGTTCGTGAATACCAAACTGATGTTGGACCTGCCGATTATGTGTTGTTCGTAGACCGAAAACCTGTTGGTATTATAGAAGCGAAACGTGAAGACGAAGGACACAGACTTACAGTTGTTGAAGAACAATCAAAAGGCTATGCTACTTCCAAACTAAAATACTTAAATAACGACCTTTTGCCTTTCGTTTATGAAAGCACAGGAACCATAACAAGATTTACAGATTACAGAGACCCAAAACCTAGAGGTAGAAATGTTTTTAGTTTTCACAAACCAGAAACAATTGCAGAATGGTTAAAAAAAGGAAAAAGCCTTCGAGAAAGATTGTTGTCAATACCTGCACTAGATGAAACAGGACTTCGTCCGGCTCAAATTGTAGCAGTAAACAATCTGGAACATTCTTTCAAAAAGAACAGACCAAAAGCTTTAATTCAAATGGCAACTGGTGCTGGAAAAACATTTACAGCAGCAACTTTTGTGTATCGTTTGTTAAAACACGCAGATGCAAAACGTATTTTATTTTTGGTTGACACCAAAAACCTTGGAGAACAAGCAGAACAGGAATTTATGACCTTTCAGCCAAATGACGATAACCGAAAATTTACAGAATTGTACAATGTTCAGCGTCTATCGTCAAGTTATATTGCTTCAGATAGTCAGGTTTGCATTTCAACAATACAACGCCTTTACTCTATTTTAAAAGGAGAAGAATTAGACGAAAGTGCTGAACTAGAAAATCCAAACGAAAATTCTTGGCTTCAAAATAAAATGTCAAAAAACAAGGCTGTTCCTGTTGAGTACACACCAAAAGTACCCATTGAACAATTTGATTTTATAGTCATTGACGAAGCGCATCGTTCTATTTATAATTTGTGGAAACAAGTATTAGATTATTTTGATGCTTTTCTTATTGGTTTAACTGCAACACCAGACAAAAGAACCTTCGGTTTTTTTAATGAAAACGTAGTTAGCCAATATACTTATGAAGAATCTGTAACAGATGGTGTAAACGTTCCTTATGATGTGTATACGATTGAAACGGAGATTTCTCAAAAAGGAGAAACCATAAAAGCAGGTTGGTTTGTTGATAGACGAGATAAACTGACACGTAAAAAACGTTGGCAACAAGAAGATGAAGACACCGAATACAAACGCAACGATTTAGATAAAAAAGTTGTCAATCCAAGTCAAATTAGAAACATCATTCGTGAATACAAAAAGGCTTTAAAAACGACTATTTATCCAAATCGTATTGACGAAAATGGCGAATACGAAGTACCAAAAACATTAGTATTTGCAAAAACAGACAGTCACGCAGACGATATCATAAAAATCATTCGTGAGGAATTTGATGAAGGAAATGACTTTTGTAAAAAAGTAACTTATAAAATTGAGGAAGACCCAAAATCGGTGTTGAATCGTTTTAGAAATTCTTATTATCCACGAATTGCAGTTACAGTGGATATGATTGCAACAGGAACAGACGTAAAACCATTAGAGGTTTTATTGTTTATGCGAGATGTAAAAAGCATCAACTATTTTGAACAAATGAAAGGTCGTGGAACACGAACTATTAATAGTGATTCTTTACAATTAGTAACCAAAACGGCTAAAACCAAAACACATTTCGTAATTGTAGATGCTGTGGGTGCTACCAAGTCTAAAAAAACAGACAGCAGACCTTTAGAACGTAAACCATCTGTTCCAATGAAAGATTTATTGGGAGCAGTAACAATGGGAGTTGCAGACGAAGATTTGTTTTTGTCATTGGCAAACCGTTTAATTCGTTTAGAGAAACAAATTACAGAAAAAGAAAAAGATAGATTATTAGAATTTTCTGGTGGTAAAAACTTAAAACAAATTACCAAAGAGTTAATTACAGCTTTCGACCAAGACGAAATTGAAACCAAAGCACAAATTGAAATTGACAAAATTCCAGTAGAAGATAGAACGCCAGCGCTCATTGAGCGTAGCCGAAATGAAGCGCAAGAACAATTGATTCTAGAAGCAAGCAAAACATTTAATGGAGAGCTAAATGGTTATTTAGATAATGTTCGTAAACAACACGAACAAATTATTGATAGCGTAAACATAGATACAGTTACAAAAAGCGAATGGGAAACCACTTCTGTAGATAAAGCAACTGAAATTGTAAAAGATTTTACCGAATATTTAGAAACAAACAAAGACGAAATCAAAGCATTGAGTATTTTTTATAATCAACCCTACAATCGTAGAGACATTACGTTTAAAATGATAAAAGAGGTGATGGAAAAACTACAATTAGAAAAACCATTATTAGCACCTGATTATGTTTGGGATGCGTATTCAACTTTAGAAGTCGTAAAAAGCAAACAACCAAAAGACGAATTAACTGCTTTAGTTTCGTTAATTAGAAGAGGTTGTGGAATAGACAGCGAATTAAAAGCCTACGACAAAACCATAGAAAACAATTTTAAAACGTGGATTTTTAAGCAAAATGCAGGACAACACAATCGCTTTACAAAAGAACAATTAGACTGGCTACGAATGATAAAAGACCACGTTGTGAGTAGTTATCATATAGAAATAGATGATTTAGATTACACACCTTTTGATGCCAAAGGTGGAAAAGGAAAAATGCACCAATTATTTGGTAACCAAATGAATGAAATTATTAACGAACTCAATGAAGTATTAGCAGCATAATGAGAGAAGATTGGATAGAAGCTGCGTTGGGAGAAGCATTTGAAACCGTTACAGGAAATACACCTTCAAAAAAAGATAAAGACAATTATGGTTCTGAAATACCATTTATAAAACCACCCCAAATAAATAATAATTTTCTCAAAACTTCGGCTGAATTTTTGAGTGCAAAAGGTAAAATCAAAGCGCGAATTTTGCCAATAAACTCTGTTTTAGTTACCTGCATAGGTAATTTAGGGAGAATTGGAATCAATAAAAAAGAAGTTGCCTTTAATCAGCAAATAAATGCTATAAAGCCAATTGCTGGTATTGACCCTAAATATACATTTTATCAAGCTCAATCTGTTAGTTTTAGAAATCAGTTAGAAAAATTAAGTACTTCTACTACTGTTGCTTTAGTGAATAAAACGAGTTTTAATTCTGTAAAATTCAAAATTGCACCTTTACCAATCCAAAAAGCAATTGTCAACAAAATAGAAGAATTATTTAGCAGTTTAGATAGCGGAATTGCCGACCTTAAAATAGCACAAGAACAATTGGTTATTTATAGACAAGCGGTTTTAAAAAAGGCTTTTGAGGGAGAATTGACAAAAGAATGGAGAGAGAAACAAACAGATTTACCTTCTGCTTATGAATTGTTAGAGCAAATCGAAACTGGAAGACAGATTTTTTACAATAACCAAATTGAAGAATGGGAAATCGAGTTAAAAAGATGGAAAGAAACAGGAGAGGTTGGAAAAAAACCTAAAAAGCCACGACCTTTAACTATTCCAGATGCACCAAATAACGGACATAACGAAAGAAAATGGGTCATACCAAACAATTGGGTTTGGGCTCAAATAGGAAGTTTATGCTTTGTTACCAAGTTAGCTGGTTTTGAATATACTGATTATGTTAACTATGATGAAGATGGAGATTTACCTGTATTAAAAGCTGAAAATGCTGGTACAAATGGTTTTAAAAAAACTGATTTTTCAAAAGTAAAATCTGAAAGCGTTAAAATACTTAAGCGTTCACAAATTTTCGGTGGAGAATTATTAATAGTGTTTGTTGGTGCTGGTACTGGTAATGTTGCAATGGTACCTTTCAATCAAAGATATTTTCTAGGTCCAAATATTGGAATGGCAAGACCCTATTTTGATTTAAACTCAAAATATTTAGAATTATTTCTTCAATCTGCATTTGGTAAGAGTTTAATGATGTCTGCTGTTAAAGCAGTAGCACAACCATCTTTATCTATGGGAACAATTAGACAAGCACCAATAGCATTTCCATCACTAGAAGAACAACACCAAATTGTCCAAGAAATAGAAAGTCGTTTATCGGTTTGTGATACCGTAGAAAAAGATATTGCAGACAGTTTAGAAAAATCCCAAGCCTTACGCCAAAGTATTCTTAAAAAAGCTTTTGAGGGTAAGTTATTAAGTGAAGCAGAAATTGCTAAATGTAAAGCAGATAAGAATTATGAGCCTGCTAGTGTTTTGCTACAGAAGATAAAGGCAGAGAAAAAGAAGAAATAAAGCAACTAGTCGGAATTTCCGAACAGTTCATTTAATAGAGTTGTTGCGTTTTTTGCAATATCTTTAAAATATAAATTAGCAACAATCGCAAAATATGAGACAGTTCAAAATTAAATATGAATAATAAAGGAGAAATAGTATTATATAGTGACAAACCCAATGTAGAAGTACGATTGGATAACGATACTATTTGGTTGAATCAAAAACAAATGGCAGAATTGTTTGACAAAGATTCGGATACTATTGGCTTGCATTTAAAAAACATCTTTAAAACCAAAGAATTAGACAAAAAAGCAACTACCGAGAAATACTCGGTAGTTCAAACCGAAGGAAATAGGCAAGTGAATAGAAATATTCTATTTTACAATTTAGATGCGATTATTTCTGTAGGTTACAGAGTTAATTCAAAAAGAGGAACACAATTTAGAATTTGGGCAACACAAACCTTAAAAGACCATTTGGTAAAAGGTTATACCATTAACGAAAAACGGTTAGCACAAAAAGAACAAGAAGTACAAATACTAAAAAATGGCATTAACATTTTAAGTAGAGCTATTGAAGAAAAATCGGCAGATAATGAATGGCTGGCTGTTTTTGCCAAAGGTTTAAGCTTATTAGATGATTACGACCACGAACAATTAGATGCTAAAGGTTTAACTAAAAGAAAAGCTGATTACCCAAATTTAGAAGATTATCAAAAATTAATCAATCAGATGCTAGCAGAATTTGATAGTGATGTATTTGGTAAAGAAAAAGATAAAAGCTTTCAAAGTTCTGTTGCCCAAATTGCAAAAGGATTTGGAGAAGATGATTTTTACCCCACATTAGAAGAAAAAGCAACAATGCTTTTATATTTAATCGTGAAAAATCACTCGTTTGTGGATGGCAATAAACGGATAGCAGCAGCCTGTTTTCTGAAGTTTTTACAGCAAAACAATATGCTTTTCAATACAAAAAAACAACCTATAATTAGTAATGATACACTAGCGAGTTTAACCCTTTTTATAGCTTCAAGTAAACCCGAAGAAATGGAAACTGTAAAACGTTTAGTAATTAGCGTATTAAATAGAAATAAATAAAATGACAGATTCAAGCATAATATCAAAAATATGGAACCTTGCCAATGTACTTCGTGATGATGGTGTAGGTTATGGAGATTATTTAGAACAAATTACCTATTTGCTATTCTTAAAAATGGCAGATGAATTAAACAAACCACCTTATAATAAAGGTTTGGTTTTTCCAAAGCTAAAAGACGTAGAAGGCAACGAGATTGCAGATGCAGAAATTTGTAATTGGGAAACCTTATCTAGCAAACGTGGTGCAGAATTAGAATCGTTTTACAGCCAATTATTGCGTACACTTTCTACAGAAAAAGGAACGCTTGGGCAAATTTTTACCAAAAGTCAGAACAAAATACAAGACCCAGCCAAATTGCTAAAAGTCATCAATCTAATTGACAAAGAAGATTGGTCAATGATGGGAGCAGATATAAAAGGTAAAATATACGAAGGTCTTTTAGAGAAAAACGCAGAAGATACCAAAAGTGGAGCTGGTCAATATTTTACGCCAAGAGCATTGATAAAAACAATGGTAGCTTGTATTCAGCCAAAACCAATGAAAACTATTGTTGACCCAGCCTGTGGAACTGGTGGTTTCTTTTTAGCTGCTTACGATTGGATTGTAGCCAACAATAAATTAGACAGAGAAGAAAAAGAATTTTTAAAGAACAAAACCTTTTACGGAAACGAAATTGTTGCCAATACACGTAGAATGTGCTTGATGAATATGTATTTGCATAACATTGGAGAAATAGATGGCGAATCGTTTATCAATCCAAATGATGCTTTAATTTCAGATGATGGTGAACGCTATGATTATGTGTTAGCAAATCCGCCTTTTGGTAAAAAAAGCAGTATGACGTTTACCAACGAACAAGGTGAAATTGTAAAAGAAGATTTAAGTTATAATCGTCAAGATTTTTGGGAAACAACTTCCAACAAGCAGTTAAACTTCTTGCAACATATAAAAACACAATTAAAAATTAACGGAGAAGCAGCTGTTGTGCTTCCTGACAATATTTTGTTTGAAGGTGGAGCTGGCGAAGAAGTGCGTAAGCAATTAATGAAAACAACAGAATTGCACACAATTTTAAGATTACCAACAGGAATATTCTATGCTCAAGGTGTAAAAGCAAATGTTTTGTTTTTTAACAACAAACCTGCAAGTAAAGAAGCCTGGACAAAAGAGGTTTGGTTTTTTGATTACAGAACAAACGTACATCACACGCCAAAGAAAAGTCCAATGCGTCAAGAGCATTTAAAAGAGTTTATCGAGTTGTATAATGGCAAGAACATTAACAAACGAAAAGAAACTTGGAGCGAAGAAAACGAAGAAGGAAGGTGGAGAAAATACACCTATGATGAAATCATTGCTAGAGACAAAACGAGTTTGGATATTTTTTGGCTTAAAGACAAAAGTTTAACTGATTTAGACAATCTACCAGACCCAGACATTTTAGCAAATGAAATAATTGAAAACATAGAATCAGGATTGAATAGTTTTAGAGAAATAATGGGAACCATAAATAGTGAAATGGAATAGTAAAGCCAATATTAAAAAATAAGAGAAGATATTTTCGTTTAAAGATATAAATTCATCAAAAAACAAAAGATGAATTGCTTTTTTTAAATTTAAAAACTTTAATATGGTAGATAAATTAGTTAGTTTTCATAGCAAAAAACTGTCTTTCAATAAGTTAGTTGTGAGTGAGCTTTGTCCACTACAAAAATTATATAATTATGCTGTATTTATATACATACTTAGTGTTGGTATACTTTTTATTATTGCCTTACAACTAAATCATATCATTTCTTACAGTATATTACTGTTGTTTCAATTGGACATTCTGTTTTTTTACAATAGAAAAAAAGGTTTATTTTTTTATTTAGATAATAAAAGGGTAAAAAGTATAAAAACTCAGCTTAAACATAAAAATAATAAACTAAACTCTAAACAAAAAGCTAATGTTGATAATGGAGATTTAGCTCCAGTTTTATTTTTTATAAGAAAAAAGAAAATTAAAAGTTTTTTTAAAAAAGAGAAAATAAAATTTAGTGAGAAAAATATAGCATATATAATATCTAGACTTAGGCATAGACAAAATACAGAGCTAGCAATTCTACTGTTAATTATTGGAGCTATAGCATTAATAGCATCTGCTTTTTTTAAAGAAATAGTTGATGCTGTATTTCAAGAGGATATGATAGAAAAAATAAAAGATAGTATATATAAAGAATCTGATCTAAAATATTTTTATTTATTAATATTGGTATTAGCAGTTTATACTTTCTTTTCTATTTTACCACATATCTTTACTCTAAATTTTTTTAAACATAAATTTAGAAAAACAAAAGAATTACAAGACATTTTGGTAAATATTCTTTTAGAGATAAAATAATAAATCAGTAATATCTTCTACTCACTATGCCCACTCTCTAAGCTATAAAAAGTAGCCTGTACATAATCTGTAGCAGTACCGGTATTGTTTTGGTTGTACACGCCAGCTTTAAAATACATATACTGTCCGCCAACATCGTAACCACTGTTGGTCATATCTACAAATTGTTCAATAGCATCTTTGCCGTCTCTGTTAATGGTAACCCACATACTATTGCCTGTAACTTTTACGGTATAACTAAATTTTTCATCTAAAGCAATACCATCTTCTGGGTTGGTTGCACTTTTAGATCTACTACCAATAAGGTCATAAAACGTTTCATCGGCAGCATTTTCTTCATGTGCTATATAAATACTCCCTAAAGTGTTGTGAGGTAGTTTGCGGTAGTATATACGCAGCGGCTCGTCATCATTAGCGTGTATTTGGCCAATAATTACTCTTCCTACTTGGTCATCGTCACCAGTTGTGGTAACGTGGTTTACGGCTAGTGTAGCATTTAATTGGCCATCGTAACCGCCAGAATTAGTTATATCTTCTTGTGGTGCGCTACCAAAAACCCAATTGTTTTTAGTAATACCCTGTGTCTCTATGTTGGTATCGCCAGCGCGTAGCATTTCTCTTAGTTCTGTTCTAGTATATTTTGTGTTTTCAGATGTTTTAAAGCCTTCTACAGGGCATTTAAACACCATTCCGCCATCAGTAGCCGTGTAAAAGTAATCTGTGTTTTCATAGCCGTTATTTAATTCGTCTTCTTTTACAGTATCGGCCTTGTTGTTGGCATCTGTATCTATGGGGATACTAATATTCCAGGTAGTAAGATTAAAGTTTTCTGAGGGTGCAACATCACCATTTAAACCATTTGCGTTTTCAGAATCATTAGTATTGGTTTCTTCTGTGCTTTCCTCTGTGTTTGTATCTTGACTTTGTGACTCTTCTTTTGGTTGTTCTACTGGGCTATTATCTGAGCCACAAGAAAGTTGAAAAGTTACAATAAGGATTAAAAACGGGTAGCTTATAGTTTTAAAATTCAATGTGTTATTGGTATATAATGGTTATTACTGTGCTTTTTATAGGTTGTAATATAGTGTAAAATGGACAAATGGTTGGTTAAATTAGCGTGCAACACTACAAATGCCTTTTAGAATTATTAAAAGTTTAATATTTTTGTGGTATGAATAGCAATTTTGTAAATGAATACTTTGGTATAGGTATTCAGAACGGTAAAACACCAGAGAATCTGGGAGTTTTATGGCGAACTGCTCAAAACCTAGGGGCAAGTTTTATTTTTACTATTGGCAATAGATATGCTAAACAAGCGTGCGATACACACAATGCTGTAAAGTCTATTCCGTATTACCATTACAACACGTTTACTGAGTTTAAAAATAATATTCCTGTTGGTACAAGGATAGTGGGAGTGGAGTTAGATGATACTGCTCTAGATCTAGAAGAATTTAAGCACCCAAGACGTTGTGTGTATTTATTGGGAGCAGAGGATCACGGTTTAAGCAAAGAAGCCATAGAGGAGTCGCACTTTTTAGTAAAATTTAAATCTACCTTAAGTTTAAATGTAGCAGTTGCAGGCAGTATTGTACTTTATGATAGGCAACTTGGCAAACCAAGAAGTTAATTTGTAATTTTTTTTAGTGTCTAATTTTTTAAGAAACAAAGACTTACCGCAGTTGACAATAAAAAAAGCAGAAAAAAGCACTAAAATCTTTTATAGAATAAAAAAAGGTTCTTATATTTGCACCCGCAATCAGGGAATACCTGATGAGACACTTGGAGAAATGGCAGAGTGGTCGAATGCGGTAGTCTTGAAAACTATTGAGGGTCACACCTCCGGGGGTTCGAATCCCTCTTTCTCCGCAGACAAGCGCAAAGCTTGAAAACTAAAAACCGCAGAGTTTACTCTAGCGGTTTTTTTGGTTTTAAGATTTAGGCATTTGCAAAATGCCGTAGGAGGGATAACGTAGTAATCCCTTTTGCTTGTAGTTCACTAGTAGTTTTAAAAAATAAAAATTGTTAGGGTTTTATGCTTGCTAGGGATACTTACTTGGGATGCACGCAGTGAATCTTTATTACTTAATGTACTTTAAAAACCCAGTTTGTTAAATTACTCTTTAATCTGGTGTACCATTTTAATTGACGTAATAATGTCTTTATCAAAATCGTTGTAAAACAAAAATGTTTTTTCGTCTAAAAGAATAATTTTATGGTACATATTTTTTTTTCTAAATCGTCCTATTAATCTTTCTGGTTGACTTTCACTTATATAATTTGTATCTGTAAATTCCCAACTTCCTTTGTAGGCATTTAAACTATCGTTTTTAAAATAATTAATAAAAGTTCCGTCTGGGTAATACTTTTTAAAGCTTCTATTTTTTCCGGAGTACGTTTTTTTAAAACCGCCACCAAGTTTAGCTTTTAAAAAAGTACCGTACACATTCTTCTCTACACTATAGATTAATTCTACTCCTTTAAATCCTATAATGCCCATATTTAGCAGTTCTTTTGCATTGTTTACGTTTTCTTCAGAATCGCTAGGTATTTTTATTTGTATGGCATAATCTTCTTGTGTCCATTCTTCTGTACACAAAAATGTTGTTAGCTTTTCTTTTTCTTCTGCTTCTTTTTTTAGAAGCTCTTTTTCACGATACGTTTCTTGTGCCTTTAAAAGTAAATTTTGATATGTATTTTCACCTAAGTTGATATATTTACTTTCAGAATCTGCTATGTAATCTTTTAATTTTTTAAAATCAGCTTCAGGAATTAAATTTGAAATCTCTTTTAAATTATCGCTGTTTGAAGATTTCTCGTACTTTTTTTCAAGGTAATTGGTTGTGCAAGATGTTAAAACAACACCAACTAAAACGAGTACTAATTTTTTCATAATAATTTTTTAGGCTGATAGCAGCATTTTTGATTAGATATGACTTCCATTTTTTAAACTAATTTTATTTAGAAGTCCAACTTTTCAGTATTTGTTGTTTTAGTATTTATTCAACAACGTACAAAATAGTAAAATCAAATTTAAGGTTAGTAGGTTTATCATTTTTTAGATAAGGTTTCATCCTAGGAATTTGTTCAATAATTGAAATTCCTATTTCCTTTAGTTTAGGATGAGGAGATCTTGCTGATATATTAATTATATTTCCAATACTATCTAATTCAAAGAAGATATTAGTTCTTTTTTTTCCATTAACTAAGTCTAAATTTTTGGCAAGTTCATTGGTAAAATGTTTTTGTACTTCGGTATTTAATACATCTACAAAACATTTTTTAGAAATGTTAGAATTACAATTAGGGTAAATAGGGTAGTTGTTGGCCGGTATGGTTAAAGTAGTACCATAACTATCAATTTCTTTTAACTCAACCAATGTGGTTGTAAGTTTATCAAGATTGTAATTTTGTATAGGAAGAGAACACGTTACTGTTTTACAATTACAGTTTAATGATAATAATGCTATTAGTACTATTTTATATTTCATACACTTTTTTATAACCTTACTACTTTTTAGCAAATAACTTTTATATACTAAATGTTTGGTCTTTTTTCTTTGCTGAATACTTTAATTGAAAACCACCATCTGACAGATATGGACGAGAAGCAATTTTTATTCTAGTATAGTCTAACCTATATTCCCTTAGACACCTTTTAATGGCAGCAATTCCTTTTTCTTCATCATATACTTCGCAAAATATGTTAAGCGCATACTTGCCTTTAAAAGCAATCTGTTCTCCCATATCAAACCCATCTATATGTCCAATTCCTCTCCAACCTAATTCCTCGTTAAGATATTCAGAAACTTTATCTTTTAGCCAATGGTCTCTTTTATTTCCTTTCAGACTTTTCATTTCAAACTGAACAACTAACCAGGTTAAATCAGCTTCATTAAACTCTACATACCCTAGTTTTTTAAAGTGATTTTTAAAATGATTAAGAAATTCAGAACTTGTTTTAAATTTTTCTCCAATAGCAAACTCTTCAGTGTCTCCGTCTTTACCAACTTTACCTGTGTGTACAATTCCTAGTTTTTCCTCAGAAGTCCAACATTCTACATATAGTAAATTGTTTTTAGCGTCTCTTTTATGTAGTTTAAACATTCGTATTTATATTATTTCTCAATTGCTGTTCCCCAACCATCATATTTAATGCCTATACTAGAGGTATAGCTCACAAGACCTTGAGTTAGGCTAGCTAATTCTCCTCCAATTAATTTTTAATGCTTTGTAAGAGTTAGCTTTTTTTGGGCTGTGTATTACGCAGGTAAATTAAATATAGACAAACCTTAGCGTAAAACCCAAAAGAACTTTAGGAAGTAAGCAAGTACTAGCAATGTTTAAGTACATTGCTAGCGTTTTAGTCTTAATTTTCTTCAGTTATTTCTTTTTTTAACTTTATAATATCTGCTAGTTTCTGCATTTCTTTTTTAACTCCTTTTCTAATTACAATGAAAAGAATGATGGCAATAACAACATAAGAAACATCAATTAATATAATATTCCAAGATTCCATATGTGCACTAAATTCAGGCGTTATCATATAAAAACCGATAGTATATAACCCTATAATTATAGGCGCAATAACTTTGTGAATTATTTTTCTAAATTGATGGAAATTCTCAGTGTTTTCAGTGGTTTTTAAGGTAGTATCTAAGTTGTTAATTTGTTTTGCTTTATAGATGCTAATCACTTCAATTAAAATTCTAAATACCAAACCAAAAATCATTAATCCGGCACCAACCTTACTTAATACTTCCTTTACAGGAGCAACATAATAAAAGAATAGAGAAATTACTATAAGTGTGGTTAACAAGATTGTAATTGTACCGTAATAGAAAAAATAGTTTTCTTTTTCTTTCTTCTTTATTTTGGCATATAGATGGTCAAAGTTTGTAGCAGAAAGATCAAGATTATTTTTGCTGCTTTCCCAGGTGTTTTGCAGTTCTTTAAAATCGCTATTCATTTTTATTATTTTTTAAAATTGTTTCAAGACGTTTTTTAATCCTGTGGATTTTAACTCTCACATTTATTGCTTTTATACCTATAACCTCTGAGATACTATCATAATCTTGGTTTTCTAAAACCATCATAATAATTAAACGGTCTATTTTTTTTAGTTCTCCAATGGCTTTATATAAGTCAGAAACATTGTTGTTTTTTGTGCTTTCAGTTTCTATGGTAGCAGCCTTATTCTCTAGGTCTACTGTTGTTACTGTTTTTTCTTTTTTATCCTTTTTTACATACTGCAAACAGGTGTTTACTGTTATTCTGTAAATCCAGGTTTTATAAGAAGATGTACCTCTAAATTTATCTAGATTGTTCCATACACTAATAAATATTTCTTGAGACAAATCGTTGGCAGTATCCTTATCTCCTTTAACAAAACCCAAACACATTTGTAAAACCATTGGATGGTGTTGGCGATAAATTGTTTCAAAAGGTTCGTTTTTATTATTTTTCATTTACCAAAAAATCTGTTGCGGTTTTATAGAACCATTCTGGTTGATCTAACATTAAAAAGTGTTTGCTGTTAGTTGCTATAACTATTGTTTTGTTTGGTAAGTTAAGGTATTGCTTTTCATAGTTTTGTTTTGCAATTTTTACGTCTGGGAAAGATGCACCTATTATTAAGGTTTTACACCTTACTTTATTTAAGACGTTTCTTAAATCTAGTTTTAATAAATCTGTATATCCATAAACCCACGTTTTTCTGTCAGCCTCAGCTATCCAATTTGCTATTATTTCTTTTTTATCTTCTTTTAAGGTCATATTCGCCGCCATCATAGTTGCCATATTTTTAAATTGCTGCGCATCCATTTCTAGCATTTGTTTATTATACGGACTCTCGTAATAAAAGTTTTCTGCAGGTACATTAGGCATCATTACTTCTCGCATACAAGGTAATGCTTCAACTATAATAATTTTAGAAACGTTACTAGGTAATTTAGCGGCTATATCAACAGCTAAATTTCCGCCCATACTATGACCAACAATAGTAATGTTAGACATATTATTGTCTTTTACATAGTTAATAATAGCATTTTTTATATTTGAATACCAAGGCATTTCTATAGGTTGGTTGCCATTAAAGCCTGCATAAGAAAACAGGTACGATTTTCTTTCTAGTTTTAAGTTCTCAACAGTTTCTTTCCATACAGAGCCAGGTGTTGCAAATCCTGGAAGATATAAAACTGGCTCACCTTGTCCAACAGTTTCTACGGTAAAAGCTTTAGCTTCTTTTGTCTTGCCTAGAGTTACTTCTTTATTTTGGCCAAAGCTAGTAGTGCTGCTTATGGTAATAACGAATAGGGTAATAATTCTAATTAATTTTCTCATAATACTATTGTTTTTTAATTGTTTGTATCCCTTTGATTAAAAAAATAGTATTTGTTACACTTTAGAATTAATTATTTTTGAAAATAAATTTATTTAGGGTAGTTTATCTCCTGAAAACTTAAGTTATTATTATGAATAGTAATTAGTTAGGTGTTTTTTAATTTTGAACTTTTTTTTCTCTGTTGTACAATTAAGATCAAGTTTATTTTACTTCCATAGAATGTCCTATTATTTGAAGCAATGGTTGCATTTTTTTATCATACGCTCCAATGTCTCTAACAATTATATCTGTTATAATTAACCTACCATTTACATTTTTGGCAGTTGTATAATAATATTGTGTTTCATCGTCTACCTTAAAGCTTTTGGTTATATAGGAATCTGATACTTTTAAGTCATCATAAGCTTCATATTCGCCTTCTGTTACAAAAACATCATACAAGTCTAATTTTAAGTCTTTAAAAAATTGACTATTTATTGCTACGTTATTCTTTTCTTTATTTTCATAGTTTACAAGAGACATTTGTAGCTTTCCGTCATCTGTTTTTGCTCTAAACCTATCACTATCATAAGGTATCCAATTCACTGGTAAATTAACAATAAGCAAATTGTCTATTAAGTGTTTTTTAAAATCTGTAATAAATGTAAACTCTTCTTTTTCTTCTTTCTTTTTACTGCTGAAGAATGAAAATAATCCCATATTTTTTTGTGTTTAATTTTTTAGACTGTTTATAACAGTTAAGAATCTAGTACGTTACCTTTGATTTATTCTTTAATTTTTTTTCCATAATAGGGTATAGGTCGTACGTTGGATAAAACTCTGATTTAAAAGCTTTCCAGGCAGTTCTCTCAATAGCCAAGTTAACAGCTGCTAATTTTGAAGCAGGTAGTTCTAAAACTACCATTTGGCCAACACCCATAACTACAAACCAATTAACAACAGAAACACCTTCTGGCGGAAAATTTTCATAAAAACCTTGCTCTGTTCTTATCTTTTCAATCTCGTTTAAATTCATACTCTGATCGTGTTTAAGAAAAACTGTTAGTAACAGCTTTTCTTCATCTTTTTCAGGTTGGGTTTTAACATCTGCAGATTGGGCATAACCAATGATTTGAAATAAGAATAGCCCTAGTAATAATATGTATTTCATACTTTATAGTTTTTATTGAGTTAATTTTTATATTTCGTATTCAATAACTCCAAGGTATTCAAGAGTTATTCCAGTCTCTTTTATAGATTTTGGGTTTTTAATTTGGTCTTCACTTATAAAAATTAGAGTATTAAATTCAGACTCACTTAATTTAGAACATCTATTTTCAAGTTCGGATTCCCAATGGTTAGAATAAGAGTATTTATTAAACTGATTTTTTATATCCTTTGTTGGTTTTTCAAATCTAGATTCCATAAAATCGTGATCAATCCATATCTCTCCTTGCGATTTTGCAAATTTAGAGACAGGAATAGCATCATAGTCTTCTAATTCATACCTACTGTCATCCTCAGCAATAAAATTATAGTATAGACTTTCGTTTTCAAATTTACCTATCCAAAAGTGGCTTTTTTCAGTTCTCATTTTTTATTATAAATTACACGTAATGCTTATGTCTATTGTTACTATATTTTCTGATATTCTAATGTTATCTCTTGATTCTCTTTGCTAAACGAAATTATTTTAATGATATAAAATAAGCTTTCACTTGTGTGTACTATAAATTTTAGGTCTGCTTTAATTTTTCCTCTATCAACACTGTTTACATATGTGTCTGGAAACATTTTTTTAACCTCCATTTCCTTTTCCCCATTCTCAAGTACTCTTAGCAATACATTATCTCCTATATGTGTAATTCCTCCATCAAAAGATTCTTCTAATCCATTAATTTCAGGATCATTTGGTTCTATCCAAAGGTCAGCATCAATTTCTTTTAAATTACGATCAACTTTAATTAATAATCCGCTAGATAAGTCAAGAAAAACGGCTGGGTATTCTAAATAACTATTCTTATCAATTGTTATTATGGTTTTCTTACTTACTTGCGAATAGCCTGAAAAAGTAACAACAATTATCAATAAATTTAGATATTTTAATGCTTTCATTCTTTTAATTATATAAGTTAGTTTTAACGGTTTTATGTGTTTAAAGCATCTAATTAAGTAAATGTTACTTATCTTAAATCTTGATTAGTTCTATATTCTTGTACTAGTACTTCTCAAAAGGAATTAGTCTTTACTTTTTTATATTTCTTTTAAGTAGTTCTATTAATTCTTTATTTGTGTTACTATGATAGGGGCTTATTTCACCATCAGCTCCCTTTGCAATCTCTAATGCGGTATGGCCATTTTTATTTTTTAAATTTACGTCAGCTCCATGTTCTATTAGGTTATAGGCTACCTTTTCTAAATCATAACGATTTATAACAACAGTACGGTAACTTTCTAATAATGGCTTATGTGTAAGTGAAGCTAGTTTATGCAAAGCTGTATTGCCATCTTCATCTGCTAAATTCACATTAATTCCTTTGCTTATAATTAGTATTGCTCGGTCTATTTTTGCGTAATTTAATAAATAATGTAAGGAATTACGACCTTTTGAATCTTGGATATTAATGTTATAACCGTTTTTTAGTAAGTGGTCTATCATAAACTGATTATTGTTAAGACAAGCGCTTATAAATGCTGTTTGGTCTGCTCCAATTAGGCCTTTTGAAATTAGATAATCAAACACTTCGATTTCGCCATAAATAACAGCATAATCTAAAGCATTAACATATGTATCATCTGAATCAAGGTGTATCATTGTGCGCTTCAAATTTATGTTAGCTCCAAGATTTAAAAAAAAGGCTACAATTTCTTTTGAACTATGTCGAGAAGCTTTCATAAAAAGGTTATCTAACATGTCTTGATTTTGTGGTGTATTCTTTATAAAATCTTCAGAGTTATATAAGTATTCTGTGTCTCTAAGCTCGATAGCCTCTTCCAAGCTTCTTGCTTTTGGAGTATATTTTATTTTTTTTAAATAATTAATTAATAGTGTGTCTCTTTCATTATAGGCATCAGAATAATTACTTTTTAAGGCATACGCACCATTTTTAAAAAGAGAGTCTGCTTTTTCATAATTACGTTCTTTTAGACTATTTTGAAACTCATATTGAGTTTCTGAAGTTGGTAATTTTTTAAAATAATTAATGATCTTATTTTTATCATCTTCGGATAAATTTTCGACATTAAAAATGGCCTTATTTATAAAAAGTTTATTGGGTTTACTTAGTTGGTAAATAGTATCATTAAAAACAAAAGCTATAGTGTTTTTTTTAGATCTAAAATACCCATCAATTAACTCTTTATCTAGTTGAATGCCAATTTTATCCTTGTTCACAATTAATGATTTAAATAAGGAAAGACCTAAACCATTATTAAATCTTAAAATTGACTTTTGCTCTTTAGAACCCTTAATTGGAAATTTTTGATAATCTTGAGAAGAAGTAATGTACAGGCCATCTTCTCGATCAGATAATAAGTCTTCTTTAAGCATAATAGTATCTTGAGCAACTAATGATGTTGAAAATATAGCGTATATAATAATAAGATAGTTTTTTGCAGACATATTTTATAAAATTGTTTTGGACTTAATTTTAGGTTTTTTAGTTCTTCTGTATTTTGTTTTTATAGTGTTTGTTACGTGTTTAAATTGCCTAATTTAGTATATAAAAACCAAATAGAATTGCAGAAGCTATAGGAAGTAGAAGTAGGTAAGAAGTACTAATTAATTTTATATAGTTTTGCAACACGTTTTCTTTATTTTTTTACCTAAAAATGCTCCAGAAATAAATGTTGGGATAAATCCAAATATTAAAATCCAAAATAATGGTTTAAAATAATAATCAACAATAGAATCAGAAACATTATGACCTCTCATTATGCCTTCTTCTAGAAACCCAACAGTTGCCCCGCCAAGAACTCCGCAAATTAAAATAACCATTAGTCCAATCATACCAACAAGAATTGAATTCCATTTTTTTTCACAAATAAGTTTCCCCATTTTTTTTCCAGCGTAATAACTTGAAACAAATAAAGCAACTAATGCTGCTGTAAAATTTAAATAGAAATATATAATATAATCAAAAAATTCTTTTATTGGGTTTATAGTTCCTCCTGACATACTAAAAAAAAGAAGCATTGCAAAAAGAACATTTATAAGAACAGTTATATAGGTATACGTTACTGGTTTATTCATAAGGTTTAATTAATTCTAAATTAGAATCTATATGTTAATCGTAATCACAGGAAGGTATTGTTAATCTAATAAATCGGCTTCTTTCATCTTAATATTTTTTTTAATTACTGCTAACGAACGATTATGTATATGAATAGTGGCGCGTTTAAGCACCTAATTTAGGAAATAAAAACAGAATAGAAAGTCTGCGAGGATTATAGTAAGTAGGCGAGGGGTAGCAATGTATTATAGACGTTATTGTAGCATGTTTTTATTACCACTTTTAACTAAAATTAGACTAAAACCAATTAAAGTTAATGTATATCCAAAAATTAGTCTAAAAGGTAATGGGATAATATGCCACAAAATTAGATTAGCTATTAAAATAATCACTATTCCTATCTTGCTGTTTTTTAGGTAATTAAAACTTAAAATCAATAAACCAAGATTAAAAATTTTAGAGTTTGGTCCTATGCTCATAAAAGGTTTCCAAATTGATGGGACTTTCGAGATATGATTAGTGAACTCATTACGCATTTCTTCGTTTGGAAAGCTCCACCAAATAAAATCTATTACACACATTCCAATAATGCAAGTAATACCTATTAATGTTACAGGAATTCCAATTAGGCTAAAGATTTTTTTTGGAAAAGAAACAACTTGAGGAATTAGTAAAACTACTCCAAGTAATAAAAACCAATGAGCAAAATCAATAGGTTCTTGAGCGTATACAAAATCATTACCATTAGACAATATAATCTGACCAATTAGAAAGAAAACTAATCCGGTTATAAAGGATATTTTGTATGTTATTTTAGTTATGTTCATTGTTTTTTCTTAAATACAGCGCTGTTGCCTTACGTTTTTAATTTTCCCAAACTGAATAATCGAGAATTGTCCATTTTCCATTTTGTTTTAAGAACTTTCCGCTGCAACCAGTACCTTCTATTTTATAAGACAGTTCAAATTTAATTGTGTCTTTATTGATTTTCATTTTGTCAATTATCACAAAATCTTTAATTCCTTCGTTTTCTAATTCGGTTAACGATAATATTCTAACTTTTTGTCCAAACTTATTAAGATTAAAATTCTTTTCAATTATCTCTGTTTCCATAACTTTTACAGGTAATCTTTCTTTCAATTCAGAATGATAAATCCATTGAAGTTTAGGTAAGTCAAGAATTTTCTGGGCAATCGATTCGGTTTGGTTTATTTTCCATTTTGTCAATTCCTCTTGAGCGATTTCGTATTTAGATTCAGTATTGTTTTCTGTTTCTTTTTTTTCAGAATTCTTGCATGAAATCAAAAATAGAATTATCAATAAAATTCCGATTATTTTATTCATTTTATAAGTTCTTTCAGATGTATTGATATGGTTATTTATTTAATTGGTTATTTGTATAAGCACCTAATTTAGTAAATACAAATCAAATAGAATGAACATATTTTTGCAGACTTAAATATGAACTGGCGTTAATGTAGTAATCCCTTTTGTGTTAGTACCTACTTATAAACAAAAAAAGAGATAATCACGATTATCTCTTTAGTATACTTTAATTATATTATTTGTTTACGAGTAACACTGCTCACACTTACCCTGTAATAGTACTTGTGAAACATCTACAATTCTGTTAGGAATTTTTGGTATTACAACATCTGCAGGCAGGCAATCTACCTTACCACAGTTAGAACACTGAAAATGCGGGTGGGCATCTGAATGATTGCTAGATGAGCATCCGTTACATTTTGCATACCATTTATGGCCATTTTTACCTAAAAAAGAATGCAAGTAGCCGTCATCTTCAAACTTATCTAAAACACGATAAATAGTAGTTTTATTCATTTGAGCACTAAAACGCTCAATTAATGTAGTTACAGAAATTGCAGCTAAACTTTTTTCAAATTCATCGTGTAAAATTTTAACCGACTTTGTTTTTCTTACAATACCCATAGTACAAAAATAATGCAACTGGAGTGCAAAACAAAATTAAGCATAGTTTTAACTTAAAAATAGCAGTATTAAAACTACTTTTTTGAAGCAACTAGTCTATTATTTTTATATCTATAGATGTTCTAGACTGCCATCCTGTTTGGTCTGTTACAGAATAGGCACAATGGTAATCACCTGTATCAATATCATCCGGAATTGTTAGGTTTACGGCTATTTCATAACTGATAGAATTTTCTGGTACCGTAAAATTCTCCATATAAATAAAAGGGTTTACGGCTTGTTTTACAGGTTCTAAATCGCATATTCCTTCTTGATCATCGTGTGTGTGATGATCAAAATTATTATGAAGATCTAAGCTGTAAGATGCCAAAGCTTTATTATCTGTAACCTGTGCTCTAAAACTATATGTTTCTCCTTTCACTAATTGCACACAAGGTTGCGGAAAACCTTGAGTATAATTGATACTAATTGTTGGTTTTTCTTCATCTTTATCACTATTATCATCACTAGAACAAGAAGTTATAATAACAAACAATGATAAAAAGAAAAGGTATTTTAGCTTAACTTTCATTTTTTAATGACTTTAAAACCGCATAGAGTGTTTTTCTCTATGCGGTATTTTTTTATTATTCAGTTACATTTATATGTGTATCGTATTTTTTAGAATTACCGTCTTCATCTTCAACAGTAAAAACCATATGGTACTCGCCAGCGGGTGCAGTAGCAGGTACATCTATATGCTCATGAAATTCAGCTTCAGTTTTCTCATGGTACTTTTCTAAATACTCTTTTTCAAAATGCCATTCTTCTTCACCGTCTTTTAAAGTAAGTCCGTGAGCGTGTACATCTACAGTAATATTATGTATGCCATTAACAGCATTAATCATAAATTCTGCGTGAAAATCTGTTCCTCTAGCAACGCTTTCATCAATAGACATTTCACTTAATTCTATAGGATCTTTAACATCTATATGACCTTCAATTTCTGTGCTATTACCTTCTTCATCTGTAACTACCAGCTCTATATGGTACTCACCAGCAGGTATGTTTGCAGGTACATCTATATGTTCATGAAAAGTTGGATTTATTGCTAGGTATTTTTCATCCGTATACACCTTTTCAAAATCCCAGTCAACTTCATCTTCACCTATTTCCAAGTCGTGTGCATGAATGCTAATAGAAATACTTTTTACTGTAGCTTCAGCATTAATTTTTGCTTCTAAATGAATGTCAGAACCTTTGTAAACGTATTGTTCTGTAGAATGATCACCACCTTCACCATACTCAAAATCTGTAATAGTAGGAGCATTTAAAGCATTAGAATCATCATCACTACTACAAGATTGTAAAAAGAGTCCTAGAAAAGCAACGATTGCTAAAAATTTAAAGTTGGAAATTTTAATGTTTGTTCTCATTGTTTTTAATTTTAATTGTTGTTTATATTTATTTAAATGGAATTGTTAATGACACCGAAATGTTTCTACCAGCTTCTGGAACATCTATCAGTCTATAAAAACTAGTGTGATTGTAATATTTGGTATTGAATACGTTGTTTAATTTTAGCCGTACATCTACTGGTGCATTATTTTTAAAGATGTTTAATTTTGATGTAAATGACATATGTAACACATTGTAACCGTCCGTTGTTTGCTCTGGTGGTACAATTTCTTCTTGCGCGGCAGTAATTCTATAGTCCGCGCTAATTGCAGGTGTTTTAAAAACTGAAAAATCTTTAATTTTATAGCTCGCAGAAAACAGTCCAGACAAAGGAGGAGAAAACGGAAGTGTAAAATCTTTTTTTAATCCGCTTGTTTGTCTTGAGTACACATACTCTGCAGATGCAGCTAGCTCTAAGTTTTTAATAACGGAGGTACTGGCACTAAATTCTCCGCCAATTCTAAAAACTTTACTTTGTGTGTATTCGTAAATTTGTAAAGTCTCAAAATAATTAGAGGTAGGATTTAAATAGATGTAGTTCTCAAATAAATTAAGAAAAGGACTAATGCCTAAACTAAACTGTTTTTTAGTGTGATTTATATCTAAGTCTAGTTGATAAGCTACCTCTGGTTTTAGGTCAAGATTACCTTTCTCAAACCTATACATATGGTAGTTTACTCCGTCTGATGCCAACTCGTTAGCTAGTGACATTCTAAAACTTTTACCTAAATTTACTTTGTACGTTGTGTTGTTTTTAATGTGACTAACACCAAATGAAGCGCTTATATTTTTAAAATCTAGTGTTTTGTTTTTTGCTCTTTGCAAGTATACCTGAGAAGTGGTATTGTCTTCATTTTTTACAGTAGATCTAAACCAATCGTTATAAGCGCTAGTCTTTAGTACTCCATAATCATACCTAGCACCAGCTAAAATATGCCAGTTTTTATTTATTTTATATTGATTGTACCCAAAAACACCAGCGGTGAAACGGCTATACTCCGGAATTAAAAATCCCCAACCCCCAATTGTATTGTTTTGGTGCTCTAAATTTACACCCAGAACAACATTATGTTTGTTGTTAATATTAAATGCATCTCTGGCATTTAAGGAGTAGGTATTTTTAGTAAAAACACGTTCCTTAGTATTTGGTGGCTTGGGCATATACCCATGCGGAATAGGCTCTGAGTGTTCTTCTCTTTTATTATTTTGAAAACCAAGATCAAAATGTAATATGTGATTACCCGTGTTTACCGTAGTGTTATTGCTAATTTTAAAATGATTTACATTATGGTACGGAAGGTCTATGTCTCTGTTAGAGCTATCATAATCTATTTTAGACGTTCTAACTTCTAAGCCATGTGCATTTGCAAAAAATCCGTTTTTAGCATTTACATTGCTAAACAGTGTTTCGGTTTTTATGGTATTGTCTACGTAACCAATACTAACACTAGCGTTAGCTTCTCTGCCGGCAGTGTTTCTCAAATTATTATTGTGAAGCTCAAAAACGTAATTTTCATAGTTAATTTTAGTTGTAGGCACTTTATAATCTGCATAATCTCTGTACGTTAATCTAGTACGGTAAAACCATTTTTCTTTTCTAGCTCTTATACCTGCTGAAATGCCCAATAAATCGTTATTACTTTCTCCAAGAATATTTACTTCGCCTTTAAAAGATTTTTGTAGCGGGACTTTATTTGGTTGAATATGAACTACACCAGCAATAGCATCTGACCCAAAAAGCAATGAAGCTGGACCTTTTATAATTTGTATATTTTCAATTCCTTGTTGGTCTATTTCTAGTCCGTGATCATTACCCCACTGTTGTGCCTCGTGTTTTATTCCGTTTTGTACAACCGCAACCCTGTTAAAACCAAGTCCTCTTATAACAGGCTTACTTTGTCCGGAGCCAATGTTAATAGTGCTAACACCTGGTATTTTACTTAAAGTCTGCATAAGACTATTTTCTCTGTTTTTATCTAGAAACTCTTTGGTAACCGTATGTGTAACCATAGGTGTTTCTTTTGCCTTTTTGATGTTAGATTTTCCAGTAACAGCTACTTCATTTAAAACAGTAGAAGACTCTTTTAAAAGTACTTTAATATCTTTATTTGTAGTGATAGTAACGATTTCTGAAGCATAACCTATGTGAGATACCGTAATAGAACTAGTTTGTCTTTTGATATTTTTAATAAAAAATTCTCCTGTAGAGGTAGAAATGGCAAATAAATTTGTACCCGTAATATTAGCTCCCTCTATTGGTTTTAAGGTGTTGGCATCTAGCACAGAACCTTTTATATTAAAAGAATCTTGCGCATTTGCAATAGAGCATACGCTAATGAATAAGCATATACTCAGCATTTTATAAAGCATAATTAGCTGTTATATATTTTTATAATGATGTTTAACTAATGGATGCGTCCATAACTTTATGTATTATTTTTTATACGAAATAAGGTTGGCGCTGCAATAAAACAAACAGGACCTATTTTGTATAAAGAAAACCATAAGCATAAAAGACAATTAGCAATAAAGGGGAGGAGGCCTACAAAATAACTGAACACTATTAGCTACGCCGGAAAAATATACATTGTAAGCTATAATAGGTTCCTGTATAAAAATAAATAGGTGCGTATTGGTTTCTGTAAAATTGAGATCTACAGAAAGTATTGGAGTGCTATTTTGTAACGCTATAAATTCGCAAATAGCGCAGTCTGTATGCTCATGATTATTATCTAGATGAGTAAAAGAATGTAGCCCTGCTATTTTCATTGTAAAGAAAATGGCAAGTAATAAATATGTAATGTTATTTTTAAACTTATTCAGTTTCATAAATGACTACAAGCAATACTTTTTTATTACAACTATGTTGCGTTAACAAGATGCAAATATATTATTATTATTTTAATTTAATGCAACTAATATGCAATAATAAAATTTTAAAATATTTTATATAAAAAGTAAGCAGCATATTTTTAATGTATTACGTGTTTTTCAATGCTTTTAATAGTATAGATTTTTTATCTTTTCTATCGCATAAAAGTACTAATCACTTAAAAACTATATAAAAAGACCATAAAACAGTATTTTTGCACGCTATGGAAGAATGGTATCATTATCTACTACTAGTACTAGTTGGCTTTGTAGTAGGTTTTATAAACACTGTAGCAGGTGGTGGATCGCTAATTTCTTTAGCGGTACTTATTTTTTTTGGTATGCCACCTAGTGTTGCAAATGGTACTAATAGAATAGCTGTTTTTATACAATCTATCTTGGGTGTTGCTGGTTTTAAGAGCAAAGGTGTAAGTACATTCCCGTTTAACATATACTTGGGTATATCCGCAATGCTGGGCTCTATTGTGGGCGCAAACATAGCCGTAGATGTTAGTGGTGCTACTTTTAATAAAATACTCGCTGTGGTTATGATGGTTGTTTTGCTCATCATTATATTTAAGCCCAAATTAAAAACAGCAGATATACAAGAGCGTATAACAGGTAAGTACTTGTGGGTGGGTATTATTGCCTTTTTCTTTTTTGGTATCTATGGCGGCTTTATAAATGCTGGTCTTGGGTTTATTGTTATCTTATTTTTACACTTTGCAAACCATATGACTTTAGTGCGTGCAAATGCAACAAAAGTAGCTGTGGTTTTAATATATACATTTTCTTCTTTGGCAGTATTTATTTACCACGATAAGGTAATTTGGAAAATAGGTCTAATACTAGCAATTGGTAATGGTACTGGTGCTTGGTTGGCAAGTAGAGTTTCTGTTGCTAGAGGAGACGGTTTTATAAAAAAGTTTTTAATGCTTATGATAATTGTTATGGCGGTAAAACTTTGGTTTTTTTAATTAAGTTGATAAAAAATGAGCATTATAAAAAAATTAGAATGGCGTTATGCTGTTAAAAAATTTAATGCAGACGCATTAGTTACAGACGAGAAAGTAGCTTTGCTAAAGGAAGCATTTAATTTAACAGCAACTTCTTACGGTTTACAACCTCTTAAATTGGTGGTAATAAAAAATAAGGATATTCAGCAACAATTGGTGCCAAGTTCTTACAATCAGCCACAGGTAGCGCAAGCTTCTCACGTATTAGTCTTGTGTATAGAAAAAGAAATAGATGCAACTTATATAACCAACTACTTTAAGCGTGTACAAGAGGTTAGGGGCACAAGTTCTACCATATTAGACCCATTTAAAGAGCAATTAATACAGAGTTTTAAAACTAAAACAAAAGAAGAAGTTGTACAGTGGGCAGTAAACCAAGCATATTTGGTCTTGGGTAATTTACTAACTGTTTGTGCTGTAGAAGACATAGATGCTTGCCCTATGGAAGGTTTTATACCAAGTGAATATGATAAAGTATTGGGCTTAGCTAATTTAAATGTGGCTTCTGTTTTAGTTTTACCAATAGGATATAGGGCAGATGATGATATGTTTGCAACCTTTAAAAAAGTACGTAAAGAGACTGTAGATTGCGTTATAGAAATAGCGTAAAAGTTACTAACTTTACAAATAAATTGATGCAGCTTTATTCTGCAGTAAGAGTAAATTACAAATAAGAAAAATATACAATATGCCAGGATTTGAATTTTTTGGAGATAAGGAAAGAGCAGAAGTACAAGATGTGCTAGACTCAGGAGTTTTAATGCGTTATGGTTTTGACGGTATGCGTAACAACCACTGGAAAGCATTAGAACTAGAAGAAGCCTTAACAAAAAGAATGGAAGTAGGTTATGCGCAATTGGTTAGTAGTGGTACTGCTGCTTTAACTGTAGCCTTAGCTAGTGCAGGAATTGGTGCAGGTGACGAAGTTATTATGCCAACATTTACTTTTGTGGCTAGTTTTGAGTCTATTTTAGCATTAGGAGCGGTTCCTATTTTAGTTGATGTTGATAATACGTTAACTTTAGATCCAGAAGCGGTTGAAAAAGCAATAACACCAAAAACAAAAGTAGTTATGCCTGTGCATATGTGCGGTTCTATGGCTAACTTAAGTGCATTAAAGGCTATTTGCGACAAACACAACCTTTTGTTATTAGAAGATGCTTGCCAGGCAATTGGTGGTACTTATGAGGGTAAACCTTTAGGTAGTTATGGCGATTTAGGTTGTTTTTCTTTTGATTACGTAAAAACAATTACTTGTGGAGAAGGTGGTGCTATAATTACTAATAATGAACAGTATTACAAAAACGCAGATCATTATTCAGATCATGGTCACGATCATATAGGAAAAGATAGGGGAGCGGAAGATCACCCATTTTTAGGATACAACTATAGAATTTCTGAATTACACGCAGCTGTTGGTGTAGCGCAGGTTAAAAGATTAGATGAGTTTATTGCAATACAGAAAAAAACGTATACTATTTTACGTAATGCATTGTCTACAATACCAGAAGTAACATTTAGAGCTGTACCAGAAGGAGGTGAAGAAAACTACTCTTTCTTATCTATATTTTTACCAACAGAAGAATTGACAAAGAAAGCGCATAAAGCTTTAGGAGAAAATAGTGTTGATGCTTGTTTCTACTGGTATGCAAATAACTGGCATTACTACAAAAAATGGGCTCACTTAACAAACTTAACATCTTTAGGTAAATTACCTAACGAGGTTAAAGAGCAATTGCCAGACTATAGCAAGTCAGACTTTTCTAAATCTGATCACTGGATAAGCAGAACTATATCTTGTTTGGTTAAATTAGGATGGTCAGATGAAGAAGTAGAGCAAAGAGCTGCCAATATGGTAAAAGCAATAAAATCTGTATTGTAAGTAATTAAATTGTAATTTGTATACAAGGTTCTATATACATAAAAATCCCTTAAGACTAAGTTTTAAGGGATTTTTTATATGTTATAAATAATGTATGCTAGTTAGTATGTAACGTAGTCTATAATTTCTAAACCGTAACCAACAATACCAACACGTCTAGTTTGTGGTGTGTTTGTTAATAATTTAACTTGACTAATATTTAAGTCGTGTAGTATTTGTGCGCCAACACCAAAATCTTTACTATCCATATTTACATTAGGAGCTTTTACTAATCCGTCTCCTTGTAATTCTTTAAGCTGAGATAATCTATTTAATAAGTTCAAAGATTGTGACTGTTGGTTAATAAATACCATTGCGCCTTTGCCTTCTTTATTAATAGCCGCAAACATATCTTCTAACTTTTTGTCAGGATTGTTTGTTAGCGTACCTAAAATATCATTGTTTACCAGGGTAGAGTTAATACGCGTAAGTATTTGTTCGTCTTTGCTCCAATTACCTTTAGTAAGTGCTATATGTATCTGGTTATTTGTAGTTTGCTCGTATGCATGTAGTTTAAATTCTCCAAAACGAGTTTCTATTGTAAAATGTTCTTTCTTAACAATTAAAGAATCGTGTTGCATACGGTATGCAACTAAATCTTCTATAGAAATAATTTTTAAATCAAAGTTTTTAGCAACTTTTAAAAGTTCTGGTAAACGAGCCATTGTACCATCTTCATTTAGAATTTCAACTAAAATACCAGCTGGTTTAAAACCGGCTAAACGAGCTAAATCTACAGAGGCTTCTGTGTGTCCTGTTCTTCGTAAAACACCTCCATTTTTAGCCTTTAAAGGAAATATATGACCAGGTCTTCCTAAATCACTTGGTTTTGTTGTATTATCTACTAAAGATTTTATAGTTTTAGATCTATCATGAACAGATATACCTGTAGTACAGCCGTGTCCAATTAAATCTACAGATACGGTAAACTGTGTGTTATGAAGAACAGTATTGTTTTTCACCATCATAGATAAATCTAATTCCTCACAACGATCTTCTGTTAAAGGGGCACAGATTAAACCACGACCGTGAGTAGCCATAAAGTTTATCATTTCTGGAGTTGCCATTTCTGCTGCTGCAATAAAATCTCCTTCATTTTCTCTGTCTTCATCATCAACAACAATAATAACTTTTCCTTTACGGATGTCTTCTATTGCTTCTTCAATTGTATTTAATTGTACTTTATTTTCCATCAGTTTTAGTCTTGGAATTTTTAATAAATCTTTTTTTAATCATATAAATAATATCGCCAAAAGAAATTAGGCCTTTATCATTTGTTGCTCTTATTGTTAAAAACATACCTAATGGTAGCATTACCAAAGCCGGAATCCAAGCCGCTAGGGCAGGAGATATTTTACCAACTTTAGCTGAATTGCCAACAAAAACACCTAAAAAATAGTAAGCTAAAAATAGCACAATGGCAATAACCATTGGTAATCCTAAACCACCTTTTCTAATAATAGCACCTAAAGGAGCTCCTACAAAAAATAATATAATGCAAGAAAAAGCTAAAGCATATTTTGTATGCAAAGCCAATACGTGTATGTTATAACGTTGATATTTTATTTCTAATTCTTTTTTTCTAGCACTAACAGAGCTTAATACTGCTGTTGTTAAGCTATGAGCTGTGCTATATAATTGTGCTTGCATAGGTTCTTTAAAAAGAGCTACAATGTCACCATTATATAGTACAGTATCTTTTTTAACTACTTTTTTATCATTGTTAGGTAGTTTTGCACCACCTTCTTTATCTTGTAATTTTGGTTTAAGATTGTTAAAACCATAATCGGGTTTAAAAGCCCCAGCTCTATCGCTTATATTTTTAGCAATTGCCTTTATGGTTTTTACATTGTCTTGTTTAATAGAATCTATATCAACAATAAGTCTAGATACTTTTTTCATTTTTTCAGTATCTACATTACGATCTTCTTCTAAATCTTTATCGCCCATACCCGTAAGCTGTATATTAATAATATACTCGTTAAACTTAGCTTTGGCAAATGGTAGCTTTAGCTTTGTTTTACTATTCTTACTTTGTACATCTTCGTAGTAATTACCGTCTTTAAGAATAAGTTTTATAATATCAGATCCTTCACTGCTAACTAATTCGCCTTTTTTGGCTTTAATAACAACATTGCTAATTACCTTATTAGATTTTTTATGAATTATAATGTTCTCTAAAAAGCGGTCGTTTTCTCCATACTTTTTATCAACTTTAATATTCATACCTTCAAAATCACTAAAAATTCCTTCAGCAATTATAGCTGCAGGTTTTACGTTACCAATATTACGTTTAAGATTATATACTTTATGTGCAGCAGCAGGAGCTACGTTGTTTGCAAAAAAGAAAGCAACAACACCAAGCAATAAAACAAATACTACAATGGTACGCATTGCACGTTGTAGAGAAATACCGGAAGCTTTCATCGCAGCAAACTCATAATTTTCGGCTAAATTACCGAATGTTAAAATAGAAGAAAGTACCACCGTTAAAGGCAATACTTTGTCTATAAGACTTGGCATAAAGTAAAAAATAAACTTACCTATAATAAGTAAGTCTAAACCTTTACCAGCTAAGTCTCCTATATACAACCAGATCGTTTGAAATATGAAGATTAACATCAATATTGCAAACGAACTGAAGAAGTTGAATAAAAATTTTGTTAGAATGTAACGATCTAATAATTTCAATGGCTTAGTTTCTTATGATATAGTACCCGCTATCTTCGTACTTTTTAAGGTCAAAAGTAAATAAGCTTTTTGATAAAGTCTGATTTGTTTTAAAAGAATTAACAGTAATTGTGGTTTTTGTACCATTGTCACCTGTTTCTATAAGATTGTAGATGTGCTTTGTCTCTACATCTATACCTAAAAGTCTAGATTTTATCTCAGAATTAGAATCTATAGGAATTAATTTTATATACTGAATTTTTCTTCCGTTTATAGTTTGTAATTTATCCCAAGCATAATTATGTCCAGATTTGTAAAAAGTTAACATCTTAGAAGGCGTCATAGCATTATCGTCGTTAGACTTGTCTTCTATAGTTACTTCTTCGTTGTCTGGAACAACGGTATATACCTTTTTACCATCAAATAACTGCATAGAACCTAAGTAATTAAAAAGGTATTTTTCTCCCTGTAGCGTAACGTCTCCTCTTGTTTCTCTATTTATGTTTGCTTCACTATTGTTTAGTGAGTGTTTAAAGTCTACAAAAATGTTATTGTAACTAGTAACTTTGTTATAAACCTGATCTAACAAGGTTTTTGCCTTAGCGGAATTTTGAGCAAAGGATACATTTGCTATTAAAATAAATATTAAAACTCCTAATTTTTTCATCGTAATGGTTATTAATTGTTATTTTTTCTCGTTGTCTAATAATTGGTCTAAAGCCATCATATCTGGTACTAAAACTTGTCTAGCCTTACTTCCTTCAAAATGACCAACAATACCAGCAGCTTCCAATTGATCTATAATTCTACCTGCTCTATTGTAACCTAACTTCAATTTTCTTTGTATTAGAGAGGCAGATCCTTGTTGTGCAATTACAATAACTTCTGCAGCATCTCTAAACAGAATATCTCTGTCTGATATGTTATTATCAATACTTGTGCCAGACTCATCTGGACCTACGTATTCTGGTAATAAAAGCGCTTCTGCGTATGCTCTCTGCGATCCTATGTATCCTGTTATTTTTTCTACTTCTGGTGTGTCTACAAAGGCACATTGTACACGTATAACATCGTTACCTTGTGTATAAAGCATATCTCCACGACCAATTAATTGATCTGCGCCTTGTGCATCTAATATGGTTCTAGAGTCTATTTTAGAGGTTACCCTAAATGCAATACGAGCAGGGAAATTGGCTTTTATAATACCTGTAATTACGTTTACAGAAGGTCTTTGTGTTGCTATAATAAGGTGAATACCAATGGCTCTAGCTAACTGTGCTAAACGTGCAATAGGTGTTTCTACTTCTTTACCAGCGGTCATAATTAAATCTGCAAACTCATCTATTACCAATACAATGTATGGTAAAAACATATGTCCGTCGTTCGGATTTAATTTACGAGCCTTAAACTTAACATTGTATTCTTTTATGTTACGTACCATTGCAGCTTTTAGCAACTCGTATCTGTTATCCATTTCTATACAAAGCGAATTTAAGGTATTTATAACCTTGGCATTGTCTGTAATAATGGCATCTTCAGAATCTGGCAATTTGGCTAAAAAGTGACGTTCGATCTTGTTAAATAGCGTAAGTTCTACTTTTTTAGGATCTACCAATACAAATTTAACCTCTGCAGGATGTTTTTTATATAAAAGTGATGTTAATACAGCATTTAAACCAACTGACTTACCTTGCCCTGTAGCTCCCGCCATAAGCAAGTGAGGCATTTTAGCTAAATCTACTACTAGAGTTTCGTTGCTAATAGTTTTACCAAAAGCAATTGGCAGTTCCATTTCTGCTTTCTGGAATCTAGTACTGGCAATTACAGAACGCATAGATACTATAGATGGGTTCTTGTTAGGAACCTCTATACCAATAGTTCCTTTACCAGGGATTGGGGCTATAATACGTATACCTAATGCAGCTAAAGACAAAGCAATATCATCTTCTAGGTTTTTAATTTTAGAAATACGCACACCAGCATCCGGAACAATCTCGTACAATGTAACTGTTGGTCCAATAGTAGCTTTTATTTGTGCAATTCCAATTTTGTAGTTTTTAAGAGTTTCTACAATCTTGTTTTTGTTTTCTTCTAATTCCTCTTGGTTAATTGTAATACCAGTGTTAGTTCCGTGTTGGTCTAACAAGTCTATATGTGGAAACTTGTAATTAGCCAATTCTAAGGTAGGATCAAATTCTCCAAAATCATCAACTAGTTTATCTGCAAGGTTATCTATTTCCTCTTTTTCTTCAGTTATTTTTTCTACCTGTATATCTAAACTATCAGGAATAATTTCTTCCTCCTCTTTAGCAACCGTTACCTCAAAGCTATTATCTTCTTTAATAACTTCTTTTTCTAGAGGTGGTATTTTCTCTTTATGGGTGTATGTTTCTACAACTACAGGAGCTTCTTCTTTTACTTTTTCTGTAACAGAAGATTTTTTATCTTCTTCAGCAGTATCTTCTTTAATATCATTTGCAGAGTTAAATTCTTCAGATATGGCAGTTTTCTTCTGTTTAAAGTAATGCAATACGTTTTCTGGGGTAAATTTAAATAGACGAACCAAAATAAATATCAACCCAAAAATAAGCAGCAGCAATACTCCAATTTTACCAACGTAATCTTGAAGAAAATCATTCATTTCATAACCAACTAAACCTCCTAGCAAAGGCCATCTACTAGCAAAAAAGCCAAAAGCAACAGAAAACCATAAAATAAATATTAGTCCCCAAATCCATTTTTTAATTAAACCGTTTTTAGGTAAACTAAAAAAGAGTGTTAATCCAGATAAAAATAAAAGTACGGGTACTATAAAAGAAGATACACCAAAACCTTTGTATAAAAACAGATGACCAATACTGGCTCCAAATTTGTTTAATAGGTTTTTTGCTTGTTCGTTTCTATTTGCAAATTCAGATAACAAACTCTGATCTTCTTGCCACGTAAAGTAGAAAGAGGTAAAAGAGAAAAATAAAGCAATAGCAAACAGCATTATAACACTACCTAACAATATCTTATTTTGTTTAGATAAGCCAAGACTGCGTTTCTTTTTAGGGGTAGCTGCTTTCTTTTTAGTAGTCTGTTTTGCCATTAAATATGTATTCCTTTATTTATAAATAACCAATGTATTGGTTACCAGTTAAAAAATTTTGGGAGGTAAATAATACACCCCACTATTGATGCTGCTATAGATACAATCATAACAGCACCAGCAGCAACATCCTTAATAAAGCCAATTTTTACATCGAATTCAGGTTGTATGTAATCTGCTATTTTTTCTACAGCTGTATTTAGGCCTTCAATACCCATTACCATACCAATAGCAAATGTCTGAAAAATCCATTCAGAGCTAGATATATTAAAATAAAAACCTAAAGCGGTAATTAAAATACCAATAAAAAATTGAATTTTAATACTAGCTTCTGTTTTTAAAAGTAATATAGCACCTTTTAAAGCATAACCAACACTACGTATTCTGTTTAATGCAAAATTTTCCTTAGGCATATTATAAAACTTCTAAAGCCGCTTTATAATTTGGTTCTTCTGTCGTTTCTGCAACTTGTTCTGTATATATAACTTTACCTTCTTCGTTTAAAACAACAATAGATCTAGATAAAAGAGCCTCTAAAGGTCCGTTAGAAAAAGATACGTTGTAGTGAGAACCAAAATTACCATCCTTAAAATCTGATAACATTTCTACATTATCTAAACCTTCTGCGCCACAAAAACGAGCCTGTGCAAATGGTAAATCTTTAGATACACACAAAACAACTGTATTGTTTAATGTAGCAGCATCTTTGTTAAATTGTCTAACAGACTGCGCACAAGTACCTGTATCTACACTTGGGAATATATTTAAAACTACCTTTTTACCTTTGTAGTTTTCTAAAGTAGCTGTAGATAAATCGTTTTTAGTTAGTTTAAAATCAGGAGCTGAGCTTCCAACTTCTGGTAAATTCCCTATTGTATTTATTTTATTTCCTTTTAATGTAACTATAGCCATAATTGATGTGTTTTAATTTTGGTGTGAAATTAAAAAATATATGAGTGATATGTAACTATTTTGAATAAAAAAGTATCCAACACCAATAACTAATTAATTATAAGGCAAAACAATTGCTTCTTACATTGGTATAAGTAAAATTTATTCTTTGATAAGATCAAACAATTTCTTAACTTATGTTCCGCTAGATATTTTACTAATTTTACCACACAAATAAATAGTATCGTTATGGAAAATAAAAAACTTACCACATCTGCAGGAGCTCCAGTATCAAACAATCAGCGTTCACAAATAGCTGGTGATAGAGGTCCAGTTTTAATGCAAGATTATAAATTATTAGAAAAATTAGCGCATCAGAATAGAGAGCGCATACCAGAACGTGTTGTGCATGCCAAAGGATGGGGAGCAATGGGTACATTTACTGTAACACACGATATAAGTAAATATACTAGAGCAAAAATATTTTCATCGGTAGGTAAAAAAACACCTGTTTTAAATAGATTTTCTACCGTTGCAGGTGAAATGGGAGCTGCTGATACAGAAAGAGATGTACGTGGTTTTTCTGTAAAGTTTTATACAGAAGAAGGTAATTGGGATATGGTTGGTAATAATACACCAGTATTCTTTTTAAGAGATGGTTATAAGTTTCCAGATTTTATACATACACAAAAGAGACATCCTAAAACAAACATGCGCTCTCCAGAAGCAATGTGGGACTATTGGTCTTTATCTCCAGAGAGTTTACATCAAGTAACTATTTTAATGTCTGATAGAGGTATACCAATTACACCTATGCATATGAACGGTTACGGGTCTCATACATTTAGTTTTTGGAATGCGGATAATGAACGTTTTTGGGTGAAGTTTCATTTTAAAACGCAACAAGGACATAAACATTATACAAATGAAGAATCGGCTAAAATAATTGGTGAGACTAGAGAAAAGTATCAAGAAGAGCTTTTTGGAGCTATTGAAAGAGGAGAATACCCTAAGTGGACTTTAAAAATACAAGTAATGCCAGAGGCAGATGCTGAAAGAACACCATACAATCCGTTTGATTTAACTAAGGTTTGGCCGCACGCAGATTACCCATTAATAGAAGTAGGGGAGCTGGAGTTAAATAAAAACCCAGAAAACTACTGGCAATTTGTAGAAAATGCAGCTTATTCGCCTTCTAATGTTGTTCCGGGTATTGGTTTTTCTCCAGACAAAGTATTACAAGCACGTATATTTTCTTATGCGGATGCACATAGATATAGATTAGGTACACATTACGAGGCTTTACCAGCAAATGCTGCTAAGTCAGAAGTAAATCACTACCATAAAGATGGAGCTATGCGTTTCTTTACAAACGATTTTGGTAATCCAGATGCGTATTATGAGCCAAATTCTAAAGGCGGACCAATTGAAGATTCTAGCGTAGAAGAGCCACCAATGAAAATTAGCGGTGATGTTAAACGTTATGAAGAGAATGATACTTATGGTGAGTTTAGGCAACCAGGAGATTTATTCAGGATGTTTAATGACGACCAAAAAAATAGACTATTTAACAATATAGCTGCTGCAATGCAAGGAGTTTCTATGCCAGTTATAGAAAGACAGTTAGGTCTTTTTGACAAAGCAGATATTGCATACGGAAACGGTGTCCGTAGAGCTTTAGGTATTTCTGAATTAGAAAACTACTAAGAACAATAACAGTTTAATACGGGATAAATAGTGTTACACTATTTATCCCTTTTTTTATATAAATAATATGACAGATATAACAACTGCATTTTTTAATGCAATACGTGCTAATGAATTAGAGGAAGTAACACAAATGGTTACTGCTAATCCAGAATTAGTGAACATAAAAGATTCCCGTGGCTCTACGCCTTTAATTTTGGCTACATATTATAATTATTTAGATGTAGCAAAGGTATTATTAGCAAATAATGCGTCTATAGAAGATAAAGATGCATCTGGTAATACTGCTTTAATGGGAGTTTGCTTTAAAGGTTTTGATGCTATTGCTGAGTTTTTAATTGCTGAAGGAGCAAATGTTAATGCTGTAAATTTATCTGGAGCTACTGCTTTAATTTATGCAGCTACTTTTAATAGACAATCTATTATTAAAATGTTGCTGTCTAAAAATGCAGATAAAACAGTTAAGGATCAGAGAGGGAACTCTGCTTTAGATCACGCTAAAATGCAAGGTTTAGATGATTTAGTTGCACTATTGTCATAGGCAACAATAAGTACAATTTTTCATAAGAAACAAAAACCCTGAAGCTCATTTTCAGGGTTTTTATATTTTAAATAGTGAGTTTATAAAAGAAATACGTTTTAAAATATAAAAGCCACAATTCTAATTTAGAATTGTGGCTTTTTAAGAACAGTAGTTAAACTGTTTACTTATCTATAGAACCTAATACACGTTTCATAAACTGATTAATGGCCTCTTTTTCTGGTACGCCTTCTTTTATAGATTTTTGCACCTCTAAAGCACCATACATATTAGAAATTAGTTCTCCAATAACATCTAGCTCTTCATCTTTAATAGAAGAAACTTCTGTAAGCGCCTCTAATGTTTCAATTGTTTCAAGAACGTAATCTTCATCGTTCTCTTTTATAAAACTTGTAAGGTGTTTAATTACTGGCAATTTCATGTACTAATTCTTTTAAAACATCATATTTATTTGTCTGCGTCTGGTTTTTTATACTTCCATTTTCGAATGTAGCGAACGTAGGTAAATTATCTACATTGGCTAGTTTTCTAGATTCAGGAAATTTCTCAGCATCAGCTAAAATAAATGTAATAGATTCGTTTTCTGCAGCCTCTTTTTTAAATTTAGGCTTCATAATTCTACAGTTTCCACACCAAGTAGCAGAGAACTGTACAACAACTTTGTCGTTTTCAGCAATTAGTTCTGCTAAGTTGTCTTTTTCTAGTTCTAGTAACATACCAAAATTAGTTAGAGTGAGAAGCTAAATATTCTGCTGTACCTTTAGCGTTAGCTTGCATAGCATCTTTTCCTTCTTCCCAGTTTGCAGGACAAACTTCACCGTTTTTTTGTACGTGAGTGTAAGCATCTACTAAACGTAAAAACTCATTTACATTTCTTCCTAAAGGCATGTGGTTAATTCCTTCATGAAAAACAGTACCTTCTTCATCTATTAAGTATGTTGCTCTGTAAGTAACATTGTCACCATCTACAGTTATAACTCCTGTTTCATCATTGTAAGTTTCGTTAGATATATCTAAGATTCCTAAAGTAGAAGCTAAGTTTCTGTTGCTATCTGCTAATATTGGGTAAGTAACACCTTCTATACCACCATTATCTTTTGGAGTACTTAACCAAGCAAAGTGTACTTCTGCAGTGTCACAAGAAGCTCCAATTACTATTGTATTTCTTTTTTCAAATTCTGCTAATGCAGCTTGAAAAGCGTGTAATTCTGTTGGACATACAAAAGTAAAATCTTTAGGATACCAGAATAATAATACTTTTTTGTTGTTTTTTTGAGCTTCTTCCAAAACGTTTATTTTGAAAGTGTCACCCATTTCATTCATTGCATTAACATTTAAATCCGGGAATTTTTTTCCTACAAAAGCCATTTTATTTTTTATTTAAGGTTATACATTTTATTAATGCAAATATAACCCACAAATATCCTTCTGTGGAACAATAAAATTTTAATTGTTTATAGAACAATAAGCTTTCTTTATGCAGTATTTAGTTTTATGCTTTTTTCTCTTTTAGCTGTCTAATTTTAATGTTTAAAGCAGCAAAAAGTAAAGTTGTAAACGGACTTAACCAGTTAAACATAGCATATATAAAGTATTCTCCTACGCCAACACCAAGAACACCAGACTGGTAAGCACCACAAGTGTTCCAAGGAATTAATACAGATGTTACGGTACCAGAATCTTCTAAGGTTCTACTTAAATTCTCTGGAGCAAGACCTTTGTCTTCGTATGCTTTTTTAAACATTTTACCTGGAATAACTATAGCTAAGTACTGGTCGCTTGCAATAGCATTTAGACCTAAACAACTAGCGACTGTACTTGCAAACAAGCCAAAGGTGGTTGTTGCTACAGATAGTAGAGCTTTTGTAATTCTAGCTAATGCTCCAATACCATCCATAATACCGCCAAAAACCATTGCACAACAAATAAGTAAAATAGTCCAAAGCATACCATTAATACCACCAGCACTAAATAATTTTTTTAATCTTTTTTTAGTGATTAGCTTATCTAGGTTGTCTGCTTTAGTTGCTAAGATTGCTTTATCTTTTGTAAGAGTAGTAAAAACAGCTGCTAAATCTTCCTTTGTGTAAATGTGTTCTAGATCAGTATCTGTAAAAATATTTTTTAAATCCTCATTTTCTTTAATTAACGCTAACTCTTTAGTAGAAAAATTAGCTATTTGTTCACTGTCGTCTATAGAAACAGAGGTATCTGTTAAAACAGCGGTAACAATAGAACTTACTTGTGACTCACCTAACTTATCTAAAAGTTTAGGCTGAAAAATAAAAGCAAAAACAATAGCTAAACCTACACCAGAAAGCAATGCTACAATTGGCTTTGTTTTTAATAAGATTAAAGCAACAACTACAACCGGAACTATAAATAATAACGGCGTAATAGTAAAGTTTGTGTTTATAGTGTCTAATATAAATGCAGTGTCTGTAGTACCAGAGGTGTCTATATTAGCACTTAAAATACCAAAAAATATAAGCGTAACTATTAGTGTTGGGACTGTTGTTATAGTCATGTATTTTATATGAGTAAACAAGTCTGTACCAGCCATAGCAGGAGCAAGGTTTGTTGTATCACTTAAAGGAGACATTTTATCTCCAAAGTATGCTCCAGAAATAACAGCTCCAGCAATCATACCAGGATTTATGCCTAAGGCAGTACCAATACCTATTAGCGCAATACCTACAGTTGCAGAAGTTGTCCAGCTACTGCCAGTAGCAATAGATATTATGGCAGCTATAATAACAGATGCAGGTAAAAATATAGCGGGGTTAAGTACTTGTAAACCATAATATACCATAGCAGGTATAATACCACTAACAAGCCAAGTACCTGCTAATGCACCAACCATAATTAAGATTAGAATTGGTATAAAAACGCTTTTAAGGTTTTCCCAAACTTCTTTTGCCATTGTAAGCAAAGAGGTTTTGTTGTATAAACCAACAATTGCAGCAACACCACCACCAATTAAAAGTATTATTTGGTTGGTATAACCACCAAACCACTCTTGACCTTCTACAAAAAATATATTGTATGCTAAAAGCGACATTAAAATAATAACCGGGATTAAAGCTTCAAAGAAATTTAATTCCTTGTTTTCTACAATGTGCTCATTTTTAGGGTCTGAGGTACTTAGGTTTTGGTTATGCATTAAAATTAGTTAGTTAATTACCTTGTAATATTACAATTTTGGTGCGTTTCTTGCAAGTTTTTAAAATGTTATGTGCTAGGTCTAGTTATTTTAAAATACCCAAATCTACCATACATTTTTTCATCATTTTATATGTTCTATCTATGTCGTTATCTAAGCCAATAGACAAACGTATTAAACCATTAGAAAGTCCCATTTGCTCTTGTTCTTCCATCGGTATTTCTGATGATGTAGATGTACCCGGAGCACTAAACAATGTCTTGTAAAACCCTAAACTTACTGCTAAATACCCTAAATTGCGTTCTTGCATTAGTTCCATTAATTTATTGGCATTTTCTAGAGAACCTATATCTAAAGTCATAATACCACCATATCCATATTCGGCAACCATTTGGTTGTTCATTTTTTCGTGACTTGGGTGCGATTTTAACCCTGGATATACAACTCGTAAACCATCCTTTTCGAAATTCTGAGATAGATACAAAGCATTTTCACTATGCTTTTTTATTCTGATGTGTAACGTTCTCATATTTTTTAAGATTGATGCTGCTCTATAGCTGTCTAAAGTGCTACCCAAAAGCATTGCTGCACCATTATTTACATCTTTTAAACTAGCACAAAAATCCGCAGTACCACAAACCACACCAGCAACTGTATCACTAGTTCCGTTAATAAACTTGGTTAAACTATGTATTACAATATTGGCTCCTAGTTTAGCAGGAAGAATAGATAATGGAGAGAATGTATTATCTACCACAAGCGGAATATTATGCTTCTTTGCTAGTGCAGCTAATGCTTTTATATCGGCTATTTCTAAAAGCGGATTACTAACTGCTTCACAATAAATCATTTTAGTATTAGGTGTAATAGCATTGACAACAGCATCAACATTGGTAATGTCAACAAAAGATGTATTTACATTAAACTTTTTTACAAAATTCTTTAAAAAAGCATAAGTTCCTCCATATATAGTTCTACTACTAACTATATGATCGCCAGTGCTACACAACTGCATAATTACAGATGTTATGGCGCCCATACCACTCGCGTAAACGTTAGCAGATTCTGTGCCTTCTAAAGCAGCTAAAGCTTCACCTAAATATAAATTAGAAGGTGTAGAATGTCTACTGTATAAGTAACAACCTTCTGTGTTACCTTCAAATGTGTCTGACATTGTTTTGGCAGAAATAAATGTATAGGTAGATGAGTCTGAAATAGAAGGGTTAACACCTCCGAATTCTCCAAAGTACTGTAAATCTAGTAGCTTGTCTGATGCTTTGTAGTCCATTTTACAAATTTTAAGTTGTTAGTTATGTACTAAAAGTAGATTTAAGCAGTAGTATTGTCAATCTATTTTGTAATTTGATTAAAATAAATCTATCTAATTTAAATATTATAGATTTTTAATCTATTTTTAATCAGAATTACTTCAATTTTAAGAAAATATGGCAAGTTTTGATGAAACAGACGTAAAATTATTGGCATTACTGCAGAGCGACTGTAAAAAGACAACAAAAGAGTATGCTTTGCATTTAAATTTATCTGTAACTGCTGTTTATGAGCGTATTAAACGATTAGAGCGTACGGGAGCAATAACAAAATACGTAGCTTTGTTAGATAAGAAAGTAGTAAAGAGATCTTTTGTGGTTCTATGTCATATTAAATTAATACAACATTCTAAAGAGTTTTTATTACAGTTTGAAAAGGAAGTGCAAAAACTAAAGGAAGTAGTTGAGTGTTATCATGTTAGTGGCGATTATGATTATATATTAAAAGTCTATGTAGAAGATATGGATGCTTTTAGAGATTTTATGGTAACCAAATTAACCGTGTTAAACCATATTGGTAGTACACGTAGTTCTTTTGTTATAAATGAAGTTAAACATACTACAGCAATAGAATTGGGCGTTTAGATAACTACGTGTTTTATTTATCTAAAAAGCTAAAAATTTGTTATAATAAAAATACGGTGGTCTTATAATTTTATAACCACAAAAAATAGTGCTAATTTTACAACTTTAATCAAAGAAAAATATATGAATTCATATGATGTTGCCATAATTGGCTCAGGTCCTGGAGGGTATGTTGCAGCTATACGTTGTGCACAATTAGGAATGAAAACAGCAATAATAGAGAAATATTCAACTTTAGGTGGTACATGTTTAAATGTAGGCTGTATTCCTTCTAAAGCATTATTAGACTCTTCTCATCATTATGAAGATGCAGTAAAGCATTTTGAAGAGCACGGAATTGATATTCCTGGCGAAATTAAAATCAACCTAGAGAAAATGATTTCTCGTAAGCAAGCAGTTGTTGACCAAACTACTGGTGGTATTGATTTTTTAATGAAGAAAAATAAAATTGATGTTTACGTAGGTATTGGTTCTTTTAAAGATGCTACGCATATTTCTATAGTTGGTGAGGAGTCTACAGAAATTGAAGCTAAACACACAATTATAGCAACTGGTAGCAAGCCATCTACATTGCCATTTATTAAGTTAGATAAAGAGCGTATAATAACTTCTACAGAGGCATTAAAACTTAAAGAAATACCAAAACACCTAATTGTTATTGGTGGTGGTGTTATTGGATTAGAATTAGGGCAGGTATACAAAAGATTAGGAGCAGAAGTTTCTGTAGTTGAGTATATGGACCGTATTGTACCTACAATGGATGCTGGTGTTTCTAAAGAACTTAATAAAGTTTTAAAGAAGCAGAAGTTTAAAATGAATTTGTCTCACAAAGTAAAATCTGTTGAGCGAAAAGGAGATGAAGTTATAGTTAAAGCTGATAATAAAAAAGGCGAAGAAGTTACATTTACAGGAGATTACTGTTTAGTAGCTGTTGGGCGTCATGCATATACAGATGGTTTAAATGCAGAAGCTGCAGGTGTAAAACTTACAGATAGAGGTTTAGTAGATGTTAACGAGCATTTGCAAACTAATGTTCCTAATATTTACGCTATAGGTGATGTTATTAAAGGTGCTATGTTAGCTCACAAGGCAGAAGAAGAAGGTACTTTTGTTGCTGAAACTATTGCGGGTCAAAAACCACATATAGATTACAACTTAATTCCAGGTGTTGTTTATACTTGGCCAGAAGTTGCTGCTGTTGGTAAAACAGAAGAGCAGTTAAAAGAAGCTGGTGTAGCATATAAAGTAGGTCAGTTTCCTATGCGTGCTTTAGGTAGATCTAGAGCTAGTATGGATTTAGACGGATTTGTAAAAGTACTTGCAGATAAAACTACAGATGAAATTTTAGGGGTACATATGGTTGGTGCACGTGCTGCAGATATGATTGCAGAGGCGGTTGTTGCTATGGAGTACAGAGCTAGTGCAGAAGATATATCTAGAATGTCTCACGCTCACCCAACATTTACAGAAGCAATAAAAGAAGCGGCTTTAGCTGCTACAGGAGATAGAGCTTTACATATATAAGCTCCATTTTTAGTAATATAAATAAAAGGCTGCTCTATTGAGCAGCCTTTTATTGTTTAGTGTAGTTTGTAAAAATGATCTACAGGGCCATTACCTTTTCCTAATTCCTTGCTCTTACCAGCTACAATAGCTTGGTGTGTATAAGTAATTCCTCTTTGTACTGCTTCTTTAAGTGTATTTCCTAATGCTAAATGTGTTGAAATAGCAGAAGATAAAGTACAACCAGTACCGTGCGTATTTTTAGTGTCTATTTGCGTTTTTGTAAAGTTGTGTAGGCTGTCTGTGTCGTAGACATACAATACATCCATTAAAGTGGTGCAATTTTCTAAATGTCCACCTTTTAAAAGTACAGACGTTTTAAAGGTTTTTCCTAGCTTTTTGGCTATATCGGGCATAGTATCTGCAGAAACAGCATTGATCCCTAATAAAGCTTGTGCTTCAGGGATATTTGGTGTTATTAGTGTTGCCTTTGGTAAAAATGACTTTAAGGCATCCATAGCAGAGGTATCTACTAAAAGCTGACCAGAGGATGCAACCATAACAGGATCTAAAACAATTGATTTTATTGGGTATTGAGCTAAGGTTTGTGCAATAGCTTCAATAACTTCTGCAGACTGTAACATTCCTATTTTAATTGTATCTACAGATATATCGCTTAACACCGCGTGTATCTGGTTTTTAATTTCTGATACAGGAATAGGAAATATGGTATTAACGCCCACAGTGTTCTGCGCTGTAATTGCAGTAATTGCAGATGTTGCAAACCCGCCATTTGCACTTATACTTTTAATATCTGCTTGTATGCCGGCACAACCACCAGAGTCGCTTCCAGCAATAGTTAATACAGTTTTGTAAATGGTTTCAGTGTTTTTCATTCTATAAATAGTATCTAATCGCAAAATTATATAACTTTTAATTCTGGCACTAATAGAATTGAAATTAAACTATCTTTTTAAACAAAAAAAATCCTTAAGTAGTTACCTAAGGATTCTTTTATAAGCGTAATATTTTTATTTTTTGTGAGACCCGTCGCAAAAAGGAGGGTTACTCGTTAATTTACAAGTACACATATTGTAAACTTTAGCTTCTTCTACAGAAAAGCGTAAAGAAGGAGTTGCATTGTGTGCTTTGTGAGAACCGTCACAAAATGGTTGATTTTTACTGTGGCTACACGTACACCATCCGTAGTTTTTATCTTTTTCTAATGCTACTTTAATTGGAGTATATAGTTTGTCGTCGCTCATTTTTATAGTTATTTTGGCTGTAAACATAGCCTAAAAGAATAGATCAAAAAATAGCAAGACTTAATTTTTAGCTAGTCTAAATAGCTTTAAAGTAGCAGATTTCAGCTTTTCTATTTTAGATTTAATTTTAAGTTCGTGTTTATCATACAATAACGCCAAATAAGTAGATGCTACCATAAATAAAATAGCACCAATTATAACTTGAATGGGATTTAAAGAATATTTAAAGAAATGATAAAACCCTAGACCTGTAAAGCTACCATAAAGAATAATAAAGTGTATTACATAAATAGCAAGTGTGTTTTGTCCAATTTTTAAAACAACTTTATTGGTTATGTAAGAGCGTAATATCATAAAGATTGAAAATATAAGAAGTACATCTCCTAATCGGATAAATAAGTAATTATTGGTGTAAACAGGTTCTAGAAAATTACTTCCTGTAAAATCACTTATTAAAGTAAATAAAGGAGACGATCCAAAAATTAAAAACAAGCCAACTACACTACAGATAAGGATTGCGGAAGTATATAATTTTTTGTATGCTTTGTATTTTGTAAATAACATTGCCATAAATGCACCAAAAGTAGCATAGCCAAACCAAGGTATTATGGTAAATACAGAGCCATTTGCTTTGGTTAGGTAATTAGCAAGTGCTTTAGGTATATAGTCGTGCGTTAACTTTTCGTAAGTAGGTTCAAAAATAAACAAGACTATAGTAATGGCTAATAAGATTGATGAAAAAACAACGGGTTTAGTTTTGCTCGTAAGTATATACAAGCCTATAATGCCTAAAATTGAAAATCCAATACAATGTAAAACATCTACATAGAAGAAAGAATCAAAAATTTCACCAAATAAGACACTAAAAAGGTTCATTCTAAGTAAATAGCCAATAAGTAATAGCTGTAAACCTCTTTTAATTCCTTTTTTTACACGCGGATTTTTAAATCCTTTTTTATCACCTCTAATTAATAAATATGTAAAAATAAAACCAGATACTGTAAAGAAAACAGGAGCCGTCATTCCTCTAAAATAGCTCCATATAGCGTAAGCCGGAATTGTCTTATCTCTGTATTCAAAATCTAAAAGTCCGTCTATAAAATGTCCTTGTAACATCATTAAAATTGCCCAAGCACGCATAGCGTCTATAAAGTATAATCTGTACTTATTCTCTTTCATTCGGTTTTTATAAAAAAGCTATTTGCTTGTTTTACAAGTGGTTTTGGTTTTTTCGTTTGCAAAATTAGCTAAAATGCTCGCAATTGATCCTTATTTAAGGTATTTTCGTTAAAAACTATATAAAATGAGTAAAATTTTAGCCTTTGCAGGAAGCAATTCTAGCTCTTCTATTAATTACAAATTAGTAAATTTTACAGCTGGTCTTTTAAGTGATCATAATGTAACTTTGTTAGATATGGCTGCGGTTAACCTTCCTTTATATAGTGAAGATTTAGAAAAGAACGAGGGTTTTTCGGCTGAGTTAAAAGAAATTAAAGAAGCCATTAGCAATGCAGATGCACTTGTTTTATCTGTAAATGAACACAATAGTGGTTTGTCTTCATTTTTTAAAAACCTTTTGGATTGGTTGTCTAGATACGATCGTAATTTTTTAGAAAACAAAAAAGTACTATTATTATCTACTTCTCCGGGTAAAAGAGCAGCTATTAGCGCAAAAGAGCAGGCTAGTGGTATGTTACCTCGTTTTGGAGCAGAAATTGCAGCTACGTTCTCTTTACCATCTTTTTATGATAACTTAAAAGAAGATGGCATTATAGATCCAGATCTTAATAAAAGCCACAAAGAAGCAATTGACCAATTTTTAGCAAAAATCTAAAATATTGAGAACATCTCTTTCTTTTACCGTTGATAATGTTTTGGCCTTTAAAACACAACTATTGCAATGGAGTCAGCAATTTCATGAAGTAGTTTGGTTAGATAGTAATGGGCACAAAGACCAATACAGTTCTTATGACGGTATGTTGGCTACAGATGCGCTTACAGCTCTGTCTACCGATAGTTTTAATGCTTTTGATGATCTAAAAACGTATCAAACAGAGACTAAAGATTGGATTTTTGGTTATTTAACGTACGATTTAAAGAATAATGTAGAACGATTAAAATCGGCTAATTTTGATGGACTTCGTTTTCCAGAATTGTATTTTTTTCAACCTAAAAAAATTATTCAACTACAGGGAAATACAGTTCATTTTTTGTATTTAAATATGGTTGATGACGAAATAGAGCCCGATTTTAAAGAGATAACAGGATTTAAGAAAGAAAAAGCAGAAACAACATCAGAAAAAAATATACATATTAAAATGAGAATTTTTAAGGATGATTATTTTAGTAGGGTTGATAAAATGCTTCAAAAAATACATAGAGGAGATATTTACGAGGCAAATTTTTGTCAGGAATTCTATGCAGAGGATACACAGATAAATCCTTTAGAAACGTATACAGAACTTAATAAAATATCTGAAGCTCCATTTTCTGTTTTTCTTAAGTTAAACGATAAATATTTGGCTTCTGCCTCTCCTGAACGATACATAAAAAAAGAAGGAACAAAACTAATTTCTCAGCCTATAAAGGGAACTGCAAAACGATCTTTAGATAAAGTTGAAGATGAAAAATTACGTGTTACTTTGGCTGAAGACGAGAAAGAACGCGCAGAAAATATAATGATTGTAGACTTGGTGCGTAACGATCTATCTAAAAGTGCAGAGAAAGGAAGTGTTAAAGTATCTGAATTATGCAAAGTATATACTTTTAGTCAAGTACACCAAATGATTTCAACTATTACTTCAACTGTAAAAGAAGATAAAAACCCTGTAGATATTATAAGAGAAACGTTTCCAATGGGAAGTATGACGGGTGCTCCTAAGATTTCTGCTATGCAAATTATAGAAGAATTAGAAGCTACAAAACGCGGAGTATATAGTGGTACCGTTGGGTATATTACGCCAGATCAAGATTTCGATTTTAATGTAGTTATTCGTAGTATTTTGTATAATGCTTCAGAAAAGTATGTTTCATTCTCTGTAGGTGGTGCTATTACTGCAAAAGCAAGCCCAGAAAAGGAGTATGAGGAGTGTTTGCTAAAGGCAAAGGCAATGAGGCAGGTTTTAGAAGGTAAAGTGTCTTAACTTTATATACATTTGTATTGTGTTAGAAGAATTTAAAAATCATATTAAAACAAACTTTCCGTTACTACTAAAATATCCTTTTTTAGTGGCAGTAAGTGGTGGTGTAGATAGTGTGGTTTTAACGCACTTGTGTGCTCTATGTAATTTAGATTTTTCTATAGCACATTGTAATTTTAAACTTCGTGATGCTGCTAGTGATGGTGATGAAGATTTTGTAAGACAATTAGCAAATAAACTTAATAAAGAAATTTATGTAACTAATTTTGATACAAATGGTTATGTTGATAGTAATAAAGTGTCTATTCAAATGGCTGCTAGGGAGCTAAGGTACAATTGGTTTGCTAAATTACTAGAAAAAAATAAACTAAAAACTGTAGTTACAGGCCACCAAGCAGACGATAATTTAGAGACTTTTTTAATTAATCTTTCTAGAGGTACAGGTGTAGATGGTTTGGTTGGTATACCAGCAAAAACAGAACTTGCTACACGCCCTTTATTACCTTTTACAAGAGAACAAATTGTTGCTTTTGCAGAGGCAAATTTTATAACTTGGCGAGAAGACCAAACCAATAAAGAAACCAAGTATTTAAGAAATAAAATACGCCATAAAATTGTTCCTGTATTAAAAGAATTACATCCTACTTTTTTGCAGAATTTTGAAAATACTCAATCTAATTTACAAGAAACAGCAACCCTTGCTAATAACCATATAAAGCAAATTAAAGAGCAATTGTTTGTGCAAAAAGACACTGTAACAGAGATTTCTGTTCTAGAATTGTTGCAATACAAGCCTACTAAAACCTATATGTACGCTTTGTTTAACGAGTATGGTTTTACAGAATGGCAAGATGTTGCCAATTTGCTAACTACAATGAGCGGTAAGCAGGTTTTGTCTAAAACTCATCGATTGGTTAAAGATAGAGACGTATTGCTCTTACAGGAGCTAAAAGAACATAGTTCTGATGTCTATTTAATAAACGAAGAGCAAGCAGAAGTAGATCACCCGATTTACTTAAAGTTAGAACAGGTTTCTGCTTTAGATGCAACTAATGACGCTACAATTTACATAGATAAAACAAAGTTAGAATTTCCGTTAGTGCTACGTAAATGGGAGCAAGGAGACGTTTTTTATCCGTTTGGACAACAAGGAAAAAAGAAACTAAGTAAATATTATAAAGATATTAAACTAAGTGTGGTTGCTAAAGAAGAGCAATGGCTTTTATGTTCTGGAAATAAAATTGTTTGGGTTGTTGGTAAAAGGGCAGATAACAGATTTAGCGTAAAAGATGGCGTTTCTAGTATTTTAAAAATCAGTTTGTTACAGTAGTTATTATTTTTTTTGTGCATTTTACATTAAAAAATAGATTTCTATTTATAAAATTTAATTCTACCTTTAGGCAAACAACCTAAGGTTATGCGCAGATTAAAAAAGATACTAAAAATAACAATTCCAATATTAGGATTGTTAGTGTTAGGACTTTGTATTTTTCTTTACTCTTTAACTCCTGTTTACGAAGGAGAAGCAAACCTCAAAAACTTATCAGAAAACGTAGATGTTTATTACGATTCTTACGGAATACCACATATTTATGGTGTTAGTGAAAAAGACGCTACACGTGCTTTAGGTTATGTACATGCACAAGATAGATTGTGGCAAATGGAGTTGCTTAGGCGTATTAGTGCAGGTCAATTATCAGAAATTTTTGGAGAAGACTTAGTAGAAACAGATAAACTGTTTTTGGCTTTAGGTATAGACGATTATTCTAAAGAAACAGTAGCTAACTTAGACCCTAATAGCGATTATGTTCTGCTTACAGAGGCTTATTTAGATGGTATTAATCAGTTTATAGAAGAAGGTCCAACTCCGGTAGAGTTTTATTTAACAGGTGTTAAAAAAAGACCTTTTGAGCTTAAAGATGTGTACAATACCATTGGTTACATTGGTTTTAGTTTTGCTATGGCACACAAAACAGATCCTTTTTTAACTACAATAAAAGACAAACTAGGGCCCGCATATTTGCAAGATTTATCAATAGAAACCATTCCAACATCAACCTATATAAAAAATTACAATCCTTTAAAAGATACGCTTCAACTTGGATTGTCTTCAAAATTAGCTTCTGCCTTAAAAGATTTGCCTTTACCAATGTTCGAGGGGAGTAATAGTTGGGTTATATCACCCGAAAAAACAAAAAATGGAAATGTAATTCTTGCTAACGATCCGCATATAGGCTTTTCTCAACCATCTGTTTGGTACGAGGCTCATATTAGTACGCCAACATATAAAAAATACGGATACCATTTAGCAGGTGTTCCTTTTCCGCTGTTGGCTCATAGTCGCCAATTGGCATACGGTTTAACTATGTTTGAGAATGACGATGTCGATTTTTATTTTGAAGAAACAAACCCACAAGACTCTACTTTGTACAGAACCGAAAATGGTTGGGAGAAATACACGTACAAAGAAAAAATAATAAAGGTTAAAGGAGAAGATGATGTTAAATTTACTGTAAAATCTACAAGGCACGGAGCTGTTGTAAACAATGTTGCTGCTAGTGTTACAGGAGAAAAACCAGTGACTATCTCGTGGATTTATACTAAGGTAGAAAATAAGTTGTTAAGTGCTTTGTACGGAATGTCTCATTCTGAGACGATGAACACTTTTAAACGTCATTTAGAAGATATACACGCACCTGGATTAAATATTATGTATGGCGATGCAGAAGGTAATGTGGCTTGGTGGGCAACTGCAAAACTGTATAGAATGCCTGATAGCACCAATACAAAACTTGTTTTAGATGGAGCAAGTGGCAAACAAGAGCGTGGTGAGTTTTTAGATTTTTCTGAAAATCCGCACGCAGAAAACCCGACTTGGAACTATGTGTATTCTGCAAACAACCAGCCAGACACCGTAAATGGTCTATTTTTTCCTGGATATTACTTACCAGAAAATAGAGCAAAACGAATTGTAGAACTGCTAAAGCCTAAAAACGATTGGGATAAAGAAGCTGTTTCTAAAATGATAACAGATGTAACCTCTGCAGTAGACCCGTCTTTAGCAACAAGTATGGCTAAGGATTTAGATATTACCAATTTAGATAAAAGCTATATTAAACTCCTAGACGATTTAAGTAAATGGGAAGGCGAGGCCACGGTAAACAGCGTAGAATCTAGTGTGTACCAACGTTGGGTGTTTTATATGCTTAAAAATACGTTTAAAGATGAGTTGGGTGATGCGCTTTTTACACAACTACTATCAACACATTTTCATAAGAGATTAATTGCGCCTTTGGTAAACAATACAACTTCTATTTGGTGGGATAATGTAGCAACTGAAAAAGTAGAAACCTCAAAAGATATTTTTCAAATTTCTTTTGAGCAAGCAGTTGCATCATTAGAAAAACAGTTTGGTAAAGACATATCTACTTGGACTTGGGGTAAAATACACACCCTAGAACACGAGCACCCTATTGGTAAAGTAGAAACATTACGCAAATACTTTAATGTGGGGCCTTTTCCTATAAATGGCACAAAAGAAGTAATAAACAATATGAGCTTTACCTATGATGAAACTGGTGAATACAAAGTAACATCTGGACCATCTACACGTAGGGTTATAGATTTTTCTGATATAGAAAATAGTATAAGTATATTGCCTACGGGGCAATCTGGTAATCCGTTTAGCTCTCATTACAATGACCAAGCTAAAATGTATAATAAAGGCGAGTTTCGTAAAATGATGATGAATAAAGAAGAGATTATTTCTACAAAAAAATCTTTATTGATCTTTAAAGCAGAAGAGAAGTAAAATTGATTTTAAGATAGAGTCAATTATTGTACAGTTGCTTTTTGATTAACACTTGTTAACTTTTAGAATAATTTTCTTACTTTTAAGAAAATTAAAAATGAATGCTTACAAAAGTTTTTGGTAGTGCTGTATTTGGGGTAGAGGCTACAACTATTACAGTAGAAGTAAATATTAGTAAAGGTATTGGCTACCATTTAGTAGGTTTGCCAGATAATGCCATTAAAGAAAGTAATTATAGAATTGCTGCGGCTTTACAAAACAATGGTTACAAAATTCCAGGAAAGAAAATAACTATAAATATGGCTCCGGCCGATTTACGTAAAGAAGGTTCTGCATACGATTTAACCCTTGCTTTAGGTATTTTAAGTGCTTCTAGTCAGATTAAATCTGATGCTATAGGAAAGTATATTATTATGGGGGAAATTTCTTTAGACGGAAGTTTACAACCAATAACAGGTGCATTACCCATTGCTATAAAAGCAAAAGATGAAGGTTTTGAGGGATTTATTTTACCTAAGCAAAACGTAAAAGAAGCAGCTATTGTTACTGGTTTAAAAGTATACGGTGTAGAAAATATTACAGAGGTTATAGATTTTTTTGATAAAGATGTGCCTTTAGAGCAAACCATAGTAGATACTAGAGAGGAATTTTATAAAACTTTAGATTTTCCTGAGTTCGATTTTAGCGATGTTAAAGGACAAGAAAGTATTAAACGTAGTATGGAAATTGCTGCAGCAGGCGGACATAATATTATTTTAATTGGCCCTCCTGGAGCAGGAAAAACAATGCTTGCCAAACGTTTGCCTTCAATTTTACCTCCAATGACGTTGCATGAAGCTCTGGAGACTACAAAAATACACAGTGTGGTTGGTAAAATTAAAAACGCTGGACTAATGAACCAGCGTCCGTTTAGAAATCCCCATCATACAATTAGCAGCGCAGCTTTAGTCGGTGGCGGAAGTTACCCTCAACCGGGAGAAATATCGCTGTCGCATAACGGAGTTCTATTTTTGGATGAACTTCCTGAGTTTGAGCGTAAAGTCCTAGAAGTTATGCGTCAACCTATTGAAGATCGGGAAGTAACCATTGCCAGAGCACGTTTTACGGTAACATACCCCAGTAGTTTTATGCTGGTTGCGAGTATGAACCCTAGTCCTGGTGGTTATTTTAACGATCCAGATGCTCCAGTATCATCTTCACCAGCAGAAATGCAACGGTATTTAAGTAAAATATCTGGGCCTTTGTTAGATCGTATAGATATACATATAGAAGTTACTCCGGTTCCTTTTGATAAACTTTCTGAAGAACGAAAAGGAGAAAGTAGTGTTACAATTCGTAAACGTGTAACAGCAGCAAGAGAAGTACAAACAAAGCGTTTTGAAGCATTAGAAACCATACATTATAATGCCCAAATGAATACCAAACAAATACGGGAGTATTGTCCTTTAGATGTACCTTCTAAAGAATTGCTTAAAACAGCAATGGAACGTTTAAATTTATCTGCCAGAGCTTACGATAGAATTTTAAAAGTCTCAAGAACTATTGCAGATTTAGCAGGCTCAGACGCTATTTTGGGAGATCATATTTCTGAAGCCATACAATACCGTAGTTTAGACAGAGAGGGGTGGTTAGGGTAAGTTTTAATATCCTATTAAGCAAGAAAAATACTATATTTGTTTTTTGATTTAAAGACATTCAATATAGTATGAAAGAAAAAGTACTTAGTCTAATTTTTATTACAATTAGCTCATTTTATTTATTTGCGCAGAAAGATTCTGTCAATATATATCAAATAGAGTATGAAAGAACTTTAACAATTGAAGAAGGAGGAAGACCTTTTATAGGTGTTTATGAGCTAAATAAATTTGTAGAGCTAAATAAATCATTTTACTCAAAAAAAAGCAAATCAAAAATTACAGAAGTTGTAACTACAGATGAAGATGGCGATTCTAGATTAACTTTTACGCCAACAGGTAAAAATATAACTACGTTATTTAAGGATTACAACAATGGTACCTTTTACTCTAAACATGAAGTTGCTTACAAATATTTTGTTGTTAAGGACAGTCTAAATGTTTTTAATTGGAGTATACTAAATAATACTAAAGAAATTTTAGGTTTTAAATGCCAATTGGCAACAATGGATTTTAGAGGGAGAAAGTATGAGGCTTGGTTTACGACAGATCTTCCTGTTGGTGGCCCTTATAAATATGATGGCTTACCAGGTATGATTTTAGAGATGAAATCTATAGATAACTTTATATCTTTTAAACCTATAGGCATTAAAAATACCAAGGTAAAGTTAGCTGTTTTAGAAAATCCTTTTGATACAAAAGACGCACTAACTTGGCAGGATTATAAAGACTTGTACAAAAAAAAAGCAATAGAGCTTTTAAGTTATAGGCCTAATGAAAATATTGGAGGTGTTGTATCTTCTAGAGGTGGTATTGAATTATATATAGATGAAGACGACAAAGAGTATAATGATGCATTAGATAAATACCATAAGAAATTTTCTAAAAATTAATAGCACACATAACTTTTGAAAAATTTCTTTTGTTCTAAAATTTTACTAATACCATTTCTTTTACTTGGTAGTATAGCATTAAGCTATTCACAAGTAATACAAGGTACTGTTACTACTAGTGATAATACACCTATAAACGCACAAATACTGTTAAAAGAACCTAGTAATGATAATGTAATTAAAGAGTTTATACTTGTTACTAAAGGGACATTTACTTATAAACTTAAAAAAAGTTACTCCACCAACAGTTTCTTTTTAACTGTTAAAGCCACAGGGTATACGGATTATACAGAGGAGATAAAAATATTAAAACCATTAGATACATTAAATTTTAAGTTTGTATTGTTTAAAGAAAAAATTGAATATTTAAATGAAGTTGTAGTTGAAAAAAAGAAAGCATTTACAATAAAAGAAGATACAGTCACTTATAATGTAGATTCTTATGTAGATGGTACAGAAAGAAAAGTAGAAGACTTACTAAAGAAACTTCCGGGTATAGAGGTTGATAGTGGTACGGGTAATATTAGTTATAGGGGTAAATCTATAGAAACTGTCACAATTGAAGGAGATAATTTGTTTGATTACAATTATACTATAGGTACTAAAAATATAAATATAGATTTAATTGAAGAAATTGAAGCTATAGAAAACTACTCTGAAAACAGACTTTTAAAAGGAATTGAAAATAGTCAAAAAGTTGCTTTAAATTTAAAACTAAAAAAAGACAGAAGTGACATTTCTGGTAGTATAGACATTGGACTAGGTGGTTTTACTACTTCTAAAAAAAGCCCGCTAGATGTATCAACAAATTTATTAGCAATAAATAAAATACATAAATCTTTTGCTGTAAGTACTTACAATACTATTGGTAAAAATTCGTCTCCTTTTAATTATTCTGGTAATCAAATTACGCAAGAGCAGTTAAAGGATGAAAAATACTACATTCAAAGTATAATTCCAGAATATAATATTAATCAGGTTACTAATAACAATTTATCAAATCAAAATAGTCAGTTGTTTACTAATTTTAATAGTATTTATAAATTAAATGATAAATTAAAGGCTAAAGTAAATTTATATTATTTGTTAGATAAAATTAACAGTAACCAGTTCTCAGAAAGTATTATAATTACTGGTAATGAGCATTTTGCAATTTTTGATGATAATCATATAAACAAAAAACCCTTACAGTACAGAGGAGATTTAGAATTAAAGTACAACACATCTAAAACTTCTTTGTTAGAGTATAACGTTAGTTTTAGAGATGAAACGATAGATACAGAATATAGAACTATATCTAACCAAGAAAATGATTTTAATTCACTACTTAATACCCAAAATAAATTGTTTAAACAGAACTTGGAGTATACCAACAAGGTGTCAGAAAACAAGGCTTTACAGATTAACTTAGCAAACTCTTTTAATAATTTAGATCAAAATTTTACCATTGATCCTTCTGTTTTTAATACTGAAAATTTTAATAGTGATATACAAAGTAATTCTTCTAAAAAATACTACACGGCTTTTAAAACAGTTTTGCTAGGTAAAAGCAAAAAAAACAATAAATACAGTGTTTTAGTAGGATTTAATTTAGATAAAGAAACTTTTTATTCTAATTTAATTAGCAAAAATAACACGCAAGAGTTAGCAGTTGATGGTAGTTTAAATGATGTAAATTTTATTAAAAATGGCATATACACTCAAGGATCATATAATTGGAAAATAGGAAAATTTTCTTTTTCGCCTAAACTTTCTTTTCAGCAACTTTATCAGGAATTTGAAGGCGCTACAAACCCCTTAGATGAAAATATTTTTATTTTTGAGCCTTCATTATCAGTGATGTATAAGTTTAATGGAAATTCGTATTTAAATTTGAATACAGGTTTTAATCAAAACTCACAGGAAATTCAGAATGTATTTGAGAACCAAGTTTTAATTAGTAATCGTATGGTAAAAAATAATATTCCTGATATTACAACACGAAAAAATCAAAAATATAGTCTTATGTACTCTAAAAATGATCTTTTTAATCAGTTAACATTATCATTTGGAGTAGATTACTTAAAGCAAAAAGGTAATTATTTTTCAGATACAGATATAAATGAAAACGCTATAAAAACAACAAGTTTTTTTCTAAATGAATACACAGATAATACTAGTTTTTTCTTGAATTTTTCAAAATTAATACCATCAATAAAAACCAATTTCAAAATTTCATCAAACTATTCAATTTATAATTATAAAAACATCATTAATAATTCAGGATTAAGAGACAATAAAGCTCTTTATTTGTTTAATAGTCTTTTCTTAAAAACCGCTTTTAATTCATCAATTAATTTTGAGAATACAACTAAGTTTACTTATCAGGAAACCGTAAGCCAGAGTTTATTTGTAAATAGGTCTTTAGAAAATAATTTTAAACTACTATTTAAACCATCAAGGTCTTTATTTAGTACTGTTTCTTATAATTATTTTATTCCAAATTTTACAGACAAGGATACAACCAATTCATTCTTAAATTTTGATATAATGTATAGGCCTCAAAATAAAAATTGGCAATTGGGATTAAAAGGGGTTAATTTATTAGATAACACTTCATTTATACAGAGAAATGTAAATGAGTTTTCTATTAACTCTCAAAAAACGAATTTATTAGGCAGGTATTATTTGCTTAATTATATGTATTCATTTTAATATTATACCTATTTAAACCTTATTGCGTATAAGTTTTTTTATCTTTCAACTAAGATTTAATAACTCTACATATAAAAAGCTTACTATTTTGTTTGTCTAAGTAGCATTATTTTATCAAATAACTAGTCAACCAATAAGAATGATAAAAAAATGGTTTAAAAATATAGGTCCAGGCCCATTAATAGCAGCAGCTTTTATTGGCCCTGGTACCATAACAGTTTGTACGTTAGCAGGTGTTCATTTTGGGTTTGCATTGCTTTGGGCAATGGTTTTGTCTATTGTTGCTACTATTGTTTTGCAAGAAATGTCTGCTAGAGTAGGTATTGTATCTCAAAAAGGACTAAGCGAAATTATTAGAACAGAAATTAAGAACCCATTTTTAAAATGGTTTACTATTGTATTAATACTATCTGCAATTGTTATTGGTAATGCGGTATACGAGGCAGGTAATATTAGCGGTAGTATTTTAGGCTTAGAGACTATAGTTGGTAATTCTTATTTTAATATTGGTACTTTTTCTTTTAACTATCTAAGCTTGTTAATAGGGGTAATTGCATTTGTATTGCTTTATATAGGTAATTATAAGGTGTTAGAAAAAGCATTGATTTCACTAGTAATATCAATGAGTTTGGCTTTTTTAATAACTGCAATTATAACAAAACCAGTTATTACAGCAATATTTAGTAGTATTTTTAAACCATCGTTACCTAAAGAAGGTATTTTAACTGTAATTGCTTTAATAGGTACAACAGTAGTGCCATATAATTTGTTTTTACACGCTTCATTAGTTACCGAGAAATGGAAATCCGTATCAGATTTAAATCACGCTAAAAAAGATACAATAATAGCCGTTATTTTAGGTGGTGTAGTGTCTATGTGTGTTATAATTTCTGCTGCTGCTATACAAGGTAGCGAAATTAATTCTGCAGCAGATTTAGCAAAAGGTTTAGAGCCTTTGTTTGGCAGTTTTGCTAAGTACTTTTTAGCAATTGGTTTGTTTGCGGCTGGTATTACTAGCGCAATTACAGCTCCGTTAGCAGCTGCCTATGTTACATCTGGCTGTTTGGGTTGGTCTACAAGTCTTAAATCTGGTAAGTTTAGAGCCGTTTGGATGTTTATTTTACTTTTAGGTGTGCTCTTTTCTTCTCTTGGAATTAAGCCAATAGATGTTATAAAATTTGCACAGATAGCCAACGGTATTTTATTGCCTATAATCGCCGCCTTTTTGTTGTGGATAATGAATAAAAAATCGGTTTTAGGAATTTACAAAAACAATATAATACAGAATATTCTTGGCTTTATAATACTAGCTATAAGCATTTTATTATCTGTAGCAACCCTAAACAAAGTGTTTTCTTTAAACTTATTTTAATGAATAGTAAAACAATAGATATTAATGTAGATTTAGGAGAAGGTATTGGTAACGAGTCTAAATTAATGCCTTTTATTTCTTCTTGCAACATAGCTTGTGGTGGTCATGCGGGCGATTTAAAGCTAATGGAACACATTGTAAAACTAGCTAAGGTATACCGTGTTAAAATTGGTGCGCATCCGTCTTTTCCGGATAAAGAGAATTTTGGTAGAGTTGCAATGAAAATGTCTCCCAGTGCTCTTTTTGATTCTCTTCAAAAACAGATTTTAGATTTATTAGGGATAATTGCAGCAGAAAAAACAACACTACACCATATTAAACCACACGGCGCTTTGTATAATTTAGCTGCTGTAGATCTAGAAACAGCAACTGTAGTGGTAAATGTGGTTAAAAGCATTAATTTACCAGTAAAGTTATATGTGCCATACAATTCTGTCATTGCAACCGTAGCATTAGAGAATAATGTAAAAATTGTTTACGAAGCTTTTGCAGACCGCAATTATAATGATGATTTAACCTTGGTTTCTAGGTCTAAAGAAAATGCAGTTATAGAAGATTTTGATAATTTATTTAATCACGTATATGCAATGTATGTGCATCAATCTGTAATAACTGTACAGGGAACCGAAAAGAAAATTAAAGCAACTACTTTTTGTGTACACGGAGACAACCCAAATGCAGCTATAATTTTAAAACAATTAAAAGAAAAACTAGAGGTTTATAATATTGATATTGTTTAATCTATGAGTTTTAAACTAACCTATAAAATATATAGTGAACATTCTATTTTAGTAGAGTGGAACCCTGTTATAGATAAAGATGTTTTAAATGATATTTTGGCGTTTAAAACAAAAATAGAAGCAACAATAACAACTAACGTACAGGTAACTACTGCGTACAACTCTTTATTGGTTATTTTTAATGATTTTAAGGTCGATTTAAGTGCCAAAGTAACTCTTTTGAAGGATTTGTATGCAGAAGGTTTAAGTGCGGCATCAGTAATTAAAACCTTATTTAAAATTCCGGTTTGTTATGATGCCGATTTCGGAATAGACTTAGAATTTGTAGCACAAGAAAAGGGAGTTTCTATTTCAAAAATAATACAGCAACATACTGCTCCAATATATACCGTTTACTTTATTGGTTTTTTACCAGGGTTCTTGTATTTAGGCGGATTGCCAGAAGAGTTAATAATGCCCAGAAAAGCAACGCCTAGGTTACGAATAAAAAAAGGTGCGGTGGCAATAGGAGGTAACCAAACGGGAGTTTACCCTGTAGAAAGCCCTGGAGGTTGGAATATTATTGGCAACTCGCCACTTCCTTTTTTTGATGTAACCAAAGATGTTCCTTGTTTTGCTAAACCAGGAGATGCTATTCAGTTTTATTCGGTTACAAAAAAGAAGTATGATGATATTAAAACTTTAATTAATGCTAATGTTTTTCAAATAGAAAGTGAGGATTACAATGGTTAAAGTGTTGCAAACAGGTTTTTTTACCTCGGTACAAGATTTAGGTAGGTTTGGCTATCAGCAATACGGAGTGCCTTACGCAGGTGTAATGGATGAAAGAGCTGCTTTAATAGCTAATTTGTTATTAGGAAATGCTAAAAATAATGCCGTTTTAGAGTTTACAATGACAGGTCCAAAACTTCAGTTTTTATGTACTACTAAAATATGTATTTCAGGAGGTGATTTTCAGCCAAAATTAAATAGCATACCTATAAATAATAATAGTACAATTGTTGTGAAAAAGGACGATATTTTGTCTTTTGGAGTAAAAAAGAGTGGTTTTAGAGGCTATATTGCTGTTTTAGGCGGATTTTTAACTGATGTTGTTATGAAAAGTAGAAGTATGTTTAAAAACGTAACTCAACATAAAACCATACAAAAAAATCTTCTTTTACCTATTAAAAATGCTGTAACTATAGAAAAACAATCAAACGCTAGTTTAGCTGTAAATAATGTTTATTTAGAAGAAAAAATCATTACTGTGCATAAAGGGCCAGAGTTTAATAAGTTAACTATTCAACAACAGAAAAAACTATTAAATGCAGTGTTTAGGGTTTCAAAAAATAATAGTAGAATGGCATACCAACTAACAGAGCTTTTGCCTAATACTTTAGAACCTATAATTACCTCTGTAGTTTTACCTGGAACAGTACAATTAACGCCATCTGGACAACTTATTATTTTAATGAAAGATTGCCAAACCACAGGTGGTTACCCAAGAGTATTACAGCTTACAAATACAGCCTTGCATACTTTAGCTCAGAAATTTACTGGAGATGAACTTGTTTTTGAGGTGATTTAGAGTTAGAAGTTAAGAGTCAAGAATTAAGAGAATAGAGAAAAACTAAAAACCTAGTCTAAAACCCTTCAAAAACACCTAAACCAAACAAAGCAAAGTCGTACTTAGATGGGTCTTTAGGATCTAGTTTACGCAAGCTTTTATCTAATTCAGCTAAAGCTTTAGCATCATTCTGTTTTCGTTTTAATAATCCTAATTTACGAGCTACATTACCAGAATGCACATCTAACGGACAAGAGAGTAGTGCAGGGTCAATGGTTTTCCAAATACCAAAATCTACATTTGTGTTTGAGTCTCGCACCATCCAACGTAAAAACATATTAATACGTTTAGCTGCAGAACCTTTTAAAGGGTCAGATATATGTTTTGTAGTACGTAAAGGGTGTTCTATTTCAAAAAAAGTAGTCTTAAATTTAGAAATAGCAGTTTGTAAGTCGTTTTCTTTGGTATGCGTTTTAAAAACAGCTTCTAAGCCACCGTGATTTATATAAATGTTTTTTAAGCTCTGTACAAAAAAGGTTAAATCTATTTCATTAAAAGTACGATGAACAAAACCTTTAAAATTTCCCAAATCATCATCAGAATGGTGTAGTATAAAGTCGTGCGGAGAATTATTTAAAAGCTCCATCATTCGTGTTGCATTCTTAATAATACTTTTACGATTACCCCAAGCAATTGTAGCGGTTAAAAATGCCGCAATTTCTATATCTTCCTTTTTAGTAAAACTATGAGGAATTTGTATAGGATCTGAGGTTATAAAGTCTGGATTGTTATACTGTATAACCTTTAGATCTAAAAACTCTTTTAATTCGGCTTTTGTCATTATTCAATAGGAATATCTAAGATTTTAAGAGCTAGAATTGGTAAAAACAACATAAAATTATGACTAGCGTGTAATAGCATAGACCAAACTAAGCCAAACTTAACACGTATAAATGATGCAAAAGTACCTAAAACCAACTGTGGAGCTACTAAAAATGGTGATAATGCTAAAACCGTTGGTGTAATTTCAAAATTTGTAATATGTACTGCTCCAAATAGTATAATAGAGATGTATAGTATAATTCTAAATGTTTTATTGTCTTTAAAAAAGCCAAGCGGACCTCTAAAAAGAAGTTCTTCAAACACAGGAGCCACTATAACTATTAGTAATCCTAATACAGGAGTACTATATTCTTCAAAAGCCTTGCTTATAGCGTGTTTATTAGGTTCTAAAATACCTGTAACTTCCCATATAGAGTTAAAAATTACAATACCAACACCTATGGCCAAGCCCCAAAAGAGCAATTTTATAAAAACGGTTATTCTGTATGTAAAATTGGTATTCTCGTCTTTGGTATTCTCAGGATCTTTTAAAAACTGATAAACTTCTTTTAGCATTCTACTCTTTTATTTGTCCGTCTACCATTACTAATTTACGATCTGCCATATCTGCAAGTTCCTCATTGTGTGTTACAATAACAAAGGTCTGTCCAAATTCATCTCGTAATTTAAAAAATAATTTATGCAGGTTATCAGCACTTTCAGAATCTAAGTTACCACTAGGTTCATCAGCAAAAATAATAGAAGGGTTGTTTATTAAAGCTCTTGCAACAGCAACACGCTGTTGTTCCCCTCCAGATAATTCACTAGGTTTATGGTGGTATCTATGAGAAAGACCAAGAAAATCTAGAAGTTCTTTTCCTCTTTTTTCAGCTTCTTCTTTAGGTGTTTTTCTTATGTAAGCAGGGATACAAGCATTCTCTAAAGCTGTAAATTCTGGTAATAATTGGTGAAATTGAAAAATAAAGCCAATATGTTCGTTTCTAAATGATGAAAGATCATTAGATTTTTCTTCTTTTTTAATAAAACGAAAAATACCTAATATTAATAAGGGTATAACTAAAATAATTCTGATAGTAAGCATTACATATTCATCTAGGTTTCCAGGACTTATAAAAAGTGAAACAACAACAAGTATGGAGTATATTATTTTTAGAAAAAATAACCATTGAGCAGATTTCTTAGCTTTTTTTTCACTGTATAATGTAATATCTGTATCATTAATAACTAAAGAAGAATCTTTTTGTAAATCGGGATTATCTAAAGTTCCTAATATTTGTAATAGTGTTGTTTTACCGGCTCCAGAAGCACCAACAATAGAAACAACTTCACCTTTTTTTATATGAAGATTTACACCTTTTAAAACCTGAAGTTTCCCGTAAAACTTTCTAATATTTTTAGCTTTTATCATTCCCTTATTATTTCGCCGATGAAAGTAGTCATTAGCTGTGATATGGCAAAAATAAATAAAAGAAAGCGGTATTTAATATTCAATTTTAATACCTATTTTTGAAAGAGAAGAGGACTTTTTCTATTTATAAGTTCTTAAACAGATTAAAAACTAGATTTAAACAAAATATATACTATGTCTTTTTATAAAAATTTTGAGGAGTATAATTTAGAAGCCGCAGACGAAGTAAAGGATAATTATTCTAAAATAATTAAGGGCGTTGGCGAAGATATAGAAAGAGAAGGCTTAGTTAAAACACCCGAAAGAGCAGCAAAAGCAATGTTGTTTTTAACACAAGGGTACGAGCAAGATCCAGTACAAATATTAAAGGCTGCAATGTTTAAGGAAGATTATGACGATATGGTTATAATTAAAGATATAGAGTTGTATTCTTTGTGCGAACATCATATGCTTCCATTTTTTGGTAAAGCACATGTTGCATACATACCAAACGGACACATTGTTGGTTTAAGTAAAATACCAAGAATTGTAGATGTATTTGCAAGAAGATTACAGGTGCAAGAGCGTTTAACACACGATATTTTAGAGTGTTTAAACGATACATTAAAACCACAAGGTGTTGCTGTAGTTATAGAGGCTTCTCATATGTGTATGATGATGCGCGGAGTACAAAAACAAAATTCTGTTACAACTACATCTGGATTTAGAGGTCAGTTTGAAAAGCAAGAAACACGTAATGAGTTTTTAAAGTTGATTAGCTCTAGCTTGTCATAAAAAACACTGGCATTACTTTTGTATATTAGTAGAGTACACTAACTATTTTAATATGACAAATAATAAAAATAACAAATATAGAGACCTGTTCTTAGGTCTTCTTTTTGATGCGGTAGGAATGCTATCGTTTTCCGTTTTAGGAATAGGAGAATTTTCTGATGTAGTTTGGGCGCCAGTTTCTTTTTGGTTAATGACTAGAATGTATAAAGGTACTGCAGGTAAAGCAGCTGGTATGGTATCTCTTGTAGAAGAGTTAATACCAGGAACAGATTTTATACCATCTTTCACCTTAATGTGGTTATATACCTATGTAATTAGCGGATCTAAACTAGATAAAGTTATCACTAAAAAATAGTATGAGTAAAAAAATTATACCATTTATTGTAATATTCTTCTGTTTATTACTAATTTTAATGCACCTACTTACTGCAGATTATAACGACTTAAGCATTGGTTTTTATGTTGGTATTATTTCAGCTGCTGCTGTAACTGTAGCAATGATTTTTAATATTAAGGCAAGAAATAGGGGAGAAATTGAGTAATAATTATATCCTAGAACTGATTTGAAGAGAAGAAATTTTGTTAAAAAAGCCACGCTAACCACTATGGCAGGTATTATTGGAGCAGATATTGTTTTTGGTTCTAAAATGCCACTTAATTACCAACCTTTAGCTTTGCAAGATACAGACCCATTTACTTTATTTGGGTTAGATAAGGAAATGGTAATTTTAAATGATAAACCTTGGAATATAGAAGCTAAAGCACATTTGTTAGATGAGAAAGTAACATCTAACAAAAATATGTTTATCAGAAATAACGGAATTCCTCCAGAAAATATAGATGTTTCTAGTTGGACACTTACCATAGATGGCGAATCTATACAGCAGAAAAAAACATATACTTTATCAGAATTAAAATCAAAATTTAAGCAGTATACTTATCAACTTACTGTAGAATGTGGTGGTAATGGCAGATCAGAGTTTAATCCGCCAGCAAAAGGCAACCAATGGACGGTTGGTGCAGTATCTTGTGCAAACTGGACCGGAGTTAGACTTAAAGATATTCTAAATGATGTTGGTGTAAAAGATTCTGCGGTATATATTGGGTATCACGCAGCGGATTCTCATATCAGTAGAGACCCAAATAAAGAACCTATTTCTAGAGGTGTACCAATGCGTAAAGCAGTACAAGATGAAACTTTAGTGGCTTTTAAAATGAATGGAGAAGATATCCCTGCAGCTCACGGATATCCGTTACGATTGGTTTGTGGTGGTTGGCCTGCATCTACTTCTGGTAAATGGTTAAACCGTATTAGCGTGCGTAATATTGAGCACGACGGAGCTAAAATGAAAGCGCCAGCTTATAGGGTTCCAAAAAACACTGTTGCTCCAGGAGAAAAGGTAAAAGATGAGGATATGAAGATTATTGAGTCTATGCCTGTAAAATCTTTAATAACTTATCCTAAATCTGGAGCAATGATAGATTTAGAAAAAAAACTAAACGTTCGTGGTCATGCTTGGGCAGGAGAATTAGAGGTTGATAAAATGGAATATTCTATAGACTTTGGTGCTACTTGGCAAACATGTGCTATAGAAAAACCAATAAATAGATTGGCTTGGCAACATTTTAATGCTACAATTACATTTCCAGAAAAAGGGTATTATGAAATTTGGGCTAGAGCAACTGATGCTAATGGAGTAGGGCAACCAATGTTGGTTCCTGGATGGAATCCTAAAGGATATTTAAACAATGCTTGTCATAGAATAGCTGTAAAAGTGAAATAGATGAGCGAAGAAAATAAATTTAAAGACCAAGCTAAGCAAGTCTACAGAATGCTTATTATGGTATGGTGCGTTGTACTTTTGGGTACTGTATTTGCTATATATGCGCTTGTAGATCCTAGTTTATCTGCTTTTAATACTGATGAAGAATTGCAACCTGTTGTAGTAGAAAATACTATTGAAGAAGATGATTGGGACAAAATTGAAGATGGCATACACTTAAGAACAGGTTTTGTTGATGATGACGGATTAATGACTGTAGTGAATAATTGTACTAGCTGCCACTCTGCCAAAATGGTTACTCAAAATAGAATGACTAAAGAGCGATGGGTTGCTACAATACGTTGGATGCAAGAAACCCAAAACCTTTGGGACTTGGGTAAAAATGAAGATATAATAGTAAACTACTTAGCTAAAAATTACGCGCCTAAAAGTATGGGCAGACGTGCTAATTTAGAAAATGTAGAGTGGTACGAGCTGAATTAGTAAATGGCTTAAAAAGTTTTTATTATTTTAAATTGATAAAGCACTCTTATTTAAAAAAACGTCCTAAACCCAGTCTGGAAAGCATTTTCTTTTCAAAAGCCCAAAAGAATTTAAACTGACCAAATAACCAACCAAAAGCAACTAGCAATATTTGGTAGATTGGGAAAATAACTAAAATCCGTACTGCCCAGTAAGGAATAGCGTAATACCAGTCCTCAGGAAAAATTTCTCTTGTAAAACCTATGAACTCTAAAAATGGTCTTGCAATTTTTAAAGAAGAAGATCCTGTTACGGCAAAAACAAGAAGTATCATAACAATGGCGAAATTAGAATCTATTCCCCAACGTTTTTTTAATTTTTCCATAGTAGTGTTTAATCGGTCGCAAATATAATAGCTTATATGCGAGGAACAAAATACCCTAGACGTTGATTGTACTTTCTTTGAAAATAAATGAAGTAATTGTATAGTTTATAGTTAACCTCGTAGCCGTAATCTGTATTAGAATTGTAATTTATTTGCATTTCGTACAAATTAGGGTCGTATCTAAAGGGCTGTGTTGCTCTTGCATTCCACTCAGTTACATAAACTCTATTTCTTGTTTCAAGGTAATTTTGTGAATAAAACTGCTCTGGCCTTGCATAACTAACTAGCCAAGCGCTAAACCCTGGATCTATAATTGTTATTTCGTATTCAGATTCTTCATCAGCAATTACAACAGGCTCGCCTTCTTTTTCTGTAAAGATTTCTTTTTCTGCATCAGAAATAGTTACAACTTCTTTAGAGCTAACACAACTATTTAAAAATAGAGTAGTAGCTAGCAATAGACTATACAAGTAAATTTGTTTTTTCATAGCTTTTAGATTTACTCTAAGATACAAAAAAGCCACTCAATAAAATTAAGTGGCTTTTTTACATATAATTTAAGTGTTCTTATTTTCCAAAAAGACCGCCTAATAAGCCGCCAATTCCAGAACCTCCACTTTTATTGTCTCCACCAAGTACCATACCAGCAACATCGTCTAAAATACTACCGTCTCCATCAGAATCTAAAAAAGATTCAATTAAAGATTGTTCTTTATTACTGTTGTCATCATTTCCTAATAAGCCACCTAGTAGGTTTCCTATTCCGTTAGACTCAACAACTTGTTCATTTTTAGCTTGTTTACCTAACACCCCCATTAAAAGAGGAGCTGCAATTTTTAAAATAGTTGCAACAGTATCAGAACTTACACCAGCTTTTTGGCTTAATGCATTTTCTACCTGTGGTTGTTTTGCTCCTAATACGTGATTTAAAATGCCTTGACCATCGTTCATAACATTGTCATCTACACCACCACCAAATAAACCTCCTAAGTTATCTAAGATACTACCGTCATGTTTACCAGATAAAGCACTCATTAATCCTTGAGCTCCTTCTGGAGTAGCTGTGTTTTTTTTCATTGCACCCATTAATAAAGGTAGCGCCATACTTAAAACACCTGCTGTTTTTTGTTCAGACTCTCCTGCTTGACCAGCAACACCTTTAATAATCTGCGACCCTAATGGGCTGTTTAATAAATCTAATAATCCTGACATTTCTTTTGTTTAGTTAATGTTTAATAATGCTTCAATTTACAAAAAAAAATAATGCTATTATAGAATAACCGATAAGCTGCAATTATTTCAGTAAAGAAACAATTTGTTGTGCTAATTCTTCACCTATTCTATCTTGTGCATCTTTAGTGGCAGCACCAATATGTGGTGTTAATGAAATTTTTGGATGCATTAAAATTCTAATTTCTGGATTTGGCTCGGACTCATATACATCTAAACCAGCAAAAGAAACTTTGTTTTCTTCTAGAGAATCAACCAAAGCAACTTCATCTAAAGCACCACCACGAGCTGCATTAATAATACCAACACCATCTTTCATTTTATCTAACTCGGCTTCACCAATAGTGTACCCTTTTTGTGCAGGAACGTGAATAGTAATAAAGTCAGATTCTTTTAAAAGTTGATCTTTAGGTGTATTTTTTAGCTTAAAAGAAACTGATTGTCCATCAAAAAAAGAAACAGCAACTGTAGCTTCTTCAACTTTAATATCATGATAAATCACCTTCATACCAACACCAAGTGCTATTTGTGCTGTTGCTTGTCCTATTTTTCCAAAACCAATAATACCTATAGTTTTACCTCTTAGCTCTACTCCTTTAGCGTAGGCTTTCTTAAGATCTTTAAACTTGCTATCTCCTTCTAAAGGCATAATACGGTTGGCATCATATAAATAACGAACACCGTTATATAAATGAGCAAATACCAGTTCTGCTACAGAAGCAGAAGAGGCTGCAGGTGTGTTTATAACGTGTAGGCCTTTTTCTTTGGCATAATCTACATCTATATTGTCCATACCAACACCACCACGACCTATTAATTCTAAAGTAGGGCAACTGTCTATAATATCTTTACGTACTTGTGTGGCACTACGTACTAGTAAAGCAGAAATTTTGTTCTCGTTTATGTAATTAGCAAGCTGTTCTTGTGCTACAGTTGTTGTGCTTACAGAAAAACCAGCTTTTTCTAATGCGTCTATACCATTTTGAGATATACCGTCGTTTGCTAATATTTTTTTCATACTTAATCTTAAATTATTTATAACAACTTATGCGTTTCTTTCTAAATCGCTCATTACGTCTACCAGTGCACCAACACTATCTAAAGAAAGTGCATTGTACATAGATGCTCTATAGCCACCAACAGATCTATGACCGTTAATGCCATTAATACCTGCTTCTTTACACATAGCATCAAAAGAACCTTTTAATTTTTCATCTGTTAGATTAAAGGTAGCATTCATATTAGAACGGTCTGCTTTTTCTGCATACCCTTTAAACAATGGGTTTAAATCTATCTCTGAATATAAAAGCTGCGCTTTTTTATTGTTAATTTCTTCAATAGCTTCTATGCCACCTAGGTTTTTTAGCCATTGTAGGGTTAGCATAGATGTATACACGGCAAAAACAGGAGGTGTGTTAAACATACTTTCTTTGCTAATATGTACTTTATAATCTAACATAGAAGGTATTTGTCTTGTTACTTTACCTAAAATATCTTCTTTAACAACAACTAAAGTTGCGCCAGCCGGACCCATATTTTTTTGTGCTCCGGCATAGATTAAATCGAACTGAGAAAAATCTAATTTACGAGAAAAAATATCAGAACTCATATCGCAAACCATTGGTATTTTAGTTTTTGGAAATTCTTTTATCTGAGTTCCAAATATGGTATTGTTAGATGTTAAATGAAAATAATCTAAATCTGCAGGAACCATATAATTTTTTGGTATATAGTTGAATTTTTTATCTTTAGATGATCTTACTTCAACTACTTCTCCAAATAACTTAGCTTCTTTAATAGCCTTATCACTCCAAGTACCTGTATTTAAATAACCTGCTTTATTTTCTAATAAATTATAAGCTGTCATTAAAAATTGCATACTAGCACCACCTTGTAAAAATAAAGCTTTGTAACCTTTACCTTTAAGGTCTAAAAGTTCTAGGGCTAAAGATTGAGCAGTGTCCATTACTTCAACAAAGTCTTTACTACGGTGAGATATTTCTATTAAAGATAATCCAGAGTCATTAAAATTTAATAAAGCTTCTGATGCTTTTTGCAATACTTCTTGTGGTAATATACAAGGTCCTGCGCTAAAATTATGTTTTTTCATTTGTAAGAATTTGTTTGTAATTGGTACATGCAAACCAATTAATGTTTGTGAGTTAGTTAGCTATATGCTAATTATTTAACTCTGTAATAAATTTATTTAAATATTGAGTAAAGGTCTAACTTTTATAGCAATAGACCTTTTTTAATTTTAATTAATTCTAGGATGTTTTCAACAAGAATTCAACAGTGTCTACATTGTCTGCATAATCTGTTAAACTAGGCAGTTGCGTTTGCCCAAAGTCAACTTCATTATCTAATAAACCATTAGAAACAATACATTGTATTTTTTCTTTGTCTGTATTTAATTTTTCTTTTAACTCTTCAATAGTATCATAATACTCATAAAAAACAGAAGAAATAGGAGAGGCGTAGCTAGGGTCTTCTTTTATCATTAAAAAGCCATTTTCCAAAATTTTAAACTCACTCATTAAATACACAGCCTTATTGTAATCATAGTTATTAGCGTATTTAACGTGGTGTATAATATCTTGTTTTGGGTACATAGCTTTAAAGAACGAGTCAAAATCGTATCCTTTAGGAACAAACAATTTAGACACACTTCTACAGCCTAAACCATAATATCTAAATACATCTTCACTAAGATTTTCTAGTTGTTCTTTAGATTCACTACCTGTTAAAACGGCAACTGAATTTCTACTTTTTCTTATAATATTTGGCTTTTTGCCGAAGTAATGTTCAAAATAACGGGCTGTATTATTGCTTCCGGTAGCTATTACCGCATCAAAATTATCTAACCTTCCTTCTATATAAACTACAGAATCTGCAAGACTAGGTAGTTGTTCTATTAAAAATGAAGAAACAAAAGGTAAAAGTATTTTATCGTTAGATGATAACTTAATTAGTGTAGTGTTGCCTGTTAAAATAGTAGCTAAAAAATCGTGAAAACCAACAAGTGGAATGTTACCTGCCATTATTATAGCCACACGCTTGTTTTTTAGTGTATTTAAGTTATATTTTCTAAACCAATTATTTAACTCTTTTTGGGTTAGTAACTTACTCCAACTTTGCAAGCAAAAAAGAATATTTTCTTCAGTAAACCAACCGTTATGTAAGCTAGCTGTGTGTACAGCATCATGCAGTTTAGATACCCATTTATTTTTAGTTTCTATCTGTTTCTCAGAGCTTGCATATTCGTAATAATCTGCAAACAAAGTTCCTAATTTAGAAAAAGCAACTATTCTATCTTCAAGTTTAGCCATTTTATTTGTATAGTGATTTAATAGGGTTTACCTTTGTGCAAAAGTAGATATACTGATTAAATATCAGTCTAAAAATTGATATAAATTATGGCAATAATAATAACAGACGAATGTATTAATTGTGGTGCTTGCGAACCAGAATGTCCAAATACAGCAATTTATGAAGGTGCAGATGACTGGAGATATGCAGATGGTACATCTTTAGAAGGTAAGGTGGTTTTGCCTAACGGTAAAGAAGTAGATGCTGATGAATCTCAAGAACCTATAAGCGATGAGATCTATTATATTTCTCCTGATAAGTGTACAGAGTGCAAAGGTTTTCATGAAGAACCACAATGTGCTGCAGTTTGCCCTGTAGATTGTTGTGTGCCAGATGATGATATTGTTGAAACAGAAGAAGAGTTATTAGGGAAGCAACGTTTTATGCATCCTGAAGAATAGTATTTAATTCTATTACATAAAAAAAGCGAGGACAATTGTCCTCGCTTTTTGCATTTATATATTTTCTTTTTTAGAAATTAAAATTAATTCTACTAAAAATATAGGTTCCATCTGAGCCCATTTGTACAGAATCTGCTAAACCACCTTGATCTGTCCATCCATCAAATTGTGGAGTAGGGTACTTGTTAAATAAGTTGTTAGCGCCGATTGTTAATTTTAGATTTTTACAAAATTGATATCCAGCACTTAGATCTACTACTAACGCAGCTTCATAAATATCTGTAGCTACAGGGTATAAAGCATCTGCTTCTGCTTGTGTTGTAGCGGGAGTATCTACCCATTGAAAATCTTGTAGTTGCACTTCACTAAATTGTGTTAAAGTAGACTGTATGTTGAATTTAGGAGTAGAGTAACCAAGATTAAGTCCAAATTTGTAATCTGGCGCTGCAGCTTCTAAATAAGCCTGAGATAATGGTCCAAAAAATGTGAATTCATTTAAGTTGCCATTGTGTATCTCTTTTACTTCAAGGTCATTTAAGTTACCAATAAGACCAATGTTTAATTTTCCATCGCTACCAAGAGCGGTACTATAGTTTAATACAATATCTAAACCAGATGTTCTAGTGTCTACACCGTTGGCAAAGAATTGTGCAGCATCTACGCCTAGAGGGCCTAATACAGTTTGGTCTGTAAAATTGTCTGTTAAAATAATTCTGTCATCTACAGAAATAGAGTATGCATCTATAGTCGCAGAAAAACCACCGTTTGTATATGTAAAACCTAAACTAGCATTAAAAGCCTTCTCTTCGTTTAACTGTCCAATTCCAAAAGCTTTAGTTACTGTACTATTGTTAGCAGATAATAAAGAAGGAACAGATCTACCAGCAACAATATTTGTAAAGATTAAGTTGTAGTATAATTGCGCTAAAGAAGGAGCTCTAAAGCCAGAAGAAACCGAACCTCTAAAAGCTAAATTGTCACTTACTTTATATCTACTTGCAAGTTTAAAGTTGAATGTACTCCCAAAATCACTGTAGTTTTCATAACGTAAAGCGCCGCCAACCATAAATTCTTCAGATACATTTAACTCTGAATCTACATAAATACCATAATTAGTTCTACTACGATCTACTTCGTTAGCAGGGCCATAACCAGGGAAACCCTGTGAACTACCAGGTAAATCGTCTCCATTACCATCTTGCGCAGCAGATTGTGTAGCTGGATTTGTAACGGCAACGCCATTATCATCATATAAAGAATAAGAAGCCTCTTCTCCAGAGAAAATACCAAAGTTTTCAGTTCTGTATTCAAATCCGTATGCAACGTTTAAACCGGCTGCAACATCTTCAAAATACTTATTAAACTCTAATCCTGTAGTATTCATAGATAAGTAGTGACCACCAGCATCAAAATCTGTTGGAGAAGCATCTTTTAAGGAAGCATTGTTTGTGTTCTTTACAAAATAGTGGAAATTGTTTTTACCATACGTATTATTAAAATCCATATTCCATCCGTTTTCCATCTTATGTCTAACACCTGCTGACAATGAAGCATCGGTAATTAAAGACGTAATTTGTGGAGTAAAACCATTAGGATAGATGCTAGGAACAGCTCTGTTGTCGCCATCTGCAAAACCATCTCTTGAAAAAGCATTTGCATTAGTATCTCTGTAATTTCTGCCACCAAAAGCATATACCTCTGTGTTTTCATCTATAGGAACAGCAGAGTTAATCATAAAATTAAATCCGTCAATAGCAGCGCCACCATACCCTTTTCTCCAAGAGAAACCAGGTCTAAGTGTTTTTTCTTTTGATAAAAACTCTGTAGTTAAATTAAGGTAACCACCATTCTGCCCAAGAGGCATACCGTAGTTTACGTCTATTTTAGTTGTAGCTCCATCAAACCTTTTGTCTTTGCCATCTAATCTATTTTCGCCCTCTACATTATATAAAGTTTCACCAGTTTCTTCTGCCCATCCATCTCCAATAGCAGTACTATAAGCTCCGTAAGTTACACCGCCAGAAAAACCATCTGTATTGGTTTTTAATACAATGTTAATTACACCCGCAATGGCATCTGAGCCGTATTGTGCAGAAGCACCATCTCTTAAAACTTCTATTCTTTTAATTGCAGAAGCAGGAATAGCATTTAAGTCTGTTCCAGAATTACCACGACCTCTTGTTCCAAAGATATTCACTAAAGAAGATTGATGTCTTCTTTTTCCGTTTACTAGAACAAGCGTTTGGTCAGGACCAAGACCTCTTAAAGAAGCAGGTACAATATGGTCAGCACCATCAGATCCAGATTGTTTAGTGGCGTTAAAAGAAGGAGCAGCATACTGTAGAATATCATTAACTTCTACTTTCCCCGTATTAGATGCTATTTCTGCTACATCTAAAACGTCTATAGGTACAGCGGTGTCCGTAGCTGTTCTTCTTGGGCTTCTAGAACCAACTAGTTGTATTTCGTCTAAAAGCATACCTTCAGATAAAGTTACATTAATTGTTGTTTTACCAGACGTGCTAATTTCTTGCGTTGTAAAACCAATGTAACTAAATACAAGTGTGGAGTTTGCTTGGGTGTCAATGGAGTATTTACCATCAAAATCTGTAGATATTCCGTTTGTAGTTCCTTTTTCAAGGATATTTACTCCAGCAAGTGGAGCTCCTTGGTCGTCTACTACGGTACCCGTAATTGTGCTTTGGCTAAACGCGAACGAGAAGCACAAAAGACTAAAAATAAGAATGCAATTTTTTTTCATATAGGTTGATATTTAGGTTTTTATTAATCTAAAGGTAATCAAAAACGTTTTATTTGTTCTTGAAAATTTATAAATGGTATATTTGCGGCACTAAAAATAGAATTAGAAATGAAAGCAGGTATTGTTGGATTGCCAAACGTGGGGAAATCTACCCTTTTTAATTGTTTATCTAATGCAAAAGCGCAAAGTGCAAACTTTCCGTTTTGTACTATAGAGCCTAACATTGGAGTAGTAAACGTTCCTGATGCAAGGTTGCAGAAATTAGAAGAATTGGTAGACCCAGAGCGCGTTTTACCAGCTACTGTAGAGATTGTAGATATTGCAGGTCTTGTTAAAGGAGCTAGTAAAGGTGAAGGATTAGGGAATCAGTTTTTGGGAAATATTCGCGAAACTGATGCTATTTTACACGTTTTACGTTGTTTTAATGATGATAATATAGTACACGTAGATGGTTCTGTAGATCCTATTAGGGATAAGGAGACTATTGATATGGAATTACAGTTAAAAGATTTAGAAACTGTAGATAAAAAGCTAGAAAAAGTTAAGCGTACAGCCAAAACTGGAAATAAAGAAGCACAAAAAGAAGAAGCTGTTCTTTTAAAAATAAAAGAAGGTTTAGAAGCAGGGACTTCTATTAGAGCTATTGAAATAGATGAGAAGGATAGAATAGAGTTTGTAAAGCCTTTACAGTTTATTACAGACAAACCGGTAATGTACGTTTGTAACGTAGATGAAGATGCAGCGGTAAGTGGTAATGCATTTGTAGAAAAAGTTAAGGAGGCTGTTGCTAAAGAAAATGCAGAAGTAATTTTCTTAGCAGTAGGTACAGAGGCAGATATTACAGAGTTGGAGAGCTATGAGGAACGCCAAATGTTTTTAGAGGATTTAGGCCTAGAAGAGCCTGGTTCTGCTAAATTAATTAGAGGTGCTTATAAATTATTAGACTTGGAGACTTATTTTACCGCAGGTGTTAAAGAAGTTCGCGCTTGGACAATACCAGTAGGAGCTACTGCGCCACAATCTGCAGGAGTTATACATACCGATTTTGAAAAAGGCTTTATACGTGCGGAAGTTATTAGTTACAACGACTATGTTACTTACGGTAGTGAAGCTAAAGTAAAAGAAGCAGGTAAAATGCGTGTAGAAGGTAAAGAATACATAGTTAAAGACGGAGATATAATGCACTTTAGATTTAATGTGTAATTAAACATACTCTTATGAAATAAAAAAAATGCCACAACAAAAGTTGTGGCATTTTTTTATGAGTTAGTGTTAAAAATACTCATTTTTAAAAGGAATATGATTTTGTAACTACTTAATTTTTATCTATCAACAAAATAAAAAGTACTATTGTTAATTACTTTAAGCCGTAGGAGTTTCATTTTTTTCTAACACTTACTATATTAGCGTGCAAAGTGAAATTATCCTAAATCAATGTCAGACAATACTAAATATACAGAAGACAATATCCGTTCGCTAGACTGGAAAGAGCATATTCGTATGCGTCCTGGAATGTATATTGGTAAATTGGGTGATGGTTCATCTGCAGACGATGGTATTTATATACTTCTAAAAGAGGTTTTAGATAACTGTATAGATGAATTTGTAATGGGCGCCGGTAAAACCATTGAAATTGGCATAAGAGACAATGTTGTTAAGGTGCGCGATTATGGTCGTGGTATTCCACTAGGTAAAGTTGTAGATGTTGTATCCAAAATGAATACTGGTGGCAAGTACGATTCTAAAGCATTTAAAAAGTCCGTTGGTTTAAATGGTGTTGGTACAAAGGCAGTAAATGCTTTGTCTAACTTTTTTAAGGTTGAATCTTCTAGAGAGGGACAATCAAAATGGGCAGAGTTTAGTCAAGGTAACCTTGTTGCAGAAGAAGGACCAGTAGAAAGCTCAAAAAGAAAAGGAACAAAAGTTTCTTTTACTCCAGATGAAGCTATTTTTAAAAACTATAAGTACAGAAACGAGTATGTAATTCGTATGCTTAAAAACTATGTGTACTTAAATCCTGGTTTAACTATAGTTTTTAATGGTGAAAAATATTTTTCTGAAAACGGATTAAAAGATCTTTTAGAAGAAAACAATAATGCAGATGACTTACTATATCCTATTATTCACTTAAAGGGTGACGATATAGAAATTGCTATTACACACAGTAAAAGCCAGTATAGTGAAGAATACCAATCTTTTGTTAACGGTCAGCATACTACACAGGGTGGTACTCACCAAGCAGCTTTTAGAGAAGCTATAGTAAAAACAATAAGAGATTTTTACGGAAAAAACTACGAAGCTTCTGATATACGTAAGTCTATTATCTCTGCTGTATCTATAAAAGTAATGGAACCTGTTTTTGAGAGTCAGACTAAAACAAAACTTGGCTCTACAGATATGGGGGGTAAATACCCAACAGTACGTACATATATTAATGATTTTGTTGGTAAGTATTTAGACAATTATTTACACAAGAATACAGATACTGCAGATGCATTACAGCGTAAAATAATACAAGCAGAGCGCGAACGTAAAGACTTATCTGGTATACGTAAATTAGCTAAAGACAGAGCTAAAAAAGCAAGCTTACACAATAAAAAACTTAGAGATTGTCGTGTACATTTAGGAGATTTAAAAAAAGATAGAAGATTAGAGTCAACCTTGTTTATTACAGAGGGAGATTCTGCATCTGGATCTATTACTAAGTCTAGAGATGTAAATACTCAGGCTGTATTTAGTTTACGTGGTAAGCCATTAAACTCGTACGGAATGTCTAAAAAGATAGTGTACGAGAATGAAGAGTTTAATTTGCTTCAAGCTGCATTAAATATTGAAGAGTCTATGGAGGATCTGCGTTACAATAACATTGTTATTGCAACAGATGCCGATGTAGATGGTATGCACATTAGATTATTATTAATTACATTCTTTTTGCAATTCTTTCCTGAGTTGATAAAAGAAAACCACTTATATATATTGCAAACTCCACTTTTTAGAGTTCGTAACAAGAAACAAACTTTTTACTGTTATAGTCCAGAAGAGAAAGCTGATGCTATGGAGAAGTTAAGTGGTAAGCCAGAAATAACCCGATTTAAAGGTTTAGGTGAAATATCTCCAGATGAGTTTCAACACTTCATTGGAGCAGATATTCGCTTAGAACCTGTAATGCTAGACAAGTCAATGTCTATAGAGCAATTACTTAGTTTTTATATGGGTAAAAATACGCCAGACAGACAAAAATTCATAATTGAAAACCTTAAAGTAGAACTTGATATAGTCGAGGAAAACTAATTATAAACCAGATAAACACGAGTCTTTCTTTATGGAAGAGAACGAAGAAGTTAACGAGAATCTAGATAGTAACATAGACGATCCCAAAAACGAACTTACCAAAGTTACAGGGATGTACAAGGATTGGTTTTTAGATTACGCCTCTTATGTAATTTTAGAACGTGCTGTCCCTGCAATAGAAGACGGCTTTAAACCTGTGCAACGTAGAATAATGCACTCGCTTAAAGAGTTAGATGATGGTAGATACAACAAAGTAGCTAATGTTGTTGGTCACACAATGCAGTATCATCCACACGGTGATGCTAGTATTGCGGATGCTATGGTGCAAATTGGTCAAAAAGATTTACTAATAGACACACAGGGTAACTGGGGTAACATACTAACAGGAGATAGGGCAGCAGCATCTAGATACATAGAAGCTAGGTTATCTAAATTTGCTTTAGATGTTGTTTTTAGTCCAAAAATTACAGATTGGCAACAGTCTTATGATGGTCGTAAAAAAGAACCAATAAATCTTCCTGTAAAATTTCCATTATTATTAGCTCAAGGAGCAGAAGGTATTGCTGTAGGTTTATCAACAAAAATACTTCCGCACAACTTTATAGAATTAATAGATGCTTCAATTAAACATTTAAAAGGTCAAAAATTTAAGTTGTTTCCAGATTTTCCTACTTCTGGCATCATAGATATTTCTAACTACAATGATGGTTTACGTGGAGGAAAAATAAGAGTTAGAGCAAAAATAGCTCAACTAGACAGGAATACACTGGTTATAAATGAGATACCATACGGAACTAACACTTCTTCTTTAATAGATTCTATCTTAAAAGCTAACGAAAAAGGCAAGATTAAAGTTAAGAAAATTGAGGATAACACTGCTGCAGATGTAGAAATTTTAGTGCATTTACCTTCTGGTATATCTCCAGATAGAACTATAGATGCCTTGTATGCTTTTACTGCGTGCGAGTCGTCTATTTCGCCTTTGGGTTGTATTATTGAAGATAACAAACCGCTATTTATAGGTGTAACAGAAATGCTAGAGCGTTCTACAGATTACACTGTAGAGTTGTTAAAAGCTGAATTGGAAATTCAACTTAGCGAATTAGAAGAGCAATGGCACTTTTCTTCATTAGAACGTATTTTTATAGAAAATAGAATCTACAGGGATATTGAAGAGGAAGAAACTTGGGAAGGAGTTATTTCAGCTATAGATAAGGGGTTAGCGCCATTTACGAAGCATTTAAAAAGAGCAGTTACAGAAGAAGATATTACTCGTTTAACAGAAATACGTATCAAACGTATTTCTAAATTCGATTTAGACAAAGCACAACAATTACTAGATAGCTTAGAAGAGCGAATTGCAGAAGTGAAGCATCATTTAGAACATTTAGTTCAATTTGCTATAGATTACTTTAAAAACCTTAAAGATAAATATGGTAAGGATCGTGAGCGTAAATCGGAAATTAGAATTTTTGATGATATTGAAGCGACAAAAGTAGCTATCAGAAATACTAAACTCTATGTAAACAGGGAAGAAGGCTTTGTTGGAACCTCTTTAAAGAAAGATGAATACGTTACAGATTGTAGTGATATAGATGATATTATTGTATTTACTGCAGATGGCAATATGATGGTGTCTAAGGTTGACTCTAAGACTTTTGTAGCTAAGAATATTATTCACGTAGCTGTATTTAAGAAAAAGGACAAACGCACCATTTACAACCTAATCTATAAAGATGGTAAGGGCGGACCTAGCTATATTAAAAGATTTAATGTTACATCTGTCACAAGAGATAGGCTTTATCCGCTAACAACCGGGAAGCCACATTCTGAAGTTCTGTATTTTTCTGCTAACCCTAACGGAGAAGCAGAAGTTGTTACAGTGCACCTAAGACAGGTTGGTAGTGTTAAAAAGCTGAAATGGGATATGGATTTTTCTGATATTTTAATCAAAGGAAGGTCTTCAAAAGGAAATATTGTTAGTAAATACGCTGTAAAGCGCATAGATTTAAAAGAAAAAGGAGTTTCTACACTTAAGCCTCGTAAAATTTGGTTTGATGAAGTTGTAGGTAGGCTTAACTTAGACGGAAGAGGTGAGTTACTAGGTGAATTTAAGGGTGATGATTTAATTTTGATTATTACACAAAAAGGAATTGTTAAAACCATTAAGCCAGAAATTACAATTCATTTTGATGAAGATATGATTGTCTTAGAAAAATGGAATCCTAAAAAACCAATTTCTGCTATTTATTTTGATGGAGCAAAAGAACGTTATTATGTAAAACGTTTTCTTGTAGAACAAGAAAATAAAGAAGAATTATTTATATCTGAACACCCTAAATCTGTTTTAGAATTAGTTTCTACAGATTGGAGACCAATGGTAGAATTAGAATTTACAAAACCAAGAGGTAAAGACCAAAAGCCAAATCAAGAAGTTAATATAGAAGATTTTATATCAATTAAAGGAATTAAAGCTTTAGGTAACCAGTTAACTGCAGATAAGATAAAATCTGCGAATGTATTAGAGTCATTGCCTTATGAAGAGATAGAGGAAATAATAGAGGAGCCCGAAAAAGAAGAGGAGCTAAAAGATGAAGAAGGGGATTCTAAAAAAACGAATTCTGATGATGATTCTAATGATGACGACACAGAACAAACAACTTTATTTTAGAAAAATTAACTTTTAATATTGTTACCTTAGCAAACAAAAAATATTTTTATGGATTTAACAAACCCGTTAGTTTATGGCGGTCCTGCGTTTATAATTTTTATCTTACTAGAATTAACATATAGTAAAAATCACGAAGAGCATCATGATTTGTACGACTGGAAAGACCTTTTTGCCAGTGGATTTATGGGTGTTGGCTCGGCTATTTTAGCAGCAGCTTTAAAAGTTATCTCTGCAATTGTAATATTTGAATTTGTTTTTGAACTCTTTAATCCTTTAGTAGATGGCGTGCATACTAATATTATGGGATATCAATCTTTTGGTTATGCCTGGTATGTTTGGCTACTTTGTCAGTTAGCAGATGATTTTACATATTACTGGTTTCATAGAGCTAATCACGAGATTAGAATCTTATGGGCTGCACACATAGTACATCATTCATCTGATAACTTTAATTTAGGTACAGCTGTTAGAAACGGATGGTTTACACTTTTATACAAACCATTGTTTTATATGTGGATGCCTGCAATTGGTTTTTCTCCAGAAATGGTTGTATTCTGCCTAGGAATAGAAGCGTTATGGCAGTTTCAATTACACACGGTATTATTGCCTAAATTGGGTATTTTTGAAAAATTTATGAATACTCATACAATGCACCAAGTTCATCACGCGCAAAACGTAGAGTATTTAGATAAAAATCACGGCGGTTTTTTAAATATTTTTGATAGAATGTTTGGTACTTGGCTACCTTTAGATGATGGTATTGATGTTAAGTATGGTGTTATTCATGCGCCAAACTCTAACAATCCAATCGTAATTTTAACACACGAGTTTAAAGATATCTGGATGGATATGAAAAAATCAAAAAAACTATCTCATAAATTAATGTATATATTTGGCCCTCCAGGCTGGAGCCATGATGGTAGCACAATGACCGTTAAGCAACAGCAGAGAGAATTTAAAGAACATACTAAGCAAAATCCTGAATCTTCATTTGAGCGTCCTAATTAAGATCTTAAATGTTTGTAAATAAAAAAGCCTCGTTGTTTATAACAACGAGGCTTTTTGTTTTTAATAATATTATATAAAATAACTTGTTTTGCGCTATTTTTTATTTCAAAACACGTGACAGCCTAACATAAACCATTAAGCGTCTTTAAATCGCTTTAAAATACATTATAAGATATTATTTAACTCTTGTAGCTGTTCCTCTTTTTACAATTAGTTCTTTTTTCGGATCTCTAACTGCATTACTATATTCAAAAGTATAACTCTCCTTGGTTGTTTCTAATATTTTAAAATGAATAGAGCTTTGATCGTTTAAAGACTTAAGTACAAACTCGCAATCGTTAATCCAGCGAACAGAGGAGCTGTCTATTTTGTTTTCGTAATACTCAACACTAAATTCCTTGTCTCTAGTAAATCTTCCTGTTTTTTCTTCACCATTAATTTCATAATCGAAGGTGAATTCTCCAGTTTTAAAATCAGCACATTTTCTTTCAGGGTTATAGCAAGATGAAAAACATACAGCAGTAATAAGCAGGTAAAAATATTTTATTTTCATACTACAAAAATAAATAATTAAAGGAAGTATTTTGATTTTTAATCTGTTAAAATAAGGCTTATTTTTTTTCATTTTTATCAAACGTTTCAAAAGAGCCATCAGTATAAAAAATAATCACTTTACTTACTTCTTTTTTAACCTCACGTTTTAAAATTTTCTCTTCCGTAATGGGTTTTGGAGCAGGGGTAATCTCTTTCTTTTTTACATAAGGAAAAGTTCCTTTTCCGTTAAGCAGCCAATACAAATTTACATCAGGAAATTGAGTTACTACTTTTAAAACAAATTCTAAACTCGGCTTATTTCTTCCAGATAATAGGTGAGATATACTAGATCGTTGCACATCTACTTTATCTGCAAATGCTGCTGCGGTTAAACCGTAATAGTTTATTACTTTTTCTAATCTCTTTATAAACTCTTCTGAATTTACCATTGTAACTATGTATTACTTATTTTGTTCAGTATTTCTTCTTTTTAGTTCTTGATAAAAATCCAATATAGCTTTATTTAAATTTAAATAAAGTACTTCAAGTATTTGAAATATAGCTATTTATGTGTTTTGCATAAAAAATATTGATACCTGCAACATAACTACGTTACAAATGTAATCAATTTAACTTAATTACTAAGTTTGGTAGTTTACATTTGTAATGAATTAAATTACAAATGTAATTTAAAGTGTTACAAATGTAACTTAATATAGCGTTATCTTTATACCATAATAGTAGCTTTTGTAATGATGAATTTTGAGAAAATATTTAAAGAGTCTAAGGTTAAAAATGTAACCGGGCGTTATGTTACCAATGAAGATGTTTTTCCCTTTTTAGAACAGACAGTTTTTAAAGATGAAATAAAAGAGATTGGAAAATCTGTTTTAAATGCCTCTATAAAAATGATAACTATAGGTCATGGAAAAACAAAAATTTTAATGTGGTCTCAGATGCATGGAAACGAATCTACAACCACAAAAGCTGTTTTAGATTTAATACATTTTTTAGAAAAATCTTCAGATCTTTCTTTGTCTATTTTAAAAAATTGCACACTGCGTATTATTCCAATTTTAAATCCAGATGGCGCTGCTGCGTACACAAGAATTAATGCGAATAAAATTGATTTAAATAGAGATGCACAAGACAGGAGTCAGCCAGAGAGTAAAATACTTAGAGCAGTATATTTAGATTTTAAACCAGATTTTTGTTTTAATCTTCATGACCAAAGAACAATATTTAATGTTGGTAAAACAAACAAGCCAGCTACAGTCTCTTTTTTAGCACCAGCATTTAATAAAGAAAGAGGTATGTCTGCTTCTAGAGATAAAAGCATGCAGTTAATTGTAGCTATGAATAGCGTTTTACAGAACTATATTCCTGGCCAAGTGGGTAGATATGATGATGGTTTTAATAGTAATTGTGTTGGCGATGCGTTCCAGATGTTAAATACACCTACTATTTTATTTGAGTCCGGTCACTACCCAGAAGACTATGACAGAGAGAAAACTAGAGAATTTATTTTTTATTCTCTATTAAAAGGAGTAGAAACTATTGTTAATAATGAATTAGACCTATATAAAGTTGACTCTTATTTTGATATTCCAGAGAATGGTAAGCAATTTTTAGACCTTATTATATATAATACTAAATCTATAGCAACTACGCATCCAGAAGCAGATTCTTTAGGGGTTCTTTACAAGGAAGTGTTAAAAAACGGAAAAGTTGTTTTTGAGCCAACAATTGTTGATGAAAATAATCTAGATCTTTTTTTTGCACACAAAAAACTTAATCTATTAATAAACAGCGATTTAGAATACGTAAAAAGCAATATGCTTTTAAGTGATTGTTTGCTTGGAAATTAACAGTTTAATTAGTATATGTAAAATAATTGCATTATTGATAAAAAAAATACATATTTAGTGCGTATATCTTCTTAATTTACTATTTTTGTTCCAAATTTAATTATATAATGACTAAAGTTAAGTTAGACGAAATTGATCACCAGATTCTGGATATGTTAATAGATAACACCAGAACACCATTTACAGATATTGCTAAAAAATTATTAATATCTGCTGGTACTGTACACGTTAGGGTAAAGAAAATGGAAGAAGCCGGAATTATTCAAGGTTCTTCATTAACATTGGACTATGTAAAGTTAGGCTACTCTTTTATTGCTTATGTTGGTATTTTTTTAGAAAAAACACATCAGACAAAATTTGTATTAGAGCGTTTAATTGGCATACCTTACGTTACGGTTGCGCATATTACAACAGGTAAATTTAATATTTTCTGTAAAATTAGAGCAAGAGACACGCAACATGCTAAAAATATTATCTTTAAAATAGATGATATTGATGGTATTAGTAGAACAGAAACAATGATTTCTTTAGAAGAAAGCATTAACGACAAAAAGCGTTTAATGCATACAATTTTTAATGAATTGTAATTTTTTTAATTGAAACAAATTAATAACTAAGAAGCCCAATGTTTTTACATTGGGTTTTTTTTTATTTTTATAATATGAAAGCAACTGAATTAACACCTGAAGATTACAATCCTTATTACAAAGGCTATATAGACTTAGTTGAAGATGTAAGTTTATTAATAGCGTTAGAAAAAGGAAGAGAGCAATTTAAAAAATTATTAGCCGCAATACCTGATGAAAAATTAGTTTTTGCATATGCACCAGAAAAATGGACAATTGCAGAAGCTTTATTACATATTATAGATACCGAACGTATTTTTCAGTATAGGGCAATGCGCTTTTCTAGATTAGATGCAACACCTCTACCTGGTTTTGAACAAGATGATTATGTACCCGTATCTGGAGCAAATAAGAGAACTAAACAAAGTTTACTGCAAGAGTTTTTAGACGTTAGAGCATCTACTATTTCTTTGTTTAAGCATTTAAACGATGATCAGTTAAGGTTTAGAGGTTCTGCTAGTAACTCACCTATGAGTACTGCTGCTGCCGGTTTTGTATTATGTGGACATCAGGAACATCATTCTAAAATAATATTAGAAAGATATATTTAAGAGAGATAGGGGGAGATTGTTTTTATTCGGTTTCCTCTACATCTTCTAAGTTAATAGATGCTGAAGTTTCTAATTCTTTTTCTATAATCTCATCAAAGTTTGCTATAAAATTAGATAAGCTTTTGCTTATTCTTACCATATATACAATCTCTTCTGTTTTTACCTCTACAGCTTCTATACTTTCTCCTTTACTATTTTTAAAGATAATAATGTCTCCGTCTCCATACCCGTGCGGATAAGATTCTATTAATTTAGCGGCTATAGTGTGGTCTAACTTTTTGTAATCTACAATTTTACGTAACATAATAAGTTGGTTTTAGGTTATAAGATCTAAGCTAAAACTTTTTTCACGTAAATTTTGTAAAGAGTTGTGTAACAGGTGTTTTATGTAGGTGTGCTACTTAAACTTTGTAGTATGCAAATGACTTATACAGTAAATCTTCAGAAACTATAACGTCTATTTGGCATTCTCCTATAGTTTTTAATAAAACAAAATTAATATTCCCGTGAGAATTCTTTTTGTCAAACTTTAAATAAGTAAGTATGTTTTTAATATCCTCATCAGTAAAACTAACTTTGCCATACCTATTTATAAAGGTCTTTTTTATAGCGTTTAAAGAATCGTCACTTAAACCTGTAAGCTTGTTACTTAAATACGCTTCTAGCACCATACCAACAGCTATTGCTTCACCATGCAAAAGAGTCTTATGACTTTCACTTTCTAAAAAGTAAGATTCAACCGCGTGTCCTAATGTGTGTCCGTAATTTAATATTTTACGTAGATTTTGTTCTGTAGGATCTTGCATAACAACATCGTTCTTAATAACTACAGAATCATATATAAATTCGTCTAACTTATTAAAGTCAGATACAAGATTAAGTTCGTTCCAGTATTTTTTATCTCTAATTAACCCGTGTTTAAGCATTTCTGCAAAACCACTGTGTAACTGCCTTTCTTCTAGTGTTTCCAAAAAAGAAGAAATAACTAATACCATTTTCGGTAAGTTTATAACGCCAACTTGGTTTTTTAAAGAACCAAGATCAACGCCTGTTTTTCCGCCAACAGATGCATCTACCATAGATAACAGAGTGGTAGGTACATTAATAAAATCTATGCCTCTTTTAAAAGTAGAAGCAACAAAACCACCTAAATCTGTAATAACGCCGCCACCAAGATTAATCATTACACTTTTACGATCTGCATCTAACTCAGATAGTACGTGCCAAACCTGTACGCAGGTTTCTATGGTCTTGTTAATTTCACCTTCTTCAATCTCTATAATTTCATAATTATAATCTCCAAAAATCTGAGACATAAAGCTTGGTAAACAGTGCTGATGTGTGTTTTCATCAACTAAAATAAACACCTTGGAATAGTTAGCTTTTTCTAGGTGAGTATTTAATTCTGTATACGCTTTATCATTAAAATGAACTGAATATGTATTGGCTGAAACTGACTGCATAATTTTTATTTTACTTACCGCAAAATAAAGACATATTTTAGTTATTAGAATACAAAATCTGTATTTATATTTGCTCCTTTACGAAATTGATAAAAATGGAACATATTTTTGAAAATACGGCAACTGCTTTTGCTCTAAAGTCGGATTCTGAATTAGAGAGAGCGTATTTTTTGTTTAAACTAATAGCGAATGAACCGTTGGTACGTATTGGTACTGCTGTTACTAATTTTGCTATTAAAGCCCATTTGCCCGTAGAGGGTTTAATAAGGGCCACGGTTTTTGATCATTTTTGTGGAGGTGTTAATGAAGAAGATTGTATGCCTGTTGCAGATAAAATGTACGATAAGAAAGTAAGTACTATTTTAGATTATTCTGTAGAAGGCAAAGAGGATGAGAGTCATTTTGATGATGCTTACGAGAAAATTTTGCATGTATTAGATTTTGTTAAAGAAAAAGAATCTATACCGCTAGCGGTATTTAAGCCAACAGGTTTTGGAAGGTTCATTCTTTTTGAAAAGGTAGGTGCAGGTATTACACTTACAGATGCAGAGCAATTAGAATGGGATAGAATTGTCTCTAGATTTGATAAAGTCTGCAAAAAAGCTCACGATTTAGATGTAGCTCTTTTAGTTGATGGAGAAGAAAGTTGGATGCAGGATGCAGCAGACGATTTATGTGCGCAAATGATGCGTAAATACAATAAAGAAAAAGTTGTAGTGTATAATACACTACAAATGTACAGATGGGATAGACTAAATTATCTTAAAAAACTACATGTAGAAGCTAAAGAAGAAGGCTTTAAAATAGGGATGAAGGTGGTTCGTGGTGCTTATATGGAAAAGGAAAACGACAGAGCTGAGAAAAAAGGCTATCCAACCCCAATTTGTGCTAGTAAAAAAGCTACTGATGACAATTTTGATTCTGCTGTTGCTTATATGGTAGATAATTTAGATACAATGTCTATTTTTATGGGAACCCATAATGAGAATAGTTGTTATGATTTAGTGCGAATAATGAAAGAAAAAAACATTGCACATTCTGATCCTCGTATTTGGTTTGGGCAATTATATGGTATGAGTGATCATATCTCTTTTAACCTCGCGGATAAAGGTTACAATGTGGCAAAATACCTACCTTTTGGACCTGTTAGAGATGTTATGCCGTACTTAATACGTAGGGCGGAGGAAAATACTTCTGTTGCTGGGCAAACTACTAGGGAGCTATCTTTATTAAAAGAAGAACGTAAGCGAAGAAAAATAAAATAACTATAATTATTGCATAAAAAAAAGGTGAGTTTTTAAAACTCACCTTTTTTTTTATGTCCTATACCAAAATAGTTATTTTTCTATTTTAATTTTATCTACAAGTACTTTGTTTGTGCAGTTAACAACCGTTAAAACTGCTTCCTTTTCTTTTACTAGGCCTTCAATTTTATAAGTTTTGCAAGGTGTAGACTTTGTATCACTACTACCAAAATCTATTTCTCCATCTGTTAAGAAGTGAGCTACCGCAGTAGAATCTAGGCTTTTATTTGTAAAAAGCACTTTAATTTCATCTGAATATGATAAAGGTTTAGATCTTAGATCTTTTAGAACTCTACAATTAGGAAAGTAGCAAAATTCTGTTCCTGTATCTTCTGATTTCTTTTTAAGGAAAAAAGTTAAAAATACAATACCGATTGATAGTCCGACTAAATACCATCCCAATCGTTTTATAAAAGCCATAAATTAAAAAATTAAAAAATTGATATCACTATACTGCAAGTCGTACCATTCTCCTACAGATTTGTTTGTTAAAATTCCGTGGTACATATATAATCCGTTACGCAAACCTTTATCAAAACGCAAGGCATTTTCCATTCCGCCATCTTCACCAATCTTTAAAAGGTAAGGTGTAAAAATGTTACTAATAGAAATAGAAGATGTTTTAGGGTATCTAGATGGTATGTTAGGTACGCAATAGTGCACAACACCGTGTTTGGTTATTGTTGGCTTGTTGTGTGTTGTTAGTTCAGACGTTTCAAAACACCCCCCCATATCTATACTAACATCTATAATTACAGCATCTTTTTTCATACTTTCTACCATTGTTTCTGTAACAACAACAGGGCAACGGTCTTTACCACGAATAGCACCAATTGCAACATCGCATCTTTTTAAAGATTTTAAAAGGTTTTTTGGTTGTATGGTAGATGTATAAACTGTTTGCTTAAGGTTGGTTTGTATTTGTCTTAATTTGGTAATAGAATTATCAAATATCTTAACATTTGCACCTAGTCCAATTGCAGATCTTGCAGCAAATTCGCCTACAGTTCCAGCTCCAATAATAACAACCTCTACAGGTGGTACACCGCTTATGTTACCAAACATTAAGCCGTTACCATCATTGGTTGTTGCCATTAGTTCTGATGCTATTAAGACTGATGAGATGCCTGCAATTTCACTTAAAGAACGAACAGCAGGGTATTTACCATCTTCATCTTGTATGTATTCAAAAGCAATAGCTGTAATTCGTTTTTTAGCTAATTCTTCAAAATACTTTTTAGATTGTGTTTTAATTTGAAGTGCAGATATAATTGTAGTCTGCGGATTTAGCATTTGTATTTCCGATAGCGTAGGTGGTTCTACCTTTAAAATAAGAGGACAAGAGAAAACCTTTTTTGTGTCCTTTGTAACTTCTGCACCAGCGTTTGTATAGTCTAAATCAGAAAAACTTGCACTTTCACCAGCTCCAGATTCAATTAAAACTCTATGACCATTACTTGTTAAAGCATTTACAGCGTCTGGAGTTAAACAAATTCTTTTTTCTTGGTATTGGTTCTCTTTAAGGATGCCAATAAATATCTCGCCTTTTTTTCTAAGTATTTCTAGCTTTTCTTCCTGTGGTATTAATTGGTATTTGCTAAATGGCGAAGAAGGCTGATTCATATCCGTTAGAGTTTATTAGTCTGACCATCAAAATTACAATTTTATTTTTGAAAATTGTGGGTATAAATGGGATTTACTAAGCTATTGTTAAAAACTGATTTTTCGCACTGTAGGGCTTATTACCTCTAGCTTTATGTTAGTAGCGTCTTCTGGTAAAAAAGAACTTATTTTCTCCGGCCACTCTATAAATACCCATTTATTTGCGTAGAAATAGTCTTCTACACCAATATCTAAAGCTTCCATTTCATCTTCAAGCCTATAAAAATCAAAATGATAAGCTAGTGTTTCGTTAGCTGTATTTTGATATTCATTAACAATACCAAAAGTAGGGCTAGATGTGTCGCCAATGCAGCCCAATTGCTTAACAATTGCTTTTATTAGTGTGGTTTTACCTGCACCCATTTCGCCATAAAAACATAATGTCTTAGTTGGCGCTTTCTTTATTATTTCCTCAGCAATTAGCTGAATTTCTTCTGTGGAAAAAGTTTTGTTCATTTTTGTAAAATACGGTCTGCAAATATAAAACGGTACTGTATTAAAAGCAATTATCTAGGCTCTAAAACTACAAACGGAATAATCATTTCTTCTAGTGAAACACCTCCGTGTTGGTAAGTGTTTCTGTAATAACTTACATAGTGATTGTAGTTATTTGGATAAGCAAAGAATAAATCGTTTTTAGCAAAAATATAAGAGCTACTCATATTAATAGTAGGCAACTGCAAAGAAGCTGGTTTTTTAGCCGATAATACATCTTTATCTTCATAAGATAAACTTCTACCTGTCTTATACCTTAAGTTTAAACTAGTGTCTTTATCTCCAACAACCTTAGATGGTTGCTTAACGTTAATTGTACCGTGATCTGTAGTAATAATTAATTTTTGACCCATTGCTTGTGCCTGCTGAATAATCTCTAACAAAGGAGAATTTTTAAACCAACTTACAGTTAAAGATCTGTAGGCTTTGTCATTACTAGCAAGCTCTTTTATTACTTCCATTTCTGTTTTAGAGTGAGAAAGCATATCAACAAAATTATAGACAATAACAGTTAAGTCGTTCTCTTTTTGCGACTTGTAATTTTGAGATAAATGTTTTCCTTGCTTAAGGCTACTAATTTTATGGTAATCCCATTTTAAATCTAAACCAAGTCTTTTTAACTGTGCTCCAAGAAAATCTGCCTCGTGTAAATTTTTACCACCTTCTTCTGTATCGTTTTTCCACCATTCTGGATGTCTTTTCTCCATTTCTAAAGGAGTTAAACCAGAAAAAATAGCGTTACGTGCATATTGAGTGGCAGTAGGTAGTATGCTATAATAAGGAGTTTCTTTTGTTTTTTTATAAAACGAGTTTACAGTGTTTTCAAAAGCAAGCCATTGATCGTACCTTAAGTTATCTACAACAACTAATAAGGTAGATTTTCCTTTTAATTCTGGTGAAATTAATTTTTTAAATAAGTTGTGTGATAAAACAGGAGCATCACCGCCAGAAAACCATTCAGGGTAGTTTTTTTCAATAAATTTCCCAAACTGATTATTAGCTTCTATCTTTTGAGATTCTAAAATTTCAAACATTCCAGTATCTTCAATCTCCTCTAACTGCAACTCCCAATGGATAAGATTTTTATACAAATCTGCCCATTCTTCAAAAGAATTTACCATAGACAAACCCATAGCTATTTTACGAAATTCTTGTTGGTAGTTAGATGTTGTTTTTTCTGAGATCAACCTAGAGTGATCTAAACTCTTTTTAAGACTTAAAAGTATTTGATGAGGGTTAACAGGCTTAATAAGGTAATCTGCTATTTTAGAGCCAATTGCCTCTTCCATTATAAGCTCTTCTTCACTCTTAGTAATCATTACAACAGGTAGCGTAGTGTGCACTTTTTTTATTTCAGTAAGTGTTTCTAAGCCACTAATTCCAGGCATATTTTCATCCAAAAAAACAATATCAACTTTGGTTGTTTCTAACTCTTCTAAAGCTTCTCTTCCGCTTTGGCAGGTTACTACCTCATAATTTTTCTTTTCTAAAAAAATAATGTGTGGTTTAAGTAAATCTATTTCATCATCTACCCAAAGTATTGTAATCTTGTTCATTTAGTGTCTATATTTGTAATTGTAAAGAAAGAAGATTTTGATTATATCTAACAAACTTAAAATATTCAATGATCCAATTTACGGATTTATTGGCATACCTAGCACTCTAATTTTTAATATTATTGCGCACCCTTATTTTCAAAGGCTTCGCAGAATATCTCAAACAGGATTAACTTATTTGGTTTATCCTGGTGCACAGCACACTAGGTTTCAGCATGCAGTTGGATGTATGCATTTAATGCAACAAGCAGTGCAAATACTTCGTCTTAAAGATGTGGAAATATCTACTAAAGAAGAGGAGGGGCTTTTATGTGTTATTTTGTTGCACGATATTGGTCACGGACCATTTTCCCATGCAATGGAACATACAATTGTAGAAGGTGTAGATCATGAAGCTATATCACTGGTTTTTATGCAACAATTAAATAAGGAATTTAATGGCGCCTTAGATACCGCAATTGCTATTTTTAAAAAAGAACATCCAAAGAAATTTTTAAACGATTTAGTGTCTAGTCAACTAGATATGGATAGGTTAGATTATTTAAAAAGAGATAGCTTTTACACAGGTGTTGCAGAGGGTAATATTAATGCAGAACGCCTAATTACAATGCTTAACGTAGCAGATGGTGATTTGGTTGTAGAAGAAAAAGGTATCTACTCGGTAGAGAAATTTTTAATGGCTCGCAGGTTTATGTACTGGCAAGTATATTTACACAAAACTGGCTTAGTAGCAGAGCAATTATTAATTAAAACTTTGCACAGAGCTAAAGCATTAATAAATAATGGACACGATTTGCCGTGTAGTTCTATTTTGTCTTTTTTTATGAAAAACAAGATTGAATTAAAGGATTTTAAAGCTGATGTAATAGCAAAATTTGCTGAGTTAGATGATGTAGATATTATGGCAGCTATTAAGGAGTGGCAATATCAAGACGATTTTGTACTTTCTACTTTAAGTAAAATGATATTACACAGAGATTTACTTCATATTAAAATGAAGAAAAAACCAATATCTGTAATTAAGCTAAAAAAAGAGTTTACTGCTTTTAAGGAGAAACACAATTTATCTGATGAAGAAACAGCTTATTTTGTTTTTAGTGGAGAAATTAAAAACACTGCTTATGTGCAAAACACACAACCTATTAAGGTTTTAAGAGATAATGGTAAAATTACAGATGTTTTAAAAGCATCTGACCAGTTAAATAGTAAAACATTATCTAAAACGGTTACAAAGTATTATGCTTGCTATCCTAAAATATAATGGGTGTAATGTATTTTTTTTGTAAAGTAATTTAATAAACATTACACCGTTATATAGTGTAAAACACAGCGTTTTACACTGTTTTATTGCAACAGAAGGCAAGTAAAGTATAATCATTTCACTATTTTTCTTACTTTTGTGGCCGTTAATTATGGTTTTATACAAAACCTTAAATAGTTACAAATTTATAATAAGGATAAAATACCTTTAAAATTAATTAACAACACGTGAAGTTTACAGCTAGTCAAATTGCAGGTATTTTAGAAGGAGAAGTTCAGGGCGACCCTGAAATTTCTGTACATACACTTGCTAAAATAGAAGAAGGTGAAGCGGGCTCGCTTACTTTTTTAGCTAATCCAAAATATACACCACATTTATATACTACAAAAGCATCTATTACCATCGTTAATAATGATTTTGTACCTGAAAAGAAATATACAACTACTTTAATTAAAGTAGAAGATGCTTATCAAGCTTTTGCCAAATTATTATCTTATTACGATCAGGTTAAAAATGATAAAAGCGGAATAGAGCAGCCTGTTTATGTAGATAAATCTTCAGTTTATGGAGAGGATATTTACTTAGGAGCATTTTCTTATATCGGCAAAAATGTAACCATTGGTAAAAATGCCAAAATATATCCAAACGCTTATATTTCAGATAATGTTACAATAGGTGATAATGTCTCTATTTTTTCTGGAGCAAAAATATGTTCAGACTCTATAATAGGCAATAACTGTGTAATACACACAGGGGTTATTATAGGATCAGACGGATTTGGTTTTTCTCCCAATACAGATGGTACATTTACAAAAATTCCTCAGATAGGGAATGTTATATTAGAAGATAGTGTAGATGTTGGTGCTGGCACCACTATAGATAGAGCAACAATGGGTTCTACTATAATTAGAAAAGGTGTTAAACTAGACAACCAAATACAAATAGCACACAATGTAGAAATAGGTGAAAATACCGTTATTGCAGCGCAAACGGGTATTGCAGGCTCTACAAAAATTGGTAAAAATTGTATGATTGGTGGTCAAGTTGGTATTGTTGGCCATATTGTTATTGGCAACAATGTACGCATACAAGCACAATCTGGCATAGGAAAAAACATAAAAGATAATGAAGTATTACAAGGGTCCCCAGCTATGAATTATGGTGATTTTAATAAGTCGTACGTTCATTTTAGAAACTTACCTAAAATAGTAAACGGAATAAATAACATTGAAAAAAAGTTTGATGGCAAATAAACCCAATGTAAAACAGAGAACTATAGCAAAAGAAGCAACACTTACGGGTGTTGGTTTACACACAGGTGAAAAAGTAACAATGAAGTTTTTACCTGCTCCAGAGAACCATGGCTATGCATTTAAACGTATAGACTTAGAAGGAGAACCAGTTATAGAGGCAGACGCAAATTACGTAGAAAATACACAACGTGGTACTAATTTAGAAAAGAGAGGTGTAAAAATCCAAACTCCAGAACACGTCTTGGCTGCATTGGTTGGTTTGGAAATAGACAATGTTTTAATAGAGTTAAATTCTCCGGAACTTCCTATTATGGACGGTTCTTCTAAATACTTTGTAGAAGCATTAGAAAGTGCTGGTGTAGTAGAACAAAAGGCAGATAGGGAAGAATATATTGTAAAAGATGTTATTTCTTATAAAGATGAAGCTACAGGTAGTGAAATTACTATAATACCTTCTGACGACTACCAAGTAACTACAATGGTAGATTTTGGAACAAAGGTGTTGGGCACTCAGAATGCTACTTTACTAAAGCTAGCCGACTTTAAAGAGGAAATTGCAAGTGCAAGGACTTTTAGTTTTTTGCATGAACTAGAAATGTTATTAGAACACGGACTTATCAAAGGAGGTGACCTTAATAATGCTATAGTTTATGTAGATAAAGAAATTTCTGAAGAAACAATGACAAAGCTTGAAAAAGCTTTTGGAAAGGATAAATTATCTGTTAAACCAAACGGAATTTTAGACAACTTAACTTTGCACCAACCTAATGAGGCTGCAAGACATAAATTGTTAGATGTTATTGGTGATTTGTCTTTAACAGGAATAAGAATCCGTGGTAAAGTAATAGCTAATAAGCCAGGTCATTTTGTAAACACACAGTTTGCAAAAAAACTAGCTAAGATTATAAAATTAGAAAAAAGAAATAGTGTTCCTAAGTACGATTTAAGCTTACCTCCATTGATGGATATTCATCAAATTATGGATATGCTTCCACATAGGCCACCATTCTTATTAATAGATAGGATACTGGAGTTGTCTGATTCCCATGTTGTTGGAATGAAGAATGTTACTATGAACGAACCTTTCTTTGTTGGACATTTCCCAGGAGCACCTGTAATGCCAGGAGTTTTACAAGTAGAGGCAATGGCGCAAACAGGAGGAGTTTTAGTTTTAAGCACTGTTCCAGATCCAGAAAATTACTTAACTTTCTTTATGAAGATTGATAAAGTTAAGTTTAAACAAAAGGTTTTACCAGGAGATACATTAATATTTCACTGTAGCCTAATAACACCAATACGCAGAGGAATATGTCATATGCAAGCGTATGCTTATGCAAATGATAAATTAGTTTGTGAAGCCGAAATGATGGCACAAATAGCAAAAAAACAATAGAATGAATCAACCTTTAGCGTATATACACCCAGGTGCTAAAATTGCAAAAAACGTTGTTGTAGAGCCTTTTACAACAATACATAATAATGTAGTAATAGGAGAAGGTACTTGGATAGGATCTAACGTAACTATTATGGAAGGTGCAAGAATTGGAAAAAATTGTAATATTTTTCCAGGAGCAATTATTTCAGCTACACCACAAGATCTAAAATATGCAGGAGAAGAAACTATTGTAGAAATAGGAGACAACACCACAATTAGAGAATGTGCTACAATTAACAGAGGTACATCTGATAGACAAAAAACTAAAATTGGAAAAAACTGCTTAATTATGGCATATTGCCACATTGCGCATGACTGTTTTGTTGGTGATAATTGTATCTTTTCTAACAATTCTACTTTAGCAGGCCACGTAACAGTGGGAGATAATGTTGTATTAGCTGGTTTGGTAGCAGTGCATCAATTTGTATCTATAGGTAATCATGCGTTTGTAACGGGTGGTTCTTTAGTACGTAAAGATGTTCCTCCTTTTGTAAAAGCAGCTAGAGAACCTTTATCTTATGTGGGTATCAATTCTGTTGGTTTACGTAGAAGAGGCATATCAGCAGAAAAAATTAGAGAAGTTCAGAATATATATAGAATATTATATCAAAAAAATTATAACAATAGCCAAGCTGTAGAGATTATTGAAGCGGAAATGGAAGCAACTCCAGAACGTGATGAAATTCTTCAGTTTATCAGGGATTCTCAAAGAGGAATTATGAAAGGTTATTTTAGTTCAAATTAAATAAAAGTATGGCATCAACATCAGACATTAGAAAAGGATTGTGTATTAGATACAATCACGATATTTTTAAAATTATTGAATTTTTACACGTTAAACCTGGTAAAGGTCCAGCTTTTGTAAGAACCAAGTTAAAAAGTGTTACTACTGGTAAGGTAATAGATAATACTTTTTCTTCTGGTCATAAAATTGAAGATGTTCGTGTAGAAACACGTTCGTACCAATTTTTATATGCAGAAGGTACTACCTATAATTTTATGAATACGGACGATTACAATCAAATCACTTTAGAAGAAAGTAGTTTAGATTCTCCTGGTTTATTAAAAGAAGGAGAAGTGGTAACTATTTTGTTTAACACAGAAGATAGTTTACCATTATCTGTAGATATGCCTGCTAGTGTTATTTTAGAGGTTACTTATACAGAACCTGGAGTAAAAGGTAATACAGCAACAAATGCAACTAAACCAGCAAAAGTAGAGACGGGTGCAGAAGTTAATGTTCCTCTTTTTATTAATGAAGGCGACAAAATTAAAGTTGATACAGAAAAAGGTTCTTATATGGAACGTGTTAAGGAGTAATTCTTAACTTTTTGGATTTATATAAATAGATAGTTTAGAGATTTGAAATTTCCTATTCCACATACATTAAAGCAAATTGCAGCTATTATAGACTGTACATTTGTTGGTGAAGATAGTTTCTCTGTTCTAGGAATGAACGAGATACATGTAGTTACTGCCGGAGATATTGTTTTTGTTGATCACCCAAAGTACTATGACAAGGCATTGCAATCTAAAGCTACTATTATTTTAATTAATAAAGAAGTAGATTGCCCAGAAGGGAAAGCATTGCTAATTTCTGATGATCCTTTTAGGGATTTTAATAAACTAACAGCTTATTTTAAGCCTTTTCAAAAATCTGTTTCTACAATTTCTGAAACAGCAGTATTAGGAGAAAATACAATAGTACAACCAAATTCTTTTGTTGGCAACAACGTAAAAATTGGAAAAAACTGCGTAATACACTCTAATGTTGCTATTTATGACAATTGTGTTATAGGTGACAATGTTACTATACACGCAGGTTCTGTGTTAGGTGCAGATGCTTTTTATTACAAGAACAGACCCCAGGGTTTTGATAAGTTATTATCTGGAGGTAGAGTTGTAGTAGAAAACAATGTAGATATAGGAGCATTGTGCACTATAGATAAAGGTGTTACAGGAGATACAACCATTGGTGAAGGCACAAAGCTAGACAACCAAGTACATGTTGGTCATGATACCATAATTGGTAAAAAGTGCTTAATAGCATCGCAAACAGGTATTGCAGGCTGTGTAATTATAGAAGACGAAGTTACTTTATGGGGGCAAGTTGGTACAACCAGCGGTATTACAATTGGTAAAAAAGCAGTTGTAATGGGGCAAACAGGAGTTACAAAATCTATTCTAGGTGGTAAAAGTTATTTTGGTACACCAATAGAAGAGTCTAGGGAAAAACTGAGGCAATTAGCCAATGTTAAAAAAATACCATCTATTTTAGAAAATATTAAAAATAAATAAACAAAGAATACTTTAATAATCGCAAACAAAGCTATATTTTTGTGAGGCGAAAAAATAACAAACGATATAATGAGTGTTTTAGTAAATAAAGATTCCAAAATAATTGTACAAGGTTTTACAGGTAGTGAAGGTACTTTTCACGCTGAACAAATGATTGAATACGGTACCAACGTAGTTGGTGGTGTTACACCAGGTAAAGGTGGTCAAGAGCATTTAGGAAGACCAGTTTTTAATACGGTTTTAGAAGCTGTAGAAAAAGTAGGTGCAGATACTACTATTATATTTGTTCCGCCAGCATTTGCTGCAGATGCAATTATGGAAGCTGCTAACGCAGGTATCAAAGTAATTATTACGATTACAGAAGGTATTCCTGTTGCAGATATGGTAAAAGCTGCTGATTATATTAAAGATAAAGATTGTCGTTTAATAGGCCCTAACTGTCCAGGTGTCATTACTCCAGGCGAAGCTAAAGTTGGTATTATGCCAGGTTTCGTTTTCAAAAAAGGAAAAGTAGGTATTGTTTCTAAATCTGGTACATTAACGTACGAAGCTGCTGATCAAGTAGTAAAACAAGGTTTAGGTATTACAACTGCAATTGGTATTGGTGGAGATCCTATTATTGGAACAACTACGAAAGAAGCTGTTGAGTTATTAATTAACGATCCAGAAACTGAATGTGTTGTTATGATTGGTGAAATTGGAGGTCAATTAGAAGCAGATGCTGCTAACTGGTACAAAGCTTCTGGTAGCAAAAAGCCAATCGTTGGTTTTATAGCGGGTGAAACTGCTCCAGCAGGACGTACAATGGGTCATGCAGGTGCAATTGTAGGAGGGTCTGATGATACTGCTCAAGCTAAAAAAGCAATTATGAGAGAATGTGGTATTCACGTTGTAGATTCTCCAGCAGAAATTGGTAAAAAAGTTAAAGAAGTAATGGGTTAATTGTAAGCCATTATATAAATTATATAAAAAAGTGTCTACTTCTTAGTAGACACTTTTTTTGTTTTATATTTTAATGTAAATTAGAAGTATAAATAACTAACTCGTTATGAAAAACTTATTCACTAAAGAGGATGTTCTTTTTACTAAAAAAAGAATAGCTAAGCTAACTCCATGTACTAAGCCACTATGGGGCAAAATGCGAGTTGACCAAATGTTAGCACATTGCAATGTTATCTATGAGATGACTTATGAGAACAAGCACCCTAAGCCAAATGCATTTAAAAAATTTATACTGAAAACTTTTGTAAAAAACGCAGTAGCAGGACCTAAGCCTTACCCAAAGAATGGCAGAACGGCAACTGAGTTTATAATTGCAGATGAAAGAGATTTTGACGAAGAAAAGAGTCGCTTATTTGCTTATTTAGATAATACTGAACAATTGGGGGCAACACATTACAATGGTAGAGAGTCACATTCATTTGGAAAGTTAACCGATGTAGAATGGAATACAATGTTCTATAAACATTTAGATCATCATTTAAAACAATTTGGGGTTTAGAAAAAAAATAAAGAGGCTATAAATTGTAAAGCCTATACCTTTTTGTTTTTCAATCTTAAAAAATAGAGGTATGCCTTTTAAAGGTGTAAAACATATCCTATATTTGACTTGCAACAACGCAAAATTTTATTACATGAAATTGTTAGAAGGAAAAAACGTAATTATTACTGGTGCCAGTAGAGGTATTGGTATGGGAATAGCAAAGGTATTTGCAGATAATGGCGCAAATGTAGCGTTTACATATAGTTCTAGTGAAGCTCCTGCTTTAGAATTAGAAAAAGAATTAACAGCTAAAGGCGTAAAAGCTAAAGCATACAAAAGTAATGCAGCTAGTTTTACACAAGCTGAAGAATTAGTGGCTAATGTATTAGAAGATTTTGGCGGTATAGATGTGTTAATTAACAACGCTGGTATAACTAAAGATAATTTACTAATGCGTATGGGAGAAGACGATTTTGACTCTGTAATAGAGATTAACTTAAAGTCGGTTTTTAATATGACAAAGGCTGTACAACGTACTTTTTTAAAGCAACGTAAAGGTTCTATTGTAAATATGAGTAGCGTTGTTGGTGTTAAAGGTAATGCCGGACAAACAAATTATGCAGCGTCCAAAGCCGGAATGATTGGTTTTACCAAGTCTGTAGCTTTAGAATTAGGTTCTAGAAACATAAGATGTAATGCAATTGCACCAGGTTTTATAGAAACTGAAATGACAGATAAGTTAGATGAAAAAGTTGTTCAAGGATGGAGAGATGGTATTCCTTTAAAAAGAGGTGGTTCTCCAGATGATGTGGCCAACGCTTGTTTGTTCTTTGCTTCAGATATGTCTGCTTACGTTACTGGCCAGGTACTAAACGTAGATGGCGGAATGCTAACTTAGGAACTAGTTAAATAAATTTATATTGAAAAATAGAGACAATTAATACATGCAAATTACAACTGTAGTGTGGATTTTAGTAGCAGTAGTTTTTTCGCTGCTTATAGTCTTATTTCAAAATTATTATAAAACCAAAAGGAGAGGAAAACTTATTGTTTTTCTCTCCTTTTTACGATTTTTAGGTGTTTTTGGCGTTCTTTTATTGCTAATTAATCCAAAAGTAACCAAAACTACGTACGATTTAGAAAAATCAAACCTTGTAGTTTTAACAGATAATTCTGCTTCTATAAAAAATAGCAAGTCTATCTCTTCTGTCAAAAAAATAGTAGAAAATTTTACAGCTGATAAGGAGCTTAAGGATCGTTTTAGAGTAACCTCTTATTCTTTTGGATCTGAACTAAACTCAGTAACCGACTCCCTTTCTTTTAACGATAAAAACACAAATATAGGTGCAGCTTTACAATCAATTAAAGAAGTTTACAGAAACAACAATACAACCGTTATTTTATTGTCTGATGGCAACCAGACTTTAGGTCAGGATTATGAGTTTTTTGGAACTTCCTCTAAAATAGCAGTATACCCTGTGGTTATTGGTGATACCACAAGTTATGAAGATTTAAAAATAACTCAGGTAAATAAAAATAATTACGCTTTTTTAAAGAACAAATACCCTTTAGAGGTTTATGTTTCTTATACTGGAGATAAGACTGTTACAAAAGTATTTACCATATCAGAAAATGGTAAAAATGTATATAGAGAAAACTTAACTTTCTCTAAAAATGACAACACTAAAGTTGTAACCACAAATGTTGATGCTAAAACCATTGGAGTAAAAAAAATTACAACTACCATTGGATCAATTCCAAATGAAAAAAACATAGTAAATAACACAAAAACTGTTGCTATAGAGGTTATAGATGAGAAAACTAACATCGCAATTATTTCTGCAGTAGAACACCCGGATTTAGGAGCTTTAAAAAAAGCAATAGAAAGTAACGAGCAACGCTCTGTTACTATTTTAAAGCCAACAACCACTAGTAATGATTGGAAAAATATAGATTTATTTATTCTATATCAACCAACAGAAGCTTTTAAGAGTGTCTTTAGCTACGCTACAAATTCTAACAGAAACTCATTAATAATTAGCGGTTTACAAACCGATTGGAATTTTTTAAACAAGGTGCAAAATACGTATGTTTTTGAAAACGGATATCCTGTGCAAGAAGTGATACCTGTTTTAAATGCTTCGTTTTCTAAGTTTGATGTTTCAGAATTTTCAATAAACGATTTTCCTCCGTTGAGAAGCAATGTTAGCCCGTTATTTCCAAAAAGTTTAAATCAAACTATATTAAAAACAAAAATAAGAGGTGTTTCTATAGAGACGCCATTACTTTCTATAAACGAGGGTGAAAATAATAAACAAGCATTTTTGTTTGGAGAAGATATTTGGAAGTGGAGAATGCAAACCTATAGAAACGAAAAAGACTTTAAGACTTTTGATGATTTCATAGGAAAGCTTGTGTTGTATTTATCATCTAACACTCCTAAAAATAGGTTTATTTTAGATTACAAACAGATTTATTTAGGAAGTAATGAAGCTGTTATTAGAGCTTCTATTTTTGATGAAGCCTTTGAGTTTGATACCAATGCTACGGTATCATTAAAAATACAGAATAAAGAAAAAACAATAAACAAAATAGTTCCAATGTTATTAAACCAACTAAACTATGTAGCAGATTTAAGTGATCTACCTTCTGGAGATTACAATTTTACGGCAACTGTTACTGGAATTAATAGCTCTAAGTCAGGAACTTTTTCCATATTAGATTATGATTTAGAACAACAATTTTCTTCTAGTAATTATAAAAAATTGAACAGACTAGCAAAAAGTACAAACGGAGCATTATTTTATGCCAATAATACAGGAAGTTTAAAGCAACAATTATTATCTAAACAAGAGTACAAACCAGTACAGAAGAGCAAAGAAAATATCGTACCTTTGGTAGAATTTAAATTTCTATTAAGCTTTATTTTACTGGTGTTTGCAGTAGAATGGTTTGTTAGAAAATATAACGGTTTAACTTAAAAATAACTATGGAAAGATTACCTAAGATTGCATTGCCTGTGATGTTTATTGCAGTATTAATTATTGTTTTAATATTTAAATCGTCAGTGACTATTGGTCCTGGTGAAGGAGGAGTTCTTTTTGAGCAATTTGGTGAGGGTATAGTTACAGATAAAACTTATAGTGAAGGGCTACATATCATTGCTCCTTGGAACAGTATGATTATTCGTATCGTTAGACAACAGTCTATTTCTGATGAAATGAATGTGCTTTCTGTAAACGGTTTAGAAGTTAAAGTAAACGGAACAATTTGGTACGAACCTGAATATGACAATTTAGGTAAACTGATAAAAACTAAAGGAGAGGATTATGAACAAGAACTTTTAGACCCTGCCGTAAATGCTGCTGCAAGAAGCGTAGTAGGTCGTTACACTCCAGAACAACTATATTCTAGTAAGCGTGATGTTATTGAGCAAGAAATTTTAGAAGAAGTGACATTACTTTTAAAGGATCAATACTTAACAGTAAAAAGAGTATTAGTAGAAGATGTAAAATTACCTGTTACAATTAAAAATGCAATTGAAGGTAAATTAAAGCAAGAGCAAGAGTCTTTAGAATACGAGTTTAGACTAGTTACGGCTAAGAAAGAAGCAGAAAAGGTAACTATAGAAGCACAAGGTAAAGCAGATGCAAACAAAATATTAAGTGCATCTTTAACGGATAAAATTTTGCAAGATAAAGGTATAGAAGCTACTATTAAATTATCTGAGTCTCCTAACTCTAAAGTAATAGTAATTGGTAGTGGTGACTCTGGTTTGCCATTAATTTTAGGAAACCAATAAATTAACGCTTGTTTGTTAAGAAATTATTAATAGTGAACTAAAAATATAAATTCTCTTTTATATAATAGAAATAAGTTTTACTTTTACAGCATAATGAGAAACAATAACACACATCATCATCACTTTACACCTTGCTATCAAGCGAGCTAGAAGTGTTTTGCAGTGTTTAAACATAAATCTAACCCGTTTGAGAAATCAAACGGGTTTTTTGTTTTTAATCCATTTTGATTTCTTGAACACATACTAAAAAAAAGAATGACTAAAATTAGAATTGCAATTCAGAAAAGTGGACGTTTAAATGAAGATTCCATAGCCCTTTTAAAAGACTGTGGTATATCTATAGACAACGGTAAAGACCAATTAAAAGCGTCTTCAAGAAATTTTCCAATGGAAGTTTTTTACCTTAGAAATGGTGATATTCCTCAGTATTTAAGAGATGGTGTAGTAGATATTGCTATTATTGGAGAAAATGTTTTAATTGAAAAAGGAGAAGATCTTACGTTTTCAGAAAGATTAGGTTTCTCTAAATGTAAAGTATCATTAGCGGTTCCAAAATCGTTTAAATATACCTCTGTTCAAGATTTTCAAGGAAAACGCATAGCAACATCATACCCTAATACAGTAAAAAACTATTTAGCAACTAAAGGTGTTACTGCAGATTTACACATTATTAATGGTTCTGTAGAAATTGCGCCAAATATTGGTTTAGCAGATGGTATTTGCGATATCGTTTCTAGTGGTAGTACTTTGTTTAAGAACAACCTTAAGGAAGTAGAAGTAATGCTAACTAGCGAAGCAGTTTTAGCTGTTTCTCCTAAAATATCAGAAGAACGTAAAGAAATATTAAGTCAGTTAGAGTTTAGAATTGAATCTGTTTTAAGAGCTAGACAATCTAAATATGTGCTTTTAAACGCACCTAATGAAAAATTAGATACCATTATATCATTATTACCAGGAATGCGTAGTCCTACTGTATTACCATTAGCAGAAGAAGGATGGAGTTCTGTACACACTGTTATAAACAAGGATAAATTCTGGGAAGTAATTCAGGAATTAAAAAAAGAAGGCGCAGAAGGAATTTTGGTTTGTCCAATTGAAAAAATGGTATTGTAATGAATAAAATTGATAATCCACCTATTGTAGATTGGAAACAAGTTTTAGAAAGGCCAACACAAACTGTTGCAGATATAGAAAGTACTGTGGTTTCTGTTTTTACTGAAGTAAAACAAGATGGCGATAGTGCTATAAAAAAGTACACAGAGAAGTTTGATAGTGTTTCTTTAGATTCTAGCATCGTTTCTACAGCAGAGATTAATGAAGCTGAAGAGTTAGTATCAGAAGAACTAAAAAAAGCGATACAATTAGCTAAGAGTAATGTTGAAACTTTTCACAAAGCACAGAAAACAGAAAAGGTAAGTGTACAAACTGCAAACGGAGTAGACTGTTGGCAAGAAAAAAGACCAATTCAAAAAGTTGGTTTATATATTCCTGGCGGTACAGCACCCTTATTTTCTACCATTTTAATGCTGGCTACACCCGCTAATATTGCAGGTTGTAAAGAGATTGTATTGTGCTCTCCTCCTAATAAAGAAGGAAAAATAAATCCGGCTATTTTGTACGCAGCAAATTTATGTGGTGTTACCAAAATATACAAAGTTGGTGGCATACAAGCCATTGCAGCTATGACGTTTGGTACAGAAACAATACCACAAGTATATAAAATATTTGGCCCTGGCAACCAATTTGTTACTGTAGCGAAACAAATAGCAACTAAATACGGTGTAGCAATAGATATGCCTGCAGGTCCAAGTGAACTTTTAGTTTTAGCAGATGATACAGCAAACGCGGCATTTGTAGCATCAGACTTATTAAGTCAGGCAGAACACGGCACAGATAGTCAAGTTATATTAGTATCTACTTCTAAAAAAATGATTGCTGCGGTAGAAACTGAAGTTGAAAAACAATTAGCCGTTTTACCACGTGTAGAAATAGCTACAAAAGCCATTGAAAATAGTAAGCTCATTTATATAGAAACAATAGAAATTGCTATGCAATTAATTAATGAATACGCTCCAGAACACTTTATTGTTTGTGTAGAAAATGAAGATTACGTTTTAAACACAATTGAAAATGCTGGTTCTGTATTTATTGGCAACTATACGCCAGAAAGTGCTGGTGATTACGCTTCTGGCACCAACCACACATTACCAACAAACGGCTATGCTAAGCAATATAGTGGTGTTAACTTAGACAGTTTTACTAAGAGTATTACATTTCAAAAAATATCTAAACAAGGTATACAAAAAATAGGAGAGGCAATAGAACTAATGGCAGATGCAGAAGGTTTACAAGCACACAAAAATGCAGTTACTTTACGTTTAAATAGCTTAAAATAATGAAGGATTTTAACTTAGATAAATTAACTAGGGAAAATGTAAAAGGACTTAGTCCGTATTCTTCTGCTAGGGATGAGTATGTTTCTGATGGTGCAGAAATGGTATTTTTAGATGCCAATGAGAATCCATACCAAAATGGTGTAAATAGATATCCAGATCCGCAACAACGTAGCTTAAAATCTATTTTAGCGAATCAAAAAGGAATTGCATCAGAAAATTTACTTTTGGGTAATGGTAGTGATGAAGTTTTAGATTTAATCTACAGAGCATTTTGCGAGCCAAAGGAAGATAATATTATAACATTACCACCAACTTACGGTATGTATAAAGTATTATCTGGTATTAATAATGTAGAGAATAAAGAAGTATTACTTACGACTGATTTTGAACCTAATGTTGATGAAATTTTAGCTGTAGCAAATAAGAATAGTAAAATTTTGTTTTTATGCTCACCTAATAATCCAACTGGTAATAGCTTTGCAGCAGAAAAAATGCATCAGTTGCTAAAAGATTTTAAAGGTTTGGTGGTTGTAGACGAAGCTTATATTGACTTTTCAGCTCAAAAAAGTTGGGTTTCGCAACTAGATAAATATCCTAATTTAATTGTTACTCAAACCTTATCTAAAGCTTATGGTTTGGCAGGTATAAGATTAGGAATCTGTATTGCATCAAAAGAAATTATATCAGTTTTAAACAAAATAAAACCACCATATAATGTAAATGAATTAACTCAGCAAAGAGCAAAAGAACGAGTTTTAGATATAGAATCTGTAAAAAGAGAAGTATCTGATATAATGACTGAAAAGGATTGTTTATCTAAAGTTTTACTTCAGGTTAATTATGTTGAAAAAGTATATGCTTCTGACGCTAATTTTATTCTTGCTAAAGTTGACGATGCTACAAAAAGATACAATCAGCTTTTAGAAAAAGGTATTGTAATACGGAACAGAACAACGCAACCTTTGTGTAAAAATACGTTGCGCTTTACAGTAGGTACAGCAGAAGAAAATAGTAAATTAATAAACGCACTAAACCAAATTAATAACTAACCGTAATTCTTTTGTGAAATTGAATTGCAACGAACTTTAGAAAATGAAAAAAGTATTATTTATAGATAGAGACGGTACCATAATTAAAGAAACGGTAGACGAACAAATAGATGCATTTGAAAAAATGATTTTTTACCCAAAAGCATTTACTTTTTTAGGAAAAATAGCTAAGGAGCTAGATTACGAATTGGTTATGATTACCAATCAAGATGGTTTAGGTACAGACGTTTTTCCGGAAGATACATTTTGGCCAGTACAAAATTTTATTTTAAAGTCTTTTGAAAATGAAGGTGTTGTTTTTGATAAGGTTTTTTTAGACAGAACTTTTCCACACGAAAATGCCAATACACGTAAACCAGGAACTGGCTTGCTAACAGAATATTTTTCAGCTGATTATGATTTGGCCAATTCTTTTGTAATTGGAGATCGTTTAACGGATATAGAACTAGCTAAAAACTTAGGATCTAAGGGTGTTTTTATTAACGATGAAACCAATCTTGGTACAGGTGAAATTACTGTAAAAAGAGAAGAGTTAAACGATGTTATTGCTTTAGAAAGTAATGATTGGGAAAAAATATACGAGTTTTTAAAGCTAAAAGATAGAGTTTCTGAAGTTACACGTAAAACCAACGAAACAGATATTTACATTAACGTAAATTTAGATGGTACTGGTAAGAGTGACATAAAAACAGGATTATCTTTCTTTGATCATATGCTAGACCAATTGGCACGTCACGGTCAAATGGACTTAGAAATTAAAGTAAATGGCGATTTAGAAGTAGATGAACACCACACTATAGAAGATACCGCTATTGCTTTAGGTGAAGTGTTTGCTAAGGCATTAGGAACAAAATTAGGAATAGAACGTTATGGTTTTTGTTTGCCAATGGACGACTGCTTAGCACAAGTAGCTATAGATTTTGGAGGTAGAAACTGGTTGGTTTGGGATGCTGATTTTAAGCGTGAAATGGTAGGAGATATGCCAACGGAAATGTTTTTACACTTTTTTAAATCGTTTTCAGACGGAGCAAAAGCAAACTTGAATGTAAAAGCAGAAGGTGTAAACGAACATCATAAAATTGAAGCTATTTTTAAAGCATTTGCAAAAGCAATAAAAATGGCTGTAAAAAGAGATGTAGAAAAAATGGTTTTACCTAGTACAAAGGGAATGCTATAAATAGTTATAATACTTAAAGTTTAAGATGAAAATAGTAATTATAAATTACGGAGCAGGAAATATACAGAGCATTAAATTTGCTATAAAACGACTTGGTTTTGAGGCAGTTTTAACAGATAATGTAAACGAAATTCTTGCTGCAGATAAAGTAATTTTTCCTGGCGTAGGTGAAGCTAGTAGTGCAATGAGTAAGTTACGTGCTAGTGGTTTAGATGCTCTAATTCCCACTTTAAAACAACCTGTTTTGGGTATTTGTTTGGGTATGCAATTAATGTGTAACGCATCTGAAGAAGGAAACACAACTGGGTTAGGAATTTTTAATGTTGATGTTGTAAAGTTTTCAAACAAGGTAAAGGTGCCACAGATTGGATGGAATGAGATATCAAACTTAAAAACTAATTTATTTAATACTATAAAAGAAAACGCCCATATTTATATGGTTCATAGTTTTTATGCTCCAGTTACTAATGAGACCATCGCAACATCTAATTATGATATAGATTACAGTGCGGCATTACAAAAAAATAATTTTTACGGAACTCAATTTCACCCAGAAAAAAGTAGTGAAGTAGGAGAGCAGATTTTGAGGAATTTTCTGGAAATGTAGAAGTTTAATTAAGTCCAAAGTTAACAAGCAATTAAGTCTTTATATTTTTTTACAAAAAAACAAAAATGAGAATAATACCAGCAATAGATATTATAGATGGCAAATGTGTACGCTTGTCTAAAGGAGATTACAACACTAAAAAAATATATAACGAGAACCCTCTAGAAGTTGCAAAAGAATTTGAGGCTCACGGTATAGAGTATTTACATTTAGTAGACCTTGACGGGGCAAAGTCTAAACACATAGTAAACCATAAGATTTTAGAGCAAATAGCTTCTAAAACAAACCTAAAAATAGATTTTGGTGGCGGATTAAAGTCAGATGAAGACTTACGTATAGCCTTTGAGAGCGGAGCTAACCAAATTACTGGTGGCAGTATTGCTGTTAAGGATAGAGAGGTATTTGGTTCTTGGCTTCAGAAATTTGGTGCGGATAAAATTATCTTAGGTGCAGATGCTTTGGATGAAAAAGTAGCCGTATCTGGTTGGTTAGAAGAATCTAAAGAAGAATTAGTGCCATTTATACAAGAATACCAAAAACAAGGCGTGAGCTATGTAATTTGTACAGATATAAGTAAAGATGGTATGTTAGAAGGTCCTTCTTTTGATTTATATTCAAAGATATTAGCCTCTTCTGACAAAGGGTTGAAACTAATAGCAAGTGGAGGAATCTCTACTTATGATGAACTTCCTGAATTAGCCGAAATTGGCTGTGAAGGAACTATAATTGGGAAAGCTATTTATGAAAATAGAATTTCTATGAAACAATTAGAAGAATTTATATTAAATAAATAAGAACTTAGAATAGAGAGTATAGAAAATAGGCATCTATTTCTTTTCTCTTTTTTCTATGATCCATAAATATTATGTTAACAAAAAGAATAATACCCTGTTTAGATATTAAAAACGGCCGTACAGTAAAAGGAATCAATTTTGTTGATTTACGTGATGCTGGTGATCCGGTAGAACTGGCAGAGATTTATGCAAGAACAGGAGCAGACGAACTTGTTTTTTTAGACATATCTGCAACTGAAGAACGTAGAAAAACCTTAGCAGATTTAGTATTGCGTGTTGCAGAGAAAGTAAATATTCCGTTTACTGTTGGTGGTGGCATATCTTCTATTGAAGATGTAGATATATTGCTGCAAAACGGTGCAGATAAGGTATCTATAAATTCATCTGCAGTTAAAAATCCGCAATTAATAAACGATTTAGCAGCCAAATTTGGTTCGCAATGTGTTGTTGTTGCTATAGATGCTAAAAGCATAGATGGTACTTGGGTTGTACACTTGGTTGGGGGTAAAGTACCAACAGAGCTTAATTTGTTTGATTGGGCTAAAGAAGTAGAAGAAAGAGGAGCAGGAGAAATTCTATTTACTTCTATGGATAATGATGGTACAAAAGATGGTTTTGCTAATGAAGCCTTGGCTAGGTTATCAACTGAGTTAAATATTCCAATTATAGCTTCTGGTGGCGCAGGTACAATGCAACATTTTACAGATACTTTTAAAGAGGGTAAAGCAGATGCAGCATTAGCAGCGAGTGTTTTTCACTTTAAAGAAATAGAAATAAAAGATTTAAAAGAAGAATTAAAAACTAACGGCATACCTGTTAGATTATAATATATATAAAATGACAATAGATTTTACAAAGAGTACAGACGGTTTAATACCTGCAATTATACAAGATGCAATAACTAAAAATGTGTTAATGCTAGGGTATATGAACCAAGAGGCTGTAGATAAAACTAACGAAACTAAAAAGGTTACGTTTTATAGCAGAAGTAAAAACCGTTTATGGACCAAAGGAGAGGAGAGTGGTAACTTTTTAAATTTAGTTGATATAAAAGTTGATTGCGATAACGATTCTTTATTAATTACTGTAAACCCTGTTGGACCTACTTGTCATACAGGTACAGATACTTGTTGGAAAGAAGACAATACAAATAGCTACGGATTCTTATCTAAGTTAGAAGATATAATTACAGATCGTAAAGATAACCCAGAAAATAAGGACAGCTATGTTGCATCTTTATACAGAGACGGAATTAACAAAGTTGCCCAAAAAGTTGGTGAAGAGGCAGTTGAAGTAGTAATTGAAGCAATGGATAGTAACGATCATCTATTCAAAGAAGAAAGTGCAGATTTATTGTTTCACTACTTAATTCTTTTACAAGCTAAAGGTTATAAATTAAACGATATTGTTACGGTACTAAAAACCAGAAATTAATGTACAGGTAATGTAAAAGTAAAGGTGCTGCCTTCTTTAGGTTTGCTAAGTACAGTTATAGTGGTATCATGTAATTCCATTATTTTCTTCACTATGGCTAAACCTAAGCCAGCACCTCTTTTCTTTTCAGATTTATCTAGTTGCTTGTATCTGTCAAAAATATAAGGTTGCTCGTTTATAGGAATACCGGCACCAGTATCCGTAATATTAATCTCTACTTTTTTAGCTTCTTTTTTTATAGCTAATGTAACTTTTCCGTTTGGTTCTGTATACTTAATAGCGTTCTCTATTAAGTTTTGCAAAGCACGCTCTACCATACTTACATCTGCATAAACAAAGCTGTTTTCATTAGAAACATCCATTTCTAATGTAATTTGTTTTTTCTCTGCTATTACTTTAAATTTTTCAATTAAATCATAAGATAGTTCTGTAATAGAAAATGGTTCTTTTACAGGTACTACTTGCTCAGACTCTAATTTAGAATACTCAAATAATTGGTTTATTAGGTTTGATAAACGGTCTATATTATTATGCGTAATCTCTAAATACTCTTCTTTTTGTTCCTCAGTAAGTGTGTCTTTCTTTATTTGGAGTGTCTCTACGTATCCTTTTAAGATAGCTAAGGGCGTTCTTAGATCATGAGATACATTTGCTATTAACTCTCTACGTAAGGTGTCTACAGACTGTATTTTATCAATATTACTAACAATTGTGTCTGCCATATCATTAAAAGAATTAGCAAAAACCTCGATATCAGATTCTTCCGGGTTTTTTATACGTGCAGTACGGTCGCCTTCTTGAAACTTGTTCACAGTACTAATCATTACACGTAAGTTCTTCGTTAAAAACCAAATACTTAATAGTCCTAGTAATGCAGCAAAAACCATAGTTAGTAGGGTAGCGCCAATACCAAGTTTAGCAAAATACTGAGATAATAAACCGCTACTAATAGCCTGAAACTCTTGGCCAGCAAGAATTATATATATGTAACCTTCTTTATCGCCAGCTTTATATGGAGCAGCAGAAAATATTTTTTGTTCATCTGTATTTCTAGGATCATCACCTAAAATATAGTTTTGTCCATCTACTTTTATAAATTCTTTTATTGGAGCAAGAGATACGTGTTTAATTGGTTCATTAGCTCCGTGTTCTAAAACTACAGAATATAAAACAGAACCAGTATTATCTAGTAAATACACTTCTATACTGCGATTAACAGCCATCATATCATGCATTAAATCACCAAAAAGAGGCTTATTAACACTACCATCTTCAAGGAATGGTGATGCATTTTGAAACTTTTCTTCAATTAGATGGTTTGCTACTTTTGCATTTACCTTTTGTATAGTAGCTTCATTATATTTATTAGCAAAATATCCTGTTATTAGAATGTAACAGGCACCCATTAACAAAATAATTAATATAAAGGCAATCCATAATTTTTTAATAAGCTTGGTCCCTAAGACTTTTTTTGATGCTCCCATAATTAAATTTCTTCATTAAATTTATAGCCAACTCCCCAAGAAGTAAGAATGTACATTGGCTGAGCCATATTAGACTCTATTTTAGCACGTAATCTGTTTATATGAGAGTTTACAGTATGCTCATACCCTTCAAAATTATAGCCCCAAATAATATTAAGCAGTTCTGTTCTAGAATAGTTTCTTCCAGGGTTAGAAGCCATTAAAACCAATAGCTCAAACTCTTTTGGAGATAAATCTATCTTTTGTTTATTGTGTAATACTTTACGTTTATCAATATCTATAAAAAGACCTTCAAAATTTAAAGTTGTAGAGTTATTTTTCTCAGGTTCAGGAGTATCAGATCTACGTAATACAGCTTTAATTCTAGCTAATAACTCACGAATACTAAAAGGTTTGGTTAAGTAATCATCTGCACCAATTTCTAAACCTAATACACGATCTATTTCTTCTGACTTAGCAGTAAGCATTATAATAGGTGTGTTTTTTTTAGTTCGTAATTTTTTACAAACTTCTATACCATCCATAACAGGTAAAGTAAGATCCAGTAAAATAAGGTCATAATTGTTTTCTAAAGCTAAATTAAGACCAGTTTCCCCGTCCATAGCTTTAGTTGTACTATACACCATATCTGTTAAATGTATCTCCAGTAATTGTATAATTTCTGGATCGTCTTCAATAATTAAAATCTGTTTCATAATATGGTTACAAAGAAGTTAATATAATATCACAAAGCTATCACAAACAATAAAAGTTTGTTAAGGCCAATGAAATTAAGCTTTTAGCTGCGTTATTTCTATTTAAAGGTAGAAGTTATCACAAATACCTTACAAAATTGGCCGTAAAGTTTACTATTCTGTGATTTTATCGTCAAAAACATACACTTAATTTGTCTCATAATCTAAAACTCTAATATTATGAAAAAATTACTTTTATTATTTATGGCAACAGCTCTTGTAGTTAGTTGTGATAGTGATGACGACACTAATGAACCACAAACAACCAATTTAACAATGGGTATAGATGGTCTAGAAGACCTTGGATCTGACTTTGTATATGAAGGATGGATAATTGTAAACGGAGCTCCAGTTTCTACAGGTATTTTTACCGTAGATGCTAGTGGTACACCATCTAAAACAGCTTTTACAGTAGATACAGATATCTTAAACCAAGCAACAGCTTACGTGCTTTCTATAGAGCCAGCAGTAGATACTGATCCTGCACCGGCAGCAACTAAATTATTATCTGGTGCATTTGCAGCAGAAACAGCAACTGTTAGTATTACCGATTTAGTAGGTGATTTTTCTAGCGCAAGCGGAGAATTCTTTTTAAGAACACCAACTGATGAAGCAGACGGAATGAATAATGGTAATGACCAATTTGGTATTTGGTTTGGAATACCTGGTACACCACCAGCAACAGGTTTAGAATTACCGGTTTTACCTGACGGATGGGTTTACGAAGGATGGGTAGTAGGTACAGAAGGACCAATAACTACAGGTACATTCTCTGATCCTACAGTACAAATGGAAGATTCGGGAAATCCTTTTAGTGGAGCTAATCCAGGGCCTCCAATTCCAGGTGAAGATTTCTTTGAAAATGCACCAACAGGATTTACTTTTCCTTTAGATATTAGAGGTAAAACTGTAGTTATATCTATAGAACCTTCTCCGGATAACAGCCCTAATCCATTTTTACTAAAACCATTAGTAGGTGTATCTGGTCAAGAAACTGCACCAACAACTCACACATTAAGTTTAAACAGCGATTCTTTTCCAACAGGTTGGGTTAAAAGATAATTTGTTTTAGTCAAAAAAAGAGCTTCTAGAAATTTAGAAGCTCTTTTTATTATGTTTAATTTAATTTGGTCTTGTTTATGGCCACGTATCTAAATCTTCTTCTACGTAGCAATCTGTTGTATAATTACCAATTTTAGCTTTACGAATAGAAAACACATATAATGTAATTAAACATAAAGATAAATAACCTAATATTATTGCAATACCAACAATTAAAAAGTGATCTGCAAGTATTAAATCATCATAAGTACTATATCCAAAAACAACACTAGTAATGTCTACTAATTTGTAAACATAAAAAGCTACTACGGCATAGAAACCATATTCTAAGTTTCTCATTTCCTTATCAGGATACTCATTTTCTGTAAGTTTAAACCAAAAAGCATATAAATACACAACGTGTACTGTTGCTAGTAACATAAAGAAGTAACTACTGGGATTATCAAAATGAAATTTATCTGTTAATAAACCATAAAAGTTAGAAAAAGTAACTAATACTAATAAAACAACAGAAATAACCACAGGTACTTTCCAAGATTTTTTTAAAGACGGAATTTTCATATAATATATAGAGTATAAAAGCTAGGGGGCTCTACGCTTCAATTTTACACAAAAATATGAGTAGTGTTAAAATTATGTGAATATAATCGCTAAAAAACAAGAATATAAGGGTAAGTGTATTAGCATAGATAAAAAGCATTTTTGACCCGATAATTGGTAAACTAAATAACCGAAAAAAGCTTTTTTTTAGGCCAACCATTCTCTTTTTGTAGCATAATTAGAGAAAAGAACAAGTAATGCTGCTATTACAAGTACTATTACCGGAAAAATAATAGCGTTGGTCCCTAATACTTTTAAAGTTTTACTCATAAAAAAAGTATAAACATCATTAGCTAAAACTCCTGCTAATGAAATTAAAAATACTGTTTTGGCTGCTTTTTTACGTATTAGCAATAACATACTAGCCAATACACCTCCAAAAACAGCTATAGCATATGCGCCAGTAACCCAAGAAGGCCTTTTATTATAAAGTTTTTGTATTTCTGGAGAATAATTAGCAAATACTTCGTCAGACATATAGGCTTCAGCTAAATATGCCATAACTCCCATACAATTCCAAACTAAAGCTAGTACAGCTATAAGCCAGAACCAAACAGGTATTTTATGTGATGTTAGATTTGTCATTTTGGTTGGTTTAAATTGGTAATTAAATGGAAAAATACAAAAAAAATAAGTTGTAGCCTGTTTTTGTTTAATTGTATATTTTTGCTAATGTGAAGAAACAAAAACAATATTACTTAATTAGATTACAATTTCTAGGCTACAGATTTAGTGGGTGGCAAAAACAACCTGGATACAAGACGGTAGAAGGTATGTTAACTAAAACACTAAAATTTATATTGCCAGAAAGACAATGTAAAATATTAGGAGCGGGACGTACAGATGCTAAAGTATCTGCTTTAGACGCAGCTTTTGAGCTTTTTTTAGAAGGAGAACCCTTAGAAGATTTAGTGTTCTTTAAAAAAGACTTTAATAAAAACTTGCCTTCAGATATTAGAATAATATCTGTAAAACACGTAAAAGAAAAGTTTAATATAATTCAGCATAGCAAAGAAAAAGAATATGTGTATTTGTTTTCTTATGGTGAAAAAAATCATCCGTATACAGCACCATTTATGGCTAACGTACAAGAAAAACTAGATTTAGAATTAATGAAAACTGCAGCAAAGTTATTTGTTGGCACGCATAACTTTAAAAGTTTTACAGCAAAGCCTAAAGAAAACGGTAAGTTTATTAGAACAATAAAATCGTCCAAAATAAAAGAAAATACTATTCTTACTGCTAATTTCTTCCCAGAGAAATCATATGCTTTTCATATAAAAGGAGAAGGGTTTATGCGCTACCAAGTACGTATGTTAATGGGCGCTTTAATTCAGCTTGGGAAAGGAGAAATAGCTATTACAGAAATAGAAAATGCTCTTAAAATAGATAGTACAACAAAATTTTCTTTTGTAGCACCAGGATCTGGTTTAATGTTACATAGTTTAGATTTTAATGATGATGTTTAATATGTTAAGCATCATCATTAAAATCTTAATCAAATAAGCCAGAAGACAAGTATCTATCACCTCTATCGCAAACAATAGATACAATAGTACCACTTTCTAATGTACTCGCTAATTTTATAGCAGCAAAAGCTGCTCCACCGCTACTAATACCTGCAAATATACCTTCTTTTTTAGCTAGTAATAATGTGGTTTGTTCTGCTTCTTCTTGACTAACATCTATTATGTTATCTACTTTAGAAGCATTAAATATTTTTGGCAAATACTCTTGTGGCCATTTACGAATTCCAGGTATTTTTGCTCCATCTTTTGGTTGTACACCTACAATTTGTATGTCCTTATTTTGTTCTTTTAAATATGTAGAAGTCCCCATAATAGTTCCCGTTGTACCCATAGCAGATACAAAATGAGTTATTTTATGGTCTGTATCTTTCCATATCTCTGGACCTGTAGTTTTATAATGTGCTTTCCAATTATCGTTATTACCAAACTGATTAAGCATTACAGCTCCTTTTTCAACTTGACTTTCTGCATAATCTCTAGCTCCTAAAATACCAATATCTGCAGGGGTTAAAGTTACCTTTGCCCCATAAGCACGCATTGTTTGTATGCGTTCTATGGTAGAACTCTCAGATAATACAATCTCTATATCCAAATCAAAAATACCAGCAATCATTGCTAAAGCAATACCTGTGTTACCACTAGTTGCCTCTACAAGCTTTGTATTTTTATTTATATCGCCTCTATCTAACGCACTTTTAATCATATTATAGGCAGCACGGTCTTTAACACTACCACCAGGGTTTTGACCTTCTAACTTAAATAAAAGTTTAACATTAGGGTTGGTGTTTAAAACTTTAGATTCAACTAAAGGTGTATTACCTATTAAATCTAGAATACTATGAGACATTATTTGTAGTTTTAATTTTAATTTCTGTTTTATGAAACACTTTAGAATTAGCAGGTATAGAGCTTGTAACCCAGGCATTTCCGCCAATTATTGTGTTTTCTCCAATAATGGTATCTCCACCTAAAATAGTAGCGTTAGCATAAATTGTAACATTGTTCTTTATGGTAGGGTGTCTTTTTGTTTGTTGTAAATTTTTAGCAACAAATAAAGCTCCTAAAGTAACTCCTTGGTATATTTTTACGTGATCTTCTATAATAGCAGTTTCACCAATTACAACACCTGTAGCATGGTCTATAAAGAAAGAATTTCCTATCTGTGCACCAGGATTAATATCTACACCTGTTAATCTATGTGCATACTCTGTCATTAAACGCGGCATTAAAGGAAAACCAATAATGTGTAATTCGTGTGCTAATCTATATATAGCAATAGCATAAAAACCAGGGTAGGCCATATACACTTCTTCTATAGATAAAGATGCAGGATCACAATTTACAATAGCTTCTGCATCTAGATTTAGTTTTTCTAATATGTTAGGTAATGTTACAACGTAACGCTCCCATATTTTTTTACAAGGTTTATCTACTTGCCAGCAAGCAAGATTAACCAATTCATCAAATTGTTTCTCTAATAACTCTAAGTTTTCTTTAACAGGAGTCTGTGTATCAAACAAAGTATAAAAAAGCTTTTGAGTAAAAGCCTCTGTTTTTTCTTTTAGACTAAAGTTTAAATTGGGTTGTTTTTTATGCAACTCAATTTCGTCAATTACAGATTTTAGTGTCATATATAATGAATTCAACTATCAAAATTAACCATTATTTCTATAAAAAAACTTCTAAAAACCGTTAACTTTAGCATAAATAATATATTAGTAGGATTTTTATGAAAAATGAAGTTATATCTAAAAATACATTCGATTTTTTAAATAAGTTGAAAGAAAACAACACAAGAGAATGGTTTTTAGAGCATAAAGATGAGTTTAAAGTTGAAGAAAAATCATTTAAAGATTTTATTTTGGCTTTGTTGGAAGAATTAAACTTATATGATGATATTGAAAAATCTAAAGTATTTAGAATCTACAGAGATGTACGTTTCTCTAAAAACAAAACACCATACAAAACACATTTAAGCGGATCTTTTACTAGGGCAGGAGCTAGACTTAGAGGTGGTTATTATGTACATATAGAGTCTGGTAGTAGCTTTATAGCAATTGGTTTTTGGGATCCAAATAAAGAAGATTTATTTAGAATTAGAAAAGAGTTAGAATTAGATGCATCTGAGTTTAGAGAAGCCATTTCTAATAAAGAATTTAAAGCTATTTGGGGAGAGTTAGAAGGCGATGAGTTAAAAAGAGCGCCAAAAGGTTTTGATGTAGAACATAAAGACATTGATCTAATACGCAAAAAACAATACATTTTTACCCGTAAATTTACAGATAAAGAGGTATTGTCTCCTAACTTCTTAAGTACAGTGAACAAGTCGTTTGCTACGGTTAGACCATTTTTTGATTTGATGAGCGACGTATTAACAACAAACTTAAACGGCGAATCTACTTTAGACTAAAGTTGACTCTTCAAAAAACTGAAGTTGATCTTTTAACCTTGTAACTGCCATAGACATCATACGTTTATTTAAGGCAGATGAATTTTGAATGTAAATTTGATATTCTTCCACCGTAAATTGACCTATAATAATACCTTTTAAAGCGTTTCTAAACTTAATGTCTTTTTGTACGGCATTGTCTATATATTCCAGTCTTTTATCTAAAACTAGTGTATAAAATTTGTTCTTGTGTTTTTTAATGTAGTTTTTAAAAACAAGCAAAAGTAAATCGTTCTGTAATTTTAGAATAGGCCTAATAGTTTTGTTCTGAAAAAGCTCATTAGTACTAATTCCGTCTACTATTTTAGTAGCCTTAATTTCTGGTCTAATACGCAAGAGGTCTTTAGATCTTTGGTTCATAACTAGTGTTTTACTAAAGATACAATATCTATTATGACATAGCTTTTAGGTTTAAATTAGTTTTTAACGTGTTTATGAACATTTAGTATTATATATTTAAATTATGAAATTTGGTAAAGTAATTAATCCCGAATTAATAGATTTTAAGTTGCCGGTAGATCATCTAGATACCGCTAGTGTGCTAGAAAAAACAACAACAAATGCAGCATTGCAAATTTCTGTTGGTTGCGCTAAGTGGAACAAACAAGATTTAAAAAACTTTTACCCAAGAGGAACAAAAGACGAATTGGTTTACTATGCATCACAATTTAACTCAATTGAATTAAATGCTACTTTTTACAGGCTTTTTCCGGCGGAGCAATATCAAAAATGGTATGATAAAACACCTTCTAACTTTACATTCTTTCCAAAAATAACTAGTGAAGTAAGTCACCTATATAAATTAGACACTAATGTATATCCTATTTTAGATCGTTATTTAGAAGCTACATCAACCTTAAAAGAAAAACTTGGAACTATATTTTTACAATTACATTCTAATTTTGATCCCAAAAACTGGAATAAGGTTGTGCAATTTGTAAAGTATTGGCCTAAAGAAGTTAAACTTGCAATAGAGTTTAGGCATACAGACTGGTTTAATGATGAAAATACAGCCCAAGAATTATACTATTTATTACAAGAAAACAATATAGCAAACACTATAGTAGATACTGCAGGCAGAAGAGATTTGTTGCATATGCGTTTAACAAATAATGAAGCTTTTGTACGTTATGTTGGTGCTAACCATAAAAGTGATTATGATAGGCTAGAGGACTGGGCAAGTAGACTACAATCTTGGAAAGAGAAAGGACTTAAAAACATTCATTTTTTTGTGCATCAGAATATGGAATTAGAGTCACCGTTATTATCGGCTAGTTTTATTAACAGTTTAAACAAAAAAGTTGACTCTAATTTAAAAATTCCTAAAACTTTGTTAGATAATAGTCTAACTTTATTTTAATAGTTAATTTTGTATTCTAAATCGTAATATTATGAGATTTCACAGTAGAAAATGGGTCAAACCAGGGGATTTAAATGCTAACAAAACACTTTTTGGTGGTAAGGTTTTGGCGTGGGTAGATGAAGAAGCAGCATTGTATACTATTATACAGTTAGAAAATAAAAAAGTGGTTACTAAGTATATGTCAGAGATTAATTTTATGAGCTCTGCAACCGAAGGTGATATTGTAGAAATAGGTATTGAAGTTGAAAAATTTGGCGTTTCTTCGTTAACATTAAATTGCGAAGTGCGTAATAAAATGACAAGAGAAACTATTTTAACGGTAGACAATATCATTATGGTTAATCTAGGTCCAGACGGTAAACCAAAACCACACGGAAAAACAAAAATTGAATATGTAAAAGATAGATTGGCACAGTAAATAAGACCACTTAACCTTTTAAATGCCTTTGTGATTTTTTCATAGAGGCATTTTTTATTTAAAAACCTAGTTTTAAGATAGTTAGTAAAATTAACTTAAATTGAAATTAAAACTTCAATTTTTCGTATAATAAATAGATAAAAAGTCAATAAAAACGGCTAATTGATGTAGGTGCTAAAATGTATACTTACAAATAAGGCTGTTTCACAACATAAAAAGATATATAACATTTAATTGTTGTTACTTCTATAATTAGTGAGTTTTACGATAGTATAAACCAATATATTAATGGTTTGCAGAAAATATTAATGTAAAATTTCCCCAAATTGAAATTGAACGACCTACATACTTCATTATCTAATTTGCAAGAAAAACTTACTCGTTTTTCTTTTGACGAATTATCTGCAAAAGAAGCAGATAAATTCAGGAATGCATTAAACAGTTTTAAATCTTTACTAGAAGATAAAAATACCATACAAGGTAACTTAAACAATCTTTGTACAGCAAACAATAACCTTGTTAACAAAACTACACTAGAAGAGAAACAGCAAACATTACAAAGTCTACTGGTTACTGCAGCAAATAAAGAAATAAACGTTCCCCTAAATGGCATTCTAAAATTTTCTGAGAAACTATTAAAAAGCAACTTAACTATGGAACAAGAAAGAATAGTAAAAGAGATTCAGGCATCATCTAATAATATTTTAACTGTATCTAAAGATATTATAGACTACACTGGTAATGATGCAATAGGTACTAACGAGTGCACAACCATTAAGTTCCATAATATAGTTAAGGATGTATTGTTTTTGTGTAATGCTTTAATTTTAAATAAATCTTTAAAGCTAAATTATACTGCAACTAACACAATACCAAATGACCTTATAGGAGATCCTTCTAAGTTATCTCAGATACTTTTAAACCTAGTTGGTAACGCAGTGCAAACCACACAAAAAGGAGAAATTTTGGTTGTTTCTAAGCTAATAGAAGAAACTAATGATAAAGTATTTATAGAGTTTACAGTTACAGATACTAGTTTTGGAATTTCTGATGATAAATTAGATGCTGTTTTTGATTTTTATAGTCAAGATAATTCTAGTTTAGGGCTTGGGTTAAATGTTGCTAAACAATTAATAGAATCAATAGACGGTACTATCTCTGTATCTAGTAAAGTAGATACAGGCACAAAATTTACATTTATATTACCTTTTAAAAAGCCAGTAGAGCCTACAAGAGCTTCACTATCTAAAGGTATTGCAGATATAAAAGTTTTAATTTTTGAAGATAATAAGTTAAATCAAAAATTAATAGAACTTAAACTTAAGAAATGGAATTGTAAAACCTTTATTACAGACAATTGTAATGTTGGTCTAGAAATTTTAGAAAACAACCCCATAGATATTATTTTAATGGATCTTAGAATGCCAGGTAAAAATGGAGACGTAATAGCTGAGGAAATTAGAAACAACAATGATCTAAGAGTAAAAAATACGCCTATAATTGCTGTTACAGCAGATCACGACATAAGAACTAGTACCGAATTTAATATCTTAAATTTTACCGAATTTTTACTTAAACCCTACACTTCTGACGAGTTGCTTAGTACTTTGTTAGAACAAATTGAAAATAATGCAAATATGGAAACATTAACAAGTAATCATATAAACGACAAAGGAGATGTTCCTAAAATAAATCTAACACCAGTTTTAAACGAGTGTATGGGAGACATAGGAATGTTACAAGAACTAATTAGGTTGTTTAAAAATAATGCATTAGAGTTTATTGGTAAAGCTATTGTACACATTAGAAATGAGGATTATGAGGGATTAAAATTTTCTACTCATAAAATAAAAGCTGGTTTAAAAATGATGAAAACCGAAGCTTTACATGATACAGTTCTTCAAATAGAAAATGCCATTAAAGATGATATAGATGTAAAACATCTAAACTTTCTTTACAACTGTTTTGTAGAAGAATATCCAATAATAGATCAACAATTAGATGATGAACTGCTAAGATTAGCACAAGAAGCATAGAATATTAAAGATTGACAGTCTCTTTTTTTTTACACCAAACAAGTTTATTTAGCAGTTACTGGAGGTCTTAAATATCAATTTAATTGGTAACTATATCAAACATATCGTTTCACAACAAAAAAGAATAAGTTCACCACATTTAGTTGTAACATAAGTAGTGTTTCTTTAGTTTTATAAAAGATTAGAAACCCAAATAACCTACTTATTATGCTATACGATACATACGGAGAAGAATACCTAAACTTCTTACATGATTTAAATGAAATTTTAAGTCTAAACCAGTTAATAGAATTAGATTATATATAAGTTTCTAGTTATTTATTTAAGTTAAACCCAAAATCTTTTGTTATGGCAAACCCAAACAACTCGGCTTATTTATCATTTGTAGAGAGCCTGAATCAAATTTTATCAGAAATTAATGTAACCAAGCTAAATTATTCTTAGTATTTACTACATTACTGAAAAAAAAGCATAAAAAAAGGAGCAACATACAAGTTGCTCCTTTTTTTATGCTAGAAAAATAAATTATCCTAAATAGGTTTTTAAGATTTTACTTCTAGAATTATGTTTTAATTTACGAATTGCTTTTTCTCTAATTTGTCTAACACGCTCACGTGTTAAATCAAAAATCTGACCTATTTCTTCTAGGGTCATAGAATGTTTATCTCCTATACCATAGTATAGCTTAACAACATCTGCTTCTCTTGGTGATAATGTTTCTAATGCTCTGTTAATCTCTGTATTTAAAGATTGATGCATTAATTTTTCGTCAGGATTAGGAGACTCGCCGTATTTAATTACGTCATATAAGTTAGAGTCTTCACCCTCTTTAAAAGGAGCATCCATAGAAACGTGTCTCCCAGAATTTTTCATAGACTGTTTAACCTCGCTTACAGACAATTCTAATTCTTTTGCAATCTCTTCTGCAGAAGGTGGTCTCTCGTGTGTTTGCTCTAAATAAGAAAATGCTTTCTTAATTTTATTTATAGAACCAATTTTGTTTAAAGGTAAACGTACAATTCTAGATTGTTCTGCTAAAGCTTGTAAAATAGATTGTCTAATCCACCAAACGGCATAAGATATAAACTTAAAACCTCTAGTTTCATCAAATCTTTTAGCGGCTTTTACCAAACCAACATTACCTTCGTTAATTAAATCTGGTAATTTTAGACCTTGATTTTGATATTGTTTAGCAACAGAAACAACAAATCTTAAATTTGCTGTTGTTAATTTTTCTAATGCAGCTTCGTCGCCTGCACGTATTTTTTGAGCTAACTCTACTTCCTCATTTGCAGTAATTAGATCTATTTTGCTGATATCTTGCAGGTATTTGTCTAGTGATTTTGATTCTCTATTTGTAACCTGCTTGATAATCTTTAGTTGCCTCATATATCTGTTCCGTTAATTTAAAGTTTAAAAGTACAGTATACATTTTAAAATGTTATTTTCCAAACATTTAACATTATGTTTATACATTACTTATGAATAAATTACTTACTTTTTTTTAAGATCAATATTTAACTACCTATTACACATCTATATAAATAATACCTTTCGTTTTTATTTTATTTGGTAACTTTCGAGAATTATAGATGTTTGTATGAGTAAAAGAGCTTTAAAAAAGTATTTATCAGAATTAAAAAAGGGAGAGCTAGAAGACCAATTGTTGGGTTTGTACGAGAAATTCCCAGCTGTTAAGGCATATTATAGCTTTGTTTTTAATCCTAAAGAAGAAAAGCTTGTGCAAGAAGCTAAACTAAAAATAGGGAACGAATATTTTCCTGTAAAACGCAAAAGACCAAGAGCGCGTAGATCCGTAGCTCAGAAATACATAAAAAACTTTTTATTATTGGGCGTAGATGCTCCTTTGGTTGCAGATGTTATGCTATATAATATAGAAATTGCTCAAGAATTTGCACAGCATAAAAATGTTCCAGATGCTTTTTATAAAAGTATGCTTAACTCTTTTGAGCAGGCTGTACAATACATTGCAGTAAACTCTATTTTACCAGAGTTTAAAAACAGAATTGTGGTAATTTATACCGAAACACAAGATAAAAACTGGATGTATGCAGATGGTTTCTCTAGAGCTTTGGATAGTATAGATTAATCTACTAACAATTATTTTGTCCGCTTTTTTTATCAATTTTATGGCTATAAGTTTTATTAAGGCACAAAAATCTCCTAATTTAGCAAGGTTTATTTTTAAACTTAAAGTCGTTTTCTACGATTAATTACAAAATAGGTTATCTCATTTGGAAGAGCATAAAACAACTACAGAAAAAACATTATACGACTATCAAGAAGAAGATCTTAATAAAATATTCACCTATTTTGAAAAGAATCCGGATGGTATCAATTTACTATATCAATTACCTACTGGTGGCGGAAAAACTGTAGTTTTTTCTGAAATTGCTCGTAGGTTTATAGAAGAAAAAAATAAAAAGGTTGTTGTACTTACACACAGAATAGAATTAAGTGCACAAACATCTAGAATGTTAGATGGTTTTGGTGTAAAAAATAAAGTAATTAATAGCAGTGTTAAGGATCTTAACGACCAAAATGGGTACAAGTGTTTTGTAGCTATGGTAGAAACTCTTAATAACAGACTACAAGAAGATAGCGTAGAGCTAGAAGATATTGGCTTGGTTATTATAGATGAAGCACATTACAACTCTTTTCGTAAGCTATTTAAGTACTTTAAAGATTCGTATATATTAGGAGTTACAGCTACACCGCTTAGTTCTAATATTAAGTTGCCAATGAAAGATAATTACAAAAAGTTAATTATTGGCGAGTCTATAAAATCTTTAATTAAGCGTAAATTTTTATCTAAAGCAAAGCAATATAGTTATGATGTTGGCCTTAAAACCTTAAAACTAGGTATTAATGGCGATTATACAGTGAAGTCATCAGATGAGCTGTATAGCAACCAAACTATGCAAGGCAAGCTATTGTCATCATACGAGGAATTATCTAAAGGTACTAAAACCTTAATATTTAATAATGGTATTAGCACCTCTTATTATGTGTATGAAACCTTTAAAAAAGCAGGTTACAACGTACGTCATTTAGACAATAAAAATTCAGCAGCAGAGCGTAAAGAAATTCTAGAGTGGTTTTCTATTACTCCAGATGCAATTTTAACCTCTGTAAGTATATTAACTACTGGTTTTGATGAGCCTACGGTAGAAACAATTATTCTAAACAGAGCAACACGATCTTTAACCTTGTATTTTCAGATGATTGGTCGTGGTTCTCGTTTTACAGAGAATAAAAACGAATTTACAGTTATAGATCTTGGTAATAATGCCAAGAGATTTGGTTTATGGAGTGAACCAATAGACTGGCAAGAAATTTTTCATTTCCCTGATTTTTACTTAGAGAATATTAAGAATGATGAAGAAATAGAGCGCGATTTTGTTTACGAAATGCCTCAGTCCTTACGAGATGAATTTTCTAAATCTGAAAATATATTTTTTGATATAAAAGAAGAATACAAAATAGCTTTTGCTAAAGGATTAAAATCAAAATCGGTCTTAGAAAAGAGTATAGAGCAACACGCTAAAATTTGTGTAGAGAATAGCGAAGATGTTTTTGATGCTCGTATTTTAGCTAAAAAACTAAAAGAAGAAATACAATACCGTGTTAGGCAATATTCGTATTGCATCATGAATAACACAAAGAACTATAAAGAGTGGTTAGAAGAAGATTATGAGCGTAAATTACGATTAAGTATCTCGCAGAAATTCTCTTCTAAAATGTAAATTCTTCAAGCGTGAAAAATGTTTTATTTATTGGTTTTGTTTGGCCAGAGCCTACTACCACAGCTGCTGGTAGCAGAATTATGCAATTAATAAACTTTTTTAAGCAACAACACTACAAAGTAACATTTGCAAGTACAGCGGCAAAGTCTATCTACTCTGTAAATTTTAAAGAGATTGATGTTTTAGAAGAACAAATAGTATTAAACAGTACTAGTTTTGATGATTTTATAACAGAATTAAACCCAGATATTGTAGTTTTTGATCGGTTTTTAACCGAGGAACAATTTGGCTGGCGTGTGGCGCAAAATATCCCTAATGCCATCCGCATATTAGATACAGAGGATCTTCATTTTTTACGCAAAGCAAGAGAATTAGCATTTAAGAATGGTACAATTCAGGTTTCGGAATCAGATTTAAAATCACAAGAAATAACAAAAAGAGAAATAGCAAGTATCTACAGATGCGACTTTTCTTTACTAATTTCTATGTATGAAGAAAAGTTGTTAAAAGAAACCTTTAAGATAGATAATAACTTACTCCTTCGTTTGCCTTTTATGTTAGAAGATTACACTGCTACTAATTTACCGCAGTTTAAAGACAGACAAGACTTTGTGTGTATAGGTAATGGCAAACACAAACCCAATATAGACGCTGTTTTATGGCTACACAAAGAGATTTGGCCATTATTACACAAAGCATTGCCTAATGCTAACTTACATATTTACGGCGCCTATTTACCACAACAAATTACAGAAAAGCACAATCCTAAAACCGGATTTCTGGTTCAGGGTTGGGGAGAAGATGTAAACCAAATTATGCAACAAGCTAAAGTAAACTTAGCACCTTTGCGTTTTGGAGCCGGTATAAAAGGTAAATTAATAGATGCAATGTATAACGGCACTCCTAATGTTACCACAAAAATAGGAGCAGAGGGTATGCACGGTAATTTGCCTTGGAACGGAGAAATTACGGATACTGTTGCCAATCTTGTAGCTGCAGCAGTAGATTTGTACACCAATGAAACTAAATGGCTACAAGCACAAAAAAATGGAGAAGAAATTCTAAAAACATATTACGCTAAGTCTAATTTAGAAACAGAATTATCTAATAAAATTAGTACTTTGCAAAAAGATTTAGAAAAGCATAGAAATACCAACTTTATTGGTAGTTTGTTACAGCACCATAGTATGACGAGTACAAAGTATTTATCTAAATGGATAGCTGAAAAAGAAAAGAACAAATAAGATATCTATCACATTTTTAAATTCTATTTTAAGGTGTGTAATCCTAAATAAAAAAGAACAAGATGAAAAATATTGAGTGGAAAGTAGCTCAGGAGTTTGAGGATATTACGTATAAAAAATGCAATGGAGTAGCGCGTATTGCGTTTAATAGGCCAAATGTACGTAACGCATTTAGACCTAAAACTACAAGTGAATTATACAAAGCATTTTACGATGCACAAGAAGACACATCTATAGGTGTTGTTTTATTATCTGGTGAAGGACCTTCTACTAAAGATGGTGTATTTTCTTTTTGTAGTGGTGGAGACCAAAAAGCAAGAGGACACCAAGGCTATGTTGGTGAAGATGGTATGCACAGACTTAATATTTTAGAAGTACAACGTTTAATACGTTTTATGACTAAAGTGGTTATAGCCGTAGTTCCTGGTTGGGCTGTTGGTGGTGGTCATAGTTTACACGTGGTGTGCGATTTAACTTTAGCTAGTAAAGAACACGCAATTTTTAAGCAAACAGATGCAGATGTAACTAGTTTTGACGGCGGTTATGGTTCTGCTTATTTGGCAAAAATGGTTGGACAAAAAAAGGCCAGAGAAATTTTCTTTTTAGGTCGTAATTATTCAGCTCAAGAAGCTCTAGATATGGGTATGGTAAATGCAGTTATACCTCATGACGAATTAGAAGATACTGCTTACGAGTGGGCTCAGGAAATATTAGAAAAGTCGCCAACATCTATAAAAATGCTAAAGTTTGCAATGAACTTAACAGATGATGGTATGGTTGGCCAACAAGTATTTGCTGGTGAAGCTACACGTTTGGCATATATGACAGAAGAAGCAAAAGAAGGACGTAATGCGTTTTTAGAAAAACGTAAGCCAGACTTCGGAAAAAATAAATGGATTCCTTAAAATAAGGTTTAAGTGTGTAAAATAAAAAAGAGTCTTACCAATTAAGCTAAGACTCTTTTTTTGAGAACACTATATGAAAATGAAAATTTTTTACTCTTTAACAACACAGCTAAAGTATAGTACCTTTGCCTTTTTATAAAATGTATGTTGTTAACATAACTTTTATTGTTGTGTAGCTTTGCAATTAAGTTGTAAGGCTATTTTAAAAAAGAGAAATCAGCTAAAAAAATATAAGATGTCGTTTAAAAAAATACATCCAGAATTAAAAGAAGCATTAGAACGCTTAAAAATTACAGAACCATTACCTTTTCAAAAAACAATTCTCTCTAAAATAAAAGGAGGAGCTAGCCTTTTTGCTTTAGCGCCAGCTGGTTCTGGAAAGTCAACAGCTTTGGTTATGAGTACGTTGCAAAAACTGAATTGTGAGGAGTTTGAAGACGCACCACGAGCTTTAATCTTTGTAAAAGACAAACAGGCTGCATTAGATTTAAAGGCTGAATTTGATAGGTTTACGTTTAGAATGTCTGTACGTACGTATTGTGCTTATGAAGAACAAGGTATGGACGACCAAAGAGATGATATTTATGACGGTGTTGATGTTGTTATTGCTACACCTAAAAGATTAAATAGAATTTTTTATACAAACGGAATAAACCTAAACAGACTAGAATTGTTTATAGTTGAAGATGCTGAGTTTTTAATAAAGCCTAGCTTGTTTTCTGAAGTAATTAGAACACCAGAGAGTATAGATAAATGTCAGTATTTAGTTTTTGGGACTAAGTTTGATGATCGCATGCAACGTATGCAAGATTCATTTATGGCTTCTGCACAGATTGTGAAGTTGTAATTTCAACTTTTTTATCAAACTATAAATCTCTAATTTTGAAAAACCATATTTTTCTTTTTTTAGGGTGTTTAATTTTTACTATTTCTTGTAAAAAGATTCGTAAAGAAAAAACTAACGTTAAAGTAGAATACAGTAAGCTTACTACTCCTGAATATGAGCTATTTAGACCCAACACACCTCCTAAATCTGTTTTAATTTTATTTGGTGGTTACCCAGAAACAGCAATAGATATTCAGCGAGAGTTTAAGATTTTAGAAGTTGCTAAAGAAAGTGAAGTTGCTATTCTTTATGCTAATTTAAATCAAAAACTGTGGTTAGAGGATAAAGAAAAAGTACAGTTAGCAGAAGTCTTACAGACTGCTATTTTAAACAATAAGTTACCAACAGACAATATATATGTTGGTGGCTTTTCAAGCGGAGGAAATGTAGCGCTATTAATTAGTAGTTATATTACAGAAACAAAAAAATATAATTTAAAACCTAAGGGTGTTTTTATAGTAGATTCTCCTATAGACTTAAGTGCTTTATTTACTACTGCTGAAACAAATTTAAAAGTAAATTTTTCTAAAGATGCTGTACTAGAAAGTACTTGGTTAATTAAATCTCTAGAAGAAAGATTTGGGAACCCTAATACAAATATTACCAATTACCAAAATTTTTCAATCTATACAAATAGTACTAAGTACTTTAAAAATATAAGTAGCCTTAAAAACACTAAGATCTGATTCTATACTGAGCCAGATGTGTTGTGGTGGAAAGAGAATAGAAAAACTGATTTAAAGCAGACAAATGCCTATTACATTAAACAATTATCAGATAAGTTAAAGAAATCTGAATTTAAGTTTGTTGAGTATATAGCCACTGAAAATAGAGGTTACCGTACAAACGGTGATAGACATCCGCATAGTTGGTCTATAGTAGACCCCGTTGGTTTAATAAATTGGATGCTTCAGTAATAAACATTGTCTATTAAAAATAATTCTTCTTTAAGATAAATTACCATCTCGAGTGTTTTTTATAAATAAGAAAAATGAATAGTGATTCTTGTATACATCTCAAAAAATAGATCTCTACATAAAATTATTTAATAACTTATATATAAACCGACACTGTAAGTACTACCATAACAAACACAGTTAAAATAGCCACTAAAGGCCAAACAAATTTTAACCATTTATTATATCCAACTCTAACAATAGCTAAAGAAGCTAAAATTAAACCTGTAGGGTTTATAAACTTAAATAATCCCATTCCGTATAAATAGGCATTTACAATCATTTCTCTACCAATACCAGCCGTATCTGCTAAAGGCGACATAATAGGCATACTTAAAACAGCCATACCAGATGAAGACGGAATAAAGAATGAAAGTCCGCTATAGACCAGCATTACAGCATTAATAAATATTCCCTTTTCCATACCATTAGTTACGCTAGAGGCGTAATAAAGAAGTGTATCACTAATGGCACCATCTTGCATAATTACCGTTACACCTTTAGCTATACCAATAATAAAAGCAACACCTAAAAGATCACCGGCTCCTCTTACAAAAGTATCTATAAACTGAGTTTCCTTAATTTTTGCGATAATTGCAATAACAATTGACCCTACTAAAAATACAGTTGTCATTTCTATAAACCACCAATCTAAACTAGATACACCATATACCATAACAACAAAACACGCTGTAAATACAAGGAGTATTAAACGTAATCTTCCTGTTAGTTTTAAGTTTGTTTTAGCAGAATCTGATCCAAATAAATGTTCTATTTCTGCTTTTTGATCGTATAAAATAGACTTTGTAGGATCTTTTTTAACACGTTGTGCATATCTTATAATGTAGGCTATACATATAACCAGACCCAATACTAATGTAATAATTCTTCCGTCTATCCCAGATGTCCAATTTATACCTGCGGCATTAGATGCTATTATAACACTAAACGGGTTTATAGTAGATGCCAAAGTCCCTATAGAAGAACCTATATATATAGATGCTAGCGCAACCATTGCATCATACTTAGCAGCTAAAAATATTGGAATTAAAATAGGGTAGAAGGCTATAATTTCTTCTTCTAATCCAAAAGTAGTCCCGCCTAAAGCAATTAAACAGGTTACTAAAATTATTAAAATATATTCCTTTCCTTGTAATTTATTGGCTAACCAAGCAATTCCGGCATCAAAAGCACCAGTAACATTCATAATTGCTATTAAACCACCAATAATTAATACCAAAAAAATAATATCTGCGGCTTCAATAATTCCTTTTATAGGTGATTTAAAAAAAGCCATTACACCTTGTGGCTGTGCTTCAATTTCTTTATAAGTATCTGGTATACCAATAGGCTTTCTAATATCTCCGTTTTTAAATTTTTCTAACGGAATATTAATATGTAATGTGGTAAGCGCTTCTTGTGTAGCTGGTATGGTTGTAGTGGTCTCGTTACTACTTCTTGTAAACGTATTTTCTGTTGTATTATACGTTAAAGTATCATATTTTCCTGCAGGAACCAGGTATGTAAGTATGGCTACAGCAGCAGCAATTACTAATAAAATAGTTTGAGCAGATGGGAATTTTATTTTTTTCAATGCGTATATTTTTTCAAGGGTTTAAAGATAGTATTATTTTAGTGGATTAATTAGCCTTAGTATAGAATGAAAGCAAGTATACCCAAAAGTTGGGCTCCTGTAGTTGAGCCAGAATTTAAAAAAGAATATTTTAAAGAACTAACTTCTTTTGTTACCAAAGAATATGCTACACAAACTTGTTATCCTGCTGAAAACGAAATTTACGCTGCTTTAGACTGGTGTTCTTTTAAAGATATTAAGGTGGTAATACTTGGGCAAGACCCGTATCACGGCCCAAACCAAGCTAACGGATTGTGTTTTTCTGTTAAAGACGGTATTAAACATCCGCCATCATTACTAAATATATTTAAAGAAATTGAAACCGATGTAGCTATACCATATCCAGAAAGTGGTAATTTAGAACGATGGGCAAAACAAGGGGTACTACTCTTAAACGCTACTTTAACTGTAAGAGCGCACGAAGCTGGTAGTCATCAAAAAAAAGGATGGGAAACTTTTACAGATGTATTAATTAAAAAAATATCTGAAGAAAAGGAAGGTATTGTCTTTTTACTTTGGGGTGGTTACGCTAAGAAAAAATCAAAATTAATTGATACTAAAAAACATCATATCTTAACATCCGGACACCCATCACCTTTAAGTGCAAATAGAGGTTATTGGTTTGGTAACAAACATTTTAGTAAAACAAATACCATTCTAAAAAATAACAATAGTAAAGAAATAGAATGGTAATTGTATAGTATTGTTTATAATAAAATAGACTTACTATCTAGTTTTTTATCAATTAAGTCTAAAGACAATAAAGTGTCTTGTACTTTATGTAATGTTGTTGTATTTAATTGCGACTGACTCCAGCGTGTTTTAGACAACCATTCTTGTATATCTTCTAACTTTTGCTCGTATCTGTTGGCTAACGTTCTGTCTATGCTTGGTATACTTTTAAACTCTTCAGAATATAAATTAATTACTTCTAAAATATGTTCTAAAGTACCTGGGTTTTCTGCAATAAAATTATCTGTAGCAGCAATTACAAAACAAGGCCAAGGCGTAGGGCAATCTGCAACTCGTCTAAAAGTCCCATTGTCTACTAAAGGTTTTGTTGTAAAATGTTCCCACATAAAATAATCTGCAGTACCATCTGTTAAACCAGTGACTGCGCCATCTAAATTATTTATAATTTTAAACTGTAATTGGTTTGTATCCCAACCATTATTTTGTGCATTTACATAAGCCATTAAATGACTACCACTGCCAAACCTACTAATTGCAGCTTTGGTATTTATTAGATCTTCAATGGTTTGGTGTTTGCTATTGGCGCCAACGTGAATTCCCCACAAAAGGGGAGTAGCAATATATTCTTGTACTATTTTAGCTTTAGTACCAGCAGTTATACTTTTAACCAAACCCTCGGTAAGTATAATAGCAATATCTGTTTCATTATCTGCTAACATTTGGCACATTCTGCCAGTTCCTTCCGGAATGTCTGACCATTTTAAATCTATACCACGATCTTTAAAAGCATTTTCTTCTAAAGCTAAGTGCCAAGGAAGATTAAAATGTTCTGGAACTCCAATAATTTTTACTGTTTTCAATAGTATTATGTTAGCTTGTTAAGGGTATATTTTATTAACTCTTCTACAGTTTCTCCTGGTGTTACAGAGAATTCTTCTGTAGCTCTATTGGCTAAGATTGCATTTAAAGAAATAGCGTTATGTCCTAGTAACTTAGCTAAACCATAAATTCCAGAAGTTTCCATTTCTAAATTGGTAATTTTTAAATCGTTATATCTAAAAGAAGCCAACTTGCTATTAAGTGCATTATCTTGTGTATTTAAACGCAAAATTCTTCCTTGAGGACCATAAAAACCAACATTAGTAGCTGTAAACCCCATTCTTATTTTATCTGAAGCCACTTTGTCTGCTAAACTTTTAGCACAAGTAACAACATAAGGAGTAGATTTGTCTTTAGCCCAGTCTGTATGTGCCACAAAAGCATCTTGTAAATCAGAATTTTGTATGTGCTTGCTATCGTAAAATTGCAATAAACTATCTAGACCAATAGCATACTCACTTAATAAAAATGTATTAATTGGTATGTCTTTTTGTATTGCTCCAGAAGTACCAATTCTAATAATGTCTAGAGTTGTTTTTTCTTCTTTAATTGTTCTAGTGGTAAAATCTATGTTTACCAAAGCATCTAGCTCGTTTAAAACAATATCTATATTATCTGTACCAATACCTGTAGAAATTACTGAAATGCGTTTTCCGTTTAGTACACCAGTATGCGTAATAAACTCTCTTTTGCCTTTCTTTAGTTCAATGGTATCAAAATATTTAGAAACTTCGCCAACACGGTCGGGATCACCAACAGTAATAATGGTAGTTGCTATGTCTTCTGGTAAAATATTAAGGTGATAAATGCTATTATCAGCATTTAAAATTAACTCCGATGGACTTAATTGCATATTATAATTTAAGGATTCTGTCTGTGGCAGTATTGTATAAAAAATTATACTTTAACGCACCACCTAAATAAACGTCATTATCCTGTATACAAGAATAATAACTTGTTTGTTGGTCTAATATTTCTTTTCCTTTTTTAGTTAATTTAACAGGATTAAAAGAGCCAAATAAAGGTTTTAAAGAGGTAATAATTTTTTTATATTGTATATCGCCAAAACCATAATTGTTATTCGCTATAAGCAGCTCTCTTAACAATTCGTCTTTTGTTTTTGGCTTTTTGGTTGATGCAACTTGTAAAAGATTATTTTCTACTGCATTTAAACCATTTTTAATAGAAGGGAAGCGTTTTAAATGAAGATCTATAGCTTGCTCTAAGTATGGAAATCTGTATTTAGAAAAATCTGTTAAGTTTTCTAACCTAATAGGATTATCACTACAATACAACTGCCAAATGTAATCTGCGTATTCTATATCATCTTGCCTTAAAAATATACGTTCTTCATAATGGGCAAGTAATTGTTCGTCTGTTAACTCAGTTAAACTATACAACTTTGTTTCGCCGTCAATTTTTCCGCTACAGACTATAGATATTTCTGCATACCTGCGATGCATTTTTAACCAACTTACTACAGCAAGCATATTAATCTGACAAAACAAATCATACTCGAACCATAAAACAATTTTATCTTCTTGTTTGTGGTTACATAAAGATCTGTACTCTTTTAAAGTGCGATCTATAAATTTTGCTTTAGTTACTTTATAGTTTTTGCTTAAAAAATCGAACCTTGTCTTCCAAAAAGTCTCACTACCCACGTTGTTTAATGTTGGGCCTTCGCACAACATCTCATTCCAAGTAATAATATCTCCTTTTATAGGTAAGTTTTTTAATCTATCTGTAAAGCTATCTCCGTTGGTTATATGTAAGATGGAACCCATAGTAGTATTCTAGATTTGAACTCTTAAAATTACATTTTTATCTAAATAATCAAAAAGAAATTAACAATTTTAACCGCCAACACGTTTTACGTTAAAACCTTTCTCTTTTAAAATGGCCATTATTTGATCTCTATAGTCTCCTTGTATAATAATACTATCATTTTTAAAACTACCGCCAACACTAAGTTTTTGCTTTAATTCTTTGGCTAATAATTTAAAATCTGCGTCTGCTCCAGTGTACCCTTCTAATATGGTAATTGGTTTACCTTTTCTTTTCTCGTACTTACAAATTATAGGATCATCTTGCAGCCAAATGTCAGTTTTTGGTGCTTTTTTCTCTTGTTCTTTAGAAGGTTCATGATCTGGAAAAAGGTTTTTTAGCTGATCTTGTAAATCCATTTTAATATGTATTGGTTGTTCTTTTAATTTAGGATGATGTTTAACTCTTTTGTAAAAAAAGAAAACAACTAAATTATTGATGTATTTGTACCAATATATTTAGTTGTTTTTTATGTATTGTATTTAGACGAATTACTTTTTAATAAGTCCTAATTCTATTAATCTTTCGTGTAAAAATTCACCTGCTGTAATATCTTCAAACTGTTTTGGGTTATTTTCATCTACACAGTTTTCTAAACAATTTAGAGGCATCTCACTAACAGGATGCATAAAAAACGGAATAGAATAACGAGAAGTTCCCCATAATTCTTTTGGTGGGTTAACCACTTGGTGTATCGTAGATTTTAATTTGTTGTTTGTTAATCTAGATAACATATCACCAACATTAATCATAAGTTGGTCTGGACGTGCAATAGCATCTACCCAGTCACCATTATGGTTTTTAACCTGTAAACCTTTACCGTGTGCCCCCATTAACAATGTAATTAGGTTAATATCTCCGTGGGCAGCAGCACGTACTGCATTTTTAGGTTCATCTTTAATTGGTGGGTAATGTATAGGTCTTAAAATAGAGTTTCCGTTTTTAATATAATCATCAAAATACGTTTCTTCTAAATTTAAATGCAGTGCTAAAGCTCTAAGTACATACTTAGCCGTTTTTTCTAACATTTTAAAAGTTTCTTCACCAATAACATTAAACTTAGGTTGTTCTTTAACTAAAACATTATCAGGATATTCTGCTTCTAATTTTGGATCGTTTTCTACATACTGTCCAAAATGCCAAAACTCTTTTAAATCTCCTTCTTTTTTACCTTTTGCGTGCTCTTTACCAAAAGAAGTATATCCGCGTTGTCCGCCAATACCTTCAATCTCATAGCTATCTTTTAATTCTTGAGGCTGATTAAAAAAGACTTTAATTTCTTCATATAAATCTGCCACTAACTCATCAGATAAAAAGTGGCCACTTAAGGCAACAAAGCCTATGTTTTCAAAAGCATTCCCTATTTCTTGAATAAATTTTTGCTTCTGATCTTTATCGTTAGATAAAAATTCTTGCAAATTGACACTTGGAATAGAACTCATCGTTTAATATATTTTTTTCGTGTTCAAATTTAATAATAATCTAACATTTTCTGATAAATTATTAATTTTTGTAACAACATCTCTTCTTATTTGTTACTTTTATTTCTCAATTTATAAAATTTTCCGCTAAATGGAATTCAATACCGAAACTATTTCTTCAGAAGAGCAGTTATTATTGTACAAACGTATGATAAAGCCACGTTTAATTGAAGAAAAAATGCTTATTTTATTACGTCAAGGCAAAATTTCTAAATGGTTTAGTGGCATAGGGCAAGAAGCTATTTCTGTTGGTGTTACTAGCGCTTTACAAAATAATGAGTATATTTTACCAATGCACCGTAATTTAGGAGTCTTTACTACAAGAGACATTCCTTTATATAGATTGTTTTCTCAATGGCAGGGAAAAGCAAACGGATTTACTAAAGGTAGAGACCGTAGCTTTCATTTTGGTACGCAAGAGTTTAATATTGTTGGGATGATATCTCACCTTGGTCCGCAATTAGGAGTTGCAGACGGTATTGCTTTGGCTAATAAATTAAAAGACAATGGTAAGGTAACAGCGGTGTTTACTGGTGAAGGCGCTACTAGTGAGGGCGATTTTCACGAGGCACTAAACGTTGCTGCAGTATGGCAATTGCCTGTTTTATTCTGTATAGAAAACAATGGTTATGGTTTGTCTACACCTACAAAAGAACAATATTATTGCGAGCATTTGGTAGACAAAGGTATTGGCTACGGTATAGAATCTTACCAAATAGACGGTAATAACATTTTAGAGGTATATACTAAGGTAAATGAATTGTGCGAGAGCATTAGAAAAAATCCTAGACCTATATTAATAGAGTTTTTAACGTTTAGAATGCGTGGTCATGAAGAGGCTAGTGGTACAGCTTATGTTCCAGACAATTTATTAGAAGAATGGGCAAAAAAAGATCCTATAGCTAATTATGAAACTTTTTTAAAAAGTAAAAAAGTTTTAGATGATGATTTAATTGCTAGTATTACCTCTGCTATTAAAACCGAAATAAACGAAAATTTACAGCTTGCTTTTGATGAGCCTAAAATAAACTCTACTGTAGAGAATGAGTTATATGATGTTTTTAAACCATTTAATTTTGAAGAAATAAAACCTGTAGGTATAGAAAAAAATATACGTTTGGTTGATGCTATTTCTGAAGGCTTAAAACAAGCTATGGAAAAGTATGAAAATCTTGTGATTATGGGACAAGATGTGGCCGAATATGGCGGTGTATTTAAAATTACAGATGGTTTTGTGGCCGAATTTGGTACAGAACGTGTGCGTAACACACCAATATGTGAGTCTGCTATAGTTTCTACCGCAATGGGCTTGTCTATTAATGGGTACAAAGCTGTTATGGAAATGCAATTTGCAGATTTTGTAAGTAGTGGTTTTAATCCCATTGTAAATTTACTTGCTAAATCTCATTACCGTTGGGCAGAAAATGCAGACGTTGTAGTTCGTATGCCTTGTGGTGGTGGCGTTGGCGCAGGACCTTTTCATTCGCAAACAAATGAGGCTTGGTTTACAAAAACACCAGGTTTAAAAGTGGTTTATCCTGCTTTTCCTTATGACGCTAAAGGTTTATTAGCAACAGCAATAGAAGATCCAAATCCGGTATTGTTTTTTGAGCATAAAGCATTGTACAGAAGCATATACCAAGATGTACCAGAAAACTACTATACATTACCCCTAGGTAAAGCAAGTCTTTTAAAAGAGGGTAGTGCAGTTACTATTGTAACCTATGGTGCAGGTGTACATTGGGCATTAGAAACCTTAGAGAATAATATAGAGATTAGTGCAGACCTTTTAGATTTAAGATCATTAACGCCTTTAGATACAGAAGCTATATATGCATCTGTGCAAAAAACAGGTCGACTTATTATTTTGCAAGAAGATAGTATGTTTGGCGGTATTGCAAGTGATATTTCTGCAATGGTTATGGAAAATTGTTTTGAGTATTTAGATGCACCAGTTAAGCGTGTAGCAAGTATAGAAACACCAATACCATTTGCTAAAGATTTAGAAAAAGAATACCAACCAAGAGAACGATTTGAGCAAGAACTAAAAAAACTGTTAGCGTATTAAAACACTAACAGTTTTTTAAACAACATTTAAATGTTGCTAAAAGCTAAAATGGAAACACATTACTAATGCGTTTTCATTTTAGCTTTTCTTTTTTCTAATTGTCTGCTTAAATCATCTACACTAGATGTAATAGCTGCTTCATATGATGCTTCACTAGATTCCGAGAACAATCTTGGTCCAGGAGCACTTAAACGCACACCTATTACTTTTCCTTTTTCTGGAGAGCTAGTGTTTTCTTTTTTAAAGAACACATCGGCACTTACAATAAAGTCGTACTTATTAAAAAGTTTGTCAATTTTCTTAGCTATTAATATTTCTAAGCGGTTACTAGCTGTAACCCCGTCGTAGTGAAAGTTTATGTTCATAGGTCAAATGTTTTCTTTGTTTGAAGGTACATATAGTACACGAAAAAATCAAATGTTTAAACCTAATATTATATTAAAGTTAAAACATTATTACCAAGTTCATATTTAAGACTTTCTAAATTAATAGGTTGCATTTTTATTGAAAAACAAAAAAAGCGCAGCTTTAACAGCTGCGCTCGTAAAATTTAATAGAAAAATAAGATCTATTCTTCTTGTAATTCTAGACCTACAATAATATTTGTAGTAATTTCCTCTTCTGTTTCTTCATCTATAATAGTCTCACTTTCGTAAGTAATTACAAATGTTTTTCCTTTTAAAGAATCATCAGATAAATCGTGCTGTGTTAAAGCTTCTGCGCTAGCGCCTTGAAACTCTAAAGTAGAACCATCTTCTGCTGTAAATTGATAAACTTCGTTTTCAAAACCAGCATAAGTAGCAGTTACTGTTTCTGTAGAAACTAAAGAAGTTACTGCAGTTGCTAAAGCGAATAATACAATTGATAATGTTTTCATAGTGTTCAAATTTATTTAGGGTTAATAACTGATATATCTACGCAGCCAATAATTTTTTAGATGTTACAAAAAGTTAAGTTTTTGCATTTTTAACCTTTAATTGTTTCAAATTTAACAATTTGTGATTTATAACTTACTGATTAGTAGTGAATTGCGTATTTTATATGTAATTATGTTAAATGTTTAAATTATTGCTAATTATAAGGTAGTAGCATTGCTAATATGCAAAATTGGAGCGTTATACCTATAACTATTCTTCTAATAACTCTAAATCTACTATGGTATACTTTACAATATCCTCTTCAGTTTCTTCATCTGTATAGGTTAAAGACTCATAGCTAACAGTAAATGTTTTGCCAACCAAAGCCTCATCTATAATATTGTATTTTTCTAATGCTTCCGGACTAATATCATCAAACTCCATAGTTGTTCCTTCTTCAGTAGTAAAAACATACATGTCATTTTCTAAACCAGTGTAGCTCCCTGTAAAAGTTTCTGTTGTAAATGTAGATACAACGGCTGTTGCTAAAGCAAATAATATAATACTTATTGTTCTCATTTTGTTTTGTTTAAGGGTTAAATCCTATCTACGTTTTGTATATAATTCTTGGATCTTGGAAAAAGTAGAATTATGAAAAATAAAATTTTAGAACCCCATAATATTGTATTTCATAATAATTAAAGTTTATGTTTTTCTAAGTAATCTAATAAGTATCTTTATTGTTAGGTATACTATTTGCTGTAGACCCGTAGTTAGAATAAACCAATTAAGTAATTTGTTCTTTCATAATTATTAAAGAAGTTAAAATTTTATGCATAAGAACACTAATTCTAATACAAACACACTTCGTTTTTCTGTTTTAGACAGACCAGAACAACTTAAAAAAATAGCATCTACTAAATTCGATTTAATTATTATTGGTGGTGGTGTAACTGGTGCAGGTATTGCGCTAGATGCTTCTTCTAGAGGCTTAAGTGTATGTTTGGTAGAGAAAAAAGATTTTGCCTCTGGCACAAGTAATAAGTCAACCAAGTTAATACACGGTGGTTTACGTTACTTAAAACAATTAGAGATAGGATTGGTTAGAGAATCTGGATCTGAGCGTGCTATTGTGCACAAATTAGCGCCTCATTTAGTGGTTCCAGAAAAAATGTTATTGCCTTTAATAGAAGGCGGTACGTATGGTAAAATGATGACTGCCATTGGTTTAAAAGTCTACGATATGCTTGCCAATGTAGAGGGAGATGACAGACGTAGAATGTTAGACAAAGAAGAAACTTTAGATAAAGAACCTTTGTTAGATAATGCCGTTGTGCTTGGCAGTGGTTATTATGCAGAATACAGGACAGATGATGCTAGATTAACCATAGAGATACTTAAAAAAGCTACGGAGTTTGGTGCTACTATAGTAAACTATTGCGAAATGGAGTCTTTTGTATACAACAAAGACCATATAATAGAAAGCCTTAATTGTGTAGATAAAAACACCGGTAATACGCTTAATATTAGCGCTATTAACTATGTTTCTGCAGCCGGACCTTGGGTAGATACATTGCGTAAAAAAGATGCGTCTATGAGCAAAAAACACCTGCATTTAACAAAGGGTGTACATCTTGTTTTTCCGTTTGATAAATTACCTATAAAGCAATCTGTCTATTTTGATGTAGAAGATGGCCGTATGATCTTTGCTATACCGCGTGGTAGATCTACCTATGTGGGTACAACAGACACCAATTATTCTGGTAATTTAGAAAGGGTAGTGGCTACAGAAGATGATGCAGATTATTTATTAAACGCCGTAAACCATACATTTCCTGGCTTAAATTTAACTGTAGATGATATAGAATCTAACTGGGCAGGTTTACGACCACTTATTCACGAAGAAGATAAAGATCCTTCTGAATTATCTAGAAAAGATGAAATATTTGTTTCTTCTAGCGGATTAATTTCTATTGCTGGCGGAAAACTTACAGGGTACAGAAAAATGGCGCAACGTGTTATAGATACTGTATTAAAGACTGTTACAGACGATAAAAAAAAATCTTTGCGCGATTCTATTACAGAAGAATTACCACTGGTAGAACCTGCAATGACGTCTGATGAAGAAGTTGCTGCATACCAAAAAGAATTAGAAATAGAATTGAAAAAACTACATATTACAGATGCATATTATGCTTGGTATTTGTGTACTACATATGGCAAAAAAGCATCAACCATTTTAGAGAAAGCAGCATCTTTTACAAGTACTAATGCTTTAGAGAATCTTATTAGGGCAGAACTTTGGTATTGTATTCATTTTGAAATGACAAACAGTCTTACAGATTTCTTTGTACGTAGAACTGGTCGTTTGTATTTTAATATCTCTAGTATTTCTACATTTCTAGATTGTATTGTAGATGATTTTGTTTCGTATTTAAATTGGGATACTATTAGAGTTGTATTAGAAAGAGAAAAAATGCAGTTGTTACTTAAAGATGCTGAAACATACTACGCAGAAGAATTTAAATAAATACAGAAGAAACCACAATGTAAGAGTGGTTCTAAATATTCTATTTTACATAATATAAATTATAATACAAATTATATGTAATAAAATTGGATAGCTATAATTCAATATTATGTAAAATATCCCACAATGTGTTGTTTTATAACAAACGTTTGTACTTGGGTCATTAAACATCTGTATTTAACTTATCGTATAAATTGAATATTCTGTACAATGAAGTATTTTTAAATACGCGATTTACGAGGAAGTTTAGAACTACTAAGTTTTGTACTATAATTAGTCGCTATGTAAAATTGCCTCTGCCAATGCGCTCGATTGCTTTTTTAAAATAATTATGCTATCGCATTAATTTTTTAAAACACAATTTTCAACCGCATTGCCAGCGCCAAAAAAAAGCTAGCTTTTAACTATTATTAAAATTCTCGTTTTCGAGGAAATTGTTAGTTGTAATTTTTTTCACGAGATTCTCGTTAAGTTGCCACAAGAGTATAAAATTTAAGAAAAATAAATTTCCATACACTTGTTCTATTTATAATTCCAATTAAGCTTTTCTGAAATTCTATTTTACATAATATATAGAACTAACAATTAAAGTTTGTCAATCATATTCTCTAAAGCATTTTTACTTAATTCAAGAATTACTTTTTAAAACACATATATTTCTCAATTAGATAAATGCTCTAACATCACGACATTACTTTTAAATATAGAATTAGTGTTTAAAAAACTATTGTTCAAACATGAATTGTTTTGGAATAAAATATTCGGAATTGAGTCGTATCTCATATTAAAATTTTCTGTCTGGATTAAATGGACTTAAATCTAAAGTAGTCTTTTTTTCTGAAATTATTTCGGAAACTAACTTCCCTGTTGCTGGTCCTAAACTCCAACCCATCATTGCATGACCTGTTGCGATTGTTAAATTAGTACACTTAGATGATTTGCCAATGTAAGGTAATCCATCTGGAGAACAAGGTCTTAAACCACAATCTGCAGCTTCTTTTTCTACTTCAGAAATATTCAAATTAGTATAATAATTCTTTGCTGCATTGGCAATAGTTTGTACTCTAATTGGATTAATATTATGATTGATTCCAGCGATTTCCATTGTGCCAGCAAAACGTGTAAATCCTTGCATTGGAGTAACTGCTACTTTTGCTTCGCATAGTATTGCGGGAATTGTAATTCCTGTTTCTCTGTTTACATTAATTCTGTATCCTTTTCCTGCTTGTATTGGAATTTGTAACCCTAGTTTTTTAGTCAATAATGGGCTCCAACTTCCTGCTGCTAAAACAACTTCGTCAGCTTTTAATTCTTGTTTGTTTGTTATTATTTTTGAAACTGTTCCGTTTGTTACTTCAATATCTTTTACGTCTTCATTAGCATAAAAAATAACGCCTTTTGTCTTTAAATACTTTACCATTTCTGGCATAAAATCTGTTGGAGTCATATGTGCATCCGAATCAAAATAAATAGCGCCTTTAATATTCAGGTTTGCATTTGGCTCTAGAACATCGACTTCTTTTTTAGTTAAATTTTTAACACCTAAACCTTCTTCAATTCCACGTTTACCAATCTTCCATTCTGCTTCACCAACCTTATCAGATTGATAGCACATTAATAAACCTTTACGTTCATAATGAAAATTAAACGCGTTAGATGCTTTAATAGCTTCGTATAAATCTCGACTTAAAATATTAATAGCTTTAATTACTGGAATTGCTTTTTCTACTTTAGACGCAGTAGCCGATTTTTTAAATGCCCAAGTCCATTTTAAAAAATCTGCATTTAAACGCGGTTTAATATAAAAAGGACTAGTTGGATTAAACATCCACTTAATCCCTTTATTAATCATTCCTGGAGCTGCTAACGGAATAAAATGACTAGGTGTTATATAGCCCGCATTAACATAAGATGCACCGCTTGAGAAATTAGATTTATCAATTATTGTTACTTGATGGCCTTCTTCTAAAAGATAATAAGCTGTACTTAAACCTATTATTCCTCCACCAATGATTATTACGTTTTTATTCATATTAAATTACTTGGAAACCATGTGCATAAGGATCATCTTGATCATCAATAGTAATAGTATTGTGCCCAAAAACTTTTGCCCATCCTTGAATGCTTGGTATTATGGCTAGTTTACCATCCAAAATGGTTTCTTTTTCAACACGTCCTATAAATTTACTACCAATAAAGCTTTCGTGTATAAAAGGCTCATCAATTTTTAATTTTCCTTTGGCATACAATTGTGCTAATCTAGCAGAAGTACCAGTTCCACAAGGACTTCTATCGATAGCTTTGTCTCCATAAAACACTGCATTTCTTCCTGATGATGTTGGGTCTATAGGATTACCTGTCCACAACATATGCGTTACATTTTTTATGGTTTCATTTTCTGGATGCACAAATTGATTAGGATATTTTTCGTTAATTCTGTTACGCACTATTTGAGAATATTGAATAATCTTGGACGCTGTAAAATTATGAACACCAGAGAAGTTTTTCTGAGGATCTACTATGGCATAATAATTTCCGCCATAAGCAACATCAAACGTAATCTCTCCTAATTCTGGACAATCTATTGTTAACTCTTGAGCAGCTAAATAACTTTTTACATTAGTAAGTTTTACCCATTCTACTTTATTGTTTACTTGCTTGTATTCAATTTCTACTAAACCAGCAGGCGCTTCCATTTTAATTTTCCCTGGAATTTTGGGTTGTATTAAACCCTCTTCAATTGCAATTGTAATGGTACCAATTGTACCATGTCCACACATTGGTAAGCAACCTGATGTTTCAACAAATAAAATAGCAAAGTCATTTTCTGGATTATGTGGTGGATACAAGATGCTACCACTCATCATATCATGTCCTCGAGGCTCAAACATTAACCCTTTTCTGATCCAATCGAATTCTTTTAAAAAATGAAGTCGTTTTTCGCTCATGGTATTTCCAATTAATTTAGGACCTCCACTTTTTATAACTCTAACAGGGTTTCCGCAAGTATGAGCATCTATACAAACAAACGTGTGCTTACTCATTTCTTAATTTTTTGTTCTTAATCCATCAATAACCCTAAAAATATTGGAAGGATTATCGTTTTTTAATTCATTTGGCAACAAATTATTTGGCCAATCTTGATAACTAAACGGACGTACCCAACGTTTTATAGAACCTATTCCAACTGCTGTAAACCTACTATCTGTAGACGCAGGATATGGACCTCCATGTACCATAGATTCGCAAACCTCTACTCCTGTTGGAACTCCGTTAAAAATAATACGTCCCACTCTATTTTGTAGTGCAGCAATTACTGCTGAATAGTTAGCAACTTCATTGGCATCAGAAATTACAGTTCCTGTTAATTGCCCTTCTAAACTAGCGATAATGGTTTCTAATTCTGATGCGTTTTCACATTGGACAATCATAGAAAAAGGTCCAAAAACTTCTAAATGTAATGTCGGATTTTCTAAAAATGTTTTTCCATGGACAGTAACAATAGCTTGTGCTGCATAATTATTTTGAAGGTCTAATGTATAGTTTGCTGTTACTGTAACGTTAGCTTGCGACACTACTTTTTCTTTATTACTGATGTATCCTTTTTTAATATTTGGATGCAACATACATGACGGATTTATTTTAGTAATTTCTTCCGATACATTATTTATAAAGCTTGTTAAAGCGTCGCTTTTAATACCTAATAATAATCCAGGATTTGTACAAAATTGACCAGTCCCTAAAGTGATAGAACTTGCATACGTTTTAGCAATGTCTGCTTGTATATTTTCTAATGCTTTTGGCAAAATTATAACCGGATTTATACTTCCCATTTCTGCAAAAACAGGGATTGGCTCTGCTCTTTTTGAAGCTAAATCTAATAAGGCTCTTCCTCCTTTTATGCTTCCTGTAAAACCAACTGCTTTTACTTTTGGGTGTGCCACTAATTGTTGCCCAACTTCTATTCCGCTAGAATTTAAATTAGAAAACACACCATTTGGCATTCCTGTTTTTTCAGCTGCTTTAATAATTGCAGATGCTACTAGTGCTCCTGTTCCAGAATGCATTGGATGCGATTTTACAATTACTGGACAACCTGAAGCTAAAGCTGCTGCTGTGTCTCCACCAGCTGTAGAATAGGCTAAAGGAAAATTACTTGCGCCAAAAACAACAACTGGACCTAAAGGAATTAACATTTTTCTGATATCGGATCTTGGCATTGGCTCTCTATTAGGTTGTGCTGTATCTATTGTTGCTTCAACCCATGATCCTTCTGCTACTAAATTTGCAAAGCTTCGTAATTGTCCAATTGTTCTTCCTCTTTCTCCTTTTGCTCTTCCTTCTGGCAAACCTGTTTCTGAGCAATATGTTTTGACTAATACATCGTCTAGTGCTAAAATTTCATCTGCAATTGCGTTTAAAAATTCGGCTTTTTTAATTCCAGAAACTGCTCTAAATTCTTTAAAAGCTGATGCTGCTAAATTTACTGCATCATCAATTTCTTGAGCTGTTGCTTCTGTAAAAACAATAGCATTCTCTGTATTTAATTCCGGATTAAAAGTTTTATATGTTTTGGTTCCGTTGGCAGATAATTGATTGCCTATAAAGTTTTTTCCTGATATCATCTTTACTAATTTTTTAAATGTTTTTTCAATTTTACTGGTTTGTAAGCTACCTTTTTTTGATTATCGATATTTTGCAATAATAGCTTGAGATGAAAAACCTTTTCTCCAAATCATCTCTAGAATTATGATAAACGTGTTATAATGTCTATATTTTGCCTTCTTTAAAAACGAAGCTTTCTCTTTTTTGAATATTTGAAAGGCTTACCCTATTAAGTCCAGAACTTCAAGTCTTTCTTTTGCCAGAATATATCTTGCACGTACATCATCAATTTGCTGTTGCGTTAATTTCTTACCAAAAGTACGAAGCCCTCCAGCAACATCATTATGATGAATTCCCATAGCAAGCTTAAGATATTCCATAAGCAGTGGCTGAGCATCTAGATACGATAATGAATTTAAAGCCTGAGAAATTTTGTATGCCTCAGCCCATTCTCCATTTAAAACATACTCCTGCATAGTAACACTTGCTTTTGGGAAGATAGTACCTACACCTGTAATACCACCACTTGCTCCAGCAAGTCCTGCATATACAGTTACTGTGTCTACTCCAGCCAAAACTTTTAAATCTTTGTTCTCTAACATCAAGGTTTCAATAATTGAAACATCTATAGTCGATATTTTAAGAGCAGTTACCTTAGGAAGAACAGAAAGTCTTTTAAGAAGGTCTGTTGAGAGCGCATGATAACCGGCTGCATCAGGATTGTTATAAGGCATAATTGTTACGCCTACATCTTTTGCAGTCGCTTCAGAAAGTGCATAGTACTCATACATTTCTTTTTCAGAAGGAATCGCCTTAGTTTTTGGTGGCATAACCATGACTGTATCAACTCCAACTGTTGCAAGTCCTTCAACAATTTTAGCAAGTTCTTCCTTAGTTTCTGCTGCTGCTCCGCTAATTAACGGGACATTGTATTCTTTAGCAACCTCAGAAAGGGATTTAAGTAAAGAAAGACGCTGCTTGGTGCTCAGGTAGCTATTCTCACCCAGTGTTCCAGAACCGACAAGTCCGCTCATTCTGCTTCCGCCTTTTCCTTGAACCTTTAAAATACCTGCAGCCTGTTTTTGTGTTGCTTCAAAGTCAATTTCAAGAGCGCCAGATTTTGACTCCTTCAACCATGTAAACACAGCTGGCATTACGCCATTCCATTGTATACTCATAATTCTATTTTTAATGTTAGTAAAATTAAAGAGTTAACAAATATTAAAATAAGATTAAATTACTCACTTTAGATACTATATTATCCTTAATAACACATAATTTTGTATTATTGAATAATTTTAGATTAAAATACAACTATTTGAAATGAAAGTTTTACCCTTTAAAATTCCTAAACCAGAAAATAACGCCTTGATTTATCAAGAAGATATTGAATTGGTGTTTTATGATAAACTGCACCAACATGACGAAATTCAAATAAGTTTTATTGAAAAAGGGAATGGTACTTTATTGGTTGGTGATCGTATTTCTAGCTTTGCTGAAAATGATATTTTTGTTATTGGAAGCAATTTACCTCATGCTTTTAAAAGTGATAAAAATGCAGTAAGCGACTCTAAAATGTTGAGTCTGTTTTTTACAGCATCTTCTTTTGGAGATACTTTTTTTGATTTAAATGACTTTGCAGAAATTAACCATTGCTTTACAAATTTCTCGCAAGGGTTAGTAGTACAAACAAATAAGAATGCTATTATTGACGCCTTTTTTAAACTTAAAACAGCGTCAAAATTAGAGCGTTTTATTTTGTTATTAGAAATTTTAAAAATTATATCGGTGTCCAAATACCAACCGCTTTCTAATTTTGTTTACACTAAAAAATATTCTGATCTTGAAGGAAAAAGGATGCGAAATGTATTTGATTTTACATTAGAAAACGCGTATCAAAATATAACCTTGGATGATGTTGCAAGCGTTGCTAATATGACAAAAAATGCGTTTTGTAAATATTTTAAAAAGCGAACGAACAAAACGTTTGTTAGTTTTTTAATTGAATTACGAGTTGAAAATGCTTGTAAATTATTAAGTACTGACAAGGATTTATCTATTAACGACATTGCTTTTAAATCGGGATTTAACAACACTTCTAATTTTAATAGACAATTTAAAATGATAAAACACATGTCTCCCAATACGTTTAGGAAGACTAATCTTTAATGTAACCTATACTATTGTGTTTTCAATTGATATTTGACATAATTAAAGATGTAATTACAAGTGATTTTATTGGTTCCACCAGAATTAAATAAATTACTGGCTTAAATTTCCATTCCACACACATTCCACTTCTCTCCTATCGTCGTTTCGTAAAAAGTGTTTACTCGCTCGCTATCTTATATTTGATAAATAGGAGCTCGTGAACCTCATTGAGATTATTTGGTATAGCTACGCCCAACCTAATCTCAATATTCGGTTTCATTACATTGCAGATGAAACTTTTGAGAATAAATTTATTTAAGAAACTGTAGTTTGCCAAAGCGCTAGCTGGCTCATTCGCTTAAATAGATACAGAAATTTTTAAATACGCGATTCTCGTGGATTGGTTTTTAGAAGAAATATTAATTCAGTTGCTGTAAAAAAACTAATTTAGCTTTTAGATGAAATTAAGATTTACACAAATTAAAGAATATTTAAAGGAACCTTATCCTTATTACTATGACAACACAAAAAGATTATTTGTTTTACTAATACTTATTTCCATATTAAGTTTTAGTTTCTCTTATTTTTTTGAGCCTTTTGGTTTTAATGTTACTGAGCATAAAATTAATTCTATATGGATTATATTATTTCATGCATTTATTCCTGTTCCTATAGCTTATATCTATTTTAGATTATTAGATATAACACTAAAAGATAATACTGTTTGGACTCTTGGTAAGGAAATTTTTCACTTATCCATTATTCTTTTAATTATAGGTATTTGTAGTTTTTTAATAAGAGATCTAATTTATACAAATCCTGATAATTGGTCTTTGCGTTATTTATGGGAAGAAATGCGTAATACCTTTTTAGTAGGGTTTCTTTTAATACTAATTATATTACCACTAAACTTAGAGCGACTAATAAATAAGCATACAACTAATTTAAGAGAACTTCCAAAAAACAAAGCTTTAGAGTTACAAAACAATATCATAATTTTAATAAATAGCTCCGTTTCTAATGATAATTTTGAACTAAAAATTAAAGACTTTCTTTTTGCAAAAGTAGAAAGTAATTACACAGAAATAGTCACTTCTTCTGCCAACGGAATTCGTAAAAAATTAATTCGTATTACACTTAAAGAACTAGAAAAGCAATTACAACCAGTAGACCAATATATCTTTAAAACACATCGTTCTTACTTGGTGCATTTAAATGCTATTGAATCAATTTCTGGTAATGCTCAAGGTTACCAATTGTCATTAAAAAATTGTTCAATTACAATTCCTGTTTCTCGCTCTAAGACTACCAAGTTTAATGCTGCCTACACTAAAGCATAAATAAAACATTTTGTATTTCGTCACTTCTTCTTGCAGACTATCACAAATATATAATCCCTTATTAATTAGTTTTTAAGTTTACGCACTAACTAAAAAATAGAGATTTTGGTAAATAAAAAAAGACGATACGATCTAGATTGGTTCCGTGTAATTGCTATACTTGCCGTATATGTACACCACATTTGTATGCCTTTTAACGGAGATAAATTTCATATAATGAATTTAGATTCTAGTAAATTGCTAGATGATATTATGGTGTTTTTTGAGCAGTTTAGGTTACCGCTATTGTTTTTAATATCTGGCACAGGAACTATGTTAGCGTTTTCTAAAAGAACGTGGTTTCAATTCCTAAAAGAACGAAGTACACGTTTAATAATTCCGCTTGTTTTTGGTATATTTTTTATTATTCCACCGCAAACGTATTATGAATATATAGATAAGTATACTAACTATATAGAGGTTTATAAAAGTGGATTGTTTCCAACAAATCATTTATGGTTTATAGAGAATCTTTTTGTTTTATCTGTTGTTTTAATTCCATTAATTTTACTGATAAAATCATCTAAATCTATTAAATTTATTAATGCCCTTGATGTTATTTCTTCTAAAACCTACGGAATATTATTATGGGTAATTCCCTTACTAATAGGAACCATTTTGCTCAAAAAAATATACCCCGACGAGTCAAAAAATATTACAAACCTTTCTTCTACTTTTTATTACGGTTATTTTTTTATTTCAGGAATTCTTTTTGCCACATCTAAAAATATTTGGAAATATCTAAAGTTACACAGAAAATTAAATCTTATAGCGTTTATAGTAAGTTCCATTTTATTTTACACCTACTATTTTTTACCAAATGAATATGTATCTCCGTATGTATCTAAAAGCGTTAGATGGAGTATTTGGTATGTAGTTTGTGCCTTAGTAAGTTGGACACTCATAACTACATTACTTGGATATGGACAAATTTGGTTTCATAAAAAAAGTGAGTTACTCAAAAAATGTAACGAGGCAATATATCCGTTCTATATACTTCATCAAACAATAATTATTGTAGTAGGTTATTATATCATTCAATTGCAAATGTCTATTTCTTCTAAAATTGTATTATTAGTTTTTACTACCTTCCCGTTAATTATAATTATATATAGATTATTAATTTACCCTTTTAAAATAACCAGAATACTATTTGGAATGAAAAAAAGAGATAAGTTTAATAAATAGCTATTTTACTATAGACACACTCCACCTACCTCCTATCACTATTGCTGGCTGTATGTTTGCGTGTTTTAATTGTAATGAAAAGGGAATTTCTAAATACCCGATTTTCTTAGATTCCTACGAGATTATTTTTTTGGTTTTATGGTGTTTGTTGGTTTATAATATTTAGAAATTCTTTACGGGTCTCAGTATCTAAAAAACAGCCACCATATTCTAAAGTTGTTGTAAAGCTACTTTGGTCTTTTATACCTCTAGAGGAAACACAAAGGTGTTTTGCTGTTACCGAAACAATAACATCTTTAGTTTCTAAAACAGTTTGCAAATCATTTAATATTTGGATAACCAAACGTTCTTGAACTTGTGGCCTACGTGCATAATAATCTACCAAACGATTAATTTTAGATAGTCCAATTACTTTATTTTTAGGTATATATGCAACATTTGCATAGCCTATTATGGGTAAAAAATGATGCTCGCAAGCAGAATCTATAGTAATATTCTGTTCTACTAGCATTTTTTTATAACTGTACTTATTTTCAAAGGTGGACAGTTTAGGTTTGTTTATTGGGTTTAGTCCATAAAATAATTCTTTTACATACATTTTTGCAACCCGGTATGGTGTGCCAGATAAACTATCATCAGTTAAATCTAGTCCCATCTCTTCCATTATCATTTTAAAATGATGCTGAATATTCTTTATTTTTTCATCGTCAGATTTATTAAAGGCATCTAGACGCAAAGGCGTTTTTATATTTGTTGAAAAATGATTATCTCCTGCTTTTATAATTTCTTCTTTACTTTTCATTTACACAACAATTAGTGGTTTTACATTGGCAGTATTTTCTATTGTATAAATGCAAAGCAATAAGTAGTAAAGCCGGCGCATATAAAAGGCTTTCTGGAAAGTTAAACCACGCTATTTTTTCATTTAATATAATTACAAATAGAAGAATCCAACTGAACCATAGGGCTGGCTTTATCCAATTACTTGTAGTAGTTTTTGTAGAACGGTAAATGGCAAAAAATGAAATTATTAAGAATAAATAATCTATAGATTTCCACCAAATTGGTGTAGCACTACAACAAGTTATAGAGCACGTTTGCGCTATAAATAATAGTGGTGTAGCCACACAATGTATAAGACATAGTGAGCTTGCAATTGCTCCTATGTTATCTGATTTTTGGTTTGTGATAATCATTACATATTTTATTAATACAACTAAGTTGCAAATATAATATTATTATCACATAACGCAACATAGTTGCATTAAAATGCCTTTATCTTTTTTGTAGACTTTAGTTACGCTCTATTTGTACTAGGGAAATTTTAAGGAAAACAAAACTTATTACAATACCTATAATGAGTTTAATTGGCAATCAACAGCTATTTAAGAAGTATGCAATTGTACTATTAGTTGATTAAAATAGTACTGGCAGCGTATTTACTTAAGAATTTGTATTGCTAACTGAAATAGTTAAAGCTATGCTATCGCTTTCCTCCTACGTAGTTGCATAAACAATTTTAAATTAGAATATATGAACCTTATAAATTAGGTAACACTAATTTTAGTATCTAAAAGGTTCCGCAATTATTAATGTAACACATTAATTTGTATTAGTTCTTCTAAGCCTTCTTTACTTATTGGTTTGTTAGTAATACTCTTTATACCTGCTTTTAGGCAACGCTCTTTAACTTCACTAATTTCTAATGCTGTTAATGCAACAATTGGTATATTGTTATTCTTTGCTTTAATAGCTTTAGATGCGTCAAAACCATTCATAAATGGCATATTTAAATCCATAAGTATTAAATCGTAAACATTGTTGTTACATAATTTTACAGCTTCTAAACCATTTTTTGCAATTGTGCATGTATAACCAAGAGATGTAATTAGCTTACTTGTAACAAGTTGGTTTATCTTATTGTCTTCTACAACTAATATATTTATGTTCTTTTTAGTTTGTACAGGTTCTATGTTTAAATCATCCTTTAAAACCTCGCATTCTAATATAAATGAGAACTGAGACCCCTTACCTACATTACTATTTACAGATAATGTACTACCCATAATTTTTATTAAATGCCTAACAATAGGTAGTCCTAGGCCAATGCCATAAGATGTATTTTGTTCTGAATTTCCTTGTTTAAAGTTATCAAAAATCACAGCTAGATTTTTTTTAGATATGCCAATTCCTGTATCTGAAACCTTAAACTCTATATCATCTTTATTTTCTTTTCTCTTAACCAAGTCTACAGAAACTTTAACAACACCATTTTTAGTGTGCTTTATGGCATTATCAATTAGTTTTATAAGTACTTCTGACAAATTAGCGCCATCAATCTTGTACACTTCTAAAATGTCTTTAGAAATGTTTAAGACCAATTGAGTTTCTTGTTGATCTGCTAAGTAATTTAAAGAGCTTACTATATTTTTTAAAAGCGAATGTAAATTAACCTTAGTTATTTCTAAACTAACACTATTAGACTCTACCTCATTAATTCTTAGTATATTATTTACAACGGATATTAAATGATCTCCAGAAAATTTTAAAGAATTAAGGAGTTGCTCTTGGTTGCTTTTTGCTTCTTTATTTTCTATAAGCATATCTGTAATACCAACAATTCCGTATAAGGGTGTACGTAATTCATGGCTAATGTTTACTAGCAATTCAGATTTTAATCTATTAGCACGTTCAGCTTCATTTTTAGCTTGCAAAAGTGCCTCGTTTTTTTTCTCTAGTTTTACAAAAGACAAGCGTTTTTTGTAATTATAAAACACTAAAAAACAAGTACTTAAAAACAACAAGCAACCAATACCTACTATAATTATATAATTGGTTTTTAACTTAGATGCTTTAGCTGCTTCCTTAAACTCATTCACTTTAAAATTTGCTGTAACTTCTTCTATTTGAAGGTTTTTTTCAGCATTAAAGTTTAAATCTTTATAATAATATTGTTTTTTAAGGCTCTCAATTGCCAAATCATATTCACCTAATTCTTGATGAATTTCATGTTTAAAATCATAAATATCTATTAGTTCTCTATTCAGCTTATGCTCTTCTCCTATTACTCGCGCTTTTTCTATATAGCTTGCAGCAACTTTATAATTGCTTTTTAACTTGTAGTATATGGCAAAATTTAAATTCAATAGCGCAGCATTTAAGGGCTTTTCCTTATCAATTTTTGTTAATTGCTTTTCTGCTTTTATAATATATGGATAAGCTTTATCTGCATCTTCAAAATTTAAATACATACCAGCTATATTAAAATACGTTAAAAATGCATATTCGTTTTTACCTGCTTTTAATGCGTGTACTATGGAGGTTTCAAAATAGCTTGCGGCTTTATCTGCTGTACTAAAATCAATTGAATATATATTTCCTAAACCATTAAGACTAGCTACATTTACAAAGTAATTATCTGTGTTTTTGGCTTTATTTAATGCTATATTATAATACTTTTTAGCATTATCGGCATCATCAATTATTAGGTAGGTATTAGCTAAACTTACATAAGCTTTTGCTTGTAGTGTTTTATCATTTTTTGCACTAGCAAATTTTACTGCAGAAATAGCAGACTCAAGTGCATCTTTATAATTTCCATTTAAATTTTGTTTCTTAGATAATACAATTAATACATTTACACTATCTACAACTTTATCTAAATTACTTTGAGAGAAAACAGTCACATTATTGCAACATACAAGTAAGATTAGAAGTAGCTTTTTTTTCAATATGTATGTTTTAGTATTCTCATTTAATATAAAAAGAATATTTTAAAAACAGCTTAAAAAAGAATAAATACCGATAAACGTACACGCTACTTCCCTCCTAGTACTGTTATTTGTACTTTTTTGTCATTAAAATACATACTACTAATAAATTGCGTATTCTGTATTTAGGTACAGAAATTTTTAAATACGCGATTCTCGTGAAATTGGCTTTTTATAAAAAAACACTATCAAAAAAAAGCAGAATGTAAAATTGATGTACTAAAAATTACTGGCTTTTAAAAACGAGCATCCTAACAAAGCCAAAGTTCTGTTTTAATTATAAGCAAATTAGCACAATCTCAATAAGGTTAATAATATTACGAATTGAGTTAATGCTTCAGGCAGAATACATTTAATTTGGCATAACAATACGTACAGAAACAACTAACGTAACTGTTTAACAATTAAAACAACTACATATGTCAATACTAACAATTATACTAAATATAATACTACCACCTTTAACAGTATTTATGAAACACGGAATAGGAAAAACATTTTTTATTAGTCTTATACTAACTATTATTGGTTGGTTACCAGGAGTTATACACGCATTTATAGTTAATGATTAAATGCGTTAGCAACTTAATATTTAATAATACATACAGAAGTACTTTGGCTAAAAATTAGTAGTTTTTACTTTTTTACTAAAGTACTTTGTTGTATTGGTGTTAGTTGTATTTATTTTAGGGAGCAATTAGTAATATTTTATATTCTCCGTCTATTTTTCTGAAAATAAATTTAAAAGCATCATCTAAGATGAAGTCTGCTCTATCTCTTGTTTTATGATTAGCTCCTTGAAAAAAAATATCTCCATCCTTGATTTTATAATATTTTAACGTTGACAAGTTTCTTTCCTTTCTTCCCCGGCTTATAATTTCTGCAACTTCGTTTACATTATAAAATTGCATTTTAAAGTTATTAAGGTAATATTGATAATCTAGAGAGTCGTTTTTTACGATGGAATTACATAATTCCATCAACTGAGGCTTTAAGGCAGATTTAGGTATTATTGTGTCTCTCATCTTATGAAAAAATACAATACTGTCATTTATTGAGTTATAATATTGATCACAATTATGTTCTATTACTGACTTAACTACATTTAAACAGAAGGTTCTTTGGTCTTTGCTGACATTAAGGGTGTCTTGACCAAAAGCAAACATTGGTACAATTAAAACTATAAATATTATTTTTCTCATCTTTTTTATCTCGTCTAATGGTGTAGTGTATGATTTTGTTACGTGGTTTAAGCACCTAATTTAGCAAATAAATCACATATAGAAAGTCTGATAGTCACTAGGCTTCTAGGCTATTTTTTAATCTTTTTCTATTCTAAAGCTGTTACCTTTTGAGATATTTATTATAAGCTCTTTTACTTTTAAAAATGGTATCCTTCGCTATAGTCTCAGAAGATGATTCCGTATAAATTACTAATTCTCGTATTTCTCCAGGTTTAAAATTTAAATTTTCAAAATTTAATGTTGGGGTCCTCCCATATTCGTAGGGTATTATCTCTAATTTGTATAATCCGTTAATTATTTCTGTTTTAAAATCACCATTAGAATCAGTAATTGTTTTAAATTCTTTGTTGTTTTCTTTATTAAGAAAAATTAGTTCAATTCCTTCTTCTGCATTCAAAGCATAATTATTCACCTTTCCGGTAATAAAAACAACTGTGGTGTCTGCAATTCCTTTCAAATTATTTTCTTTAATCTCACCCCAAAAAAGTGGGTGAAATTTAGATATCTTCGCTGGATAATGTTTTCCCATTATACAAGAATAAAGACTAATTGAGATAAATGAAACTAAACAAATATATCTAAGTGAAACCTTTCTGTTTTGAATTTCTTTTTTCATATTACTGCAAACCTGTTTGTGTAAAATTAGTTGCGTGTTTAAGCACCTAATTTAGCAAATAAAAACCGAATAGAAAATCCGTAAGGACTTTCTAAACTAGCTAAAACTAGTAATTAATTATAGACGGTGTTATGCCCAGTTTTTTTTATTAATTCAAACTTTTTATTTCTTTATATAAATTCATTAGATGAATCATAGACATATCAATTAAAGGTTCAAACATAAATGCATTAATATGAATGTTTTCAGGTGTCATTAAGTTGACTTTATCTATTTTCAAACTATTTTGACTGTCAGGATATTTTTTACAATATTCTTTAAACAAAACTTGAGTTTGGTTTTTATTTATAGCTTTTAAATCAAAATCAGGAAGTTTATTAATCAAGTATTTTTCTGTTTCTAATCTAATTGCAACTGCTAAACAAATTTTATTTTCTAGAGCTATTTCATTTGAGTCATCTGATTTTATAGAATCTGCTGTTTTGATTATTAACTGAATTAAATTTTCTTCTCCAAAATCAATTGCTTTATCTTTTAAAAAGATTAGTTTCTTTTGAAATATTTTAAAAATGTCTTTAGCTAGTAAATTTTCTGACTCTTCTTTTCGATGCAAGCAACTTGTTAGGATTAAATAATCTTGATTATTCTTGCTTTCACTGTATTCAATTAAGTTCCTTACAAATGCAATCAAGCTAATAAAAAACTTCTCTTTCTTAAATTTTTTAATAAAATAACTAAAAACATCATTTACATATTCACCTTTATGTAAAGTGATTTCATTTTCTGAATTTTTTGTTGTCATATAAATTACATCTCTATTTAAATACAGTCTTGATGTAATGGTTCTATAGAAGTCAAAATTATGAGTTAAAATAATAACTTTAAAATCATTTTTTTCGTGAATCTCTTTTATGTATTCAATAATTGCAAATTTATTTTTATAGTCAAATGAATCTGCAACATCATCGAATATTAGTAAATCTCTACTTTGCTTTAATTTTCGAGCTTCAATTTCGAATAGGAAATGTAAAATAAAATAAGCTCTTTGTTCTCCTTTACTTAGTATTGAAAGTAAATTATCTCGGGTTTGTTTTATTGGTTCTTTTCCTCTGTCAGAATAATCAAAGTTTAGATTAGCTGTCTCTTGTTTTAATATTATATCTTCTTGGTTTATAATATTTACTTTAAAAGGAACGTGAAACCTAGAATTAAAGGTGGTTACAATATTTTTCCATAAAGTAAATTCCTTTTTAGCATCGCTAATAATTTTTTCTAACCTAGCTTTTTTGGATTTATAAAAATCTAATAATTCTATTGCTTCTTCCTTTATTTCTGAAAAATAATTAATCCAAATTTCTTGTTTAAATTTTTCATAATCCTTTAGTTTAATTAGAATTAAGTTGTTTTTTTCTAAAACGTTTTTAAAAGACCTTAATTCTGCATTAGCACCAATTGCTTTATCTACTTTTTCAAAGGATGCTTTTAGTTTTTCATCATTTAAAATATTTTGAATTTCATCTTGAATTATTGATTTTAAATTTTCTACATTTTCTATTTCAGTACCATCTTCTAAAACAAACTTATGACCTGCTTGAAAAAAAGAATTATCTTCAATAGATTTGATAATAACGTTTGCTTGATAAGTCCCAAAAGTATTATCAGTTGAATCTTTAAAGAACCTTGATTTAGAAATAATATTTTTGTAATCATTAATGTATTGGTCTAAAATAGTTTTGTTTTTATCAAGAAATTTTTTCACGTTTCCTTTCCTGTCAAAAACATCATTATATCTAAAATCAAATTTTTCAAATTTTGCTTTTAGATTAATAATTTGTTGATTTAAAACCTCAAAAAAATTAGCGTTTTCATCTTCTGAAAACGTATTTATAAATTCTGTTTCACAATCCGTACTTTGTGATATAATTTTTAGTTTTTTTATAAATTCGACTTTATTGTCATTTAATTCTTTGTAGATAGAATCATATTCTTGTTTTAATTCTTTACTAGCTAAGAAACTGCTGATTTTACTTGATGCATCGAAATTATTATCTTCAGCGTTTATTACTAATATATCTTCTGGATTAATCTCCTTATTTTCAATTAGAACTTCGTATTTAGTAATTCTATTCTTATAAATTCTATCGCTAGGTTTTTGTTTCGAATCATTTTTCGAAATTAAATCAAATGTTTTTGCGAAAGAGGTTTTCATCGTTCCATTTGGGGCGTAAATTAGATATGAATTACTTATGCTGAAATCAAATAAGTGGTCTAATTTTCCGATTCCGAAACAATTTTCAAATTGAATATGAAGTTCTTCTTTCATTCTGAGTTTTTATGGAAATTACAGCTAACTACATATAAACGCACATAGTGTAGTTTGGTTTACTTTTGGTTGTTTAATTCCCCTACAATGTAGAACTATTTTTTTTACTACAATTACGGATATGTGTACTTGGGTACTATTTATTTATAAATGGTATAAAATTAATTATGTGTAACATCTTTTATCCTAAATACAAAATGCTACTTCCCTCCTGCTTTGTACAAAAGAAAATACTAAAAAACTTATGTATTTAACTACACCTTAATAACATCTGCTACAACACCTTGTACTTTAAAGTCTGTAGTTAAAATAATTGGTTGGTGTTTTGGGTTTGTAGAGTGAGGTTTTAAAACAAGGTTGCTACCGTTGTTTATAAACTCTTTAACCGTTGCTTCATCATCTAACAAGGCAAGTACTAGATCTCCGGTTTCTGCAGTATGCTGGCGTTTTATTAGTAGTAAATCGCCACTGTTTATTCCTTTTTTGTTCATAGAGTCTCCTGTAGCTCTTAGCAAAAAATAATCTGAAGGTTTTTTTACTAGCTTGGTAGAAACTTCAATTTTAGCTTCAATATGTTCTTCTGCAAAAATTGGCAATCCGCACGCTACAGAGCCTACTAAAGGTATACTAACAGTGTCTGTTTTAACTGTATTATTGGTGTTAAAAACTGCTTGGTTGCCGTCTAACAAATCTCTGGCTTCTACTTGTAAAATATGGGCAATTTCATACAACAATTCTAAACTAGGTTGCCTCCTATTCTGTACATAAGAATTTACCATATTGTAACTTTTACCTAGCTTTTCTGCTAACCAAGTTTGCTTTATTCCTTTGTCTTCTAATACGTACTTAATACGGTTCATAACTGCATTATTTTCAGTGTCAAATATAGTAAATTACACACTTATATATCATAATATGAGATATAAATTAATTACAAAATGTGTTTTTTATTTGTTTACATTGTATCTTTACAGTCTAAACTCAAATTTTTAGGTATGTCTTTTGAACGTGTACAAGAAAAATTAAACATCCTTGCAGATGCTGCAAAGTATGATGTATCATGCTCCTCTAGCGGTAGCAACAGAACAAACACTAATAAAGGATTAGGTAATGCATCTGCTTCTGGTATTTGCCATACGTATACAGAAGACGGCCGTTGTGTATCGCTACTAAAAATACTACTTACCAACTATTGTATATTTGATTGTGCCTACTGTGTTACGCGCAAAAGCAATGATATTAAGCGTGCTGCTTTTAAAGTACAAGAGGTGGTAGATTTAACCATAAACTTTTACAGACGTAATTATATTGAGGGTCTTTTTTTAAGCTCTGGAATTTTTAAAAGTGCAGACTATACTATGGAACGCTTGGTTGCTGTGGCTAAAAAATTGCGTTTAGAAGAAAACTTTAACGGATATATACATTTAAAATCTATTCCTGGTGCTAGTGATGAGTTAATGCGTGAGGCTGGTTTATATGCAGATAGACTAAGTGTAAATATTGAAATTCCGACTGAAAAAGGCTTAAAGCTTTTGGCTCCAGATAAAAATAGAGCCGATTTTATTAAACCTATGATAAAGGTTAAAAATGAAATTATACAGTATAAAAAAGAAAAGAAACTTATTAAAAGTACGCCAAAATACGCACCTGGTGGACAAAGCACACAAATGATTGTGGGCGCTAGTGGTGAAAATGACATGCAAATTATGTACACCTCTAATTACTTTTACAAAAATTTTAATTTAAAACGTGTGTACTACTCTGGTTATGTGCCTATTAGTTATGATACGCGCTTGCCACAAATTGGAACTCCTGTTCCTATGCTACGCGAGAACAGACTGTACCAAACCGATTGGTTATTGCGATTTTATGGGTTTAATATTGAAGAAATTTTAAACGAACAGCACCAACATTTAGATTTAGATATTGATCCTAAATTAGGATGGGCTTTACGTAATTTACACGAGTATCCTATAGATGTAAATAAGGCCGATAAGCATATGCTGGCAAGAATACCTGGTTTGGGTATGAAATCTGTTTATAAAATACTAAAAGCTAGACGTTACAGAGAACTTAATTGGGACCATTTAAAAGCTATTGGCGTATCGTTAAATCGTGCGCAATACTTTTTAGTTTGTGCGTCTAATAAATTTGAAACTAGAGATTTAACTGCCGAAAAAATTAAGGGGTTAATATTACAAAACTCCAGCAGTAAGTATACAGATTTACTTAGCAACCAATTAAATCTTTTTGGATAGACTTGTGTTATGGAAACAACACTAATTTATGACGGATCTTTTGATGGATTTTTAACTGCGGTTTTTACTGCTTTTGAGATGAAATTAAAAACAGTTAAAATTGTTACTAAACAACGATTTCAGGAACCTTTGTTTGGTGGTTCTGAAACAGTATATACCAACCAAGAAAAAGCAAACCGTGTTTGGGCTGGCTTAAAAAAGAAAATGTCTACAGACGAAGTACGTCGGTTTTATTATGCTTTTTTAAGTGAAAAAACCATTGTAGAAGATACGTTATACAATGCCATAGTGTATGTGTTTGCATCTAAAAAAAATGTTGGGTCTGACTTTACAAACAAACATATTTTAGATATAGCCAAGCTTACCAAAAACGTTGGAAGGGAAAAACACAGAATGGAAGCTTTTGTACGATTTAAACTTACTAAAGATGGTGTTTATTTTGCCAATATAGAACCAGATTTTAATGTGCTACCACTTATAAAAAAACATTTTGAAAAGCGCTATGCAGACCAAAAATGGCTTATTTATGATTTAAAGCGTAAATATGGTATTTATTACGATTTAAAAAAGGTAGATATAATTACGCTAGAGTTAGATGCTAATTTTGATCCTACAAAAACTTCTTCAGCTATTTTTGCTGAAGTAGAATTAGAATTTCAGCAATTATGGAACGATTATTTTAAAAGTACAAATATTGCATCTAGAAAAAATATGAAACTCCACGTACAACATGTACCTAAACGTTACTGGAAATATTTAAGCGAGAAAAACATTTAATTGTCTATAATTAATAGTTTACCAAGTGTTTTGTATTTAAAAGTGTAGTTATTACAGGTAAATTAATAATACAATCTAAAATCTAATAGTTTACACATTTTATAATGTCTTTGATGTAACTCTTCTACAACATCAAACATATTATCATCTTCTTTAAATAAGTTAAAGAATGCTATATCTAGATCCGAGCTAGTTACGCCGTTATATGCATTACCGTAACCAGAAACACCTCTTGCACCAGTGATATCTATAAAATATTGTGCTTCTTCCTCGTCTAAATCTAAGATTTTTGCGTTTGAAAAATGTAAAATCTTACCTTCTAATCTTCCTTCAAAAATTTCTGCAATTTCTTGTAAACTATAGTAATAGTCGTTTAAACAAATACTATTTGCTTCACCTGTTATAACCAGGTAAATAATTTCATAGTTCTTAAAATTATGATCATCTAGGATCAATGTATTTAAGCTTGTCTCTAAACCTTCAATGGTATCGCACGTTTTATAAATACTAGCTACACCATATTGCGAGGTTAATTCTGCTAACTTTTTTTGTGCAGTGGTAACCGTATCAATTTCTATATCTTCTACAGCCTCTAAGCAGTAAATAAAATAGTCTGTATCTGTTAATTGCTCTGAGGGCAATTGTTGCCTTTTTTCTAACAAATTATAGTTTTTATAATACCTAATTAGTACAAAAGTAATGCATATCTTTTAATCTGTTTACTTTTTAACACCCGTTAAAATGTCTTTAGACAGCTCAACATCTTTACTTTTATGTAGTACAGATATATCTCCGGTGCTTTCTAATATTACGGCTAAAACTTCGCTTTTATCTTTTACATTAGCTTCTCTAAGCTTAGCATACACATCTTTAGCATCTACATTTGTTTTTCTTAAATTGTTAAATATAAATTCGCCATTTTCCATTAATAACATTGGACTGTTAGTAAACAAGCTATTAAACCAGGAGAACTTGCGTTTACAATATGAAAAAACAGATTGAAATAATATAATACCACCCAAAGCTATTGCACCTTTAGTAATAGATTGGCTAGAATTTAAAACTATAGACGCTAATATAGAACCTATTGCAATGGTAGATGCAAAGTCAAAACTAGACATTTTGGAAAAAGTACGTAAGCCAGATATTCTGGTAATTACAATAACTATTGTAAAAATTGCTAAAATACTTAGTATAACTTTTCCTATAATTTCACCTGAGGCAAACAACCAATTTTCCATATCTTTTTTTTAAAAGTCAAAATTATAGGTATTTGTATTGTGGTATTATCGCAATTAAATTTTTTGTTAACGCTATACATTTTATTCTCCAATCAATAAAAAAAGCACTACTTAAACCAGTATTTAACTTGTTTAAGTAGTGCTTTAAAACCAAGTAACTTATAATTAGTACTCTGTTTTATCTTCTTTTTTTGTCCATTCTTGAAAAGGCTTTATAGCTATTTCTGGCGCTAATTGCTCAAAAGGTATACTTCTTTCACTATAAGGTAACGGAATTTCTTTGTAAATAAACTCATCATCAAAACCAATATTAGCGGCATCTCCTTGGGTACTTCCGTAGTATACTTTGTCTGGTCTTGCCCAGTAAATTGCACCTAAACACATAGGACAAGGCTCACAAGAGGTATAAATTGTGCAACCGTCTAACTGAAACGAATCTAAGTTTTTACACGCATCTCTAATGGCTGTAACTTCTGCGTGCGCTGTTGGGTCATTGGTAGATGTTACTTTGTTGTTACCACGACCAATAATTTTTCCGTCTTTAACTATAACGCAGCCAAATGGGCCGCCTTCGTTGTTTTGCATTCCTTTTAAAGCTGCATTTACAGCTTCTTGCATAAACTTTTCTTTACTCATTCTACTTCTATTTTTTTAGTAAAATACAAATCATTTCACAATTTCATAAACAATGTGACTTTATTATTCACATCAATTTTTAAAATAGTAAGCACTATAACCTTAGATATCTAAATACCAAATATGTAGTTATAACTTTAATATTTTTATAGATTGATGTTAAATCTTACACTCTAACAAAAGTAGGTGCCGTAAAGGATATTCTTTCCATAAAATTATTAGATATTTGTGTCTTAGATGAAAAAGAAAAAAAACCGTATTCTTAAGCGTTCACTACAAGTACTTGCCGTACTGCTGCTACTATTTATAGGTGTTATACTATTTATAAGAAGTCAGTGGGGACAAGATATTATAGTGAACAAAGTTGTAAATTACGTCTCTAAAAAAACAAATACAGAGGTACGTATAGAGCGTCTTTTTTTAACTTTTTCCGGTAACATTTTTTTAGAAGGCCTTTATTTAGAAGACAAAAAAGGTGACACACTAGTATATTCTAAAAACATTGAAGCTAATGTACCATTTGTACCTATTATTTGGGGTAATACTATAGAATTAAAATCCTTAGAATGGAATGGTTTAAAAGCCAATATTACAAGAAAAGAAGACACTGAAGAATTTAACTTTAGTTTTTTAGTCAATGCCTTTGCTACGCAAGATACGGTAACAACACCCACAGAAAGCAAACCCTTAGATATTACTATTGGTACTGTTTCTTTTTCTGATTTTGATGTTACGTACAATGATGCATTTTTAGGGGTAAATAGTCATTTTAAATTAGGCAATTTAGAGTTAGACGTAGATGAGATTAACCTAGAAAAAATGCGTTTTATAGTTGATGAACTTGCTATAAAAGAAACCAACATTAACTACACGCAAACCAAAGCTTTTCCTATAGCCAAAGAAGACACTACAGCATCTGCACTACCCTATTTTGTTATAAACAACTTATCTTTAAAGGCAATAAAAGCAAATTATAAGTCGGTTCCAGATCATATGCTAGCAACTGTAAAAGTTGGTGCTTTTACATTAGATATTCCAAAGGCAGATCTAGCAAACAACGTTTTTAACATAGACTATGTAGGTTTAAAAAATTCTACAGTATACCTAAAAACAGCTGAACAAGAAGTAAGTAAAAATGATAGTCTTAGCGTACCTAAAAATAATCTTTCCTTTAAATGGCCTAAATACACCGTGCAACTACAAAAAGTAGATTTAGCAGACAATAATATAACTATTTTAAACGGAGACCAAAAACCAGTTACAGGCATATTTAACGCTTCTGCAATGGCTATTACAGATTTTAATATACAAGCCAGTAACATAAACTATACAGCCGGTAAAGCCAATGTATCTTTAGATGCTTTTTCTTTTAAAGAGCAAAGTGGTTTCACCCTAAAAAACGCTGCTTTAAAAGCTAGTGTAGATAATACTTCTACTACGGTTTCAGATCTAGAGCTGCAAACCAATAGGAGTGCTTTATCTGGTAATGCATCACTTAATTACACCTCTATACAACAACTTATAGATACTCCAGAATTAGCAACTCTAAATCTTTTTATACCCAAGCTAAATGTAGCAATAACCGATGCTCATGTTTTTCAACCAGATTTAGCTAAAAACGAATATATTACCAAGGTTGCCCATAAACAGATAATAGGCAATATTACAGCAAAAGGAAGCCTAAAAGCTATTAAAATTCCAGATTTAAAGCTAAAATGGGGGAAAAACACACAATTAATTGCACAAGGGGAATTAAATAATGTTACAGATACTAATTCGCTTTTGTTTAATTTTAATACTATAAAAGCAACTACAGACCGTAAAGATGTTCTAAATTTTGTTTCTGAAAAAGACCTTGGAATTAGTGTGCCTAAAACCATTACTTTAACTGCTATGGCAAGTGGTAGTCCAACAAATGTAAAAGGCAACTTAGAACTTAAAATCCCTGAAGGAACAGCAAAACTTACCGGAAACTATAGCAATACAACTAAAATCGCTTTTACTGGTAATTTAAATGTTGACAATCTACGGTTAGATAAGCTGCTAAAAAATGAACAATTAGGCGGACTTTCTTTTACTATGAATGCTGCAGGTAATGGTTCTAGTATAAACACCTTAAATGCAACTTTAAACACACAGTTTACTACATTAGACTTTAATAATTACGATTTTTCATCGCTTAATTTATCAGGAAAAATTACAAATGGCAAGGGTAATATTGATCTAAATTTTAAGGATGATAACTTAAACATAGAAACAAATACTCAGCTTAAACTAGATTCTATTGCATCTAGTATACAGTTAAAACTAAACCTTATTGGTGCAGATTTATATGCATTAGGAGTTACGCAAGAGAATATAAAACTTGGAACTAAGTTAAATGCAAATTTTAGTGGTAATCCGGAAGATTTTAAACTAAAAATGGACATTTTAGAAACTATTGCTGTGTATAATAATGAGCAATACAGAATGGACAATGTAACGCTAGATGCAAAAATTGATGCCGATAATACAAAAATGCTTGTTTCTAGTGATTTTCTTAAAGGAAACCTAACCTCTAATGGTTCACCAGAACTTGTGTTTTCTGCCATAGACAAACAGTTTAAAAGTTATTTTTCTACTAAAAAAATAGATACTATTGTGAGTCCTATTGTAGTAGATGTAAACTTTCTGTTAAAGCCCTCTCCTATTGTAACTGATGTTTTGCTAAACGGTATAGAGCAATTAGATTCTATTACAATGAAGGCTAATTTTAATGCAACTACTAAAAATTTAAGTGCACAACTTTTAATGCCTTCTGCAGTTTATAATGGCACTGTAATAGATAGTCTTAGTATATTGGTAAATGGTGATGCTACAGATTTAAACTTCTCTGCCGGACTTAAAAGCTTGGTAGCAGATCCTATTTTAATAAAGAAAACCTTATTTACGGGTAATTTAAAAAACAATGCGCTTTTATTAGATTTTACATCTTTTGACGATGATAAAAAACTGGTACATATAGCATCAGAAGTAACGCTAGCAAAAGATACAGTTCAAGTTCATATAAATCCGTCTGAACTTATTTTTAATAAAAAACAATGGACAATTCCGCAAGAAAACAACATTACTATTGCAGAAAAATTATTAAACTTTAAAGATGTAAAATTTACCAAAGACACGCAAGAACTATTAATTAGTAACGCTATTGCTGGTAGCACAAAAGAACATTTGGGTGTTGCGTTTAGTAATTTTAACCTTCAGACTTTTTTAAGCCTATTAAACCCAGATGAAGCACTAGCTTCTGGTTTGGTAAATGGTAGCCTAGTGGTAGAAAATCCTTTTGGAGCCTCAGGAATTGTAGCCGATTTTAAAATTAACCAGTTAAAAGCTTTACAAAACTCGTTGGGTAATCTTAGTCTTAATGCCGAATCTACAAGTAATTCTAAATACAATTTTGACTTATCTTTAAAAGATGGCGGTATAGATATGGATCTTACTGGAGATTATGCTGCTGCTGAGAATGGCACAAAACTAAATCTTGACTTAGACCTTAATAAATTAGAATTAAAAATTATAGAATCTTTTGCAGAAGGTGCTATAACAAACTCAGAAGGTGCTATTTCTGGTACTGTAAAAGTATCTGGCACTACTACAGATCCAGAATACAATGGAGATTTTACATTTAATGATACTCAGTTTAAAGTAGCAGACTTAAATTCAGTTTTTAAAATTTCTAATGAAAAACTAAAGATCAATAACTCGGGCTTATTTCTAGATAATTTTGAGATTAACGATAACAATAACAATAGTTTTACCTTAAACGGAGCCATTAAAACCAAAGAATTAACCAACCCTAGTTTTGATCTTAATTTAAAAGCAGATGCGTTCCAGGTCATAAACTCTACCAAAGAAGATAACGAGTTGTTTTACGGTAAAGCAAGTATGGATGCAGATATTACTGTAAAAGGTAATATGAGCCTCCCTATTGTCTCTGGTTTACTTAGAGTGCGCAAAGTTACAGACATTACATACGTTGTACCAGAATCGCAGCTAGATGTAGAAGAAAGAGATGGTATTGTAATTTTTGTAAATAGAGAAAATCCTGATGATATACTTACCCGTAAAGACAAAGAAGAGTCTTCTTCTATATTTAAAGGGTATAAAGTAAATACGGTTTTAGAAATTGCTAATGATGCTGTTTTTAATGTTATAATTGATAAAAAAACGGGTGATAACCTTAGAGTTTCTGGAGATGCAGCTTTAAATTTTGGTATGAATTCTAATGGAAATATGAGTCTCTCCGGAAGGTACGAGCTTAAAGATGGCCATTACGAGACTATTCTTTATAATTTAGTAAAACGGAAATTTACTATTAAACCTGGTAGTACTATTACTTGGCAAGGAAACCCAATGGATGCAGATTTAGATGTTACAGCTATTTATAATGTAGAAACATCTGCAAGTACATTAATGGCTAGTGTTACTTCTAGTGAAGATGCCAGCGTTTCTAGCAAATACCAACAAGTACTACCATTTATGGTCTACTTAAATGTAGACGGACAATTATTAAAACCTGAGTTGTCTTTTGATTTAGATATGCCAGAAGAAGCACAAGGCTCTTTAAGTGGTGCTGTTTACGCACGAGTACAACAGTTAAACGAACAAGAAACCGAACTAAACAAACAAGTATTTTCTTTATTGGCTTTAAACCGGTTTTTCCCTGATACTGGCAGTGATGGTAGCGGTGGCGGTACAGCAACAATTGCACGTAACAATGTAAATAAGGTGCTTTCTGGAGAATTAAATGCTTTTTCTGATAAAATATTTGGGAGTTCTGGTTTTGAGCTAGATTTTGATTTGGATAGCTTTACAGACTACCAAGGAGATAACCCACAAGACAGAACCCAACTAAACATAAATGCCAAGAAAAAACTATTTAATAATAGGTTAATTGTGTCTGCAGGTAGCGCTGTAGATGTAGAAGGTAGTGCACAAGAAGACCAAGGAGAAACACCTATTATTGGTAATGTAAGTCTGGAGTATTTATTGTCTGAAGATGGAAGATACCGACTTAAAGGGTTTCGTAGAAATGAATACCAGAATGTTATAGATGGTCAGCTTATTTTAACTGGCGTCGCCTTAATTTTTAATAGAGAATTTAATAGTTTTAGTGAGCTGTTTAGTCCTCTTAAAAAAGAAGAAAAGGCTAAAAACAAAGAAGCAAAAGAGAAAGAAGAAAAGGAAAAGCAAGTAGACACAAAAAGTGAAAAGTAATTATAAAACGGATAAGCTTACTGGCTAATCCTAAACAATAAAGCATACTTTAATTTGAAAAAAAACGCACCATACCGTTATATTTTTATTCTGCTAACACTAGTGGTTTGCTATTCTTGTAGCGTAGCTAAGTTTATACCTGAAGATGAAATATTATATGCAGGGTCTAAAATAATAGTAGAAACTGAAGAAGATACCATAGCAACCAAAATAGTAAAAGAAGAGCTAAATACATTAATACCGCTTCAACCAAATTCTAAATTTCTTGGCAGCAACTTAGGTTTATATTATCACTACAAAGCACAAAAAGAAAAACCCGGATTTATTAATAAATGGCTGAATAAAAAGTTTGGAGAAGAACCTGTTTTTTTGTCAGATGTAGATCCTAAACGTGTAGAAAAACTAATATTAAACAGATTAGATAACAGAGGCTTTTTTTACAGCAAAGTAAAGTCTAAAATAGATAGCACTAAAAAATATGCTGGCGTAACCTATACCACTAACTTGCCACGTCCCTACCGTTTAGAAAAATTTGAACTAGACAAAGATTCATTACCTATTTATGCTGAAATACAAGAAATATTAGCCGATACTAAAATTAAACCTGGAAATAGATTTGATTTAGAATTAATGAAATTTGAGAGAGAACGTATAGATAATCGACTAAAACAGCGAGGATACTACAATTTTAACTCAGATTTTCTAATTTTTGAAGCAGATACCAATAGATACGATACGTCTAAATTTGACCTTTTTCTTCGTTTAAAGAAAAATACGCCTCCAAAGTCTACCATACCCTACACTATAGATTCTATTACAGTGTACCCTAAATATGTTATTGGCGATACTGCTACTGTAAACCAAACAAGTATTGTAAACGGTATTAAATTTGTACAGAGCAATGAGTTTTTTAAACCAGAACAATTGCAACCTTATATTCTTTTTGAAAAAGGACAAAAGTACAATGCAAATACAGCTAGACTTACAAGTAATAGACTATCTTCTATAGGGAGTTACAAATTTGTAAACATTCAATTTAAAGAAAAAGATACTACAGCAATTGCAGACGGTTCTGGTTCTTTAGATATGGATATTTACTTATCTCCGTTAACAAAAAGGTCTTTACGAGCAGAATTGCAAGGTGTTACTAAATCTAATGGGTTTGCTGGCCCAGGTGTTTCATTGTCATACAACAATAGAAATGTTTTTGGAGGCGGAGAAACGTTAAGCATAACAGGTAGTTTTTCTTACGAAACTCAACTTTCTGGCAGTAGCGATTCTGGGCTTAGTAGTATTGCTGGTGGTTTAAAAACAGATTTAATTATTCCTAGATTAGTACCTTTTTCTCCAAGTAGGTTTAAATACAATGTACCTAAAACAAAAATTAGTTTGGGTGCAGATTTTTTAGATCGAAGTAAATTATACACGCTAACATCTTTTAATACTTCTTTTGGTTACATCTGGAAAGCCAATAACTATGTGTATCACGAGCTAAATCCTATAAGTATAAACTATGTAAACTTAACAAACACTACCACTGAGTTTGAAGAAATATTAGATGATAATCCGTATCTAAAAAGCAGTTTTGAACAACAATTTATAGCCGGACTTAATTATAAATTTACCTATAACGAATTGGTAGATGAAAATATATCCAAACCCATTTACATCTCTGCAAATTTTGATATCGCTGGTAACGCCTTACATCTTTTAAATGGCGGAAAAGAAACTGCTTTTGGTTTAGATTATGCACAGTATGCAAAATTAGATGTAGATTTTAGATACTATCTTAAATGGAAAAATGAACAAACATTTATAGCAAGAGCTTTTGCTGGTTGGGGATTACCATATGGCAACTCTACTACCTTACCATTTGTAAAACAATACTTTTCTGGCGGACCTTATAGTGTTAGAGCTTTTAGTATTCGTTCTTTAGGTCCTGGAACTTTTTCTACAGAGGATAATAGTTCTTCTTATTTTGATCAGTCTGGTAACCTGCGTTTAGAAGCAAACTTAGAATATCGTTTTCCTATTTTCTCTTACTTAAAAGGAGCTTTATTTGCTGATGCTGGTAATGTTTGGTTAACCTATGACCCAGAAATATCTGATGATGAAACTGCAGAAGGAATCGCTTTTAACGAGCAATTAAAAAGTGAAGGTAAATTTGGCAGTGATTGGGTTAGAGAATTGGGAGCAGGAGTTGGTTTTGGGTTGCGAGTAGACGTACAAAGTTTTGTAATTCGTTTAGATTTAGCATCTCCATTTAGAGTACCTTACCTTACAGAAGGAGAACGTAGTAGAATTCCTTTTTTTGATGGTGGAGATGATAATCTAATGTTCAACTTTGCTATTGGATACCCTTTTTAAAGTGAATATAAAACTTTAATTCTTCATTTATATAAAACAAAAAGCCCATCAAAATAAATTGATAGGCCTTTCTAAACAAACTAATCTATCTTATAAAAAAATACGATTATCTCCAACTTCTTACATTGTAATTTACATTCTGAGGCTGATTTTTACCGTAGGCAACACCAACATCTCTAGCTGCTTTAATGTAAGTTTCATTTAAGTCTAAAACTTTTAACTGGTATTTCCAATCTCTATCGCTTACATCCTTAACTCTAGCTGCAATTTTAGCATATAATGACTTTACTTGACCATAACAAGAACCTTGTGGCTCAACGCTAGCTAAAATAGCTCCTGCTTCGTTAGCAGCATTTAAATCTTGATTTGCAGACCATATCGCTGTTGCTTCAGAAAGCTTTTGCTTACAATCTCTATCAATACTCTTTTGGTATAATACTTTAATTTTAGATTTTACTTTATCAAAACAAGTACTAGCTTCAGGAACAGTAGTTAATAAAACCAATGCTTCTTCAAATTGATTCTGAGACTCTAAAGCAGATGCCTTTTTAAGAATGTTAGAACAGTTAGCATTATAGTACTCTATAATTTTTGTTTTACCTGCTTCTACAAATTCTAAAACCTGAGCATTTTTAGGCGAAAGTCTTTTAATAGCTGACATATACGCTTTAGTCTCATTAGTACCAACACCTTTTAATTCTATAGACTCACTAGCAAATATTGTACCTTCAATACCATCGCCAATATATAACGTAACGTTTAAATTTAATGCTATTTTTGGTGGTGCAGTTGCTGTAACATCTTTACTTAAAACAGTAACATTAGGTACCAATACAAACCTAGAGTTGTATGGGTTTTCACTAATTCCGTTTTTAGTAATAATCTGCGCCAATCTGTTTACAAGCATTTTTCTTGCAGAAGCTGGTACATTTTCAATTTGTTGTGGTACATAGGTAGCCAAGGCAATACCATCTGTATTAATTTTTTCTTGAGCAACCATTGAGCCTGCAACAGAAAACAATAGTATGTATAATAATTTTTTCATAATTCTATGTTTTATTTACCTCCTAGTATAATTGTTGCTCTACCTAAACCTTTCATAACAACTTTGTTAGGAATTCCAAAAGGAGCATCTTTTAATTTTTTACTTAATTCTCTAACGAATCTTCTAGCATCTATAGCTCTTCCTTTTTCATTAAAAAGAGGAATTCTAACTTGCTCAAATAAAGCCATATCTGCTGTCATATCTGTAGTGTTAAATCTACCTTTAACTGCATTATCTGCTAACCAATCTTCAATAACAATTCCTAACTCTTCGTCATCGTCACCAAATTCAGTTTCTAAATCACCATCCCAATCATCCCATTTCTGGATTCTAATGATAATCTCACGTCCGTTTTCAAACATATCATCAAAATGCGTTTGTAAAGAACTAGAGAAATTATCCATATGAGATAATACTGCCTCTGATAATAAAACTGGTACTTCTGCAGCAAAAGAAGGTGCTCCTGTACCAGATGCTGTAGCTATTTGTTTGTCTGTATATGCATCTAAACCTTGTAAATTAAAGTTAATAGACTTTTTAGGACCTGTTTTATTAATTGTCCAAGTTAACTGCATAATAATATCTGCTTTAGCAACTTTTTTAAGTGCGTCTATTGGACTTTCACTTACGCCACTACCAGAATCTTTAGAAGAACGCATATTGTCTTCTGCTGCATTAGACTCTAATGTTTTAATAGCTGATTCCATATTTTTAAGAGGAAAACCTCTTTCTGCCATCATACCATTAATTTGACTAATTACTTGTAGTACTTGTGCATTTTCTTGAAAAGCTCTTTTATAATCAGGAATTTTTACAATTGTTCCTTGGTTATTATAACTTAACATATATCCGTTTTGATTACACCAAACATCACTAGGTACAACCATTATTGTTGGTTTTTTTGCCTGAGCAAAACTGAATGATACTGCTAGCATTAAAAAACCAACAAGTGCGATAATATTCTTTTTCATTATTTTATTTTTTATGATTAAAATCCTGAGCTTAAACCTCTAATTATTCCTTTTGCTTCTAATGCTTTTCTTAATTGATCTGTGGAAACATTAACAACCACTCCTATTTTATATTCTTTTTTGCTAACTTTTAAACGGTCTCCAGGTGCTATATTACCATCTGCTGCTGCTGTAACATACTTTCTAAATTCGCCACCATCTTTAAAGAAATCTGCAAAAAATACAGCGTGCTCACTCTCTGCTCCTACGTCTGTAACTAATGGTTTAAACGAAGTACAACCATTACCTCCGCCAGAATATCCTTTAAAAACCATACCGTGTACAGCATTTTTCATTGCTTGCTCAATAGCAAACTTTGGGTTTTTAGAGTACGACCAAACTTTTACTAGCTTAGATCCTTGCTTTGCAATGCCTTCGCATTCCACATCATATCTCCACTCTTTAGTATCTCTATTTGCCTTTTTGCGTTGTGCGTTGGCATTAAAGCTAAAGCATACTAATAGTACTGCTATTACGCCAATTTTTGATATAAATTTATTCATTGTATTGCGTTTAATTAATTTGTCTAATTAACATTCCTGAGTAGTAATTTTTACCACCTTTAAATAAAGTATATTCTTTTGCATCTTTAGGTGCATCAGTTTCTTCACCAGCTAAGAAACGGTTGTCCCAAATCTGTTTTTTATCAACCTTAATAATACCTTGTCTTTTGTAAAATGTTTTTCCGTTTTTATCTATAGTTTGTTCTAAAACTTCGTACTTATCACCAGCTTCTAGGCCTTCTTTTAGTCCAATTTTAGCAGCTAAAGGATCTCCACTTTGTAAAGGTGTCTTAGTTCTAAACACTTCGTATTTTCTTTGCAATTTTGCAATTACAGCATCAACAGCTTTAACTGTTGCAACTGCAACTAATTGTTCTTCACTTTTTCTAGTAAAAGATGTTGCTTGTAAATCTGCCCAAGCTACTTCTGTACCAACTAATTCTAACTTAAAAATATCAGATTCTTCAAAAGCAACTTTTTTTGCTTGATCTATATCAGAATCATCATTCCAATAGTCATTGTAAAAAATAGCTGCAGTCTCTTCGTCCCAAACCAATTTGTATAGGTTAGATGTTGTTTTAATTACATATCCTTTACCAGCAACATCAAGAGTTTTATTTGCAATTTTATTACCTAAACCACTATTACCGGTTAAGCTAGATGCAAATCCTAATCCTGCTTTTGCTTTTTCTGCTACTTCTTCTTTACTTATATAGTCAAAATCGTTAACTACAACAAAAGTGGTTTTAATAAGCTCTTCACCAGCATCTGCTAATAAAGCCAAACCTCTTTCACTGCTTTTAGCAATCTTTACATCTAAGTCTGTAGCATTATAAGATCCTCTTTCAGAAATAAGATCCATATTAAATCCGCCTTTTGCACTTCTATTAAACCATTTAGCTACAACTGCTTTTGCAATGTTATTTTTTGAAAAGTATTCTTGAATAGCAATTTTTTGAGCTGCCTTGATTTCTTCTTTAGAAGATGAAGAATCGTAAGTCTTAGGCATTGTTCTTAAATCGATGTTGTGGTTATTAAACTTTTCCGGTATATCTGCCGAGATAAAAGCTTCTTCAATAACATCTGCATATTTTCTATCTTCATCTGTAACCATAACAGTAAACAGAGAGCTTCTTCTATACACTACGTCAGTTTTTTCCTGAGCATAGCTTCCAAAAGTACTTACAGATACTAATAAGCATAGTATTGTTTTTTTCATAGGTAATTATTTAAATTAATAGTTTGTTGTTTAAAGCATTTCTATATATGATGTAAATATAGAATGGAGGGCTAGAAGATTATAAGACGCATATATATTCGTATCTCTTTAATCTTTATTCGTAATGCTTTTTAACTTATTAAATAATTGAAGTGTACTATTGTAATTTTAAGGAAGTATAATATTGGGTATTGTAGGTGAGGTATATAAAAATAAAAAGCCCATCAATAAATTGATGGGCTTTTAAAAAACTTGAAATATATAATTAGATAACTTTTACGTTTACTGCATTTAATCCTTTGTTTCCTTCTTGTAAATCAAATTCAACTTCGTCACCTTCGCGAATCTCATCTACTAATCCTGAAATGTGTACAAAATGATCTTTGTCTACTCCTTCTTCAGTTATAAATCCGAATCCTTTTGTGTCGTTGAAAAATTTTACTGTTCCTTTACTCATAATAATATTGTAATTAATAATTTGATAATAAGATTACAAAGATAGTGCCAAATAAACTAGAAAGACTACATAATAGTTGCTTAAGTTAAAAACAAAACACTTTTAATTTATAACACACTAAAAATCAATACTTTAAAAAATATTTAATTTTACTAATTACACTTCTTCATATTATTTAAATAAAAGAGTATAAACAAGTTACATGTCTAATTCCTCATCATAACCAGGCAACTCCAGCGCTTTTACAGATTGTATGGCATTTCCGGCAATACCTTTAATAGAACCATACATATCTATAGTATTGGTTACAACCTTATCTATTTGCTTCTCTCTTTGTTTCCAAATTCGTTGCATAGAACGCTTTTCACTTTCTAAATCAGATTTCATTTGTGTAAACCCTTCTACAATAGCTTCAATCTGCATTCTAAATGTATTACTGGTAAGGTAATCATAAAGCAAATCCATTTTATCGCCTTTGTTCTCTTGGGTCATTATAGCATTGTTTACCTGCACAATGCCTTCTCTTAACACAGTACACAATCCTTTAAATTCTTCGTAATTACAAATCCAGATTCCGTCTTTTAAGCCCATTCGGTCCATATCAGACGGCATAACTTCTGTAACTAGAACTCCAATATTTGCCCCTCTATCTCTAATATCTGCTTTAAACTTCTCTATCCAACTTGGCTGAAAATCCTTGGTTCTTTTACTCTCATAGTAAATAGTACCACAATTCTGCTCTGTTCTAGTATGTACAATTTGTATACAATCTCCGCCTCTAGCTCCTTTTTTTATTTCTTCTATAGTATCTAATGGAAATTGTGATGCTAGCCACTCCTCTATTGCCAATTCTTGTACTTCTCCTTGCAACTGCATAGAACCTTGCTCTTGCTTACGTTTCATTTCTTCAGTAAGCTTTTTCTGGTCTTCTAACTGTTTTTGCATTTCTTTAAAACGCAATTCGTTTTTATCTTCTTCAGATTTTTTAATCTTCTCTTTTTCAGAAATAAGAATTTCATTTAATTTTTTCTGAGCATCTGCTTCTGCTGCATCCTTTAGCTCAGACTTTTCTCTCTTTAGCTTCTCTATTTCCGCTTTAGATTTGTTTAGTTCTTTTACTTGTTCAGATTTTTCGTTCAATTCCTTTTGCAAGGCACTAAACTGTTCAGACTGCTCTTCCTTTAATTTTAGCTTTAATTTAGCTTCTATTTCCTTTTTATCTGCTTTAAGCTGATTTTCTAATCGTTCTTGAAACAATTCATTTTCTTGTCTTTTCTTTTGCTCAAAAACTATTTTCTCTTGTTTCAGTTTCTCTTGCTCTCCTTGGTATTTTCTTTTCTCTTCTGCTATTTGAGACTGATATTTTTGTTTTATTTCTTCTTCTAGTTGATGCGATAAAATGTCTTGAACATCTATTGATGTACCACAATTAGGGCATTTAATCTGATTTTCGTTCTTCATATTATGGAATTCTATTCTGCTTGAAAAAGTGTAACTTATTACTATGTAGTAAAACTATAAAATACTTTTATTAAATATATTTATATGTGCGTATAATATTAAATAAATTATGTCACTATTTAAAGTAAGCATATAAAGTTACCACCTTTAATACCATTTAGATTACGGATATCTGTATTCTATACTAAACTAAAAACCCAATCTTCTAATTTTAAAGATTGGGTTTCTTGTATAACAACAAATACTATTCTAATAGCTTACTATTCTTGCTTTAAGTATTTTTCAGGGAATAATATACGTGATAAATTCATATATCTAGAATCAAAAAAGAAGCTAGATTTTGTTTCTCTAATAGCTATCATTTCATAAGATTTACTATAACTATAAGTTTTTGTATATATTTTCAGCTGTTTGCTTTGGTCCTTCTTATTTGCTATAAAAAATGAATTTCCGTTCCCTGTTATATAATAATCACTTACTACATTAGGTTCTGCCACATAAGGAGTTAAATCCCAAGAATCGTCCCAAATATCACTACTGTAAGATTCTGTAGACTCTACATATGTATTGTATATAGTTGGTAATTGTTTTGTAACAACTTCATCTATAAAATCAAGATTATTCTCATCTGTATTGGGTTGTACTTTGGCTTTTTTAAGTATTTCGTATTTGTCATTATAAAAAGTATAATACCCTTTATTTTTGATAACAAAACCAACAGCGTCTCCACTTTTATTTATCATTTCTACATCACTATCTCCGTATTCTAAATTAGTCAAAGGAGTTAGTTTTTTATCATTCTTAGCAAGTATCATTTTATAATTTCCTAAAGAAAGTTTTATAATACTATTTGTTTTGTTTCCATTTATATCATGCAATTGAACTATTGTTGCATAATCATATTTTCTAGAAAGCTGAATGGTATCGTTTGTATCAAAATTTATTAAAACTGAGTTTTTATCATTGGTGAATAAATAATAAGTCTGGTTTTCTAAATTTAAAGTTGCCTTAAAATGCCCAGGTGATTTAAATTTTTCTCCTGTTTTTAAATTAAATAAATCTTTACCATCAAACTCGGCATAAGTAAAGTCATTAAATAACTTTAGCCTTTCATAATTAGGTGCTTCTATTTCATTAGCTAAAGAATCTACAATTCCCCATTTACCTTTGTACTGAAACGGTACTATTTCTCTATAATCTTGAGCTTGTGAACTAATACTAAAAATAAGTACTAATAAGCCAATGTATTTTTTCATCTTTAAATTATTTATGATTCTTGTTAATAGTGTTTTTCTATTTATAGTCATTTTTATTCTACTAATAAAAAATGTGCTACCCTTTTTTTAGGTTTTTACTCGGTATTTTAATTTCAAAAGGAACTTCTGTTATATAATCATCTGTAGAATATTTCCAATCATAAGGTTTATGCCTAATAATTATTGTTTTAGGTTTAGTTTTAAAATTTATAATTACGTGATTCTCTTGATCTGACTCTAACACGTAATAAGGTATTGATGTTTGCAAGTCTTCATTTGTAAATGCATATAAAAAGAATTGCCCTAAAGAGTTATCTACTTCTACATCTAAAGAATTAGTACTCTTATCATAACTATATGTTTTAGGTAGTTTATCTAACGTATAAACTTTTTCTTCAATTTTTTGCCTACTTACACTTATTGTGCCTCTTACTTTTGTATATGAAATAGTATCGTCTTGAATCTCAAACGTTCTACTTTGTATATTTTCTGGATTTCCTATTAAAAAACCATTGTAATAACTTTCCATTCTATTAACTTCTATAGAATCGTTACCTTCTGTCTTTATATATAGATCTGTTACATAAATTTTATTAAGATTGTCATAATTAGAAGGTAATGAAGTATATAAATTGTATTTATTGTCCTGGTTTAAAGCCACAAAACGTGTTTTTAATTCCTTTTTTATAATAGAATTAGTTAAAAGTTCTAATTTTTTATATACTGGTTTTTCAATGTATTTATCTTCCTTTAAAACGGTGCTAGCAAGCACTTCATTTACTACTGGTTTTAAATTTAAAACTTCCTTTTTTCCCTTATTTGAACGAAGAAAAAAGTTTAACTTATCAATTTTACCCATACCTCTAAGGTTAACTACATACAGCGGATTATACTTATGGTTTGGATCTTTACTTTCTTCTTTATACCTATCTCTTAAATTATAATAAGATTGTAATAACTCTGGATAAGGCATATCATTATTTCTGTACCATAAATAATGTCTAAAATCTATAATACTCCCATCACTTTTAATGGTTTTTCCTTTTTCGTCTGTAACACTAATACTTAACCTATCAAAAGTAACTTTTAATGTATCGTTTTTAAGCCCAGTAAAACGACCTTTTTTATTTGGTTTTTTATAATTACCATCACTAAATAAATTATTTTTATAACCTATTGGTTCCTCTGCAGTGTCTCCTCTATTTGTACGTTTACCGTATGTATAAGAATAATCGTTAGTTTTTGCTGTATTTTCTAATACTAAAGTTGCTGCATCATTTCTTACATCCAATACCGTAATATTTAAACCATCTTTTATAAATTTAGTACCAACATCTTCTTTTGTTAAAGAAAACTTTTCGTAACTATCTGGGTTAAAAACAGAGAATTCTACATGTACAGTATCTTCTACAACATCTTTAAAAACTACTTGATGCGGGTATTGTAAAGGGTTACTAATGTTAGAGTAGCTGTAATTTAGGGTAGAATTATCATCTTTCTGAATTGTAAAGTTCTGTTGTAATTCTTTTTCTAATTTTTTAATATCAAAAATACTATCATAAAAAACAGGTTCTTCTTCATAAAAACTCTGTAAATCTAAATTATAATAGTAATTAGAACCTCCATACGTATTTTCTAGTTCTGCAAACTCTAAAAATACTTTTTGCTGTTCTGTTAGCTCCTTTTTGCACGAAAAAAAAGATGAAAAAACAACGATTATGGCACTCAAATAAATAAACTTTTTCATTCTATGATACACTTTAATGTGGTAACCAAAAATAGACCAATTTATTATAGAGATATATAGTGCATATATATTTGAGTAGTCTCAATCTATATTCGTTGTAATTATAATTTTTAATTGACGCCAAAAAAGCAGTAATGCTTATCTTTGCAGGCTTAATTACTAGGATTAAAAGGTTTGGACCAGATAAAAGCATACTTAGATCAAATAGCAACAATTTCTAATGAAGATTGGGAGTTTTTTACGTCTAAATTACAGCGTCGTGTAATTGCTAAAAAGACTGTTTTTTTAAAGGTTAATGAAATAGAAAATCATATCTCTTTTATAGAAACTGGCGTGGTGCGTTTGTTTATACCTAAAGAAAATCCGGATAAAGAAATTACGTTTGGTTTTAGTTTTGACAATCAGTTTGTTAGTGCATACGATTCTTTTTTAACGCAGCAACCATCTGCATACGAGCTACAGGCACTTTCTAAAACTACCCTTTTAAGTATTACTTATAACGATTTACAAGAGGTTTACGCCAAAACACAAATAGGCAATTTTATAGGTAGGTTAACAGCAGAACGTTTATTTTTATTAAAATCTAAGCGAGAACAGAATTTATTAAACCTTACCGCAGAAGAACGTTACCTTAAATTATTTAAGGAAAGACCAGAACTTTTAAAGATAATTCCATTAAAGTACATAAGTTCTTACATTGGCATAACGGCACAAGCTCTTAGTCGTATAAGAAAGCGCCTATAAGCCCATTTTTATTGACTTAGGTTCATTGTTTTTAGATAAACAGCAGTCTACCTTTGTAAAAAAAAAGAGTTATGGCAGTAGTCATTTTTGTTATAGTACTATGGTACGGAGGTTTATTTTTTCAATCTTTCTTTTTACACAGGTACGCAGCACACCAAGTATTTACAATGTCCAAAACTATGGAGCGTATTACGTTTGTATTAACTTGGATTTTTCAAGGTTCTAGTTATTTAAGTGCCTATGGTTATGGCGTTATGCACCGTATGCACCATGCATATACAGATACAGAAAAAGATCCACATTCACCATCTCATGATGCCAATTTATTTGCTATGATGTGGCGTACAAAAACAGTATACCAAGATATAAATAAACAACGCATTGAAATAGACCAACGTTTTACTAAAAATGTGCCGCAATGGAAAGCTTTTGATGCCTTTGCGAGTTCTAGATTTTCTAGATTGCTTTGGATAACATTGTATATTCTGTTTTTCGCATACTTTACAACAGCAGTTTGGCAGTGGGCATTATTACCAATTGCTTTTTTAATGGCACCAATACACGGTGTTATTATTAACTGGTTTGGTCATATTTATGGCTACGTAAACTTTAAAATGAAAAACACCAGCAAAAATCTTTTTAGGTTCGATTTTTTAATGATGGGTGAAGGTTACCATAATAACCACCATAAATATGCTAGTAGAGCTAATTTTGGTGTAAAATGGTACGAGGTAGATGTTACCTACGTGATTATTAAAATACTAAATGCTGTTGGTGTTATTAAACTTAAGCCTATTACAGTTTCTAATAAATAGTTTTTATAGTTTTATGCAATACTTTTGTAGGTGTGTCTAAAACTAAACTTCTATTCTAAATTAGAAACATTTTGTCTATTCAAGTTATTTTTTTTGAAGAAACAATAAAATATAAAAGGAGGATAATTAGCGTATAATTATCCTCCTTTTTTTTGAACTAACCTAAACAAACCCAACTTAGTTCATATCTATAATACCAACAACCTCATAGGCTCTTGTTCCGTTTACTTGTACTTTTTCATACAATACATTAGCATACTCGTAATACGATTGTCCGTCTAAGGTTACCTTTTCATAATCGTCTGGTAACTCATACACAATAGTACCAACTTCTGGATCTACAACCTCATATTCATTGTTTACTTCTGAGTAAAAAATACCTTGTACATTAAAATAAGTGTGATTGTTAAAACGTACTCTTTTATAGTTTGTAGGCAATACTTTTATTCTAAATCCAACTTTTGGTGCAATTACAATATACCTACCTCTAGATTGTGTATAAAACCTATTATTAGCATAGTAATAATCTTGCCCTCTATGTTTTATAACTGTTCTATTAGGTACTGTTCTTACAGATACAACTTTCTTTTTAGGTGTTCTGTACGTTACTTTTGTACTTGGCACTCTTCTACTTGTTGTACTTCTTGTGGTTGTAGTTGTTACTACAGTTTTTTCTTTAGTAGTACGTTTTCTTTGTGCCGAAACTTGTGTTGTAAACGCCACCAAAAGAGTTATAGGTACTATGTATTTTTTAATTAATTTTTTCATAATTGATACATTTTAAGGTTAAACTTTATACTTTAATAAGACTCTATTTCTTATCAATAGTTTAAAAGTATACCCTAAAAAGGTCTTAAAAAAAGCAAATAGATAGATGCCTTAATTGTATCTACGAATACACAAATTACATAGAAGTAATAAAGTCTAAATGGAATTAATTAAAGCGAATTGTTTGTTATAAACTCTAAAAATCGAGGTTTGTACTGTTCAGAAACGGTAATACGTTGGTCGTTAATAATAATCTGACTACGTTCTATAACATCTATATTTTTTAAGGAAACAATAAAAGATCTATGAACACGCATAAAATTAGTTTCTGGCAACTCCTCTTCTAAAGACTTTAAACTCATAAGTGTTAAAACAGGTTTAGGATTGTCCTTTAACCATATCTTTATATAATCCTTTAAACCTTCAAAATACAAGACGTCTGCAAGTTTAATTCGCAATTGCTTGTACTCAGATTTTACAAAAAGGAATTCTTTTTCTTCTGAAACTATAGATTGTTTTTTTCCTTTTACTAACGAAAACCAAGTACTTGCTTTGTTTGCTGCTGCTAGAAATTCTGCATAATCAAAAGGTTTTAATAGATAATCTAAAGCCTCTACCTTAAAGCCTTCCAAAGCATACTCATCAAACGCAGTTGTAAATATTACACGTGTTTCTTTTGGTAGCATTTTAGAGAACTCTATGCCTGTTAAATCTGGCATTTGTATGTCTAAAAATAATAAATCTACAGGTTCGTTTTTAATACACTCCATAGCTTCAATTGCACTACTACACTTTTGCTTTAACTCTAGAAAAGGGGTTTTTTCAACATAGCTTTTTACTAAATTAAGCGCCATAGGTTCATCATCTACAATAACACAAGTAATTTTTATATTGCTCATAATCTAGTTGGTTTCAATTTCTAAATGAGATACAAAATGGTTGTTCTCTAGAGTTGTTTTAAAGTTGTATTTCTTTGGATACAGTAACTCTAAGCGCTTTTCTATATTAGGAAGTCCTATTCCAGAGCCACTTTTATCATCTATCTTTTTAGGGAAATCATCATTTTTTATTGTAAAATATACCGTCTTTTCTTTACAAATCATTTCTATATTAATTGTACTCTTTTTACTTGCAGATACACCGTGTTTAAAAGCATTTTCAATTAATGAAATAAATAATAAAGGTGCTATTTTAATACCTGTTTCTTCTGCTGGAAAACTATAATTTACAACTGTTTTATCAGATACACGAAGTTTCATTAACTCTATGTATTTTTTTAAAAAATCTATTTCTTTAGACAACGATATCAATTCTACATTAGTTTCATACAACATATAACGCATTAGTTTACTTAAACTATGTATAGATGTTTTTGCCTGTTCTGGAGAAATATCTACCAAAGCATAAATGTTATTTAAAGAATTAAAAAAGAAATGTGGTTGTAGCTGATAATGTAAATGTTGCAACTCTGATTTTAATTTAAAATTAGCAGCTTCTTTACGCTCTGCTTCTGTTTTTGCCCATCTTTTTGTAGATTTTATAGCTATTGAAAATAACAAAGGTGCCATATAGGACAGTACTTGTATATAGATTCCCATTTTAAAAGTTGGTCCAGATCTAACACTGTCCTTAGAGCGTTTTTTAATAATATCTTGAAAAAAATTATCTTCTATATATTCTTTTAAAAACAGAAAAAAAGCAATAATAATTACATTTATAGTAATAAACAATACCATTTTCTTTGGAAAAAAACATTGATCTATTAATACAAAATAATTGAGGTAAAAGATAATAGCTGAGAACACTAGCGGTATCCAAAAGCGTGCTAAAACTCTATTAACTTCTTGTTCTTGACCATAAGACAATAAGTAAGGCATACTAAATAAAAGTAACCAAACTAGTATATGCGATAAGACTGTTATTTTTCTGTTTTTATACATAATTATTATTCGTAACGTAAAGCGGTTATTGGATCTAATGCAGATGCTTTACGAGCAGGATACCATCCAAAAAAGATTCCTGTTACAGCACACACTACAAAAGAAATTACAATAGAATACATTGCAACGCTTGTAGGCCAATTTAAGAATTTTTCTATAAAGACGGTTGCTCCTAAGCCTAAGATTACACCTAAAATTCCGCCAGTAATACTAATTAAAATAGCTTCTATTAAAAATTGCATTAAAATATCAGATCCTTTACCTCCTACTGCCATACGTAAGCCAATTTCTTTGGTGCGTTCTTTTACAGAAACATACATAATATTCATAATTCCAATTCCGCCAATTAATAAAGAGATACTAGCTACTGCAACTAATAATATAGTAAGCATTTCGCTTGTAGAACTAAAGGTTGAAATTAATTCTTCCATAGAACGTACTGTAAAATCATCTGTATCAGTATCTGTTAATTTGTGTTGTTCTCTTAAAATTTCAGAAACTTCTAAAACAGCATTTGGCGCATCTTCCTCACTGATAGCAGATGACATAATCTGATTTAAATGATCGATAGCTAAAATACGTTTTTGCACCGTTGTATATGGCGCAATAAATACATCGTCCTGATCTTGACCAAAGGTGTTTTCTCCTTTTTCCTCTAAAACACCAATTACTTTAAAAGGAATGTTATTAAAACGAATCATTTGCCCTACGGGATCTTGACCATCAGGAAAAACATTTTCTACAACAGTCTGTCCAATTACAGCAACTTTAGCTGCCGTTTGCACTTCTGTATCTGTAAACATACTACCGCTTTGTAAGCCCACAACTTTAATATTTAAGTATTCTGGGTTTACCCCATATATAGATGACGGCCAGTTGTTAGAACCGTTTATAACCTGACCTCTACCATCTACCACTGGCGAACTATAACTTAACAATGTAGATTGTGCTTTAATTGCTTCATAATCACTTAAAGTCAGCGATTCCATAACACTTGCTTCTTGCCTTACACCTCCCCGAACATCTGCTCCTGCTTTTATAGTTATCATATTAGAACCCATACTAGAAATAGTAGTACGTATACTTTCTTTAGAGCCCTCGCCAATAGCTAACATTGCAATAACAGAGGCTACACCTATAATAATCCCAAGCATCGTTAATAAGGTTCTTGTTTTATTAAGAATGATGGCTTTTGTAGCGATTTTAAATAAATTTAATAGTCTCATAATTAATCGTCTTGTTTAGGTAATTTGGCCAATTCATTTGCTGCAGATTGAATATTATGATTCTCATAATCCTGCATCACTTCACCATCTTTTAACACAATAGTTCTACTACTAAATGTGGCTATATCTGGTTCATGCGTAACAAATGTGATTGTAATCCCTTGTTTATTTAACTCCTGAAATAACGCCATAATCTCATACGACGTTCTTGTATCTAAATTTCCTGTGGCTTCATCAGCTAAAATCATTACTGGATTATTAACCAACGATCTGGCAATAGCCACACGTTGTTGTTGTCCTCCCGAAAGCTGCGAAGGTGTATGATGCAATCGTTCGCCTAATCCTACTTTCTCTAAAGCTTCAATAGCACGTTTTCTACGTTCTTCTGTAGATACTTTACTGTTATATAACAGTGGTAATTCTACGTTTTCAATAGCTGATGTTCTTGCTAATAAATTATAAGATTGAAAAATGAATCCAATTTTCTCGTTTCTAATAGTTGCCAATTCATTTCTAGATAAGTCTTTCACTCTTACACCATCAATTTCATAGGTTCCAGACGTTGGTTGATCTAAACATCCTAAAATGTTAAGCATGGTACTTTTTCCAGAACCACTTGATCCCATAATAGTCACAAATTCTCCTTCTTTAATATCAAACGAAATACCTCTTAATGCATGAACCGTCTCAGTTCCCATGGTAAACTCACGTTTTAAATCTTCTATTTTTATGATTGCTTTACTCATGATTATCTATTTTTTCCTGTTACCTCCTGGTTTTTGTGGCATAAACGGACTTTCGCTTTTACCGGAAACACTAGCTTCAGATTTAACAACACCTTTTAAGCTATATACTAGTTTTTCTCCTTCTAACACTCCACTTAGGACCTGCACATTTATACCATCGCTAGCACCTAGAGTTACTGTTTTAGGAGTAATTGCCCCATTGCTTTCTAATATCCATAGTGTTGTTCCTTCTTTAGATTTCGTAGTCGTACTTTCTGGTAATTGGTGTTGTAAATTATAGCTTGCAAAAACTTCTCTTTCTGGTTTAAAGTTGATGGCTTTAGCTTCCGCAGTTAATACATCATTTAATTCTAATGTGTAAATTGAAATAGTTGCTGTTAATCCCGGCTTCAGTTTTAAATCTGGGTTATCTGCCTTAATTACAACCGTATACGCTACTACATTAGAAGTAACAGTTGGGTCTAAACGTACTTGTGTAACTACACCTTCAAACGTTTCTCCTATATATGCATCTACGGTAAACGTTACACGTTGCCCTTCTTTTACTTGTCCTATATCTGCTTCATCTACATCTGCCTCTACTTGCATTTCTTTTAAGTCTTGTGCAATGGTAAATAAGGTTGGCGTACTTAAACTTGCTGCAACCGTTTGCCCTTCGTCTATAGCTCTAGACAATACAACACCATCTATTGGCGAGTATATATTGGCATACCCTAAATTGGTTCTTGCTTGTTGCAAATCTGAATAACGTTGCGTTACCGTCCCTTTTGCTGTCTGCAAATTATTTAAAGCATCATCATAATCAGATCTGCTAATAACCTGACTATCAAACAAGGTTTTTTGTCTGTCGTAAATACTTTGCATATAGTTTCTTTGGTTAACAGCATTATCATACACAGCCTGTGCCTGTATTTTAGAAGCGTTAAGATTGGTTTTATCTAACTCCGCTATAAGTTGTCCTTCTTTTACAATACTGTTATAATCAACATATATTTTTTCTACAACTCCAGATACTTGCGTACCAACTTCTACCTGAGTAATAGGTTCCATTGTACCTGTTGCAGTAACCATTGTTGTTACATTTGCCTTTTTTGCAGCTACTGTTTTTGCTTCTACGACAATAGCATCATCACCCTTTAAAAAAGTGAATGCCACTACAGCAAGCGCAACTAATACAATGCTGCCTATAATTATATTCTTCTTATTTTTCATACTGTTTATATTAAAGTTTGATGTCGTTTCCTTGATAAAATTGTAACAACTGGTGATACAAAATATTTAAATATTTGGCTTGTAAATAATTCTGTTGTGCGTTGGTATAGGTATTCTGACTAATTACTAAATCAGTTGTACTTAAACCTCCTAACTCGTATTTTTTCTGAGCTAGTTTGTAAGACTCCTCTGCTGCATTTTTAGATGCCTCTGAAGCAATAACTTGTTCCTGAGCAGACACTGCGTTTTGGTACGTGGTTTCTACCTTTTTATAAATTTCTTTCTCGGTAATTTGTTTCTGTATTTCGGCTTTTTCTATATTAATAGTTGCCGTTTCTACCGCTGCTTTTGTTTGGTTTCTATTAAAAATTGGAATATTTAAGGACAATCCCAGTTTCTGGTTAAAGTTTATATTAAACTGATCTGTAAAGGTATTATCGTTTATACTTGTGTAACCAGATCCCATACTCCCAACTAAAGAAAGTGTTGGTAAATAACCACCTTTTGCAATAGCCAACTCCTTTTCATTGGCAGCAATATTTACAGTACTTGCTCTTAATTCTGGTAAAAAATCTAACGCTTTATTATACAGCTCTACCCTATTAAGCTCTAAGTTTAATGCAGAATCCTCATTAGATATTGTTTCTATTTCTAACTCTTGTATAGGTTGTAATTCTAATAATTGTTTAAGCACAATTATATATTGCTGATACTCGTTTTTTGCCGAAATTACATTGTATTTATTAGTAGCTGCTTGGCTTTGTGCCTCTGTATAGTCGTTTAAGGCGATTGTACCTGCATCTAAACGTGCTTTAGCTCGCAATACTTCCTTTTCAGATGCTGCTAGATTACTCTCTGCAATAGCAATGTTTTCCTTACTGTATAATGCCTGTAAGTAGTTTTCTAAAAGGTTTAGAACAATGTTATTCTTCTCTATTTCTTCTTGGTAAATACGTTGCTCTAACAACAGTTTACTTTGTTTTACTTGGTTGGTAATTTGTTTTCCCTGAAACAAAGTCACAGAACTATTAATACCAATATTAGTACTGTGTATTTGGTCTGTAACATAATCACTTGTAATAGGGTCTATGGTATTACCGCTAGAGAAATTCTGAGATGCACTACCAAATAAATTAGGCAACCTAGCAGATTTAGATTTGCTATAATCTACCGCTGCACTATTTTTATCTAATACAGCATCTTTAATTGTAATGTTGTTTTCTAATGCATAAGCAATACATTCTTCTAAAGACCAAACTTTTGGTGTTGTGGTAGTAGAAGCTTCTTGGGCAAAAGAGAATTGCACAAATAGTAAGCTTGCTAAAATGAAATATAGTTTCATATTTAAGGTGTTTTAGATTTACACTTCAAAGGTGAAACTATATACAATCTTAGTAAACAGTAATAGATGTATTGGGCATATTACTATACTAAACCCACAATTCTATCGATGAGATTTTTTGTTAAGTGTTCTATATGTTATTATAATAACCTACCAAAAATTATCAACCTTCTTTCCGCAATACTTCTAATGGCGGACTTTTTAATACACTTCTAATATTGCTTAAACCAATAATTAACACTAACAAAGTAATACCAGGAAGAAATACTAAAAAAGGAACAAGTGACGGAATAAAAGGTTCCTTAAATAAAAACACTGCTAATAACTGACTGCTAATTAGCGATAATAAAATACCCGCCAAGCTTCCTAATATCCCTAAATAAATATATTCTAAAGCTGTAATTTGTAAAATTTGTTTGCTTTTAGCTCCTAAGGTTCTTAATAATACACTTTCTTTAATTCGTTGATATTTACTATTCCTAACTGAACCAATTAAAACAATAATTCCTGTAAGAATACTAAAGAAAGCCATAAAATTTATAATCCAAGAAATTTTATCTAAGACATCCTCAATTACAGTGTATACTTGTCTTAAATCTAACACTGAAATACTTGGAAATTTAGCCACTAAATCTCGCTGTAAATCTGCAGAAATAGCTTCATTTGGAACATTAGTTGTTAAAACACTAAACTGAGGCGCATTCTCTAAAACACCTTTAGGAAATACAACTGAAAAATTCAATTGCATTCGTCCCCAATCTACTTTTCTTATACTACCAATAATGGTTTCCATTAGAACACCTTGTACATTAAAAACAAGTTTATCTCCAATTTTTAAATCTGCATCACGCGCAATATTATCTGATATTGAAATTAAAATAGGTTCGCCCTCACTTCTTTCTCCTGTCCAAGTTCCTTCTAACAATTCTTCCGAATCTAATAATGAATCACGATAAGTTACCCTAAATTCATGATTTAAAATCCATTGATTCATAGTTGAAGTTGTATCTTTCCTAATATCATTTACCAATGCATCTTTAATTTGATGTAATCGCATTGTTACAATAGTAATATTATCAATCACTTTCAAACCTTTAGGAACTATAGTTTTAACAACTGCTTCTTTTTGTGCTGTTTGCACATCCATTAATATAATATTTGGATTGTCCGAGCTGTTTTCAATAGAAGTTTTAGCTAGCAGAATATCTTTAGTAAAATACAACGTACTTATTAAAAAAGTACCCAAACCAATGGCTAAAATTAGCACCATTGTTTGGTTGTTTGGCCGAAATAAATTTAATAAGCTTTGACGTTCTGTAAATTCCCAATTACTCGGAAAATACTTTCTAATAATGTTCATAAAAAGGTTCGAAATACCTGCCATTATAGCGAAAACAATTAAAATTCCTACCGTAAAAGCCAATCCAAACAAAGCATTTTTCAACAACCAAAAAGAGAATAAAAACATAAAAAGTAAAATCGCTACCAACGTAAAAAATCTAGCTTTTCTAGGTTTTACTACGTTCTCATCTGTGCCTCTTAAAACTTCTAAAGGTGAAACATACCATGTACCTAATAACGGTAGTAAAGCAAATAAGACGGACATTAAAACACCTAAGCTTATACCCATTATTAATGGTTGCATTGTAATTGATATTTGCACATCAAAAGGTAAAAAATCTTGTAAAAAATACGGAAAGATATATTGCAATCCAATTCCAATAGTAACACCTAAAATACCACCAACTACCCCAATACCAATTACTTGTATTAGGTAAATTAAAAAAGTTTGTTTTCTGGTGGCTCCTAAACATTTTAAAACAGCCACATTTTTTAATTTTTCTTTAATATAAATATGAACAGAACTTGCAATACCAACGCAGCCCAATAGAAGTGCTATAAATGCAGCTAAATTTAAAAATTTACTCACGTTATCATACCTTCTCCCTAAACGCTCACTTGTACTTGTATGAGTATCTAAATCTGCATTTTCATCATCTAAAATAGGATCAATCTTTTTATCTAACTCCTCCAAATCCATGGAAGGTGGTGCTATAAAAAAATATTGGTATTCTTTTCTACTTCCTAATTGTAGCAACTCAGTATCTTCAATAAATCGAAAAGGAATAAGCACAGGTGGTGCTACAGAGGTAGAAATAGCGGTACTTCCCGGTATAGCTTTTAAAGCGCCTATAATAGGAAAAGTGATTTTCCCTAATTTAATAGAATCTCCTGGTTTTAAATTATATTGAAGCATTAACGTGGCATCGACTAATGCTCCACCTAATTCTTGATAATTTCCAGCAGCACTGACCGGCTCGGTATCTAATGTGCCATAAAAAGGAAAGTCACCTTCTATAGCACGTACTTTCACTAATTTTGTTCTATCATTTTTGGAGAATGCTGCCATAGAAACTAAATTAACTTCTGAAGCTGCCACATTTAAGGAATCTATTATAGCTTGAACTTTTTCATTTGGGAGTTGCCGACTATCTATAATAAAATCAGCCCCCATTAAAGCTTTACTCTGGTTTTTAATATTTTGTTTTAAATTTTCACTAAACAATTGAATGGAGACAACCGCAGCTATACCCAAAATAATAGATGCCATAAAAAGCATTAATCTAGAAAGACTAGCTTTTCCGTCTCGCCACGCCATTTTAAACAGCCATTGTACTGAAGTTTTTGAAGAGAAAACACTCATTAGCCTACCATTGTTTTTTCGTTCGACATAATTTTACCTCCTTTTAATCGTAGTATTTGTTGTGTTCTATTGGCTAAATCTAAATCGTGTGTAATAATTACTAAGGTTGTTCCAGCTTCTTTATTCAATTCAAACAATAATTGAATAACTTTTTCACCTGTTTCTTCATCTAGATTTCCTGTAGGTTCATCAGCAAATAAAATAGATGGTTTGTTGCAAAAAGCTCTGGCCAACGCAACACGTTGCTGCTCCCCACCGGATAATTGCGAAGGATAATGATCAAATCGATCTCCTAGTCCTACTTTTTTTAACAGTTCCATACCTACCTTTTTGGCGTTTTTATCACCTTGTAACTCTAAAGGCACAATTACATTTTCTAAAGCAGTAAGTGTAGGTAATAATTGAAAATTCTGAAAAATAAAACCAACCTCTTTATTCCGTAATTGCGCGCGTTCATCTTCATCTAAGTTTTCTAAATTACTACCACATAACTCAATTTTACCAGCACTTGGGTAATCTAAACCAGCGCATAAACCCAATAAGGTTGTTTTACCACTTCCTGAAGGACCAACAATTGAAAAAATACTGCCTTTTTCAACTTCAAAAGAAACATTAGATAATACCGTTAAATTTTTAGAACCACTTGTATATGTTTTCTCCAGTTGGTCAATCTTTAATATCTTTGCCATAGTACTTATTAAATATAATGTTTCAAAAAAAATGCTGAATTTGAAAAATAATCAAATGATTTTAGATATAAAGGTTAATGCAGTAAAGCTTTTCCTAAAGTTTTGTTATTTTTCATTCTTAATACTCCTACTCGCTTGTAAATCAGATAATTCTAAGAATAAGCTTCCCGAAGAGAAAGCAACTGAAGAAGCTATTAAAGAAAAAAGTAGCACCAAAACCATTTTAGTTTTTGGAGATAGTTTAACGGCTGGCTATGGTTTAGATGATGTAAATGATGCTTTTCCAGCAATTATTCAGACAAAAATAGATTCACTTTCTTTGGGATATACTGTTATAAATTCTGGTTTAAGTGGAGAAACAACTGCTGGCGGGAAAAACAGAATAAGCTGGGTTCTAAATCAAAAAATAGAGGTTTTTATATTAGAATTAGGTGCTAATGATGGTTTACGTGGAGTGCCTTTATCAGAAACAAGAAAAAACTTACAAGCTATTATAGATGCAGTACTAGCAAAAAATTCGACAACAAAAATTATATTAGCTGGTATGCAATTGCCTCCAAATATGGGACAGGAGTATAGTACAGAGTTTAAAACTATTTTTCCTGAGTTAGCTAAACAAAATGAACTTTATTTAATTCCTTTTTTACTACAAGATGTTGGTGGTATTCCTGAATTAAACCAAGAAGATGGTATTCATCCTACTAGTAAAGGTCAAAAAATAGTAGCAAATAATGTTTGGGCCGTATTAGAACCTATTATAAAAAAATAATGGGTTAGAGCATAAAAAAACCGACTACAATTAAGTAATCGGTTCAGAAATAAAATATTCTGCAATATGTAATGGTTAGTGTTTATTCTCTTATTTCATTTTTTTAGGATATAACTTAAACCAAAAATCTATTTTTTCTACTTCAGTTGTTGTAGTATTCCCTTGTGGAGGTCTTCCGCCACTACCTCTTCCTGCACCACCTTGGCCACCGCCTCCACCAGGAGGTCTGCCTTGTCCGCCACCGCGTTGTTTTCCTCCCATACTAAAACCAGATTGTTGTCCGTTTTTCTTTTGTTCTTGTTTGGTAGAAACAATACCAATAGATAATTTAGACATATCTCTAGTATCTTCAGATATTTTAGATGCTGGTATTTTTAAATGATATTCTAAAATTGGACCTACTTCACTATTTTCATAGCTATAATTCATTACAATACCCAAATTATTCATATCTAAATTAAAATCCTCAGAAGAATCAAAATAGGTGTAATTTGCCTTTTTAGGGGTATTTTCAATCATTTTTGCTATATCTGGACCTTTTTCCTCACCTTTTTCATCATTTTCTCTACGTTCTCCTCTTTCTGGTCTAGAACCTTTTTCTGGTCTTGCTGCCTTTAAAGGATATTGTATGCTTACGTTCTTCTTTTTCTTTCCTTTTACATCAAAATATATGGTGTAACCACGGTGTAACATAGATTGCATAGTTTCTTTAAACTCTGTGCGTAATGTTACATACACATCTTTGCCGTCAAAAATTGCTTTGTATTCTACATTATCTTCACTTCCTGTAAACGTTTCTTTATCCTGCGCTATAATAACGGTACAGATTAAAAAATATAAGATTGTTAATTTTATTTTCATAGTGTTTTCTTTATTTTAGTCTTCTTAATTTGTGGTCCTCTACCTCCTCGTTTTCCTTAGCCACAAACACTCTTTTTACCATAAAACCAATACCTGTAATACAAAGTATTACAAATAAATTCTGATAAGAGAATATGCTTGCTTCCTGTGTTGTACTCAACACAAAATTAGTATCCTGAGCTCTTAACTCTAACCTATGTTTGTTAGCTTCATTTAGTACAAAACGCTCTTTTGTAAACCCTTTTTTTAATATTACTAGAGCACTTTTACTTTTATAAACGTCTGTAAAAGCTGTGTTTTTTACCAATAACTTGGTTTGTTTGGCTGGTACACCTTCAACCGTAAAAACTACTTTTGTCTCGTGTCCTAGTTGTACAAAACCATTGCTAAGCGTAATAGTATTTGACCCGTTAAAAACAAAACTTACATTCTTTTTTAAATGGTCTAGAACCATTTGCTTAAACTCCTCTGGTGTTTTATAAGGTGTATCTGCATAATGAAGTCTTATTTCTTGCTGAAAAGCCGTTAATGATGCGCTAATTTGCAAAACCCAAGAATTATTTTCTTTTTCTACCAACATTGTTGTAGAAATATCTGTTTGGTGTGCTTTAGTAGTTAATGCAACCAAAAGCATACCTATACATAGCAATTTTTTAAACATAGTTGTATTGTTTTTAGTTAACGTAAGCACCGTAAAGGCAATCTATAAAATTATTAGATCCTGGAGCATCTGCGTGGTAATGGTATCCTCTAACACTATCTGTATGCCCTCTACATTCGTCTAAATCTGTAGGTTCTTTACTATTAGCATCTAATTGTGCATATAAACCGTGACCATCCATAGCGTACCCAATTTGTGCCGCATGGTCATCTTCTTGAGCAATTTGCGTAGATACTCCTGTAGTTGCGTGATAATGGTAACCTGCGTTTAAATTAATATGTCCGCCTGCATCATCAAAAGGTGCTAAAGTATATGCGCCTAAAATAGCGTCTGTAGGTGCCGGAGCATCAAAAACAACACCATTAAAAGCTACACCTCTTTGAGAAGGGCCAGCTCCATTTGCACCTGGAGGTCCTGGAGGGCCACCAAAACTATAAGTACTACTTTGTTTTACTGGTGTAACTGGTATTGTATATGTCTGTGTTAGTTCTCCTAAATAAGATGGTAAACACTCTACACAAAAATTCTCGTACTCCTCACCAACATTTGGGTTGGCAGCATTGGCACAATCTTCTTCGGTTTCTGTAGTATAGATATCACCATTGGCATCGTACATTTTCCATTTAGTATCGTTGTAAAAAGTGGCCATATTTTCTATAAAAGCACCATCTACATCGTGTACTTCACCATTTTCTAACCAAATTCCGCCTTTAGAAGCGTCATCAGCAATATTTTCTGGACACCAAGGTCCCATTTCGTGGTCTGTAGGTGTACTTGTTGTTACAATCTCGTAACAATCTGTAACTGTACCGTCAGATAAAGTACAAGGTACTTTTGTAACAGTTACGTTGCCTGAGTTTGTTAAAAATAAAGAAGGATCTACACTTACAACCAAATCATTTGAGTTAGTTGTAGTATTAGAATCATCGTTGCTATTACAAGCAGCAGCTAGTGTTGCTATAAATATGCTTATTAGTTTTAGTTTCATATTATTATAGATTGAGTTATAATTTTTTATTTCAAATCTATGTATAGATACTGTACCAAATAGTAACTTTCTGTAAACGCTGCTAGGTTTTCTGTGAAACCTTGGTTGTACTCGTTTTTAGATTTTATAAAATGTAGAAAAGAGGTTTTTTATTCATTTTTTTCTGAAGAGTAGATGGTATCAGTTATATTGTTTTAATTATAGTAGTAAGGAGATTAAAATGTATCGGGAACTAATTGTACACTAAACAATATTTGATCATTTTTTTCATTGATAAAAAAACGAACCAAAAAAATCTAGACTCACGAACCCATTGCTAAACTATACGTTTCAATTTCTAAATAATCGCTAACTTCTTCAAACGCTGTTTGAATTCATAACAAACGGATTATTTGCACGAAATCTCAACTTTAATTTTACGCAAAACTTTCGTAGGTCAGCCTAAAAAGAATATTCTGATTAAGATTTAATAAACTTTCAATTCTAGTGTTTTAGTTGTAGTAGTAAGGAGATTAAAATGTATCGGGAACTAATTGCACACTAAACAATATTTGATCATTTTTTTCATTGATAGAAAAACGAACCAAAAAAATCTAGACTCACGAACCCATTGCTAAACTATACGTTTCAATTTCTAAATAACCGCTAACTTCTTCAAACGCTGTTTGAATTCATAACAAACGGATTATTTGCACGAAATCTCAACTTTAGTTTTACTCAAGACTTTCGTAGGTCAGCCTAAAAAGAATATTCTGATTAAGATTTAATAAACTGTCAATTCTAGTGTTTTAATTGTAGTAGTAAGGAGATTAAAATGTGTCGGTAACTAATTGTACACTAAACAATATTTGATCATTTTTTTCATTGATAAAAAAACGAACCAAAAAAATCTAGACTCCTTTACTCATTTTCCTCACTGCAACTATAGCTCTTTTTAAATATTCATACATCAAATTATCAATCTAAAACTATTGCGATTTTGGTGTTTTTATCGACTTAACGTCTAAAGATATCATTTATTTTGTTTTTTAGCATCAGTACAAGCACATAATAAACAGTACATTACATTTATTTTACATTAAAACAACATCTAATTAATAGCTTGTATTTCTTTTTTAATAGTAATACTATTATATTTGCGCGTATAATTTGTATCTATGAAGACATTACTATCAAACATTAAAATAGAAATACCAACAGGCATCTACTTAAAAGATCCAGAATCTTCTACTTTAGGTAAAAAAATTATAGAAAACAGTATTATTCTTCTAGAAGAAATTGGTTTTGAAGATTTTAACTTTAAAAAACTAGGTGCTAATATTGGTTCTAACGAGAGTTCTATTTACCGTTATTTTGAGAGTAAACACAAACTACTTATGTACTTAACAGCTTGGTATTGGGGTTGGGTAGAATACCAATTGGTTATAGAAACCTACAGTATTACAGATGCTACAGAAAAACTTAAAAAAGCCATAGAAGTGGTAACTAAAACCACAGAACAAGACAATAAATACAGCCATATTAACGAGGTGTTACTTAATTCTATTATTATTAACGAGAACTCTAAGGTATACTATACTAAAGATGTAGACGAGGATAATAAAGAGGGCTTTTTTATGCCTTACAAGCGCACTATACAGCGTATTGCAGATATTATCTTGGCATACAACCCAGACTATAAATTTGCATTAAGCTATGCTAGTACTATGGTAGAGGGATCTTTACACCAACATTTTATACAACAACATTTTAAGTCTATTACCAATTGTAATACTACTACAACACCAACAGACTTTTTTACCGACTTAACTTTAAAAACAGTAACAAATGCCAAATAATACTTTATCTCCTTGGAAACGTTTTTTAGGCCTATTACAATTAGAGCGCAAAGACATTTTTCAGATAGGTTATTTTGCCATTTTTGAGGGTATTGTAGCTTTAAGTTTGCCAATTGGTATACAGACTATTATTAATTTACTACAAGGTGCGCAGGTTTCTGCTTCTTGGGTGGTTTTAATTGTTTTGGTTACTGTGGGTGTTGCTTTTTCGGGCGTTTTAAAACTAATGCAGATTCGTATTATAGAAACCATACAGCAACGTATTTTTACAAGATCGTCTTTTGAGTTAAGTTACCGTTTTCCTAAAATTAAGATGAACGAGTTACGTAATTTTCACTTTCCAGAATTGGCTAATCGTTTTTTTGATACGCTTACCATACAAAAAGGCTTGTCTAAAATATTAATAGATGTACCATCTGCCCTATTGCAAATAATGTTTGCTTTAATTCTGCTATCTTTTTACCATCCATTTTTTATATTATTTGGGGTATTGCTACTGCTTTTGGTATACATTGTTTTTAAATATACGTCTCAAAGAGGTTTAGATACAAGTTTAAAAGAGTCTAAAAACAAATACAAAGTTGCGCATTGGTTACAAGAAATTTCGCGCTCTGTTATTAGCTTTAAACTATCTGGAAAAACGGCTTTAGCTTTAGAAAAAACCGATGATTTGGTTAGTGATTATGTAACATCTAGAGAAAGTCATTTTAAAATACTAAAGATTCAGTTTTTACAAATGGTTGGTTTTAAAGTTATTGTTACAGCTGGATTACTTTCTATTGGTGGTTTTTTAGTTCTAGACCAACGTATGAATATTGGACAATTTGTTGCCGCAGAGATTATTATTCTTTTGGTTATAAACTCGGTTGAAAAACTAATTTTAGGTTTAGAGTCTTTTTATGATGTACTAACTGCCATAGAAAAACTAGGGCAAGTTGTAGACAAACCTATAGAAGCGCAAGAAGGCGAATTGTTAGATAACAATGAGGACTTAACTGTTGAGCTTAAAAATGTATTTTATAAAGTAAACGAAAATAATACGCCTTTACTTAAAGATATATCTTTTACCATAAACCCTAAAGACCGTATTTTAATATCTGGAGAGAGTGGTTCTGGTAAGTCTACCCTATTGCAACTTATTGCTGGTGTTACCTTCCCTACAGAGGGCTATATACACGTAAACAATTTGTCTATAGAGAGTTTATACATTAATAAATACAGAGCTATTTTAGGAATGTCTCTTTTTGAAGAAACTACCTTTGAAGGAACCATTAGAGAGAACATTACATTTGGTAACAAAGATATTTCTGATGCCACTATTTATAACACTTTTGAAAACTTAGGCTTAACACCATTTTTAAAGCAGCAACCAAATGGTTTAAATACAATGTTAATACCAGAAGGAAAGCAAATTTCTTATACAGCTACTAAAAAATTGGTCTTGGCTAGGGCTGTTGTTAAGCAACCAAAACTATTGATATTAGAGAATCCGTTAGACTTGTTTGACTCGCAAGAAGCAACAGCAATTATTAATTATTTAACGCTAGCTACGCACTCTTGGAGTTTGGTTATTGTAAGCAATAACAAGAGTTGGGAGAAAAAGTGTAACAAACAAATTACACTTAAGAACGGAGTTATAATTAACAACAAAAAATAGACTATGCTAAATATATCTAACAATAAAGTATCTGAATTTATTGACTTGACAAAGTACAAGTCTGGTAAAGATATTTTTACAAAAGAATACAACAAAGGCTTTAAAAAGTTCTTATTGATTTTTACTGTTATTTTAATTCTCATTTTGTTTCTACCGTGGACGCAAAATATATCTAGTCAGGGTAATGTTACTACTTTAAAACCAAACCAAAGACCACAAACATTGCAATCTCAGATTCCTGGGCGTGTAGAAGAATGGTTTGTACAAGAGGGTAATTTTGTAAAAAAGGGAGATACTATACTTAGGATTTCTGAAGTAAAAAGTGAGTATTTTGATGAGCGCTTGGCAGAGCGTACAGACAACCAAATTACAGCAAAATCATCTTCTGTTACAGCTTATAAAAACAAAGTAAACGCATTACAGAGTCAGATTAACGCATTGCAACAAGAACGCCGTTTAAAACTAGAACAAGCAAAAAACAAGGTAAAACAAACACTCTTAAAAGTAGTAAGCGATAGCATAGATTTAGAAGCTTTAAAAATTAACGCAGATATTGCAAACAAACAGTATTTACGTACAATACAGTTGCAAGAAGATGGTTTAAAAGCTGTAAAAGATGTAGAAGAAAAACGTTCTAAATACCAAGAGGTAAACGCCAAGTTAATATCGCAACAAAATAAATTACTAAGTACAAGACAAGATGCTATTAACAGTGAGCTTGCAATTGCTACTTTAGGCGCTACATACGCAGATAAAATTGCCAAAGCACAAAGTAGTTTATACACTGCACAATCTGGTGGATTAGATATAGAAGCACAAGTGTCTAAACTAGAGACCAATTTAGCCAATTACAAAAAACGAAACAGTTTATTATTTATTACTGCGCCACAAGCTGGCTTTATAAACAAAACAATAAAAGCCGGTTTGGGTGAAACCTTTAAAGAAGGTGAGCCTTTGGTAAGTATTATGCCCGCAGATTACGAGTTGGCAGTAGAAATGTATGTAAAACCAATAGACTTACCTTTAATACACGTTGGTGAAGAAGTACGTGTACAGTTTGATGGTTGGCCTGCAATTGTATTTAGCGGTTGGCCAAATGTGTCTTATGGTACGTATGGTGCTAAAATTGTTGCTATAGAAAATTTTATTAGTAATAATGGTAAATATCGTGTGCTTTTAAAGCCCGATTCTAATATGGTAGCTTGGCCAACAGCTATACGTGTAGGCTCTGGTGCTAAAACCATTGCTTTGTTAGAGAACGTACCTATTTGGTTTGAACTTTGGAGACAAATAAACAGTTTTCCTCCAAATTTTTATCAGCCTACAGCTAAAAAAACCGATTCTAAAGACAAAAAGAAAGCCTAATGAAAAAAATACTAATTGTTGTGTGTTCTTTATGGTTTTCTGTGACATTTTCGCAAAAAACAGATACTATATTAAGTCTAGAGGAATATTTAGGTTATGTAAAAAAGTACCACCCTATAGTTAAACAAGCGCGTCTTATAACTACAGAGGGCGAAGCTAAATTACTAAAATCTAGAGGTGCTTTTGATCCTAAATTAGAAGTAGATTTTGCCAATAAAAAGTTTAAAAACACAGATTATTATGATAAGCTAAACGCTACTTTTAAAATACCTACCTGGTATGGTATAGAGCTAAAAGCAAATTATGAAAATAACGAAGGGGTTTATCTAAACCCAGAATACAATACGCCAGAAGATGGTTTGTATAGTGCTGGTGTTTCTGTATCGCTTGCAAAAGGTTTGCTTACCAATAAAAGAATGGCAACCCTAAAACAAGCCAAACTATATACAGAACAAGCAGAAGCAAAACAAAAATTGGTAATTAGCGACTTTTTGTACAACGCATCTGAGTCTTATTTTAATTGGCTAAAAAACTACAAAGCTGTTGTTGCTTACAAAAGCTATTTGGTAAATGCAGACACACGTTTACAAAACGTAAAAAAGAGCTTTAGAGCTGGTGATAAACCTGCAATAGATACGCTAGAGGCTGGCATTAATTACAAAAATAGATTGTTAGATTTAGAAAAAGCAAAAATTGGTTATTTAAAATCGACCCTAGAAGTTTCTAACTTTTTATGGTTGCAAAACAATGTACCATTAGAGATTGAAGATAACATTACACCAGACATAAACACCATTGCTACTATAGACGCTGTACTTAATAGTTCACTTTTAAACGATACAACAGATAATTTAATAGAAAATCATCCTAAATTAAGAGCATTAGAAATTAAAAAGAATATTTTAACAATAGATAAGCGCTATAAAACAAACAACCTATTGCCTAAAATAGATTTGCAGTATAACTTTTTAAGTGCAGATTATGAAAATCTTAATAGCTTTAATACTGCCAATTACAAAACTGGTTTAGCTATTAGCTTCCCTTTATTTTTAAGAAAAGAACGTGCAGATTTAAAGTTAGCCAAAGTAAAGCTGCAAGATGTAGACTTTGATATTATGGCTACAAAAGTGAGTTTAAAAAATAAAATAAATAGTAGTTTACAAGAAATTGAGTCTTACCAAGTACAGCATTCCATTTTAAAGAGTTTAGTCATAGATTATACAAGGTTGGTAACCGCAGAAGAACGTATGTTTAATTTGGGCGAAGGTTCTCTTTTTTTAGTTAATTACAGAGAAGTAAAACTAATAGAAAGTCAGCTTAAAGAAATAGATACAGAATACAAGTTGTTTAATAGTAAGTATAAATTTCTAAACATTATTAGTAGTTTAGAGTAAATTTTAAAATAGACTCTTCCCTCCTATTAACTATAGCTTTTAAGTTAATTATCAAAGAATAAGATGCCTCTAAAAAAACAAAGTTGTGCTTCTTTATAATACTAATTAAAGAAAAAATCAGTTTACTATTTTATGCATTGTTATATCTAAATTTAGATATAACATAGTTTTTACAACCTATTAAATTAGAAAAAAACAACATGAAAAAAGTATCCCATTCTTTATTTTTAGCCCTACTTGTATGCCTAACCTCTTGTAATAAGGACGAGTTAGACGTAGTTAATAAAGTTACTGCAGAAGACTTAGACGGTGATGGTTTGCCAAAACTAGCCTTTAGCTCTAAGCAACCAGAAGTAACCAACATACAAGAATACATTATAGATTTAGAGCAGTGGAATATACCTAACAACGGCACAGACCCTGTTACTACAACTGCTAATTTACAAGCTGCAATAGACTGGGCTTATGACGAGGGTTTTGGTATGGTTACATTACCAAAAGGTGAATACCTTGTTGGTAAAGATGTAAACGAAATATACCAAGGTGGCATAGAAATACACAACAATACAGAGTTTGTCTTTAGTGAAGGTGCCGTATTAGAAATGGATACAAACGACAAATGGAACTACTGTATTATTAGCTTAGATGGCGATAATATTATTGTTAGAGATGGTACAATTAAGGGTGATAGAGATTCTCATATTTTTACACCTCGCGAAAGTGATGGTGCTACATCTCATGATGAGGGTCATGGTATTTGTGTTTGGAACGATAGTAACATTGTTTTAATAGATAATATGGTTATTAAAGATACAACAGGCGATGGTTCTTTAGTCCTAGATGCTACAGATGTTACTTTTACAAACAATAACATTTTTAACAACCGTAGACAAGGAATTTCTATTGTTGGTGGCAAACGTATTACTATTACAGATAATGAAATACATAATATAAATGGTACTAGTCCACAATTTGGAATAGACATAGAGGGTGCTGGCCGTGTAGATGAAGACATTTTAATACATAACAATTACTTTCACCATAACAAAGGCGGAGACATTGTAAACACTAGTGGTAAAAACGTTTATATTTTAGATAACATATTAGAGCAAGGAGATGGTAACGTATATATAGATGGTCCTCTTGTTTCTTGGCATAAAACCCACAACATTATTGCCAGAAATACAATTACAATGCTTAGCGGCTCTGTAAATGGTAGGCTGGGTTACATACAATATTCTAGTGGTGGAGATAAAGGACACAACAGAGCTACTTATGTACACGACAACGTACTTAACAATTGCGGAATGTATATGTACAAAAGTGCAGATGCAGATGTACGTAGAAACAAGTTTTTAGGCTACTTTTTAGCATTCTCAGATTTTGACAATGTAATTCTAGAAGATAATTTAGTAACATATTCAGAAGAACATACCAACCTTAGGTACTGTTGGTCTTATCGTTTTAAAAATGCTACTGGTTCTGCTAGTGGTAATTATTTGGGTGATGAGCTACAAGATTTACCTTTATCTACAACCAAACCATATACTATGCAGTGCGTTTTAGACGGTTGGTAACATTTAGTATAATTTAAATACAAAAATGCCTTTTTGAAGTATTCTTCAGAAAGGCATTTTTAGTTCACTACCTATCAACTTGTTAACGTATTTTCTTGTTTTTACAAAAATCTAAAAAAGTACTATTTTAACCCTAAATAACTATTTTTTAACAAAAAATTGATAAAATATGCCTTTTAATTAGGAATTACGTAAATAAAATGGTATAATAAGGTAAGAGAAATATTAACTAAAACACATATATGAGGCAACTAAAGATCACGAAGCAAATTACAAACAGAGATACTAAATCATTAGAAAAGTATTTTCAAGAAATATCTAAGCTAGATATGATTACCATTGATGAGGAAGTAGAACTGGCAAAAAAAATACGCGAAGGAGATCAAGTTGCACTTAACAAATTAGTAAACGCCAATTTACGTTTTGTAGTTTCGGTTGCAAAACAATACCAAGGAAGCGGATTGAGATTATCAGATTTAATTAATGAAGGAAATGTTGGACTAGTTAAAGCTGCACAACGCTTTGATGAAACAAGAGGTTTTAAATTTATATCGTACGCAGTATGGTGGATTAGACAATCTATCTTACAAGCAATATCTGAACTATCTCGTATGGTACGCTTACCTTTAAATAAAATTGGAGAGATTAGTAAAATTAACAAAGTCTTTTCTTCTTTAGAACAAAATTACCAACGACCTCCTAGCGCTGTAGAAATTGCTAGAGAATTAGATATGAGTACATCACAGGTTAAAACTGCTATGAAAAACTCTGGTAAACACTTGTCTATGGATGCTCCTTTTGAAGACGGAGAAACATCTAACCTATACACTGTTATACAATCTAAAGACGTAACAAGTCCTGATGTTAATATGATTAAAGAATCTTTAAGTTCTGACATTACACAGTTATTAAAAACCTTACCTAGTAGAGAAAGCGAAATTATACGCCTGTATTACGGTATTGGAGAAAAAGCTCCTATGAGCCTTTCTGAGATTGGTGAAGTGTTTGAATTAAGTAGAGAACGCGTTAGACAAATTAGAGAAAAAGCAATTGTAATACTGCGCAGAAAATCTCAAAACCAAGTATTAAAAGCATACCTGTAAAAAGGTCCTTTTCCCCACAAATAAATACCGACCAAAAAAGGTCGGTTTTTTTATGCCTTTTTTTAAAACCTAAAGCCATATGCGATTGTTTGTTTATACAACACAAAAAAGCCAGTTATTTAAAATAACTGGCTTAAAAAACTAACTCAACTAATTACTAATCTAAATAATTTTGTACTGCTGTTGCACGTTCTGTAACGTGATTTTTTAATTCGTTTACTGCCGTACTAAAATCTGTACTAGAGTTTAAAAATGTATGTCCTGTAATTTCTGTGGTTGCATACGGCTCTATTAAAGATGCATACGTAGTATATGTTGCTTGTAATGTACTTGCATTAAAGGCATTGTCTATAACATCTTGCACATAAGAGTTGTATTGTAGTTTATATGTTTCATCTGCATATAAATACCCAATTAAAGGCCATTCTTCTTCGTTTAAGTCAGAGAAATCTAAGGCTAAAGAACCTTGCATATTACCTTGTTGTAAGGCCTCGTTATTATCCCAAGGAATCCATTGTAATTTATCGGTATCTGGATTGTTGTATAAAAAGTAATTGTGCGTCATTCTACCATACGTATCCCAGTTCTGAATTACCGTGTTTACTGCTAAATATTTTAAAAACTGATCTGTATCAAAAACCGATTCTAAATTTGTTCTCCAAGCTTCAGGATCTGTTGTTCTGTTGCTTGCATGCAAAGCATCAAAAACACTTAATATATCAGAATAATCTGCTTCGTCTTCATTTGTTTTCTTTACAAATACCTCTTCAGAAAAAGAACCTTCTGCAAAACTAGCTCCATCGCCATCTGGTTTGTATAAATTTTCATCATCATCAGAAAACTGTGTATCTATAACAGTATCATCAACTTCTTCTACCAAAGTATACAATCCAAAATACACAGGTCCGTCTCCGTGATCTACGTATACTGTATAAAATGCCGTATGCGAACTTACCAAGCCTGCAGCTGTAAATACATCGGCAGCTACTTTTTCTCTAAGCATAGATTTATCATTGTAGTTATTTTTTAAACTCAATTTTTTAAATCCGTAAAAGCGTTGGTTGTCTATTTGTGGGTATTCATCTTCAAACTCATCAAAATCAAGTTTAAAAGACAATTTTAAGTTTCCGCTAGACCAAGTAGATTGTAAGCTAGAGTTTCCTTTAAAACGTATACCAACTCTATACCATTCTTTACCTTCGTAAAATACATCTGCAGGAACAAAAATAGGATCCTCATCTGCTTCTACCAATTCGCCACCACCTGCAGGAGGGCCACCAGCTCCAGGACCACCTGTAGTGGTTCCAAATTCGCCATAATTGGTTGTCATATCATCTAACATACTTTGCCAACGATCTTTGGTAACAACTAAGTCTAAACGATTTACTTTTGTATTAGGAAAAATTTCTTCAAAATTAGGATCTGCACTTTTACTATGCGTATTGTCTGTCCAATCTGTAGCCGTAAAGTCAGAATCTTCATACATTTCTACATACGATTCTGTTTCTTCCGTTTCTTCTAAATCGTCTGCTGTAGATTCAGAATCTGAAGAACACGATAGTAAAAACATAAAATTTAGTAATGCTAATAGCAATATCGAATTATTTTTTTTCATCCTTAAGTCTTATTATAGTTATTAATCTGGCTCAAAGATGCAGAGAACAAACATAGCATTTAGATACTATCTGTGAATAGGGTTTGGTTTTCTGTGAATGCACTTTTAAATCCTATAAGAAAAAATAAGAGATTAAAAATTAAAGCAAAAAAGAGGCTCTATGGTTGCATAGAGCCTCTTTTAAATAATATTGAATTACACTTTAAGTGTTGTTCTTTTCTATAGCAAATTACTTAGAAGCTGTTGGGTAATCTGTATATCCTTTTGCTCCAGGAACGTAAAATGTACTTTCATCCCACTCTGCTAATTCTAGATGATCTCTAAAACGCTCTACTAAATCTGGATTAGATATAAAAGGCTTACCATAAGCTACTAAATCTGCATAACCATCTTCTATAACTTTGTTTCCTTTTACTTGATCAAAAGCAGAATTTATCATTAACGTTCCGTTGTATAATGGTCTAAAATGCTTTGCAATTTCTTTTACTGCAAACGGAATATTAGATACATCTGTAAACGGTTCTGATAAATGAACGTAGGCCAAATTGTAATCGTTCAATTTTTTAATAATAGACTCAAATGTTGGTATTGTTTCTTCATCCATAGTTATACCAAATAAACCATCTAAAGACGGATTAAAACGTACTCCTATTTTTTCTTGCGGAATAACTTCTTTCATAGCGTCTAAAACCTCAAAAAAGAAACGTGTTCTGTTTTCAATATTTCCACCGTACTCATCTGTTCTTAGGTTAGATGTAGCAGTAAAAAACTGATGAAATAAGTACCCATTAGAAGAATGAATCTCTACCCCATCAAAACCAGCTTTTATAGCATTTGCAGCTGCATTTTTAAAATCTTTAACCGTAGTTTTAATGTCATCTATAGTCATTGCTTTAGGTGTAACAGTATCTTTAAAGCCTTCTGGAGTATAAGATTTTGCATTAGGATTTATAGCAGATGGCGCAAGAGGTAACTCTCCGTTATGAAAATCTGGATGAGACATTCTGCCAACGTGCCATAATTGTATAAAGATTTTTCCGCCTTTATCATGTACACGTTTGGTTACTTTTTTCCAACCTTCTACCTGTTCTTCTGTATGTATACCAGCAGTGTGTATGTAACCTACTGCATCCTTAGATACTTGAGACCCTTCTGTTATTATTAAACCTGCAGATGCTCTTTGCTCATAATAAAGTCCGTGTAACTCGTCTGTAGCTACACTACCTTCGTTATCTGCTCTGCTACGCGTCATAGGCGCCATAACAACTCTGTTTTTTAGGTTTATATTTTTATGATATGGTGTCAATAATTGTTGCTTGCTCATTCTAATGTATATTTTGTTTGTATATACAAATTTACGAGACTGCTTTATCAATTCCATTGACCTATATCAATTAAGATATATTTAACTTTTTTAGTTGCTTACGAACTCTACTTAAGTTTTCCGGAGATACACCTAGGTAATTTGCTATATCATAATTTGGCACTCTATTCTCTATATTAGCATACGTTTCGCAAAATTCTAGATACCGTTCTTGTGTGTTTTTCTCTAAAGAAGACAGTATACGCTTACGTTGTGCAATAGTACTATTTGTTACCAAAAGTCTGTAGTAGCGCTCAAATATTGGCATATTATCATATATTTTTTGTAGGCTGTCATAATCTATAGACAACAATACCGAGTCTTCTAAAACCTCTATATGTAGTTTAGATGGCACTTTATTATAATAGCCATCAAAATCGCCAACCCACCAATTTTCTATTGCAAACTGAATTATATGTTTATTTCCCTTAGGGTCTATATAATATGCTTTTAAACATCCCTTTGTTACAAAATACTTATGTTTAACAATTTGTCCTGGTTCTACTAAAAATTGACCTTTACCAATAGTTATTTCTTTTAAAACTGAAGTAAACTGGTGCAACTCTTCTGCTGTTGGGCTAATATGTTTACTAATATGTTTTTCTATAGATTGATGCATCTTACAAAGATGCTAAAAGCATTGTCTTTAAACAATACCTAGTTGATGGTAAACAATACCTCTATTCTAGTTTACATTTAATTGACCTACTAGAAATTTAGTTCTACAACACACAACTAGCTAACTACCAGGACTTAAGCAGTTTGTAACACATCCTAAAACATTAAAACTACAGGTTTTGAACATTAAATAATGGTCTTAAAAGGTAAAACAATGTTAATTAACAGTAATTTACTCTTATATACGTAAGAATAAACATCATAAATTGCGTAAATATTAATTTAAAATATTTACTATGAAATTACAATTTAAACATGTTTATCTAGCTACAATTGCATTATTAGCAATTGGATGCTCTAAAGAAGCAGAGGAAATTAACGATTCCGAAATTTTAGAAGCTCCAATAGAAATGAGGGCAAACGCCACAAACTTCTATACACCGCCAAGCAGAACAGTGCTAGCAAACAAAGTAAACTTAGTCACAGATTATGGTGTTAACAATAGAGATGCTAATGATGACACAGAAAAATTAAATAAAGCTATTAAAGACCAAGCTAGTTCTGGAGGTGTAGTTATTATACCTAAAGGAAAGTATTATTTTAATAAAATTAGAATGCGCTCTAATGTACATTTAGAGATTGAAAAAGAAACGGTAATTTACCCTACAAAAGGATTAACACCAGCTAGAAACCATAGAATCTTTGATTTTGCTAGTAAAACCGAAACCAAAATTGAGAATGTAAGTATTATTGGTAAAGGCGGAAAGTTTATTGTAGATGTTAGAGGTAACTCTTCTAAAAACATTATTGTAGCAGATGTTGGTGATGTAGATAATTTTAAAATAGCTAACTTTTCTATTAAAGATGAAAAAACGGTATTTGCATCTATACTTATAAGCTTTACGGGTAAACCTGGTAATGCTTGGCCACATAATGGTATTATTGAGAATATAGACCAAACCAATGCACATACAGGTTACGGCTTAATACAAGCATATGCTGCAGATAATATACTTTTTAATAACTTAAGTTGTTCTGGTGGCGTAACTTTAAGACTAGAGACTGATAACCTTGCTATGAAAACCGCTAAAAAAGGAGGCGTAAGAAAAATATTTGCTACTAATATTATTAATAAAAATGGATTAACACCACTTATGTTTTCTCCACACTTTATGGAAAATGGCAAAGTAACTGTAGACGGTGTAACTGCTATTGGTTGCGCGTATGCGGTGCGTGTAGAACACGGATTTATAGAAATTTTTGATAAGCAAAATAGAGCTAGTGGTGATGCTTTTAAAAACTACATAGAAGGTATTTTGGGTGCAGGTTCTGTAGAAATTGTATACAAACGTAACAATGGAAGAACTTGGGCTGCAAGAATAGCTAATGATTTTAGCGAAAAGGCATACAATCACCCTAATGCTACTGTAAACGGTATTAAGCCAGGAAGTTTTAAAAACTCTACTGTAAAAAATGTAAAAGTAACTTACAAAAATACAGGAGCTAAGTTAAAACAAGCTTTTTTACCTTATTTACCTTGTTCAGAATGGTCTAAACTATGTAAACCTGGCCCTACTGGTTTTGAGTATAACGGTCCTTCTTTAGGCGTTACTATAGACAATACCAAAAGTAATAATAGTCTAGGTAATTATAATGTAAACGTAAGTACTTCTAGCGTACAAGGTTTTCCTAATAATTACATTTTAAATGTAAAACATAATACAGCTAAACTTTGTAATAAAGGTGTTGGCACCATTAATTCTTGTAATTAATTTTATTTCTATACCATAAAAAAACAGCTGTTTAAATTAATAAACAGCTGTTTTTAGTTTTGGGGAACGGTTAATTGGGGGAAATAAATTTAATAATATCTTCTTCTTTAATCTCTGGATTTGCACCTTCGCTACCAGCAACCAATGCGCCTACTGCGCAAGCAAAATCTATTGCTTCTTGTGGATCTTTTTCATTAATTAACTTATTAATTAAGGATGCTAAAAACGAATCTCCTGCGCCTACGGTATCTACTACTTCTATTTGGTAACCACTATTGTAATAAAAAACATCATTATAATATAAAATAGCTCCGTGTCGTCCTTTTGTAACACAAATAGACTTGGTATTTGTATGCGCTGCTATAAACTTAATATTCTGCTCTAATGAGTGTGTTTTAGAGTTTATATTTTTTCCTATTTCAAAAATTTCATCATCGTTAAACTTAATAAAGTTAGCTTGCTTCATTAAGTAATTTAAAACATCTGTGGTATAATATGGCTCTCTTAAATTAACATCAAAAATTTTATATTTTGCTAATTTTAAAAGGGTATACAATGTATGTCTAGAATTGCTATCACGCGCAACCAAACTACCAAACACAAAAGCATCTGCAGTTTCTGCTAGAGCTTTGTTTGTATCTGTAAGTTCAATATTATCCCAAGCTCTTGGAAATTTAATATCGTAAGATGCTGAACCTTTTTGGTTAAGCATTACCTTAACTTTTCCTGTCTTTAATGCTGCATTTACCTGTAAATTACTAGCATTTACGCCGTGCTCTTCAATATAAGCTTTAATTTTTTTTCCTTTTTTATCATCACCAATACTACTAATAATAGAGACATTATTACCCAAAGACTGTAACCGTAAGGCTACATTTAAAGGCGCACCTCCTATTTTTTTATGAGTTGGAAAAACATCCCATAAAACTTCACCAAAGCAAACTATGTTCTTCATATTAATTATTGTTTGCAAGGTTATTATTCATCTCAATAACACATTTTTCTACACCATTAGTAGTGATGTTTTTATATGCAGATGTATATGCGTCTACAAAAGGTGTAGCATCTATAAGATTACCAAAAATTGAATCTATTTCTAAAAAAGCTTTTGGATTTTCTTTTGCTGCATTTGCTTTAATATCTAGAATTAGTTTTAGGGCATCTTTAATATTTAAAACCTTTCCGTTTTCATCCTTACCTAAGCTATAAATTGCCCAAGCCGCAACCATAAAAGCAGCCATTTTTATAGATCCGTTTTTCTTTAATTGTGAATTTACCGTTGGTAATATAAAGATTGGGAACTTAGCAGAACTCTCTGAACAAATACGATCTATTTGATCTTTTATATTCATATTACCAAACCTTTCTAGCAACGAGGTTTTGTATTCACTTAAGTTAATACCTTCTAGGTCACCCAGTACGGGAGTTACCTCGATATTCATATAATTATTTAAAAACGTTTTAATGTTTTCGTTATGTACAGCTTCGTCTATCGTAGAATACCCTATTAAAGCACCAAGTATGCCCAATACAGAATGTCCTGCATTAAGTAGGCTAAGCTTCATTTTTTCATAAGGTTCTACATTAGCTACAAATTGTGCTCCTACAGTTTCCCAGGCTGGTCTACCTTCTATAAAATCATCTTCAATAACCCATTGTCTAAATGGCTCACAAACAACTGGCCAAGCATCATCTACACCAGAAGTTTCTTTTAACATTAAGATATCTGATTCTGATGTAGCAGGTGTTATCCTATCTACCATTGCATTAGGAAAAGATACATTTGTTTCTATCCACTTTACCAAATTAGGTTCTGCAATCTTTACATAACTAAGCAACATCCTCTTAGTCATATGTCCGTTTCCTTGGATATTATCGCAAGACTGAATTGTACATCCTTTTAAACCTCTTTCTTTTCTAAGTTTTAAAGCCTGAGTTAGGTAACCAAAAATAGTTTTTGGCGTAAAAATATTTTTTAAATCGTGTTTAATTAATGAGTTGTTAAAATCAAAGTCTTTTGTGGCTTCATTATAATTATAACCACCTTCTGTAATAGTTAGCGTTATAATTTTTACTTCTGGACTAGCCATTTTTTCTATAACTTTTATTGGATCTTCAGGAGCAAATAAATACTCTACTATAGAACCAATTACTTGTTTTTTGTGGGTGCCATCTAACTCCTTAATAATTAAAGTATACAGGCCATCTTGTTCTTTTAAGGTGTTGTATATTTTAGTATCAAAATCTAATAATGCTACACCACAAATTCCCCAATCTGTAATATTCTGGTTATGTAATAACTGATCTGTATAAAAAGCCTCATGTGCTCTATGAAAGCCACCTATACCAACGTGTACTATTCCTGTTTTTAGTTTAGATCTATCGTATTTTGGAATTGAAATTCTCTCTGATATAGCCGAAAGATTCTCACTGTTTAATTTATAATTTTTCATAGAATATTGTATTATTTACTTTCAAATCTTTGAAGCAGTACTGCAAATATGATGATGCCACCTTTTACTACCTGTTGTGGGTAAGATGGTACATTTAATAAGTTTAAAATGTTACCTATTAGTCCTAAAATAAGCACACCCATTAGAGTGTTTATTGCTGTTCCTTTTCCTCCGTTTAAGCTTGCACCACCAATTACAACCGCTGCAATAGCATCTAACTCCCAGGCCATTCCCATATTAGGAGAACCAAGATTTGTTCTAGAAGCAACAATTATAGCTGCTGTAGCTGCTAAAGCTCCAGAAATAGCATAGACTAAAAACTTGTATTTATTTACTTTAATACCAGATAAACGAGATGCTTCTTCATTACTACCTATTGCAATAATTAATCTGCCAAATACATTATACCTAAGCATAACCATTGTTATAATAACGATGATAAAAAATACCAAAGCAATATTTGGTATTCCTAAAGTAGAGTTGTTTGCAAAATTAGACATGTACAAACCTCCGTAGGTTTTAAATGTAATAGGAGATCCTTTAGAATAAATAAAACCTAGACCTCTAGCAATAGTCATTAATGCTAATGTGGCTACAAATGGCGCCATTTTTTGATAAGCAACCAAATAGCCAGAAATACTACCCAACCCAAAACCAATAGCAATTGTAATTAAAATGGCAAGAGGCAATACTACTAAATTGACAAGTATGGCAAAGGTTACTGCCAGTAATGCTACCATAGAACCTACAGACAAATCTATACCTCCTGTTAAAATAACGATTAACATACCAATACTAATAATACCTATTCCAGATACTTGTTTTAGTAAGTTTGATAAATTTACTGATGTAAAAAATACATCTGATATTAGTGCTGAAAATATAAGTAGTAAAATAAATATAAATACAGTATTGTACTTTACTAAAAACTTAAGAATACCACTAGGACTGCTTAATTGCTCTTTTAATGTTAAAGCCATAACGTTAGTTTTTTAATAATTTAATTGGTTATTTTAATGGTTCTCCTATGGAGTAACGCAATATGTTTTCTTCAGAGAATTGATCTTTTTGTAATTCTCCATAAAAAGTACCTTCGTGCATCACAAGAATACGATCTGAAATACCCATAATCTCTGGCATATCTGAAGATATTACAACAACACCAACTCCTTTTTTAGCTACTTCGTTTATTAGTTTATAGATTTCTATTTTTGCACCAACATCTACTCCTCTTGTTGGCTCATCTATAAAAATAACTTTACTATCTATGCTTAACCACTTGGCTAATGCTACTTTTTGCTGATTTCCTCCACTTAGGTTTTTAACATTAACCTCAGAGCTTGGTGTTTTTATATTCAATTTTTCAATTAAACCTAAAACCTTTTTATACTCACTATCTATGTTAATAAAACCAAGCTTGCTAGATATAGATCCAAAACTGGTAACACTAATATTTCGTCTAATAGACAAAGGTAAAAACACACCTTCTTCCTTTCTATCTTCAGAAACAAAACCAATTTGATAACCTGCAGCATCTACAGGAGAATTAATTTTTATTTCTTCACCTTCTAGAAATATTGTTCCGGATTTCTTTTTGTCGGCACCAAAAATAAGTTTTGCTGTTTCTGTTCTTCCACTTCCGCCTAAACCTGCTATACCAACAACTTCTCCTGCTTTAACAGAGAAAGAAACATCATGTACTATGCAGTCTTTACCTGCTAAATTTTTAACCTCAAAAATTGGTTCTTCTCCTATTTTTAAGTCTCTAACTGGGTATAAATCTTTTAATTCACGACCAATCATTAAATGTATTACACTGTCTTTATCTGTTTTAGAAACAGGTACACTTCCTGTATCTATACCATCTCTAAGTACTGTTATGGTGTCTGCTATTTTAAAAATTTCATCTAAATGATGAGATATGTATATTATAGAGATTCCTTTTTCTTTCAGTTTTAAAAGGTTGTTAAACAATTTTTTAATGTCTGTAGGATCAAAAACTGTAGTTGGTTCATCTAAAACCAAAACTTTAGTATCTTCAGATATTGCCTTTGCTATTTCTACTACTTGTTTTTGAACAATACTTAAATCTCTTACGGTAGCAGTAGCATCAATCTTAAACCCTAAAGAATCTAATAACTCTTGTGCGTTCTTAGTTAGTTCTTTCCAATTCATCCAAAATTTACTAGCACCTAATTTGTGTAAATAAATATTCTCTGCTACTGACAAATCTTTAACCAATGACAACTCTTGGTATACTACGTTTATACCAAGAACTTGACCTTCATGCGTATTTTTAGGGTTTATCTCTGCGCCATCTAAGACTACTTTTCCAGAATCTTTTTGGTGTACACCACTTAAGATCTTTATTAATGTAGATTTACCAGCACCATTTTCACCTAGTAAAGCATGTATTTCTCCGTGTTTAACCTTAATGTTTACATCTTTAAGTACAGAAACAACACCAAAACTTTTTGATATCCCAGACATTTCAAGACGGTATTCATTTACTGGCTCTTTCATAGTAATGGATATTTAATTTAAAATAATGCTTTAGGATTGTAATACTTAGCAGCATTTGCTTTTGTAATTAATAACGGAGCAGTAAAAGAAGTTTTATCAAAATCTCTTTTTCCGTTTATATATTCTATAGCGTATTTAACAGCATTTTTTCCTATTTGTACAGGACTATTCATAGCCGTACATCCGTAAAAATCTGTTTCCATAATGTATTTTATTGCTTCTTTTTGACCATCTGCGCCAGCTACAATTAAAATATCATTGGTTTTACCTGCTTGTTTTATTGCTTTAATAGCTCCTAAAACACAAACGTCTGACTCAGTAATTACAACATTAATATCTGGATGAGCCACTAAAATATCTTCCATAGCTTGTAAACCGCCAGCATAAGACCATTCTGTATATGCTTGTGTTTTTATATTTAAGTCTATTTTACCTTGTGTTCTAAGTTGTTCTTCTGTTATACCTTGTAATAAACCTTGCTTACGTTTTTTACCAACAGGGTTACCTGCATTACCACTTAATAAAGCGATGTTCATTTTTTTATTCCCCATTTTTTTTACCAACCACTCACCTGCTAATTCACCGTTTGCTAAATTGTTAGACTGTATTGTAGTTACAAAATCTGCTGAAGGGTTAATAGAGCTATCTAAAATAAAAACAGGTATACCAGCCGCTTTAGCCATTTTTGTTACACCAACTAAGGCATCTGGATCTTTAGGGTTTAATAACAAAGCATCTACACCTTTGGTAATTAAATCTTCTACAGCTGCTATTTGCTTGTTAATATCGTTTTGACCGTCTGCAGATATAAATTCCATACCATTTTTCTCTGTTGTAGATTTTATACTTTGTAGTAATGCTTGGTAGTATGGTGCGTTTAAAGATGGAGTACAATACCCAATTTTTTTGCCTGTTAAATCTAATTTACTATTAAAAATTTCTCCAGAATCTTCCGTGTCGTTTCCGCTAGATTGTGTTGTTTTAATTTCTTCTGCACAGCCAACTACATTTAAAAACAATGCAATAACCAATAGTGGTAAAAACATTTTATTAAAAGTGGCTTTTAAATTTTTAGCTTTCATAATTATTTATGTTTGGTTCGTTTAAAATAAAGTAACATCTAACTGTAGTACAGTTTTTTCTTGTTCAGGGTTCCACATTAATGTAACATCTACAGGAATTTTATAATCTCTTATTGCTAATTTTTCACTAAAAGTTGCTCCAACATTTATAATATTTCCAGAACTTTCTGTGTAGAATGTTTTATCTGTAATAAAAGACCAAGCACCACCTGCAAAAAGAGATAAACTAGAGTTTTTATCTTGCCATACTTTACTACTAACTTCAAAATAGTGTGTCCAAGAATTCTCTAATGATCCGTTTTCTTTTATTTCGTAATCTCCAGAACCACCATTAATAATGGTTGCCAAGTATAGTAACGTATTTGGAGTAACATTATATCCAAAATTTAAATCGACAAAATTATATCCCTGCGTTTTATCGTAACTCCAATAGTGCAACTTATCTCCTCTTTCTTCTACACCTGTGTAATTGTTGTGAGATACAGCTTCAATAAAAAACTTATCAGAAAAACGGTATTTAGTATAAATTGAAAGTTCTTTATAATATGCACTTACATTTTCTCCTGTAGTAGTATTTGCAACATCTACAGTAGAAAAACTAGCTCCTCCCCAAAAACCAAAGGTAAATTTGGTATCCTTTGAGTTGTATTCAATATTTGTTGCAAAAAGAGCACCTGGATGAACTACAAACCCATGCCAAGTATGCATATTCTTTATATGTGCACCTATACTAAAAGGTTTATAATCCTCATTAACCACTTCTTCTTGCGCTACTCCTAAATTTACGCCAAAAAACAATAAGATGGTTGTAGAGGTTAAAAGTAATTTACTTGCCTTTTTTATGCCTAAATCAAAAATACAATCTAACATTGGTCTCGCTATTTTTTTCATAATTATGACTCTAGTTGGGTTATAAATTTACAAACGTCATTTTTACGTTTATTTTTCAAATGTAAATAAAAAAAAACCTAACAACCTAATATTCAGTAAAAATATATACAAATTTAACATAAATCTATATTATTTTGCCTGTTTATTACGGATATAACAACAAGTACAATGTGGTTAATAACGTAAAAAATACGTTTAAAATAAGATTTACTATATTAGCATAATACTAGTTAAGTCAATATTTTAAATACGTTTAGTTATGGAGCCAGAAAAAATATTAAATATATCTGTAGATTGTGTTGTCTTTGGATATGATATAACTACAAAATCCTTGAATGTTTTAGTTATAAAACGTTTTTTAGAAGCTGAAGGAAAAGTTTTGGTAGACGATTATGTTTTAACAGGATATCATGTCTATAAGCAAGAGACATTAGACCAAACGGCAACTAGGGTATTAAAGGAGTTAACAGGCTTAACAGGGCAGTATAAAAAACAGTTTAAGGCTTTTGGTAATCCAGATCGATTGACAAACGAAAAGGATATTATTTGGATTAAAAATGAAGAATTTAACTTAAGAACTATAACAATTGCCTACTACTTTTTATTAAAAACTGAAGATGTAGATGTAAATAAGAACAAATACCAAGCCAAGTGGTTTCCTGTAAACAACTTACCAGAATTAGGGTTCGATCATAAAAAAATTATTGAAGAAGCATATGAAGATTTAAAAATAAAATGTTTGTCCGAACCTATTATTTTTAAACTACTCCCAGATAAATTTACCATAAATGAAGCTCAAGATCTATATCAATCTATTTTAGGAATAGAAATAGATAACAGAAACTTTAGAAGAAAGTTAATAAACAAAAAGTATATAATTGCATTAGATGAGAAACAAGTTGGTGTCTCTAAAAAACCTGCGCAACTCTATATGTTTAGCCTAGATTTGTATGAAAAAATGTTTAAGAAAAACTACCTAATAAACATATAAATAGCTGTTATTAAAATATTAAAAGACTCTATTTTTTACAAATCTATAGAATTCTTTTTTACTTGTATTTGATAAGACTCTTGCGCCCAAATTACAAAATTGTCTATATCTTCTAGAACTAAAGGTGGTACAGTATAGAATGAAGGTAAGGGTGTATTGGTTTTAAATATTTCTATAGGTGACTCCCCTACTTCAATATACTTTTTTACATTAGTATCGTCTATTTTTAAAGAAACAGTATCATTATAAACCAGACCAAACATTAAACCATCAAAAAATAAGCCTACACCACCAAACATTTTTTTAGTGTAAACACCATTCCATTTTAGTAACCGATCTAGTACATAGTCTAAAAAGTCTCCTGAAATTGGCATATCTAAAAACTAGAATCATCTAAAGACTTTCTAATTTGCTCTGCATCCCAATGACCATCAAATTCAACAATACCTCTTTTAAAGTCTTGCTCTAATAGTTTTTCTTGCTGCTCTAATTCTTTACGTGCTTTAAAAATATAATTATCGTCTCCTATTTTACCTTCTTTTGCCAAGCGTCTTAAGCTATCCTCATCATACTTGATAAAATTCTTAATCTGACGTTGTAATGTATATTTTCTAAAGCCCATTTGACTAAGAACTTCACTTGCTAATTTTAAAGAAGTTTCTAATGAATCTCTATAAATATGATCTATCTCCATATTTAAAAACTCGTAAGCAGCATATCGGTTTTTAGCACGTACCATTAATTTTACTTTCGGATATTTACTCTTTACCATTTTTGCCAATTGTTTAATGACATCTGGGTTATCCATAGCACAAATTAAAATATTAGCGTCTGCAATACCTGCCGATTTTAACAAATCTGCTCTTGTAGCATCTCCATAATAAACATTAAAACCCATTTTACGTAAAAAATCTACACGATTAGAGTCGTGGTCTAAAATAGTAGCTTCTACACCGTGTGTGCGTAAAAAACGGCCAATTGTACTTCCATAATGCCCAAAACCAACCAAAATTACTTTTTGTGACTTTGCTATATGGTCCATTGGTCTTTTTATAGATTCTTTAGTTCCTAAACGAGGTAATAGAACACGCTCATTAATCATTCCTATAATTGGTGTAATGGTCATTGTTAATGCCGTTACTACGAGCATAATATCCATTTGACTTTGCTCTAGAATGTTTAATGAAAAAGCAAAAGACAATAATACAAATGCAAATTCTCCTACTTGCGCTAAACTAAAGGTTAGCAACATTCTCTGATTCAATTTTAACTTAAAAACGGCACCAGTAATAAATAAAATTACCGCCTTTAGTACTATTACAGCAACTAAAATACCACCAACCGTTAACGGACTTTTTGCAATTACAATAAAGTTTATTGATGCACCAACAGCCATAAAAAACAAACCTAAAAGTAGATTCTTAAAAGGTTCTAAGGTACTTTCTAACTCGTGCTTAAACTCACTGTTAGATAAAACTACGCCACCTAAAAAAGCTCCTAAAGCAGGACTTAAACCTACTAATTCCATTAACAAAGAAATCCCAAAAACAATGAGTAATGCTGCTGCAATTAATAATTCTCTAACTCCTGTTTTAGCCACTTTACGCAACATTGGTACTATTAAGTATTTACCCGCAATAATAATTGCCACTACTGAGACTAAAATAGATAAGGTTTGTAGACCTAATGGTAAATTTTGAAGCAGACTAGTGTGCCCATCATTGTTTTCTAAAGAAACGCTGCTCGTGTTTGCTAACAATGGCAACATACCAAGCATAAAAATGACTATTATATCCTGAAAAAGTAATATTGAAAATGAAGATTGACCAAAAGTTGTATTTAATAAGCCCTTCTCTTTTATTGTTTGCAAGGCTATTGCCGTAGAAGATAATGCAACTGCCATAGCAAATGTTAAAGACACTTTCCAATCGAACCCAAATAAAATAAATAAGAAGTAGGATAATAACATTGTGCCTGCGACTTGCAAACCTCCCATACCTACGATGGTTTTTCGCATTTTCCAGAAGTTTTTAGGTTCTATTTCTAAACCAATTAAAAACAACATCATTACAACACCAAACTCTGCAAAATGAAGAATATCTTCACCTTCTTTACCAATAAAACCAAGAACATAAGGCCCAATTAACACACCTGCTAACAAATAACCCAGCACAGAACTTAATCCTAAACGTTTGGCTATAGATACACAAATAATTGCTCCTAATAAAAATACAATGGCTTCAAAAAGAATACTACCCGTCATACGTACTTATGTGTTTAATTGTGGAATATCGTTTAAAAAAGAAAAATTACCAACATCGGCTAACTTTAAACCTTGTTGTAATAAACCAATCAACTTATCATACTTATCTGCATAGTCGTGTAATTCTTTATCTTCAATTTTATGCGTTCCCATAATTGTAAAAGGAGGAAGATAGCGCATACCACATAAGTTTGCAGTTTGCTCAAAAGGGCGTAAAAACTCTGTTACAGAAAAGCTATTGGTTCCTTTTTCGCAATACAAAGCTCTAGTACCACCCGTTGTAATTACATTTAAGCATTTTTTTGTGTTCAGGGCATTTCCATTAGGACCATAAGCCCAACCAAACTCTAACACCATATCTATCCATTGTTTCATTAATGGCGGACAGCTATACCAATAGAAAGGGTGGTGCCAAATTATAATATCGTGCGCAGTTAAAAGTTCTTTTTCTGCTTCTACATCTATATTAAAATCGGGATAACGCTCATACAAATCGCAAAACGTTACCCCTTCTTTATCTTTAATTTTGTCTACTAAAATGGAATTCGCCCTAGATTTTTCAAATTTAGGATGAGAAAATAGAATTAGTATTTTTTTCATTTTACGAATTTAGTTGAAAATAATATACAAAAAATGAATATTATTCTCTATATAATTTTATAAAAAAAGTCGCCCTAGAGCGACTTTTTAAGTGGGGAACAGTCTTTAGTATCTTACTAAAAACGACCTTAAAGCGGTTAAGCTTATACTAGAAATCTTACCTAAAAGAAACACCTTTTGTAATAGGTTTAAATCTTAAAATATAAAATGGTTTCGTAGCTATATTTTTGCCATTATTAAAAGCTGCACCTCTATTAACCTGTGCTGCAGATACGTACATATAACCATCTACATGATTGTAACTTACGCCATCTGGCCATACCAAATTATCATCTTTTATCATTGTGTGCACACTACGGTCTTTAGCTAAAACCACAGCTACACTTTTTGTTTCTAATGCAGTTAAATACAGGTTACCATCTTTATCTATAGAGATGCCACCATTATTTGGTTTATCTGAGTAGGTTTCTATCTTTTTATCTAGCTCTACATCTGTAAGTTTCTTATCTACTAGATCTAATGTTTTTACCCTGTATATTTTTGTTCCGTTTAAAGGACCATAATAAATATACTCAAAATTTTCGTCGGCTGTAATACCATCATTACCAATTAACAAATCTTTACCGTTTACTGCTAAATGTTTACCATCTATAACAGTAGGTGTATTTTCTGGTAACGTAGTACGTGTTCCTTGTAAAATACGACGTGCTTTGCCGGTTTTCATATCTACAATAATAAACGCTGCTTTGCTCCCATCTCCACCATTACCAATACCTTCATCTGCTATAATAAAATAACCGTTTTTAGTATCTACCACCATATCGTTAGGTTGTGCAATTGCTGGCACTACCGCTTTTGGCAAGTAATATATACGCTCCAAACTATTGCTATGTGTGTTCCAACCTACTATTTTTGGTGTTACATTGTTACGTTGTGCCATATCTAACATCCAAATAATACCGTTTTCATCATTTCTGACACCCAAAACGTTACTTAAATAATTGTCATCTGTATCTCTCGGAGTATTCCACTCTAGGTTAGGAAATGGTGTTGTTGTATTTGTTTTTTTATCAAACTTAACAACTCTAATTTCTGGTCCAAAAAATGGATGATGACTATATACCAAATCACCATTGTTTGTAAATGTTATATTACCAACAGCTTGATCTACAGTTGCAAAAAATTCTGCCTTTGCTAATGTTTTTTGAGCGTTTGCAGTCATAACTGATAGAATTACAATTAATGTTATTAATTGTTTTCTCATCTTATTTACTCTTTTTTAAGTAATCTGGTAATTCTTTAGACAGCCAATCTTGACGAACAGGAACGTGCACATCTAAATCTACCGTTTTCTCTAATGCCCAAAATTCGTGTGGTACATTCTCTGGAAAAACAATTACTTCTCCACCAGAAACAATAACAAACTCTTCTTTACCATCTATAATAGTCTTAATTTTTACTTTGCCAGACATTATGTAAGTAATTTGCTCGTTTGGATGCTTGTGCCAAGGAATATGTGCACCTTTTTCTAGATTAAAAATGGTCATTTGTCCTTTTTGACCGTGAAACCATTTACGTTGTATACCTTCTCCAATAGTTTCAGATTCCATATCATCAAAATTGAAATGCTGTACTTTAGAAGTGGCTAAAGAATCTATTGTATTTACCTGTGCATTTATTGTATTACTAGCAAAAAATGCTGTTACAGCTAGTGCTGCTATAATTGATTTGAAATTCATTTTTCTATTTATATATTTCGTCAGTTCCAGTGAAATTCGTTCTCATAATTTTGTATCGAGAACCATTCTAAGTGTTATGTTTAAAACATAGATCTTGTAAAGATTTGACATCTTCTATTGGAAGATTCTCTTTATAACCTATTGCTTTCATCTTAGCTTATTTTTGTAATAGATTATATTTCAGTAAAAATTTCATTTTCTGCTAATCTAGATTTTGGAGTTTTTTCAGTTGAATTAAAATCTGATTCTGCTCTATATCCTAAAGAAACAGCAACTAAAGAAGTATAACCTTTTTCTCTTAATCCAAATTCTTCATCTAATACTTTTACATCAATCCCCTCCATTGGAGTTGCATCTATACCTAAAGTTGCAACACCTAATAAAAAACTACCAATGTTAAGATAGACTTGTTTTTCCATCCAATGTTGAAGATCTTTTAAATCGTATTTATGAATACCGGCGAATGCCTTAACAGCTCCTAAAAATCCTTTTTTTATATCTTCATTTGGAAATCTTCCATTTTTATCTTCTGTATCAGCTATATGTTGATAATACTCATCATCAGCATCAATTTTTGAACAAAATAATACAACAGCTGAAGCGTTAGTTACTTTTGACTCGTTAAAACTAAAAAAACCTTGTGTTCCTTTTGCTATACGCGCTTTTCCTTCTTTAGTTTCAGCAACGATAAAGTGCCAAGGTTGTAGATTTACACTCGAAGGACTCATTCTTAATAAATTTTTGACTTCAGTCATATCTGCATCAGATATTTTCTTGGTTGTGTCATATTCCTTTGTTGTATATCTCCAATCTAAAGTTTCTTGTAAATTCATTATTATATGTTTTAAAAAGTTGTTTTGTTAATTTTATACAAAGCTAAAAATAGTACCCCTTCTTTTAGAGTAAAAAAAAAGGTGATATTGGTACAAATAGAGGTTTTTAAATGATATAATCTTAAACTTTTATTAAAAAAAGCAAAATAGCACCTTAGAAACTGCTATTTATACCAAAAATGGAGACTTAATCCTTTTTTAATACAAAGTTAAAGTTTACTTAACCAACCCATCTAAAGGTTAAATTAATTCTTGGCCGAATTTGTTTTGTAGTTTTTGGTATTTTATGCTTCCAATTGTCTTGGGTAGCACCTTGCATTAAAAGCAGACTTCCGTGAACTAAGGGAATATCTATGCGTTTTAAATCTTTACGTGTAGTATGTTTTAATTGAAAAGGTCTTGTTGCCCCAAAAGTAACCGAAGCAATAACCGTATTTTTACGTTGCTCTCCTTTATAGTCTTGGTGCCAATCTACGCTATCTTTACCGTCTCTATAATAATTAAGCAAACATCGTGTAAATTTTACATTTACCTCCTTCTCTATTCGCTCTTTAATAAAAAGTAAATCAGTAGTCCATAAATGCATTTTACTTTCCGTGTTTGTGTATTTAATATCCTTGGTAACATCTCCAAACCAAGCTGTTAATCTAGGGTAATCTACATTTTTACCGTGAATTGTAATTTGTTCTTGTTGCCAAGATGTATTTTTTAGTAAGCTACTATATAAATTGTTACTTTCTTCTATACTAAAGAAATTCTCGAATAAAACAACATCAGCTCCCGGTAAATTAAATTCTGTTTTACGGACTTCATCTGTTGAAAAAAGTTCTATTTGATTAAATAAATCCATCTCTTTTATTCTAAATCATTTTTTATTTTAATCGAACTAAAAAATAAACAATACTATGAGTAAATTTATGTTAACACACTTTATTTCCACTTAATATTACACCCCATACTTGGCTTCTGGCCTACATTTACTTTATTCCCTGCTATTAAAGCATCTAAAGCATTTGTTAAATCTTTACCTGTTGGTTGCCCCATTCCTGGTCTAGTTTCATCAAAACGACCTCTGTAAGCACATTCTAAATCCTTATTAAACACAAAAAAATCTGGTGTACATTCAGCTTTATAGGCTTTAGCAACATCTTGAGTTTCATCATACAAATAAGGGAAAGTATATCCTTCTTTTTTGGCTATTTCAGTCATATATTCCGGTGCATCTTGCGGATAATTAGCTACGTCATTACTACTTATAGCTATAAAATTTACACCTTTTGCTTGGTAAACATTTGCTAGTTCTACTAATTTTGAATTAATATGATGTACAAACGGACAGTGATTACAAATAAAAACAACCACAGTTGCTATATCTGATTTTAATTCTGATAAGTCTACAGTTTTTCCTGTTACTGTATTTAATAAAGAGAAATTGGGTGCTTTCGCTCCCAATTCCATCATATTTGAATATGCTAAAGACATACTATTTCTATTTTATATTATTATTTTAGGCGTAAAAATCAATCTATCTTCTAATGTTTTTTCAAATTATCTTGCAGCTATAATCTTCCAAAGAGCAACACAGCTTATCTATTATCTTCTGTAATATTAATATTTCTTTTGATCTCTTTATGTCATCCAGTACATAAATTCATTAAGCACTAAATTACCACACAAATATTCTTGCACAACATTTTCTTTCTTTGGTACATTAAATGGATACTTATGTACTTTTAAAGGTTTACAACACAAAAATAATACTTGATATTTCATTTTTTTCTATTTTAGCCTTAAATTTTTATTAAATTATACCAAAATGCAAGTACTAGAAGCATATAAACCTTTTGAAATACAAGAACTAGAATTAACAGAATGGAAACAACGCCCTGTTAAAAACAATTTTTTTGAACTTGTTTTAATTAAAGACGGAGAAGGTACACAATGCATAAACTATAATGATTATAACTACACTAAAGGAAGTATGTTTTTACTGCCTCCTTTAAAATGCCATTCTTTTACAATAAAAAAACCTACCAAGTTTGTGTTTTTAAAGTTTACAGATTCATTTTTTAAAAATATTAACCGAATTACCATAGATAGGAATGAATGGTTTAAAGAAGCATCTTACATCCTATCTAATTACAATCAACTACCTGGAGATATTATTAAGAACGATATAGACCGTAACCATTTAGAAAACTTAATTGGTATGATTTTGCAAGAATCTAGAAACTATGGTAACGAATCTATAAACCTTGTAACCAGTTTAATGACTAGTATATTAGAAATATTGATTAGAAATATTAAGAAGAGTACTTATTTTGAAGTTCCTAAGAATAACTCTGATGACAGAATTACTAAAATGCTAACTTATATTAATGAAAACATTGATAAAACAGAATTGCTAAAAGTTGAAAACTTAGCAGCTGTTTTTATGATGTCGCCAACCTATGTTAGTGAGTTTTTTAAAAAGCAAGTAAATATGCCTTTACGAGAGTATATTATCAAAGCAAAACTAAAATTAGTAGAAATAAGGCTTCTAAACTCAGATTATACACTTACACAAATTGCAGATGATTTAGGCTTTACAGATGTAAGCCATTTATCTAAAACTTTTAAACGTTATGCTGGCACTTCTATACGCGAGTTTAAAAATAACGGTGAATATATGTTACTTAAAAGAGGATCTTGCGCTTCTGCCAGAACCTAAATAAGACTTAAAAAATAAAATCCCAAAACATAAGTATATTTTGGGATTTTACATATTATATTATAGTTAGTTATCTAGATATAACTATCTTTTGTTTTGTAGATTCACCGTTTCTTTTAGCTAATTCTAATACATACATACCTTTCTCTAAAGAAGATACATTTAGTTTGCCATCGGCTACATCTTTTCTTAAGACAATTAACCCTTGCAAATTATAAACCTTAGCCTGCACATAATTTACATTGCTAATATTTATAATAGTACTTGCTGGCATAGGAAACAATGTTAATTCTGCTTCGGCTTCACTTGTTTGTAAGGCTCTTGCTGCATTTGCAGCTTTTGCAAAAGTTAATCTATTTAAAGACCAATATTCATTAGCTGTAGCAGATACATTAATCTTTAATATGCCATTAGTAACAACAACATTATTTAATACCGCATTTTTATATTGTGCAGTAGCAGTAGATACTGTTGCCTTTTTATTTCCTGTACTAATAGAATTATTTTTACGTGGTCCTAAACGATCTCCAAAAGTAGCCGTAACATTATAAGTTCCGTTTTCTACAGCAAATTGTAATGTTCTTGTTGTACCCAAACCATATGCAAAATCTCTGTTTAAATCATTAGTACCATTAAAGCTACCTCTATCTGCGTAATTAACGCCGTTTTTATTTGTCCAAATGTTATCATTAAGACCATATGACACTCTTGTATAATTAGGAAACAAAGTAGAACTAGTAGAGCCAAAATCATAACTCCCAGAACTTACAGCTCCTTGGTTACTTCCATTACCAGAATTAACAGGCTTGTAAACTCTTATCCAATTTACAAGTAAATTATTGTTGTCAAAATTATTTATTTCAGTATCTGTAGGAGATCTATAAGCTTCTGCTTGCCAACTTTGATCTTCAACATTAATAATAATATCCATTTCTTTTGTTAATCGTCTTTGATTATTTAAATAGTTAAATGGATCTATAACACTTATATTAGATTTGTTTTTTGCATCGTTTAAACTTGAAGCAATATTCATTTTCTGGTATCCGTTTTCTTTAACCAACTGCCCATTAACACCTGTACTTGTTACCCCTGCAGGATATGTATACTGCCAAGTACCATCTCCTAACCTTGTTTGCACAGCAGTATCATCTAAAACACGTACCAATTGTCCGTCTACAAAATATTCTAATCTTGTAGGTGAAACCCAATTAACCCCAATTCTAATTACTTTACCTCCCCATTGACTAACTCCATTTTTTTGAAACCAACTATTAAAATCTGCTGGCTGGTAATCTTTAAAGTTTGGAGGTCTAATAAACACATGGTGACTTAAATGAATTTTAGATGCAAAAAAGCCATTTCTGTTGTCGTTTCCAGGTCCACCGTAACACTCAATCATATCTATTTCTTGGGTGTCATCCGGACTCAACAACCAAATGTCAGATGCTAAAGATGAGTTCATTACTTTAATACTAGCTTCCACAAAAACAGGATACTTTACCCTTGTTTTATTTGTAATACAACCTGCTCTTGTTTCTGGTCTAGAAATTAAACTTCCGCTAGACCCTACAAAAGATTTAGTTGCTCCAGTAATTCTTGATGCCCACATATTTAGGTTTCCTCCAGAAACAGCTACGTGATCTTGTCTCCATACTGTAGGTCCTGGTCCTGGCCAGTTATTAGGTTGACCATTAGCTTGATTGTGAAATTTATTATACCATTTTTTATTGTTTGCGGGTCCAAATTCTGTAACACTAGTAGACGGTAAAAATTGATAATTAAAATCGTCACTAGCTTGGGCTTGTAGCTTCCACACTTTTCCCGAACCAGCATTTGCTGGTATGGGTATGTTATCCCAGTCGTACTGAGCATTAACAATTAGTAATTGAAAGAACATAAAAATCGATAGTAGGCTAATCTTCTTCATAAAAAATGTAATTTAAGTATTGATTAAAATTATTTCTTAGTTGAAAATTTATATCCTGGGGAAACAGACTAAATTTATTTTGGAGCTAAACTACATTTTAACAAGAAAAAGATGATAGATATACACTAGACAAATACTCAACAATTAAATTACTAGCTTTTTAAAAGCTATGTATTTTATCGATGAGTCGTTGAATTACATAAGAAAAATAAAAAAACAAGTAAAAACTTACACAAACACAAGATTTCTTACTAAATTTTAATTTTAAGAATAATTGATAACTTATAGAATACGTATAAAAGCAAAAAAAGGTTGCCTTTTTACAAGCAACCAATTTCTTAAAAGTGGGGTTAGTGTTTAGTATGTCTAGTCCTCAATAGTTACATTACCTTCTTCATCTGAAGAAAAGTTAACTTCGTAAAAGTTAGTAACTATATTACGTCCTTCAATAGACTTATTATCTGGTTTTGTTACGTGCAACTCAAAATCTGCAGTAACTTTATTTGTTTTAGGATCTACACTTAAATAGTATTTTCTTACTTGGTAGTTTTTAACTTCTATTTCTTCGCTAACTAAAGTAACAGCTTTATCTATGTTTGCCATAATTGCATTTACATCTATATCACTAATTTTTAATTTTCCTTGAGCATTCTTTATAAAAAACTCACTCTGAAAATTTTTACTTCGCAACTCTTCGTCCTCTAGAATAGTCTCTGTATAATTTGTTTTACTTTTATAAGTTCTAGAATATAATTTACCATCTTTAAGATAGTTAACTTCTATTGAACCTAAATCAGAACTTAAATCTTCTGATGAGTTTAAACGTAATTTATGTATTTCTAAATCTGGTCCAAAAGAACTAACCATTAACTCTTTTGCTTTTGCTAGACCTTCTGGTGTAGATATTCTAATTGTTTCTTCTCCACTTCCTCCGCAAGAAGTAATAAGTACAAGCATAAATACTGATGCAATTTTCCCTATAATTTTCATATTATTTAGTTCTTTTATTTACAACAAAACTATTATAATAGAGGTTTTTAAAGAAACTAGAATGTAAATCTGTAGCTATCTAATGTTTATTTAGATGGATTAGGTCAATTTTCGTTTTTTTCTATTTAATCTAAGACTTACTAAACAAACAATAATGCTGTTCCAAATATAAAACCAACTACAAACCCAAGAACAACCTCTTTAGGTGTATGCCTTTTTAAAACTAGTCTAGACCAAAGCACTACAATTGTAAAAGCCCCCAATAATACTCCTAATTCTAGATTAACTTTACTAATAGCTAAAGCCAAGTATATATTAATGGCAACGTGCATAGATACCTTAATATAAAAATTAATACAAAAAGAAACTAGTAATAAAAGTGTAGCTAACCCAAAGCTTGCTACAATATGTTTAGGCTGATTAGTGTACATTAAAAAGGTTAATGTTAACACCATTAAGGGTATAACAAATATGTATAAAGATTTACGCTGCTTTTTATTAGACACATCTAAATCTGTATATTTCCCTCTTCTTTTTCCAATATACACCCAAGATATTAGGACTAAGGAAAAAAGTCCAAAAACAATAGATAATGTGTTAGAAAACGCTGCTTTTTCTTGTCCTAGATTAAAAAATAAAATCAGGAAAAAAAATAACAACAACGGATGCCCTATGATTGATAAAAACTGAGCAATTTTAATTTTCATTTAAACGATTTATTAAAACAAATATAACTTTATTTGTAAAGTAGTGCTAACAAGTAATCTTTCTTCTACATTTTCTGTAAAATGGATACAAATTCTAAAGACATAGATTTACAAATTATAGGTTATGCAAGTACTCCATTTCTATGGACAAAGCAAACTGTTTTAGATTTAAAACAATTAGAATATAAAGAACAAAACAACATTCCGTTTAACGAGAGTATACCTATAAACTTACGCCTAGGCAAACGAGTTGAGCGCTATGTAAGTGCAGAGCTAAAAAATAACAAAGCTATAAGTATACTAGCAGAGAACATACAAATACAAAACGACAAACTTACTATTGGTGAAATAGATTGTATTTTAAAACAAGATAATAGATTATATCACGTAGAAATAATTTTTAAGTTTTATTTGTTTGATGCAACTGTTGGTACAACAGAACTAGAACATTGGATTGGCCCAAACAGAAATGATACTCTTATAAAAAAGCTAACCAAATTAAAAGAAAAACAACTACCACTACTCTACAACATACATACAAAGCCCACTTTAGACGCTTTAAATATAGAAGCAAATGAATTAGAGCAACGTGTATTTTTTAAAGCACAGCTATTTACACCCTACAAAAGAAAAACAACAGTTTTTAATACTTTAAATGAAGATTGTGTACAAGGTTTTTATATTAACGTTAAAGAGTTGGGTCAATTTAACGATTGTAAATTCTACATTCCGTCTAAAGTTAACTGGTTGCAAAACCCACAGACACAAGTTAATTGGCTACAATACAACAATTTTACCTCTAAAATACACACCCTTGTAGACGATAAAAAATCGCCTTTATGTTGGATAAAATTCCCTAATGGCAAATTACAAAAATTCTTTGTTGTTTGGTGGCAATAAAAAATAACAGAAAATTATGATTTTATCTCGTTGTTATGTTTTAGTTTTGCTGACTTAATTATCAAGAATCTCAAAAAGAGATAGCAACCTGCAGTAACGAGCAAGGTGCTAAAGCGATAAGCCAATACTTTGGAACAAACGTTAATTGTAATCCCTAATATTTGTCTTATACATCTTTTTGTTATTCTATAAAACAATAGAAATGACAACTGTTAAAAATAATTCACCAAGTTTTACTGCACTACTTCCTTTATTTGCATTTGTGTTTACGTTTTTAGGCGTAGGTATTTATCAAAACGATTTTTATGCATTACCAGCTCCTATTGCTGTAATTGCAGGTATAATAGTCGCCTTTTTACTGTTTAAACAAAGTATAAATTCTAAAATTAATACACTTTTAGAAGGCTGCGGAGATAGTAAAATACTAACAATGTGCCTTATTTACTTACTAGCTGGTGCTTTTGCTGCAATAACAAAAGCAACAGGCAGTGTAGATGCTATTGTAAATTTTGGATTAGATTACATAGCCATACAATATATCTATTTTGGAATCTTTATTATAGCATCGTTCTTATCTGTTTCTACAGGAACCTCCGTAGGCGCAATAGTAGCACTAACACCTATTGTTATAGGTTTTGCAGACAAAGGTGGCGCATCTTTACCTGTACTTTGTGGTGCTCTTTTAGGAGGCTCTATGTTTGGTGATAATCTATCTGTAATATCTGATACTACAATAGCCGCAACACAATCTTTAGGCGTTAAAATGAGTGACAAGTTTAAACAAAACATAAAAATTGCGTTACCAGCCGCAATACTAACTATTGCTATTTTAATTTTTAAAGGTACAGCACTAGAATCTAACAGTTTAGAAGATGTATCTTATACATACTCAATTCTAAAAATAACGCCTTACATATTGGTTATAACATTATCTATAATAGGTGTAAATGTATTTATTACGTTACTTTTAGGTGTAATTTTTGCTGCTCTATTAGGTGTTTTTTATGATGATTTTACAATTATAGAATCTACTAAAATTGCATATACTGGATTTACGAGTATGACAGAGATTTTTCTACTTTCATTACTATCAGGTGGTTTAGCCTCATTAGTGGCTAAAAATGGCGGAATTGACTATATTTTAAACAAAATTAAAACCTTAATAAAAAGTAAAAAATCGGCGCAATTTGGTATTGCTACTCTTGTAAGCACTGTAAATATGGCTATTGCAAACAACACTGTTTCTATTATTATTTCTGGTTCTATTGCCAAAACTATTAATGATGAATATAAATTAGACAATAAAAGCACAGCATCTATACTAGATATCTTTGCCTGTATAACACAAGGTTTACTGCCTTATGGAGCACAGGTTTTAATGATTTTAAGTTTTTCTGACGGAAGTTTAACATATGCAGATCTAATTAGTAACACTTGGTATTTACTGTTGCTCTTAGTCTACACTATTCTTTACATAACCTTTACCCCATTTAAATTGAAGAAAACTAGCATAAATTAAAGGATCTACTCTTTTAAAACTTAGCTAAAAAGTTATCTTCGCGGCCATGTGGATGTATTTAGGCCTTTTATCGGCTTTATTTTTAGGGTTACATAACTTATGTAAAAAACACGCAGTACAAGGTAATGAAGTTTTTCCTGTGCTCTTAGGCACCATAACTGCGGGATTCTTAATGCTATTGCCTTTTTTTATAGGCTCTAAATTTTTTCCTGATTTTACCAAAGAAATAGGATTTTACATAACAGATATTCCTTGGCAACAACACGGTTTTATTATTATAAAATCTATACTAATGGCAGGTTCTTGGGTACTAGCATACCAAGCGTTAAAACACTTACCAATAACCATTGTTACACCTATACGCTCTGCTGGACCATTTTTTACGTTTATTGGGGCTATATTTATATATCAAGAGCGACCTAACAATTACCAATGGATTGGGTTTTTCTTAATTATTTTTTCTGTTTTTCTATATTCTAGAATAGGTAAAAAAGAAGGCATAAATTTTAAAAATAACAAATGGATATTTGCTATTATAGGAGCCACATTCCTTGGCTCTTCTAGTGGTTTGTATGATAAATTTCTAATACAGCATATACATTTAAATCCGCAGACATTACAATTTTGGTTTTGCTGGTATACCATCTTAATCCTTTTAATAATATTAGCCATTACGTGGTTTCCAAAAGCAGAAAAAAGAAAAGCATTTAAGTGGCGTTGGTCTATACCTGCTGTTGGTATTTTATTGCAAACAGCAGACTACTTTTATTTTAAAGCATTACAAGATCCAGATGCTTTAATAATGCTATTATCAGCAATAAAAAGAAGTCAAATTTTAATAGCTGTTGTTTTAGGCGGAATCTTATTTAAAGAAAAAAACAAGCGAAAAAAACTTATTCCGCTTGCTGGTATAATGCTAGGCGTAGCATTAATTCTATATTCTTAAAAAAAATCATAATCAATTAAAAATAAAAACACTTAAGACTCTTCTTCTAAAGTTTTAATATCTTTAATTAATTGCTGTACAGCAGTTTTATTTAATCCGTTATAAATACCTCTAATGTGTTTGTCTTTATCAATAAGCACAAAGTTTTCTGTATGTAAAAAATCATCATCTGTTTTTAATTCTCCCAAATCTTCTTCTATAAAATAAGAATCTCTACCAAGACTATAAATCTCACTTCTTTTGCCTGTAGCCAAATGCCATTTATTTGTAATAACCCCTTTAAAATTTGCATATTCTTTTAACACAGAAACAGAATCTGTCTCTGGAGTTACAGAATGAGATAATAAAAGCACATTATCATCATCTTTAAAAGCATCTTGAATAACAGCCATATTTGATGTCATTTTAGGACAAATTCCTGAGCAAGTAGTAAAGAAAAAATCAGCTACATAAATCTTATTGTCAAACTCTTTTTCTGTAATAGTTTTACCTTCCTGATTTTGTAAACTAAAATCTGGTATAGTATGTAAATTTTTAACCTCTTTACTATTAGCAGCTAACCACTGTGGAGTAAAACTAGATTCTTGATAATAAGGCAAAGCACTAACCTTCTCTGGAGTAGTATTTTGTTTACAGCTAAAAACCGTAGCAGTAACTAAAAAAACAGCTACTATTCTATTTAACTTGTACAACTTCATTCTCCAATTGAAAACATAAATTTGCTCGTTTAAGCCCAAAAATGCGTCCATCTTTTGCTTCATAATTGTTATAAACTTTTCCATTTTTTCTCCAAGATTTTTGAATTCCATCTTCTTTACCATTTACAATGTTCATTTCTTTAAACTTAGCACCTGTATTGTACCATTGTTTTTGTAATCCGTTTACAATACCTTTTTTAAAAATAGATTTAGATCTAAGATTACCGTTAACCCACCAGGATTTGGCAACTCCTTCTTTTTTTCCATTTTTATAATACGCCTCATAACTAAGATCACCAGAACTAAACCATTTTTTATAAACGCCGTGTTTTTTACCATTTTCGTAGCTAATACTTTCTGCTAGTACAGATCCTGCATAGTAACTTACCGCTACACCTGTAAAAGGCTCTTTTTTATAATATACAAGCCCTTTACGTGTGTTAACCTCTAATTTGTCTTTAGAAATTACTGTAGCATTTGTGCAACTTGCAGCCGTAAACAACATACAAGCTAGCAATACCTTACAAAATAGTATTTGGCGTACCTTGGTAATCTCCGGGAAATAAGATGTAAAATTGATTAAGGTATAATTCATTTTGTATGTGATAATGATATTCTTGTTCTGTTGTATGTTGCGTAGTACTTGTGTGTCCGCCAGATGCGTCTAAATCTTCCGGATAAGTACTAGTAGAGTTACATTTTCTTCCATAAAGAAAAAAACCATCTGCCATTACTCCAATTAAGTTTTCGTCATCGTTAGACCACGCCTTTGTTTCTAGATGATAATGGTAACTCTGTGGTCCTGTATGCGCTGCTGTATAATCTAAAGACCCTACAGCATCATCTAAAGGTACATTAGGCCCTTCTTCATCATTATAAATCATTGCACCACTAACAGCAATACCAATTGCTCCTAAACCTGTAGAACTACTTGCAGATGCCTTAGATGGCACTTGCGGAACTGTTAAAGAGTAAGAACCATTAAAATCATCTATATTCCCTGGTGCCATTTTCTGATAACTAGTTACAGTTGGCTCTACAAATAAAGGGTGGTCTGTGTCTGCTGCTTCAGTAGTTAATGTGTTTCCCATAGGGTCTACCGCAGAACGTTCCGTAGTATTAGACCAATATGGAGAAGTATGGTTTGGCATACCATTAGTTTCTATTTCTACATCTGTACCGCTTAACATAATGGTTACATTATCAACATCAAACTCAGCAAAAGCTGCGTGTAATTCTCCTGTTGTAGCTACTGTATCGTCTGTAGAATTACTATCACTACTGCAAGCAACAAATGCTATAACAAATAAAGACAATGTACTTAGTACTCCTATTCTTAATTTATTAGATTTTTTCATATTGATATAGTTTTAGTTTTTAGATGGTCTTTCTTCCTTTTTCTTAGGCATCTTCTCTATCTCTTTTTTAGATAAAAATCCGTCTTCGTTAGCATCAATCTTTTTAAAATCGTCTTTTAAAGGTCCTTTTACTTCTTTTTTAGATAATTTACCATCTTTATTGGCGTCCATTTGTTTAAAAAGCTCTTCTATTGTTGGTCTTTTACGCTGTTCTCCTTTTGGTGGTTGTGCTTTTACTCCCATTACCCCAAATGCAACCATAACTGCTGCTAAAACTCCTTTTTTTACTGTTGTAGATTTCATATTTTTAATTTTAAATTCAACTATTTAGATGTCAAAGATGAACATAAGATTAATGCAGATGTAACGTTTTAAGTGAATGCCAATGAACTTTCTGTGAATCTGGTTTTATATTCTGTAAAACCAATTATAAAGCAGGAAAATGAGCCTATTTTTAGCAATCTATTGATTTTTATTTTCATTTATTTGCAGTATGAATACAACAATTAGATTTATTTTTCAGTCTGTACTATGGGTGGTTTTGTGGTTTGTTTTATGGTCACAACAAACTTGGGATTATAGGTTTTTACAAGAGAATAGTTTTTCCTTAATAGGTCAAATTTCGCTCATAGCATTACTTATATTCTATACAGCTCCTAAGTTTTTATTTACAAAGAAGCACTTCTATTTTATAGCTATCTCTTTAACTGCTATTGCAGTGTTTATTGGTATATCTTCTTTAATAAGCACAAAAGTTCCGCTTCCTAACATACAAGGCCCTCCTGGTCTCAGAGGACTAAAACCAAGGCCGCCATCAAGATATTTTACGCAAATATTACTTTTATTAATTGCATACATATTAGCCACTGTAGTAGAGTTTGTAGTTTATGCTAAAAGAAAAGAAGAAGAGATAATTAGGAGTAAAAATGAAAATTTAGAAACAGAATTAAAGCTTTTAAAGTCACAGATAAATCCGCATTTTTTATTTAATGCCCTAAACAATATCTATGCTTTATCTGCAATAGATACAACCAAAACACAGGAGAGTATTAGTCACTTATCTACTATGCTACGCTATGTTTTATACGAATGCGAAAGACCTTTTGTATTACTATCTAAAGAAGTAGAATACATAGAAAACTATATTAAATTATTTGCTTTAAAAAGCAGCAAAAAATATCCTATAGAAACTAAATTTAACATAGAAGACAGCACAATAAAAATAGCACCAATGTTACTTATTCCTTTTGTAGAAAACTCTTTTAAACATAGTAGTATAGAGCAAATTAAAGATACTTACATAAACATATACTTGACATCTAAAAACAATACAATTACGTTTAAAGTAGAGAATAGTATTGCAGAAGATAACATCTTAAAAGATGCTGTTGGTGGCATTGGTTTAGAAAACGTAAAAAAGAGACTAGAAATTCTATATCCTAACAAACACAACTTGTCTATTTCTAAAAACGATGGTATTTTTAAAGTTGAATTAAAACTAGAGAATTATGTATAAGTGTATTGTTATTGATGATGAAGAACTAGCAAGAGCTTTACTTACTAGTTATATTGACAAGTTAGATTTTCTTGAACAAATTGGCTCGTTTGAAAACCCATTAGAAGCTATTTCATTAGTTAAAAGTGAAACCGTAGATGTAATTTTCTTAGACATACAAATGCCTAACCTAAAAGGGACCGACTTTGCTAAAATTGTACCTGCATCAACAAAAATTATTTTTACAACAGCCTATTCAGATTATGCTTTAGAAGGCTACGAACTTAACGCTTTAGATTATTTATTAAAACCAATAACGTTTGAGCGCTTTTTAAAAGCTGTAGATAAGCTAAAGACTAAAACCGTTATAGAAAATAAAGAAGTTACAGACACAACAATTACAATAAAATCTGGGTACGACCTACATAAACTACAATTACAAGATATTACACATATAGAGAGCGATAGTGAGTATGTTATTTTTTATACTAATTCTAAAAAAATAATGAGTCACCAAACATTAAAGTCTTTAGAGAAAACCTTAGATGCGACTATGTTTATGCGTGTACACAGATCTTTTATAGTAAATAAAACTAAAGTTACAAGTTTAAAAGGCAGAGACTTACTACTATCTAACTTAAGTATACCTGTAAGTGATAGCTATTATGACAAAGTGAAGCAAGAGTTGTTTTAATAACAAAACAACTCCTCTTCTTCTTCATTAAAATTGATGGTTTTTTGGTATACAAATCCAATTTTTTCATAAAATTTACGCAACATCTTATCTTCTGTTACTAGCCAATAGTGCTTGTTTTTATCTGCCCTAAATAGCTCCTTAAACCATTGAGAACCGTAGCTACGGTTACGTTTATTTTCTGGCACCCAAACATACCCTACATATAGATAATTTTTAGAAAAGTAATATAATGCATCTTCTTTACAACTATCCATCTCTGGAGTAATTTTAGAAAAAATAATGCCTCCAGCACATATTTCTGTATCATTTTCTAAAACGAATACTGTTGCATTATTTTTTAATAAATTCCAATTTGGCACTAAGCCATCTGTCCAATCTTTAGGCAGTAGACTAAAGAAAGGAAAAGGATTATTAGTAATATCTATTAACATATTAATATTATAAAAGTCCCCAAGACCAAAGCTTATCACAATCTTCTTGCCAACGATCTCCAATATCTGTACGGTAGTAACTATTGTTTACAATTACATTTTGCACTCTACCATACATACTACGTTGCGCATCTTTCATTGTTAAGCCAGTACCAGTTACTAAAAGAGCAATACCAGTATCGCCTGTAATTAACCACTCGTCATTAATCTTTTTTAAATGCATTGGATGTATCCCCTCTTTTGCATTCTTTTTTAAGATAACCACAGCATCTTTAGAGAATAGTTTAAACGCCTTTTTATCGTTAAAAGGAAAAGGAGGCACAACAATAAATACACCCGCCTGAAAGCCCTTTTTAGTAGCAATAGTAAAGTTTAAACCTTGTGCTAGTTTGTAAAACATTTGCCCAATAGGCTCTGTAATACCAGCTCTTTGTATCATTATTTGCGGATAACCAAATCTAGATGTAAATTCCAAAGGATAAATACCATTACCGTTTACAATACAATTAATGTCTATATGGCCAATAAAGTTAGATGTTGCCAAAGTAGGTTCAAACTTTTTAAGTGTAGCATCGTAAATAGGCGAATCTTTAGTCCAAAACATACTAGAACCCATTTCTCCTGTAGAAACCCCTAGCTCTTTTGGAAACAGTTTTTTATGCTCAAAAGTTATGTCATACGGTTTTAGAAACTCTTTACCGTTAAAATAAGCAGATACAGAAATCTCTACTCCTTTTACCTTTTTCTGAAGTTGAAAATCTCCAAAGTCATTCCCCCAAGATTTTTCATATGCTTTTAAAACTCTAATTACATCTAAGCCTTCGTCATCACTACCAACAAAAAGCAGTTGTTTTAATTCTTGAGTTTCTCCAGAGGGCTTAATTACGTAAGAATCTGGATGTTTTTCTATATGTAAAATTGCATCTTTAAAATTGGTAAACTCATAAGATGGCAACACCTTTATTTTATGTGCTTTTAATTGCAGATGTCCATAATTACGATCCATCTCTAACAAATCTGTATATGTAGAGCCACCAACAACTAGCTTGCCCGCAGCGCGTAGTTCTTCACAAATTGCACCATAGCCAGTGTAATCAAAAATTAGTAAGTCTGCCCAATCTATATGCTTTTTCCAATCTGTAACCTTTGGTACAAAGCCATACCCAATTTCTTTACAGCCTTTTTCTTGTATAAACATTTTAATACTATGCCCTTCTTGGCTCATAGCATACGCAATATCTAAGGTTTCTCCGTATTTAGAAACCAAAAGTATTTTTCTACTTATCCCTTCTTCTTTTTTCAATTTAATTTAAAAAATAATATAAATTATATACGCTTTACAGTACATTTTAGTTGTAAATAAAGCTTGTAAATGTATATTTTATTTTGATACGTTACTCAAAATAATAAAGTAGACTAAAAGATGTTTTATAATATTAAAAATGCCACAAGTCTAGTAAAACAATATACCATAAAAAAAGCCTAATTAGTTGTACACTAATTAGGCTTTTAACAAATCTAACAATTTAATTAAAACTCTCTTTTTCCAAATTCACTATCTATAAATTTAGATTTATTTTTATTTGCATTAAAGGTGTACGATAGGTTTAAAGAAACCATATCTACCTCATACCTATAATTTGTTGTGGTATAAAACTGGCCAGGCCTAGATGTAGTAATACGCTGTTCATTAGTATCTAACATACCCATATCTATATTTTGCCATTGTAATGTGGCTGTTAGCTTATTATCTAAAAATGTTTTTCTAAAAGTTAAATTAGGCGAGTAAAATCTAGAGTCTTCACCCATTGCTGTATTTCTGTCTGACAAATAATTAAAAGAAAACTGTACACTTGCGTTTTCCCAAAAATTATAAGTAGAATTTAGGTTTACAGAGTAAATAGTAGCTTTACTATTTATATCATAAGTACGCAATACACCATCTCTATGGTTAAAATTAAGAGCGCCATTTATATTGTAACTATATACATTTGCTCCAATAAAATTAGACCAGTTTTTAGATGGTTTTATTGTAGCTCCTATCTCTAGACCATAAGAATTACTTTTGCCTACATTAGAATAAACACGGTTAATAATAGTATCTATTACGGCACCATTTTCTTGGTAAGCAAGCACATTAACTCTATTTATAACGTTCTCTACGTGTCTATAATACGCTGTTGCAAAAAAAGAATTTCCGTGTTTTAATTTTTTTGTAATTCCAACTTCTACTAAGTCAATAAACTCTGGTTCTAATTTATTATCTCCTTGCTCAAAAACTTCCGAATGTTCTCTCTCTGCAAAACTATTCATTTTAAAAGTCGTGGTACGTTCTACCCTTTTGCTATAAGCCGTTTTAAGCTTTGTTTTAGCGTTAATCTCATATTGTAAAGATGCAGACGGAAAAAGTTTCACAAAATCATACTTATAAGTACTAGGTAGCACTTCACTTTTTAAAGATTCTGTATACTCACGGTCCATAGACTCTAAGCGTACACCAGCAGCATAGTCCCAATTCTCATTAGCCCCTGTTAATTGTCCGTAACCAGAATGTATTGTTCTGTTTAAACTAACATCACTAGAAAACTCAGGCACTAAAACACCATCTCTTTGGTATACAAATTCTCCTGTATGGTCTAGATTCCGATATTGATACCCTGCTTCAATTGTACCAAAAGAAAATGGCTTAAATGCATAATCTATATTTACACGTGTACCATATAACGGGTTATCATTGGTATTGTATTCTTGTTGATAAACAATACTATTATCCGGATGTCCAAGATTATCATTCTCTGTTGGACCTCCTAAAAAAGTATACTCGTATAAAAATGAAGTAGATAATCTGGATTCATTATTAAACTTATGCTCATAATCAAAACTACCTAAAGCAAAATCTCCTTTTCTAATTCTAAGATTATGGTTGTAATACTTAAAAGTATATAATCTAGAGTCACTCCCTATTGGTGATACAGCGTGATTGTCATAATAAACTATATCTGCTAAACGATCTTTAGTATGCTTTCCTGCAAAAAAACCAATAGAATAACTGTCTCTTTTATTAGGCGTATAGTCTACATTAAATCTTCCGTTGTAACTAATTTCATCAAAACTACGTTCGCCATCAGAGGGTAAAAAAGTAGTTTTATTTTCAGCTTCATTTACAATAAACATATCACCTTCTCTTCTTCCCGTTTTATCATTACGCTGATAACTTGCGCCTAAAGAAAAATTCCATTTATCTGTACGTTTATTCAATGTAGCATCAATACCATAACGCTGTGCTGCTTCTTTTGTTTTGTATTCTTCTATAGACGGAAAACCACCACGTACATTTACTTGTGCATAAGTACCATTTGTAGCTCCTTTTTTTGTGATTATATTTAAAATTCCGCCTTTTCCTTCTGGATCATATTTTGCAGAAGGAGCAGTAATAAGTTCAACCGATTCTAATGCATTTGCAGGTAGCTGTGCTAAAATAGCACTAGCATCTCCTTGGGTTGGTTTACCATTTATTAAAACAGAAAAACCTTGACTACCTCTTACACTTATTCCTCCCTGACCATCTACTGTAACTGATGGTAGGTTTTTTACAACATCTACTGCAGAACCACCTTCACTGTTTTGGTATTTTTTAGTATCAAAAACTTGACGATCAATTTTATGTACAACAGCAAGACGTTCTGCTTGTATTACAACTTCGTTTAACTGGTTTCCTAAAGACAATTGTATGGTTCCTAAATCTATTTTAGCACCTTTTTTAGACACTAATACAGAACTTATAGTCTTAGTTGTGTAGCCTAAAAATGATGCTTCTAAATAATAAGAACCCGCTTTTACATTAGCTATAGAGAATGTACCATTTAAATCTGTAATTACTCCTGTAACCAAGCTGGCATCTTGCTTATTATATAATGCGGCCGTAGCGTATTCTAAAGCTTCGTTATTACTTATATCACTAACCTTACCAGTAATTTGTGCTATTCCATTGGTAATTACAAAGCACATTACAAATAGTGTAAAGAGTATTTTAATTTTCATAAAAAGATGATTTGTTTTGATAAAAAAAGGATGTATAGGTTATTAAGTTAGTTGTAGTAAATGTATATAATATATCAACTTTTAAACTAAAAATTAAGTCCTTAAATATGTTAAAACCACGAAAACGTTTTAGTAAATAGATATCTAAAGAAGGCTTAAAACACATCTACAAAACAGAGTGTTTTCAATCTTAAATCAAAGCAAAGTCTTAAAACTATCTTAAAACAAAGTTCGTTTTAACAAGAAGTAGTATTTTCATAGCAAATAACTAACAAACTCAACTAATGAAATTAAAACTACAGTATTTGTTGCTGGGGTGTATTTGTTTTGCATCTACTTCTACCCTATTTGCGCAACAAAATTACCAAACAACAACGCAATTAACATCAAACTTAAAAAGCCTTGTTTCTAAACACAAAAGCAACGCTAAACTTACATCTTTAATCAAAACTTTAGGTGGTAAAGACATTTGGGTACTAACATTGTCTAAGGGTAACCCAGATAACAACCCTGCAATGGTAGTTGTTGGTGGCGTACAAGGCAATTATTTATTGGGTACTGAATTAGCTATTAAGTTTGCCGAAAATGTTTTAACTAACAACAAAAGCGTTTTAGACAATACTACATTCTATATTTTTCCTAATATGAGTCCGGATGCTACTGAACAATATTTTAGTAAGTTAAAATATGAGCGTCAAGGAAATGCTAAAAAGACAGATGATGATAGAGACGGACAAATAAATGAAGATGCTTATGAAGATTTAAACAAAGACGGACTAATTACTCTTATGCGTATTCAAGATCCTACTGGAGATTATATGATGCTTGAAGAAGACAACCGCATTATGGTAAAGGCAGATACGAATAAAGGAGAAAAAGGAACTTATAAAGTATTTACAGAAGGTATAGATAACGATAAAGATGGTGCTTTTAATGAAGATGGTGAAGGTGGCGTACACTTTAACAAAAACTTCACCTATAATTCTCCTTACTTTAAGCCTGGCGCTGGCGAACACGCTGTTTCTGAATTAGAAAACAGAGCTATGCTAGATTTCTTATACGAAAAATGGAATGTATACAGTATTTTTTCATTTGGACCAGCTAATAACTTATCAGAACCCCTTAAATACAGTGCCTCTAATGCAAAAAAACGTGTTGTTACAAGTGTTTTAAAGAATGATGCTAAACTAAACAAACAATTATCAGAAAAATATAATGAACTTATACCAAACAAAAATGCTCCTGCATCTATTACAAATGGAGGTGGTTTTTTTGAGTGGTCTTACTTTCACTTTGGAAGATTAGCATTAAGTACACCTGCATGGTGGGCACCAGAATTTAAAGGAGATTCTATTAACAAGGCTCCAAAGAATAGAGACGCTAACTTTTTAAAATGGGCAGAACAAGAAGATGTAACTAATGCATTTGTAGATTGGAAAGAAATAAGTCATCCTGATTTTCCTAATAACAAAGTAGAAGTTGGTGGTATAGCTCCATTTGTACAAAATAACCCTCCGTATAAAATGGTAGACAGTATAGCACAAAAACACAATACATTTATTTTAGATGTTGTTAAAATGCAACCGTCTTTACTTTTTACAAACCTAAAACAAGAAAAATTAGGTTCTGGACTTACCCGTATAACAGTAGATTTACACAACCAAGGTTTACTACCAACGCAAACCGAAATGGGAGCAAAATCTAGATGGTTACGCAAAATAAACGTTGCTTTAGATTTAGGTAACGGTCAAAAAATAATATCTGGTAAACAACGCCAACTTATTACTAAAATAGACGAAGATGGCACAAGTCATTTTACTTGGTTAATTAACGGAAAAGGGAAATTGGTATTAAAAGCTGGTGCACCGCAAACAGGAACACAAGAAATAACCATAAACCTTTAAAATACTACATATGAAATCTTATATATATTTTATAGCCCTTCTAGTTTTTGGTCTAAGTACTACAACTATAGAAGCACAAAGTGCAAACGATATTTTTAGAGCCGCAGGATCTCCTCATAACCCTAAAGTTTCTGTTGCATTTAACAAATACTATACTGCGGAAGGTTTAGCTACCATTAGCAAAAAAATTGCAGATGCATACCCAGAATTGGTAAAAAGAAAATCTATTGGTAAATCTACTCAAGGTAGAGATATTTGGATGTTGGCAATTACAGACTATTCCGTTGGTGATGCAGACCGAAAACCTGCTTTTTATGTAGATGGTAACATACACTCTAACGAAATACAAGGAGGCGAAATTTGCACCTATACCGCATGGTATCTAACAGAGAGTTTTAAAGATGTAGACTATGTAAAACAGATGCTTAAAGATCGTATTTTTTACATTGTGCCTACCATAAATCCTGATGCACGTAACAACTATATGAAAGAAGGTAATACCGCTCACAGTCCTAGAGCTGGTTTAATTGCTTTAGATGATGATAGCGATGGTTTGTTTGATGAAGATGGTTATGACGATTTAGATAACGATGGTTCTATTACCAGAATGCGTAGAAAAAACCCTAATGGTAATATGATTGTTGACCCATTAGATCCTAGAAAAATGATACAAATAGGGCCAGATGATGTGGTTACAGCACAGCGTTATGAAAATCTAGGTGGTGAAGGTATAGATAATGATGGTGATGGTAGTATTAATGAAGATGTACCTGGTTATTATGACCCTAACAGAGATTGGGGTTGGAAATGGCAACCAGATTACATACAACGTGGCGCTTATAAATATCCGTTCTCTGCTCCAGAAAACAGAGCTGTTGCAGATTTTGTATTAACTAGACCAAATATTGCTGGTGCACAAAGTTTTCATAACTCTGGCGGAATGATATTAAGAGGTCCAGGTGCAGAAGAAGATAAAGAAACGTATAACAGAGTTGATGCTAGAATATATGATGCTATTGGTAACAAAGGAGCAGAATTGTTACCTGGTTACAGATATATGGTAGTTTACAAAGATTTGTATTCTGTTTTTGGTGGTGAGTTAGATTGGTTTTACGGTTCTAGAGGTGTATATACATTTACCAACGAGATATTTACTGGTTTTGCATATTACAAAAATAAAAACGGAGATAGAGATCAGGCATATAAAGCAGAAAAAGATTTGCTTTTAGGTGACGGATTTACCAATTGGAAACCATACAACCATCCTACATACGGAGAAATAGAAATTGGTGGATTTAGAAAAAATGTTGGTAGAGCTACTCCTGGTTTTCTACTGGAAGAAGAAGCACATAGAAATATGGTGTTTACTTTTTACCACGCACATCATATGCCACTACTTTCTGTAGATAATATTACAGAAAAATCTATTGGTAACGGATTAAAAGAGATTACCGCTATTATAAAAAATGATAGGCTAATGCCTACACACGCTAGCCAAGATTTAAAATATAAAATAGAAAGACCAGATTATATTTTTTTATCTGGAGCTACTGTTTTAGCTGGGATGATTGTAGATAATGATGATTTTAACATCACTACAGAACAAAAAAACAATCCTAGTAAAATTAAAGTAGATAATATTCCCGGCAACAGCATTATTAAAGTTAGATGGATTGTTAAAGGCGGTGGAAAAGTTACTGTTACTGTAGACAGTGCAAAAGGAGGATTAATTAGTAAAAAGCAAAGCTAAAATTCTAACATAAACTTAAGTTTTAAGAAGCAATTATTTATACTAAATAATTGCTTCTTTTTTTATTAAAAAATAATAAAGGATAATTTTGTCCGCTATTAAAATATTGTATAGTTTTGTAACATAAAATAATTGTATGTTTTCAAAATCTTGCGAATACGGACTTAGAGCAGTACTTTTTATTGCAAAACAATCTACTGTAGATACAAAGGTTAGTTTAACTACTATATCAGAATCTATAGACTCGCCACAGGCTTTTACAGCAAAGATTTTACAACAACTAACAAAAAGCGGATTTGTACAATCTTCTAAAGGTCCGTACGGAGGTTTTTTTATAGAGAAAGAAAACTTATCTACTATTAAATTAAGTGATATTGTATCTGTTTTAGACGGAGATTCTATTTATACGGGTTGCGGCTTAGGCCTACATCAATGTAACGAAAAAGAACCCTGCCCTCTTCATTTTAAATTTGTGAAAATTAGAGAAGATCTTAAAAATATGTTAGAAAAAAACACCTTATCTATGGTGGTTAAGGATATGAACTCTGATATATTTCACCTTAAAATATAAAACTTTTAACCCAATAAAGGATAAAAAGGTAATCTTATCTTTTTATATAAATAAATAACTATTTAAATTAAAAATTATGATAACAGCTTCATTAACAAAGGATAAAATCTATAAGGATGGTAAACCCTCTTTGCAACTACTAATGGAAACAGAAGTAAGCAAAGAAATAAGAATTTTAATGCGAAAAGGAAACGTAATGAAAGAACACAAAGCACCCTGCCCTATAGTTGTAGAAATCTTTGAAGGAGAAATAGAATTTGGTGTACATAATAAAAAACATCTTCTTAAAAAAGGAGATTTATTAAGTCTAAAAAGCAACATACCACACGATTTAGTCTGTACTGAAGATGCTATTGTTAGGTTGTCTATCTCCAAAGCAGATACATTAGACCGTGTAAACAAAGTAATAAACAACTAAACACAGATACAATGAGAAAAATTTGGATAGCTTTTACAAGCGTAGTAGTACTCTCCTTTATAGTACTAATTTGGGTTGGTACAGAAGTTTATCAAACTCAGCCTCCTATACCAGAGCAAGTAATAGTAAAGGAAACAGGTGAAATATTTTATACAAAAGCAGATATACAAATAGGGCAAAATGTATGGGAGTCTATTGGTGGTATGGAGGTTGGTTCTGTTTGGGGTCACGGTAGTTATGTGGCACCAGATTGGACGGCAGACTGGATACACAAAGAAGCTGTTTATATATTAGAACATTGGTCTAAACGAGACTTTAATAGCACTTATGCTAATTTAGATGTAGAAAAAAAAGCCGCATTAAAGGCTAAGTTAATTAAGGATATAAAAACAGATTCTTATAATCCTGATACCAAAACCATTACTATTTCTGAAGCTCGTGTTGCCCCTATACTTAGCAATAACGAGCACTACAGTAGTATTTTTTCAAATGGTAACGAGAGGTATGCTATACCTGTAGGTGCATTAACAGATAAAACAAAATTAAAACAATTAAATGCGTTTTTCTTTTGGACCTCTTGGGCTGCGAGCACCAACAGACCTGGTAAAGATTACACATACACATCTAACTGGCCACACGAACCATTAATAGATAATAATATAACAAACGATTCTATTATATGGTCTGGCTTGTCTATTGTTTTACTGCTACTATTTATTGGTATTCTTACGTTTTATTACTTAAGAAATCACGAAAAAGGAGATTCTATTACTAAACCAGATTCCGACCCATTAACTGGATTAAAAATGCTACGTTCGCAAAAAGCTGTATTAAAATATTATTTAATAATATGCTTTTTAATCGCATTACAGGTAGTCTTAGGCATACTAACAGTACATTATACCGTAGAAGGTCAAGCATTTTTTGGGTTCGATTTATCTAGTTTCTTGCCCTACTCTATTACAAGAACCTGGCACACACAATTGGCAGTATTCTGGATTGCTGCTACGTGGTTAGCTACTGGTTTATTTTTAGCTCCGATGATATCAGGAAAAGAAATGAAATATCAAGTTTTTGGAATTAACTTCTTATTTGTAGCCTTACTTGTAATTGTTTTAGGTTCTATGCTTGGAGAATGGCTTGGTGTACATCAATTCTTAGACTTAACCACTAACTTTTTCTTTGGTCACCAAGGGTATGAATATATGGACTTAGGTAGATTTTGGCAGATATTCCTAGGAATAGGACTTGTACTTTGGGTAATAATGGTAAGTAGACATATTTTATTTGCTATAAAAAAGAATGATGAGTCTAAACACTTACTTATTATATTGCTATTATCTGTAATGGCTATTGGCATGTTCTTCTTTTCAGGATTAATGTATGGCGAAAACAGTAGCTTACCTGTTATTAACTATTGGAGGTGGTGGTTGGTACATCTTTGGGTAGAAGGTTTCTTTGAAGTTTTTGCTACTGTAGTTATTGCTTTTATTTTTTCAAGAATGAAAATTATATCAGCAAAAACAGCAGGTAAAGTTTCTATTGCATCTGCTTCAATATTTTTAGCAGGTGGTATTATTGGCACATTACACCATCTATACTATTCTGGTACACCTGTACAAGCTATTGCATTAGGAGCTACTTTTAGTGCTTTAGAAGTTGTACCATTAACTTTAATGGGCTTTGAAATTAGGGAACATTGGAATTTATTAAAAAGTAAAGAATGGATACAAAAATACAAATGGCCTATCTTTTTCTTTATAGCTGTTGCTTTCTGGAACTTTTTAGGTGCAGGTGTATTTGGATTCTTAATTAACCCGCCAATTGCGCTGTATTATATACAAGGATTAAATACAACTGCAGTGCACGCGCACACGGCTTTGTTTGGTGTATATGGTTTGTTAGGAATGGGCTTTATTATAATGTGTCTACGTTTTTATTCAGACAGAGTTTGGAAAAGTAAAAAGCTAAAAAGAGCCTTTTGGTTTTTAAACATAGGCTTAATAGCTATGGTATTACTAAGTTTATTACCAATTGGTATTATACAAGCATATACCTCTATAACTCAAGGGTATTCTTTTGCTAGAGAGTCCAACTTATTATACTCACCAACAGTACAAACCTTAAAATGGTTGCGTATGGTGGGCGATATTTTATTCTCTATTGGTATATTCTACTTCTGCTGGTTTACAGTACAGGAAACAATATACTGTTATAAGAAAAAATAGTAATCCCCGATTTTTTTAAACAAAAAAAGGAGCCTTTCAAAGGCTCCTTTTTATTTAATATAGTATTTGTTTATTTTAAACCACGTGCTTTTAACATTGGCTCAATTTTTGGGTCGCTACCTCTCCAGTTTTTATACATTGCTTCTAGATCTACAGTGTTTCCTCTAGAAATAACCATATCTCTAAAACGTTGTCCATTTTCACGAGTTAAACCTCCATTGTTTTCAAACCAATTGTACGCATCATGATGCAACATTTCTGTCCATAAATAAGAATAATACCCAGCAGCATATCCACTACCAAATATGTGTGCAAAATAAGTAGATCTGTAACGTGGTGGTACAGCGCTTACAACATCTAATTTTGTTTTGTGCAATGCATCTTTTTCAAAAGCATTTGCAGCGGTAACATTTGCATTTGCAGCAATAGTATGCCATTGCATATCTAAATTAGAAGCAGCAAGGTTTTCTGTTAAACTATATCCTTGATTAAACGTACCAGCCTTTTTAATTTTATCTAGTAAAGCCTGTGGTATTTGCTCTCCTGTTTTATAATTTAAAGCATAGTTTTTTAATATTTCTGGATATAATGCCCAGTTCTCGTTAAACTGAGAAGGAAACTCTACAAAATCTCTAGCTACAGCTGTACCAGATAAAGAAGGATATTCTTGATTTGCAAAGAAACCATGTAATGCATGTCCAAATTCATGAAACATTGTACTAACTTCATCATACGTTAACAAAGCAGCATCACCTTCTGCTGGTTTAGGGTAGTTACATACATTATATATAACAGGTTTTTTATTGTATAAATGAGACTGCGTCACAAAATTACTCATCCAAGCACCACCCCTTTTACTAGGTCTTGCAAAGTAATCGGCATAAAACAATCCTAATTGATCTCCGTTTTCTTCAAATAACTCATATACCATAACATCTTTATGGTAGGTTGGTATATCTTTACGTTCTTTAAAGGTAATACCGTATAGTTTTTCTGCTGCGTAAAAAACACCTTTTTCTAAAACAGTTTTTACTTCAAAATATGGTTTAATAGCACTCTCATCTAAGTCGTACTTTTCTTTTTTAACCATTTCTGCGTAACGGTTCCAATCCCAAGCTTCTAAAGTAAAATCTTCTCCATTCTTGGTAATCATTTTTTGAATTTCAGAAGCTTCATTCTTTGCTTTTGCTGTAGCAGCGGGTATTAAGCCATTAAACATATTAATTACATTTTCTGGTTTCTCTGCCATAGTTCCTTGTAAACTCCACTCTGCGTAGTTAGCAAAACCTAATAAAGCGCCTTTTTTAGCTCTTAATTCTGCTATTTGCGTAATTATCGTTTTTGTATCATTTTTAGATCCGTCTGCTCTAGTCCAAGATGCTTTAAATACTTTTTCTCTAGTAGCTCTATTTTCTAAGCTTTGTAATAATGGTTGTTGCGTTGTATTTAATAATGGAATTTTCCACCCTTTACCATCTTTATTTTCTAAAGATTTTAATTGTGATTCCGTTAAACCAACTAAATCTTCTTTATTAGTAAATACTAGAGCTCCGTCATTATTAGCAGCTAATAATGTTTTATTAAAGGTATTAATAAGTGTAGCTAACTTAGTATTGTATGTTTTTAGTGTCTCTTTATCTGCCTCACTTAAGTTTGCTCCTGCTTTTTCAAAGGCTTCAAAATAAGTCTCTAATAATTTATTAGATTCTGGATCTAAAACCAAGCTATCTCTTTTTACATAAAGCTCTTTAACTCTCTTAAATAACTTTTCGTTTAAGTAAATACCATCTTGCAATTCAGAAAACTTTGGAGCCATTTCTTCCTGTACCGCCTGCAATTCATCATTGGTATGCGCACCTGTAAGTCCAGAAAATACATTTTGTACACTTTGTAATAATGTACCACTCTTTTCTAATTCTAAAATAGTATTATCAAAAGTTGCTGGCTCTGTATTATTTGCAATTTTAGCTACGGCTTCATTCTGTGCAGCTATACCTTGTTGCAATGCAGGCTTAAAATGTTCGTTTTTAATTAACGTAAAGTCCGGTGCACCATAAGGTAATTTACTCTCTATTAGCAAAGGGTTTTCTGTTTTGTTCATAGTATTTTCGGTAGTTGTTTCTGTTTTTGTCTTACCATCTTTACAAGAGGCAAACAAAATAGTAACGAGTGCTACTGCATATATATTTTTCATTAATAATAGGTTTTAAAAATTGAATATAAAGATACTTTTGTTAGCAAGGCTATACTCTTAAAATTATCTTAATGTTTATTAGATTGTAAACAATAGAGCTGCTGTCTATATTCTTATTATTTTTGCATCTCATATTTGATTATACTTTATGCCTAAGCATCTTCATTATAAAATGTACAAGCCATACGGTGTACTTAGTCAGTTGGCGACGAATGACACAAATCAACTTAAAAAAAAGTTTTTATCAGAATTTTATACTTTTACTGATGGTATAATGCCCATTGGTCGTTTAGATGAAAAATCTGAAGGTCTACTTTTACTCACAACAGATGGTAAATTAAGTGATACTATAAATAGATCTGGTATAGAAAAAGAATATTACGCACAATTAGATGGTTTAATTACTGCTGATGCTATTCAAAAATTAGAAAATGGAGTAGAAATTGGCTTAAATGGTACCACATATACTACAAATTCTTGCAATGTTAAGCTTATTGATGAACCTGTGCATTTACCAAAACCAGATTCTAAAATTAGATTAGGTAGACACAGACCTAACAGCTGGATTAGCATTTCTATAACTGAAGGCAAATATAGACAAGTCCGTAAAATGACTGCATCGGTTGGCTTTCCAACACTACGTCTTGTACGTGCACGCATCGCAGACATTACATTAGATAACCTTACTCCTGGCCAAATAATTAGCATCCAAATTTAGTCCTTTTTTTAACGTCTATGTTAATTTGATATTAAATAACGTTAAAAAAAAGAATGAACATTCATTTTTATATATCTTTGTACTATCAAAACAAAGACATGAAATTAATTTGGAACATTTTAAAACTACTTCTTGCTGTATTTATGATATATGCAGGTAGTCAGCATTTTGTAAATCCAGACTTTTTTAATCCATTTGTGCCAGATGTATTGGTTTTTAAAACCTTTATTATTTATGCCTCAGGAATTTTAGAAGTTACTTTGGGTGTCTTATTACTTTTTCCAAAATTTACTAAAAAAGCTGCATTAGCAATTTGTATTTTAATGTTACTTTTTTTACCAATACACATTTGGGATGTGTTTTCAGACACACCGGCAATTGGTAGTCACGAAGCCGCATTAATAAGATTACCTATTCAGCTAATTTTAATTGCTTTGTCTTATAAATTATATAAAATTAAAGCATAATGGCAAAATTACAAAAGAGTATAGATAAACGTAATGCACTTATTAAAGCAACAATAGAGTTGGTTAATAACAATGGTTTCCACGCTACTCCTATGTCTAAAATTGCCAAAATGGCAAATGTTTCACCAGCTACTATATACTTGTATTTTGAAAACAAACAAGATTTAGTAAACAAGACATATATAGAGGTTAAAGAAAAATTTACTGCATATGCCTTTGAAACTTTTGAAGAAAGTATGTCTGTGGAAGAAGGTTTTAAATTGATTTGGAATAGAATTGCCGATTTTAAATTTAAACATTGTGAAGAGGCAATGTTTTTAGCACAGTGTGATAACACACCAATGATAGACGAACCTAGTCGAGAAGTTGGCATAAAGCATTTTCAGACCTTGTTAGATTTATGGGGAAGAGGTAAAAAGGAAGGTTTAATAAAACCAATGTCAGATCATATTTTATATGCATACACAATTATACCGTTATCATTTTTAATTATTTCTCAAAAAAGAGGAGCAATTACATTAACTAAGGAGCATATAGAACAGTCTTATTTGGCGGCTTGGAATAGCATTAAAGCATAAAAAAAATAGATAAACTAAATATATAATACAGAAAAAATGGAATTATTAGATAAATTAAATTGGAGATACGCTGCTAAAGCAATGAATGGTGAAAAAGTAGCTGAAGACAAAATTGACAGAATTATTGAAGCAGCGCGTTTAGCACCAACATCTAGTGGCTTACAACCTTTTGAAATTTTTGTAGTAAAAAATCAAGAAATTAAAGAAAAAATTAAGCCAATAGCTTGGAACCAATCTGTAATTACAGACTGTTCTCACCTATTAGTTTTTGCTGCTTGGGATACCTATACTCCTGAACGTATTAATAGAATGTTCGATTTAACTAACGATATCCGTGGCTTTAAAAACGAAGGTTGGGAAAACTACAGAAAAATGTTGTTAGATATGTACCCACAAAGAGATGCAGAAGAAAACTTTAATCACGCTGCAAAACAAGCGTACATTGCTTTTTCTCACTCAATTATAGCTGCTGCTTTTGAAGGTGTAGATGCTACTCCGTTAGAAGGTTTTGATCCTGCTTCAGTAGACGAAATTTTAGGATTACGCGAAAAAGGATTACGTAGTGCAGTTTTGTTACCATTAGGATACAGAAAAACAGAAGAAGATTGGTTAGTAAATTTAGTTAAAGTACGTAATAGTACAGAAGATTTAGTAACTGTAATAGAATAAAAACAAAAATTATGATTCAGACAATTTTATTAAAAAACAGACCTGAGGGGAAGCCTTCAGTATCAGATTTTGAATTTGTAAAGGATGAATCTGATGTAACGATTAAAGATGGTGAGTTGCTTTTAGAAACAACTTACGTATCTGTAGATCCTTACTTAAGAGGAAGAATGAGCGATGCAAAGTCTTATGTCCCTCCTTTTGAGTTAAATAAACCAGTACATTCTGGTGTTGTTGCAAAAGTACTTGCTTCTAAAAATGACAATTTTAAAGAAGGAGATTTTGTTTCCGGAATGTTAGACTGGAAAACAAAGCAAATATCTAACGGCGAAGGCCTATTAAAAGTAGATGGTTCTAAAGCTCCTTTAAGCACATACTTAGGTGTTTTAGGAATGACTGGCTTAACTGCTTACTTAGGCTTAAACCAAATAGGAAAACCTAAAGCTGGCGAAACACTTGTTGTTTCTGGTGCTGCTGGTGCTGTTGGTAGTGTTGTTGGCCAAATAGGAAAAATTCTTGGACTTAATGTAATTGGTATTGCAGGTACAGATGAAAAAGTAGAAATGCTTAAGTCTAAATTTGGTTTTGATGCTGCTATAAATTACAATACTACTAAAGATATGAAAGCTGCAATTGCAGCAGCTGCTCCAAATGGTGTAGATATCTATTTTGATAATGTAGGCGGACCAATATCTGATGCAGTGCTTTTTAATATTAACAAGTTTGCAAGGATGATTATTTGTGGAGCAATATCTGTATATAATAATACCGAATTACCGCAAAGTATAAGTGTACAACCATTTTTAGTTAAAAACAGCGCCTTAATGCAAGGGTTTATTGTATCTAACTACGCAGATAAGTTTCCTGAAGCAATGAAGGAATTATCAACTTGGTTAGCAGAAGGTAAATTAACCTATACTGAAACCGTTGTCAACGGCTTTGAAAATATCCCAAGTGCTTTTATCGATTTATTCGATGGAAAAAACAAAGGAAAAATGATTGTGAAAATTTAAGAATTAGATTTTTATCAACTTAAAAAACAAAGAAAATGAATAATTTTGAATATAAAAACCCAACTAAAATAATATTTGGGAAAAATACTATAGAAAAATTAACTACAGAAATACCAGCAGATGCTAAAGTTTTATTACTTTATGGTGGTGGTAGCATTAAGAAAAACGGAATTTACGACCAAGTAAAAACTGCTTTAGCAAAAGTAGATATTATAGAGTTTGGTGGTATTCCTGCAAATCCTGAGTATTCTATTTTAATGGATGCTTTAAAAGTAATTAAGGACGAAAAAATCACCTATTTATTAGCAGTCGGTGGTGGTTCTGTTATAGACGGAACTAAATTTTTATCTGCTGCTGCTTTATATGATGGTGCAGAACCTTGGGATATGCTAAAAAACAAGGAACGTCCTAGCAAAGGGTTACCTTTTGGAACTGTATTAACTTTACCAGCAACAGGATCTGAGATGAACTCTGGGTTAGTTGTATCTAGAAAAGAAACCAAAGAAAAACTTTCTATGGGCGGACCAGCATTGTTCCCAACCTTTTCTATACTTGATCCACAGGTAATTACGTCTATACCACAACGCCAATTAGCAAATGGTATTACAGATGCTTTTACACACGTTTTAGAACAGTATATGACCTACCCTGCCGGTGGTTTATTACAAGATCGTTTTGCAGAAAGTATTTTACAAACTTTGGTAGAAGTTGCACCTACAGTGGTTAAAGACCCTACAAACTACGAAGCTGCATCTAACTTTATGTGGAGTTGTACAATGGCTTTAAACGGGTTAATACAACAAGGAGTTCCTGGAGATTGGGCTATACATATGATGGGTCACGAGTTAACTGCTCTTTTTGGAATAGACCATGCAAGAACATTAGCTGTAGTTACTCCTAGTCACTACAAATATAATTTTGAAGCTAAAAAAGAAAAATTAGCTCAATATGCAGAACGTGTTTGGAATGTAACTGAAGGTAGTACAGACGATAAAGCATATGCTGCAATAGAGAAAACTGAAGCTTTTTTCCACCAGTTAGGTATAGACACTAAATTATCTGATTACACAAAAGATTACGAAGGTACTGCCGAAGAAATTGCAAAACGTTTTACAGAACGTGGTTGGAAATTAGGAGAGCACCAAGCGTTAATGCCAGAAGACGCGGAAAAGATTGTGAAAATGGCATACTAAATAAGTTTAATGAATTTTATTAAAACAACAGTTATTGCGCTAGTAATACTAACAGTTACAGCTTGCAATAACAAAAAAGAGCAACAATCTTCTGAAAAAGTTTCAGAAGAAAAAACAGAACTTAAAAAAGATAAAAAAATGAAAGTATTATTTGTATTAACATCTCACGATAAATTAGGAGATACGGGTAAAAAAACAGGATTTTGGGTAGAAGAATTTGCAAACCCATATTACAACCTATTAGATAAAGGTGCCGAAATTACTTTAGCAACACCAAAAGGTGGAGCTGCTCCAATAGATCCAAGTAGTGATTCGCCAGATGCTGCTACTGAAGATACAGAGCGTTTTAACAACGATGCAGATGCAAAAGCTAAAATTGCAAATACAAAAGTTTTAGCAGATATGAATGCAGATGATTTTGATGCTGTATTTTATCCAGGTGGTCACGGACCGTTATGGGATTTAGCTAATGACGAAAAATCTATTGCGTTAATTGAAAAATTTAATGCTCAGAAAAAACCAGTAGCATTTGTTTGTCACGCTCCTGCTGCTTTAAAAGGTGTTAAAGGTACTGATGGTAATCCTTTAGTAAAAGGTAAAAAAGTAACTGGTTTTACAAATACTGAAGAAGCTGCTGTACAACTTACAGATGTTGTTCCGTTTTTAGTTGAAGATATGCTAAAAGAAAACGGCGGTATTTATTCTAAAAAAGAAGATTGGGCTGCTTATGCAATTCAAGATGGTAACTTAATTACAGGACAAAACCCAGCTTCGTCTGAGTTAGTTGCTGAAAAATTAGTTGCAGAATTAAAGAAATAAAAGATTCCATTTTTTCTAAAAAGGGCGTGTACACACTTAGTTTACACGCTTTTTTTTATGCATAAATTACAAGTAGATCTGTTAACTTATGCACATAAAAAAAAGCTTTGTAATAAATAGTAACTATTTATTACAAAGCTTTTTACGAAACATAACTTAAATTAATAAGTTACTATGCTTCTTGTGTTGTTTTTTTAGACTTACGGTACATATAAGAATCAAATATATTACGTTTTGCAAAACGATAAATCTTATCAGAATTAATCATTTTTACATATATCTTTTTTGGAACTCCAAAATACTCATATGTAGTACCATCCAAAAAGGTAACTTCTAAAAGCTGACCATTATGTTGAAAATCTAAAATACCAGATGCAGATGTAAGAGTCTTGTACTCTTCTGCATTTGCTGCTTTAGTTTCTGGTGCAATACTCACTAGAAAATGGTAACCATCTATAATTTGTCTACTTTTAATTTCTGCCTCTTCACGTTTAGCATCACCCTCTTGAAATTTATCTGGGTGCCATTCTTTTACTAAATTTCTATAACTAGTTTTTAATGATTTTAGCTCTATGTTATTCTCAACAGAGAACATTTTTTTATACTCATTAATACGTTTCATACGGATACTTTTTTTTAACCAGCCGCGAAATTACATCTTTTTAATTGATAATCAATCTATAAAGCAGTTAAGAATTCTTATTTTCTTTTAGAAAAGGGTCTAATTATTAAACCTAAAGGTCTATCGTACGTAAAGTAGTTTGTCATCCAGCCCATAAAAGCAGATATTTTGTTTTTAAAACCAACTAGTGACATAATATGTATAAACATCCAAACCAACCAAGCAAACGTTCCTTGAAACTTCCATTTAGGTAAATCTACAACCGCTTTTTTTCGGCCAATTGTTGCCATTACACCTTTATTCTTATACTCAAAGGGCTGCAAAGGTTTATTATCACATAGGTTTATTATGTTTTTAGCTAAGTGCGTACCTTGTTGCTGTGCTACAGGAGCTAGCATTGGTAGCCCATTAGGTTCTTCATTAGAAATATGTGCAGCAACATCACCAATAGCAAAAATATTATCTGTTTGTAAAATTCGATTGTATTTGTCTACAGCAATACGGTTACCACGTATTATAGAATCGTTTGGTAAACCATCTATAGGGGCTGCTTTTACACCTGCTGTCCAAATAACAGTGTCTGTATAAAAGCTTTTATCATCTATCTCTAGCTTATTGTCTTTATAAGAGCTTACTCTAGAGTTTAAATGCACATTAACACCAAGATTGGTTAAATACGTTAAACTTTTAGCAGAAGCCTCTTTAGACATTGCATTAAGCAGATTAGGAGAAGCCTCGTACAAGTTGATACTCATTTTAGAGATATCTAAATCTGGAAAATCTTTTGGTAATACGTGTTTTTTCATTTCTGCTAAAGCACCAGCCAATTCTAAACCTGCTGGTCCGCCACCAACAATAGCAATATTTAAGATTTCATCTAAAGGTTCTTTATCTTTTTTAGCCAATGCTTTTTCTAAATTCTGAAAAATATAGCTTCTTAAGTTTAAAGCATCTGGTATAGACTTTAAGGTGAGTAACTCATCCTTGATAGGTTCAAAATTGAAGAAATTGTTTTGACTCCCAGTTGCAATTACTAAATAATCGTAATTAATTGTACCTATAGAGGTTTCTAGTTCTTTAGTTTCTGGGTTAACAGAAACCACATTAGCCATTCTAAAAGTAACATTTTTGTATCCTCTAAAAATACGCCTAACTGGATACGCTATACTATCTGGCTCAAGACCTCCTGTAGCAATTTGATACATTAGAGGCTGAAAATTATGGTAGTTATTTTGATCTATTAGACGAACGTCTACATTTTTATTTTTAAAAGCTTTTGCTATGGTTATACCGCCAAAACCAGCACCTATAACTACGACTCTTTTTCTATTTCCCATAAGTTTAAATTGTACTATAAAGATACAAAATATGGTTCTTTTTAAAGGCGAGATAAAACCCTATTTTACGTTAAAATAGATGCAATAAAAAAGAGCCTATTCAAATAAATGAATAGGCTCTTTGTTTAAAGCTTTTACTAGTATATGTTATAAAACTCTTACGTTTGCTGCATTTAAACCTTTCTTACCTTCTGTAACATCGTATTCAACTTCATCGCCTTCACGAATTTCGTCTACTAAACCAGAGATGTGTACAAAGATGTCATTACCTGAACCTTCTTCTGTGATAAAACCAAATCCTTTTTCATCGTTGAAGAATTTAACTGTTCCTTTACTCATTGTATTGTATTTATAATAATTAATTTAGACAAAAATAATACATAAGAATAAGATTACCAAATATTTTTAAACACTTTAGAATCAGTTAACTTAAAGTTAATACAGTGGCAATATTTAAGTATTGTTTTACTCTTTTGTCTGCCTTATATCTCTTATATATTAGCCAGTTAAATAAAGGTTTTAATATTAATTGCAGATTTAAAACTAATTAAGCTTCTCCCCTTGCTGGATAATCTGCTTTTAAAATATAATCTATTCCTCCTAAGACGTCTCTAAATTCTGGACGCCCAAATGGCATAGATTGTATAGACTCCCAATATACTATACTATCTGCTGTTAATAAAAATAAGCCTGGTTCTGCAAAAAATTCTGGTTCCTGCTTTATTCCACTAGAAATAAATAAACCCCATTTTCTTGCTTCATCAATAGATAAACCATAACCAAGTGGAATATCATCAATAGCCCATTCATTATGTGTTGCTTTTGCTATCTCTTCTGTATCTGTACTAATAGCTATAACATTAACCCCACGTTCTGTAAATTTAGGAAGCGATTTTTGCAATTGCTCTAATTGTTTTTGACAAACAGGACAGTGCTTACCTCTATAAAAAAGAATTAAAGTAAAATTTTCTGGCGACTGTTCACTCAACTTCCAAGTAGTATCATTTACCAATTTAATACTTAATTCCGGTGCTTTTTCTCTAGGTTTTATCATTCTATATTATTTTTAAAATTTGTTATACATATAGTTTTACTAATGAAAACATCAATATTTTATAATTTACAAAAAGAGAAAACCAATAAAGAGCATTTAACAAACCCTAACAGAATTTTAACTTCTATTTAAAATTACCAATCTATAGGTCTGTAATCTTTTAAGAATTTACCACTCCAATGCTTACCTGTATTAATACCATCTATTAACGGATCCATTACACGTGCTGCACCATCTACTATATCTAGTGGTGGCTGAAAATCATGTAACTCTACCTTTCTTTTAGATAGTTCTGCAGGATCTTCATCTGTAACCCAACCAGTATCTACAGCATTTATATAAATACCATCTTTTGCTAAACTACCAGCAGCAGTATGTGTAAGCATATTTAATGCTGCTTTAGCCATATTAGTGTGCGGATGTCTGTCTTCTTTAAAGAATCTATGGAATTTACCTTCCATAGCAGAAACATTTATAATGTGTTTTTTACCCGTATTCTCCTTTTTCATTACTTCAGAAAGACGATTGCATAATACAAATGGTGCAACAGAGTTTACCAACTGTACTTCTATCATTTCTGTAGTTTCTATTTCTCCAAGTTTTAAACGCCAGCTATTTGTTTTACGTAAATCTACTTGTTGTAAATCTGCGTCTAACTCACCTTCTGGGAAAACTTCTGATGTTTGTAATGAATTGTCAAAACTATATGGTATTTGAGATAATTTTGCTGAAGCTCTAATTCCTATTCCTGGTTCTGGTCCGTGCCAAGTTACTGGCATATTTTTGTTTGGTGATGCACCAGAGGTTAAAGCTTTTAACTCTTGCATACATCCTAAGTGATCTTGTAATAAATCTGCAGCGTACTTTGGTAAATCTGAAATTGGCCTTTCTTCATTTGCCATTAAGTGCGTATAAAAACCTGCTGGTCTACGTACTGTTTGCGCCGCATTATTAATAAGAATATCTAAATTTTCGTACTTCTGTTCTATAAAATTACAGAAGATCTCTACACTTGGTATGTGTCTTAAATCTAATCCGTGAATTTTTAAACGATGTCCCCATTGTGTAAAATCTTCTTCTTTAGAAAAACGTAAAGCAGAATCTACCGGAAATCTTGTTGTTGCAACTACAGTAGCTCCTGCACGCAATAACATTAATGTAATATGGTACCCGATTTTTAATCTAGAACCTGTAATTACTGCAACCTGACCTTTTAAATCTGTAGTTTGGAAACGTTTAGCATAGTTAAAATCTCCACAGCTAGTACACATTTGATCATAAAAATGGTGCAATTTGGTAAACATATCTTTACAGACATAGCAGTTTCTTGCCGACTCTAACTCTAGATTTTTTTGATTAGATAAATCTGCCTCTGGCAACAATTTAGGTGCAACAAAAACTACGGCTTCACGTGCACTACGTATACCAGTTTCTTTACGAGCATTACGATCTCTAGCATCTTGCTTACGCTTTTGCGCCTTTTTAGCATCTTTTTTTCGGCGAGAAAACTCTTCTCTACTTGGTCTAGAAAGTTGACCAGCAGCTTTAATTAAAGTTGTTCTTTTGTCTTTCGAAATTTCAAAAATTTCATCTGTATTGGTAATTAAGTGCTCTAAAACAGAGATACACTTATCTATTTCTTCTTGTGATAATGCATTATCTGCATTAGTATTCTCCTCTTTCATACATTAAATAATACTAATTCTAACTTTCTTCTTCTTCAACCTGGTATTGCTTAATTCTTCTACAAGTCTAGGTGCTATATCGGCAGGTACAGATACAAACGTACAGTCTTGTTTTAGCTCTATAACTCCTAATTGATCTTTGCTAATCTTTCCTTGTTTAAAAAACAGACCGGCAATATCTCCTTTAGATATTTTATCTTTTCTTCCTCCAGAAATAAATAGAGTTGTCCAGTATGGTGGTTTTCTAGTACCTGTTTTACTAATTTTTGCTACTGGTACATTTTTTATAAAATCTGGTAAATTCTCTTCTTCCCATTTTAAAATATAGGCTGTTCCTTTAGAGTTTACACGTGCAGTTCTTCCGTTTCTGTGTATAAATTCTTCATTTTTATAGGGTAACTCGTAATGTATAATATATTTCATTTCTGGAATATCTATACCACGTGCAGCTAAATCTGTAGCAATAATTACATCATAGGTTCCGTTTCTAAATTTTAGTAAAGAACGTTCTCTATCTTTCTGCTCCATATCGCCATGGAAACAGCCGTGAGTAATATTGTTTTTATCTAAAAATTTGCTAACCCCTTTTATACTTTCTCTTAAATTACAAAAGATAATTCCTGGACTATTGCCCTCGTGATTAAGTAAATTTAGTAGTGTTCTTAGTTTATCTCTATTAGGAGAAACCACTGTTTTAACTGCTAACTTATTTGTATTTTCTTTTAAATAATCTATAGTAACAGCCTTATCTAAACGCACAAATTTAGGTATTGTAACACCTTGTGTAGCAGATGTTAAAATACGCTTATTTAAAGCAGGCAATAAATTAATTATATATTTCATTTCTTCTTCAAAGCCTGTTTCTAAAGACTTATCAAACTCATCTAAAACTAACGTTTTAATAAAATTTGTAGAAAAACGTTCGTTATCAAAATGATCTGCAATTCTACCAGGTGTACCAATTAATATTGCTGGTATATGTTTAAGCTCTATCTTATCTTTAGACATTGCTCTACCACCGTACACAGCATTTACTTTGTAACCAGACCCCATAGAACGTATAACCTGTTCTATTTGTATAGCTAGCTCTCTAGAAGGTACTAAAATTAAAGCTTGAATTTCTTCTAACTCTGGATCTAACTTATCTATTAAAGGCAATAAAAACGCAAGTGTTTTTCCTGTTCCTGTAGGTGATAAAAGTACCGTATTAGTGGTATTTTTTATTACAGAAAGCGCCTCTTCCTGCATTGGGTTTAATTGATGAATATTTAACTTTTCTAAAATGTCTGCCCTATTCTTAATTATATTTGCCATACTATTTTTTGTTCTATTAAAACGTAAAGTTTTTGTCTTCTGATGAAACAGAACCTATATTTTTAGTTTGTCCTAAATGGTTTGCTAGTATCTTATCTACTAATTCTTCTTTTGTTAAATGATGAAATACAGTGTGTATTTTATCTCTAAACTCTGTAGGTATAGTATGATTAGGTTTTGTTTTAAAAATCTTTTTAGCCCAAAGCAAACTATTATTTTCTTCTATACTAGCTGCATCTGCTTTTTTAAATTTAGTAAATTTAAGTCCTAATTCGTTTTCAAAGTCTGCTATTTCTTTTTCTTCTTCTTTTTGTAAAACGGTTAATGAAAATCCGTTTGCACCAGCCCTAGCCGTACGGCCACTTCTGTGTACATACGTCTCATAAACATCTGGCAAATGGTAATTTACAACATAAGATATCTCTTTTACGTCTAAACCACGTGCTGCTAAATCTGTAGCAACTAGTATTTTTATATGCCCTTCTCTAAACTGCCCCATAATACGGTCACGAATAGGCTGTGTTAAACTACCGTGCAAGGCACCAGAAGAAAATTTATGGATAGCTAAGTTTTTAGCAAGCTTGTTTACAGCTGCTTTTGTTTTACAAAAAATAATACCTCTTTCGCCTTCTCTAGAGTTTAAAAAATGCATTAAAACATCTAATTTCTCTATTGGCTCTACTACTACGTATTGGTGATCTATACTTGTATTACCAACGGTCTCCATATTTACGCTTACCTGCGTTACGTGTTTAGATAAGTAATTTTGCACCATTTGCTTAATGGCGCCAGGCATTGTTGCTGTAAACAAAATTGTTCTCTTTTCTTTTGGCAAAGCAGCTACAATAGTATCTAAACCATCTTTTAAAGAGGTCACCATTTCATCTGCTTCATCTAAAACAAGATATTTAGCCTCTTTTATATTGATAGCATTTCGTTTTAATAAATCTATTAATCTACCAGGAGTAGCAATTACGATATGTGTATCTTGTGTTAAACGTTCTATTTGTGGTTTTATAGGTGTTCCACCGCAAACAGATGCTATAGAAACTTCTGGCACATATTTACCAAAAGCGCTTAAATTACTATAAATTTGTTGTCCTAATTCTCTTGTAGGAACAACAATTACAGCTTGTATATTGTTATTTTCTGTGTCTATTAATTGTATAAGTGGTAACCCAAAAGCAGCTGTTTTACCCGTTCCTGTTTTTGCAAGACCAACAAAATCTTTGTTAGACTCTAATAAAACAGGTATAGATTTTATTTGTATTTCTGTAGGAGTAGTAATCTCTAATTCGGCTAAACTTTTTTGAAGAGGTGCATTTACACCCAGTTTAGAAAACTTTTTTGACATAATATAATTTTGCACAAAGATAGGTACTCTTTTTACTAGAATACAGAAAAAAGTAGCCTATCTAATTAGATATCATCTTACATTTGTAAAAAATAGCTGTAGTGCATCCAAAAAACTTACATAATTCGCCTTATCAATTTAAAGAATTAATAGAAAAACATTCTGCTCTAGAAACGTTTGTTTTTAAGAACCAATACGGAAATAAGACTATAGATTTTGCTAACCAACTAGCTGTTATAGCTCTTAACAAGGCTTTATTAAAGTTACATTACAATATTAGCTCTTGGGATATTCCAGAAAATTACCTCTGTGCTCCTATTCCTGGACGCGCAGATTACATACATTATATAGCAGATATAGTTGCTAAAGAAAATATACAAGAACCTATTAAGGGTTTAGATATTGGTGTTGGTGCAAACTGTATTTATCCCATTTTGGGGAGTCAAATTTACAATTGGCAAATGGTGGGTTCTGATATTAATACTGTAGCCGTAGAATCTGCAACTAAAAATGTAAACGCTAATTCTAATTTAGTTGATAAAATTGACATTAGACACCAGAAAGATAATGCCAACATTTTCTCTGGAATAATAAAACCTAATGAAAAATTCCATTTTACAATGTGTAATCCACCTTTTCATGCATCAAAAAAAGAGGCTACTAAAGGTACAATGCGTAAACTTAAAAATCTTGGATTAAAAAAGAATAACCTAGAACTTAATTTTGGTGGTATAGCAAATGAGCTTTGGTGTAATGGTGGTGAAGCACTGTTTTTAAAGAGGCTAATAAAAGAAAGCGTACTATTTAAAAATAATGTTACATTTTTTACAAGCCTAGTTTCTAAAAGTGAAAACCTGCCAAAACTAGAAAAACAATTAACAAAATTAAAAGCTACTCATTTTATAGTTCCAATGGAACAGGGTAATAAAAAAAGTAGAATATTAGTATGGAGATTTTAATGGTTTTAAAGAGAACCTCAAATTTCTAGTTTCATCACTTATCTTTACCTTTGCAAGGCTTAAAATTATAGAATGCATAAAATACACACTAAAACACTTCAAGACCTAGAATTTAATACCGTATTAGAGCACATTAATTTGCGCTGCAGTACCGAATTAGGTAAGGAATTAGCTTTAGAGATAGTACCTTTTAGTAGTAAAGAAGAGATTCTAGAACATTTAGGTAAAACAAATGAGTATGTTGCATCTTACGTAAACGAAAACCGTATTCCTAATCACGGTTTTGACAGTATTACCAAAGAATTATACTTATTAAAAATAGAAAATGCCACTTTAGAAATTGGTGGATTTAAAAAAATAGGAAGTATTTGTAGCACTATTGTTATACACACCAAATTCTTTAAAAAATTTAAAGAATACTACCCGCTACTTTTTGCTAATGCAGAAACGCTAAATGTACTTCCGGAAATACCAAATGCAATAGATGCTATTGTAGATAAGTTTGGTGAAGTAAAAGACAAAGCTTCTAATAAATTATATGATATACGTAGAGAAATTAATGCTGTAAAAGGCAAAATTAATGGTAGTTTTTTATCTGCCTTAAACTCTTATAACTCTGCAGATTATTTAGATGAAATTAGGGAATCTGTAGTAGAAAACAGACGCGTTTTAGCTGTTAAAGCAATGTACCGTAAAAAGGTAAAAGGTGCTGTTATGGGTACATCTAAAACTGGTAGTATTGTTTATATAGAACCAGAAGCTACATTACGCCATAGTAGAGAATTAAACAATTTAGAGTTTGATGAAAAGGAGGAAGTAAATCGTATTTTAAAAGAATTAACGGCTGCTATTAGACCTTTTGATTATATTTTAGCTACATACCAAGAGTATTTAGCACAAATAGATATTACTGCTGCAAAAGCTAAATACGCACAAGACACCAAGTCTCTCTTGCCTAAAATTAGTGAAGAAAGAGAAATGTATTTGCGAGATGCTTACCACCCACTCTTGTATTTAACCAATACAAGAAAAAATGAAAAAACGTGGCCGCAAACTATAGAGCTAAAACAAGATAATAGAATTATAGTTATTTCTGGCCCCAATGCTGGAGGTAAAAGTATTACTTTAAAAACTATAGGGCTGCTTCAGGTAATGTTGCAAAGCGGAATGTTAATTCCGGTTCACGAACGTAGTACTGTTTGCTTATTTGAAAAAATATTGACCGATATAGGCGATAATCAATCTATAGAAAACCATTTAAGTACCTATAGTTATCGACTTAAAAATATGAATAACTTCTTAAAAAAGTGTAACGACAAAACACTCTTTTTAATTGATGAATTTGGTACAGGTAGTGATCCTGAACTTGGTGGTGCTTTAGCCGAAGCCTTTTTAGAAGTTTTTTATGAGCGTGGTGCTTATGGTGTAATTACTACACATTACGCCAATTTAAAAATGCTTGCTAACGAATTACCACACGCTACAAACGCTAATATGTTGTTTGATGCAAAAAGCTTAGAACCTACGTTTAAATTAATGTTAGGGCAAGCAGGTAGCTCTTTTACATTTGAAGTTGCTCAGAAAAACGGAATTCCTTATAGTTTAATTAATAAGGCTAAGAAAAAGATTGAACGAGGTAAAGTACGTTTTGATGCTACTATAGCTAAAATGCAAAAAGAGCGTAGTAAAATGGAAAAAACGGGTTCTAGGCTACAAGAAGAAGAAACCAAAGCTAGAGAAGAATCTAGACGTTTAGAAGAATTAAATAACAAAGTAAAATCTAAACTAGAAAATTACCAGGAATTATACGACCATAACCAACGTATGATTTACTTAGGCAATAAGGTTAATGATGCTGCCGAAAAGTATTTTCAGGATAATAAAAAAAAGGTAGTAATATCTGAATTATTGCGTATTGTAGAAACAGAAAATAGCAAACGAAAAAAGAAAACAACCAAAGAAGTTAAAGCTCTAAAGGTTAAAAAGAAACAAGTAGAAGAAGAAGTTGCTAAAAAGGTTGAAGTAATTCGTGAAAAGAAAAAGGTAGAAAAGAAAAAGGCTATTGTTAAGGAAAAACTTAAACCTAAATATGTCTTTAAAATTGGTGATAGAGTGCGTTTACTAGATGGTAAAGCTGTTGGTAGTATAGATAGCTTAGAAAAGAAAAAAGCGATTGTAAATTATGGTTTATTTACAACTAACGTAGATGTAGAAAAGTTAGAATTGGTACAGGCTAAAAAATAAACAGCCAGCATCAAGTATGAAGTTTAAAAAAACAACTTGAGAGGCCGACTGTTCCCCAACTTTTAAAACTTAACCAAAAGAATTTCTTTTGACTAAATATATTTTATTTTGATAATTACTATTCAGAAGCTAAACTATATTTTTATCTTATTTAGACAAAATAACGACCATAGACAAAATATAGACACCTATAAATTAGCTTAAAAAAAAGTAAGTATTTCACTTTAATTTTACAGCGTTAAAACTTACGCCTAAATATATACGCACAAGGATTAAAAAAAGTTGTCAAAAAGTTTAACTTTTATTCAACTTGCTGAATTACAGCTTATTATTTTTAATAAAAAATTTAAAACGTCTAGTTATAGTCCATATTTTATGTAAAAAATAACAGTTGACATATTGCAGTAGAAACTAAAAAACTACATTAGAGGTCAACTGTTCCCACATTTTAATAAATTATTCTATTATTCCTTTAAAACTACCATTGGTAAGTAAGTAAAACTCCTGTTCTGTACCATTAGGATCGTAAAAACCTGTAGCTTTACCACTAAATTCTAAGTTTAATACGTTTTTATTTTTACCTAAAACTTGTGTTGCAGTTACACTAATTACTTTTGCACTCTTATTTTGATGTTCTACAAAATATGCATTAGTATTATTAATTAATATTCTAATAGCGCAGCCTTTGTAAAAGTTATTAATTTCTTTATCTAAAGATTTATAACTCCAGTAATGTCCTTTTTTAGTGTCATTTATATGTAATAAATTGCGTTCTACATTAGCTTTACTAAAATACAACCCAAGCATAATTTGTTCCCCGTTTTCTAGAGTAACATTATAATAAGCTTCTCTTACAAGATGTATTTTATCATTAGGGCTTTGTGACCAACTAGACATTTTTTGTGCTACTACTACTTTACTTGGTTTTGATATATAATTATTATCAGAATTAAGTTTTTGAATTGTAAAGTTTATTTCATCTTTGGGTTGCAACAGAATGCTATCCTCTTCATTAGAACAAGAGATAACTAACGTAAGTAACACTAGTAGTAATTTTACTCTTTTCATAATAAATTAATTTAAATAAGCATAAGTAGGTTACTAGATATTGAAGAAAAAACAGTTAGTAAAGTATTGCTTTACTAACTGTTTTTTAAATTATAAACTATAGGCTGGAGAAAACCCAGTAGCAGACGTAATATCAGATATAGTGTATTTTGTACCTGTTATATCAAATATTATATATTTTTTACTACCCCCAACATCAAATCTTAATGCAGCACCAATAGCTGTAAAAGGTATATTTTTATACTGACTAAAAGTTGAAGTTAAATCAGATGAATCACTAATCTCTCCACCTTTTCCGTATCTACTTCCTGACCAGAACAAAGTTCGTTTAGTACCAACCTTATTAAAAAAATGTAATGAGCTTTTATAATAACCGGTCTCCTTGTCTTCTACCTCATAAAAAACATTTAGTGCTGCTCCAATACCACTAACACCAAAAGGATTATTCCCAATAGTGCTTAATTTTTCAACAGATAGATCTGCTACGCTAGTAAAACTTTCCCAAGAATTTCCGCTAGCGTATTTAAACTGCAAACCACTTTTTGAAATTGCTAAAAATTGTCTTTCATTATCTATGCTATCTTCATTACTATTGTTTCTAATATTTACTATTGCACCAATGCCATCAAAATTATTATTATTTTTATCACCTGTAAAAAACGGAAAATCTCCTTCAAACAAATTAGTTACATCATAAGGACCATCTAATTCTCCATTGTAACTACGTATATATTTATCTCCTGTTTTATTTATCAAAATAAACTCTCCAGAATTACGCTCAAAAGCTGCTCCTACTCCTCCCATTTTATTTAAAATATTACCTCTCCAATGCTTAGTTTGTATTGGTTCTCCATTACTAAAAAGAGGAATACATTCTGTTTCACTAAGTTCTGTTGCAAGTTGCACGCCAACTATTTGGTTTGTATTTACACTACGCACTACATAGCTAATAGGTAAACCAGAACCAATAACTGCACTTTTAGATAATAAGCCAACTAATGTACTTAAGTTAGTTACACCAATACTAGATATTGTAGATTCTGTATCTCCACCAAAAGCAATTACTTTAATATTTAGGTTACTTAACTCTTTTAAATAATCTACCTCTAAGTCTGCTTTAACTTTAGCGCCAAATGCTCCAAAACTGGCATTTACTGCAACATTTAGTTCTTGGTAAGAGGAACTAGATTCTATTAACATATAATACACACGACCATAGGTAACATCACTAATATAAGTGGCAGGATTATCATCTTGCACGTATTTAGCTAAATCCTGCGGAGTTACGGAGTCTGCAAACAAATCGTCTAAACTAGTTGGTAAGTCCATAGACATAGTATAAAAAGTTTGCTTTAACTTAACCAAAATTCTATTACTGTTATCTTCATTTTCAAAATCAAAACTAGCTCCTGCCTTTACAAAAGCAGATTTAACATCCAAGCCCATACTTATAGCTAGAGCTTCTCTTGTTTGTACTTGTTCGTACTCAAAGGTAAAATTAGCAGGTGCTACATTAGGAGACGCAGCTATAATTTTGTTCATTGCTGCTTGTATACTACTTTTAGAGACAACATCTACACTAACATTGCTAGATGCGTTTCCGTTGACTAAGTCATAAGATATAGTACCACCAGCACGATCTACCGATATAACATCTGGAGTTGTGTTTTTTAAAGTTTTACCTTGTAGTAAACTTCCTGGATAAATTATTTTAGCGTTAGGGCTAAATAAAGGAAATCCTTCTTCACCACCTGTTCCTTTTTTTAAATCGTATGTAGTAGTTGTACATTTCCAACTTTCTACTACAGGTAAACCATTATCGTCAGTTTTTGTTATACTTTCTTCTTTTTCTGTACTTTCAACTTCTGTTTCTTCTTCTATTGGTTCTTCTAATTCTTTACCCATAGCCAAAACACTAGAAAAGGTTTCTGGTACTGCTTCTTCTTCTTTAGGTTCTTCATCTTTATTACAAGAAATTATCGTTGCTAGTAGCATTAAAAACACCCATAGGTTTGTTCTTAACTTATTTAAATACATTACTTTCATCATTAATTATTTTAAGATTTGTGTTATCAAAACTAGATGCTAATACCTCCTTAGCCTAAAAAATATTATAGACAAAGTATGGACAAACAAGAATAATGATTACTCTAAACACATTAAATAACCAATAAACAAAACACAACACAATAATCTTATAACACCAACAAAAACAGAGTTTTACAAAGTAATATCATTATAAAAAAACACATTGTTTTATAGACAAACAATGGACTTTACCCAAATAGACATTGTTATGATATATATAATTTAAAGCATTTAATCTTTACCTTAGAACCCAAGAATAAGAATAAACTCCCCAATTATTTTAATTATTCGTTTACTAAATATTTTTAATTCTACTTATGAAAACTCTAATAATTGTCGTTGCTACATTTTTTACTACGCTATGTTACAGTCAAACAGAAAAAAAAATTGATAGCTTAGAAAATAGTTTAAAAACAAAAACTTATCCTTTAGAAAAAATAGAAGTCTTAGAAAGTTTGTACACAACATTGTTGTATGAAAATCCTAAATCTTCATTAAAATATTCGCTAAAGGCTTATCAAATTTCTAAGTCTATTAGTAACAATAAAAAAATGTTAAATGCTGCATACCAATCTGGCGTTAGTTATAGAGTAATACATAAGTTAGATTCTGCTGTTTACTACCACAGAATAGCAATGTCACTAGCCAAAGAGTTAAATGAGGATATTTTTTATGCTAAAGCTTTGTCTGAATTAGCGGATATAGAAAGATTAAATAGCAATAAAGAAGAAGCATTACTACTTTTTAATGAAGCTAAAGAAATTTATAAAAAAAATAATGAAATAGAATTACTCAGCACTTGTATTGGTAATATTGCCAGCGTTTATTTAAGTAATGGACAGTTTAGAATATCTCAAAAACTATATATGCAAGCTTTAAAAACATTAGATTCTATTGATGCAGATCCTATGTTTAAAGCAGATATGATTGCAAGAATAGGCGAAATACAACATAATGTACAAAATTATGAAGAAGCTATAGATTATTACAAACAAGCACTAAAAGTATACACAGAAGAAAACGATAACGTTTGGAAATGTAATATGTACTTGCAAATTGGCACTTCTTACGTAATGCTGAAAAATTATGATAGCGCCATAGAAAATTTTTCTGAAAGTTTAAAAATTGCAAAAGAGTACAGTCTTAAATCTAATGAAGCTATGCTCTACACAAATATAGGAGCACTTTACAGAGAAACCAGACAATTTGAAAAATCTAAAGTATACTTAGAAGAAAGCTTAGTTTTTCATAAAAGAGAAGGTTTTACTTTTAATTATATAGATGTGCTTAAAGAACTCGGTAGCCTTTATATAGATTTAGATGAACCTAACAAAGCTCTAGAGTATTTAGACCTTGCTATTACTAAATCTATACCTTCTAAAAGATTAGATTATTTAATGGATCTCTACAAGCTAAGGTCTTTGGCTTATGAAGAATTAAATAATACTAATATGGCCATTAAAGATTTAAAAGAACATCAGAAATTTAAGGATAGCATATACAACTCTAATAAAAATCAACAAATAGAAGAATTACAAACTATTTACGAAACTGATAAAAAACAGACCCTATTAGCTTTAAATGAAGAAGAAATAAAAAATTTGCACCAAAAATCTAAGGTAGATACACTTACCAAAAGTCTTTATGCTGGAGGTATGTTTTCAGGTGTTTCTTTATCTATAATGTTGTTCTTTATTTTTAAACAAAGAATTAAGAAAAATAAAAGCAACCAGAAAAAGCAAAACGAACTTCACAAAAAAGAAATTGAGCACAAACAAAAAGAATTAACCAGCCTAACCGTGCATTTGGTTCAGAAAAATACATTTACTCAAGAGTTAATAGAAAACTTAAAAAAACTAAAAAACAATCCTGAAAAGTTTAATGTAGAGTTTAGACGCATTCTAATGCTACTTAAAAAGCAAACTGCAGACGATAAAGACTGGGACTTATTTAAATCTTATTTTGCAGATGTACATAATAATTTTGACAATAAATTAAGAGCCATATACGCAGACATTACAGAAAAAGAAATTAGACTTGCTGCTTTTTTAAGAATGAACTTATCTACCAAAGAAATTGCAGCCATTTTTAATGTTTTACCAGATAGTATTCTAAAGTCTAAATACAGATTAAAAAAGAAACTTAATCTAGGTAAACAAACAGATTTGTGCGATTTCTTAAATTCATTATAAAAACAGCGATAGTTTACCTTTGTATTCTATCTTTGTAGTGTGAATACAACTAAAAAAATAATTCTTTTTGATGGCGTTTGCAATCTATGCAACAACGCTATACAGTTTATTATTAAACACGATAAGAAAGACCAATTTAGGTTTGCCACTTTACAAGGAGAAATTGGTCAAAAATTTATATCAGAAAGAAATATAGATCAACAAAAAACAGATTCTATTATACTAATAGAACCTAGTGTTGCTTATTATTTAAAATCTACAGCAGCTTTAAAAATTGGTCGTAATTTTGGAAGTATTTGGCACCTTTTATGGATTTTAGAACAGATTCCAGTATCTTTTAGAGACTGGATATATAGTTACATTGCCAAAAATAGATACAAATGGTTTGGAAAAAAAGATAATTGTATGATTCCTACTCCCGAGTTAAAATCTAAATTTTTAGACTAAAAAATAGTACAATTACTTAACATTAAAATATAAAATATCTTTATGTACAGTTTAAATCAAATTTCTTATTTACTACATGACTACTTAGTAGACTTGGGTGTAAGTGATATTTACGCTAAGTACTTAAACACATTAATACTTCTTGTACTATTAGCTATAGCTCTTTATATTTTTGATTATTTTTTAAGAAAACTGGTTATTTCAGTTTTTGCACGTTTTACAAGCTTATCTAAAACAAATTTTGATGACTTTTTAGTACGCAATAAAGTACCAAGAAATATAGCACACATAGTACCTATAATTATAGCATACAATACAGTGCCTTATGTTTTTAATGGGTTTGATAAAGCACAAGTATTAGTTTTAAAAGGACTAGAAGTTTTTGGTATTATACTAACGCTTTGGGTTATTAGAAGCTTACTTAACACCTTAAAAGATTTTTTTAAAACCTTACCTAACCTTAAAGACAAACCCATAGATAGTTACATACAAGTATTTATGATCTTTTTATGGTCTATAGGTATTTTGTTAGCTATTTCTATACTTACAGATATAGAACTATGGAAGTTTTTAACTGGTTTAGGTACAGCATCTGCCGTAATATTATTAATATTTAAGGACACTATTCTTGGCTTTGTTGCAAGTATACAGGTATCTATAAATGATATGGTACGCATTGGCGATTGGATCTCTTTTGATAATTATGGTGCAGATGGCGATGTAATAGAAATTAACCTTGCCACAGTTAAGGTTCAAAATTTTGACAACACTATTACAACAATACCAACCTACGCATTAATTTCAGATTCTTTTAAAAACTGGAGAGGAATGACAAATTCTCCTGGACGAAGAATTAAGCGTGCTCTTATTGTAAAACAAGAAAGCATCAAGTTTTTGGCGCCGAGAGATATTCAGAAATACAAAAAAATAAGTCTTATTACAGATTATATCATTGGCAGACAAGAAACAATTACAGAGTATAACAAAAGTAACAACATAGATAAATCTATCTTAATAAACGGAAGAAACCTTACCAACATTGGTCTTTTTAGAAAATATGCAGATACCTATTTAAAAAATCATTCTGCAATAAATAAAGATATGATGGTTATGGTTAGGCAGTTAGCACCAACTCCACAAGGTATACCTCTAGAAGTTTATGCTTTTAGCAGCGATAAAAGATGGGAAAACTACGAGTATATAATGTCAGATATTTTTGACCATTTACTTGCTGCCATTACTTATTTTGATTTAGAATTGTTTGAGCTTCCTAGTAGCACAAATTTTAAAAACACTCCTAAATCGTAAACTAGCCCAAAGAACAACTTTACTCACTCTAAAGACCACTTTACACACTATTAGTTTTTTACAAGTATTGCTATACATAGGTTTACGCAACCATAAAAACTAATATCTATGAAAAAGCTACTTTACTTATTATTACTAATTCCGATTGCAATAACAGCAAACGATAAAAAAACTCCTTCTGCTATAAAAGAGGTTACTGTATACCTTAATGGCGCACAAATTACACGTACTAGTAATTTTGTTTTAAATGAAGGTACAACAGAATTAAAATTCACTGGTTTATCTCCTAAGATTGATGAAAACAGCATTCAAATCTCCGGATTAAAGTCGGTTTCTATATTATCTATGGATTACGGCATTAATTATTTAGATAAGTTTATGCTTATGCCTGAAGCTACAGCAATGATAGAAAGCACTAAAAAATTAACTGAAGAAATTGAGCTTTTAAAAAATAGAATTTCTGGCTTACAAGAAGAAGAGTTATTAATTTCTAAAAACAGACAAGTAAGCTCTACATCTGAAAGTTTAGATTTAGAAAAATTAAAGCAAATTAGCACCTATTACAGAAAACGTATTACTGAAATTAGAGACGAGATATTTACTATTAATAAAGAAATAGCAACCAAAAACACCGCTATAAGAGATTTAAACTTACAAGTTAAAGAACTTACATCTGGGCCAGCAGTTGCTCAAGGAGAACTTGTTATTACGTTTGATACAACTATTACTATTAACTTAGATCTTGTACTTTCTTACATTGTTTCTGATGCTGGTTGGGTACCAACGTATGATATTAAATCTGAAAACACCAGTAGTAATCTTCAACTTAAATACAAAGCCAATGTGTACCAAAATACTGGGAACGAATGGAAGAACGTAAAAATTAATCTATCAACCGGAAACCCAGTTAAACAAACAACTAGCCCAGTTATAGATACAAAATACCTAAACTTTGTTAGCGGATACAACTATCAATCCAAAGCAATTAAAAAAAATAAATACTATTACAATCCATCTGTAAAAAAAGTGACTGGTGTAGTTACAGATGCATCCGGACAACCATTACCTGGTTGCAACGTACTAATAAAAGGTACCAACATTGGTACACAAACAGATTTTGATGGTAATTACACAATAGTAATACAAAGAGGACAAGAATTAGTATTTTCTTATATAGGAATGCAAACAGCTGAGACTCCAATTTATGCTTCTATAATAAACACAAAACTAGATGAAGATAATGAAGCATTGGAAGAAGTTGTTGTAGTAGGTTATGGTACTGAATTACAAGGCAAGGTTGCAGGTGTAAGAGTTAGAGGTGCTTCTAGCATTTCTGAACCAAAACTTCCTTTATACATTGTAGACGGCATACCAATTCCAGATTTTACAGAGGGTGATATAGATACTAATGATATACAATCTTTAGAGGTTTTAAATAGCTATAAAGCAACAGCCGTATATGGTAGCCGTGCAAGTAACGGAGTTATAGTTATAACTACAAAAAAGAGTACAACAGAAGACGATGTAACAAACACAACTTTTGCAATTAAAAAACCGTATTCTATTAAGTCTGATGGCGATCTAATTGCTATAGAAATAAATACTTTTAAACTAGAAACTACATACCAGTATTTAGCAATACCTATTATAAATGAAAATGTATTTTTAACTGCATCTTTTAAAAACTGGGAACAATATAATTTACTGCCAGGGGAAGCTAATATTTACTTTAAAGGCGGCTTTGCAGGTAAAACAGTAATTGATCCTTATAAAACAACAAAAGAAATGGTTGTTTCCTTAGGTATAGATTCAGGAATAACGGTTACAAGAAAACAAGATCGTAACTTTAAAAGCAAATCTTTTCTTGGTAACAATCGTGTTTTAAATAGAGCTTATGATATTGAAATTAAAAACAATAAAAACACAGCAGTTACTATAAAACTAATGGACAGAATTCCTTTATCTGAAAACAAAGAAATTAAAGTAAGTGAAATAGAGACGTACAATGCAAATTACAATGACACCAAAGGCTTACTAACCTGGGAGGTAAATTTAAACAGTAAAGAAACACAAAAAGAACGTTTCTCTTATCAAGTTAAATTCCCTAAAAACAAACATATTTCTTTATAACTATAAAGCCCTTAGAATTCTAATTCTAAGGGCTTATTTAATTTACAACTATGGTAATACTAATTATTCTATTTATAGCTATCGTCTTTTTTTTCATTTTTAATTGGCTTTTAAAAAGAAGTAATAAAGTTTCTTTAAAGTATAAAAGAATTACTGCAATAGGACTATCTATAGTTTTTGCACCGCTATTAAACTTAGTTATATAGCAATAATTTCTTACTACCCTAAATATCAATTTAATCAACAAAAATGGAACAATATTCCTGAGCAACGTTATGAATTATCTGCTGATATTATTGAGAGTAAAATGCTTATTGGAAAAATTAAAACAGAGGTTATACTATTGTTAGGTGAAGATTTTTATGAATACACCCAAGATCATATTGCTTATACTTTGGGTTTTACACCTGGTATATTTAATATAGATACAGACGTATTAGATATTATTTTTAAAAACAATGTAGTTGTAAAAGTAAAACAGCATCAAACTTAATAGTCTGATGCTGTTTTTACATATAAAAGTAGTTTTCCTATTTTACTTTATCATAATTGTCATCCCAATTCCGTGCTTTAGGATTGTCGTGTAATTTTCCAGCAGATTTAGCAACAATCATAGATACTGCAGCATCACCAGTTACGTTTACAACTGTTCTACACATATCTAACGGCCTATCTACTGCAAAAATTAATGCCAATGCTATTGGATATAGATCTGCAGGAAAACCTATAGCTTCTAAAACAATTACCAACATTACCATACCTGCTCCTGGAACTGCAGCAGAACCAATAGAAGCCAATAAAGCTGTTAAAACTATAGATAGTTGGTTCCCTAAAGTTAAGCCTTCTGGCCAAAGCACTTGCATTATAAATACAGCTGCAACCGCTTGGTATAAACTTGTACCATCCATATTAATTGTTGCTCCTACAGGTAACACAAAACTAGATACCTCTTTATCTACACCAATATGCTCCTCTACTCTCTCCATAGTTACAGGTAAAGTAGCAGCACTAGAACTTGTAGAAAAAGCTAGCAATTGAGCCGGACTCATTTGTTTTAAAAACCAAATAGGGTTCTTTTTTGTATAAAAATATACTAATGAGCAGTAAAATGCGATCATTAATAATAATCCTAAAACAACAACTCCTGCATACGATAGTAATTTCTGTAAAATTTCTGGATCATCCGCCGTTACTACAACCTTACATAATAATGCAAATACAGCATAAGGAGCTGCAAGCATAATTAAATCTACCATTTTTAAGATGACATCATTTAGGGAGTCAAAAAACTTTTTTAATGGTTTAGATCTTTTTTCACCAACTAACAGCATAGAAATTCCCATAAATATGGTAAAGAATATTACTTGTAACATTAGTTTATTGTTGCTCATAGCTGCCAAAGCATTACTAGGAACCATATCTACTAAAAATTGTAATGGTCCACTTTCTTTCTGGCTAGTTGCTTCTGCTATTTTGCCTTGCAAACTACTATCATTAGCATAAGTACTTGCTAGTTTTTCAATTGTCTCTGCAGAAATACCTTCACCTGGTTTTATAACATTAACTAAAACTAAACCAATAGAAATAGCTACTATAGTAGTAAAAACATAGATTAGAATAGTACGTACACCTATGTTTCTAAATTTAGAGATATCTTTTAAGTCTGATATTCCCTTAATTAATGAAGCTAATATTAATGGTACTGCAATTAACTTTAGAAGATTTACAAATATTTGTCCAAATGGTCCAATCCAATCTAATATAAATTGTTTTCCCCAAACGACTTGCGCCATTCCAAAACCAAAGAGGATACCTAAAACCATCCCAATCATAATCTGCCAATGCAGCTCCAACTTCTTCATACTAAAATTTTATAATTTTTTGTGAGTAATATACCATTTTGGATTGTTATCATCCAAATAAAATTGAATCAATAATTTTTGATGACAATTATTAGTAATAATTCAATGTAAATTCAACTTAAAACTTACTTAATGCTATTATTTATTAAGGTATAATCTGCCAAAACCAATGCTGCCATTGCTTCTACAATAGGCACTGCTCTTGGCACAACACAAGGGTCATGACGACCTTTACCTTGTGTTTTTACCATATTACCTTCCTTATCTATAGTCTCGTAAGGTTGTATAATTGTTGCAACTGGTTTAAAGGCTACATTAAAGTAAATATCCATACCATTACTTATACCTCCTTGTATACCACCGCTAAAATTAGTTTTTGTAGTACCGTCTGTATTAAATTGGTCGTTATGCTCACTACCTTTCATAGCTACACCGCTAAAACCACTACCAAATTCAAAACCTTTTACGGCATTTATACTTAGCATAGCTTTACCTAATTCTGCGTGTAATTTATCAAAAGCAGGCTCTCCTAAGCCAATTGGTACGTTTTGTAAAACACAAGTAATAACGCCACCGATAGTGTCGCCCTCCTTTTTAATATCTTTTATATAAGCCTCCATTTCTGCTGCCATTTTCTGATCTGGACAACGAACTGGATTTAGTTCGGTTTCTTCTAAGTTTAGTTCTTTGTAATTTTTTGTCAGTTTTAATTCTCCTACTTGAGATACAAAAGCATTAATTTTTATGTTAGGTAAAAATTGCTTTGCAATTGCGCCAGCTACTACTCTGCTTGCTGTTTCTCTTGCAGAACTACGGCCACCACCTCTGTAATCTCTAAACCCATATTTTTTATCGTACACATAATCTGCATGAGACGGTCTGTAAGAATCTTTTATATGCGAGTAGTCATGAGATTTTTGATTGGTGTTACGTATAGCAAAACCAATTGGAGTTCCAGTTGTTTTACCTTCAAAAAGACCAGAGAAAAATTCAACAGTGTCTGGTTCTTTACGCTGTGTAACAATTTTAGATTGTCCAGGTTTTCTTCGGTTTAATTCTGTTTGTATTGCCTCTAAGTCTAATTCTATCCCAGAAGGGCAACCATCTATTACTCCGCCTATTGCTACTCCGTGAGATTCTCCAAAGGTTGCTACCTTAAAAAGGTTACCAAAAGTGTTTCCTGCCATCTAATTAATTTAATTGGTATGTATAAGTCCCAAAGGTAATTTATAAGCATCAGAATATAAAATTTAGATATGCCTTAATACACACTTAACATAATCATCACAAAATTTTTATTGTTTGTTCATATTCACTTCATATAGAAAGGGTTAGTTTGTATAAACAACTAGAGATGAAGAAAAGAAAAATTGATGTTGCTGTAATTTCTGATGTTCACTTAGGCACTTATGGCTGTCACGCAGACGAAATACTAATTTACTTAAATAGTATAGACCCAAAAATTCTAATTTTAAACGGAGATATTATAGATGTTTGGCAGTTTAGCAAGCGTTATTTTCCTTCATCACATATGAAAGTTTTAAAAAAAATAATAGGAATGGCATCTAAAGGTGTTCTGGTCTATTATATTACTGGTAACCATGATGAAATGCTACGTAAATTTAGTGGTACCGTTATGGGTAACGTACATATTGTAGATAAACTTGTTTTGGATTTAGACGGAAAAAAAGGATGGTTTTTCCATGGCGATGTTTTTGATGCTTCTATAACAAACGCAAAATGGCTAGCAAAATTAGGCGGTAAAGGCTATGATATTTTAATACTGATAAATAGAGCCTTAAATTGGGGATTAACCAAAATTGGAAGAGAAAAATACTCGCTCTCTAAACGCATTAAAAATAGCGTAAAAGGCGCAGTAAAATATATTAGCAATTTTGAAGAAACAGCCATAAATCTAGCTATTGAAAAAGGGTACGACTATGTTGCATGCGGACACATACACCAACCAAAAAAGGAATTAAGAGAAAATAAATATGGCCGTTGTGTATACCTAAATTCTGGTGATTGGATAGAGAACCTTACTGCTTTAGAATACTCTTTTAAACGCTGGAAACTATACCAATATAATCACGATAAATTAGCTCCTTTTTTTGCCGATGAAGAAATAAAAAATATGGATATGCAAGAGCTAATAAACACTATAACAAGCAACAACCCTATTACAGATGGTAATAAGGTTGAAGATAATACTGCTGAGTAAAAACACTTAATTAAATAAGTGCTTCTTTTAATATTGTTATTGGGTGCAATGCATTACGCTTTGTACCATCGTAAATTTGATGCCTACAACTTGTACCATTTGCAGATATAATTACATCACAATCACTATTATTAATTGCCGGAAATAACTTTAAATTACCAACAGCCATACTTGTTTTATAATGTTCTTTCTCGTAGCCAAAAGAACCTGCCATACCACAACAACCAGAACTTATAATAGAAACCTTATAGTTCTCTACAATATTTAGCACATCAAAAGTTACTTTTTGGTTGCTTAAAGATTTTTGATGACAATGACTATGTATTTTAACTGTTTTTGCTTCTTTGGTAAACTGACCTTTTAAAATGTTCCCTTTTTCAATTTCCTTAGCCAAAAATTCTTCAATTATAAAAGAATTATTTGCAATGGCATTTACCAACTCTTTATCGCTAACTAGTTTTTTATATTCGTCTCTAAACGTTAATATCGCAGACGGTTCTAATCCGATTATTGCTACATCTTTATCTACATATTTTTTTAAGCTAACAACGTTTTTAAGTGCAATTTCTTTAGCCTCTTTTAAAAATCCTTTAGATATAAAAGTTCTTCCGCTTTCTGCATAAAACAACTCTATATTGTATCCTAACTTTGTAAGTACTTGTATGGCATCTATTCCTAGGTTTACATCTAAATACTTTGTAAACTCATCTATATATAGAACAACATTTCCTTTATTTTTAATTTTAGGTTTGCTGATGTTGCTCAGGTAAGAATCAAAATTAAATTTATAAACATTAGGTAAACTACGTTCAGGAGCCACACCACTTATATTTTTTAATAACCCACCAAAGATTGATGAATTAAACATAAAATTAGTGATTTTGGGTATTTTACTCCCTAAAGCATTGTATTTTGTATTATATGCAAAAAGTTTATTTCTAAAAGAATAACCATTTTCTTCTTGGTATTGATATGTAAATTCGGCCTTTAATGTTGCTATATCTACATTACTAGGGCATTCGCTAGAACAAGCTTTACAACTTAAACAAAGGTCAAAAACCTCTTTAAGTTCTTTTTGATTAAACTTATTGGTCTCATCTGTATTGGTAAGCATTTCTCTTAATGCATTAGCTCTACCTCTTGTTGTATCTTTTTCGTTACGCGTAACGTGGTAACTAGGACACATAGCACCAGATGCCTTTTCTGTTTTTCTACAGTCGCCACTACCATTACATTTTTCTGCTGCTTTTAATATTCCTTCGCTCTCAGAAAAATCTAGCAATGTTTTTATCTCTGGTTCTACCCTATCAATCTCATATCTAAAAGATTCATCCATTGGATAAGAATCTACAATTTTACCAGGGTTAAATATTCCTTTAGGATCAAAATAAGATTTAATTCTACGTAGTAATTGGTAATTTTTATCACCAATCATTAACGGTATAAACTCGGCACGCACAATACCATCACCGTGCTCACCACTAAAAGAACCATTATACTTTTTAGTTAATTTAGCTACATCTGTAGTAATATCTCTAAACAATTTTACATCATCGCCTTTTTTTAAATTTAAAATAGGGCGCAAGTGTAATTCTCCGGCACCAGCGTGTGCATAATAAACAGCACTCTGGTTATAACCTTTCATTATTACAGAAAACTCGTCTATAAAATCTTTAAGGTCTTCAATAGCAACAGCAGTATCTTCTATACAAGCAACAGCTTTTTTATCGCCTACCATATTCCCTAAAAGCCCTAAACCAGCCTTACGTAACTCTACTGCCTTTTTAATATCGTCTCCAAATAAAATAGGACTAGCATAGCTTAATCCAGATTTTTTAATGGTTTCTAATAAACTATCTATTAAATAATTAAGATCTGCTTTGGTTACAGCCTTTATCTCTAACATTAATAAGGCTGCAGGATCGTCCTCTACAAAAAATCTATTTTCTAGCTGAGCTCTGTTATTTTTAGTACAATCTAAAATAACTTTATCCATCATCTCACAAAGATGAAGCTGATGCTCCATAACCGGAACCACATCAGACAAACAATCTTCTAAAGAGTTGTAATGAGTAACAATCATTGCCGCAAACTTAGGAGGCAACGGATCTAAACTAAGTGTAATTTCTGTTGTAAAAGCTAAAGTACCTTCACTACCACTTAAAAGCTTACACATATTAAAGCTACCTTCTTTACCAAAAACACTGTTATGCAACAACTCGTCTACTGCATAACCTGTATTTCTTCTGTGTATTGAGGGTTTAGGAAACTCAGATATAATTTCTTCTTGAGTTTCTTTACTACTTAGCTCACTATAAATTGAGTTATATATTTTACCTTCTAAAGTATCTTCTTCCCTTTTTTTATGAAACTCGGCCTCACTTAAATTACCAAAATTAGCGTCTGTACCATCTGCTAAAATTGTTTTTAAAGAAACTGTTTTTTCTCTTGTAATACCATATTGTATAGAGGTTGTACCAGATGAGTTGTTACCAACCATACCGCCTATCATACATCTATTAGACGTAGAAGTATTTGGTCCAAAAAACAAACCATAAGGCTCTAAAAACAAGTTTAGCTCGTCCCTAATAACACCAGGTTGTACTGTTACTTGTCCTTTTTCTACATCTACATTTAATATTTTTGTAAAATGTTTAGATACATCTACCACAAGACCATCGCCAACACATTGCCCAGCTAAAGATGTACCAGCTGTTCTAGGAATTAAACCAATATTATTTTCTGATGCAAAATTTATCAATTGCTTAATATCATCTGTATTCTTAGGAAAAGCAACAGCTATAGGTATTTTACGGTATACAGATGCATCTGTAGCATATAAAGTAGTAGAAAGTTTATCGGTTAATAAATCTCCTTCTAAATTAAGACTTAGCGAGTTAAGTAGTTCGATGTTCAATTTGGTACAATTTTTGGGAACTAAAATAAGTTTTTATTCACTTAAATGTAATTTAAACATCATATTTTTACAACAAAATTAATAGTATTATGAAAATCTTAAAAGTAATTCCATTTTTTATTTTTTTAATAACCGCAACAATTAGTGCTCAAGATTTAGCAGAGCATACTGGTGGTTTAAGACTGGGAGATAGTAATGGTTTTGGAGCCGAATTATCGTACCAAAAAAGTCTAACAAGATATACACGTTTAGAAGCCAATTTAGGTTGGAGAGATAGTAAAAGCTACGACTCTTTTAAAATCTCTGGTATTCACCAATGGGTTTTTGAAATAGACAATGGCTTTAACTGGTATTATGGTGCTGGTGCTGGTTTTGGTAGTGTAGATTTTGAACCAATAGCAAACCCTAACGACCCAACAGATATAAGAGAGCCAGATGGAGGCTTATTTATTTTTGCTGCTGGTGATGTTGGTATAGAGTATAATTTTGATTTTCCTTTGCTTGTTTCTTTAGATATTAGACCAGAAATAGGTTTAACTGGTTACAAACATTTTAGCGATAATTTTGATTTTGACATAGCTCTAGGCTTACGTTACAAGTTTTAAACTAGAAATAAAAACAATAAAAGCTCTTAACTATACAAAATGTTAAGGGCTTTTTTTATGACTTTTAGTTTGCCTACATTTGTAAATCTAAAAAATAAAAACAAAGAATGAAAAAATTACTAGTTACACTTACTATTGCTGTATTAGCAGTAGCTTGTGGAGAAAAAGCAGATACATTTGTTGTAAATGGTACCCTTAGAGGCGAAATTGCAGATGGTACAAAAGTATTTTTAAAAACTGCGGGAGAAAAAAATTCTGCTGTAGAAATAGATACTGTAGCTATTAAGGATGGTAAGTTTGTTTTTAACACAGCTACGCCTGCAACATTAGATCCTTATTATGTTTTTATTGATAAAGTTAGAGGTAATATGATGTTTTTCCCTGAAGAAGGAACAATAGAAATATCTGCACATAAAGACAGTATAAGAAATGTTGTTGTTTCTGGAACATTACAGAACGATGCATTTACTAACTTTATAGAAGGCTCTAAAAAAATAGGCGAGAAAGTACAATCTATACAAGCAGATTACCAAAAAGCTTCTATGGCAAGAGATACTGCTACTGTAAAAGCTTTAAAAGATGAAATAAAGGAAATACAAGAAGAAGGCAAAGATTACGAAATTAGTTTTGTTAAAGAAAACCCTAATGCTGTTATATCTGGAATGATTGTTAGTAGGTTGTTTGCCAATAAAGTTTTAGGAGAAAAAGAAATTTATGAGCTTTTAAATGGTTTGTCTGATGATGTTAAAAAAACAAAAGCTGTTAAAGCCATTTTAGAAGTTTTAGAAAAAACTAAGGCTACAACTATTGGTGCTAAAGCTCCTGAGTTTTCTGCGCCTAATTTAGAAGGTAAAAATTTAGCTTTAAAAGATGCTTTAGGTAAAGTAACAATTATAGATTTCTGGGCTGCTTGGTGTGTTCCTTGTAGAAACGAAAATCCTAATGTTGTAAAAGTATACAATAAGTACCACGACAAAGGTTTAAACATTGTTGGTGTTTCTTTAGACAGAACTGCTGATGATTGGAAAAAAGCTATTGAAGAAGATGGTTTAACTTGGAATCACGTTTACAATGCTAAAGATGTACAACAAGTTGCTAAGTTATACAATGTAACATCTATACCATCTACTTTTATCTTAGATGAAAATGGTATTATTATTGCAAAAAACTTAAGAGGAGATGACTTAGAAACTAAAATAGCTGAGTTACTACAATAGTCTATTAGACCTACAAAAAAGCCCTGAACTTAATTAAGTTCAGGGCTTTTTTTATATTTTGAAACTTAAAATTAGAACTTCTTTCTAGCATCTCTATAATTACTAACTGCTTCTGTAAAAGTTCTATATATATATTTATAACTACATTTTCTTGTAGAAGTTCTAAGGTTTTTACTTCTCCTTTTAAAAACCTTAGATGCGTTTATAACTTACCTAGTTTAGCTAAAATAAACAATACTATTATAGGTATAGCTAGTAATGCTACAACCAAAGTATCTGTAATTAATAAATCTGGCTTAAAAAGTATTGTGGTAACATAACCACCAATAGCTCCTCCAAAATGTGCTGTGTGCCCAATATTACCTATTCTCTTTTTCATACCATAAATAGAATACAGTAAATAACCAATACCTAATACATATGCCGGCAATGGTATAGGAATAAACATAATACCCAAACGCATATTTGGTTCTAGTAAAATAGCTGCATATAAAATTCCTGTCACTGCACCACTGGCTCCTACAGCACTATAGTAAGGTTCATCTTTATGAAAAAATAAAGCCAGTAAACTACCAGCAACTAAACTTATTAAATATATAAGTACAAAGTTTACTGGTCCTAGGTACGATATTACTACGTTAGCAAAGAAATAAAGCGTAAACATATTAAAGAATATATGAGAGATGTCTACGTGTAGAAAACCAGAAGTAAACATCCTGTCTTTTTGACCCGCTTTTATACCGCCAATACTAAATTTATAACGTTCAAAAAAAGAAGTATCATTTAAACCCTTTAGAGTTACTATAATATTCAATGCTATTAGGACTATTGTTACTGGGTGTAAATTCATTTTTTAACTGCTGTAGTTTAGCTTCAAATATAACTATATTTGCATAATTTTATTCTTAATGCAGTTACTAGTTTTTATTTTAGTGTATCCAATTCTTTGGATTGTTTCTATTCTTCCATATACTTTGTTTTATGGGGTTTCTAATGTGATGTACTTTTTAGTATACCACGTGGTTGGCTACCGTAAAAAAGTAGTTTTAGACAACTTAAAACTTACTTTCCCTAACAAAACAGAAAACGAATTAAAAGTAATACGTGCTAATTTTTTTAAACATATGTGTGATATGTTTATGGAAATGGTTAAAACTATGAGCTTATCTAAAGCAGCTGTTAAAAAAAGATTTAATGTTGTAAATATTGAAGAGTTAAAAGCTATAGAAAAAGAAAAAAGTATTTTATTAGTTTGTGCACATTATGCCAATTGGGAGTGGAATGTAAGTATTAACAATATATTAGATACAAAAGGTTATGCTGTATACCAAAAAATAGGAAATAAGTATTTTGATAAATGGATTAAAAATGTTCGTTCTAGATGGAACACAACACCTATTACCCAAAAAGATACTGTAAAAACCGTTATTAGAAACGAGAAAAATGGAGTTAGGTCTGTGTATGGTATGGTTAGCGACCAATCTCCCCAATATTCTAAAGCAATGTATTGGAACAACTTTATGGGACTAAATGTACCTATACATAATGGTGCCGAAATTTTAGCCAGAAAATTAGACCTTGCTGTTGTATTTATAAAAGTTAGCAAAGTAAAAAGAGGATATTATAACGCGGAGTTTATACCAATTACATTAGCTGGTAAAGAAACTGAAAAAAACTACATTACAAAAGAATTTTTAAGGCTTACAGAAGAACAAATTAGAGAAAAGCCTGAGTATTATTTATGGACACATAAACGCTGGAAACACGCAGGTAAAACTCCTAAGTTTAATAAATAAAAAAACTCATTGCTTTTAAAAGCAATGAGTTTTTTTATTCTAAAGCGGTTTATAACTTATAAACCTGCCACTTCTTTAATTTCTGATATAACACGATCTGCTAACTTATCTGCTTCAGCCTGACTTTTAGCTTCTGTATAAATTCTAATAATTGGTTCTGTGTTAGATTTACGTAAATGCACCCAGTTTTCAGCAAAATCTATCTTTACACCATCTATGGTAGATATTTCTTCATCTTTATATTTATCTGCCATAGCAACTAAAATACCATCAACATCTAATCCTGGTGTTAGTTGTATTTTCTTTTTGCTCATAAAGTAACTTGGGTAACTTGCTCTTAATTCTGCAACTGTACCTCCTTTTTCTGCCATAAGCATTAAAAACAAAGCAGAACCTACTAAAGAATCTCTACCATAGTGACTTTCTGGATAAATAATACCACCATTACCTTCACCTCCAATAACTGCATTAGTAGCTTTCATTTTAGTAACTACGTTTACTTCTCCTACTGCAGCAGCCTCGTATGTACCACCGTGTTTTTCTGTTATATCTCTAAGCGCTCTAGAAGAAGATAAGTTAGATACTGTGTTTCCTTTAGTTTTACCTAAAACGTAATCTGCACAAGCAACCAATGTATACTCTTCTCCAAACATTTCGCCATCATTGCTAATAAACGCCAAACGGTCTACATCTGGATCTACAACAATACCAAAATCTGCTTTTTCTTTAATAACTAAAGCACTAATGTCTCCTAAGTGTTCTTTTAAGGGCTCTGGGTTATGCGGAAAATGACCTGTAGGCTCACAATAAAGCTTTACAACTTCTACACCTAATTCTTCTAATAACTTTGGTATAGCAATACCTCCCGTAGAGTTTACACCATCTACAACTACCTTAAATTTAGCTGCTTTTATTACTTCTTTATCTACTAATGATAAGTTTAAAACTTCATCAATATGTATATCTATATAAGAATCATTTCTAAGTATTGTTCCTAAGTCATCTACCTCAGAAAACACAAATTCTTCTTTATCTGCAATAGCTAATATTTTTGCTCCTTGTTCTGCATCTAAAAATTCTCCTTTTTCATTTAAAAGTTTTAATGCATTCCATTGTTTTGGGTTATGACTAGCAGTTAGTATAATACCACCGTCTGCTGCTTCTAAAGGCACAGCAATTTCTACGGTTGGTGTTGTAGACAAATCTAAATCTATAACATCTATTCCTAAACCAACTAAAGTAGAAACTACGATATTCTGAATCATTTCTCCAGATAATCTAGCGTCACGACCAATTACAACTTTTAATTTTTCTTTTTTAGAGTACTCTTTTAACCAAATACCGTAAGCTGCTGCAAATTTTACTGCATCTAAAGGTGTTAAGTTTTCTGAAGGCTTACCTCCTATTGTTCCTCGTATTCCTGAAATGGATTTGATTAGTGTCATATATATTATAAAAGTTTTTACAAATATACATGTACAGAAGCAATTCTTAGGTTTTGAATTTGTAAATTCGATTTTAAGAATACTAATATCGATTTATGAATTTTCTTGCGCACATTTACCTTTCTTTTGATAACGATGAAATAACCATAGGAAATTTTATTGCCGATAGTATTAGAGGCAATAAGTTTAAACACTTGCCTAAAAACATACAAAAAGGTATTACGCTGCATAGACACATAGACACTTTTACAGATGCACATAAAACGGTACGTAAAAGCACAAAAAAACTACACGAAAATTACGGGCATTATAGTGGTGTAATTGTAGATATTTTTTACGATCATTTCTTAGCTAAAAACTGGAGCACATACTCGGACACTCCTTTAGATGTTTTTGTAGATAACTTTTACGATCTATTAGAAGACAACTTCCCTATTTTACCAGATAATACAAAGCATATGATGCCGTATATGATAGCTGATAACTGGATACTAAGTTACGCCAGTCTTACTGGTATTTCTAAGGTTTTAGACGGAATGAATAGACGTACTAAAAATAAATCTAAAATGAATTTTGCTATTATAGATTTAAAAGAACATTACGATGAGTTTGAAAAAGAGTTTACTTCCTTTTTTGATGAATTAACAACCTTTGCAAAGCAAAAGTATATTTCCTTATTGAAAGAAGAGTAAATTATTACTTTTTCTTATTACGTTTATTATAGTTCTTGTCTCCTTTAGTTTTAGGTTTTTTGTATTTTCTAGCAATCTCGAACTTATAAGAACCACCTTTGTTTACCTTTTGGTTTTTCTCTTTCTTTTCATGAAAACTAGCTCCTCTTTCTTCTGCGTTTACATTAATAGGGTTATGATGCTCTAAAATTACAGTACGCTCTTCTGGTATTAATTCTTTAGATATCTCTACTGTTTCTGGAATCTCTAATGCCGGAATATTATAATCCATTAGTTCCTCTATAGCATCTTTATACTGTTCTTCTTTCTCTGTATAAAATAAGATAGAATTACCTTGCTCTTCTGCTCTACCTGTTCTACCAATACGGTGCATGTAGTTTTCAGGAAAAGTAGGTGTGTCAAAATTAATTACGTGAGATATTTTGTCTAAATCCAAACCACGAGCCATAACGTCTGTTGTCACTAAGATTCGGTTTTTACCTTCATCAAACTGATTAATAGAACGTATTCTATAGTTTTGCGTTTTATTAGAGTGAATAACACATAATTCTTCCGCAAAAATTTCATCTAAAGATTTAAATAGACGATCTGCAAAACGTTTGTTTGCTACAAAAACCAATACTTTTTTATATGTTTTTTCATCTTTTAACAAATGAACTAGCAAGTTAGCCTTTGTATAAAAGTTTGGAACAGCGTATGCTTTTTGATGTATATTATCTAGTGGCGTACCACTAATAGCAATAGATACCTTTTCTGGATTAATAAAGAAATCATTAATTAAAACTTCTACATCGTCTGTCATTGTAGCAGAAAACATAATGTTTTGTCTACGTGTAGGTAACAGCTCAAAAATATTGGTAATCTGAAAACGGAAACCTAAATCTAACATTACATCTACTTCATCTATAACTAACTTTTTTATAGATTTTAATTGTAATGCTCTAGATAAAACAAGATCGTATAAACGACCTGGTGTAGCAACAATAATATCTGAACCTTTAGATACCATTTGTGCTTGTGTGTTCATATTTGTACCCCCATAAACACCAATTACTCTTGTGTTTATGTACTTACCAAAACTATTAATTTGTTCTACTACTTGTAAAACAAGTTCTCTTGTTGGTACTAATATTAATACTCTTGGATTTTTTTGTTTAGAATATTCTAAATCTTGTAAAATAGGTAACATATAAGCAAAAGTTTTTCCTGTACCTGTTTGCGCAATACCAATCATATCCTTACCAGATAAAATTACAGGATAAGCACCTTGCTGTATTGGGGTTGGGGTAGAAAAACCTAAATCATCAATTGCGTAATGCAGTTGTTTTTTAAGATTAAATTCAGAAAAAGATTCCATTTATAATATTTTGGGCAAAGTTACAAGATATTTCTAGTAGTTATAAACTCTAGAATTAGTTTTACATAAAAAAAACGGTCATACTAAAATATGACCGCTTTTGTATACAATAGTAGTTATTGTATTATACTCTTTTTACACGTACGGCATTCATTCCTTTCATACCTCTTTCTAGTTCATAGCTAACTTTGTCGTTTTCTGCGATTTCATCAACTAATCCACTAACGTGAACAAAATACTTTTCGTTATTTTCTGCATCAATAATGAATCCGAAGCCTTTAGAAGTATCAAAGAAAGATACCTTTCCTTGTCTTACTGGATCTTCTTCTTCCATTTCTTCCTTCTTAGGAATACCAATTACAATACTTTCAGCGTCTACTTTAACTTTTTTGGTTGGATCTGGTGGAGTATCGGTAAGATGTCCATTTTCATCAACATAAGCAAGCATATCTTCAAATTCACCACCTTTAGAGTTGGCTTTTCTTTCTACTTTACGTTTTGCTTTTTCTTCACGTTTTTTTAAACGTTTCTTTTCTTTTTCTTTTTTACCGAATGTCTGTTGCGATCTCGCCATTAAAATTTACTATTTTTTAGAATTGTACTTAGCCTATTTAGCTCTTTAAAAAGGAATTGAGTAAATACGTAGAGGGGCGACTTTTATTAATTAACCTGTCTAAAAAGATCTAGAGTCAGGATTTATAGGGACCACTTGTTGTGTATTTAAACTTTTTCTTTAGGCTACAAATATACAAATTTTAAAATATAAAATAGTATTTACATCTAAATTCAAAGTTAATTTTTTGATAACTAATGGTTTTAGCTTCTTTTATATACTACTTAAGAATGCTTTTAACCCTTTTCTTTAGTACTGGCAACACCTCTTCTGCAAACCATTTGTTCTTTGCTTGCCATATATTATTTCTAGGAGATGGGTGTGGTAACACCATATAATTTGGTAAATAATTACGATAATTTTTTACTGTTTGTGTTAAAGTTCTCTCTGCCTTTTTATCTAAATAATAAGATTGCGCATAAGAACCTATTAATAAAACTAAGCTAACCGAATCTATCTCGTCTAAAATATGTTTGTGCCATAAGGGTGCACATTCTTTTGTTGGTGGTAAATCTCCTGTTTTTCCTTTTCCGGGATAACAAAACCCCATAGGTATTATAGCTACTTTTTGGGGATTGTAAAAATCGTCTTTAGAAATACCCATCCATTTTCTTAAATTCTCACCGCTTTTATCGTTCCAAGGAATTCCTGTTTTGTGTACAACGCTACCTGGAGCCTGACCAATAATAACTATTTTACTAGTTTTAGAGGCACTAACAATTGGCCGTGGCCCAAATTGTAATTTAGCACTACATACTGTACAGTCTTTAATTTTCTCAAAAAGTTTTTCCATCGCATAGAAAGGTAGAATTCTAAATTTAGGATAAATTATAGTCTTAATCTACAAGTATGCTAACATTTAATGTTTTTAACCTTTTAAATTAGAGGTTACACATATTAATTTTTAATTTTGTTTTTTATTAAAAGTACATATACACACTATAAAACATATAAAAATGAGTTTACTTTCTGAAAATGTAATACCTGGAAATCATGGTAAAGTATTTGGTACAAACGCCAAAGAACAAGCAGAAATTGCTATAGTAGTAGAAGCTATACTTACTGTTGATGGTATTAAAGATGTATTAGTAAATGCTGATGTTTTCCCTGCAGAACTTACAGTACACACTAATGCAATAGTAGAAATAGAAAAAATTGAAAATGCAGTTAAACCAACTGGTTTTCACGCCATTCCTAAAGGTGGATTGTTTCAGTTATAAGTAAAAAACTTATAAAACAAAAAAGGCTGTCTATTTTAAATAGACAGCCTTTTTTTAATGCTTTAAACTAAACCTCTATGTCTTCTAGTTCTTTTAGTAAGTTTTCTGCCGAGTTTGTTATCTTTTTATAACAGTTATACCCCCATCTAGACACTAAAACCATTAATATTACCAAAACTGGCAACAACCAATACCAAATGGTATTTGGCGTTACAAAAACATCCTTATTTTTAAATAATTTTGAAAAAACAGGAATTACCAATAATAAAGCAACAAAATTTAAATAAACTCCTAATTGCTGTACAAGCATTAATTTATTTTTTGCTTTTACATATTTTTTTACTGTTACGGCATAACTAGTTACATCTATTTTTATAGCTTTAATAGTGTATAAAGACTTTAATACTAAAGCAGGTAACGTTATAAAATATCCTGTTAAAAGGGCTCCACACAAAACTAAGTACCAAGTATCTAACTTATTAAAATTTAATAAAATTACCAAAGCTGTAATAAAGCAAATAAATGCTCCTAATGTTTCATACGTTGCTAGCTTGCTGAATTTATTTGCGTAACGCTCTTGTGTCATTTTCATAACTAATGTGTTTGTAATTTTCTTTTGCTTTTCTAAATCTTGACCTATTTGTGACCATATGGCTTGCATCTCTTCAATATCCATAATTATTTATTTAAAATATTATTTTTCATTTTTTGCTTAATTCTAGAAATTTTAGTTCCAACATTACTTGCTGTAATACCTACTATTTCTGCTATCTCATCATATTGTTTACCTTCTAACAGTAATAACATAAGTGCTTTCTCTAATACGTTTAACTGTTGTATTTGCGCATACACCATTTTCAATCGTTCTTCAAAAACAGGGTCATAATTTTCCGTCTGTTGCAATACAACCTTTTCTATAGCTATGCTCTTAGGTGCTTTAATTTTCTTTTTAAGTCTAGTTAAAGCTGTATTTAATGCTACTCTATACATCCAAGTACTAATTTTAGATTGGTTTTTAAAACCATCAAAAGATTTCCAAAGTTGGTATACTATATCTTGATACAGATCTTGTTGATCAGTTTTATTAGTAGTGTATACAGTTGTAATCTTAAAAATTAGACCTTGATTATTTTGTATTAGTTCTACAAATTTTTCTTCTTTGGTCATACTTAACTTCTATTTATAGCATTAGTATAAGATACTTTAAAAAAATCACACTTTTGAGCATAAAAAAACCCCTATTTTTAATAGAGGCCTTTGTTTACTGCTATATTTTATTATTATTTTATCAAATTACTATAATCTTCTTTGGTATCTATATCTATTTCTTTACCGTTAGGTTCTACCATTACAATTTCCTCTGCGTACTTTATTAAAACCTCTTTTGCTCCATAATCTTGACCTAGTTCTTTTAATTCTGAAAAGTAAGTAGCATCAAAAATAGCAGGAACTCCTACTCTATCTCCGTAATTAGTAGCAACAATTGTACTTATTGATGTAGAAAATAAACTTACCATTTTAGTTAAGTAAGCACTATCTATTAAGGGCTGATCTGCCAATGTTATTAATACAGCATTATACTCTTCGGGCAACTTCTCTAATTCTGTAACACCACAAGCAATAGAACTCCCAAGTCCTTTTTTCCAATCTAAATTTAGAAAAACATTCTCTTTTTTTAAATCTATTTTACTCCTAATTTCTTCTACATTTGCGCCTAAAACCAAATAAACATCTAACAAAGCAGTGTTTTCTGCTTGTTGAAGAGCATTTTCTAAAAGAGTTGTGTTTCTCCAAGGTAATACTTGTTTGGTACTCTGCATTCTGCTTGAAGATCCTGCTGCTAAAATAAGGTTGGCTATTTTCATTGGTTGTATTTAGTTGTGTATTTTTCCTATTTTATCTTTTAATTGTATAGGTTCTCTTTTTCTTATAACTGTCAAAATTTCTGCAACAATTGCAATAGAAATTTCTTGTGGAGTTTCTGCTCCAATATTTAATCCGGCTGGACCGTGAATTACATCTAAAAACTCTTCTGTAACCTCTGGATAATGCTCTATAAACTCGTTTAACAATTTTTCTCTTCTAGTTGCCGGGCCTAACAAACCTAGATAAACCGGATTTGTATTTTTTAAAGTTAACAAATATTGCAAGTCTTTAACATAACTGTGCGTCATTAATACTACTGCTGTTTGCTTATCTATAGCAGAAACATCTAAATTTTCTGGTGTAGTTACTTGTAAAATTTCTGCTCCAGGAAAATCTGACAATTGTTTTTCTTCATTTGGTATTGTACATACCGTAACCTCCCAGCCTGTTAAAGCGGCATAAGAAGTTAATTGTACTGCATCATGTTCTGCACCAACCACAAGTAATCTAAAACAAGGTTCTAAGTTTTGATTAAATATTGGCAACTCGTCATTTTTAGTAAAACTATTAGAAACTGCTATTTTTTCGTCTAAAAAAGTAAAAATAGAGCCATAACTTAAGTTTTTAGCATCTTTTTTCTCGTAATAAGATGAAACACTAAAATTAGTCCTGTTTTTTATTGTACTCCAAAATGTAGTTACAAAGTCAGTAGACGGATTAAAAGTTTCAATTAATATATATAAAATACCCTCGCACCCCAATCTATAACGACCATCATACGTCATTACTTTTGCAATGTTTGTTTTAAAAACTGAATCTGCTTGTCTTATTACTTCCTTTTCTACACAACCACCACTAACAGCGCCAATAGTTTCACCACTATCCAAAATAAGCATACGAACTCCAGGACGCCTATAAGACGAACCATCTAAAGCAACAACAGTAGCCAATACAGCTTTTTTACCTTGTTCTTTGGCAATAGTAAAAGCAGTTAGTATTTTCTTTAATTCATGTGTCATCTTATAAAACTCTTCTTGTTTTTATAAAAGGTATTGTATCTCCCTTTAAATATGTATTTTGGTTTGGAGCAACTTTAATAAAGCCATCACAATTTGCAAGACTAGTTAAATCTCCTGAACCATTTTCTTTTATTCTGTTCGCTATTAATTTTCCGTTTTCAAATGTAATTTTTACACGTAAAAACAATGTTAACGTACCTTTATTTTCTACATTTTCATTTAAAACAACCAAATTTGCGGTTACCGGTAGCTCTAACGACTCTGTAAGCCAATCTTTAAAATAGATATGGTAATTGGCAAATGTAGACGCTGGGTTGCCAGGAAACGAAAATATAACAGTATTTGTTTTTTTATGTATACCAAACCAAAAAGGTTTCCCTGGTCGTTGCAATACTTTATGAAACACTTTTTCTACACCCAACTCTTCTAATACAACTGGTAAAAAATCGAACTTACCTTTACTTACACCTCCACTTAACAACAATACGTCATTATTTTGTAAAGCAACTTCTAAAGCCTCTTTAATAGCCTCTTTACTGTCTTTTAAATGCAATGACTTTGCAACAATATGCTCTTCTAACAAAGCAGCACACAAAGAATTTATATTAGATTTACGTATTTGGTGTGGTAAAGGAACTTCTGTAACCTCTACCAACTCGTTACCCGTTGCTATAGTTGTTATTTTAGGTAACTTTTTAACTAAGACTTCTGCAGATCCAACAGCAGATAATACGCCTATTTCTGCAGCAGTAATTAGTGTGTTCTTATGTAGCACAACAGCTCCTTTAACTTCGTCGCTACCCTTTAAATGTATGTTTTGACCTTGTGTTGGTACTTTTTGCAGTTTTGCAATACCATTCTCTATACTAATATCCTCGTACATTACAACAACATCTGTACTGTTTGGCACAACTGCTCCTGTCATAATCTCTACACAAGAAGTAGTCTCTTTTAACTCTATGGTAGGGTTACCAGCTGGTATTACAGCTTCAATCTTAAATGAATCTTGACCATTTTTAATAGCCGAAAAAGACAATGCTATACCATCTTTTGTAGCTCTATTAAATGGCGGAAAATCTCTATCAGATTTAACATCAACAGCTAAAACTCTACCTACAGCATCTTTTAAAGATACTTGTTCTGTACCATAATCTACTGTATGTTCTAAAACTTTGGCGTATGCTTCTTTAAATGTTATCATTATACTGTTTCTAAACTTCTGTAGGCGTTAATACCACCCTCTACATTTATAACACTAATATTATTTTCTTCTAATCGATTCTGAGCCATTTTACTACGCTTACCAGACTGACAAATAACATAAACTGTTGTTTCTTTTTCTATTTTAGAATGATGAAAACCAAGTTCTGTTAAAGGTATATGTGTAGAATTTGGAATATGATATGTATTGTACTCTTCTATAGTACGCACATCTACCAGTTGAAAACTAGCATCTGTGTTGACTATTTTTTTAAAGTCTTGAATGTCTATTGATGATCCTAGCGAACAACCATTATCGCCATACGAATCTTCTAAAACTGTACGCTCTAAATTTTCTTTTACAGATGTAAACTTTATTTTGTTATATGTTTGTTGCAAGCCGTTAAATAGCAGTAATTCACCCGACAGCACCTCTCCAATTCCGGTTAATAACTTTACGGTTTCTAAAGCTTGTAAATTACCAATAATTCCAGGAACCACACCTAAAACGCCATTGTCGTTGCAATTAGGTATTTCATTAGCAGATGGCATATTAGGAAACAAACAACGGTACGTTGGTCCGCCTTTGTAATTAAAAACACTTAACTGACCTTCAAAACCTTGTATTGCTCCCGAAACAAAAGGTTTATTTAAAATAACGCAAGCATCATTTACTAAATATCTAGTCGCAAAATTATCTGATGCATCTACAACAACATCAAAACCAGAAACTATATCTAAGACATTCTCTTTTGTTAAAAACGTATTGTATTGTTTAAATAGTGTTGTGCTGTTTTGTGCTTTTAATTTCTGTATGGCAGTTGCCAATTTAGACGCACCAACCTCAGCTTCTGTATACAACACTTGACGTTGTAAATTGGTAATATCTATAGTATCTGCTTCTACCAAACCCAAAGTACCAACACCCATTGCGTTTAAATATTGTAAAACAGGAATGCCTAAACCACCAACACCAATAACTAAAACCTTTGCTTTAGACAATTTTTCTTGTGCAGCTAAACCAAACTCTTTTAAAACGGTTTGTCTTACGTACCTCTTCATATAAATTAAAACTACTTTGTTGTTATTGTTTTATCTTTTGTATTGCATCTTCATACTCTTGAACAGAATTAGCATTAAGCAATACTTTATCTTGTTCTGGATATGCTAATTTAGCATCAGAATTAATCAAGAATTTACGCGGACAGCTTCCATTTCCTGCGTTTAAATATGCTACAGATTGCTGTAATGCTTCTGGTTCCCAAATAGCACACAATGGTTCTGGTAATTTACTCTCACTAGTTGCAAAAGCAGTTGCTAATTTAGTACTATCTCTTTCTTCTATTAATTGTTGCAGAGCTTCTTTATCTAGCAATGGTAAATCGCAAGCAACAACTAACCAAGCTACATTAGTATTATAATTGTACGCACTTAATAAACCATTGTATGGACCTCTAAATTTGTTTTCGTCTACGATAACATTTGCTTCATTAGAAAATTCATTTTTTTGATCTTCTCTAATACTGTAAAAAGTACTATCGCAAACAGTATTTAATAAATTATATAAATGGTCTCGTTGTGGTATAGAATGATATACAATAGACCCTTTATCAGTACCCATTCTAGTGCTTTTACCACCAGAAAGTACTAATCCGTATATTTTTGTTTTTTCCAAAAGAGTTGTTTTTAGGTTAAAATTACAAACTTAACCGCCAATAGAAGTCATAGAGTTGCTAAAAACACCATCATATTTCTTCTGCGCTTCAAATCCTGTTTTTGCTCTACTGCCCACAGCTTTTAAAATCTGTTCCTTAACTGCATCATCTGAATTGCCTTCTCTTAAAATAGCTCTTAAATTATCACTAGGTTTAGCATACAGACACGTAATTATATCTCCCGTGGCAGAAATACGCAATCTATTACAAGAACCACAAAATGTTCTACTAAAAGACGGTATTAGACCAAATGTACTTTTATGTCCTTTAATTTTATAGTTGATAGAAGTTGATGTAGCAGGCGACTCTAATTTTTCGATCTCTGGGAAAGCTGTTTTAATATGATTAAATATACTTTTATAATCCCACTTTATGGTTGAAAATTCCTTAGAACCACCATTAAATGGCATTTCTTCTAGAAACCGAATAGAAACATTATAGTGTTTCATTAGTTCTAAAATAGGAATTATATCCTCTGTGTTTTGTCCGTCTAAGGCAATAAAATTAATACGAACATTAAAACCTTCAGAAATTAACTTAATTAGATTACTGTAAACAGTATCATACGTATCTCTACGCGTTATTTTATTAAATGTCTCTTTGGTTATAGCATCTAAGCTTACATTTATATTGGTTATACCAAGTTCTTTTAACTCGGTAATATACGGACCAATTAGTGTTGCGTTTGTAGTTATAGAAATATCATCTAAACCATCTAAAACAGCTAACCTACGTAGCAAAACCATTAGATCTTTACGTACAAAAGGCTCACCACCAGTAATTCTTATTTTATCTATACCTTGAGAAACCACAATTTCGCTAAGTTTTACCAATTCTTCAATTGTAAAAAGCTTATCGTTTTTAGCAAAGTCTATTCCCTCAGACGGCATACAGTAGTTGCAACGTAAATTGCATCTATCTGTAACAGCTAAGCGTAAGTAATTTATTTTTCTATTATGATTATCTATCAGCATTATTCTCCTTTGGTTTGTCAAAATATTATCCGCCACTAACTGGTGGTATTAAAGCAACCTCATCTGTATCTTTAAGTGTTATGTTATGTTCTGCATAAGCACTATTTACCGCAATAGCCAAAGATGATAGTTTTTTTAACTCCGGGTATTCTTCTTGTAAGTAGGTATGTAAATCCCCTACTGTTTTTTCTGTATTGGTTGTAAAGTTAGAAACATCTAAGATACTAGAACCAATAATATCTTTGGTTACTCCAAATAATAAAACTTTCATAATTAACCTATTATCTCTTTATTCTGAACTCGTAAATGCTCTGGATTTTTAGTAAAGGGTTGTTGTGTAAACCTATGTCCTGTTACTGCTTTTAATGCATTTGCCACAGCTGCGCCTGCTGGTGGTAACGTTGGTTCTCCTAAACCTGTTGGCGCTAGAGTGTTTTCTACAAAATGAGTTTCTACCATAGGAGCTTCTTTCATTCTTATTAGCCTATATGTATCAAAGTTTTTAGATGATGGCACACCTTTATTAAAAGCAAAGTCGCCATACATTGCATGACCTATACCATCTACAACACCACCTTGAGCTTGGTTCTCTGCCCCTATTGGGTTTACTACAATACCACAATCTATTACACAAGTAACTTTTTTAACTACAGGTAAGCCATTAACCACTTCTACATCTGCAACCTCAGCAACGTGAGAGTTATGACAATAATACGCAGAAAAACCTTGGTATATTGTATCTGGAGTTTTGCCCCAATTAGATTTCTCTACGGCTAGTTTTATAACATTCTCTAAGCGTTCTGGAGAATATTGTATTTCTTCATCTGTAGTACCCTTTACTTTCTGTAATAGATCTAATCTCATTTGCACACGATCTAACTTTAACTCATCTGCAAGTTCATCAAAGAAACTTTGCTCTGCAAAAGCCAAAAAGTTTGTATACGGTGCACGCCAAGCACCAGTTGTAATTTTACTTTGGTAATTAGCAGCATCAACTTTATAATTAGCTATAGCACCTGCCGGAAAAAAGTTAGGAATTAGTCCGTACATATTACCATTTACGGCAGCCTCTCTTAAATGATACCCCGTTATCTCTCCATCTTTTATAGAGGCCTTTATTTTATATTTAGATGCTGGTCTGTATATACCAGCTGTCATATCATCCTCTCTAGAGTACACAACCTTTATTGGCTTTTTAGCTAAGTTAGATATGGTTGCTGCCTCTATAGCAAAATCGCCATACAAACGTCTACCAAAGCCACCACCCATACGTGTCATTTCTAAATGAACTTCTTCTGCCTTTCTTCCTAAGTTACTTGCTATAACAGCAGCTGTACGTTGTGGCGTTTGTATAGGACCAACCAAATGAATCTTATCTGCTGTTACATTAGCATAGAAGTTCATAGGCTCCATACAGTTGTGTGGCAAAAAAGGTGCTTCGTATGTACGTTCTAATATTTTATCTGCTTCTGCAAATGCTTTATCTACATTACCATCTTCTCGTAATACCTTAGCTTCTTTATCTTGTAATAATTCTTTAAGTATTTTATCGTGGTCTTCTGTACTCTCTAATTCTGTATCTGTTTTCCATTCTGCCTTAATAGTTTTCTTTGCTTTAAAAGCAGACCAAGTATCTTTTGCTAAAACAGCAATTTTATTATCAAACTCAATAACATCTATAACGTTACCAGATGCTTTAGCCTCTGAAGCATCAAAAGAAACAAGTTTTTTACCAAAAGCAGGAGAACGTACAACTGCTGCATAGACCATACCTTCTGCCTTATAATCTAACCCAAATAAAGGTTTACCTGTTATAATCTTATCTATATCTACATTTACTGCATCTGTACCAATTATAGTAAAGTCTTTTGGATCTTTTACACTAACATTCTCTGGAACTTCTAATGCTGCAGCTTCAGCTACAACTTCTCCGTAACCTAGAGTCTCTCCTTTAGTATTAGTAATTATACCATCTTTTGTTGTACAATTAGAAGCATCTACTCCCCAACGAGCTGCTGCTGCATTTACTAGCATTTGACGAGCTGTTGCACCTGTTTGGCGTAGAGGTTCCCAACCTAAGCGTATGGATTGACTACCACCTGCCACTTGCCTTTGAAAATTTACAGTATCTAAATCTCCTTGCACAACATTTACATTACTCCAAGCAACATCTAATTCCTCTGCAATTAACATAGGCATTGCGGTTTTTACACCTTGCCCTATCTCTGGATTGGGAGAAAATATTGTTACTGCTCCGTTTTCTGCTATTTTAATGTATGCATTAAAATCTTTATAATCTAAGTCTGCTAAATCTATAGGTGCTTTGGCATTGGGTTTACAAGAGTTAAAAAGATTAAAACCAATTAATAATCCTCCACTTGCTAAAGACGACGTTCTTATAAAATTTCTTCTACTAAATGTTATTTTTGAATCTGACATAGTTGTTGCTTTTAAATTAAGAGATTATACTAATTTAGTTGCAGCAACTTCTACTGCTTTATGTATTCTATTGTAAGCTGCACACCTACATATATTTCCGTGCATTGCATTTTTTATTTCTTCTGAAGACGGACTACTATTTTTAGCTAAAAAAGCAGAAGCTGTCATTATTTGTCCGGCTTGACAGTAACCACATTGTGGCACATCTACTTCTTTCCAAGCTTCTTGTACAGGGTGTAAACCATTTTTAGACAACCCCTCTATGGTAGTAATCTCTTTATCTGCAATAACACTTATTGGTGTAGAACAACTACGCATTGCTGTACCATTAATATGTACTGTACAAGCACCGCACTGCCCAATACCACAACCAAACTTAGTACCAACTAAATCTAACTGATCTCTTAACACCCACAATAAAGGTGTTTCTTCACTAACATCTACTGTTTGTTCTTTTCCGTTTATTTTAATGGTGTAAGTTGGCATATTTTTTAATTTTAGATTGATTCACACAAAACCTGTAATTAAGCAATGACAATTTACCAAAAAAATCACTATCAAATAGCACAATCTTAACATATACTGACCGTATAGACACTTAAAACAGAACCTTAACATTTTTTAACAGCATTAACTACAGTAGACCTATAATTTTGTAGGTTTACAACCGTTAACACTAATGAACATAAATTATTATATATGAAATTGAATTGGAAGATTTTTTCTCTTTTTTGCCTAACACTTTTATTTATTTCTTGCGGAAATGCAGATGATGACGTAAAGTTTGACTTTAATGACAAAGGCGAATTAGGAAAAGGAACAACAGTAGATGATTGCCTTGGTTTTGGAGAAAACGAATTGATACTATCTATACAAGAACAATATACTGCTAAACCATCTAAAGTATCTGTCTTTTTTAAAGTATCTGATGCTGCAGGTAACCCTGTAGTAGGTTTAGTTGAGGATGACTTTACAATATACGAGCAAGGTAGAAATGATGACTGCTTTAACAAAATATCTACTTCTGAGTCCTCTAAAAAAATATCGCCTAACGGAAAAATTTTTAACAACAGTACGCTGCTTGTATTAGATTTAAGTAAGAGTGTTTTAGAAAGTAGCCTAGACGAATTAAAAGCTGCTTCTATTAGTTTTATTAAAAATGTAATGCCAGAAGAAGTTGATAAAAGTGATTCTTTTACAATGAGTATTCACTGGTTTGATGGTGAAGACGAGTTACACGAGTTAAACCCTTTAACTTCTTCTAGAGACGAACTAATAACAGCAGTAGAAGGAATTACAAGCACCATTAGCTCTGATGCTTCTACAGATTTATACGGAGCAGCAATAAAATCTACAGATATAGCTAGTAGATATTTAAAAGATAATAGCGCTAAAGACGTAATTGGAGCCAGCTCTGTAGTATTGTTTACAGATGGTACAGACCAAGCATCTAGATATACTAAAGCTGCTGCCTTAAAAAAGGTAACAGAAGCAGATCCTAATATATCTTTCTTTACTATTGGTTTAGGTAGCGAAATTGATACGGAAATTTTAAAAGAACTTGGTAAAACATTTAGTGTTTTTGCTAGTAACAAAGAAGAGTTAGAAACTACGTTTAATGAGATTTCTGCTAAAATATCTGAAAGAGCAAATAGCTTTTATTTATTTGAATACTGTACTCCTAAAAGAGATGGTAGTGGCACAAGTAACTTGGTTATACAAGTTAAAAACCAAAGTAGAGAAGGCGCTGTACAAACTAAATTTAGTGCAGACGGTTTTACAGGTGGTTGCGGTCTATAAAAAGATTAAAATTAGTACCTATAAATTAAAAGAGCTTCTAATAAGAAGCTCTTTTTTTATGCGCAAAAAGTAGGGTTTTCCTAGCTATAGTTGTTATACTAACATACCAAGCAATTAAGATTTATATATAAATACAATTGCAAACCAAGTACTAACACTATAACATATTAAAATGGGAATACTAAAAGAAATTATCCACGAAAGTGCCATAGGCAACAAACCAACAATTTACAAAGCATTTGTAATAAGTGTATTTATTAGCATCGTATTAATTAGTTTTACAATGCTAACAGCAATACTAAGAAACCCGCAGCAAGTAATTACAGGGTTTGGGTATTAATTATTTTTTAGTGCCAATCCGTTTGTAAAAGAGCCTTTACCTGTATCTAGTTTTATTAAATAACCATTAATAACAGCGTATACAAGTTACCCCTCTTTTTCTAAAAAAAAGTTAGGATTTTTACCTGGTGTTAAACGCAATGTTTTAGGCAATATAAAACTAACGTCTACCATATATAAAAGGTATCCTTGTACTTTTATGCTTGGCTGATACTTTTAATACCGGCACATACATAAAACTCTCTTTTAAAATAGAAAGCCCTTCTAATTTATTAAATTCTTGTGTAGACTCTACTGTTTTTAGATATACTTTAACTATTGTTATTGTATATCTAAATGCATTAAGTAATTTAGATATACATTTCTACTCTATATAGATACTATAAACTGCATTCAATATCATATTACAATCTTTTTGCTAAAATGAAATCTGTTACGTAAAAACTACTATTTTTGATGCTAGCTTAATTTGTTATTTATGAAAAACGTAAAAAGAGTTTTACTTGTTTTAGTCCTTGTTATTATAGTTGCGGTAGTGTACAATTATCCTAAACTGAATATGATTTCTGGTTATGCTGCTAAAAATATGGCTTCTAATGTATATATAGCAGACAGAGATGCTAAAGACGTTAATGCAGTAGATAACAATGTACCCCTAATTAAGCTTGCCGATTCTAAAGTAGATAAAGAATCTAAAGACGCTAGCTCTTCTGTATTTAGTTTAATGAAGCGTACCGCTGTATATAGAGATGGTTTAGGAGCAGTTCTAGTGAATAACGACTATGACCCAACTAAATTTACATTACAGCCACACAGAGACTTTACCAAAACAGGTTTAGCTTTTCCTTATGGCGATAAAAAACAAAAAGATACTGTTTTTTCTAATATAGATTATACTACATTACAAAAAGCGATAGACAAGGGTTTTTCTAATCCTGATGTACAAAAAACAAGAAGCACAATTGTTATTTATAAAGATCAGATTATTGCTGAAAATTATGAAGGTGGTTTTACGGCTGACACCAAAATTTTAGGTTGGTCTATGACCAAAAGTATTGTTTCTACACTGTATGGTATTTTACAGTGTAACGGAAAACTAAATGTAAACCAATTGGCTCCTATTCCTGAGTGGCAAAATGATGACAGAAAAAATATTACCTATAACCATTTACTACGTATGCAAAGTGGTTTAGAATGGGATGAAAACTACACAGAAATATCTGATGCTACAAAAATGTTGTTTTTAGAGTCTGATATGACGTTGGTACAACAAAACAAAGAAGCAATAGCTAAACCAACAGAAATATGGAACTATTCTTCTGGAACCTCTAACCTATTGTCTGGATTATTAAAAAAGAACTTTAACACACACCAAGAGTATTTAGATTTTCCTTATGCTAGCTTAATAGATAAAATAGGAATGCACTCTATGCTAATTGAAGCAGATATGGATGGCAACTACGTAGGTTCTTCTTATGGTTGGGCTACTACAAGAGATTGGGCTAAGTTTGGGTTATTATACCTACACAAAGGCAACTGGAATGGCAATAGAATTTTTGATGCAGATTGGGTAGACTATGTTGCCAAACCAACAGCACATTCTAATGGTACGTATGGTGCACATTTCTGGTTAAATGCAGAAGGCAGGTTCCCTGATGTACCAAAAGACATGTACTATGCTAGTGGCTATCAAGGTCAGTATGTTTTTGTAATACCATCTAAAGATTTAGTCGTTGTTAGAACTGGCTTAGCTACTTATCCTATTTTTGATTTAAATGGTTTTTTAGGTGACGTAGTAAAGGCTGTAAAGTAATAGCAAGTACATCTTATTATACTTAAATACTATTCTTTTATAAATTGATATTACAATGAATTAACAACCCATAACATATTAAAAATCAATAGATTTAAATCTAACACAACACAATTCTCTTGTTTAACCACAAGTAAGAATACATTTACAACTTAAAGTTTTTAAAATTGAAGAAGCACTATATATTAGCTGCATAGTTAGTTAGAATAAAATTTTCATTTTCATATAGTGTTCTCGTAAAAAGAGTCTTGTTTTTGCCGACAAGACTCTTTTTCATTTTAGATAACTTTATACTTATATACAACCACATTACAACTATTCTACACATACAAACAAGCATAATTTTCCTAAACAACAGAAACCTCTTACATAACCACAAATAAGAAACCCTTTACAACATATAGTTTTTAAGATTGAATAATAATTCTATATTAGTAGTGTTATTAAAGAAGAAATAAAATTTTCATTTTCATATAGTGTTCTCGTAAAAAGAGTCTTGTTTTTGCCGACAAGACTCTTTTTCATTCGAAAATGAAACGTCTCTAAAAAACGCTAACAACAAAATAGAGTGTCCTCACAACAAATAAGAGTTAGTTTACAACATAAGTTTCTAAAAACTATATTGTAATTCTATATTAGTAGTGTTATTAAAGAAGAAATAAAATTTTCATTTTCATATAGTGTTCTCGTAAAAAGAGTCTTGTTTTTGCCGACAAGACTCTTTTTCATTTTAGGTACTTTTTATCCTAAATTCTGCTTCTTATAAATACACATATCAATATTTGTTTAAAACAAAAAAAGTGCTCAATTAAAATTGAACACTTTTTATTATTTATACAATCTATAAATTTAATCTTCTGGCGGAAATCCGTGAATTTCTTCAAAAACCTTATCGAAATTTTCTCTTAAGTAAGCAGTTAACCTTTTCTTGTAATCGTCTTTTAACCAACTTAAAAAGTTAAACGTACTTCTACTTATGCACTTTGCATACACTTGTATACGGTAATCAATATCAACGTCTAATAGTTTAGCCAAAGCTAAAGCATCATAAACATCTTCACTGTTCTCTATACATATTTTTGCGTGTTGTTCTATAGATCTTTCTAAAACTACTTTAGAAGATTCTCCTCCAGATACTGCGCTTATATATGTTTCCTTTATGTCAAAATATACTTCTTCAGATTTTTCAAATTCTTTACGAATTTCCTCTGGCATCTCATGCTTAAAGGTACTTTCTATATCCTCATCGTTCTTTAAACGATCCATATAGAAATTAGGATTACTAAAGATTGTTTGCCAATCTAAATCTGCTCCCCAAGGGCCAAATCTATGGTAGTTGTTACCTAAATCTATTACTGTAAATTTAGATTTATTATTTAAAATACGAGAACCACGACCAATCATCTGGTAATACAGAGTTAAAGACTTAGTTGCTCGGTTTAGTACAATAGTATCAATTGTTGGCTCATCAAAACCAGTAGTTAAAATACTTACAGATGTTAATATAGCATCTGGCGTTTCTTTAAACCACTTTAATATTTGTTTACGTTGCTTTTTTGTAGCTGTATTATCTAAATGCATTACAGGGTAACCTGCATCTTTAAAAGTATAATAAACCTGTATAGAGGTATTAATACCGTTATTAAAAATAAGTGTCTTTTTATTTTTAGAATGCTCCTTATAGGCTTCCATTAATTTGTCTAGCATTGCCGAACTAGAGTATAAATCTTCAGAAGACTTTACTGTATAATCACCATTAGAACCAATCTCTAATGATGTTAACCCCATATTGTATTGATGAACATCTGCACGTGCTAAAAATTCGTTCTCTATTAGGGACCCAATACTTTCACCAGTGATTAATTCATCATAATTATCTTTCATTGGTAAGTTCTTATTAGAACTTAAAGGCGTAGCTGTTACTCCTAAAACAAAAGATTTATCAAAAAACTTAAAAAGCTTTGTAAATGAGTTGTAATGCGCCTCATCTATAATTACAAGACCAATATCAGAAATATCTAACATACCGTCATTTAAACGGTTATTAAGAGTCTCTACCATTGCTACAAAACAGCTATATCTTTCTTGGTCGTCTAAGTTTGCTGTACTGTTTACCACTTTGTTAATTACACCAAAACTATCTAACATTTTAGATGTTTGGTTACAAAGTTCTACACGGTGGGTCATTATTAACACCTTCTTTTGATGGTGTTTTAGGTATTGCCTTACTATTTCAGAAAATATAACCGTTTTACCACCACCTGTAGGTAATTGATACAGTAAGTGATGATCGTCTGGAGCTGTTTCAAAACGCTGAAAAATCTCATTTAGGGCTCCTTTCTGGTAGTCATAAAGTTCCTTATCTGTCTTTTTTTCTTGTAATTCAAAAGCAGTCTTCGTCATAGTATCCATTTCTGTTGGGGTGCAAAAATACATTCTTTAGTGCGTTTTACACGAATAAATAGGTAAAAAACTACTTATAATTTTTTAAAAAAGGAGTATAGCCCAAAAATTAAGACTTTCGTCCTATACGATTTGAAAATCTAGAAAAAATCATAATTTTTTTCTTCGTGTTTATAAAATAAACTCCTGTTAAAAGAATTACAGCAGCAGCAACAGATTGTCCTGTTACATTTTCATCTAAAAAATACCATCCTAACAACAAAGCAATAATAGGATTTACATAAGTAGACGTTGCTACTTTTTCTGGCGAAACAAACTTAAGCAAATAGTTAAAAGAAGTAAACGCAACAACACTACCAAAAACAACTAGTAATATCATTGCTAGTTGTGTTTTACCTTGCCACGCTGTAGGTAAAGACCAGGTTTCTCCAAAAAACAAACTTGCTATAAGTAAAAAAACACCTCCAGAAAGCATCTGGTATCCGGTATTAACAAAATAATTTTTTGGCAAGTCAGATTTGGCTACAAATAAACTACCATAAGACCAACTTACCATACAAACAAAAATCATAATCATTCCTAATAAAGAACCTTCTTGATTTACTACTTGTTTCTGACTCACTAATAAGTACACACCTATAACACCCAAAATAACACCTACAATAGACATTGGCTGTATTTTTTTACCTTGTAAAATTCGCATTAATAACAATACAACTAAAGGCTGTGCAGATATCTCTAATGCAGCAAAACCACTATCTACATAACGTAAAGCCCATACCACTACTCCATTACCTAAAGCTAAAAATAAAAAACCTGCTATTACAGTATTTATGAGTTGCTTTTTGGTGATTTTAATCTCTAATTTTAAGAATTTACTAATTATAAAAACAAGTATTCCTGCAGATATAAAACGTAAAGAAGCTAACATAAAAGGTGGCAGCTCTGTAACTGCTATTTTATTTAATAAATAAGTAGAACCCCATATAATATAGATTGAAAAAAAGGCTAAAACTATTAGCGTTGTGTTAGATGATTTACTCATTATAAAGAGGCTAAAATATTAATTCTGCAAAAGTAAGAATAAGTTTTAAGTAATGAATTACAGCTATACTAAATAGACAAAACAAGTTGCTTTTATTACGTTCTTAACATAGATCAATGCAAACAAGTGTAATGCTTATTAAATTTGTTGTAAATAAGATTAGGATATGGAGTACAAACTAATTAATAACACAGAAAAAAGCAGATTTGAGGTACAAGTTGGTCCTTATACTGCTATTGAAGAATACAAACTTTTTGATGGTGGTATTTCTTATATACATACAGAAGTTCCTAAAGAACTTGCTGGCAAAGGGGTTGGTTCTTTTATAGCCAAGTCTATTTTAGAATATGCAATTACAAACAAGTTAAAAGTAAAACCATATTGCACGTTTATAAAAAGTTATATCGATAAACATCCTGAATATCAAAAAATCTCAGTTTTTCATAATAAAAACTTACAATAATGAGTACTAAAAACATAGAATTAATAGCAACTCCTAGAGCTCCGCACTTTGTAGGAGACGGATTTAGAGTTCATAATTTTATACCTAGCGGATTTAGGTTAGATATGGAACGTATGAGTCCGTTTATTTTACTAGACTACAACTCTAAATATAATTTTCCGCCATCAGACTCTCCAAAAGGTGTTGGCGTACATCCACACAGAGGTTTTGAGACCGTAACCCTTGCCTACAAGGGCAAAATTGCACATCACGACAGTAGTGGCGGTGGTGGTATTATTGGTGAAGGTGGCGTACAATGGATGACAGCTGCATCTGGTATTTTACACAAAGAGTACCACGAAAAAGAATTTAGCAAAACAGGAGGCGAATTCCAGATGGTACAACTCTGGGTTAATTTACCTGCTAAGGACAAAATGAGTAAGCCTAAATACCAAGGGTTGTCTAATAGTGATATTAACAAGCATACTTTAGATAATAATGCGGGCACTATAGAGGTTATTGCAGGCAATTATAATAATACAATGGGCTCTGCAAGTACATTTACTCCTTTACATATGTACAATGCAAAATTAAACACAGACAAAGAAGCTTCTTTTAGTTTTCCTGAAAATTACAATACAGCTGTTTTAGTTATAGAGGGTTCTATTACTATAAATGATAAAGAAAATGTTGCTACAGATCATTTTGTATTGTTTGAAAACAAAGGAGAAGACTTTACAATTAAAGCGACAGAAAAAGCAATTGTTTTAGTCCTAAGCGGAGAACCAATTAACGAATCTATTGCAGCTCAAGGTCCGTTTGTAATGAATACAAAAGAAGAAATAAAACAAGCCATAAACGATTTTAATATGGGCAAGTTTGGTTATTTAGAAGATTAAAAAAGGTAAATTATGAAAACTATATTACATAAAGCAGACACAAGAGGACACGCTAATCACGGTTGGTTAAACAGCTACCATAGCTTTAGCTTTGCAAATTACCAAGATGCAGAACGAATGAATTTTGGTGCATTACGTGTATTAAATGACGATACCGTGAGTGAAGGTCGAGGTTTTGGTGCACATCCTCATCAAAATATGGAAATTATATCTATACCTCTAGAGGGTGATTTACAACATCAAGATAATATGGGAAACTCCACTGTAATTAAACAAGGAGATATTCAAATTATGAGCGCAGGTACAGGTGTAACTCATAGCGAGTATAACAAAAACAGAGATAAAGCTGTACAGTTTTTACAAATATGGGTAATACCTAATAAAGTAAATGTTACTCCACGATACGATCAAATTTCTACAATAGAATTACAAAAAGAAAACGAATTATACCAAGTCTTATCCCCTAATAAAAACGATGCTGGTGTTTGGGCGCATCAAGATGCTTGGTTTAGTTTAGGTGATTTTTCTAAAGAGACTACTTCTAATTATAAATTACATATGCCTAACAATGGTGTTTATGCTTTTATTTTAGAGGGTGCTATAGAAATAGAAGGTCAAAAATTACAGAAAAGAGATGGTTTTGGACTTTGGGATGTAGATACTATAGAAATAAAAGCTACTAAAGACAGTAAAATTTTACTAATGGAAGTTCCTATGGAATTTTAATAGGGAGCGAGAAAACTAATATTTAGTAAAATTTTGTTTTGCTAAGTCTTTGCGTATTCTACTTAAACTTTCTGGGGTAATACCTAAGTAAGATGCTATCATCCATTGTGGTGCTCGCAATAAAACATCTGGGTACATTTTTACAAACTCAAGATATCTTGTTTTGGCAGAAGCTCCCAAAAGTAAATGTACTCTTCTGTTTAAATGTCTAATATGATTGTGCAGTAATTTTTCATTATTTTTCCTAAATGATGGTGTTAGCTCTGCTAATAATTCTATAAACTCTTCATCTAATAAAACCACTACTGTTTTCTCTAAAGCATCTATATAATAGATTGATGGCTCTTTAAAATAAACGCTATCTCTATCGCTTACCAACCAATTTTCAGTAGCAAATTGTAATACATTTTCTTTTCCGTTTTCATCTAAACCATAAAGACGAAGCAATCCTTTTTCTACATAAAACGTGTGTTTACAAACATCTCCAGCTATTAAAAGCTGTTCTCCCTTTAGAACAACCCTGCTTTTAATGTAAGGCTCTAATTGCTCATAGGCTATAGCATCTACTCCCATTTTATCAAAAAGATATGTTTTAAAGTTTTGTAGCATAATCAATGTATTAAATATAAAAATACTTTTATTTTATTATTCTAACTGCCTTTGAAAAATCAGTATCTTTTTATTCTTTTCTTTTCCGTCTACGGAAGGATAAAAAACAACTGCATAGCCGTTTTCTTTAGTTTTATTAATGCTAGATATAATCAAATTAGGTTCTTCAAACTCTAAGACATCACCACTGATTAAATTCTTATACCCTTTAGCGTCTTTACTATAAAAAAGTTCTAAAACTTCATCATTTTTTATAGTCAACCAACCATTACCAAATTCTGTATTAAACCTTATAACGCAAGTGTTATCACTAATTTGTTCTGGCTGCCACGTATTAAAAAACTCATCTTTAATATCTATTATAGCTTTCGAAGTACAAACGTTATCTACAGTTATAGTCTCAATACTAATCTTACCCTTTTTTTCATATAAAACATAAGAGTTAGACTCAAAAGATAAACTAATAATTTGCCAAAAATAATTTGTAGTTGCTTTTAACGCTCTACTTTTTACCTCTACTCCTTTTTCATCTATTTGTCTATGCAGCCAAGTATTACCACTACTAGAAAGTAAGTGAATTTCATTAGCATTAATATATATATTATTGTTTCTAGGGAGTGGTACTTTTTTATTGTGCTTTTTCTTAAGAACACCATTTTTAAATTCTATTGCTAAAAGCTTATCAGGTTTTTTGTCGTCCCAAATATCTACATCATAAAAAATTGAAAACTGATTAGAAACACCTATAAAATCACCTATAAAAGGTCTATTACCTTTAGGTAAATCTGTATTTTCTCTATTAAAAAGCGGAATACTAATTTCTAATTCTTTATCTGGATGATAAGGAATAACAGATACATAATTTTCTAAATCTGGGCTTAAAAACAAGGTTGGCAAAATACCATCATCTTCTATAAAACTTTCTGCTTTTCCTGTGTCATCTATAACAGTATACACCAGATTATAACCATCGTCTTCATTATAAATATTACTTGCAAATAGCGTCTGCTCCTTACAAGATATACTCTTTTTTACGGATACTTCATTTTTAACCGTTAAGGTTGTTAATACACCAAAACTAGATTCTGATGTTGAAACTGTAAAAGGAGTTATTTTATCAATATTTTTCATTTGAAAAGACTTAGATATTAAGAGTAGTTAAATATATTAAACTTAATCTATTTTAGAAATAAGCATCTAATAAATCGTTGACCTCTTCTAATAACCAAGCACTAAAACTTTCATAAGAGTCGTTATCTTCTAGCCAATGCTCTAAAGGAACTTCCGCTCTAAATAATGCAAAAGTGGTGTACTCGCGTTTAGATTCATCAAGAATAAACCCTCCCATTTCACCAGATACGGTATTAATTACAATTAAAATCTTGGGAAAAGGATCTTCTCCGTAATTCTTAAAAGTACTACTTGCGTTTTCTAAATATTTTTGTGGTGATATAACTTTAAATCCCCAAGGAATAAATAAGTCGGCCTCACCAATCGTTTCTAAAAAGAAACTATAATCTTGAGGTAACTTTACATTGTTAGTTTCCTCAAAATCTACTATTTCTTGTTTTGTAATATGTCTGTAACGAATAAAGCTATTTGCTTCTTCCCCTAATTGAGTTAAAGGAATTCCATTACTTAAGCTTACCCAACTAGCTAGTTGTGTGCATTGTTCTTTAAAATCCATTATACGTTATAATACATTTGTATTTCTGCTGTTGCTTATTTTTAATTACCACTTCATTCGTTGCAATCTAACTGCATTTAAAATAGCTAGTAAAGCTACACCAACATCTGCAAAAACGGCTGCCCACATTGTTGCTAAACCACCCGCACCTAAAAGTAAAACAATTAGTTTTACTCCAAAAGCTAATGCTATATTTTGCCAAACTATTATTCTTGTAGATTTACCAATCTTTATGGCTTGTACAATTTTAGATGGCTGATCTGTTTGAATAATAACATCTGCTGTTTCTATAGCCACATCACTACCTAAACCACCCATTGCAATACCAACATCACTAACAGCAAGCACAGGAGCATCATTAATACCATCACCAACAAAAGCTACAACAGCATTGGGGTTGGTCATAATTTCTTCAACTTCTTTAAGTTTCTGCTCTGGTAATAAACCACCTTTAGCTCTTAGAACATTAATTTCTTTTGCTACTTTTTTAGTAATAGAATCTCTATCTCCAGAAAACATATAAAAATCTTTTACGCCAACTTTATAAGCTTCAGAAATAGTCTCTTTTGCGTCTTCTTTAATTTCATCTGCGATAATAACATAACCTGCAAATTGGCCATCTATTGCTATTAAAACACTAGATTCTACAACATCCTCTATCTCTGTTAATGCATCTATTTTATAGTCTAATAATAAGGCCGCGTTACCTACCAAAACTTTTTTATTATTAACAATACCTTTTAAGCCTTTTCCTGCAATTTCCTGAGTATCTACTGCTTTAAACGTTTCATCTAACGGATAATCTAAAAGTGCTTGTGCTATTGGGTGTGTAGATGTAGCTTCTAATGCTAATAAATATTGCATCATTTCTTTTTCTTCCATAATTAAAGTATGGATTTCCTGAATTTTAAACACACCTTTTGTTATGGTCCCCGTTTTATCCATAACCAATGTATTTACCTTTGCCATTGTATCCAAAAAGGAAGCTCCTTTAAATAGAATTCCATTTTTAGATGCTGCTCCTAATCCTCCAAAATAACCCAAAGGAATAGAAATAACCAATGCACAAGGACAAGATATAACCAAGAAAATTAGTGCTCTATACAACCAATCTTTAAATACATAATTATCTGTAAAAAAGTACGGAAAAAAGGTTAAACCAATAGCCAAAAACACAACAATTGGTGTGTAGACTTTTGCAAATTTTCTAATAAATAATTCGGTTTTAGATTTACGATCCGTAGCATTTTGAACCAACTCTAAAATACGCGCTATAGAGCTATCTTTAAATTCTTTAGTAGCTTTTATCTCTATTAAGTCTTGTAAATTAATACTACCTGCATACACTGCATCATTTACACCAATTGTATCTGGTTTACTTTCTCCCGTTATAGCAGCTGTATTTAAAGATGCTTTAACAGACAACAACATACCATCTACAGGTACTTTTTCTCCAGATCTTACCTGTATTGTTTCCCCTATTTTTATATCATCTGGTGAAACAGAAACATATTCGTTATCTCTAAACACTAAGGCTTCTTTAGGCCTAACATCTAACAATGCTTGTATATTGCTTTTTGCTCTTGTTACCGCTGCACTTTGGAACAGCTCACCAACAGCATAAAAAAGCATTACAGCAACACCTTCTGGATATTCTCCTATTGCAAAAGCGCCTATTGTAGCAATAGACATTAGTAAAAATTCTGTAAAATAATTTCCTTTTTTTATACTTAACCAGCCTTCTTTTACAACTGGTAAACCTACCGGTAAATAAGCAATTGTATACCAAATTACTCGTACCCATCCTTTAAAAAAGGAAACAAAGTTAAAATAGTCTGCTGCAATACCAATAAACAGCATAGCAAAACTAACTATTGCTGGTATATATACTTTTATACCAAAATTTGTATTAGAATGACTGTGATTATGTGTATGGTTGTGTGTATTTTTTTCTAGATCTTTTAACTCTTTTCTCTCTTTCATATTCAAATTTCTATAAAATATACGTGCAACAATAGTGCATTGGACTTAACTACATTTGTTACATATTCCTTTTACTACCAAATTTGCATTTTCTGCAATAAAGCCATCTGGAACTTTTATTTGTGGAATTTTATGATCTGTTAAACAGACCGTTTCTTCACAATTGTTACAATGAAAGTGTAAGTGCAAATCTGTTTCCAGTTCGCACTTACAATTTGTTTCGCATAAAGCATATTTAGTTCCCGTAGAACCATCATTTATTTGATGAACAACACCTTTACTTTCAAACGTTTTTACTGTTCTATATAACGTAGTTCTATCTACTTTATCAAAAGCGTTTTCTATATCACTAAGTGTAACAGCGCTCTTTTTTTCTGCTAAAAACTTATAAATTAAGAGTCTCATTGCTGTTACCCTAATTCCTTTTTTTTCTAAGTGTTTCTCTATAGTTTCCATATGTTTAATGACTATGTTCTGCCTCTCCTTTTTTCATTTCTGCCAATAAATAATATGCGTTGTTATAAGCAAATTTGGTATTAGGATCTATAGTTACTAAAAAATTTACAGCTGCCCAAGAATCTACTGTATTTCCTTTTAAAATTTCTACTGGCTTAAAACTCCAATCTTCATTTTCTTTTTCTACTGAAAACACAAAAAATCGTTCTCCGTCTTTAACAATAGCACTTTCTGGCAGTGCAATTCCCTTTTTACTATCAGTCTCTATTCTTCCTTCTATATACATACCAGGTATTAAATTGTCTTTCTTATTCTCAATTTCTGCGTGTATATGCACTGCTTTAGGGTTTTCTTCAAAAGTTTTACCAACAGATATAATTTTAGCCGTTAGCTGTTCTTCTGGTACAGATTGCACACTAAAAATTACTATTTGGCCTTCTTTTACCTTATGCACATCTTTTTCAAAAACCATTAAATCTGCATGTATATGGTGTGTATCTACAACCTCAAACAACTGGGTTTGTGGGTCTACATATTGACCAGTTTTAATTGCTACTTTTTGTACATAACCCTCTATAGGACTTAATAATGGTACTTGTTTAAAGATATTTCCTTTACGAACACTTGCAACATTTATATTTAAAATTTGCAACTGTGCACCTAATCCATTTACTAAAGATTTAGATACATTATAACTTGCTTCTGCTTGTTGGTATGTACTACCGGAACCAACACCAGCATCATACAACTTTTTTTGTCTTTCAAAATCCTGTTTTACAAAATTACTGTTACTGTATGCCTTTAAATAATCTGTTTGCAATTGAATAATATTTGGATGCGACAAATAAGCTACAACTTGCCCTTTACCAACCTTATCTCCTTCTATAACCTTTATAGAAACTACATTAGAACCTATAGTTGCTGTAATAGAAGCTTCATTTTGCGGCGGAACCTCTAATTGCCCATTTGCTTCAACAAAACCACTTATAGTACGTTTTTTTAATGTGTCAATCTCCATTTGTAAGGCTATAAATTGCTGTGCTGTTAACATCACTTCTTCTTCGTGATCATCTACTTCCTGTTCGCTTTTTTTATGAGTATCCTCTGAATGATTTTCTTTGGTACTACTCGTATTCTTACAACTAGAAATACCAATTGCCAATATTAGAACTGTTATATAAATGTATTTTTTCATCTTAATTTTGATTATAATATTGAACTTGAAACAAACTATTCATATAATTTTTAAATGCAGATTGTGCATCAAATTCTGTTTGTATAGCTGCTTTTATTAATTGAGTAAAACCGTTGTAATCCAAAGCTCCTTCTTTATATGCAAACAAAGCTCCTTTACGCTGTTCTTTAGCCAATGGCAAAACTTGATCTTTGTAAAACAACCAAGAAGAATTCCATTTTTTATAGTTTTCTATAGTTTGATAAAATTCAGATTCCATCTGCTTTTTAGCATACGTAGCTTTAGAGGCTGCAATTTCTTTATCAATTTTAGTTGTTTTAATTTGTGCTTTAGTTACTCCAGATAAAAACGGAATAGACAAACCTACTTGATAACTGTAAAAACCAGAAGTACCATTTACCCGTTGCATTCCGCCTTGAAGGTTAAACTTTGGTAAATTTTGAGCTTTAGCCGCTTTATAATTAGCATCTGCTAATGATACTGCATTCTCTAACATTGTATATTCCGGGTGATTTTTAAACTCTGGTTGCTCTTCTACAACTGGTAAATTAAATTCATCTGTAACACCATAAAATAAATCACTAGGTAACCATAAGTTTAGCTGTGATAGAGCTACATTGTAATTAGCACTTGCCTTTTCGCACTCATTTTTAACCTCTAAAGCTTGGCTTTTAGCTGCCAAATACTCCAATCTAGAAATAGCCTCTACCTCATAATTTAGACTTACAGCTTTATCAAATTTCACATAAATAGAGTCTAACTCTGTATACAACAGAAACCTCTTTTTAGCCTGCAAAGCATTTGCCCACGCAAGTTTAACTTGCTTTTCTACCTCTAATAATGATAGTGTATATGCCTTTTTAGCTAGCTGTATTTGCTGCTCTTGTACTTTCTTTTTAGATGAAATTCCTAAAATATCTATATTAGATTGACCAAAACCCACAAGAGTGTAAATCCCGGCTTCATCTTTAATTTCCTCACCACCAGTAAAAACAGAAGTTATTCCTAAGTCTACTACGCTACTTTTTAATTGTATTTGTTTATCTACCTCTAAAGCATTTTGTTTTATTAACGGGTAATATGTAGCTGATAAAGAAACTGCCTGTTCTAAACCAATTTCTTGTTGTACCAACTTAGCATCCTGCGCCTTTAATCCAAATGATGATAAAAAGAACAATACAAATAACGCAATAACCACAGTTGGTTTCTTTTTAAGTGTAAACTTACCTTCTTCTACCCAATGGTATAAAATTGGTAAAATAAACAAGGTTAATAATGTTGCTGTTACTAAACCTCCAATAACTACAGTTGCTAACGGCCGCTGTACTTCTGCTCCTGCTCCAGATGAAATTGCCATTGGCAAAAAACCCAAAACATCTGTAAATGCAGTTAGCATAATTGGTCTAATTCTACGTTTGGTTCCCTCTATAATTCGGTCTTTTAAATTGGTAACACCTTCTTCCTTTAGTTCATTTAAACCACTAACCATAACCAAACCATTTAGCACAGCTACTCCAAAAAGAACAATAAAACCAACACCTGCAGAAATACTAAAAGGCATATCTCTAAGCCATAATGCAAATACACCACCAATGGTTGCCGTTGGTATAGCCACATAAATCATTAATGTTTGTGGTAAAGACTTTAATGCAAAATAGATTAAAATAAAAATAAGTAATAGCGCTAAAGGCACTACTGTTTTTAATTTATTACTTGCGCGTTCTAAATTCTCAAAAGCACCACCATACCTTAGGTAATACCCCGGAGGTAGGCTTAATTTTTTATCTAAAACATCTTGTATATCTAGTACAACCGATTTAACATCACGATCTCTAATATTAATACCTACGTAAGTTCTACGGTTGGTATTGTCTCTACTAATTTGCATTGGACCAGGCTTGTAACTTATATCTGCTACTTCGCGTAATGGAATTTGAAATCCTGAAGGCAAGTTTACAAACAAGTCTTTTACATCAGTAATATCGCTTCGGTTGTCTTTATTTAACCGCACAACCAAATCAAATCGTTTCTCACCTTCAAAAATTACACCTGCTTTTTTACCTGCAAAAGCAGTTTCTACAATACCATTTAAAGTAGTTACTTGTAAACCATATTGTGCTAGTTTACTACGGTTGTAATTAATAGAAATTTGTGGTTGTCCGGTTGTTGCTTCTACTTTCATATCTGCAACACCTTCTACACCTGCTATTAGCTTTCCTATTTCTTCTGCTTTAGAAGCTAAAATACCTAAGTCGTCTCCAAATAATTTAATAGCAACATCTTCTCTAACACCCGTTAGCAATTCATTAAATCGCATTTCTATAGGTTGCGTAAACTCAAAATTAACACCAGGAACTAGACTAACCTCTTTCTTAATTTTTTTAACCAATTCTTCTTTAGATGAAGCCGATGTCCATTCTGATGGATCTTTAAGAATAGCAAAAACATCTGCAATATCCATAGGCATAGGATCCGTAGGTACATCTGCTACACCAATACGACTTACTATAGTTTTTACTTCTGGGAATTTTGCTTTTACAATTTGCTCTATTTTAGTTGTTGTTTCTATTGTTTCAGTTAAGGAACTACCTGGTTTAAGTATGGCGTGAAAAGCAATATCACCTTCATCTAATTGCGGAATAAATTCGCCTCCCATTTTTGTAAAAACAAAGACTGTTGCAACCAATAAAGCAATAGAAACACCTAAAATTAATTTTCCTTTTTTTAATGATTTTTCAAGCAATGGTTGATATCTAGCTTCTGCCCAATGCACAAATTTATCACCATACGAAAGCTTATCATTCTTTGGTGCTCTTAAAAACAAGGCCGAAATCATTGGTACATAAGTTAAACACAAAATCATTGCGCCAACCATTGCAAAAATAAATGTCAACGCCATTGGTTTAAACATTTTACCTTCTACACCCTCTAACGCCAAAATAGGAATAAAAACAATTAAAATAATTAGCTGACCAAAGAAAGCAGCATTCATCATTTTTTTAGACGAAGAACGTGCTATTTCATCTCTATCTGTTGCACTAATCTTTTTTCTTTTTAGTATTTGTGATGCTATTAAAAAGACAGTGCTTTCTACTATAATAACAGCGCCATCTACAATAATACCAAAGTCTATAGCACCTAAGCTCATTAAGTTAGCCCATACACCAAAAACATTCATTAATATAAAAGCAAAAAGTAGAGAAAGCGGAATAGTAGATGCTACAATTAAGCCACCACGCCAATTACCTAAAAGTAATACTAATACAAATATTACAATTAGACCTCCTTCAAATAAATTTTTAGTTACAGTACTTGTTGTCTCTGTTATAAGCTCACTTCTGTCTAAAAAAGGCTTTATAGATACACCTTCTGGCAAGGATTTTTGTATTTGTACAATTCTGTCTTTAACATTAGTGATTACATCGTTGGTGTTTGCGCCTTTAAGCATCAAAATCATACCTCCAACAGCTTCACCTTTTCCATCCTTAGTTAAAGCTCCATATCGCACAGCACTACCCATAGTTACTGTTGCAATATCTTTTATTTTAATAGGAAGGTTATTTTCCTTTTTTACTACAATATGAGCAATATCTTCTATAGATTTTATCAAACCTTCACCTCTTATAAAGTTAGCTTGATGATTTTTTTCTATATAAGCGCCTCCTGTATTTTGATTGTTATTTTCTAAAGCTTCAAAAACATCTGAAATAGTAAGACCAATAGCCGTAAGTTCACTAGGGTTTATTGCAACCTCGTACTGTTTTATTTTACCTCCAAAGGCATTTACCTCTACAACACCTGGCACCATTGCCATTTGTCGTTTAACAATCCAATCTTGTAATGTTCTTAGTTTTGTGGCATCAAAATCTTTTTCAAAACCTTCTTCTACCTCCAAGCTGTATTGGTAAATTTCTCCTAAGCCAGTAGATATAGGTCCCATTGAGGGTTTACCAAATCCGTCTGGAATTTGCTCTTGTATTTCTGGTAGTTTTTCAGATACCAATTGTCGTGGTAAATACGTGCCTACAGCATCATCAAAAACAATAGTAACAACAGATAAACCAAACCTAGAAATAGATCGTATTTCTTTTACATCTGGTAAATTACTCATTGCCAGTTCTACTGGGTACGTAACAAATTGTTCTATTTCTTCAGTTCCTAGGTTTGGTGCTTGTGTAATTACTTGCACCTGATTATTTGTAATGTCTGGTACGGCGTCTATAGGTACTTTGGTAACACTCCAAATACCTGCACCTATAATGGCAAGTGTAAACAAGCCTATTATAAATTTATTATTGATTGAAAAATCAATGATTTTATTAATCATAAAAAAGTATTAATACAGTTGAACTTTTGACGATTTTTAGAATTAATCATCAAACAAATGACTTAAAGAAGTCTAAACAGGATGTAATTATCCTATTAAAAAAGCTGTATTAAGCCCTAGGAGGTTGTAAAAAGGAACGTGAAATATCTTTTCCTAAACTATTAAAATGAAGGATAAGATTTGCAGAAATCTCTTGTGTAGGCAATTTTACTTCTGCTATTTTATAATATGTTGCGTTTATGTGGCAACAATGGCATTGACAAAAAGGAGAGCACATATCTATATGCCCGTGGTCATCTACCGAAGATTGTACTAACTCTGCTGTATCAGTAGGGTCTTGCACCGCACTGTCTTCACAAGGAATAAAGTTTAGTGTTAGAATATATAATGATAATATGATTGTTAGTACTTTCACACTACAAACTTATAAACTTTTACAATGCAATGTTGTTGCAAAAACAAAAAAATCTCACGTAATAAATTCTAATTGTAAAAAAAAAGATACTATCACGACCAAAGACACGTTATAGATGCTATTATAAAACCTAAAAATTAGTATTTTTTTATGTTTATAATATGTTTATTATTAAAATGGTAATGTTAAATTTGCAAATTAAAACCTAACCAAAAGTGATTACAGAATACATTATAGCAATATTATGGAGTTTATCCCCATTTGGTGAAGCCAAAGTTGGCATCCCTTATGGTATGTACAATGGCTTAAACATCTATGTTGTTTTTGTATTGTGTTTCTCTGCTAATGTGCTTGTGTTTCCTATGATGCTTTTCTTTTTACACAAAATAAACCACTACTTATTAAAGTGGCGTGTGTACAAAAAAGGAGCTATTTTTGTTGCTCGTAAAGCAAAAACAGGATCTGCAGACAAGATTAAAAAATATGGCTTTTGGGGTCTTATCTTTTTTGTAATGCTTCCTGTACCTGGCACAGGCGTCTATGCAGGTACAATTGCTACTTACTTATTTAAAATAGAAAAAAAGAAAGCTTTTTTAGCAAATACTATTGGCATCTTCTTTTCTTCTGTTATTATATGGGTGGCTACTTATTTAGCAATGCACGGTATGTCTTTGTAAACACCTGCTATTACTTTATTCTTTTTTTAAGCTCTTCCATAGATTCTTGTAATTCTTTTAACAATCCTTTTTCTGTAGTAGTATCTAAACCAAAAGAGATTTTACTATTTACTTGCCAAAGCTCTTGTATTTGATCGTTAGCTACTTGATAAGGAGGATATGTTTCATTTAAAGAAATTAAAGAAACTGAGTTACTGTTTGGTACTTTTTCTATTTTTTTAACCAATACAGCATCATACAAAACAACTACATACATTTTATTTGCACTAACATCGTCTAAACTTTCTGTAGCCTTAGCTAAAACCCACTCTCCTGGATATAAATTAGGCAACATACTATCTCCTTCTACTTGGAATCCTCTGTAGGTTGCATTTCTAAATTCTGGAATAGGCAAATCAAACGCAGGTAATTGTTTATACCAACTTGCATCTTGTATATTTTGTGGGTAACCAGCTGCTGCTTTAGCATTAACAAGCACCATATTTTCTCGATCTTCAGCATCTACCGTAACAAATTTTGGAATAACACTATTTTCTTTTGCAGATAAGTATTGCTGATCACTGTCTCCAAAAAGCCATAACGGATTTATTTTAAATTGCTTTAATAGTTCTGTAACAACTTTACCAGACAACTTTGTGCGTCCACGCTCTATATCTGCCGTTGTATTTGAAATACCTAGTAATTTTGCAAACTCTGGTTGAGTAAAATTAAGGTCTTTACGCACCTCTATAAAACGCTTTATTTCTATTGTAATCTCTTTTCCCATACGCTAATATACAAATTAAGGAATAAATCCAGTATTTAAAATGGAATAAATCCAAACAAAACATCTGCTTAGATATATATCTATTTGCTATAAGGTAGTATATCCTACATATAAATAATAAATTACTACTGCATTCGTTAATAATTACTTATAACCTTAATCAAATTATTAAATAATGAAAAAAGTTAACCTATTAATAGTATGCTTTTTAGCAATGAATTTTTTCTCTTGTTCGTCTGATGACGATTCTTCTGGAGGAAATAAGGATGCTGAAATTAATGCTCAAGAAGACGAACCTTTAGAAATAAACAGTCTAAGTTCCGCTTTAATTATAGAAGGAGCCACTAAAAAAACAGGAACCCTTACTCCTACTGGTGGTTTAGAGTTTACTATGGATTACAGCAAACAATCTGCTTTTCAAAAAAACGGATTTGAAATTGAATTTAATTCTGCATCAAATTATACTGGCGCTTATATACAATTAAAAGATGAAAACGGAATGGCAGATTCTTATTTTGATGTTCCTAGAGATGAAATTTATGTTTCTGGTAAAGGAGAACAAACTAAAAAGAATAGAAACTTTTTAAAAGGAAAATCTGCTGGTAAAGAAAATGATGCTGCTATTGAAGTAAACCTTGACGAAAGTGTTACAGCAGGCACTTTTTGCTATGTTATTTGTTTGTATGATGGTGAGGGTAATATTAGTGAACCTACAGAGGTTTGTGTAACTGTTGAAGCTTGGGGTGGTAATAGTGATTTAGTTGGTACTTGGAACTTTACAAAAGAAATTTCGGATGGTGATGAAGTAAAAGTGAATGAAGAGGATTGTTTTACTTTTGACTATACTTTATGTAATGAAGAAGTAATTGTTGACGAATGTTCTACCGTTAATTTTTTAAAAATAAAATTTAATAGTGATGGAACATTTACATATAATAATTCATTTTCTGATAAAAATATAAATTGGATAGATAGTGACGAAGCTTGTGAAGTTATTTATAACAATGATGAATTTTCTTCAGATAAATCTGGAAAATGGGCGTACAATGAGGAAGAGAACCAGCTTACTTTAGTTGCTTTTTCTGAAACAGAAACTTATAATGACGATGAAGAATCTTATGTTTACGAGAATGGTGCATTAGATATTGAAGGAGTAGCTACAATTTCTGGATCTACATTAAAAATAAAAGAATTATTTGAAAATGTTGGTTTAGAAGAGGATATTTATGAATATTACTTTGAAAAAGAATAACTAATCTAATTTTAGACTCAAAAAAAGCCCAAACTAAATCATAGTTTGGGCTTTTTCTTTTCTATAATAATAATTTCTGTTTATTTGCTGCGCTCACCTACAAAATGATCTTCTTTACTTTTAAATAACACATTAAAAGAAGTTAAACTACCGTAAATACGTGTAATATATTGCTGTAAATCTATTTTCTCCTGATCATCTAGATTTTTACTTGCATTAATTTTTTGCTCCATTACTCTAATTCTGTCACGCACCATAACTATTTTATGAAAAAAAGTATCAATAGGTATTTCTTTATTAGAAGATTTACCATCTCCTGGCTCTAAGATAAGTGTTCCTTTTTTCCATTTATCAGCAATTGGCGTTACACTAGAGGCATCACTCCATTTTCTTAATATCGAAATTAAAGAAGTTTCTACATCAGAAAAACTAACACTGTCCACTTCATCTTCTACAGCTTCAATTACCTCAAAATCAGAATCTATATCTATTGTTTCTAATCCGTTTTCTATAAACGTAACCCAATAATGCTTGCTAGTTACATTGGTGACTACCCCTTTTCCTAATTCTATATGTTGTATTCTAGAGCCTATTCCTAATAATTGCATTGTTGTATTTTTTTAGTTAATGCTGCTAAAATATAATTACAGTACTAATTAACAAAAACTAAATAGACGCAATTATTAAATTAAAATCCAAAATCGTAACTTAGCAACTTTGCCAAATTAGTAAATGATTACATACGAAGAAAACATAGAGGTAAAAGGTGCACGTGTGCACAACCTTAAAAATATAGACGTTACCATACCTAGAGAAAAGCTTGTTGTTATTACAGGCCTGTCTGGTAGTGGCAAATCGTCATTAGCTTTTGACACTATTTATGCCGAAGGCCAACGTAGATATATAGAAACTTTTTCTGCCTATGCGCGTCAGTTTTTAGGTGGCTTAGAGCGTCCAGATGTAGATAAAATAGATGGTTTATCGCCCGTAATTGCCATAGAGCAAAAGACAACTTCTAAATCTCCACGATCTACAGTAGGTACAATTACCGAAATATATGACTTTTTAAGACTCCTTTTTGCTCGTGCAGCAGATGCACATAGTTACAACACAGGAGAAAAAATGGTTAGTTATAGTGATGCTCAAATAAAGGAGCTTATTATAAATGATTTTAAAGACAAAAAAATAAACGTTCTTGCTCCTGTTATTAAATCTAGAAAAGGTCATTACCGTGAGCTGTTTGAGCAAATTGCTAAACAAGGATTTGTAAAAGTGAGAGTAGACGGCGAAATTGTAGACATAGTTAAAGGTTTAAAATTAGATCGTTACAAAGTACATGATATAGAGATTGTTATAGACAGGTTAAAAATATCAGACAACGCAGATTTAGACAAACGCATTTCTGAAACCATTAACACAGCAATGTATAGTGGCGATAATGTATTAATGATTTTGGAAGAAGGTAAAAAAGAACCTCGCTATTTTAGTCGAGATTTAATGTGCCCTACCACAGGTATATCTTACCCAAAACCCGAGCCAAATACATTTTCTTTTAACTCGCCTAAAGGTATGTGCCCTAGTTGTAATGGCTTAGGACATAAATACCAAGTTAATACCAATAAAATATTTCCAGACACTAAATTATCTATAAAAGAAGGTGGTATAGCTCCTTTAGGAAAATATAAAAACTCTTGGGCTTTTAAACAGTTAGATGTTATTGCGCAACGTTACAATTTTAAACTAACAGACCCTATTTCTAAAATTCCAGAAGAGGCAATAAATGTTATTTTAAATGGTGGCAATGAGAGTTTTGAAGTAGATTCTAAAACTTTAGGAATTAAAAGAAATTATAAAATTGAATATGAAGGTATTTCTAACTTTATAGAAAGTCAGTTTAACGATGCCAACTCTGCTCCTATTAAACGTTGGGCAAAAGAGTTTATGGACAAAGTAATTTGTCCTACTTGCGAAGGTTCTAGGTTACAAAAAGCTTCTTTGTATTTTAAGTTTGATGATAAAAATATTGCCGATTTAGCAACAATGGATATTGTTGACTTGGCAGATTTTTTTAGTAAGGTTGATAAAAAACTAAGTAAAAATCAGCTTAAAATAGCTGAAGAAGTAATTAAAGAAATTAAAACAAGACTACAATTTTTACTTAATGTTGGTCTAGACTACTTATCATTAAATAGAGGTTCTAAATCTTTATCTGGTGGCGAGGCGCAACGTATACGTTTGGCAACACAAATAGGTTCACAGTTAGTGGGAGTTTTATATATTTTAGATGAGCCAAGCATTGGTTTACATCAAAGAGATAACGAGCGTTTAATAGCATCGTTAGAAGCTTTAAGAGATATAGGAAATTCTGTTATTGTGGTAGAACATGATAAAGACATGATAGAGCGTGCAGATCACGTAATAGACATAGGTCCTAAAGCTGGCAAACACGGTGGAGAAATAATATCTGAGGGTAAACCAGAAGATTTAAAAAACTTTAATACACTTACAGCCGATTATATTACAGGTAAAAGAGAAATAGCTGTACCTAAAAAACGTAGAAAAGGTAATGGTAAAAAAGTAACACTTACGGGTTGTACAGGAAATAACCTTAAAAATGTATCTGTAGAGTTTCCATTAGGTAAAATGATTGGTGTTACCGGTGTTTCTGGTAGTGGTAAATCTACCTTAATTAATGAAACCCTTTACCCCATTTTAAATGCATATTACTTTAATGGTGTTAAAAAGCCAATGCCATATAAAAAAATTACCGGTTTAGAACACATAGACAAGGTAATAGACATTAATCAATCTCCTATAGGTAGAACTCCAAGATCTAACCCAGCAACATATACTGGTGTCTTTGGAGAAGTACGTGCCCTTTTTGCTAAAACACAAGAAGCAGCAATAAGAGGTTACAAACCAGGCCGTTTTAGCTTTAATGTTACTGGCGGAAGATGCGAAACTTGTCAAGGTGGTGGTTTACGTGTTATAGAAATGAACTTTTTACCAGATGTTTACGTAGATTGTGAAACCTGTAATGGTAAACGCTTTAATAGAGAAACATTAGAAATAAGATACAAAGGAAAATCTATTTCAGATGTTTTAGAAATGACAATAGATGAAGCAGTAACATTTTTTGAAAACATTCCTAAAATAAATAGAAAGTTAAAAACCATACAAGATGTTGGTTTAGGCTATATATCATTAGGACAACAATCTACTACATTATCTGGTGGAGAAGCGCAACGTATTAAGTTAGCAACAGAATTATCTAAAAGAGATACAGGCAATACATTTTATATTCTAGATGAACCAACAACTGGTTTACATTTTGAAGATATACGGGTATTAATGGAAGTTTTAAACAAATTAGTAGACAAAGGAAATACCGTTTTAGTTATAGAACATAATATGGATGTTATTAAAATGGTAGATTATATAATAGATATAGGTTACGAAGGTGGCCGTGGTGGCGGTAAGTTAGTTGCAAAAGGAACACCAGAAGAAATAGCTAAAGACAAGAAAAGTTACACTGCTAAATTCCTAAAAAAAGAATTAAAATAATTAAAAATAATGTATACAGAATAGTGTATATACTTTATAAATTAGAATAGAATGAGAAGAGAAAAACACTCAAAAGGCTGGAACGAAATTAAAACAAACGATTCTTGGGCACTTTTTAAAATAATGGGAGAATTTGTACACGGATTTGAGAAAATGAGCGCCATTGGCCCTTGTGTTTCTGTATTTGGATCTGCCCGTACAAAAGAAGGTTCTAAATATTACGAGTTAGCAGTAGATGTTGCAAAAAGTATAGCAGAAGCAGGATATGGTGTAATTACAGGTGGTGGACCTGGTATTATGGAAGCTGGTAACAAAGGTGCTAACTTAGCAGGTGGTACTTCTGTAGGTTTAAATATAGAGTTGCCTTTTGAACAACATGATAATCCATATATAGATCAAGATAAAAGTATAAACTTTGATTACTTTTTTGTTAGAAAAGTAATGTTTGTAAAATATTCACAAGGTTTTGTAGTAATGCCTGGAGGCTTTGGCACATTAGATGAACTTTTTGAAGCTATTACGCTTATACAAACGAACAAGATTGGTAAATTTCCAATTATACTTGTAGGTTCTACTTTTTGGTCTGGTTTAATGGACTGGGTTAAAGATACAATGTTGGGCGAAGGAAATATTAGCGCCAAAGACTTAGACCTTATTAAAATAGCAGATACTGCAGATGAAGTTGTAGAAATAATTGATGCATTCTACAAAGGACATGATTTAAGTCCAAACTTCTAATTTAAGTATGATAGCATTTAGAATAAAAGAATTTGTAACGTACGCAGGAATAGGAATTATTTTCTTTTTCTGTGTACAATTACATGCGCAACATACAACTATAATAAATGCTACTTTAGATACTTCTTGTCACGAAATTACAATTCAGCAAGAGTTTAAATATAATAATACATCTAAAGACACTTTAGAAGTTCTTTATTTTAACGATTGGGCAAATGCCTATTCTAGTAAAAAAACAGCTCTTGCAAAACGTTTTGCAGAGGAATACAAAAAAAGTCTACACCTAGCTAAATCTAGCGAAAGAGGATTTTCTACAATACTTAACGCAAAAGATTCTAAAGGCAACTCACTTGCCAATAAACACACAAAGAGCAAAGACATTCTTTTGTTTATGTTAAATAAACCACTTGCTCCAGATAGTACAATTACACTTAATATTAAGTACAAGGTTCAATTACCCCCAAACAAATACACCACTTTTGGTTTTAATGATAAAGGTGATTACTACTTAAAAGATTGGTATTTAACTCCTGCCACTTACAATGGCAAATGGAATTTATACTCCAACAAAAATCTAGAAGATTTACAAACAGATATTATTACAACAAAATTATACTTTACAACTTCTAAAGATTTGTTTTTAACAACAAACCTTAACAAAACTAATGAATACACCGTAAATAGTAATAGAACTACCGTAATAGACGGAAGCAATAGAACTAGTGCAGAAATTATTTTAAGTAAAGAAAAAAGGTTTATAACACACGTTACACCAGACTTAACTGTAGAAACAGATTTTACGTCGCAAAAATATGAGGAGATTTATCAAGGTATATCCATTAATAAAGTAACTAAATTTATAAAAGAGAATTTAGGAGATTTTCCTCACGAAAAATTATTGGTAAGCGAGCTAGATTACAAAAAAAATCCGCTTTATGGTATTAACCAACTACCCTCTTTTATTGTTCCTTATTCTGAAGAGTTTAATTACGAACTTAAATTCTTAAAAACTACGCTATATAATATTCTATACGAGAGTATACACCTAAATCCAAGAAAAGAAAAATGGATTACTGATGCCATTGTTAATTATTTAATGATAGCCTATGTTGATGAATTTTATAACGGACAAAAATTATTAGGCAAGTTTTCTAAAATATGGGGAGTTAGAAGTTTTGAAATTTCAAAGTACGATTTTAATGATCAATATGCTTTATTATCTATGCTTACGGCTAGGAAAAACTTAGATCAACCCCTTATTGCTTCAAACGATTCTTTAATAAAGTTTAATCAGCAAATCGCAAATGGATACAAATCTGGTTTAGGTTTAGCTTATTTATCAGAATACATTGGTTATGATAAGGTAAAGAATAGTATTAAAGATTTTTACAAAAACTACAATCAAAAAAATGTGACTACCAAAGATTTTGAACACATTCTAAAGAAATCTACAGACACAGATATAGATTGGTTTTTTGACGAGTTTATAGCAACTAATGATAAAATCGATTTTAAGATTAAGAAAATTATTAAATCAGAAGATTCATTACAGGTTGTAGTAAAAAATAAAACATCTGCCAATCTTCCTGTTTCGCTATTTGGATTAAAAAAAGATTCTGTAATTTCTAAATATTGGATTACAGATATTACAGGAGAAAAAACCATTACTATACCAAGAAATGATGAAGATAAATTTGTTTTAAACTACGATAAAAAAATACCAGAATACAACCAAAGAGACAACTGGAAATCTTTAAAAGGTTTCTTAGCCAGTAATAAAAAACTACGCTTACAGTTTTTTAAAGATGCAGAGAACCCATATTACAATCAAATTTTTTACAATCCCGAAATTAGATTTAATGCTTATGACGGTTTAACACCTTCTATAAAATTACATAATAGCACATTATTAGATAAACCTTTTACTTTCTCTATTGCTCCTGCATATGCAACGAAAGAGAACTCATTAGTAGGATCTGGTAATTTTTCAATCCGAGATTTTAAAAAAAATAAAAATCTATTTTTATCTACATACTCTTTAAGCTATTCAACATTTCATTTTCAAGAAAATTCTAGGTATACAAAAATAACACCTTCATTTGGATTAAGTTGGAGACCAAAAAATTTGAGATCTAACAGAAGCCAAAGTTTTCTTATGCGTTATGTAAATGTCTTTAGAGATTTTGATGAAAACTTAGTTTTAGACACAGAAATAGAACCAGATTATAGTGTTTTAAACGCTAGATTTAGAGATACAAATAATGGTTTAATAAATTACCTGTCCTGGTTTATAGATGCGCAATACGCAGGTAACTTCTCTAAATTATCTTTTGATCTAGAATACAGAAAACTTTTTCAAAACAACCGACAATTAAATGTAAGATTTTTTGCGGGTAAATTTATAAGTAAGAGTACCGACTCTAATTACTTCAGTTTCGCATTAGACAGACCTACAGATTATTTATTTGATTATGCCTACTTAGGTAGATCTGCATCCTCTGGTATTTATAGCCAGCAAATAATAATTGCTGAAGGTGGATTTAAGTCTAAATTAGAAAATCCATTTGCAAACGATTGGTTAGCAACAACAAATGTAAGTACTAACATTTATAGGTGGATTGAAGCCTACGGAGATGCCGGGTATCTTAAAAATTCTGGATCTAGTGCTCGTTTTGTTTATGATGCAGGTATACGCCTAAATCTAGTTACAGATTATTTTGAACTGTTTTTCCCTATGTACTCTAACAACGGATGGGAAGTATCTCAGCCAAATTATGGAGAAAAGATAAGATTTATTGTAACCTTAAGTCCCAAGTCACTAACCGGCCTATTTACAAGAAAATGGTTTTAATTAAATAACAAATAACCAATTTTAAGTAAAAAAAATGATTATTCTATAATATAGATGTATCAAATAGACCATATTTTATTAAATATTCAATAACATATCGATCTTAGCTATTGCAAAAACCAATCAAATTTGGTACTTTTGCAGAAATATAACTTCTTAAGCTATGAGCGTAAAACCACAAACAAAAGACGATATTTCTTTCGACGATTTTAAATCGCAAATCATTAAAGATTTTGAAATAGCCGTAACTAGTAGGGAATGTAGCTTATTAGGAAGACGAGAAGTCTTAACTGGTAAAGCTAAATTCGGAATTTTTGGTGATGGTAAAGAGTTACCGCAATTAGCAATGGCTCGTTCTTTTAAAAACGGAGACTTTAGAAGCGGTTACTACAGGGACCAGACTTTTATGATGGCTTTAGGTTTATTAGAGCCTAAACAGTTTTTTCACGGTTTATACGCAACTACAGATATTACAAAAGACCCAATGAGTGCTGGTAGGCAAATGGGTGGTCATTTTGGAACTCACAGTTTAAATGAAGATGGAAGTTGGAAAAACCTAACGCAACAAAAAAATAGTAGTCCAGATATTTCTCCTACAGCAGGACAAATGCCTAGATTATTAGGTCTAGCACAAGCTTCTAAAATATATAGAAATGTTTCAGGAATAGACGCAACTAATTTTTCAAATAATGGAAATGAAATTGGTTGGGGTACAATTGGTAATGCAAGTACTAGTGAAGGCCATTTTTTTGAAACAGTAAATGCTGCTGGTGTTTTACAAGTACCAATGGTAATTAGTGTTTGGGATGATGCTTATGGTATATCTGTACACGCAAGACATCAAACTACAAAAGAAAATATATCAGAAATTCTTAAAGGTTTTCAAAGAGATGAAGATAATAAAGGATACGAGATTATAAAAGTTAATGGTTGGGATTACACCGCTTTAATTCACGCTTACGAGAATGCTTCAGAAATTGCTAGAACAGAGCACGTTCCTGTATTAATTCACGTAAAAGAATTAACTCAACCTCAAGGACACTCTACTTCTGGTTCTCACGAGCGATACAAATCTGCAGAACGTCTAGAATGGGAAAAAGAAAACGATTGTAACAAACGTTTTAAGGAGTGGATTTTAGAAAATAATATAGCTACAGAAGAAGAACTTTTATCTATTGAAAAGGATATTAAGAAAATAGTTAGAACAGCTAAAAAAGAAGCTTGGACAGAATTTATTAGTCCAAATAAAGAAGCTAAAAAAACACTAGTAGTATTACTAGATAACGTAGCTAGTAAAAGTCCTAACAAAAACTTTATAGGTAAAATTAAGAACGATTTAATTGCAATTGAAGAACCTATAAAAAGAGATTTAGCTTCTAGCGCTAGAAAAGCTTTACGATACCTAATAGGTGAAGAAACTGCAGAGAAAAATGCTTTATTAAATTGGATTACTTCTTATATGGAAGAAATTCAACCAAAATACAGCTCTCACTTACATAGCGAACTAGATAATAGAGCTAGCAACATAACAGAAGTAAAACCAGTTTATTCTGATGAATCTGAGTCTGTTGATGGTAGAGTTATTTTAAGAGAAAACTTTGACTATATATTTGGCAACAATCCAGAAACATTAATTTTTGGTGAAGATGCTGGTGCAATTGGTGATGTAAATCAAGGCTTAGAAGGCTTACAAGCTAAATACGGAGAATTAAGAGTAGCAGATACAGGTATTAGAGAAGCTACAATTATTGGCCAGGGTATTGGTATGGCGCTAAGAGGTTTAAGACCAATTGCAGAAATACAATATTTAGATTACTTAATGTATGCTTTACAAACATTAAGTGATGATTTAGCAACACTGCTTTACCGTACTGTTGGTAAACAAAAAGCGCCTTTAATTATTAGAACAAGAGGTCATAGATTAGAAGGTATTTGGCATTCTGGTTCTCAAATGGGTGGTTTTATTCACTTATTAAGAGGTATACACATCCTTGTTCCTCGTAATATGGTAAAAGCTGCTGGTTTTTACAATACACTATTAAAATCTGATGAGCCCGCTATAGTAATAGAATGCTTAAACGGTTATAGATTAAAAGAGAAAATGCCTACTAACTTAGGAGAACACTGTACTCCTATTGGCGTAGTAGAAACTGTAAAAGAAGGAAAAGATATTACTGTTCTTTCTTACGGTTCTACATTGCGCATTGTAGAGCAAGTTGCAAAAGAGTTATTACAAGTTGGTATAGATATAGAAGTAATAGATGCGCAAAGTTTATTACCTTTTGATATTAATCATGATGTAGTTAAAAGTCTTCAAAAAACAAATAGATTCTTAGTTGTAGATGAAGATGTTCCTGGCGGATGTTCTGCATACCTTATACAAGAAGTAATAGAAAAGCAAGGTGGTTATAAATTTTTAGACAGTATGCCACAAGCATTAACTGCTAATGCACATAGACCAGCTTATGCTACAGATGGTGACTACTTTTCTAAACCAAATGCAGAAGATATATTTGAAAAAATATACTCAATTATGAACGAGGCAAACCCTACTAGTTTTCCAAAACTTAGGTAATTGTTTTAAATAATACTTTTTGTGTCTTTTCTTCATAGAAATAGTGATTAATAATCGTCTATTAAAAAAAATATTTCTAAATTTGAGATACATTGAATTATTTATCCCCGGATCTACCAATGAGAGATACTATTAAAACAAATATAGGCTTAGCACTTTTAAGAATAGTGCCGTCGGCCATAATGCTTACACACGGAATACCTAAATTACAAAACTTTTTTAGTGGTGAAGAAATAAAATTTCCAGACCCTATTGGTATAGGAGCTAGTCCTTCTTTATTTTTAGCGGTTATTGGTGAAGTTCTATGTCCAATCTTTATAATTTTAGGATATAAAACAAGATGGTTTGCTGTGCCTGCAGCCGTAACAATGTTAGTTGCTGCTTTTGTACAACATGGTGCAGATCCATTTAGCGTTAAAGAAATGGCTGTTCTTTACCTATTATTCTTTGTTATAATATTCCTTTTAGGTCCTGGTAGATTTAGTGTAGACGGTAAATAATTAAAAAACTTTTACCAAAAGCTCTTTTAACAGATCTGCCTGTGACATATTAGCTGCTCCTACTCCTTTACCTTTTAAGTCTAAATCTCTAAGTGCAGAAATAATTCCGCTTACTTTTCTCATAGGAAAGTTTTTGGCTGCAGTTTGGTATTCATTTACAAAATAGGGGTTTACACCTAAAACTTTAGCAACATTACCTTTAGAGTGATCTTTAAGACCATGATACTGTAATACTTGTGTAAAGTACGTATGCAAAACAGTCACTGTTACTACAAACGGATTGTCTTTTGGGTTTTGCGCAAAATAATTTACAATACGTGCCGCTTTTAATGTATTACGCTCACCAATTGCCTTTTTAAGCTCAAAATTATTAAAATCCTTACTAATACCAATATGCTCCTCTATAGTGGCTGGTGTTATCTCTATATCTTTAGTAATTACAATTTTAAGCTTTTCTAATTCGTTGTTTATCTTGCTTAAACTAGTACCTAAATACTCTACCAATAACTGTGCAGCTATAGGTGTAATTTTATAACCACTTCCTTGTAATACTTTTTTAATCCAATCTGCAACTTGGTTTTCGTACAAGTTTTTGCTTTCGAACAAAACACCACTTTTTTGTACTGCTTTGTATAGTTTTTTACGCTTGTCTAATTTGGAATATTTATAGCATATTACTAAAACTGTCGTTGGCTGCGGATTATTAGCATAACTAGTTAAATTATCTATAGTTCTAGATAAATGCTGTGCCTCTTTTACAACTACAACTTGCTTCTCTGCCATCATTGGATAACGCTTAGCATTAGAAACAATATCGTCTACAGTTACATCCTTACCATAAAGCACCATTTGATTAAAACCACGTTCCTCTTCAGAAAGAACAGTTTTTTCAATGTATTCTGAAATCTTATCAATATAATAAGACTCCTCGCCCATTAAAAAATAAATAGGTTTTACGTTTCCGTTTTTAATATCGGAGATTAGTTTTTTTACTTCGTCCATTTAAAAAAAATCATCAAATTTGCAGTATGCAGAAGCTTAACTTTTATTCGTACAACTTCCGTTTCAAAAATAGCGAAAATAAAGTCTATATATTTGATGTGATAAGAAAAAAGTTTGTGGTACTACAACCCGAAGAATGGGTTAGACAACATGTGGTACATCATCTAATTTATCATAAAAAATACCCCATAAGTCTTATTAATGTCGAAAAACAACTGGTTATTAACGACTTAAAAAAAAGGTACGATGTTGTTATTTTTAAACCAAACGGAAGCATAGATGTTTTAGTAGAATGTAAAGCTCCAGAAATAAACATTACACAAACTACTTTTGACCAAATTGCAAGATACAATATGCAGTTAGACGCCAATTTCTTAATGGTTACTAACGGATTAAATCATTTTTACTGTAAAACAGATGCCACTAAAGATAATTATGAGTTTTTACGTGACATTCCTGATTTTAACAGTTAAATTTGTAGTAGAACCTATAAAAAATTAGATTTTAATATGCTTAAAATTGCAGTTGTTATTTTAAATTGGAACGGTGTTAAACTCCTTGAGCGCTTTCTACCTTCTGTTTTAGAATACTCTAACAATTATAAAATATATGTTGCAGACAATGCTTCTACAGACAATTCTATAGCATTTATTAAAGAAAACTATCCAAGTATAGGCATTGTAGAAAATAAAATAAATGGTGGTTATGCTAAAGGCTATAACGATGCTTTACAACATATTGATGCAGATGTTTTTTGTTTACTTAATTCTGATGTAGAAGTTACACCAAATTGGCTTTCACCTATTGCAGATCATTTTACAAAAAATATAGATACCGTAATTATACAACCTAAAATATTAGATCTAAAAAAGAAAACACATTTTGAATATGCTGGTGCAGGTGGTGGTTTTTTAGATAGTTTTGGATATCCTTTTTGTAGAGGAAGAATTTTTGACACATTAGAAGAAGATAAAGGTCAGTATAACGATACAACTCCTATTTTTTGGGCTAGTGGTGCTTGCCTTTTTATTCGTAAATCTACCTTTACTACTTTAGGTGGTTTTGATGAGGATTATTTTGCTCACCAAGAAGAAATAGATTTATGTTGGCGTGCTCAAAATATGAACCTACAAGTTATGTATGTTGGCACATCTACAGTTTATCATATAGGAGGATCTACACTTAGCGAAATGAACCCTAAAAAGACGTTTTTAAACTTTAGAAATTCACTTTTTAGCATCATAAAAAATATACCAATACAAAAGGCTATTTTTATAGTTCTGGCAAGGTTGTTGTTGGATGGTATAGCAGGTATACGTTTCTTGACACAATTACGATTTTCGCACTTTTTTGCAATCATAAAAGCTCACTTTAGTTTTTACTGGAATATTCCCAAAACACTAAAAAAGAGAGATTTAAAAGTGAAACACAAAAAATATCACAAAATTAAGTCCATTGTGTGGTCTTATTTCGTAAATGGTAGTAAAGAGTTTAACAATTTAGTAAAAGATTAACTAAATTATAGTACCAATAGATAGAACATTTTATATAATTTTGAACCAATTAACAATTAATAGTAATATGAATATGAAAAAGATTTTTTTAGGCGTTTTAGGAGCTACAATATTATTATCTTCTTGCGTATCGCAAAAGAAATATGCGGAGTTAGAAACAAAAAATAAAGAAACTGAAGATTTATTAAATTCAGCTACAGTAAAATTAAACAGCTGTATTGAAGAGAAGGCAACAGCTACTGCTAGATTAAGAACTTTAGAAGATCAAAACGATTTCCTTAAAGCTAACAATCAAGTATTAGTAGATAATATGGGTAACTTAACAGATTTATCTGCTAAAGGAGCTCAAAATTTAGAGAAGTCTTTGGAAAGTTTACAAGAAAAAGATTTAACTATTCGTAAATTAAATGATGCTATTACACGTAGAGATTCTGTAAACCTTTCTTTAGTACAAAGTTTAAAAGGTGTTCTTGGAAACTTAGATGATGAGGATATTCAAATTAGTGTAGAAAAAGGTGTTGTTTTTGTATCTATATCTGATAAATTATTATTTAGCAGTGGTAGCTATAACGTAGCAACACGTGCTAAAGAAGTATTAGGTAAAGTTGCACAAGTTGTAAACAACAAGCCAGATTTTGAATTTATGGTTGAAGGACATACAGATGCTGTATCTTACAGAAAAGGTGTTTTATTAGACAACTGGGATTTAAGTGTTAAGCGTGCTACTTCTGTAGTTCGTCTTTTACAAACTGAATACGGTGTAGATCCTAAACGTATGACTGCTGCTGGTAGATCTCAATACGTACCAGTATCTTCTACAGATAAAGCTAAGAACAGAAGAACAAGAATTGTAGTTCTTCCTAAAATTGATCAATTCTATAGTATGATCGAAGAAGGAATGAAAGATCCTGCAATTAACAAATAGTAATACTGTTTATTACAAAAAGAAAAGCCTCGCAAAATGCGAGGCTTTTTTTATTACTAGTATTTTAATTTTATAATTAAAATATATCTATATCTCCTTTACCTTCTCTAATAATTTCTGGCTCACCATCTGACAAATCTACAACCGTAGACGCTGTATTATCGCCATAACCACCATCTATTACAATATCTACTAGATTGTCCCATTTCTCATAAATTAACTCAGGATCTGTAGTGTATTCTAACAATTCATCTTCATCTCTAATAGATGTAGAAACTATAGGGTTGCCAAGTGCTTTAACCAGTGCATTAGCTATAGAGTTATCTGGCACACGTATACCTACTGTTTTTTTCTTTTTAAAGTCTTTTGGTAAGTTATTGTTACCAGGAAGAATAAATGTATAAGGACCAGGTAATGCTCTTTTTAAAATTTTAAATGTAGCTGTATCTATCTGTTTTACATATTCAGATAAATTACTTAAATCTGCACAAATAAAAGAGAAGTTTGCTTTTGCCAATTTTACTCCTTTAATACGCGCAATTTTCTCTAAGGCTTTTGTATTTGTAATATCGCACCCAAGACCATATACTGTATCTGTTGGATATATTATTAAGCCTCCTTTTTTTAGAACATCTACAACCTTTTTAATTGCTGCAGGGTTTGGATTATCTGAATATATTTTAATAAACTGAGCCATATTTTTTTGTTTTAAAAACTAATAACAGTAATTTTTTACTACCTAAATTAGTCTCGCCACACTGCAAAAACTTACATAGACCTAATCTCTATCTATCTGATAAATAATCTGATCTTTATACAAGTCTTTTAATTCCTCTACAGTATAACCGTATTGTTCTTTAGTATAATTTTTAGCAAGGTTTATTTCGCTAATTCCTGATTTTTTGTCTGTATAATATTCGTTATCCATAATATAAATACTATCAGAAATTGATGCTATTTTCATTGTAGAATAATTATTATCTTCTGTTTTATACCTGTACACATCACTAACCTGTGGTTCACTAATATAGTCCTCCGTATTTTTTCCATCTAAAAAAGAAGAAAAGCTAAAACCTGCTATTAAAAGTCCTATTATAAATAAAGCTGAAAAATGTTTTACTGGAGTTTTAGCTTCTCCTTTTACATTTTTGTATTCTAACTTTAAGTTATGATCCATTTGTCTTGGTTCAAAAACGGTATTACAATTAGTACATACCGCAGCACCTGTTTTACCTATTGGAAAAATAGGAATCCAATACAAATGGGCATACTTACCATATATTTCTATATTAAACTTAGAACTTTCTTTACAATTACTACAAGGTATTTGCCTTGTAGATTTGGATTTTAAATGTGATGAATTAGACCCGTAAAAAATCATATTGGTTGGTTTTATAGTTATTATTCATTTTAAATATAATACAAATAAAACCATTTAGTAGGAAAATTACATCCCTGTTTACAGTACTTCTAATTTAGCAAAACGTAGTAAGAGTTTTTTAATATCCCCTTTATCAAACTTTATTTCTGCTTTTTTATCGTTTCCTACACCATCAATTTTAATAATAACACCTCTACCAAATCTAGAATGATTAACAGCAGCACCTTCTACTAGACTTGGATCTAAGTCCGAATTATTACTTACAGGATTTGCTAATTCTGGTCGTAATTTTCTTAGCTTACGTAATTGATTTTCATTAGGTTTTACAGTAGTTGGCGCAATACCAGAAACTGGTTTAACTTGTCTTAACCTACTTTTATCTACCTCGCCAAAGATATTTTTATCAATTAAAGATTTATATTTATAGTTGCTAACCGGAGTTAAATTCTCTATATATTTTTCATCTATTTCCTCTATAAACCTACTTGGCTCTGCATCTACTAGTTTACCCCAACGGTACCTACTCTCTGTGTAGGTTAAATATGCTTGCTTTTCCGCTCGCGTTAACGCCACATAAAACAACCTACGCTCCTCCTCTAACTCTGTACGGGTGCTCATACTCATTGCTGAAGGGAACAAATCTTCTTCCATACCAACTATAAATACGTGCGGAAATTCTAATCCTTTTGCCATATGTATAGTCATAAGTGCTACACGGTCATCATCTCCTTTATCGTTATCTAAATCTGTAGCAAGTGCAACATCCTCTAAAAACTCTGCAATATTACCCGTTGCATCGGCTAATTCCATTTGTCCTTCAACAAAGTCTTTTATACCATTTAAAAGTTCTTCTATGTTTTCCATTTTGGCAATACCTTCTGGTGTACCATCCTTTTTAAACTCTAAAAGAATTCCGGTTTTTTTAGCAACGTGCTCAGATAAAGAAAAGGCATCTGCCCCTTTATTCATAATCTGAAAACCTTTTATCATATTAACAAACTCGGATAATCTACGCTTAGTTCCGGAGTTTATTTTTAGATCTATTTTATCTATATTCTCCATAACCTCGAAGATAGAACGACCGTAATGGTTGGCAGTTACCATTAACTTATCTATGGTTGTTTGTCCTATTCCACGTCCAGGAAAGTTAATAATACGTTTTAAAGCCTCTTCATCTTTAGGGTTAATTACCAAGCGTAAGTAAGCTAAAACATCTTTAATTTCTTTACGTTGATAAAAAGACAATCCTCCATATATTCTATACGGAATATCTCTTTTACGCAACGCATCTTCTATTGCTCTAGATTGTGAGTTTGTACGGTAAAGAACAGCAAATTCACCATTGTGTAAATGCTCATTCATCCTAGTATCAAAAATAGTGCTAGAAACAAATCTACCTTCTTCCGCGTCTGTAATACTTCGATGTACTTTTATTAATGGTCCGTCATCATTAGACGTCCAAACTACTTTTTCTAACTGATTTTTGTTTTTCTCTATAATAGAGTTAGCTGCATTTACAATGTTTCTTGTAGAACGGTAATTTTGTTCTAGTCTATACATTGCAACATTATCATAATCTTTCTGAAAGTTTAGAATATTACTAATGTTTGCCCCTCTAAAAGAATAAATACTTTGTGCATCATCTCCCACAACACAAATGTTCTGGAATTTATCTGATAATGCTTTTACAATTAGGTATTGCGAGTGGTTTGTATCCTGGTACTCATCAACCATAATATACTGAAACCTGTTCTGATACTTCTGTAAAACTTCAGGAAATACATTTAAAAGCTCGTTGGTTTTTAATAATAAATCATCAAAATCCATTGCTCCAGCTTTAAAACAACGATCTACATAATTCTTGTAAATTTCACCAGTACGCGGGCGTTTTGCCATTGCATCTGCCTCTATTAAATCTGGATTATTAAAATAGGCCTTTACTGTAATTAAACTATTTTTATAAGATGATATTCTATTTTGTATTTGCTTGTATTTATAGATATCCTTATCTAGTTGCATCTCCTTAATAATAGAAGCAATTAAACGTTGTGAATCTTGTGTGTCGTAAATAGTAAAGTTATTAGGATACCCTAATTTATCTGCCTCAAAACGCAATAGTTTAGCAAATATAGAATGAAAAGTTCCCATCCATAAACTCTTAGTTTCTGCACTACCTGCAATATCTGCAATACGAATTTTCATTTCTCTTGCAGCCTTATTGGTAAACGTAAGCGACAAAATATTAAACGGGTCTACACCTTGTTGTATTAAATATGCAATACGATATGTTAATACCCTAGTTTTACCAGAACCTGCTCCGGCAATTACCATTAACGGTCCTTTAGTATGTAAAACTGGTGCTTTTTGTGCCTCGTTTAGTTGGGCAATAAATTCTTCCAATAGATTTTTCTTATATAATTTAGAGAAGTGTAAATTTAACCATAATTAACACTAGATAAAACAAGTAGTATCAATAATTATAAACAATAAATCTACATTCTTTCATATTTTAAATATCTTTAGGAAATACTACAATTAAAAATACAAATTACATTGAAAGAAATTAAGATTAGATTGGCTACTACAGAAGATATTGCAGTTTTAAAGTCTTTTGAACAAGGAATTATTAAAGCCGAACGTCCTTTTGATGAAACATTAAAACCAGATCCAATTTCTTACTACAGTATAGAAAATTTATTAAAAGATGATGCTACTGCGGTTGCTGTTGCTACTTTAGAGGATAAACTTATTGGTTCTGCTTACGCTACTATTACTCCTGCTAAATCTCACTTAAAACATAGTAAATATGCATATTTAGGTTTTATGTATGTAGATCCTGAACAACGTGGCAAAGGCGTAAACAAAAGTATTATAGATTTTTTATTTAGATGGATAAAAGAAAAAAATATTACCGAAGTCCGATTAGATGTTTACAGTGAAAATGCGGCTGCGTTAAGAGCGTATAAAAAAGCCGGATTTAAAGAACACCTAGTTAATATGAGAATGAAAATTTAATTTTTAAGATTGATAAAAACCAATATAACAATCAACTAAACTATATATGAAAACAAAGAACAATTTAATTTTAGGACTTATGCTCTGTGGCTTTGCTATACAGGCACAAAAGCACAATTTAGATAGCGAATACAAAAACATTGAAGCTAAAGTAATAGAATGGAGGCATCATTTTCATCAAAACCCAGAACTATCTAACAGAGAATTTAAAACCGCAGAAAAAATAGCTGCTCACCTAAAAAGTCTAGGTATAGAAGTGCAAACAGGTGTTGCCGTAACTGGTGTTGTAGGTATTTTAAAAGGTAAAAAACCAGGAAAAGTAATTGCTTTAAGAGCAGATATAGATGCTTTACCTGTAACAGAACGTAACGATTTACCTTTTAAGTCTAATGTTACAGATCAGTTCTTAGGAGTAGAAACTGGTGTAATGCACGCTTGCGGACACGATACACATACTGCTATATTAATGGGTGTTGCAGAGATTTTAGCCAAAAATAAAGATAAAATAAAAGGTACTGTTAAGTTTATTTTTCAACCTGCAGAAGAAGGTGCACCTCCAGGAGAAGAAGGTGGTGCTGCCTTAATGATAAAAGAAGGCGTAATGGAAAACCCTAAGGTAGATGCTATTTTTGGTTTACATATAAATTCTGCTACTCCTGTAGGTGTTATTAAATACAAAACAGAGGGTATTATGGCAGCTGTAGAACGTTTTGTTATACAAGTTAAAGGGAAACAAACACACGGCTCACAACCTTGGTCTGGTGTAGACCCTATTCTTATTTCTGCTAAAATTATAGATGGTTTACAAACTATAATAAGTAGAGAATCTAAATTAACTGAAGAAGCTGCTGTTATTACCGTTGGCAAAATAACTAGTGGTGTGCGTTTTAATATAATTCCAGAAAGTGCAGAACTAATTGGCACAGTTAGAACTTTAAACCCAGAAATGCGTGAAGTTATTTTACGTAGAATGAAAGAAATGACAGAGACTATTGCAAAAGCATATGGCGGTAGCGCTACGTTAGAAGTAGAAAGTCAGACTTCTATAACATTTAACAATATTGATCTGGTAAACCAAATGCTACCAACAATGCAGCGTGTAGCTGGTACAACTAATGTGCAGTTAACAAAAGCAACTACTGGTGGTGAAGATTTCTCTTATTTTCAAGAAGTTGTTCCTGGTTTTTATTTCTTTTTAGGAGGAATGACACCTGGATCTACCGAGGCTTACCCACATCATACGCCTGACTTTAAAATAGACGATGCAGGAATGCTTTTAGGTGTTAAAACACTAACTGAGATGAGCTTGGATTATTTAAATAAATAAAATTCAGCTATGTATTAAATACATATTGTTTTGGTATTTTTGCAGTATAATTATGAGCATTATATTTCTTTCTTAAAACAAGTATAACGCCAAACTAACTTACATTTAATGGATTCATTTTTAACTTTTTTATCTAATATCTCTTGGTGGATATGGGTAATTATTGGACTAGCCATAGTTGCAATACGCGATATCTTTTTTCAGAAAAAGCACACAATATCTCATAACTTTCCAATTGTAGGACATATACGTTATATGTTAGAGAGTATTGGTCCAGAAATGAGACAATACTTTGTTGCCAACAACAGAGAAGAGTTACCTTTTAATCGTATAGAACGTGGATGGATTTATGCATCTGCTAAAAGCGAAAACAATTATGAAGGTTTTGGTACAGACAGAGATGTATATGCACACCAGCATATTTTTGTAAAAAACCAAATGATGGCATATAAAATTGATGATAACCATCCAAACGCAAAAGACAAAACATTTTTACCTTGTGCTAAAGTTATTGGTGCTTACAATAAAAGAAAAAAACCATTTAGACCAGCTTCTGCTATAAATGTTTCTGCTATGAGCTTTGGTTCATTATCTGCAGCCGCTGTAGAAGCAATGAATAAAGGTGTACTAAAAAGTGGTGCTTACCATAATACAGGTGAAGGTGGTTTATCTCCTTACCATAAGCAAGGTGGTGACGTAGTTTTTCATTTTGGAACAGGATATTTTGGTGTTCGTTCTGAAGACGGAAACCTATCATTGGAAAAATTAAAAACTTTAGTAGAGAACAACCCTTGTATAAAAGCCATTGAAATAAAATTATCTCAAGGTGCTAAACCAGGAAAAGGTGGTGTTTTACCAGGTGCTAAAATTACAGCCGAATTGGCTGAAATTAGAGGTGTTAAAATTGGTGAAGATGTTTTATCTCCTGCAACACATAAAGCATTTAATACAGTACCTGAATTATTAGCCTTAATTGAAAAAATTGCTAATGAAACTGGTTTACCTGTAGGTATTAAAGGTGCTATTGGTAAATTAGACCAATGGGAAGAACTTGCTGATCTAATGGTTAAAACTGGTAAAGGTCCAGATTTTATTACCGTAGATGGTGGTGAAGGTGGTACTGGTGCTGCGCCTCCAAGTTTTGCAGATCACGTGTCTTTACCTTGGGTTTATGGTTTCTCTAGCTTATATAAATTGTTTTTAGAAAAAAAACTTACAGAGAGAATTGTTTTTATTGGTAGTGGAAAATTAGGTTTCCCTGCTAAAGGAGCAATGGCATTTGCTATGGGCGTAGACTGTATTAACGTAGCTCGTGAAGCTATGATGAGTATTGGTTGTATACAAGCACAATCTTGCCATACAAACACTTGCCCAGCAGGTATTGCTACACAAAACAAATGGTTGCAAAACGGAATTAATGTGACTTTAAAATCTGATCGTTTAGCACAGTACTTTAAAAGTTTTAGAAAAGAACTAATAGAGATTACACATGCATCTGGTTACGAGCATCCTTGCCAATATACTATGGATGACATACAAGTAAACTTAGATGATAATGAGTTAAACAGAAGTTTAGCATTTACATACGGTTACAACAAGGCAAAAGTTCCTTTTAATGGTATGCAAGAATTGTATGACTGTGAACATTTAGGAGGAAAAGAATATATGAAAAACGAGCCTAAAAAATAGACTCGTTTTTTAAAATTATAATGGTAAAAGCACTTATTTATTGTACAAATAAAGACGTGCTTTTTTTGTTGTATCTATTACCTGTAATTTACTTACATACTTTTTAGGTAAAAGGTAAAACTCTCTTTTATCCGATAAAATATAAAGTTTATCATAAGCCTCTAAAATAGAATCTATTTTAGCAGGTTCTTCTCTAGTGTCTATAACATTACCCTTATTGTAAAACTGACTAGAATATGTTTTAGAATCAAGGTACAAAATAGGCGGGTTCTTATCAATTTTTAATTCTTTTGATTTAGCTATTAGTAACTTATCAGAGTTCATATATACTTTCCACTGGTCAGTAACCAAAAGTCCAGCACCTGCTATAAATACTAAAATAGGAAATATAGAGCACGCTATTAAAGCTTTTCTTTTATGTTTATACTCTGGCCACCAATGTGCAATTAAAAGTGCCATTGGTACTGTAGAAGGTAAAATATAAGTATGTAAAATGTTTTTAGAAATAGTGAAGAAAATTGGTGTCCAAAACAACCAAAACAATAAAAACGCCACATACTTATCATCTAAAATGCGCTTTTTAAGCTTTACTATTTTTGCCAATACTATATAAAACCAAGGCAAACAAAAAGACAACATAAATACCCAAATTAAACCTAATGGTTGTGTTTTTGGCTGACCATATAAATCTCCGCTCCATCCTGGCTTTAAAAACCTATTAAAATGCTCGCCTACAATAAAATAATCTATAAAACCTGGTGATCTTTGTTCTGTTAATAAATACCAAGGTAACGCAATAACTACAGTAATTAGCAAACCAACTATCCAAGGTAATTTACCTAGGTTAGAGAAAAATGTTTTACGGTCTAACAACAACCAGAAAAACACAGGAGCTCCCGTTAACACTAACACCAATGGTCCTTTGGCTAAAAATCCTAAACCTACACCTACAAAAAAGAGGTAATTCCAAATTGTTTTTTTGTCTGATGAAATACTTTTCCAGAAAGATAACATAATTAACATTACACTAAAACACAAAGCAGAATCTGTAGAAACAACTCCCATATGTATTAAAAACTCTGGTGTTGTTACTAAAACTAGTGCTGGTAATAATGGAGATACTTTTGTTTTTCTAACAAAGTAACCCAATATAAAAAGCATTGCTACACCCAATAAAAAAGAAGGTAATCTAGCGGTTAACTCACTTACTCCAAAAAGCTCAAAACTCATTGCAGACATCCAAGTAGATAACGGTGGTTTTGCCCAAAAAGGCACATTATAGTCTATTTGTAAAACAACCCACTCCCCTGTTTCTTGCATTAATCTAGAGATTTCTGCATAGCGAGCCTCTGTTTTATCCAGTAATGGTATGGCACCAGTAATAATAAACCTAAACACAACGATAGACAAAACGGCTATCAACATATAATTAATGGTAGTTTTTTTATCAGTCATTTTATACTGTTATTATTGTGCGCTTGCACTTTGTTTTACAATTTTATTAATCTTATAAAGATCTAACCAAAGTTGAAAAAAATAAGATGTTTTTACTTTAGAATCTCCTTGATCTACCCATCTTTTAAGCGGAATTTCTAACATTTTCTGCAGTGCAATCTCTTTACCATAAAACACTACTATTCTATTAAAAATTTCTACATCAAAAAGCCAGCGAGAAACAAAAGGTTTATTAAAAACTTCTAATGCCAACTCTTTAGTAAATAATTTAGAGCCACATTGCGTATCGTATACCTTTAAATCTAGTATTTTAGATATTATTGTTGCTATAAACCTTCCTATAAAAAAACGTGAAGATTTGCGTTCTATAATAGAACCTAATTTCATAATTCTAGAACCAAAAACAAAAGATATATTATCCTTAACATAAGACGTTAAAGAACAAAACTCCTCTAAAGAAGTTGCCAAATCTGCATCTAAATAACCAATCAACTTAAAATCAAAATTAGCAGCAGCATAATTAATACCGTTTCGTACAGATTCTGCCTTGCCAACATTAGCTTCATTTTTATATGCAACTACCTTTGTTGGGTACTGCTTCTCTAAAGCTTGTAACTCTTTAAAAGTGCCATCTGTAGAGCCATCATCTACAAAACATATAAATGCATCTGAATCTTGTTCTAAAAAACCGTTGTAAACTCTATTCTTAAGCTCTTTAACTTCGTTATAGCAAGGTATTACAATACAAGTTGTATAAGATAATTTTGGCACACTAATTAATTTTGTGTCGCAAGATATTAAAAAACAATATGCCAGTCATTATTTACAGTACATCTTTAAACAATATTTTAAGCAGTTACCGTTTTTTTAACTCTAAAAAAGCATCTTTTAAAAATAACAATTGTCACCTTAATTAAATGTTTAAATTTGTCACTCAAATTATAATTATATATGAAAAAGATTACCCTATCTATCCTACTACTTTTATGCGTAACTACTGCTGCTTTTGCTCAGAAAAAGAGCGATTTGATACTGCAAATAGATAATTTAAAAGATAGCATTACTAAGACTAATATAGCCTTAGCTGAAGCTAAGAAAATCGCAAAAGTAAGTGTTGCTGAATCTGATCTGTATAAAAGTCAGGCTACTGAGCTACAAGAAGCTAATAAATCTTTATTAAACAATCTTAAAAACTTTACGCAGGTCTCTAGCCAGAATTCTAAGAATATGGAGAAAACACTTGAGGCTTTAAAATCTAAAGAAACACAACTATCTATTTTAGAAACTTCTTTTAGTAAAAACGATTCTACTGCTATTGTTGTTTTAACAAACGCAAAACAGTCTTTAGGAGAGAATGCTAAAATTAGTGTTGTAAATGGTGAAGTTGTAATAACAGAAAGTGCACAAAACGTTTTAGATGCTTCTAAAACTAAAATAAGTGCTACAGGTGAAGCATTTTTAGAAAACATATCTAAAATAATGCTCTTAAATACAGATTCTAAATTAACAATTTCTAGTAATTCTGGAAGTTTATCTGCATTGCACAATACTTTAGTAACTAAGTATGATATAGTTGCTGAGCGTATTACGTTAGAAAGTACAACACAAGAGACTTCTAACCTTTTATTTAAAATACATACTGACTATCCTAACTTTTATCTTAGAGTTAGAGAACATATGAAAAATTTAAAATAATTGACAAAAAGACTATTTCTGGTTTTATATAATTTTTGAAAAAAATATGCGTTCTACAACCGTAGTCAAACTTAAAAATAACCACAATGACATCTGAAATAGTTTTACAAATGTTTGCATATTTATTACCAAGTGTAGTAACTGGTATTGTAGCATTTTATTTTTTTAAATTACACACTAAAAACGAAGACGGAAGAAGAAGATTTTTATTGCATAAAGATTCTCAGAAAAGTACGTTACCTACAAGATTACAAGCTTATGAGCGTATGGCCCTTTTTTTAGAACGTATTTCTATTCCAAGTTTAGTTGTGCGTGTTGCCCCAGTTGGTAATGATAAAAATGCATATGAAACTTTATTAATAAAGAATATAGAAAAGGAGTTTGATCATAACCTATCTCAACAAATATATTTATCTGACGAAAGCTGGAATATCATTAAAACAGCTAAAAGCGCTACAGTACAAATAATTCGTAAGACTGCTTTAAGTCAGACAGAATCTGCAGACAAGTTAAGAGAAGATATATTAAACGATACTATGGACAAACCTTCACCATCTGCAACAGCTCTTACTTTTATTAAAAAAGAGATTAGTGAATTATGGTAAACAATAAACTTATTATTTTATAATTAAAAGACTGTCTTATGACAGTCTTTTTTTTGCGATTGCTTTTTGACACTTGCGTATATAATAGTTATTTCTTTATATAAAAGAAGCTGTAAAGGCTTTTAAAACAATATAAATTCATATCTATATACACATATAGAAACCCATTGTACAAATAAAAAAAGCACCTAAAATAACTTTTTAGATGCCTTTGAAATATTTAAAAAAGATAAATTAATACTATTTTTTAGGATTAGGTATTACTATATTTAATGTTGCTTTTTCTTTAGTTGCCATCCAAAAGTTATTTGTATTTCCCCAAGAAGCATCTGGTGCAGCATTTCTAGAAAAATTCTCTATATTATCCTCTAAACTATTCATTACATCTTTAGAAAGCGCACTTTTAGAAATTACAACTACAATAGCATTAAATAACTTTTGCGATGCTGCTACAGATGGTTTTCTTTCTCCGTGCTTAGCTACAATATCACTAGCAGTTAATGTTATAATTTCATCTGCAGCAAACTCACCGTACTTTGTTGTTTTTGCATTTTTAGCAATTTTAATATCATTTAACTCATCTGCTCCAATTAAACCCATTAAATAAAGTTCTGCATTACTATAAGGAATACTATTACCTCCGTTTGCAAAGGTTCCAAATCCTTTTTCTCCATTTAATTTTCCAATGTATGTATTATCTCCAGAGTCTACTAACTCATCAAAACCACCTAGTTGCCCTCCTATAGAAGAGAAACCCCAATGTCCGTTTTCTTGTGTTTCTATAAAATCATAGTTTCCCCAATAGTGCATAATTTCATGTAAGAATGGACCATTTTTAATATATTCCGTTCTAGGCATATGTATAACACTCTTTAGTTTACCTGCAGAACCATACTTTGCAGTACCATTATAAAGGTTTCCTCCTATTCCTTCTATATTATTTTGAGCTGTGTATGTAACACCATAATACAAACCGCTAGGTTGTTCTTTTTCATTAGAAAGAATAAAAATAAAATCGAAATCATCTTCAAAATGCTCGTAAACTTTTTTGGTAATTTTAGAAAAATCTTTTTCTGTATCTGGAACTAAAAAAGAATTATAATCTTCTGACGAAAGAATATAGTTTACTACCGTTTTTTCTTCGTTTATATAAAAATATTCATCTAATTTTAAGGCATCTTCTGTAACACTAGCATCATCATTGTTAGTATCTTCCTTATTACAGGAGTAAAAACTAAATACATTTATAAAAGCTAATGAAACAAGTAAAGAAAATCTTAAGAACTTAAGGTTCGTCATCATAATTTAAGGTTACATATTTTGTTAAAAATAAATAACGATAAAAAACAGTAATTCGTATTAAAAAACACCCTTAAATAAGTTCCAAAATATGGTTATATATTGCTAAGTTTTGTGACTTTTTTCTCAGCATAACTAAACCCTTGCTCCCACCATTGTGCCATTAACTTTTTATTAAAGACTAAAGAGTTCTCGGTAAGTTTTGTTGGCGTGTAATATAAATTTAGCTTAACACCTTTGTGTTTTGCATAAATTACACCTTCAGATATATCATGGTATTCTATTTGGTCTAAAACAAAACCATAAATACTAAGCATTAAGGAAAACGGATTTTTACCTAATACTTTATTGTGTTCCATTTTTTCGGATTCTAAGATAATGGCATCTACTTCTGTAGCGCCACGTTCTATAGCCTCTCTTATAGGTAATACACAGCCTAAACCACCATCACCATATTCGTATCCATCTTTTTTCACCAAAGACATAAAAGGAATATAGTTACAAGAAATCCAGATCCAATCACAAAATTCTTCATAACTAAAATCTCTAATAGACTTATACTCTACTCTATTTTTAGATAAATTAGAAACCGTTACCACAACATCCTTAGACGTATTCTCTATAATTTGCCTATAGTCTGATACTGTAAAATGTTTTTTAATTGTAGTTCGTAGAGACTTACTTTCACCAAAAGTTCGTTTACGTTTTATAAACTGAAGCAACACATTAAAATAGTTAATAGATACAAATTCTCTATCTCCTTTACGGTTAACCACAAACGGATTTAAACTAAATATTTTACGCTGATTTACATTGGTATACAAGTCATACAACAAACCAACATTGTTTAATGCTAAATGAGAAATTAATAAACTACCTGTAGAAGTACCCACAAGAATATCATAATCTCTATTCTCTATCTCCATTAAATACTGAGCTACTCCTCCGGCAAACGCTCCTTTGCTTCCGCCACCGCTAATAACTAATGCTCTCATTCTATATCTATATGGTTAGTTTCTGTATTTTTATTCTTTGCAAAATCGTAACCACTTTTCCACCAAGCAGTCATTTTTTTCTCTTCAAAAATAAGCGAATTTGTAGTTAAAATGGTAGGTGTGTAATAAAAGTTAATAATTGTATTGTTATGGTTGGCTACAAACTTCCCAATACGTATGTTTTGTTGTTCTATTCTGTCTGCCATAAAAGCAAACATATTGGTTAACAACGAAAATGCATTTTTAGATGGCATTCTATTAAATAAATTGGTTTCGGTCTGTAAAATAATAGCATCTATAATAGTTGCTCCTCTTTTAATAGCTTCTTCTATAGGCACCATACTACCAAGACCACCATCTGCATATTCGCATCCATTTTTTTTAACCAAACTCATAAATGGTGTGTAATTACAAGAGATCCAGATCCACTCGCAAAACTCATCGTAAGTACATTCTTTAATAGACTTATACTCTACTTTATTTAAAGATAAATTTGCTACAGTAACTACAATTTCTATCTTTCTTTCTTTTAATAAATCAAATTCTATTTCTGTTACAGACTGTTTTATTAGTTTTAAGAGATTGTGACTTTCTCCAAAGGTTTTACTACCAAGCAATATATTTTTTAATACTCTAAAATGATTAATTCCAATAGTTTCTATACCGTGTTTTTTGGTAATTGTATACGGGCAAGAGCTAAAAATATGCTCTTGATTAACAGATGTGTAAATAGATTTTATTTTCTCTATTTTTTGCAATGCTAAATGAGAAATAAGTAAACTTCCGGTAGATGTGCCAATAAACATATCATAATTATGTTTTGCATCTTGTAACAAGTATTGTGCTACACCGCCTGCAAAAGCACCCTTACTACCTCCTCCAGAAATTACCATTGCTCGCATAATTACAATTTACTTTTAATATATTTAAAATCTGCTTTAGAAACTTGACCTTCTAGCTCTTCTAATTTCTTTTTGTATTCCTTTTTCTCTAGTAAATCTTCAACCAAATTCCTGGCAAACTTTTTAAACTGCCAAACAGGATGGTTTGTAGCGTGTATTAAATCTTTTAGGTTAGTATCATCTAAATAAAACAAATCGTTTAAATAAGAAAAAGCCAATTGCCTAGTTTCAAAATATTCTACTTCACTTGTATAACCTCTTAATTCCTTTAGATATTCAGCTTTTAAATCTACATTATACTCTTTGGTCATAATTGCCAATGCTAACCATAATTGTCTAACATTTTTACTAGAAAAACCTATAACTCCTTCTGTTTTATCTAAATAATCTACGCGTTTTTCTGGATTATAAATCCATAACTTATATAATATATTTTCTATAGTTGTATAGCTTTCATCGGTTAAAAAAGACTCGAAGAAAGAAACATCTTCTCCTAAAATTTTAGGCGTATTTAAAGCCAATGTTTTGCGTAACATTACGTTGTTAGATTTTAAAATATTATCCTTAACAGCCTTAGATAAAGACTTTGAATAAAATTCTATAATATTATTTTTAAGTTCTGTTGATGTTGTTTGCTCCCAATACCTGTCTATAATTACGCTATTTGGCTTTTTACTTACACTTAATTCTTTTTGTAGCATATAGAATGATGCAACAGAAGAAGATGTCTTTTTTAAAATAGCTTTTGCTTTATCTGTTGGGAAAGTCGTAGCTTCTAACCACGTTTTTTTATAGTCTGATAAATCTGTACCACTAGCCTCTTCTATACTTTTTAAAAAGTCTGATACAGTTACATTTTTATACTTATGCTTCTCTAAATATTTCTTTACACCTTTTTTAAAAGCATCTTTACCAACTTTATGTACTAAAGCGTGTAAAGCCCAAGCTCCTTTTTCGTAAAAGGTTAAACTACTAGCTTTAGGGTTTATTAAAGATTCTCCTTTATTATTTTGGCTAAATTTATCTAATTGTAGTGCTGTTGAATATAACTTCCAATTAAAAAAATCTTCTCCTAAAACTTCTTTTTGTGCTAAATACGCGTAATACGTTGCAAAACCCTCGTGCAACCAATGGTGATTACTACTAACCTCTGTAACTAAATCTCCAAACCATTGGTGTGCCAATTCGTGCGCATTAATATTTACATAGTTGGTATCATTATATGCAATAGAATCTACAACATAAGCATCAGAAAAAATGGTTGTTGTTGTATTTTCCATACCTGCATATAAAAAATCTCTAACAGGTATTTGTTTATAAACCTGCCAAGGATAAGGCACACCTATTTCATTCTCTAAAAAGTTAAAAATCTCATTGCTATATCTATATGTAGTTTCAACCTTAGCAGAATCTTTTGGGTAGTAATATAGCTCTATTGGTATGCCAGAACTAGAAACTTGTTTTTTTACAGAATACTTACCAATAGCAAAAGCTAATAAATAACTAGACATAGGATTAGACATTGTATACTGCCATCTTTTTAAGCCATTAGTTGTGTTTGTACTTTTAAGTTTTCCGTTAGCAATTACCTGGTATTTTTCATGAAACGTTATGTCTAAATTAAACACCACTTTCTCATTCATATCATCAAAACTAGGTAACCAATGACTTGTATATTTACCCTGTCCTTGTGTCCAAATTTGGTTGTTTGTAGTATCCTCTTTATTCCACCCAAAAAAGTAAAGTGTTTGCTTTGGCTCTGCTTTGTAGGTAAGCTCTAATTTGTACTTTTTTCCTTCTTTTAACTTTTTAAACAGTGTAATTCTATTTGCGTCTACAATATGTTTTACAGACCTATTATTTAGCAAAACTTTAGTAAAGGTCATATGCTTTGCATCTAAAAAAACAGAATCTACCTTTGCTAATGTTGTAAAAGTATAGCTAACAGTACCATTTATTGTCTTGGTTTCTGCATTTGGGTACAACACTACATCTGCCTCTAAAAAGTCTACTTTTGATTGCTCTTGTGCCTGTAAAACAAGACATTGAGTGCAAATAAAAAATAGAGAAAAGTATCTAAAAAAAGTCATCATTCTAATTTTCAACCAAAATAAGCATTTTCATCTTTTGCAGTTGTTCAGATTCGGTTTATTTTAGTCGTATGAATGCTAATTATTTACAAACTCCCATTGCATATTTAAAAGGTGTTGGCCCAAGTAGAGCCGAAACCTTACAGGGTGAATTAGGCATTTACACCTATCAAGATTTAATAAATCTTTTTCCTAATAGATATTTAGACAAAACACACTATTACAAAATTAATGAGCTGCAACGCAATAGCGCAGAAGTACAAGTAATAGGTAAAATAATACAGTTAAAAGCTATTGAGCAAAAAAGAGGAAAAAGACTCGTTGCCACTTTTGTAGATGAGACTGGAAAAATGGAGCTGGTTTGGTTTAGAGGACAAAAGTGGATTAGAGAAAACATTAAACTAAATGTACCTTATGTTATATACGGTAAAACAAATTGGTTTAATGGTACTTTTTCTATGCCTCATCCAGAATTAGAACTTTTAGAAGACCATAAAAAAGGGCTAAAAGTTAGTATGCAACCTATTTACCCTTCTACAGAAAAACTAAGTAGTAGAGGTATTACAAACAAGGGTACAAGTAAGTTAATGCAACAGCTTTTTTTAGATACAAAAGCTAGGTTTGTAGAAACACTACCTACTTATTTATTATCTGAATTAAAGTTAATGGGTAAGAGTGATGCCCTATTAAATATACACTTTCCTAAAAGTCAGGAAGAATTAGCAAAAGCACAGTTTAGGCTTAAGTTTGAAGAGTTATTTTACATTCAGCTACAGTTAATTGCAAAAAAAATGGTTCGTAAAAACAAAATTAAGGGCTTTCCGTTTACTGCGGTAGGTACTTATTTTGGTGATTTTTACAACAACCATTTGCCGTTTGAGCTTACTAATGCTCAAAAAAGAGTTATTAAAGAAATTAGAGCAGATTTAGGCAGTAATGCACAAATGAACAGACTTTTACAGGGAGATGTTGGTTCTGGTAAAACTATTGTTGCTTTAATGACAATTTTACTGGCTTTAGACAATGGTTTTCAGGCGTGTTTAATGGCTCCTACAGAAATTTTAGCAACACAACACTACCACGGCATAACAGAACTACTACAAGGGTTAGATATAAAAGTAGCTTTACTCACAGGTTCTGTAAAAAAATCTGCCAGAAAAGTTATTCACGAAGATTTAGAAAGTGGTGAACTTCATATTTTAATTGGCACACACGCTTTATTAGAAGATAAGGTACAATACAAAAATTTAGGCTTAGCAATTATAGATGAACAACATAGATTTGGAGTAGCTCAACGTGCAAAACTATGGCGTAAAAACACTGTGCCTCCGCATATTTTGGTAATGACAGCCACTCCTATTCCTAGAACCTTAGCAATGAGTTTGTATGGCGATTTAGATATTTCTGTAATAGATGAGTTACCTCCTGGTCGTAAACCAATTAAAACCGTACACAGATTTGACTCTAACAGACTAAAAGTTTTTAGTTTTTTAAAGGATGAAATAAATATAGGCAGACAAGTATATGTTGTTTACCCATTAATACAAGAGTCTGAAGCTTTGGACTATAAAGATCTTATGGATGGTTACGAGAGTATATCTCGTGATTTTCCTGCACCTAAATATCAAATATCAATTGTACACGGACAAATGAAACCCGCTGACAAAGAATTTGAAATGCAACGATTTATAAAAGGTGAAACTCAAATAATGGTAGCTACAACTGTAATAGAAGTTGGTGTTAATGTACCTAATGCTTCTGTTATGATTATTGAGAGTGCAGAACGTTTTGGTTTGTCTCAACTACACCAATTAAGAGGTCGTGTTGGTCGTGGTGCAGACCAAAGTTATTGTATTTTAATGACCAGTCATAAACTGTCCCCTGATGCCAAAACAAGACTAGAAACAATGGTGCGTACCAACGATGGTTTTGAAATTGCAGAGGTAGATTTAAAACTTCGTGGACCTGGAGATATTATGGGTACGCAACAAAGCGGTGTTTTAAACCTAAAAATAGCAGACATTGTAAAAGACAACGACATTTTACAAACGGCTAGGCATTATGCTATTAAAATTTTAAAAGAGGACCCTAGTCTTAGTAATCCTAGTAATACTGTGGTTTCAGAAGCATACGCACAACTTGTAAAGCACAAAAACATATGGACGTATATAAGTTGAACATCGTAATTTTACACAATATTTTAACAAACAATTTTTAGTATTCTTTATTTTTGATAGTTAGAGGTTTTATTAGAAACTTAAGAATAAGATAGTGTAGAATTACACAAATCTTTATCCTAACTAAGACGAAAATAAATAATACATGAAAACACTGTTTGACAAGGTGTGGGACTCCCACGTAGTAAGAAAAATAGAAAACGGACCAGATGTTCTTTTTATAGACCGCCATATGGTACATGAAGTAACAAGTCCTGTTGCTTTTTTAGGCTTAAAAAGTAGAAACATTGGTGTTAAACACCCAGAAAAAACATTTGCTACTGCGGACCATAACACACCAACTATTAACCAACACTTACCCGTAAAAGATCCTTTATCTGCTAAACAGTTAAAAGCTTTAGAAGAAAACTCTAACGCGCACGGTATTAGTTATTGGGGATTAGGTCACGAGAAAAATGGCATTGTACACGTTGTTGGTCCAGAATACGGAATTACACAACCAGGTGCAACTATTGTGTGTGGAGACTCACACACATCTACACATGGTGCTTTTGGTGCAATTGCTTTTGGTATTGGTACGTCTGAAGTAGAAATGGTATTGGCTACACAATGTATAATGCAGCCTAAACCAAAAAGTATGCGTATTAACGTTGTTGGTAACCTTAGTAAAGGTGTTACTCCTAAAGATGTTGCATTATACATTATATCACAATTAACTACATCTGGTGCTACCGGATATTTTGTAGAATATGCTGGTGATGTATTTAAGAATATGTCTATGGAAGGCCGTATGACGGTTTGTAACTTAAGCATAGAAATGGGTGCCCGTGGTGGTATGATTGCTCCAGACGAAAAAACATTAGATTACGTTAAAGGAAGAGAATTTACACCAACTGGTACTGCTTGGGATAAAGCAAAAGCATATTGGGATACATTATATACTGAAGAAAATGCCACTTTTGATAAAGAACTTACTTTTAAAGGTGAAGATATAGAACCAATGATTACTTACGGTACCAATCCTGGTATGGGTATGGGTATTGGTAATGACATACCAACTGCAGAGAGTTTAGAAGGTGGTGTATCTACCTATAAAAAATCGTTGCAATATATGGCCTTTAATGAAGGTGATTCTATGATTGGTAAGCCAATTGACTTTGTCTTTTTAGGAAGTTGTACCAACGGAAGAATTGAAGATTTTAGAGCGTTTACAGAGATTATTAAAGGAAAACAAAAAGCACCAAACGTTACCGCTTGGTTGGTTCCTGGTTCTCATAAAGTAGAAGCTGCAATTAAAGAAGAAGGTTTATTAGATATTTTAACAGCTGCTGGTTTTGAACTTAGAGAACCAGGTTGTTCTGCTTGTTTAGCTATGAATGATGATAAAGTACCTACAGGCAAATACGCGGTAAGTACATCTAACAGAAATTTTGAAGGTAGACAGGGTCCAGGTTCTAGAACATTGTTAGCATCTCCTCTTGTTGCAGCCGCTGCAGCAGTTACTGGAAAAGTAACAGACCCCAGAGAATTGCTATAAAATAGCTGTTAGCTATTAGCTCTTAGTTACCAACTAAAAGCTTTAGAAAATTGATAATTAAAATACACCAATAGCCAAAAGCTAGAGGTTAAAAGTAAATTTAAAATGGCATACGACAAATTCAACACATTAAAAAGTAGCATAGTTCCGCTACCAATAGAAAACGTAGATACAGACCAAATAATACCTGCTAGATTTTTAAAAGCTACAGAACGTAAAGGTTTTGGAGATAATCTATTTAGAGACTGGCGCTATAACCCAGACAATACTCCTAAAAAAGATTTTGTATTAAACCAAGATAAATACGCTGGTAAAATACTGGTAGGTGGTAAAAACTTTGGTTCAGGATCTTCTCGTGAACACGCAGCATGGGCAGTATACGATTATGGATTTAGGTGTGTAGTTTCTAGTTTTTTTGCTGATATTTTTAGAAATAACTGTTTAAATGTCGGGGTATTACCGGTACAAGTTTCTGCAGAATTTTTAGAAAAAATATATGCTGAAACAGAAAAAGACCCTAAAGCACAAGTAGAAATTAGTTTACCTGAACAGACCATTACTATTGTTGGTACTGGAGAAAAAGAATCGTTTGACATTAATGCATACAAAAAAGACAATATGCTAAATGGTTTTGATGATATTGATTACTTATTAAATATTAAAGAAGAGATTACGGCTTTTGCTGAAAATACTCCACTATAATTTAATACGTACCTGAATAACCCACCAAAACTATAATGAAAAGAAAAATTGAAATAATGGATACCACACTCCGTGATGGTGAACAAACATCTGGAGTGTCCTTTTCTGTTTCTGAAAAATTAACCCTTGCCAAATTACTTTTAGAAGAACTAAAAGTAGATAGAATTGAGGTTGCCTCGGCTCGTGTATCTAACGGTGAATTACTTGCCGTGCAAAAAATTACAAATTGGGCAGCTTCTCATAATTTTATAAATAAAATAGAAGTTTTAACTTTTGTAGATAATGGCGTATCTATTAAATGGATGCAAGATGCTGGTGCTAAGGTTCAAAATTTACTAACTAAAGGATCATTAAATCATCTTACGCATCAACTAAAAAAAACACCAGAGCAGCATTTCAAAGAAATTGAAGCTACTATACTTCTTGCTCAAAAGCATCAAATAGAAACAAATGTTTACTTAGAAGATTGGAGCAACGGTATGCGAAATTCATTAGAATATGTATATCAATTTTTAGATTTCTTATCAAATCAACCTATAAAAAGAGTTTTACTGCCAGACACTTTAGGAATTTTAACGCACACAGAAACGTTTGCTTACATAACAGATTTAGTTAAAAAGTATCCAAATCTTCATTTTGATTTTCACGGTCATAATGATTATGATTTAAGTGTTGCCAATGTTATGGAAGCTCTTAAAGCGGGTTGCCACGGACTACATTTAACCGTAAACGGTATGGGAGAACGTGCCGGTAATGCTCCAATGGCAAGTGTTGTGGCTGTAATTAACGATTTTTTACCAGATATAGAAATAGCTCTAAAAGAAACATCTTTGTATACCGTAAGTAGACTTGTATCTACTTTTACAGGCTTTGGAATACCTGCAAATAAACCTATTGTTGGCGAAAACGTTTTTACGCAAACTGCCGGCATACATGCAGATGGAGACAGTAAAAAGAATCTTTATTTTAACGATTTACTACCAGAACGTTTTGGTAGAAAAAGACAATATGCACTAGGTAAAACATCTGGAAAGGCAAACATTTTAAAAAACTTACAAGAACTTGGTCTTACTCTAAATGATGATGATTTAGGGAAAGTTACACTACGTATTATTGAGTTGGGTGATAAAAAAGAAAAGGTTACTAAAGAAGACTTACCGTATATAATTTCTGATGTTTTAGATAGCGGTAGTTACCAAGAAAAGGTAATTATAAAGTCTTACGTGCTTACCCACTCTAAGGGTCTAAAGCCATCTACTACAGTTGCTGTAGAGATAGAGAAAGAACTTTTTGAAGAAAATGCTCAAGGAGACGGCCAGTATGATGCTTTTATGAATGCGATAAATAAGATTTATAAAGCTAAAAAAATTGAGTTGCCAAAATTAATAGATTACGCCGTACGTATACCGCCGGGTAGTAATTCTGATGCTTTATGCGAAACAATTATTACTTGGAAAAAAGCAGATAACGAATTTAAAACTCGTGGTTTAGACTCTGACCAGACAGTATCTGCAATAAAAGCAACAGAGAAAATGCTAAATATTATTTAGCAAAATAAAAATATAATAACATAAAGAGTACATATTAATATGAAACTAAACATAGCAGTATTAGCCGGTGACGGTATAGGACCAGAAGTAATAGACCAGGCTATAAAAGTATCTAACGCTATTGCAGAAAAATACAATCACGAAATTAACTGGACACCTGCATTAACAGGAGCTGCAGCTATAGATGCTGTTGGTGAGCCTTACCCAGATGAAACTCACGCTATTTGCGAAGCAGCAGATGCTGTTTTATTTGGCGCTATTGGTCATCCTAGATTTGATAATGACCCTTCTGCTAAAGTAAGACCTGAACAAGGGTTACTTAAAATGAGGAAAAAATTAGGCCTGTTCGCTAATGTTAGACCAACATTTACTTTTCCTTCTTTAATAGATAAATCTCCATTAAAAAGAGAGCGTATAGAAGGTACAGACTTAATTATATTAAGAGAACTTACTAGTGGTGTTTATTTTGGCGAAAGAGGCCGAAAAGATAACGGAAACACTGCTTTTGATACAATGACCTATACTCGCGATGAAATTACAAGACTTGCTGTAAAAGGTTTTGAATTGGCAATGACACGTGGCAAAAAATTATGTTGTGTAGACAAAGCTAACGTATTAGAATCTTCTAGACTATGGAGAGAAACAGTACAGGCAATGGAAAAAGATTACCCAGAAGTAACTGTTAGTTATGAGTTTGTAGATGCTGTAGCTATGCGTTTGGTACAATGGCCAAGTGAATATGATGTTATTATTACAGAAAATCTTTTTGGAGATATTTTAACAGATGAAGCTTCTGTAATATCTGGATCTATGGGGTTAATGCCATCTGCATCTGTAGGAACAAAAAATAAATTATACGAGCCAATACACGGTTCTTACCCACAAGCAGCAGGAAAAGATATTGCTAACCCACTAGCAACAGTTTTATCTGCCGCAATGTTATTTGAAGATTTTGGATTAACTACAGAAGCACAAACAATAAGAGATGTTGTAAACAAATCTTTAGAAGAAGGCTATGTAACAGAAGATTTAGCTGATGGTGGAGAATCTTTTAAAACAAGTGAAGTAGGCAATTGGCTGGTTAAAAACATATAATCTTAGTACAATTATATACTAGTGAAAAAGCCTTTGAAATCTACATTCAAAGGCTTTTTATATTTTTAAAGTTACCAGCTAACACCTGCTCCTCCTCCTCCAGAGCTACCACCTCCATAACTTGAAGATGAGGAAGAAGATGAAGATGATGAAGAAGATGACGATGATGAATAGCCACTCCCAGAGCTAGAACTACTAGAAGAACTAGAGCTTTCTCTTACCAATTTTGCTAATACAACAACTTCAGATGTTTTATCATTACAGTTTTTACATTCATAATAATCTATACGTTCACCTTGTCTATCATAATTAGCTCTTTTAGTAACTTTAGATCTAGTTTTCCCTTTTGTTTTATACTTACACTCTTTACATCTTGCGTATTTTCTACTAGAATTGCCTTCATACTTTAATATTAAAACATCACTTTCATCGTCTGTTACCCAAACATCATAATCTACAGAGTTTATATTTTCTTCTATAATCTGACCTTCTTTTAAAAAGTTTCTCTCATTTTTAGAATTCAATAATATCAAAGGCTTACCATTAACCTTACTAAATCTGGGGTCGTACCTATATGATTTTAATAAATTAATAATTCTGCTATTTAAATGAAGTAACGGAATTGGAAATAAAATATATAAACATCCCATTTTATGCTCTAACAGTCTGTTGTATTTATCATAATAATCTTCTTTAGACCTATCTATACTTTCTATGTATATATAGAAGTACAAGCTTAAACAAATACAACTAATTATATATAACATAAAAACATAAAACCAGATTCCCAAATTACTAGGCAAATAATTAAAATAGTTAGTATTATTGTTATTGCTAGTTACTTCATAAGTAACATCATTAGAGTATATATAATCTAGAGTATCTGGATTTTCTACAATTTGTTTTACTCTGTCTGAAGCCTTAAGTAAGCCCTGACCGTATTCTCCTTCTTTAAAAAATGGAACAATTTCATCTGTCCCAATTCTATAACAAGTATTATCTGTTAGCACCGTTTCTAAGCCATAACCAGTTTCAAACTCGGTTCTACGCTGGTCCATTACAGTTAAAATTAATAAACCATTATCTTTATCTGCTTTACCAATTCCCCATTTATTAAAGAGTTCTGTTGCAAAGTTTTTAGGTATTCTATCTCCTATACTTTTAACAATAACAACAGTAACTTCTGCAGATGTATGTGCTTCTAGCTCAAACAACACTTTATTTATCTCCTCTTCATATATAGCAGAGATATAACCATCTGGATCACTAACGTATCCTAAAATACCTTCTCCTCTAGGTTTAGGAATATCAGCTACCGTATAAAACTTTATTTCTTTATTAGAATAATTTGGAGCTTTAAAAACTGGATATTCTACAGGTTTGTAAGACTGTTCTTCTGATTCTGGTTCTGTTTCTGCTATTACAGTTTCTGGAATATCTAGATCTTGTACTATTTCTTCTTCTTCAGCTTTATAAATTGAATCCTCCTCAACTATTGGCGCTACAGTAATAACATCTTCAATAGCTTCATCTTTAAGATAGGATACTTCAATTTCCGTTTCAGAAATATCGATCTCTTCTGGGTTTTTATTAGTACAAGATTGTAGTACAAAAAGTAAAAGAAGTAGGTAGCCGTATTGTTTAAATTTCATTGGTTAGTTTTATATCAAACTAAACTAGAAATAAAAAACAAGCTTGACAAGATAAAATTACCCTACTAATTATTGATTGGAGCTATTTGCTTTCTTTTTTCTTTTTCTACTTAAAACAATACCAACAGCAATTAAAGCACCTGTACCGGCTAAAATAGCACCAACATAACTAGAAGATATAACACTATACCCCATTGCTATTGGCAAACCAGCTAAATAAGCTCCGGATGCATTACCCATATTAAATGCACTTTGGTTCATAGAAGAACCTAACATTTCTGATCCTTTGGATGCATTTATAATTGCCATTTGTAATGGTGTAACTACACTAAAAGATATTGCTCCAATTACAAAAGTTAAGACTAAAACTAAAACGGGATTAGCTGCAAAAGAAGCATTAATTACTAAAGCTAAAGCCATTAGACCTAAACTTGTAATTACGGCTCTCATTGGCGATAACCTCTCTGTTAATTTTGCTCCTAAAAAATTACCCGCAACCATTCCTAATCCTGCTAAAATCATAGCATAACCAATCATATATTCAGGGTATTTAGATACGTCTGTAATTAATGGCGCTATATAACTATACCAAGCAAAAAAGCCACCTGTACCCACTGTAGTTAACAAAATAAGAACCCAAAGTTCTAATCGTTTAAAAATCTGAAAATCTTTTTTTACATTTTCTGATGATGATGGAGGCAATTTTGGCATCCAAAAGTAAACACCTAACATAGCCATAATACCAACAACACCTACCATCATAAAAGCTACATTCCAGCTAAAATGATGCCCAAAATAAGTACCTATAGGTACACCAATTACATTTGCAACAGTAAGACCTGCAAACATAATTGCCATTGCTTGTGGTTCTTTACCTGGTGTTGCTAATTTACCAGCAACCACTGCCCCAATACCAAAAAAAGCACCGTGAGGAAGACCAGATAAAAATCTAAAAATTAGCAAACTAGAGTAACTCTCCGAGAAAGCAGAAAGTGTATTAAAAACAGTAAACCAAAGCATTAAAGCCAATAACATTTTATGAGATGGCCATTTGCTACCAATTGTAGATAATATTGGCGCACCAATTACAACTCCTAAAGCATATGCAGCTATAAAATGTCCTGCTTGCGGTATAGTTATCTTTAATGCTATTGCTACATCTGGTAAAATACCCATAATAACAAACTCTGTCATTCCAATACCAAACCCCCCAATAGCTAAAGCAATTAATGCTTTTTTATTCATTTTCTTAGCGCTCATTTTTTCTACTTCTTTCTAAATAAATTAGACTACAATTCAATCATAAACAAGCGTACAAAGGTAACTAGATTACTACCGAAACAACACTACAGAATTAACACATTTATGTTAATTAATGTATAAAAAACAGTTGGTCTGTAAAATTCTACAATTGGGTATTTCTTTTTATCAAAACACTGCAAACTAGGTCACATTTGTAGCATCAATCTAAAACAATAATAAACCTTATTAAAATGAAACAGTTTCTTTTCTTATTATTTATACTAACTCAGTTATCGCTAACTGCACAAACCACCATTTCTGGAAAAGTAACAGATAATAAAGGCCTCCCTATTGGTGGTGCCAACGTTTATTTAGATGGCACTTATGATGGTACAGCAACTATAGACAATGGAACATTTACATTTACCACAGAAGAAACAGGAGAACAAACTTTAATAGTTTCGTTTATTTCTTTTGAAACGTACCACTTAACTGACTTGGTTAAAAACTTAAAAAATATAACCATAAAACTTAAAGAAGACGTAAATACTTTAGATGCTGTAATTGTAAATGCAGGCTCATTTAAGGCAGGAGAAAATGCGAAAGTTACAGCGCTAAAACCTTTAGATATTGTTACTACTGCTGGTGCAATGGGCGATTTTATTGGTGCGCTACAAACACTACCTGGCACATCTAACGTTGCAGAAGACGGTCGTTTATTTGTTCGCGGTGGAGATGCTGAAGAAACCCAAATTTTTGTAGACGGTATGCGCGTATTTAGTCCTTACTCACCTACAGCCAATAACATACCTACACGTGGCAGATTATCTCCTTTTTTATTTAAAGGAATTACTTTTTCTACTGGCGGATATTCTGCTGAATACGGACAAGCATTATCTAGTGTTTTACTTTTAAATAGTATTGATGAGCCGGAGGAGGAACGTACAGACATATCTTTAATGACAGTAGGCGCTGGTATTGGAAACACTCAAAAATGGAAAAAAAACTCACTTAGTATAAATGCATCATACATAAATTTAAAACCGTACCAAGAGCTTTACCCAGATAATAATGAGTGGCATAAACCTGTACAATCTTTTGGTGGTGAAGCTGTATACAGACATAAAATTAATAATAATGGTTTACTTAAGTTATATGGAGCTTTTAGCACTGTAAATTTTGATGTAACACAAGAGGACATAAATATACAAGAAGGCATACGCTTTGGTATGAAAAATAGAAATTTATACTTTAATACATCCTATAAAGACTTTTTTAAAAATGATTGGAGCATACAAACTGGCTTGTCTTACGCTAATGATTATTCTGATTTAGATATTATAGACAATACTGTACAAGACACAGAAAATGCTGCTCATTTAAAATTAAAGTTAAGTAAGTTTTACAACAGTAGATTTCGTTTAAATTTTGGAGCAGAATATTTTATTACCAATTTCAATGAAGACTATACTGCATTAAATGAGGATACTTATAATTATACATTTAATAACAACATTACTGCGTCTTTTGCAGAAGCAAATATTTTCTTTTCTAAAAAATTGGCTGCAAATATTGGTTTACGCGGTGAGTATTCTAGCTTATTAAATGAGTTTACCGCGTCACCTAGAGCTTCTATAGCATACAAATCTGGCGCTAACTCTCAAGTTTCATTAGCATATGGGCAATTTTACCAAAATCCTAGAAATGAATATTTAAAATTTAATACCAATTTTTCAGCAGAAAATACATCACATCTAATTGCCAATTATCAGTATGTAAAAAACAAGCAAATATTTAGGGCTGAAGCTTATTACAAAGACTATAACAACTTAGTAAAATACAATACAGAACAACCACTACCAACAGCAAACTATAGTAATAATGGTGCTGGTTTTGCAAAGGGCTTAGACTTATTTTGGAGAGATAATAAAACTATTAAAAACACAGAATACTGGGTGTCTTACTCGTATTTAGATACAGAACGAGATTACAAAAATTACCCAACCAAAGCTACACCAAGTTTTGCATCGCAACACAATGCTTCTGTAGTTATAAAACACTTTATAAGTAATTTAAAAAGTCAGGTTGGTTTAAGCTATAATTTTGCTTCTGGGCGTAACTATACAGACCCAAATAAAAATGGTTTTTTAAATAGTAAAGCAAAAAACTACAACGCTGTAAATGCAAATTGGGCGTATTTAATTAGTCAGCAAAAAATACTATACTTCTCTGTTAGCAATGTTTTTGGCACGCAAAATATAAACGGATATCAATTTAAAAACCAATCTAATTCTAATGGTGTTTTTGAGAGTAGAACTATTAGACCAGCTGCAGATCGCTTCTTTTTTGTTGGTTTCTTTTGGACTATAAGTGATAATAAAAAAGACAATCAACTAGATAATTTATAAATCTACGTTTCAGAAACTAAAAGTAACAACTGAGTAACTTAAAAATGCATAACCAACCAAAGGTTATGATATTTGAAAAAGCAATAAACAACAACATAAAATTTAATAAAATGAAAAAGTTAGCATTATTAGTAGCCTTTGTATGTGTAGCAAGTGTAACTGCACAAACACAATATGAAAAAGGAATGACCAAAGCATTTGAGTTATGGAAAAACAAAAAGAACATAGAAGCAGTACAAATTTTTGAGCGTATTTCTACGGCAGAAAAAGAAAATTGGCTACCACCGTATTATGCTGCTACCGTAGAAATTATAAGTGCGTTTGGTGTTAAGGATGAAGCCGTATTAACTGCTAAACTAAACAAAGCAAAAACATTTTTAGATGCTGCTGACAAACTATCTGAAAACAATCCTGAAATATTAATGTCTTACGCTTTATTAAACACAGCATATATTGCTTTTGACGGACAAAAATATGGAATGACATTATCTGGTAAAAACGTTGCCATATATAACAAAGCATTAGCACTTGCACCAAATAACCCAAGAGTAATTTTAAGTAAAGCAGAATGGGATATGGGAGCAGCTAAGTTTTTTGGACAACCATTAGAGCCATTTTGTAAAGATGTAAAAAAAGCTGTAGAATTATTTAAAAAAGAAGAGCAAACAATTAAATTTTATCCTTACAGCGGATTAGACAGAGCTGAAAAAATAATGAAAAACTGTGAAAAAAAATCCTCTCAAAATTAATTGAGAGGATTTTTATACTTCTTAAATTATAGTACTATAAAATATAATCTGTACTAATAAAGTTAGATAATCTAGTCTCTAATAATTGTTCTATAATTTCGTTATTAATATCGTTGTCTTTAGACGCAACAAAAGTACGTACAGAGAAAGAACGTAAAGCATCGTGCACACTTAATGTTGCTTGTGCAGAATCTTTACGACCTGTAAATGGGTAAACGTCTGGTCCTCTTTGACAAGAACTGTTTAAGTTTACTCTACAAACTAAGTTTACTAATGTATCTATTAACGGTGCCAATGTATACACATCCTTACCAAATAAACTTACTTGCTGCCCGTAATTAGACGCAGCCATATCATCTAAAGGTTCTTCTATATTACTAAAAGAAACAATTGGCACTACTGGTCCAAATTGCTCTTCTTGGTACACACGCATATCTTTAGTAACAGGGTATAATACTGCTGGCCAAATATAATTATCTGTAGTCTCTCCGCCTTTTGCATTTAAGATTGATGCTCCTTTTGCTGTAGCATCATCTATAAGTTCTTGTATATATGCAGGTTTACTTGGTTCTGGTAATGGCGTAAGTTTTGCTCCATTTTCCCATGGGTTACCAAACTTAAGTTCGTCTACTCGTTTCGCAAAACGCTTGTTAAATTCTTCTGCAATACTCTCGTGTACATAAACAACTTTAAGAGCTGTACAACGCTGACCATTAAAAGATAACGTACCAGCAATACATTCATCTATAGTTAAATCTAAATCGGCATCTGGTAAAATAATAGCGGGGTTTTTAGCTTCTAAACCTAAAACCAAACGCAACCTATTACTTTTTGGGTGCTGATCTTGTAATGCATTAGCAGATTTACTGTTACCTATTAGCGCAAGTACATCTACCTTACCTGTTTTCATAATAGGGCTAGCTACTGCTCTACCTCTACCAAAAATAATATTTACAACACCATTTGGGAATGATGATTGAAAAGCCTCTAACAATGGCGTAATTAATAAAACACCGTGTTTAGCAGGCTTAAATATTGTGGTATTCCCCATTATTATTGCAGGAATAAGCAATGCAAATGTCTCGTTTAATGGATAATTATAAGGTCCTAAACAAAGAACAACCCCTAATGGCCCTCTGCGAATATGTGCATAAACACCATCACTTTTTTGAAACTTTGCAGCATCTCTATCTAACTGCTTATAATCTTCAATTGTATCTTTAATATAAATTACTGTACGGTCAAATTCCTTTTCAGAATCTGGAAGAGATTTACCAATTTCCCACATTAAAAGTTTCACAACTTCATCTCGCTTAGTAACCATTTTGTCTACAAACTTCTCCATACAATCTATACGCTCTTTAACGCGCATAGTTGGCCAAGCTCCTTGTCCTTGATCATACGCTTTTAAAGCTGCATTTAACGCATCTAAAGCTTCTTCTTCTCCCATATCTGGAATACTACCTAACAATGTTGGTTTGTATTCTTCTGTAGACGAAATTGTAGAAAATACTTCTGTACTTGGTCCGCTCCATTTTTTTAAGTCGCCACCAACTAAGTATTCTTTTTGTTCTATAAGCTCGGTAATTTTATATTCTTGTGGTATTGTAGTTACACTCATATTTTCAATTTTAAGACTAAACTATTATCTTGAGTAGTGAATTTACTAAATCTTATGTTTATAAATAAGCTTATAATCCATTATATTTAGCTGCAAATCAACGAAAACGTTTTCAATTGTGATTTTTAATGAAAATCTGTAAAATTGTTTTTATTTACACTAGATATTGAAATAAATCGGGCTTATTATTTAAGTAATCACCAAAGAAATTATTGGCTTTCATTCTATTAATTAACGGATCTAAATCTTCTGGGCTCTTTAGTTCTATACCAACAATAGCAGGTGCATTCTCTTTGCTAGATTTTTTAGAATATTCAAAATGAGTAATATCATCTGTAGGTCCTAAAATTTCTGCAACAAACTCTTTTAAAGCTCCTGGACGTTGCGGAAAACGAACAATAAAGTAATGCTTTAAATTAGCAAACAAGAGAGCACGTTCTTTAATCTCGGCAGTTCTAGTAATATCATTATTACTACCACTAACAATACAAACTACGTTTTTACCTTCTATTTCTGTAGCGTACTGGTCTAACGCAGAAATAGTTAATGCACCCGCAGGTTCTACTACAATGGCATCTCTGTTGTACAAATCTAAAATAGTTTGACACACTTTACCCTCTGGTACTGTAATAACAGCATCTAAATACTCTTTACAAATCTCAAAAGTTAAATCGCCCACACGTTGTACAGCAGCACCATCTACAAATTTATCTATTTGTGTAAGTTCTGTATTTACGCCGTTTTCTATACTTGTTTTCATAGAAGGAGCACCAGCAGGCTCTACACCAATTATTTTTGTATTGGGTGATAAAGCTTTAAAAACACCACATAAACCGGCAGCTAAACCACCACCTCCAATTGCAACAAATACATAATCTATTTCTTTTTTAGATTGATGAATAGCTTCTAGTCCAACTGTAGCCTGACCTTCAATTGTTTTAGGATCGTTAAAAGGGTGTACAAATACCTTTTTATGCTCCTCGCAAAACTGAATAGCCGCTTTAGATGAATCGTCAAAAGTATCGCCTTGTAAAACAATAGTTACCCAATCTCCTCCAAACATTTCAGTCTGTTCTACCTTTTGTTTTGGCGTAACAGAAGGCATATAAATAGTTCCTTTTATACCTAAATGATTACAAGCAAAAGCTACACCTTGCGCGTGGTTGCCAGCACTTGCACAAACAACTCCTCTTTTTCTTTCTTCAGCAGATAATGAATTAATTTTATTAAAAGCACCTCTAATCTTATAAGATCTTACACGGTGTAAATCTTCTCTTTTTAATAAAATGGAAGCATTAAAAAGTTTAGAATAGCGAATACTTTCTAGTAATGGGGTTATATCTGCAACTGCGCTTATTGTAGTAGCTGCTTTACGTATGTCTTCTATATTTGGAAAATAATGCATTGAAAATAAAATTAAAAAACCCGCCTAGTTTCTAAGAAACCAGGCAGGCTATAGAATAGTTTAGTTTGGTTTATACAATAGGTTTCATTGCCGTCATAGACGCTCTTAATCTTGCACCAACAATTTCTACCGGATGCTCTCTTAATGCCTTGTTTACAGCAATTAATTTAGCATTATCTACACCATTGCCTGCACCAGCAGCGTATGGTTTACCAATAATAGAAGTATCTACCTTGGCCATAAAGTCTTTTAATAAAGGCTTACAAGCATGATCAAATAAATAACAACCGTATTCTGCAGTATCAGAAATAACTCTGTTCATTTCAAATAACTTTTTACGTGCAATTGTATTGGCAATAAGCGGAGTCTCATGTAAAGATTCGTAGTATGCAGACTCTTCAATAATACCTGAATCTGTCATAGCTTCAAAAGCAAGTTCTACACCTGCTCTTACCATAGCTATCATTAATACACCGTTATCATAAAATTCTTGTTCAGAAATTTCTACGTCACCAGCAGCTGTTTTTTCAAAAGCAGTTTCACCAGTAGCAGCACGCCAATCTAATAGGTTTTTATCACCATTAGCCCAATCTTCCATCATTGTTTTAGAAAATTCGCCTTCCATAATATCATCCATATGTTTTTGAAATAATGGGCGCATAATATCTTTTAACTCTTCAGCTAACTCAAATGCTTTTATTTTAGCAGGGTTAGACAAACGATCCATCATATTAGTGATACCACCATATTTAAGACCCTCTGTAACAGTTTCCCATCCGTATTGTATTAATTTAGAAGCATATCCAGCATCTACACCTTCTGCTACCATTTTATCAAAACAAAGAATAGAACCTGTTTGTAACAAACCACATAAAATAGTTTGCTCACCCATTAAATCTGATTTTACTTCTGCAACAAAAGAAGATTCTAAAACACCAGCTTTATGTCCGCCTGTAGCAGCTGCATAAGCTTTAGCTTGCGCTAAACCTTTACCTTCTGGATCGTTCTCTGGGTGAACTGCAATAAGTGTTGGTACACCAAAACCTCTTTTATACTCTTCACGAACCTCTGATCCTGGAGACTTAGGCGCCACCATTATAACAGTTAAATCTTTACGTACTTGTGTACCTTCTTCAACAATATTAAAGCCGTGAGAATAAGATAATGTTGCACCATTTTTCATTAACGGCATTACTGTATTTACAACATTTGTATGTTGCTTATCTGGGGTAAGGTTAATTACTAAATCTGCTGTTGGCACTAATTCTTTATAATTACCTACAGTAAAACCATTTTCTGAAGCATTTTTAAACGATGCTCTTTTTTCTTGTATAGCAGCATCACGCAAAGCATAAGAAATATCTAAACCAGAATCTCTCATATTTAAACCTTGGTTTAAGCCTTGAGCTCCACAGCCAATAATTACTATTTTTTTGCCTTTTAATGCTGTTACACCATCAGAGAATTCTGTAGTATCCATAAATCTACATTTACCCAACTGAGTTAATTTGTCTCTTAGTGATAAGGTGTTAAAATAATTTGACATTTTCTGTACTCTTTTTTATCTCAATACGTATACTGAGAATGATTAATTAATTATGTTGAAATTCTTCTAATAAGCTACTAATACGCATTTCTGCTTTACTTACTGCAATTCTACCTGAACGTACAAATTGCATTATTCCGTAAGGTTCTAGTTGCTCATGCATTTTATTTATTTCTTCTCTTTTACCAGATTTAGAAAGCACAAAAAAGTCACGCGCTACAGTTACTATTTGTGAGTTGTTCTCTTTTATTATGTTCTGAATCTCACGTTCATCAAACAATAAATCTGATTTAATTTTAAACAAAGCTGACTCTTGGTAAATTATATCATCATCATTATGATAAAATGCCTTTATGACCTCTATTTGTTTTTCAATCTGACCCACAATGTTTATAACCCATTGCTCTGTAGTATGCACAACAATAGTAAACTTAGAAACGCTGTTAATTTCTGATTTAGAAACATTTAAAGCCTCTATATTAATGTGTCTTTTTAAAAATATGCCTGATATTCTGTTTAACAATCCTACGTTGTTTTCAGAATAAACCGATATGGTATACCAATTATTTTTCATTCTTTTATTGCCCCAATTTTGTGCTATTAAAGCCTTTATTGGAATTTTTTAATTAAACTTATTTTAATCTAACGTCTGATACTGAAGCCCCAGAAGGAATCATAGGAAAAACATTATCTTCTTGCTCTACTTTAACTTCTAAAAAATATGGTTCTTTAGACGCTAACATTTCTTCAATTGTAGATTTTAACTCGCTACGTTCACTAACGCGTTTAGATTTAATGTGATAGCCTTCTGCTATTTTTACAAAATCTGGATTTACCATTACAGTAGATGCATATCTTTTTTCAAAAAATAGCTCTTGCCATTGACGTACCATTCCTAAATGATCGTTATTTAATACAATGATTTTTACAGGTACTTTATGCTGAAAAATTACGCCCAACTCCTGTATTGTCATTTGGTAACCGCCATCTCCAATAATAGCTACTACTTCCCTATCCATTGCTCCCATTTTGGCACCAATAGCAGCTGGTAAAGCAAAACCCATAGTACCTAAACCACCAGATGTAATATTACTTTTTGTCTGGTTGAATTTTGCATATCTACAAGCAATCATTTGATGCTGACCAACATCACTAACTATAACGGCGCTATTTTTTGAAGCTAAATTAACCTGTTCTATAACTTCGCCCATTGTCAATCTTTCTTTGGTTGGACGAATATCTTTTTCTATAACCGTATCAAACTCTACCTGATACATTTCTTTAAAAACAGTATGCCAAGCTTTGTGCTCATTCTCTTTTATAAAAGGAAGTAAAGCCTCTAAGCTATCTTTTGCATTGCCTAAAACAGCAACGTCTGTTTGTACATTTTTATTAATTTCAGCAGGGTCAATATCAAAATGAATAATTTTTGCCTGTTTAGCGTAGCTATCTAAATTACCAGTAACACGATCATCAAAACGCATACCAATGGCAATTAAAACATCGCACTCATTAGTTAATACATTTGGAGCATAATTACCGTGCATACCAACCATACCAACGTTTAAAGGATGGTCACTATTTAATGCAGCAACACCTAAAATAGTCCACGCAGATGGTATACCTGCTTTCTCTATTAATGCTTTAAGTTGTGCTTCTGCTTCTCCTAAAATTACACCTTGACCAAATACAATAAGTGGCTTTTTTGCTGAATTAATTAGTGCCGCAGCAGCTTCTACTTTTGCCGTATCAATTTTAGGAAACGGATTGTAACTACGTACACCAACGCAGGCTTCATAACTAAAATCAAATTCTTGAAACTGTGCATCTTTAGTAATATCTACTAATACAGGGCCAGGTCTACCAGATCTAGCAATGTAAAAAGCCTTTGCTAATATTTCTGGAATTTCTTCAGCTCTTGTAACTTGGTAATTCCATTTTGTAACTGGTGTAGAAATACCAACAATATCTGTCTCTTGAAAAGCATCTGTACCTAATAAATGTCTAGGAACCTGGCCTGTAATACACACCATTGGTGTAGAATCTATTTGGGCATCTGCCAATCCTGTCACTAAATTTGTTGCTCCAGGACCAGAAGTTGCTAATGCAACACCAACTTTACCTGAAACCCTTGCATACCCTTGAGCTGCGTGTGTTGCCCCTTGCTCATGACGTGTAAGAATATGAGTTAATTTATCTTGAAACTTATATAACTCGTCATAAACAGGCATAATTGCACCACCTGGGTAGCCATAAATTAAATCTACTCCTTCTGCTAATAAGCAATGTATAATTGCTTCTGCACCACTTATTTTTATGGTCTTTTTAGTTTTTGATCCTGTCTTTTTTTCTTTTACTGTTTCCATCTTCAAAGAGTTAAAGTAAAAAGTGTTATTGTAAAGTTTTAAAAACCAAGCAATGTTACTTTTCTAATTTTTAAATTTTTAGTTAAAATTCATCCGTTACACAACCTTGTGCTGCAGATGATACAGAACGTGCGTATTTGTATAACACACCTTTTTTAAATTTTAATTCTGGAGCCAACCAAGATTCTTTACGTTTTGCAAGTTCTTCTTTGGTTACATCTACATTAATTGCATTTGTTTCTGCATCTATTGTAATAATATCTCCATCTTTTACAAGTGCAATTGTACCTCCATCTTGAGCTTCTGGTGCAATATGACCAACAACAAAGCCGTGTGTACCACCAGAAAAACGACCATCTGTAATTAATGCTACCTCTTTCCCTAAACCAGCACCCATAATAGCTGCTGTTGGTTTAAGCATTTCTGGCATTCCTGGTCCGCCTTTTGGTCCTTCATATCTAATGACGACTACATCACCTTTTTTAACTTTTCCGTCTCTAATACCATCATTAGCATCGTATTCGCTATTAAAAACCTTAGCTGTACCTTTAAATAACAACCCTTCTTTACCTGTTATTTTTGCTACAGAGCCATTCTCTGCTAAATTGCCATACAACATACGTAAATGACCTGTTGCTTTAATTGGGTTTTCTAGAGGACGAATAACATCTTGCCCCTCTATTAAACCTGGAACATCTTTTAAGTTTTCTGCTAATGTTTTACCGGTAACAGTTAAACAATCTCCGTGTAACAATCCGTTTTCTAATAAGTATTTTAATACTGCCGGAATACCACCAATACGGTGTACGTCTTCCATTAAATATTTACCACTAGGTTTTAAATCTGCTATAAAAGGAGTGGTGTCACTTATTTTTTGAAAATCTTGTAATGTAAAGTCTATATCTGCTGCTCTAGCAATAGCTAAAAAGTGCAATACAGCATTTGTAGAACCTCCCATAATTGTTACTAAACGAATTGCATTCTCTATTGATTTTCTTGTAACAATATCTAATGGCTTAATATCTTTTTCTAACAGGTAATACATTTGTTTACCTGCATCTATACATTCTTGCTTTTTTTCTTTTCCTGTTGCTGGGTTAGATGAGTTGTAAGGTAAAGACATACCTAATGCTTCTATTGCTGAAGCCATAGTATTTGCTGTATACATACCACCACAAGCACCTGCACCTGGAATAGCTTTTTTAATAATACAACCAAATTCTTCTTCTTTCATAGTACCAGCCACCTTTTCTCCCCAAGCTTCAAAAGCAGAAACGATATCTAGCTTTCTATCATTATGACAACCCGAAGCAATGGTACCACCATAAACCAATATAGATGGCCTATTTAAACGGATCATAGCCATAAGTGCACCAGGCATATTCTTATCACAACCAACAACAGTTACTAAACCGTCATAAGACATACCTTGCACAACAGTCTCCATAGAATCTGCTATAATATCTCTAGAAGGCAATGAAAAACGCATTCCTGGAGTCCCCATAGAAATACCGTCACTAACACCAATTGTATTAAAAATTAGTCCAACAGACTCATTAGAATTAACACCTTCCTTAACGTCCTTAGCTAAATCATTTAAGTGCATATTACACGGATTACCTTCGTAACCAGTACTTGCAATACCCACAATTGGCTTACTAAAATCTTCATCTTTAAAACCTATACCGTACAACATAGCTTGTGCTGCTGGTTGTGTAGGGTCTTGTGTTACGTTCTTACTGTACTTATTTAACTCCATTTGGCTATATATTGTAATTCTTTGACTTTATTAAATATAATTTACTATTCAAATATAATTCTTTCACTTTCTTCATTTTTTTAACATTGTTTTTTTATATAAATTCAACCTTCAATATATTTACTTAACTCGTTAATTACCAGAAACATAAACCCTTAATTTGTATCACACTCAGCTATTTTTATTTAGAGTATTTACTCCTAACATCTAAGCTTTACGTAAAGCTTAAAACAAAAAAAAGCCTGTGTCAATTTGTATGACACAGGCTTTTCTTAAAATCAATATAAGACCGTATCACCCCCAGAGAGAGATAATAATGACTAATACGATAATAATTATGTTGTTTGTTTTCATTCTGATAACAATATTAGATATAATTTTTTTTAAATACTACTTTTTATTTTTAAAAAATTATTCAACTATAAAATCTTTTTCTATTGACACTTCCTTACCATTTTCTGTAAACCCTTTAAGTGTAAGTGTAAAAGCTCCTTTTACATCTGACGTATAGAACTCTATTTCTTTAGTTTTTAAATCTTTAAAAGTAATATTTGGTTCCCATAACAATTGATATCTAAAATCTGGAATATGTTTATTAATATCTAATTTTTTGTAATTAGGTTTATAATAAATTAAATTTTGTATTGGCTTAAACAAATTATAATTTATTACACCTGATTTAGAATAAGGTAATTTGAAATCACCCGCTTTTGTGAAAATTTCAATTATACCTTGATAAACTTCTTCTCCGTAAACATATTTTCTTTTTAAAAGACTAATACTTTCTATTTTTCTAGCATCATAATCCATCATAATTGTATGATCCTGAACAACTACACCATCTACAAGAACAAGAGCCTTAATTTCTGGCAATTCAAAATAATCATAAGCTTTATTTTCCATTCTTACTTGAAAAACATATCTATTATCATCTATTTTCTTAGACCAAACATTGTCTACTACTTCTATTAATGTTTCTTTTACTGTTTTAAAACGCGTATAATCATCTAGTTTGTAAACAATCTTATTATTCATTGTAAAGGGTTCACTCTTTTTGTTAATTAAAATTGAATCTGGTTTTAATTCAAAATAGGCATTATCTATTTGATTATGGATACTTCTATTTAATATTAACTGATTAGCCGAATATGGTATTCTTAGTCTTTTATATGTTAAGTTTGATAAATCTACTCCTGTATATGGTAATATTTTTAACTTATAATCATTATTATTTTTACTAATTACCTGAATAACAGCATCATCAGCATCATACTCTTTATCTAAAATAAAAACAAACTCTCCTTTACTGTTTGTTCTTGAAAATTTAAAAAAATAACCATTACTATTAGGTACGGAAATAGAGATAGAAATATTATGAATTGGTAAAGCAGTATTAGCTGTTTCTATAGTTCCTTTAATAATTTCCCCCCGTAACTCTGGTAAAGAAATTGCACTACCTTCTACAAGCTTAATATATGGATATTCCTCACCTTTAAATTCTTTATAATTATTAGAATAATCTTCTGTATTTGTAATAATAGAATTTTTCTGATGAACAGATATAGAATAATTGCCATTAATATGTTCTTGATTTGGAGATAGCGACATACTCACTTTTGAACGTTGCTTGTATGTGTTATTGGACAACTCAACTGTTAAATCGACTTTATTTGTAGTTTCGTTTTTTAGATCAAAATTATTATTACTTAAATTTTTATTTGTTATAAAATTTATTTTTTGATTTTCCTGATAAGGATTAATAACATTAATGTCCCCAGCAAAGTAAGATGTGGTTTCATTATTTTTCATCCAATTTGTATATCCAATAATTTTATAGTTTCCACTGGGTATAGAAACGGGTAGAAAAAAATCTCCTCTTCCTAAACCATTAATAAGCCTAACTTTTTGGCTAATAATAACTTTATTACCTTCACCTACTAGTTCTACATAACCAATTTTACTAATAGTGCTTGGTTTTTGATTTTTTAAATAAGTACAATACATAGTATAGTGAAGATACTCACCTACTAATAACAAACTAGAGTTGTAATGTATAAAAACTTGTTCTTTTAATGCGTTAGAAACATTACTCTCTATTTTATTTTGTTGACCAATTAAAAAATTGGAAAATTGAATAAAAAAAAACAAGATAAAAATTTTATATATTTTTTTCATTAATTATATTTTAATCTTCCCAAAAATCAGGAACTATACTACTACTAAAAACACTACAATCTCCACATGCAACTCTAACATATACATTAGGTCCTTCTTCTATTTCACCATAAGGACAAAACTCATTAGTACAGAGCTCAGGTTCATCTGTAATCCATGTATAGCTATTATTTTTAAGAATTTCTATTACTTTTCTTTCATCTGTAGGAGCTATAAATGAACAAGAAAATGGATACTTAGCATTAGAAGGTTTATCTGTAAAAATATCTTTATACTCAAAAAATATTCTTTTAGATGAAACAGATGAAACTTCAAAAAAACCAATAACTTTTTCATTTTTATCATTTACACTCTCTATATTTCCCTTTAAAAAACCAGGTTGTATTTGCGAAAACAAACTCTCTGAACTAGAAAAATCCTCTAAAGTCTTATAAAAAGTATGTGCTTCTCTAGATATAATATACTGTTTAACTAATATGGTATATCTGTTTAAAATTTTATAATCATTTCTATCTATAAACCTTACCGGAAAATTAACTAACTGTCCTCCACTTAGGCCCTCTGTAGATCCTATAATTAAAGAATTGGACTCTTTAGTACTGTAACAAACTTTACCTGTTTCATCATTAAAATTTTCAATTTTTATTTCAGGTGGTTCTTCAGAAACTATAATAGCTTTTCTTTTGTTAAACCATGGTGCTATAATTTTATGAGTTTCTTCATACTCATACCTATAATACTTTACTTCTCCTGAAGCTTCTTTAACATCTACCACTATTGAAACACCTTGCTCTTGATTAGAATTAGTTGTTATTTTCCCAGAGACATTATCTATTTCACTACCTGTACTTAAAATTGTAACAGTAGATTTATATTCTTTACCGTTAGCTGTTTTTACATATAATACATACTCTAAGTTTTCTGCTTTAAAAGCTACATCTGATACATATTCTCCCGACTCTAACTCACTAAAACTATATTCATTATTTAAATTATCTGAAATAGAAATAGTAGCCCCTTCTTCGCTTTTAGCACCGTCTTCTTCAAATTTAAAAGTTCTACTTAACTTTATTTTCTGATACTTATACTCGTCTGTTAAAACAGCATCTACAACTAATATACTGTCATAATCTTTTGTTTCTGGAGTAAACTCCTCAATACAACCTACTAATAAAAAAGTAACTAGTAAAAAAGCAAAGAAAGCCTTATTAAGATTTATAATGTTTTTTATCATTTCAGTTTAAAATTTTATATTGTAAGTTATGGTTGGAATTGGAATAGAAAAAATAGAGCTTTTATACGCCTTAACTTCATTGTCTTCTGTTACAAAATAAACCGAATAAGGGTTATTTCTTCCAAGTACATTGTACACAGATATGTTCCAAAAACTATGTCCTATTTTTTTAAGTTTATGATTACCTTCTACATTAAAACTTAGATCTAACCTAAAATAATCTGGTATTCTAAACTTATTTCTATCACTGTATATTGAATAATTTGATCCTTTGTATGTAAAGTTTCCAATGGGATATGTTACTGGTCTTCCTGTTTGATATGTAAAATTACCTGAAAAGCTAAACCTACGTGTTATTTTAAAATTAGAAACCAAATTTAAGTTATGAGGCTTATCATAATTTGAAGGAAAATAGTCTCCGTCGTTAACTTGTTCTTCAGAAAACTTACTATTCAACTTTAAAAAAGATCTAGAATACGTGTAGCTTAACCATCCATTTACATCTCCTGCATTTTTACGTACTAAAAATTCTACTCCATAAGCTTTTCCTTTACCTTGCAAAATTTCAGTTTCTATATTTTCATTTAATGTTAACTGTGCTCCCGTTTTAAAATCTGGCACGTTATTAGACAATTTATAGTAGCCTTCTAAACTAATTTCATAATCATTCCCTTCAATATTTTTATATAATCCTAAAGCAAACTGTTCTGCTTTTTGTGGTTTAATGTTGTAGTCTGATAATTTCCAAGTATCAATAGGAGACCCTGTAGTGTTATTAGATAAAGTGTGTATGTATTGATACATTTTATTATAACTAGCCTTAATTGATAAATTATCTTTTAATAAGTATCTAACAGCTATTCTAGTTTCTAACCCTCCATAAGTTTTTACTTCTTCATTATTATCAAAGTTTACTATTTCTTCTACTGTTTCATCATTTTTAGGTTCTTCATTCTTATAAACTCTTGTTATATTTTTTCCTAATGTTGTAAAGGCTGAATATCTAACTCCTAAATTAAACATCAATTTATCATTTAATTCGAAATCGTCTGATAAGAAAATAGCAGATTCCAATCCTTTTTCTTTATCTAAATTAATTTTCTCTACATCAGATTCATCTCCCAAAGGTTCTTTATTACCTGGGGTAACATTATATAGCTTACTAGTTATACCATAGTTAATTTTATGTTTACTATTATATAAGTATGTTACTTTATATTTAAAACCTGTTTCTATAATTCCGTAATCAAACGCAAAATCATCATTTGTATCTCCATCATAATCTATATTAAATCCGTAATGACTGTTAAATAAGGATAAATTACCTACATTTTTATCGTTTAACTGATTATCCCAGCTTAAAGAAAAAACTGCATTATTGTAACTGTATAAGGAATCTGAAGTTATGCTAAAAACATCCTTACTGTAATATGCTGTAGCTTTAATGTCATTTTTATCATTAATTTTATGATTGTACTTTGCTATTAAGTCATAAAAATTTGCTTTACTCTTTTTTAAATTATCATCATCCAATGATTTTAGAACCCAGTCAGAATAAGTAGATCTCCCACCAACCATTAATGAGGATTTACCTTTTACAACAGGAAGTTCTAATGCAATATTATTTGTAATTGGCCCTATGGATGCTTCGCCAGTAAAATTATCTATACTTCCATCTTTAGATTTTATATCAAAAACTGATGATAAACGCCCTCCAAATTCTGAAGGAATACTGCCTTTGTATACTTTTAAACTCTTAGTTGTAAATGGGTTTAAAGCCTGAAAAATACCAAAAAAATGAGATGGGTTATAAATAACTGCATCATCTAAAAGTATTAAATTTTGGTCTGTTTTACCTCCTCTTACATTAAAGCCTGTAGCTCCTTCTCCTGCAGTAGTAATACCTGGTAGTGTAGTTGCCACTTTTAATATATTTCGTTCTCCTAAAACCAGTGGTATATTTTTAGACTCTTCCGAGTCTATTTCTGAAGTACCCATTAGGGTTTCTTCTACATTAACATCTTGTGCACCATCTACAATAATTTCATCTAATTCTTCTATATCTTCATTTAAACTAAAATTTAACTGCCCATTATTAAATAAAAAGACTCTTTTTATTTGTGTCTTTACACCTATAGAGCTCACTTCTATTAAGTTTTCTCCTTTGGGCAACTTAATTTCATAAAAACCATTATTGTTTGTAGATACCCCTAAATTTCTATTTTTTACATAAATAGTTACATTAGGAATAGGTTCATTATTTAAATGTTGTTTTATATACCCGCTTAATGTAAAAATACTTTTAGTACTATTTATAGTAGACTTACCAATCCTAACAGTTTCAATGATACTATTATTTACATCATTATTATTTTTATTGTAAAAAACAGGGGTAATAATATTACTTTTTTTCTCTTTAATACTTACTGTATCATTTATTGGAGCTGAGAAAATTTTAGGTAACTCATTGTATACAATTCTATTTTGCAGAATATAAACATTTGCTTTATCAATAAAATAATTTAAATCTGTATTTTTAAAGATATCTTCTAAAATGGTTGTTAATTTTTCCTCTGTATAAATACCAGATACTTTACCACTATTAAACCATTTATCAGAAAAATAAAAGTTAAGATTATAGCTGTTTTCAATTTTACTTAAAACATCTTTAATAGGAGAATCTTTAAATTGAATAGTTACTAATGTTTCTTTTTGTTGAGAGTAAGTAGTTAAACTAAAGAGTAATATTAAAGCTAAAATTATATATTTTTTCATTTATAACGCTTTAGCCTTTTTATTCATTAATAAATTTATTTTTTTTAATAAATCTATAATATTAGAATCACTTCTTTTGTCCTTAACTGAATATTCTCTAATAACAGATTTATACTCGGGAAAAATTTTATTTAGATTTCTAATATTTTTAATCTTTATTAAACTTTTTTTATAATGTAATAAATTATATTCTCTGTCTGAAAACTGATATAATAATTTGTTACTAGACCTTTTTTCTATTCTACTTTTTAGATGTTTTTTATACAATTGAAAATTTTCATTATCTAATAATAATTTTAGATAACCCTTATAATTCCCTTTCTCAACAGTTAAATTATCTATATTTACAAAGTATTGGGAGTTTAAAACAAAACTGTCTACCTTATTATTTATTGGTTGAATAGTAATTAGATTATTATTACTGTTTTTCAAATTAAGAAGCAATTCATCTTCAAAAACATCATATTTAATTTTTACATTATTAAATAATTGTTTGTCATATACTATGCTTCCATCAAAAAAATCAAATTGTTTGTAATATCTATTTGTATTTTCAAACGATCTATCTTTTTCAAAATAACCATCACCATCATCTAAAAATCCGTTATAGATAACTGTTTTTTCTAATCCAACTTCTTTGTCAAACCAACTATATAAGTCAACATTGGTATTTCTAAAATCATTTTCAAAATCTAATTGACTATACAAAAAGGGAGAGATACAAAACATAGCAATACACACTATGTACATTATGCATTTTTGGTTCATATTAAAGACAAAGGTTTGGTAAGGTTATTTATTAACTCAAATATATCTTTTACAGGATAATTTAATTAAATTTTAACAAATATTCATATAATTTTAACAAAAAAAATAAAAAAGTATATTGTATTGAAAGAATTACAAACTAATTAGCCCCAAAAAGTGTATTTCATCTAAAAGTTTAGAAGTTGTGTGTATTTCATCGAAACGTAAATAATAAACTAAAAAAAGTACGGTTATAATAACCCCAAACCTTATTAAACCTACTATTAATGATATGTTTAGAATGTAAGAAAGAGCTGAGCTATATTGACCACAAAAATGCCATAGATGCATTTGGTGTTGAATTATGTGCTAAGCATCAAGTGAGATTAAACAGATTAATCTTAAAAAACAATACACCTAAAGAGGCTATACAATTATATTATGGCCTAAAAGAAAGAAACCTAAACCCTATGTTAGAATGGTGGGACGGTAAAAAATCTATAGATATAGCTATTTCTAGAGTAAAACTTAATATAGAAATAGATACAGAATACAATATGCTAACCCATGAGCAAGCTATAAACGATTTAGAAGAGGCAATGCATTCTTTTAAAAATGGGTTTACAACTATACGCATACCAAACGATTTAATTAAACATCATTTTACAGAGACTATAAATAATATTATTGGTATTGTTGAAGGCTTAAACGCGAACATAAAAAAAATATAAATACTTTATTAAATTGAAGCATAAGAATGCCTACTTCTTGTGCTTCATTTTAATAGTAATGTATTTTTTAATTACCTTCGGTCTTTAACTAAAATTAAAAGATGAAAAAAGTAATAACTTATAGTACTTTAATTCTCTGTTTTTTTATGTCATGCAACTCACAAGCACAAGACTGGGCTAATTTAACTAAATACAAAGAGGCTAATACCAATTTAAGTACTCCTGTAAAAAACGAAAATAGAATTGTTTTTATGGGTAATTCTATTACAGAAGGTTGGAGTAATGCTATGCCTAGTTTCTTTAAAGATAAACCATACATAAATCGTGGTATAAGCGGACAAACTACACCACAAATGTTATTGCGTTTTAGACAAGATGTAATAAACCTTAATCCTAAAGTTGTTGTAATATTAGCTGGCACTAATGATATTGCTGGTAACACCGGCCCTACTACATTAAATGAAATCACTGATAATATTAAGAGTATGGCAGAGTTAGCGGCCAAACACAATATTAAAGTTGTAATTTCTTCTACACTTCCTGCATTTGACTATCCTTGGGCTCCTAACAAAGATCCAAACACAAAAATACCTGCATTAAATACAATGCTTAAAACATATGCCAAAGAAAACAATTTTATATATCTAGATTACTTTTCTGTAATGGCTACAAAAGAAAACGGATTGCAAAAAAAGCATTCTGGAGATGGTGTTCATCCAAATAAATTAGGCTATCAGATTATGGCTCCTTTAGCAGAAGAGGCAATTGCCAAAGCGTTAAAGAAATAACACAATGCAAACCCCTTTAGTTAGTATTCTTATACCGTTTAAAAATGTTGAAAAATTTTTAGATGAATGTATCTCTTCTATAATTTTACAGACGTACAAAAACTGGGAAATAATAGCCATAAACGACCATTCTACAGATAATAGTGCTTCTATACTACACGCATACGCTGCAAAAGACAACAGAATAAAAACAACATTAAATACAGGTAAAGGTATTATTAGCGCTTTACAATTTGCCTATACATTAGCAAACGGAAGTTATATTACCAGAATGGATTCTGATGATATTATGACTCCTAATAAAATTGAAGTTTTACTCTCTTTGCTTTTAAAAAACGGACAAAAACATATTGCAATTGGTAAGGTTAAATATTTTGCAGAAAATGGAGTTAACGATGGCTATAAAATGTATGAAGAATGGCTAAACAAATTAACCATAAACGGCAGTAATTATTCCGAAATTTATAAAGAATGCGTTGTTCCTTCTCCTTGTTGGATGGTACACAAATCAGATTTTGATCTAGTTGACGGTTTTAACCCCAATAGGTATCCAGAAGATTATGATTTAGCTTTTAGGTTCTACAAACATAATTTAAAATGTATTCCTTGCAATTCAACTTTACATTTATGGCGAGACTATTCTACAAGAACCTCTAGAACTAGTGAGCATTATGCTCAAAATTATTTCTTAGATATAAAATTAGATTATTTCTTAGAGTTAGAGCACAAGGCAAATAACACATTAATTGTTTGGGGCGCAGGAAAAAAAGGAAAAGAAATAGCCAAGAAACTACTAACAAAACAAATTCCGTTTTACTGGGTATGTAATAACAATAAAAAAATAGGAAAAGACATATATGATCAAAAACTACATCACTTCTCTTCTGTTGCAAAACAGACTAACCCACTAATAATTATTACTGTTGCCAACCAAGAAGAACAAGTAAACATAAAAACATATCTTAATTCTTTAAACCTTAACACTGTAAAAGATTATTTTTTCTTTTGCTAAAGTACTATTCGCTTTACTTCAATTTGTTTATATTTGAAAAATTAAATTAAGGAATGCAGTTTAAATATCCGGATCTTCTTTGGGCTTTATTTTTACTATTGGTTCCACTATTTATTCATCTTTTTCAACTCCGTAGATTTAAAAAAACTCCCTTTACTAATGTAGCGTTGCTTCAGAAAGTAAAAATTGAATCTAAAAAAGCACGAAACTTAAAAAAATGGCTTCTTTTATGCACTAGACTCTTATTGTTTACTGCTATCATAATTGCTTTTGCTCAACCTTATTTTACTAATAAAGACGCCTTTAAAAAAAGAGAAACTGTAATTTATATAGACAACTCTTTTAGTATGCAAGCATTAAAAAACGGAACTAGTCTTTTAGAATCTGCAGTACAAGAAGTAATTAAAAACAGTGATAAAGAAAAAGAGTTTAGCTTATTTACTAATACAGATACATATAAAGATGTTGTCTTAAAAGAAATTCAAAATAATTTACTGTCTTTAGAATATAGTAGCAATCAACTAAACATAAATGAAGTTTTATTAAAAGCAAACACACTTTTTAGTACCTCTAAAAATAGTATAAAAGATATTATTGTTCTTTCCGATTTTCAGCAAAGAACTGAAACTACAACGATAGACACACTAAAAACTACTAATCTACATTTTGTAAAGCTATCTCCAGATACATTTACAAATACCAGTATAGATAGTGTTTATATTTCTAAGACCGATGCTACCAATATAGAACTTAGTGCTAAATTATCTGCAAACAATATTGCAGAAAACACCCCCGTAGCATTATATAATAACGATACTTTAATAGCCAAAACTTCTGCTAATTTTAATGGTACAAAGTCAGCTTTAGTTTATTTTACACTACCAAAAAACAGTGCAATTAATGGCAAAATTGAATTAGTTGATGCTGGTTTAAAGTACGATAACAACTTCTTTTTTAACATCAACAAAAGAGAAAAAATAAAGGTGCTTACTATATCTAATGCAGATAATACTTTTATAAACCGAATTTTTACTGAAGACGAGTTTGTAACAACAAGCACTAAATTAAACCAAGTAAACTACAGTAGTATAAACGACCAAAGTTTAATTGTTCTAAACGAAATTAATTCAATTCCAGAATCACTAAAAAATGCTTTAATCTCATTTGCAAACAATGGTGGCAGCTTAGTTATTATTCCGTCTAAGGATATTAATATTAACAGTTATAATTCTCTTTTATCTAATTACTTTTCAACGAGTATAAAGGGCTTTATTCAACGAGAAAATAAAGTTACAAGCATTAATTTTTCTCATCCGTTGTATCAAAATGTTTTTCAAAAAAGAGTAACTAATTTTCAGTATCCAACTGTAAACAGCTATTTCAAAATAAAAAGCACTGCACCTAGCCTATTAAGTTACCAGGATAACACTCCGTTTTTACTTGGAGCTAATGGTATCTACTTATTTACATCTAGCTTACTAAAAGAAAATTCTAATTTTAAAGGTTCACCTTTAATTGTGCCTACGCTGTATAATATGGGGTATAACAGCTTTAGCATTCCTAAATTATATACAATACTTGGAACATCTTCTAAAATAGATATTGCGACAAGTTTAGACAAAGATCTTATTTTAAAAATTGAAAAAAACGGTAAAGAGTTTATACCTCTGCAACAATCTTTTACAACTAAGACTACACTTAGTTTTACAAATAATCCTGATAAAGATGGTATTTACACTATAAAAAAAGGAGATTTAAAATTAGGTGCACTTAGTTTTAATTACGACAGAAAAGAGAGTAATCTTACGTATATAAATAGTAATTCTATTGCTAAGCTTAAACAAAATAATAGCATAAGTCAGTTATTTAGAGATTTAGAAAATAACCAAAAGGTGTCTGAGCTTTGGAAATGGTTTGCTATTTTTGCTTTGTTTTTCTTAGTATTAGAAGTTCTTATTCAAAAATATCTTAAATGAATATATTAATAAAATCTGCCAAAGTCTATAATAGTAACAACAAAGATATCCATCTTAAAACAAAAGATATTTTAATAAAAGATGGTATTATAACTAAAATTGCAGATGCTATAACTCCAGAAAAAGAAACTAAAGTTATATCTAAAAAAAATCTTTGTATTTCTATAGGTTGGTTAGATACTAGTGTTTCTTTTGGTGAGCCTGGTTTTGAAGAAAGAGAAACTATTGCAAACGGTTTAAAAACTGCCGCTAAAGGAGGTTTTACAGATATTATTTTAAACACCAATACCAACCCTATACCTTACACTAGCTCTACTATTGCATTTATTAAAGACAAAGCTAAAGAGCAAATAACAAATTTACACCCACTAGGAGCGTTAACGGTTAATAGCGAAACAGTAGATTTAGCTGAGTTATATGATATGAAAAACGCTGGTGCAGTAGGATTTTCAGATTATAAAAAACCTACAAGCAACTCTAACCTTTTAAAAATAGCATTACAATACGCTCAAAATTTTAATGCTTTAATTTATTCTTTTCCGATGGATACCAAAATTGCCGGAAAAGGCATTGTAAATGAAGGTGCTGTATCTACAGGTTTAGGTTTAAAAGGAATACCCGCTCTAGCTGAAGAATTACAAATAGCAAGAGACTTATTTATTTTAGAATATACTGGAGGCAAACTACACATACCAACTGTTTCTACAGCTGGTGCAGTAAAACTAATTGCAGAAGCTAAAAAGAAGGGCTTAGATGTTAGTTGTAGTGTTGCTATACACAACCTATTATATACAGATGAAAAATTAGAAGATTTTGATACTGTATACAAAGTATTACCTCCGCTAAGGACCAAAAAAGATGTTACTGCACTTGTAAAAGGTGTTAAAAACGGAACAATAGATTTTGTAACTACAGATCACGCTCCCTTAGATATTGAACAGAAAAAAGTTGAGTTTGACAATGCTGCTTATGGCACCACTGGTCTAGAGTCCTCTTTTGGAATTCTAAATTCTATTTTTGATACAGAAACTGCTGTAGAAATATTAAGTAAAGGGAGAGAAAGATATGGTTTACAAACTCCAGAAATTAAAGAAGGAAATACAGCTTGTTTTACGTTGTTTGACAATGATACACTGCACTATGTTACAAAGCAAACAAGCACAAGTACCGCTAAAAACTGTATGTTTTTTGAAGAGAAGTTAAAAGGACAGGTATTTGGTATCATAAATAACACAAAATTAGATATACTATAATACATACAGCTGCGTTAAACTAATGGCTAAACGTTAGTCAACTTTTTTAACAACTAATAAATAAAACTATGATTTTTGGAATTACGCTAATACTATTAGGTATTTTAGCAGCACCATCGTTACTATTATCAAAAAAACCTAACGCACAAGAACTTTTAGACAAGATTACACCTTACCAAGGATGGATTGGTTTAGTATTTTGTTTTTGGGGAGTTTGGGGTATTATATCATCTGTATTAAACATCGGATGGTTAACAACTTTCCCTATTTACTGGATTACTTTTTTAGCTGTAAATGTGCTTTTAGCTGCATTAGGTTTTATTTTAGGTTACGGAATGATAAACAAGCATTTGTTAGCTAAAAATGAAGAAGCAAAAGCAAAAGGAGAAGTTTTATTAGCTAAACTAAGACCTTTACAAGGTAAATTAGGTATGGCTGCTATTGCTTTAGGTATTTGGCAAATAGTTACACATATATTATTCTTTTAATATGTTTTAAAATATAAAATAAAAATTAAAAAGAGGTCTTAATTAGACCTCTTTTTTTTTGCAAAATTTTTACCTTGCACAAAAAAATAAAATGAGTGTAAATCCTAAAGGAAAAACGACTGCAATTGTATCTTACCTTACTGGTGTTGGTACTTTAATTGCTATTACGATGAATATGGACGATAAGCACGAATTTGCTCGTTTTCATATTAGACAAAACTTTGGTCTAAACTTGTTTTTTTTAGGTTTTGCACTATTCATTAGTCAATGGCTTAATATGTATGCCTCTATGGGGTTATATATATCATACATAGTACTTTGGACCTATGGGTTTATTGGTATGTTAAATAACAAAAAACAAGAAATTCCATTTATAGGAAAAGCTTCTCAAAAATGGTTCACTTTTATCAATTAGTATGACAACTGCACCTTTATCTTTAGAATATATTATACAACCTGCAACTGTAGAACAAGAGAAAACACCTGTTTTATTTATGCTTCACGGTTATGGCAGCAATGAAGAAGACCTTTTCTCTTTTGCCACAGAATTACAAAAAGAGTTATGTATTATTTCTGTACGTGCTCCCTACCCTATGCAGCCTTACGGTAATGCTTGGTATGCTATTAATTTTGATGCCGAAAAAGGAAAATGGAGTGATGATGAGCAAGCTGCTGAATCTATCCAAAAAATACTAACATTTATTGATGAAGCTTGTAATACATATCATTTAGATAAAGATAATGTTACATTATTAGGTTTTAGTCAGGGTGCAATTTTAAGCTATGCAACAGCTATAGCATATCCAGAAAAAATAAAAAATGTTATTGCACTTAGTGGTTATATCAACGAAAATTTAATTGATAAATTAAAAACAGACAAAGACCCTAGCAAATTAAACATATATGCATCTCACGGTAGTGTAGACCAAGTAATACCGGTAAGCTGGGCACAAAAAACACCTGAATACTTAAAGAGTTTAGGTATAAACTGTACTTATGAAGAATACCCTGTTGGTCACGGTGTTGCGCCACAAGGTTTTTATTCTTTTAAAGAATGGTTGTCTAACAAAATATAGACACAACATACTTACTACATAAAAGAAAAGCCCTGAATTTACATTCAGGGCTTTTCTTTTAGTTTTAAAATAGCTTCTTACTTAATCTCTTCTGTATAAAAGATGATCCATCATTGTAAAATCTACACCTAAATCGTCCTTAAGATTATATTTTATAAGAAGTTCTCCCCAATATTTTCCATCAGAAAAATCGGCTAAAATCCACTTATGGTTTAAAACTTTAATTTTATTAATTTTAAAATCTCCCTCCATACCCTCATAAGGCACTAACGGGTTGTCTCCTTTAGATTCGTTTGTTTCTATTAATTTATCTGCAATATATCTAGCAGGCTTATCTATGTTTAAATGATCGAAATTAGATAAAGCGTCATCGTTATTTTCTAATAAAAAATACTTTAAATCTAAAATATTTATTGCTGTTGTTTGTAAAGAGTCTTCAAGCTTAGTATTACTAGCTTCAAGCTTTTCTATCTTAGCTTGTAATTTTCCAAATTTAGTATTGGTAGCATCTATCATCTTATTTGCGCTTACATATTGATAAAGTGCTATTAATGCTGCAAAAATAAATAGGTATAAATATAAATACTTTTTCATTCGGTATAATTCTAAATGTTTATGGTTAAATTATCGTAGGCCAAATGTACTTTTTTTGGCAATATTTTTTCTACTTCTTTATGAAAACCTAGTAAATGACTTATATGTGTAAGATAAGCTGTCTCTGGTTGTACCTCTTTTATAAACGCTAAAGCTTCGTCTAAGTTAAAATGAGAATGATGTGCTTCTATACGCAATGCATTAACAACTAATACTTTTACACCTGTTAGCTTAGCTATCTCTTCTTTAGATATGCTTTTTACATCTGTTAAGTAAACAAAATCATCAATTCTAAAACCAAAAACCTCTAATCTATTATGCAATACTTTAATGGGTATTGCAACTTTGTTACCTAATTTAAAAGGTGTGTTTTCTTTAATTTCGTTAATAGCAACAGCTGGAGCGCCTGGATATCTATTTTCATCAGCAAATATATAAGCAAAACGTCTTTTTAGAGCTGCTATTACTTGTTTGTCTGCATATACTGGTATATCTCCTTGTCTAAAGAAAAAAGGTCTAATATCATCTAAACCAGCAGTATGGTCAGAGTGTTCATGTGTAAATAAAACACCGCTTAAATTAGATATAGGATTTTGTAATAATTGCTGCCTAAAATCTGGCCCACAATCTATTATGTAGTTGTAATTATCCCAAGAAAGTAAAACAGATACTCTAAGTCTTTTGTCTTTGGGGTCTTTGCTTAGACATACAGGATGTTTGCTACCTATTACTGGTATTCCTTGAGATGTACCTGTACCCAAAAATGTGATTTTTAACAATTCAGCCTTTTTTATCAAATTTATAACATATTTATTTAATAGATAAATCTATCTTGTTAACTTTGTATACCGTAAAAAACAAACAAAGAATGTCATCAGTCTTAAAAAAAGATTTTGCTTTTGAGAATATCCCTTCTACTAAAGCCAAAACCCTAAGAATAAATTTAAATCCTGATATCTACGGTACTTTTGCAGAAATTGGTGCCGGACAAGAGACTGCCAGACACTTTTTTAGATCTGGTGGCGCATCTGGAACCATTGCTAAAGCAATGAGTGCATATGATAAAGATTTTAGTGACGCTATTTATGGCGTAGAAAACGATGGTAGATACGTTACCCAAGCTCGTTTAAAAACGATGCTTTCTCATGAAATGGGACTTATGGAAGAACGTATTAGTAGAGAAAAACACCCTGAACGTTTATTTTTCTCTTACGCAAATACTGTTGCTACTATAGATTTTGCTAAAAAATACAAAGGTCACGGATGGATTGGAATACGTTTTCAGTTAGATCCAGACCAAAAAGAGTTTGATGAGATTATCATGCACATTCGTTTTAAACAAAACGAAGCAAGATTACAGCAAGAAACTTTAGGTCTTTTAGGTGTTAACCTTATTTATGGTGCTTTTTACAAATACCATAAACCTCGTAAATTACTTAAATATTTATACGACCATATAGATAAGGATACGGTAGAGATTGATATGATTAATTTCTCTGGTCCTAATTTTGAAAAAGTAGATAACAGACTAATTAGCTTACAGTTAATTAAGAATGATATGACCGATGCGGTGATGTTTGGACCTGACGGTAACAACCTTTTACCTGCTGCTGTTTTATACAAAAAAAATATACTTGCATTACGTGGTAGTTACAGACCCGTAACTAAAGTAAATATGGATATGTTTGAAAAGTCTCATAATATTTTTATGAATGAGCAAACAGTTAATCCAGATAAAACCATTGTAATTTTTGAAATTACACTAGCAAACTTAAAAGCTAGTGGAGAAATAGATGAGCAAGATTTTATGGACAGAGCAGAACTACTTTGTTCACTTGGCCATACTGTAATGATTTCTAAATTTCAAGAATACTTTAGACTAGTAGAATACTTTAGTAATTATACAAAAGCCAAGATTGGTTTAACAATGGGAGTTAATAACCTTGTAGAGGTTTTTGACGAGAAATACTACAGACATTTAAGTGGTGGTATACTAGAAGCTTTTGGCAAGTTATTCTTTAAAGATTTAAAGGTGTATTTATACCCTATGAAGAATGAAGAAACTGGGCAAATAATGACTAGTAACAACGTTAAAGTACACCCAAGAATGAAAGAACTTTATAAGTTCTTTAAATACAATGGTAAGGTAATGGACATTTTTGATTATGATCCAGAGATACTACATATATTTTCTAGAGATGTACTTAAGAAAATTACTAACGGAGAAAAAGGCTGGGAAAAGATGTTACCAGAAGGAATTTCCGAAATAATTAAACGTAAGGAATTGTTTACCAGAAAAGAAAGTAAAAAATAATTAAAAAACCGCAGTTTTAAAACTGCGGTTTTTTTTGTTTTTATTCTAATATTTGTGCCGCGTGGTCTTTTGTTTTAACCTTGTCTATAACCTTAGTTACTACTCCTGCTTCATCTATAAGGAATGTTTTTCTATGAATACCATCATAAACTTTACCCATAAACTTTTTAGTTCCCCAAACACCAAAAATATTTAAGATAGTATGGTCCTCATCTGCTAATAACGGAAAAGGAAAATCGTACTTATTTTTAAAATTAGATTGTCTTTTTTCTGAATCTGCACTTACACCTAAAAGCTCGTAACCTTCTGCTTGCAATTCTTTATAATTATCTCTTAAATTACAAGCTTCTGCAGTACACCCTGGTGTACTTGCTTTTGGATAAAAAAATACAATTAACTTTTTACCTTTATAATCTGCCAAGCTAACGGCATTACCATCTTGATCTTTTGATGTAAAATCTGCTACTTTGTCTCCTACTTTTAAAGTATTCATAAGTAATTTAATTAAATTCGTTTATTCTAATTTTTAGTAAAGCTAATCAAAAATGACGAAGGCAGAAAAAGTAACGTTTACAATAAACACTCTTAAAGAATTATACCCATCTATACCAGTTCCGTTAGACCATAAAGATCCTTATACTTTATTAATAGCAGTATTACTATCTGCACAAAGTACAGATGTTGGGGTAAATAAAATTACGCCTCTTTTGTTTAAAAAAGCAGATAACCCTTACGATATGGTAAAGTTAACTGTAGAAGAAATTAGAGAAATTATTAGACCCGTAGGCTTGTCTCCTATGAAAGCTAAAGGAATACACGGCTTATCACAAATGTTAATAGACGAGCATAATGGTATTGTGCCACAAGACTTGGAGTCATTAGAAAAATTTCCTGCAGTGGGGCATAAAACGGCGAGCGTTGTAATATCGCAAGCATTTGGTATACCTGCTTTTCCAGTAGACACACACATACATAGACTTATGTACAGATGGGGATTTACAAATGGTAAAAATGTTGTGCAAACAGAAAAAGATGCAAAAAGACTGTTTCCTAAGGAATTATGGAACGATTTGCATTTACAAATAATTTGGTACGGCAGAGAATATTCGCCTGCAAGAGGCTGGAATTTAGAAAATGATATAATTACCAAGACTATTGGTAGGAAAACAGTAATTGAAGAGTATTATAAAACAAAAAAGAGCCAATAAGGCTCTTTTTTTTAGTTTAAAATGTTTTCAAACTGCATTTCCTTGTAATTAATCACATTCAACGATTTAGAATAGTTCATAATAAATTGAACTGTACTTGCTGATGTTGTCATTCTACAAGAGTTGTTTTGTTGTTTAGAGTAAATTTTTTCCATATAAAATAGTATTGTTATATTAAGATAACGGTACTATTTTAGAAATATTATACTTTAAGCTTAAAAACCTATTAATTCGTTAAAACGATATTATGTTTCTCGATTATTTTTCTCATGTTAATTAAAGCGTATCTCATTCTTCCTAATGCAGTGTTAATGCTAACTCCTGTATTCTCAGAGATTTCTTTAAAGCTCATATCCTTGTAGATACGCATTAATAAAACTTCTTTTTGATCGTCTGGCAATTCTTCAATAAGAACTTTAAGATCAGAATCGATCTGATTTTTTATCAATTGCTTTTCTGCGTTTAACTTATCATCACTTATTACAGAAAAAATATTAAAGTCATCGCTACCTTCAAACATTGGCATACGCTTATTTTTTCTAAAGTGATCTATAATTAAGTTGTGTGCAATTCTCATTACCCACGGTAAAAACTTACCTTCTTCACTATAAGAACCCTTTTTTAAAGTCTTTATAACCTTAATAAATGTATCTTGAAATATATCCTCAGTAATGTCTCTATCTAAAACTTTAGAGTAAATAAAACTACTAATTCTTTGGTTGTGTCTATTTATTAATACTTCTAGAGATTTTTCGTCTCCATTAATATATTTTTTTACTAATACTGAGTCTTCAATTTGTAGATCCATTTCGAGTTACTTTTTTGGTTATTTAATGCGTACCCCTTCCCATTATGGGAATAAGTGCATGTAATAGTGTTTAATAATTTTTAAAAAAGTAATGTTCGCTATATAGGCCTATAAGTTTAATTACACTTCAAATATATGTAAAATAAGAGGTTCCGAAAAAATCTATGTTGTGATTACCCCCATTTTTGATGTAAAAGCGTGTTTTGTGGTTATTAAAAGGTACATATTGTATCTTTACAGTATTAATTACGAACATGAATACACTTTTAGACGTCGACCCAAAACATAATATTATTATTAAAGGTGCTAAACTGCACAACCTCAAAAATATAGATGTAGTAATTCCTAGAAATAAATTAGTTGTTATTACAGGATTATCTGGTTCTGGTAAATCTAGCCTTGCTTTTGATACGCTTTATGCAGAGGGACAACGTAGATATGTAGAAAGTCTATCTTCATATGCACGTCAGTTTTTAGGTAAATTAGATAAACCTAAAGTAGACTATATAAAAGGTATAGCTCCTGCAATTGCAATAGAGCAAAAAGTAAACTCTACAAACCCCCGTTCTACCGTAGGTACTACAACAGAAATTTATGATTATCTAAAGTTGTTGTATGCAAGAATTGGTAAAACCATATCTCCTGTTTCTGGTAAGCAAGTAAAAAAGCATACCGTAACAGATGTAATAAACTTTATTAAAGAATATAATGACAATACAAAGTTGTTATTATTAGCTCCTATAAATGTACCGGAAGACCGCGAGCCGTTAAAAGCTTTAGAAATGTTTTCTAAACAAGGATATGCTAGAATAAAGTATAAAGGAAAAGTAATACGTATAGATGATTCTATTACAGAAATAGATAGAAAGTTTGATTTAGTTGTAGATAGAATTATAACTAAGGATGATGAAGACTTTTACAATAGATTAGCTAATGCAGTAGACACAACCTTTTTTGAAGGACAAGGAGATTGTATTATTGAAGAACTAGAAACAGGTAAACAAACTCCTTTTAGTAATAAATTTGAGCTAGACGGTATTAAGTTTGTAGAGCCTAATGTACACCTATTTAGTTTTAACAACCCTTTTGGTGCCTGCCCTACTTGCGAGGGTTACGGAGAAGTAATTGGTATAGACCAAGATTTGGTTGTTCCCAATACTGCTCTATCTGTTTATGAAGGTGCACTTTTTCCTTGGAAAGGAGAACGTATGGGTAAATATAAAGACGACTTTGTAGCTGCTGCTTATAAATTTGATTTTCCTGTGCACAAACCTTGGTTTGAGTTAACTGACGAGCAGAAGCAATTAGTTTGGGATGGTAATAAACATTTTACTGGCTTACATAAGTTTTTTGCAATGCTAGAAGACAAGAGCTATAAAATACAAAACCGAGTTATGTTATCTCGTTACAGAGGTAAAACAAAATGTACTACTTGTAAAGGCAAACGCTTACGTCCAGAAACAGACTATGTAAAGATTAATGATAAATGTATATCAGAATTAGTAGAGCTACCTATAGAACTCTTAACTAATTTTTTTGAAACTTTTTCTTTAAATAAGTATGATGAGCAAATTGCAAAGCGCCTTTTAGTAGAAATAACTACAAGACTAAGCTTTTTAAATAAAGTAGGCTTAAGTTACTTAACACTTAATAGAAAATCTAACACATTATCTGGTGGCGAAAGTCAGCGTATAAACTTAGCAACATCTTTAGGTAGTAGTTTGGTTGGTTCTATGTATATATTAGATGAACCTAGTATTGGTTTACACCCAAAAGATACAGAGAACTTAATAGATGTATTAAAATCTTTAAGAGATTTAGGAAACACCGTTATTGTTGTAGAACATGACGAGGATATAATGAATGCTGCCGACCAAGTTATAGACATAGGTCCGGAAGCTGGTACACACGGTGGCGAGGTTGTTGCTAATGGTACAATGGCAGATATTTTAAAATCGTCTTCTTTAACAGCTAGTTACCTTAATGGTACTAAACAGATTGAAGTTCCTAAAAAAAGAAGAAACTTTACCGAGTTTATTAGAATAATTGGCGCTAGAGAAAATAACCTTAAAAATATAGATGTAACATTTCCTTTAGGTATACTAACTGTAATAACAGGAGTATCTGGTAGCGGAAAAAGTACATTGGTAAAAAAACTACTCTATCCTATAGTATTAAAAGAAATTGGAGGTTACGGAGAAAAAGCGGGTCAGTTTACTTCTGTAGAGGGTAGTTTTAAGAGCATTAAAAATGTAGAGTTTGTAGATCAAAACCCAATTGGTAGGTCTTCTAGATCTAACCCTGTTACCTATATAAAGGCTTATGATGACATTAGAGCTTTGTTTGCTGCACAAAAATTAAGCAAGCTTAGAGCATACCAAGCTAAACACTTTTCTTTTAACGTAGATGGTGGTCGGTGTGAAAAATGTAAAGGTGAAGGTGAAATTACTGTAGAAATGCAGTTTATGGCAGATGTACATTTAGAGTGTGATGCTTGTAACGGTAAACGATTTAAGAAAGAGGTATTAGAAGTAAAGTTTCAGGATGCCAACATAGATGATATTTTAACAATGACTATTGATGATGCTATTGCTTTTTTTGAAGAGCATCAACAAACAAAAATAATGAACAAGCTTAAACCTTTACAAGATGTTGGTTTGGGTTACGTAACATTAGGTCAGTCTTCTTCTACTCTATCTGGAGGCGAGGCACAGCGAATTAAACTAGCATCGTTCTTAATTAAAGGTAAAACAACTAATAAGTCGTTATTTATTTTTGACGAACCAACAACAGGTTTACATTTTCATGATATTAAAAAGCTACTTAAATCTTTTAATGCATTATTAGCTAAAGGACATTCGGTTATTGTAATAGAGCACAACATAGATTTAATAAAATGTGCCGACTTTATTATAGATTTAGGACCAGAAGGAGGTTCTAAAGGAGGAGAACTTATTGCTGAAGGAACACCTGAACAAATTGCTGAAAACAAAAAATCTTTTACAGCTAAATACCTAAGAGAAAAACTATAGACTCAAAAAAACAACTGAAAATCAACTAGTTAGTTGTGTTTTATATTTTTGGCACGCTGTTTGTATTATAGATAACAGAATGTAAATAGTTACATTCAGAATTTATAAAACCTTATAGTATGAAAAAATCAGTACTCCTTTTTACAGCACTTATCGTTGGTACGTTTAGTACAATGGCTGTAACTATAGAAAACACAGAGAATAAGGTTGCAACAAGCAATACTTTTAGACAAAACAATTCTTTCATCTTTGTAGAAAACGGTGTTACGTTTTCAGTTTTCCCAGATGGTGAATTCGACTTTTATATTGATAATAGAGTAAATGTAAACGCTAGCATAAACTTAGGTAGAAATAGCAACATCACTTTTAATACAGGATATAACTATAATGGTTATGTACAGTATGATGATTATGGTGCTGTAATACAAGTAGAAAACGTTGGTATCTATTATGATTATTATGGTAGAGTAGAACAAATTGGTGACATAAATATTGACTACAGAAATAATAGAGTTAATAGATTAGGTGGTATGTATGTTTATTATAACAACAGGGGTTATTATGATTACCATAGAGGATATATAAACAGGTATAATAGAAACTACACTTTTAACAGTTACCATAACTATTTTCATAGACCTGCAGTAAACTTTTGTTTAGTACAATCTAGACCATACAGAAGATATTATGCTCCTGTTAGATATACATATTATAGTCCTTACAGAAACAACTATAGAAAATCTTATGTAAAAGTTGGTAAGTCTTATAAGCAAAACAGGCGTAGCAATTATAGATCTTCTAATGTATATAGAAATGACACCAGAGTAACACAAAGAAGTAACAGAACTGTTAATCCTGCTACACACAGAACAAACTCTAGGGCTGTTGCACATAACTCAGGTAAAAGTAACAGATCTGTAGATTACAACAGAAGAGCTACTAATAGTAGTGTTTCTCAAAGAAGTAATAATGCTGTTATTAATAGTAATGCTCGTAGAGGTAGTACAACAAGTAGATCTACAACAAGAAAGCCAGTTGCTAATACTAGGACGGTAACAAGATCTACTACGTACAAAACACCATCTAGAAGTAGCAATACAAATAGTAGAGTTGGTAATACAAGAAGTACAAACAGAAGTGTAGCTAAAGCACCAACAAGAACAACTACTCAAAGAACTACAACGGTTAGTAGAAAACCTAAGAGTACAAATAGTAGAGCTACAAGAAGTACCACAACAACTAGAACTGTTACAAAAGCACCTAGTAGAAGTAGTTCTTCTAAAAGCAGAGCCTCTTCAACAAGAAGTAGCTCTAGCAGAAGTAAAGCAAAAACACCATCTAGATCTAGCAGAACTAGTTCTAGTACAAGAAGTAGAAGTTAATAAAGACAGTTTTTTAGGTTGTTAGTTGTTAAAGCCCTTGGAGAATTAATTCTTCAGGGGCTTTACTTTTATTACAGTTTACTTTTTCTTTTTTAAGTAAGATGATACAATGCTGTAGACATCTTCAGAAACTCGTAATTTATACAAAACCAACACATAAACTATACTTATTAAAATGCTTTTTAAGACAATGTTTACTATAGGATGAAAGTTAAAATTGATAAAATAAAACAGTCCACCTAAAACACATAATATAAGTAACACTTTAAAAGTGTCTATACTAAACGGATGCATTTTAAACTTTGCGTATACATACATAATCTTTGCAAAGTTAAAACTTGCTATAGCAATAAAAGTAGCCCAAGCGGCACCTTCTAGATTGTAAGCCGGAATTAAAATATAGTTTAAAAAAACAACTAAAATAGCTAACAACACGCCCATTACAAGAATAGCTCTGTAATAATCCGAATTGAAAAGAATAGAATTACTGTTTCCTAAAATAGAATCCAAAACTTTAGTTAGTCCTATTAAAAAAACAACCAATACTCCTCCTCTATACGCAACAGGCATTAACTTATACAATTCCTGAAGGTTTAACATAATTAGTAAAAATATAATTCCAGAAATAATGAATAAGGTCAAGGAAGACTTCTTATACAGTTTGCGCAGCTCTGGCTTATCTTTATTGTTTAATAATTTTGCCGTTAACGGGTGCGTTATTTGGTGCATTGCCCTTGACGGAACTGTTATAACTGTAGCAATAAAAACTGAAACTCCGTAAAAGGCAACATTTTCTATTTCTACATATTGGTTTAGCATAAATTTATCTATCTCTAACAATATTACCGCTGCAGAACCTCCCAAAATAATTAACGCACTATACTTTACAATAGACACATAATTATTGGGTAACTTAAAACTGAAACTTGGCATTTCTAACGTAAAAGCATAGATCTTCATTATTACCATTCGTAAGACATAAACACCTACTAATGCTTTTAAAAAAAAGTCTACTGTTATTATATTGTAGTAAACTAATACTAATAAAATAGCAATACACAATCTACCAAAAACCTCTTTCATAAAGTTTCCAAAAACAGATTTCATATGCACTTTTACCCAAGAGTAAAAAATCTCAAAATAAGACATTGCTAAACCTATAAAAAATATGTACCATACATAATCTTTTACTTCTTCATTCTTTTCTGCTATAAAGTTTCCTATAAGGTCATTCGCAAAATAACTAAAAATGCCTAAGGGTATAATTAAGATTAAAGGCAAATACAACATTAGGCTTAAAAACGAATTAACATCTTTACTATCCTTATAACTGCTATAAAATTTAACTAATGTATTCTGTGCTCCAAAGGTTAAAACTGGCATTAACAAGGCAGCTGTTGCCAGTATAACAGTAACTAAACCGTAGTATTCTTTAGTTAAAAAATTGGTGTATAGAAAAAGTGTATTTATGGCACCAATGCCAAAACCAAAAAAGGTTACAATGGTATTGTTAAAAGTTTGTTTAAATACGATACCCATATAAATGCTTCGCTAATTTAGCTGTACGTTCTTTTCTACTATATGTATTAATAGTAGTAGAGTTGACTCTTAATTCTTGTTTCTTATAATCTTTAAACCAATCTAAAAGTAAACTTTTTAAACTAGATTTTTCATCATAATTAAAAGCAACTCCTGTATTTGTTTCTTTTATTATGGTACTTACCTCCCAACCTTTAGGTCCTATTCCTAAAATTGGTCTTTGTGCACGCATATACTCAAACAACTTACCTGCAATAATACCAACAGTATCTGGTGAGTTTATTTCTGACAACAATAATAACTGCGATTTTTCTTGATACGCTAAAGCTTCTGTGTGAGATACGTAACCTATTAAGTTAACATAAGTCTTCAACTTATATTTATAAATAGTTTCTAAAACATCTTCACTTACAACACCAACAAACTGAAGCGACAAATTATTTTTAAAATCCTCGTTTTCATCACACAATTCTGATAATGTCTCCCATAAATTTTCTGGGTTTCTACCAGTTAACAAAGAACCAATATGAGATATCGTAAACTTATTATCTAAAACAACCTTTTCTGCAACAGCTCCATCAAACCCATTTGTAATTACCTCTATTGGTTTAGTTGTAATCCCTAAAAACTCTTTCTTAGTTGTTTCACTAGTAACCACAATACTATCTGCAGTATTTAAAACCAAATGTTCTAAATATTTATGTTTTTTAGCTGATGCTTTACTTAAGCGTAATTTTTTATGATATCCAATAGATGTCCAAGGATCTCTAAAATCTGCCACCCAATTTATCCCAAGGTTTTGCTTAAGTTTAAGTCCTATTAAATGTACACTATGGGGCGGACCAGTTGTAATAACCGTCTTTATTTGTTCTTTTTCTAATACAGAAGACAAGTAAGAAACAGATGGCTTAATCCAGTTTTTACGTGCATCTGGAATAAAAAAATTACCACGTACCCAAAGTAAAAATTTCTCTACTGTAGATTGATTTTTATGTTGTATTAGTCCTGAACTTATCTGCTTTGTTTTATTTTTTGATAAAAAACTAGCCCAACCATAAGGCTCTTTAATCTTATGCTTGTATATTTTTATGTCTTCGGGAATTTGGTTCACAAATGAAGCATCTGTAATGGGGTAATTAGGATTCTCTGGTACATAAACCACAGGCTCAATATTAAAATCTCTTAAGTACTTTACAAACTTAAGCCACCTTTGTACACCTGGACCACCAGCTGGCGGCCAATAATAGGTAATTATAAGTACCTTTTGCATTATGCTTCTTCTTTTTTGTCCGTTTTTCTAAAAGACAAAAATAAGCCACCAAGAACAATTAAAGCCAGTAGCAAATTACTAGCAAGAGCAATTTTACTTCCATTTTTAACAATTTCTGGTTCAAATTTAAATTCTATTTTATGCTTACCAGCAGGAATTTCTAATGCTCGCAATGTATAGTTAACTTTAAAATAAGGTACATTTTTACCATTTATATAAGCATTCCATCCATTCTTATAATACATCTCAGAAAAAACTGCTAATGCATCATTCTTACTAATAGCTGTATATGTTAAGTGGTTTGGCTCGTAATTATCTAGATTTATTACTGCCGTAGAATCTTTGGCAAAATTAAACTTAGATAAGCTTGGAAACTCCGTAGTATTTACAACAGCTTCAGTATTCACGTTTAAACTATCTAAAGCCGTAATTTCTTCATTAGCAGAAGACACCTTTTTTAGGCTTTGTACAAACCAAGCATTACCATTTGCGTTAGGGTTTACAGCTGGGTAACTACGCCCTTCTTCGTCTTGCTGTATTACATACTTTACGTTAAGCATACTTAGCACTCTAACGTTATTTTTGTAAATATGAAAATCGAATAAATCTTGCATTGCTGCAGGCTTAGCTCCGTGGTAACCACCAATAGAATTATGATAGTAAGATGTGCTTGCACCATTTAAGCCCTCTTGCGGATTGTAAACTCTATATACAGATTTATCTTGCTTAATCTGCTCATCTGCTTTTGTTTTAGGAAAAGGTTGTTCCATTTGTCTAGCACTAACAAAATCGTCTTTAGTTACATACCTCTTATCTACAGAAACTAAATCTGCAATAATTACAACACCTATTGCTAGGGCAAACATACTTTTAGTTAGTTTGTTGTGTATAAATAAATACAAGACTAACATAGCTAAAACAACATACATTATAGACCTTAGTATATCACTAGAATACACTTCTTGTCTGTCTAATTTTATCATTGTTAAAACTTCGTCTCCAAAATACTTTCTATAAGTATCATCACTAAGCGCATCAAAAGAAAACATTCCTTTAGCAAATAATAACAACAGTAAAGTTCCTAATACCATACCTGCACTAATTAATAAATGTAGCTTGTATTTGGCTCTATTTTCTTTTTCTTTAAATAAAGTCATTAAAGCTAAAATACCTAACAAGGGTATACAAAGTTCTAGTACTACTTGTATAGATGATACTGCTCTAAATTTATCATACAACGGAAAGTTATCTATCATAAAATTGGTAAGCAAGCTAAAGTTTTTACCCCAAGAAAGAACCAAAGACATAATAACACCTGCCAAAAGCCACCATTTTACTTTTCCTCTTACAATTAAAAGTCCAAGTATAAATAAGAAAAACAGAACTACACCAACATAAGCAGCACCAGAAACTCCAGGTTGGTCTCCCCAATACAATGGCAAACTTTCTGTAAAATCTAATGCTTTAGTTCTAGATAAGCCTTTATTAGTTAAAAAATTGTACGTCTTAGAATCTGTTCCTAAATTTTCTGCATTAGAACCACCAAATAACCTTGGAACTATAATATTAAAAGACTCCACAATACCATAACTGTATTGGGTAATATATTCTTTATCTAAACCACCTGTACTTACTCTAGGTGTACCATCTGGATTAATTGTTAAACTAGATTTACCTCTAGTACTCCAGTCAGAATATTCTTTGGTTGCCATTAAATTTGTAGCATTGGTAGCAATACCCAAAACAACAGCTATAACTAACAAACCAACAGAAACAAAGTAGTGTTTTAATTGTTTTTGTACAACCGCATATATCAAATAAATTACACCTAAAATAAGTATTAAAAGCATAAAATAATAGGTCATTTGGTAGTGATTTGCATTTACTTCTAAAGCCATTGCAAATGCCGTAAGAATAAAACCTAGTATATATTTTTTTCTAAACATTAACACTATACCCCCTAAGAGCATAGGTATATAGCCTAATGCATGCGCTTTTGCATTATGGCCAACACCTAAAATAATAATTAAGTATGTACTAAAACCAAAAGCCAATGCGCCAACTACAGCCAATCTATAGTCTACTTTTAAACAACATAATAGTATATAAAAACCTAAAAAATAAAGAAATAAATAATCTGCTGGTCTAGGTAAAAAACGTATTAACTTATCTAATTTTTTAATATAATTATTTGGATAATTAGCTCCTAATTGATACGTTGGCATACCACCAAAAGCACTATTTGTCCAGTATGGTTCTGTATCTGTTTTATCTCTAAAATTATTTTGCTCTTTTGCCATTCCAGTGTACTGGGCAATATCTGACTGAAATATTTTTTTACCTTGAAGAACAGGAGTAAAATAAGCCAAAGAAGCAACTACAAATAAGACAAGAACAAAAAAGTTTGTTAAGATTGATTTAAAGCTGATTTTCATTTCGTTTTTAGTGTTGTTAAAATTATCACACATAACACTAGTAAACAACAATTAAGCAATTGTTAGACTACTAATATAATTTTGGTTGGTTGTATCTAGTACTACTCTACTTCTTCAAAATCTATATATTCCCCAACTTTTTTAGATGGGTTAGACTTAAATTTATCTTTTTTAGTTGTAGTACTATTTGTTGTATTCTGATTAGAGTCTTGAGCAAATTGCTCAAATTTTTTCTTCAAATGTTCTTCCGTTTTTTTAGCTGCATAATTCATCATTTTAGGCGCAAACAGGCGCACCAAAAACTTTAACAGGTAATAAACCGCAATAATTACTAGAATGGCTATTAAAAAATTCATAATTGTTGTAAAAATTTATATCAAAAATACAATTCTGTCGTTGTATATAAAGAGTAATTCTCTTAAAATAATAATAAAAGTGACTTTTAGGCAACCTTACTGATATGAAAAACTTAAAAAAAATATTCTCTTTATTTCTATTTACACTTCCTTTTTTAGGAATATCACAATATACAGACGTTATAAACTCTAACAGACCAGGACAATCTGTAAGTGCATACGCAATTGGCACAGGTGTTATACAATCAGAATTTGGAGTTTCTTATGAAAAACAAAGCCACAACACACTACAAACAGATTCTAAGTTTTTAGGTGTAGATTTAGCCCTTAGATATGGTTTACTTTTTGAAGAATTAGAACTTATTTACGAAGCTACATACACCAACGAAAACAGAACATATTCAGCTATTGGTTTTCCAGATCAAAAATTTACAGATTTTAGAAGAAATAGAATTGGACTTAAATATTTAATTTTTGATCCTTATAAAAGTGAAGAAGCTAACAAGCCAGATTTATACAGCTGGAAAGCGAACAACACATTTCAACTTAAAAATTTAATTCCTGCCATTTCTGTATATGCAGGAGCAAACTTTGTTTTAGGAGACAATCCGTTTTACCCAAATGAAGCAACAATATCTCCAAGAGGTATGATTGCTACACAAAGTAGATTATCTTCTAAATTTGTACTTATTACAAATGTAGCTTATGACAGAATAGGTACAGATTTTCCAGAATGGAATTATGTAGTTTCTTTATCTCACGCACTAAGGAATCCTAAATGGAGTGTTTTTGTAGAAAATCAAGGTATTAAAAGCGATAGATATTCTGATGTAGTTTTCAGAGGAGGTACTGCTTATTTAATTGCAGAAAATATGCAAGTAGATTTTAATTTAGGTGCCAACATAAAAGATACACCAACAAGAATGTTTGCTACAGCGGGTTTTTCATACAGAATAGACAACCATAAAGACAAACAAATTGCTATAGAAGACCAAAATGCAACTACTAAAGACGGAAAAATCAGAAAAAAAGATTTAAAGAAATCTCAAAAAGAAGCAAAAAGAGCAGCAAAAGCAAAAAAGGGTAAAAAGAAGAAAAAATCTAAGGACGACGAGCCAATTGATTTTTAAAATAAAATAGTAAACCACAAGCTTTCTCTTATTAATTAATATCCCTAATATTGATGTAGCAAAAAGATATTAGAATATGATTACTATTGTTGAAGCTAAAACGACTTCTGAATTAAAGAAATTTGTAAAATTTCCGTTTACCATATATAAAGATTCTCCATATTGGGTACCACCCATTATTAGTGACGAATTAGATTCTTTTAACAAAGATAAAAATCCTGTTTTTAAAGATGCAGACGCTTGGTTTTTTCTAGCTTACGATGGAGACAAACTTGTAGGTAGAGTTGCTGCCATGATTAATTGGATTGAAATTAAGCAGCAAAAAGTAAAAAAGATGCGCTTTGGTTGGTTTGATTTTGTTGATGACACAAACGTATCTGAAGCACTTTTACAAAAGGTTGAAGAATTAGGTAAGTTAAACGATTTAGAATATATGGAAGGTCCTGTGGGCTTTTCTAATCTAGATAAAGTTGGTGTTGTAACAGAAGGCTACGACCATATAGGTAATATGATCACTTGGTACAACCACCCTTATTATGTACACCACTATGAGCGTTTAGACTTTAAAAAGGAAAAAGAATACTTAGAAAACAAATTTCCGTTTTCTAATGTTAAACCTGAATTTTTTAAAAGAATACAAGCGCTAATAAAAAAGCGATACAACTTAAAAGAAATGAACTTTACAAAAACTAAAGAGGTAATGCCTTTAGCAGATGAAATGTTCGATCTTTTTAACGAGTCTTACGCTTCATTAGCTTCATTTGTTCCTATAAACGACATACAGAAAGAACACTTTAAAAAGAAATACATCAGTTTTATAAATCCAGAATACATAAAATTTGTTTTAGATAAGAATGATAAAATCATTGCATTTTCTATAGTGATGCCTTCTTTTTCAAAAGCATTACAAAAATCAAAAGGAAAATTATTTCCGTTTGGTGCGTACCACTTATTACAAGCTAAAAAGCACAGTAAGGATGTTATATTTTATTTAATAGGTGTACATCCAGACTACCAAAACAAAGGTGTAACTGCCATTCTTTTTAATGAATGCTACAAAACCTTTAAAGCTAAAAATATAGAAAATTGTATTAGAACTCCAGAATTAGAAGAAAATACAGCCATTAGGCAAATCTGGAAAAATTTTGATCCTGAAATTTTTAGAAGACGTAGAACGTATCGTAAAAACTTATAAAACCAAAAAAGCTCCTTAGATAATTCTAAGGAGCTTTTTTATTATTGTAGTAATTAGAAAATTATCTAATTAACTTTTTATATTTAATACGTTTTGGCATTAAATCTCCACCTAAACGTTTCTTCTTATTCTCTTCATAATCAGAGAAAGACCCTTCAAAGAAATAGACTTGAGAATCACCTTCAAAAGCCAATATATGTGTACATATACGATCTAAAAACCATCTATCGTGAGAGATAACAACAGCACAACCTGCAAAGTTATCTAAACCTTCTTCTAAGGCACGTAAAGTATTTACATCCAAGTCGTTTGTTGGCTCATCTAAAAGTAAAACGTTACCCTCTTCTTTTAACGTCATTGCTAAGTGTAAACGGTTACGCTCACCACCAGACAACATACTTACTTTTTTGTTTTGCTCACTACCAGAGAAGTTAAATCTACTTAAATAAGCTCTAGAGTTTACTTGCTTACCACCCATCATTACCAACTCTTGCTCATCACTAAAGTTTTGCCAGATTGTTTTTTCTGGGTCTATATTAGAGTGACTTTGGTCTACATAAGCAATTTTAGCAGTCTCACCAACACTAAACTCTCCCTTATCCGGAGTTTCCTCTCCCATTATCATTCTAAATATTGTTGTTTTACCAGCACCATTAGGACCAATAATACCAACAATACCTGCTTGTGGCAAGCTAAAGTTTAAATCTTCATAAAGTAATTTATCATCAAAAGCTTTACTAACACCTTTTGCTTCTATTACATTAGTTCCTAAACGCGGACCGTTAGGTATGTAAATCTCCAACTTATCGTCAAGCTGTTTTTGATCTTGACTCATTAATTTGTCGTAATTCTTTAAACGTGCCTTTTGTTTGCTTTGACGCCCTTTTGGACCTTGACGCACCCATTCTAACTCTCGTTCTAATGTTTTTTGACGTTTAGAGGCTACTTTGCTTTCATCTGCCATACGCTTAGATTTCTGATCTAACCAACTAGAGTAGTTTCCTTTCCAAGGAATACCTTCACCTCTATCTAATTCTAAAATCCAACCAGCTACGTTATCTAAAAAGTATCTATCGTGCGTTACAGCAATAACAGTACCTTTATATTGTGCTAAATGATGCTCTAACCAGTGTACAGATTCTGCATCCAAGTGGTTAGTAGGCTCATCTAAAAGCAAAATTTCTGGTTCTTGTAATAACAGTCTACATAAAGCAACTCTTCTGCGCTCACCACCAGATAATACACTAATCTTTTTATCGCCATCTGGAGTACGTAAAGCATCCATAGCAATTTCTAATTTAGTATCTAATTCCCAAGCGTTACTAGCATCTATCTGATCTTGTAAAACAGCTTGTCTAGCCATTAACTTGTCCATTTTATCTGCATCAGAATACACTTCTTCTAAGCCAAACATATCGTTTATCTTATTGTACTCATCTAAAATAGCTACAGTTTCTGCAACACCTTCCTTTACTATTTCTATTACAGTTTTATCTTCGTCTAATTTAGGCTCTTGCTCTAAATAGCCAACATTATACCCAGGAGAAAAAACAACATCTCCTTGATAGTTTTTATCTAAACCTGCTATAATTTTTAATAAGGTAGATTTACCAGAGCCGTTAAGACCTAGAATACCAATTTTGGCACCATAAAAGAAACTTAAATATATATTTTTTAATACTGGAGTATTGGCCGTTTTAAAGGTTTTTGTTACACCAGACATTGAAAAAATGACTTTCTTATCGTCAGACATATTTTTTATGTTATTAGTTATTAAATAATTCAATTAAAAAAAGGCAAAACAGTGTATGGTTAATACTGTTTTGCCTTAATATTTTATGTTTTACACTCTACCTTTAAGTGCATTAAAAACCCATGCAATAGCAAAAAAGCCAAAACCTACGGCTGCAAATCCCCATCCGGCAACATCATCATATCTAAAAGCACCTAGTGCAATTAGCGCCAAACCTACAAATATCATAATAAATGTAGCCCACGCTAAAACTGTATTTTTATTCATCTTCAAATTTTGTTGGTTTAGTAATTGTCAAATATCGTAATTTTATGGGGAAAATACCTAATAAATTAGGCTTCAAAAGGAAAAACTATGTTTGTTTTTTCTCTAATTTGATCTAATAAATGTATTAAATCCAAACTATTTTGATGCGACCATAGTTCACTTTCTATTTTTCCGTTTCTAATACATGTATTTACTTCTTTAATTTCGTGCGTATACCCTATACCTAATTTAGGAGTTTTAAAGTATTCTTTTTCTCTATTTTTTTCAATATAATAACCCTCTGCTTCGTGCCATCTGGTTTCTAATTTTAGAAGTCCTTTAGCTCCAGAAATTTCTGAACTAGTTTCTGTGTTAGCAGTTAATGCACTATACAAATGCGCCTGTGCGTTATCATACTTAAAAATAATAGAAATCTGTTTTTCTATACCTGTACTATAAAAGTTTGCTGTTGCTAGTATTTCTTTAGGTTTTCCTAAAAGTAGATATGCTAAAAACACAGGGTAAATACCTATATCTAATAAAGAACCTCCTGCTAAATTAGCATTTAACAGTCTGCTATCTTCTGCTCTATCTAAGCCGTAAAAGGCAAAGTCAGACTTTAAATAGCTTATTTCTCCTAATTCTTTAGTATCTACAATTTCTTTTACTTTTTGTATAGATGGCAGAAACCTACTCCATAAAGCTTCCATTAAAAAAACATTGTTTTTTATAGATGCTGTTATCATTTTTTCTACTTGTGTTGTATTAACACCCATTGGTTTTTCGCATAAAACATGCTTACCACTGTTCATAGCTAAAATAGCTAATTCTGCATGTATTGTATGTGGCGTAGCAATATAAACTACATCTACATCTTTACAATTACATAAATCTACCGCGCTAGAGTATCTGTTTTTTACACTATGTTTTTCTGCAAAATATGTGCCTTTTTCTACGTTTCTAGAAGATACAGAAACCAGTTCCGCATCTTTAACCAAAGCTAAATCTTTAGCAAATTTTTCAGCTATATTACCTAACCCTATAATTCCCCAGCGTATTTTATCTCGCATTAAAATAACTTTATTTATATATTTTATCAAAGTTAATCAATATCATATATATTATTCCACTTATCTTTATGGTCTAAAGCAATTTTTAAAGAATGGATATAAATTTCAATAAGAACGAAGATCACAACAAGCTCCTTTTATCAGATTTAAAACATAAACTGACTAAAGTAAAGTTGGGTGGTGGCAAAAGTAAAATTGAAAAACAACACGCAAAAGGTAAAATGACTGCCAGAGAGCGTATAGACTACTTATTAGATTCTAAAGCAGATGCTATAGAAATAGCTGCTTTTGCAGGTGAAGGTATGTATAAAGAACACGGTGGCTGCCCTTCTGGTGGCGTTGTAGTTAAAATGGGATATATACAAGGCAAGCAATGTATTGTTGTTGCTAATGATGCTACGGTTAAAGCTGGTGCTTGGTTCCCAATTACCGGAAAGAAAAACTTAAGAGCGCAAGAAATTGCAATAGAAAATAAATTGCCAATTATATATTTGGTAGATAGTGCTGGTGTTTATTTACCAATGCAAGACGAAATTTTTCCGGACAAGGAACACTTTGGACGCATTTTTAGAAATAATGCCAGAATGAGTAGTATAGGAATTGTTCAAATTTCTGCTATTATGGGAAGCTGTGTTGCTGGTGGTGCTTACCTACCAATTATGAGTGATGAAGCCATAATTGTAGATAAAACAGCTAGTATATTTTTAGCTGGTAGTTATTTAGTTAAAGCTGCTATTGGAGAAAATATTGACAACGAAACTTTAGGTGGAGCAACTACACACTGTGAGATTTCTGGAGTTACAGATTATAAAGCTAAAGACGATGCTGATGCTTTAGATAAAATAAAAAATCTAGTAAGTAAAATTGGCGATTACGATAAAGCTGGCTTTAATAGAATTGAAGCTAAAAAGCCTAAAGAAGATCCTAAAGATATTTATGGTATTCTACCAAAATCTAGAAGTGACCAGTATGATATGCTTGAGATTATTAAGCGTCTAGTTGATGATTCTGATTTTGAAGAATACAAAGAAGGTTATGGAAAAACTATAATTACAGGCTATGGTCGTATAAATGGCTGGGCTGTTGGTATAGTTGCCAACCAACGTAAATTGGTAAAAACACAAAAAGGAGAAATGCAATTTGGTGGCGTTATTTATAATGACAGCGCAGATAAATCTACTCGTTTTATTGCCAACTGTAACCAAAAGAAAATTCCGCTTGTATTCTTACAAGATGTTACTGGTTTTATGGTAGGCAGTAAAAGTGAGCATAGCGGTATAATTAAAGATGGTGCTAAAATGGTAAACGCAGTTAGCAACTCTGTTGTTCCTAAATTTACCATTGTCATTGGTAATAGTTATGGTGCTGGTAATTATGCTATGTGTGGTAAAGCATACGATCCTAGATTAATTGCTGCTTGGCCAAGTGCAGAACTTGCTGTAATGAGTGGTAATTCTGCCGCTAAAGTTTTAATGCAGATTGAAAAAGCTTCTTTACTTAAAAAGGGAGAAGAAATAGACGAGAAAAAAGAAAAAGAATTGTTTGATAAAGTGAAAGCTAGATATGACGAGCAAATATCTCCTTATTATGCTGCTTCTCGCATATGGACAGATGGTGTAATAGACCCATTAGATACTAGAAAATGGATCTCTATGGGTATTGAAGCTGCAGACCACGCTCCTATTGAAAAGCCTTTTAACTTAGGAGTAATACAGGTTTAATTTTATAATCAAAAATCTATTTATCGACACTAAAAGAAAACATAACTGGCTCTATTTGTTTCTCCTTATTTTATCTGGAGAAGCAGTGTTTATATTACCTTTTGTTTTAGCAAGAGTTTTTAGACCTACCGTATTAGAGGTTTTTAATTTAACCAATTTAGAGCTAGGTACTTGTTTTTCTGTTTATGGTTTTGTTGCTATGGCATCTTATTTATTAGGCGGACCAATAGCTGATAGATTTCCTCCTAGAAAATTAATTGCGATGGCATTATTTGCTACTGCTCTAGGCGGATTAGTACTTGCTGCTAATCCAAGTTATTTTGTACTTAAAGTATTGTACGGTTATTGGGGTTTTACAACCATTTTCTTGTTTTGGGCTCCAATGATAAAAGCTACTCGTGTTTGGGGCGGAAATACCTCGCAAGGTAAAGCGTTTGGCTTTTTAGATGGTGGTCGCGGACTAGTTGGTGCTAGCTTTGGTGCTTTAGGCGTTTTTATATTTTCTTTATTTATAATTGGAGCTGTAGAAACAGCAAGCCTAGCAAATAGAACAGAAGCTTTTAATTATATTGTTTGGGTAACATCTGGCATTATAGTTGTAATTGGCATTATTGTCTGGTTCTTTTTAAAGTCTAATAGTATAAAAGAAGAAGAAATACAGATACAGTCTATATCTACACACCAAATAAAAACGGTTTTAAAAATACCCTCAATTTGGTTGTTAATGGTAATTATTTTGTGTGCTTATGTTGGCTATAAAATAACAGATGTTTTCTCTCTTTACGCAAAAGAAGTAATGTTATACAATGAGGTGAAATCTGCCGAAATTGGTACACTTTTACTCTTTATTAGACCTATTATTGGCATTTTAATAGGTTTTATTGCAGATAGAAGCAAAACTACACTTTGGCTTATTATAAGTTTTATACTTAGTATTTTAGGATCTTTACTATTTGCCTCTGGAATTATAACACCTACAAGTACAACGCTGTTTTTAGTCTCTATTTTAATTACAGTTACCGGTGTTTATGCGGTACGTTCTTTATATTTTGCAACTATGCAAGAAGGCCACATACCTCTAGTTTTAACAGGAACTGCAGTAGGGCTTATTTCTATTATTGGCTATACGCCAGATATTTTTGCAGGTCCTTTAATGGGTGTTTTACTAGATAATTCTCCTGGTGAATTAGGACACCAACACGTTTTTATTATGCTTGCAAGTTTCTCTTTAATTGGTTTATTAGCCTCTGTATTATTTTACAGATTGCAACATAAAAAAAGTGCTAACCATAATTAGCTAGCACTTTAAAAACACAACCACTATCTATTTTATAATTCCTTATTTGTAGCGTTTACTAAACGTATAAACTCGGCTCTATATCCTTGCTTATCTTCTCCTCTACCTTGCTCTGCTAACTTAAGTACAGTACTAAAACTAGCACTATTTGTAAACTGAGATTTACGCAATTGCAATCCGAATAAAGCTACTGCTGAAGCAAATTTAAAATCTGCCGACATTTCTGTTTCTTCATTTTTTTGAATGTGAACCATTTCTGTACTTGTATCTGAATCTGGTTTCTTATATCTAAACTTAACCGTAAACAACTCATCAGTATAGCTATCTGTTACCTCTGTATTTGTATATTTTAAATCTGCTACATCTTTTACATAATCGCTTTTTACACCAACAGGAACTACCTCGTATAACGCTGTAACTTTGTGACCACTACCCAATTCACCTGCATCTTTAGTATCATCCACAAAATCTTCATCTGCCAAAAGTCTATTTTCATAACCAATTAAACGGTATGCCTGTACTTTAGCAGGATTAAATTCAACCTGAATTTTTACATCTTTAGCAATAGTATACAGCGTACCTCCAAACTCCTTACCAAATACTTTCTGAGCCTCTTGCATATTATCTATATACGCGTGGTTACCATTACCTTTATCTGCCAATGTTTCTAACTTAGAATCTTTATAATTCCCCATTCCAAAACCTAAAACAGACAAGAATACTCCAGAAGATCTCTTTTCCTCTATTAATTTTTCCATATCCTTGTTACTAGACGCACCCACATTAAAATCGCCATCTGTAGCAAGTATTACTCTATTGTTTCCGTTCTTTTTAAAGTTCTTTTCTGCTAATTTGTACGCCAACTGAATACCTTGACCGCCTGCTGTAGAACCGCCTGCTTCTAATTTAGATAATGCATTTATTATTTTTTCTTTTTGATGTCCGCTTGTTGGTGGTAAAATAACACCAGCAGCACCTGCATAAACTACAATGGAAACTTTATCTTTTTCTCTAAGTTGATGCACCAATAATTTAAAAGCAGATACCAAAAGTGGTAATTTATTATAATCTCCCATAGAGCCAGAAACATCTATTAAAAAAGTTAAGTTAGATGCTGGCAATTCTTCATTTAAATACTCTTTTCCTTGTAAACCTATACGAACCAATTCTGTTTGCGTATTCCAAGGCGTTTTAGCTACATCTGTAGTTATAGAAAATGGATGCTCCTCTGTTGGTTGTGGGTAAGCATAATCAAAATAATTAACCATTTCTTCAACCTTAACAGCATCAAAAGGAATATCTTCCCCGTTATTTATCATTCTTCTTATATTACTATAACCAGCTTTATCAACATCTATAGAAAAAGTAGAAAGAGGGTCTAGCGTAACTTTCTTAAATTGATTTTCTGATAATTTAGCATATTCCTCATCGTAATTAATTGTACTAGTATATCCTTTTGTTGTAATAATTACGCATCCATTTTTACCTGCTTCACCAAACAAAACACTTGCCTTAGGAGATTTAAAAACCTCCATAGATTTAATTTTTGATGGTTTAATTTTATAAATAGCTCTGTTACCCTCTTTTGCAGGAACTCCATCTACAATATATAATGGTTCATTACCTGCGCTAATTGAAGATACACCTCTTATTACTATTGGTTTAGCCGTGTTTTTTGTGCCCTTTGTAATCTGCACACCTGCAACATTACCCGCTAATTGATTAGAAATTTTGTTTTGTATTTTCTCTCTCTTTGTAACCTTTCTAACATTATTACCTGTGTATGCTATTTCTGAAGAGCTTGCATAACTTGTGATAACTACTTCTTTTAAAGTGGCAGTATCCTCTTCTAAGACAACATCAATTTTAAGACTCTCTTTTACTACAACTTCTTTGTATTTATAACCTATGTAGGTGAATGCTAACGTGTCCCCTTTTTTGGCTTTTATAGTATATAGGCCATCAAAATCTGTGGTTGTTCCATGTTTTGTTCCTGAACTAATAACATTTACTCCTGGTAAAGGACCAGTAGCATCTGTAACTATACCCGTAATTGTTAGTTCTTGTGCGTTTGCTTGTATGCTACATACAATTATGCAAAGTATAAATAATAGATTTTTCATAAAATTTAGTTTCTTTTGGTTAGCAAATAATTAGAGGCCGCAACAGAATTAGCGACATACACCTTTTCAATATCTAAAGGGCTAATGGTTTGTAAAATTGAAGTATCTGTATAACGAACACCGTCTATAATAACAATGGTATTACTATCTCCTCTCATATTAATTTTTGGCGTATTATTATTCTGAGTATTGGTTATTTGAACACCCGGAACTTTAGCTCTAATTGCATTGTACAAATCTTGCTGAGAATTAATGTTTTCCGCCCCAAACTCGTAAATATTAAATGGTAGATTATCTGATAGTTTTGAAAAGCAGCTATAAAATACATCTCCACTATCTGTAACTACAACTTTATCTGTTTTTGTCTGGGCACTTAATTGTGTGCTACAAAAAATAATACATAAGGCAAATAAAAAGTTTTTCATAATGATTGGTTTATAAGTTTAAAACAAACCTACAATACAGTCGCCAATAGAAAAACACGGAATTAGGGAAGTGTACTTTTGAGTGAGTGAAGTTACTTTTTAAGTAATTCTAAAGTTTTAGCACGTTGAATTTTTCCAGATTCTGTACGAGTAAACTCAGGTATATAATATACTTCTTTAGGTATTTCATAAGAAGTAAATGCTGTAGAACTTTTAAGAGAGAAAATTAAGTCTTCAATTGTTTGCTCTCCTTCTATTAGTAAAACAAGCTTGTTTTCTAATAAACTATCTGGTAAACTAGTTATAAAAAATGGTACAGTTATAAAATCTGACAATTTAGTTTCTATCTGCTCTGGATTCAATTTTATTCCTCCAGAGTTAATAATATTATCAAACCTACCCAACCATTTAAACTCGCCCTTAGAAACCAACTCTACAACATCATTAGTGCTAATAATTTCTTTAGAAACTTGCGGAGCGTCTATAACCAAGCAATTACGTTTATCTAAAGAGAGTGCTACATTTGGTAATGCTTTAAAAGTCGCTGCATTAATTTCTTTTACTGCTATATGGGTAATAGTCTCCGTCATCCCATAAGTTTCAAACAACTGTGTTTTTCTTCCTTTTAACTTTTCTTTTAAATCTATAGAAACTGATGCACCACCAATTATAAGTGTATCTATTAAATGTAATTTATCTATACAATTAAAAACCTGCATAGGAACCATTGCAGAAAACTTATATTGTTTATTTATTTCTTCTAAAGGATTAGAACTAGGATCTACGTAGTCTAATTCTAAACCTAAAATTAATGCTCTAACCAACATCATTTTACCTGCTATATAACTTGCAGGCAAACATAATAGTGCCGTACTTCCTTCTTTTAAATTAAAAAACGAACCTGTTGCCAAAGCTGAATTTACCATTTGCTCTTTTTGCAACGTAATTGGTTTAGGAGTACCTGTAGAACCAGAAGTATGCACTGTTAAAGTTGCTGCAACAGAAAGCCAATCTTGTAAAAACAAACCTATGGCATTTTCAAAATTATTTTTCTTAATTAACTCTAAAGCATATGCTTTTAGGCTATCATTAGAGAAAGAAACACCATTAAGTTTAAATTTAGGATGTATTGTTTTAAAATGCATTATCTGTAAGTTGCTCAGGAGATAATTCCTCTTCTTTTAAAACTTTACCCGTTAGTTTTTCTTTCCAATTTGTCCACTTGTATTTTCTAGCAAAAAGAAATATTAATATTGGATATATTACTAAAACAGGTACAAAAATATCCCAGCCTAGTTCTGGTTTACTCACATCTACATAAATAGAATCTGTCTGAAAAACGGTCCAATCTGCAGTAACCAACAAAGCTCCAATTAAATTATTTGCAGCGTGAAAACCAAGCGCAAGCTCTAAACCTTCATCCATTAGCGTAATAATTCCTAAAAAGAAACCTGTACCAATGTAATACACCATAATACCATAACCTAGCGTTTCTACCTCTGGATTAGCCATATGCATAACACCAAACAAAACTGATGTTATAATTAACGGCACTAATTTATTGCCTGCCAAGAGTCCTAGACCTTGCATCATATGTCCTCTAAAAAGGTATTCTTCAAAACTAGTTTGTAAGGGTATTAACAGCAAACTTATAATTGCTAAGGCTATAAAAGGTCCTACTTTAAAATTGAAAACAAAATCGTTTGGAGATAACACAAATCCCACAGCAAATAAAAAAACAGTTAATAAACCCCAAAAAGCAAAAGAAAAACCTATACGCTTAAAGTCTATCTTTTTTCTTGCTGTTGTTAAAGATGTTACAGATTGCCTATGTACCAGCTTTGTCCATCCTAAAACTAAAAAAAAGCCCATAGCCAAAGGAAATAAATTAATAGCAAAAACAGTATTTCTACCAAACTGTTTTATCATATCACCCATTAACTTATCTAATGGAACAGGTGATGCTTTTACTGCTATATAATTAAAAATCATTAAAATAATAAAAGCTGTAGGAATAATAAAATACTTCCATAGACCTCTAGTTTTTCCTTTATATCCTTGTTCTATATACATAAGTTCTTTATTAAATTTTCTTGCCAATTTAGATTTTTACGGTAGCTAATTGCCCCATTACTAACTTCTAAAGGGCTATTAAAATTATTAGTATACAAACCTCCTGTACCCAAACCTTGTGGCATTTTATTTTGCAAACCATATGTCCATTGCGCAATTGCATTTAAACCAATGTTACTTTCTAATGCACTTGTTACCCACCAACCAATATTATATTTTTCTGCAATAGAAATCCACTCTTCACAACCTTTAAACCCACCAACTAAACTAGGTTTTAAAATAATATACTGTGGTTGTATAGTTTGTAGCAGTTCTTCCTTTTTTGTTACACCAAACACACCAATTAATTCTTCGTCTAAAGCAATAGGTAATGGCGTAACAGCACAAAGATTTTTTATTTGGGCGTAATTGCCTTGCTTAATTGGTTGTTCTATAGAGTGTAAATCTAATTGAGATAAAATCTTCAACTTAACTAAAGCATCCTCTTTAAAAGCACCATTTGCATCTACACGAAGTTCTATTTCTTCTTTTTTATATTTTGCTCTAATCGATTTTAGAAGCGCTATTTCTTTATCAAAATCGATTGCTCCAATTTTCATTTTAATACAACTAAAACCATCTTCTAGTTTTTGCTGTATTTGTTGATGCATATAAGATTCTTCTCCCATCCAGATTAGTCCGTTAATAGGAATACTAGCTTCACTGGTTGAAAAATCGTTTTTGAACAAGGTAAAAGGATTTTCTGATGCTAATGATAAAAATGCTTGTTCTAGTCCAAATTGTATACTAGGAAACTCTGTTAAAGTATTTAAAAGCGTGTCTAAACCTAAATGAATATTAGCACACACCCACTTTAGCTTATCCTCGTAATTTGGAACATCATCTATACTTAAACCTCTTAATATGCCACACTCACCTATACCTAATTTATCGTTTTGTTTTAAAATGATAAACCAAGTTTCTTTTTGCGTAAGCACACCTCTAGAGGTTCCGCTAGGTCTTTTAAAGTCTAGTGTATATTTTTTATAAGTTGCTTCCATTACAGCTATATTATACTGTAAGTGATGCACCTATTGCTAATAAATGTAGTTCTTTACCGGCTGCTTTAAATTTTTCTACAGCTTTTGTTTCATTAATCTCTATAAAACCAAAAGTACCAAAATGATATCCTAAAACTGTATTACATTCTACAAAGTTTGATGCAATAATAGCATCATCTACACCCATAGTAAAGTTATCTCCTATTGGTAAAACAGCCAAATCTAACTTTGTAAACATAGGGATAAGTTTCATATCCATAGTTAAAGCTGTATCACCAGCTATGTAAATACTTCTATTTGCTGATGTAATAATAAATCCGCCTGGTAAGCCACCATTAGCCCCATCTGCAAATGAAGATGTATGTATTGCATTTACGTATTTTACGGTTCCAAAATCAAAAGTCCAACTACCACCATGATTCATAGGGTGTACTTTTAGTCCTTTGCTCTCGTAATGCGTTGCAATTTCAAAATTACTAACAATTACAGCATCGGTTCTTTTAGCTATATCTTCTACATCTAAAACGTGATCTTGATGTGCGTGAGTAACTAATATGTAATCTGGGTTTAAAGTATCTTTATCTACTAAATTAGTATTCTTTGGGTTTCCAGAAATAAATGGATCTACCAAAACAGTTTTGTCTCCAACTTCTAGTAACAAAGTTGCGTGACCAAGGAATGTAATTTTCATAGTATTTTATTTTAGTTCAAATTTATTTAAAATTGAACCAAAAACGAACTCCTTCTACAGATTTATCTATATTAAGTGTAGATTGTAGCTGATTTACTAAACGATTCATTAAACGAATACCCATAGAAGACTTTGTTCTTTCGTCTGTATCGTCTGGTAAACCTACTCCGTTATCTGTATACTCAAAATAACCACCCGTTTCTGTGTTTCTTAAATGTATATAGATTTTACCGTTATCGTCGTTCTCTGGAAAGGCATATTTAAACGAGTTAGATACAAGTTCGTTTAATATTAAACCAAACGGAATTGCTCTATCTATATCTAGTTCTACACCCTCTGCATCTATTGTAATGGTAATATTATGACCACCCTTTTTAAATACAGATTGCACACTATTTACCAAACTCTCTACATAACCTTGCATTTCTATAACAGATAAATCATCATTCTGATATAGTTTTTGGTGTATTAAAGCCATTGCTTTAACCCTACTCTTACCTTCTTCTAAAGCCATAATAGCAGCTTTACTTTTAGTGTTTTTAGTTTGTAGACTTAACAAACTAGATACCATCTGAAGGTTATTTTTTACTCTATGGTGAATTTCTTTTAATAACGAGTCTTTTTCTATTAACTGACTTTCTATAATATTGTTTTGCTTTGCAATAACACGTTGGTTTTTAATACTCTTTATATAAGCAAAAACTAAACCTCCTAAACCTAACAATGTAAATATTAAAGAGATTAAAATAAGACTCATACGCTCATCATTTGCCTGAGCTTCTATTTTAGCATTCTCTAATTCTATTTTTTTCTCATCTAACCTGTCTTCAGAGTTTTCTAACTCTTTTTCAAAGACTGTTGCTATTTGTTGGTGTTTTTTAAGTGTCTCGTTAACTCTAATAGAATCGTTTATTCTAATGTTATTATTTAAATAATAGTTAGCTCTTCTAAAGTCGTTCATTTTTTGATAATAAACAGCTAACAACTGGTTTTTACGCAATACATTAGAAACCTTAATTGTACGCAAATCGTCGTTAATTAACTCTAAAACCTTATCTAATTTATTGGTTTGCAAATAACAATTTGCCAAGTCTAATGTGTTTTCTACTGCATCTTGCGAGTATACTTCTACATTGTTTTCTCTTATCTTAACTAAACTAGAATCTAACAATGGTATAGCTTCATCGTATCTTTTTAAGATCATATAACATTTACCAATATTACCTTCTATAACTCCTTTTAAAAGAGCTCCTTTAACCAAATCATCTTCTGTTTTGGGTCTTGCAATAGTGTCTAAATAAGTATTTATAAATTTTCTTGCCTCTTGGTATTTATCTAAAGCAACCTGTGATGATTTATCTAATCTTAAAAAATCACCGATTTTATTATTGTAAAGTGCCTGACCATAGTAATCTTTATTACTAATAGAATTACTCATTTCTCTAATATACTCGCTTCTTGCCTTTTGGTACAAGCCCTGATCTGCATAAATGTCGAAAAAAGAGATATTATCTGCTAACCCTAGTTCTTTTTTCTCTTTACGAATGGCAATTTGCTTTTCATATAATTTAAGTTGAGAATAATTCTCATCCATTATATCTAATAGCGCACTTTTTAGAGTATCTGTCAGTTTTGTTTTATCTATATATAGCTCATTTGTAATTGCTATACTCTTATCATACTGCACTAAATCTTGATGTATATGAGCCTGAAGAATTTTATAATACTCAATAGAACCATCATCTTGTGCCGTTCTTGCTTTGGTAAGCATAGAGTCTATGCTCTCTAACCACTCATAACTAGAATTTTCCTTGTATCTATTTGGCGTCTTATAAAAATAGTTAAACTTATCTTTTGCAGATGGTATTTTTACAAAACTATCTAGAACTGTTTGTTGTAGTTGTATTTCTTGAGCAACCAGATTACTTGTTGCTATAAATAATAAAATAAGAGCAGCACAACACGTTTTAGTGCTTACTACTTTTATTCTTGGAGTTAGATTGGTTATTCTTGTTTTTTGGTTGCTCAATATACCAGCAATTATAGTAATCATATTCTGAGAGGTCTGTTATAATATTTAGCCTAACGAAAGTTAAGCAAAAAGAGACTGAAACTCTAAAATTTCTCTTTTTCTTAAGTTTCTGTTAAAGTCTAGGGCAAGTTATGATTTTCTTAATAATAATAGGCTTAAAATAGTAAAAATAATAGGGCAAAACTTCTTTGTTTTTATAAAAAATGTGCTCTATTGTAAGAATTACTTACAATTATTTAAAATAAAAGCTCCGATTTGCTAAAATAAAACACTTTTAGCACAATAACATAAGACTTAAAAAGATAGAGATGCATACCTATTTTCTACAAACAAAGTAACAACAAAAATTCTACAGTAAAAACTTACACCAATAACCAATAAAAAAGCCTTACTAAAATTAGTAAGGCTTTTTTATTTTGTACAGTCAGTTTTACGAATTCATTGAAGAAATTATAAACTCTTTAAATTCTTTAGAGATCGGGATTAACTTATCATTAATCATAACATCTTTAGAATTTACAGCGCCAATATGATCTACATTTACAATGTAAGATTTATGAGCCCTGTAGAATTTATCTCTAGGTAATTTCTCTAAATAATCTTTTAGTGGAGACCTTACCAAGAACTTCTTATCTACAGTGTTTACCTCTAAGTATACATTATCAGCTTTAATAAACTGTATATCTGTGAAATTAATTCTGTAGTATAGGTGTTGTTTTTTAACAAAGATAGAATCTTTTAAAACTGAGTTAGACATAGGCTTATCTACATCGTCCTCCGTAAGTCCTTGTTTGTCTAAATAGTTAAAATTAGATAAAGCTATTTCTATAGACGTATATAAATCTTGTTGCTCAAAAGGTTTTACTAAATACCCGTTTGGCTTAACAATTTTTGCTTTTTCTACTGTAGCTCTGTCTGAGTTAGACGTAACAAATATAAAAGGAATGTTATAGTTTGCTCTAATATGCTTACCTAGATCTATACCTGTTTTATCTGATGCTAATATGATATCTATAAGCACTAAATCTACTTCTGTAGTTCTTAGTACTTCCTCTGCCTGCTCATAAACAATAACGTTACCTACTATTTCATAGCCTATCTCCTCTAGCATTGATTGCATATCATCTGCTATGATAACATTATCTTCTACAATTAGTATTTTTATGGGTTTTTCCAATTTTGTTGGTTTTAGGATGGACTTTATATACGCTAATTTACAAAAAATTATTAAAACTAAAATAAAACAAAATAGCAAATAAAAAACTGCTCAAAGCTACTATTTTTAACTCAGGATCCATTGTTAATGAATCTTTCATTTTAACAATTCTTGTAAAATGTTTAGCTATAGGTATATAAGCTATTATCCATATAAAATTAATAAAATTTGTATAGCTATATAGTGTAAAAACTAATGCGCAAATAAAGCTAACTATAAGTATTGAATAATGGTACTTTTTTCCGTTTAAAAAGCCCATTTTAACAACTATTGTATTTTTTCCCGAGTTTTTATCTGATATAATGTCTCGTAAATTATTTAAGTTTAAAACTGCCACACTTAATAACCCAACTGTTATTGCAGGTAAAAATGCTACTGCATATAGTTTATTAGTAAGCAAAAACATACAGCCCAATACACTAACTAAACCAAAAAATATAAATACAAACACATCTCCTAAACCCCTATAACCGTAAGCAGATTCGCCTACCGTATATTTTATAGATGCCCATACTGCCAATATACCTAACACAAAAAAAATAGCTATATACACAAGACTATCTGTGCTAAATGCAGATAATATTAATGCTATTATTAAAGCTAAACTTATAACTATAGCTATAATAATACCTCTTTTAAGTTCTTTTCTTGCTAGTATACCACTTTGGTAAGCACGCTTTGGTCCTATTCTTGTGTCGTTATCTGTACCCTTAACACCGTCTCCGTAGTCGTTTGCAAAATTAGAAGTTACTTGTAACGCAACAGTTGTTAGCAAGGCTAATATAAAAATAGTGCTATTAGTAAAACCAAATAAGCTTGCAAGCGCATAACCAACTATAATTCCAGATACAGACAAAGGCAAGGTTCTTAACCTAGCTGCATTTACCCAAGCTTTTAATTTCATTCTTAATTAGGGTTCTCTATTTTTAATCGTTTACCATCTTTATAAGAGGCAACAAAAGCATCTTCAAAACCCATTTTCACAAGCTGTAATCTAAATGTTCTAGCCTCATCAATAGTTTCAAAATTACCAATAGAATATGTGTAAAAAGGATTATTCTTTACAAATAAAGTGTTTGCCAATGTATTAGACACTAATGTTACATTATTGTCTACAAATGTTTTTACTTGAACAGAATAAATTATTTTTTTGTCTAAAATATTTTTAGCTAAATAAAAATCGTTTACAAAGTTAAGTTCTTCGTTTTGTTCTTTAAGGTTATTAATTCTAGATTTAATAACATCTAAACTATCTATAGATACCAATATGTTATTATTCTCTTGTTTATTAAAAGCTCTTGCCCTTGTAGACAAACCCGCAGAAAACGAGGTGAAGACTAACGTTCCAAGAAAAAACACAGCTGCAATTACTCCTAAAACATTACGTTGTCTCTTTTTTCTCTTGAGTTCTTTATTTTTAAACTTAATTTGATCTAGTAAGCGCTCGTTCATTAACTGAGCTTTGTCTATATCCTTATGCAATTCTAGTAAATCTACTTCTTCTATAAATGGCATATTCTTTAATTTAGTGGTTAGTTCAATAGTAATGTAAAAGACATTGTGGTCTATGCAATTTAAACCTTTTTTAAACTAATAAAAAATGTTGTACTATTAAATTATGCTACAAAATTAATCTTGTAGGTTTAATTTTACAAACTAACTGTTACTTTCTTTTAAAGCAAATAAAGACCATCTTCTCTAATTTCTATTTTGCGCTCTCTATACAAAGTACCCACGCCTTTTTTAAATGCTTTTTTACTTAGCTGTAACTGTATTTTAATATCTTCTGGATCAGATTTATCGTGCAAGCCTAAATAACCCCCGTCGTCCTTAATTTTTTGTAAAATTTTGGCAGCTACAGGTTCTAAGCTTAAATGACCTAAAGGCTGTAGAGAAACATCTATTTTATTATCTGTTCTTATATTTTTAATATACCCTATTTGCTTATCTCCTATAGATATATCTTTAAAAACTTCATTAGAATACACTAAACCTTTGTGCAAGTTATTAATTATAACTTCCCATCCAAGATCTGTTTTACGTGTAAACAAAATATTAACCTCATCGTTATCTTCTACAGTTAACTCTTCATTAGATAAAAATTTATCTAATTTATTAGATGCAACTAACCTATCTGTTTTTTCATCTAAATAACAGTACACAATATACCACTGGCCATCTACCATTTTAGTACGTTGTTCTCTAAAAGGAACCAACAAGTGTTTTTCTAATCCCCACTCCATAAAAGCACCAAAGTTATTTACCTCAGCTACTCGTAGCAAATGAAAATCGTTACGGGTAATATATGGTTTTAATGTTGTAGAAACTGGTCTTTCATCATAATCTAAGTAGCAGAATACAGTAAGCATATCTCCTATCTCAAAATTCTCTGGTACGTACTTGTTAGGCAACAAAACGTCATTACCTTCTTCATCTCCTAAAAACAAACCAACACTGGTGTCTCTTAAAATTTCTAGTGTGTTATATTTTCCTAATTCCATTTTACAATTGTATATCGCAAAAATACAGTAAAAAAAAGAGGCTACCTTACTTAAGATAGCCTCTTTTAAAATATTTTATTAAAAGTTCTATTTGTTATAAACAGATTCTTTTTTAAAATGCTGTGCTAATTTATAATATACTACAGCTCTGTGCTTATTTCTATTAGCAGAGCCATATTTATCCATAACAGCTTTTATACCTTCCATTAATTTAGGATCATCACTCATCCCTAACTTCTTCATTAAAAAGTTTTTCTTAACTGTTTCTAATTCTTTTTCGTCAGAACCAGATACTAATGAAGAGTCTTTATTGTATATAGACGGACCTAAACCAATAGTTACTTTAGTTAATAAATCCATATCTGCAGTTTCACCAAATTTATCTTTTATGTCTGCTGCATATTTTGTAATTAAATCATCTCTTTGACTCATAATTTTAATGTTCTTTTTTGATAGTTAATGTTAATAATGCTTCTAAGATATAAAATCAAAATAACTAAGCAAAATTTTATTGTTTATTATTCTAGGTGTTTTCACCTCTAATAATTTAGGTCTATCAGATTCTTCATAAAAATTCTCTAAATGTTTTTCTAACATTTCTTCATCTTCAGCGAGCTTATAATCAATGCTATACATTTTACATAAATTAGAGATATCTAAGTTATGAGTTGTTTCAAAATATGTTTTGTAGTTATCTGTCTCTTCTTGACCTGGTAATATTCTAAAAATACCACCTCCACTATTATTTAATACTATAACTCTAAAATTAGGCTTTATATAGTTATTCCAAAGTGCATTACTATCGTATAAAAAACTTAAATCACCTGTTATTAAAACAGTAGGTTTTTTTGCGTAGATCGATGAACCTACAGCTGTAGACGTACTACCATCTATACCACTTGTTCCTCTATTACAATATACTTTTAACGCACTTTTTAGCGGAAAAAGCTGTGCATACCTAACCGTAGAACTATTAGACAAGTGTACTTGGTAACCACTTGGTATGTTAGGTAGTATTTTTGAAAAAGCCAACATATCTGAAAACGGAATAGTTTCTAAATATGCTTCTCTCTTTTGCTCATAACCAAGCTTAACCTTAGACCAATACTCATAATAACCACTCTCCTTATATTTTGTCTTATCTAAAAAAGCATTAAAAAATGTATTTGTATCTACTTTAAAATGATGCGATAAACTAAAGAATGTATCGTAAGCTTTTTTACCGTCTATATGCCAATGATGCTTTGGTTTATATGTACGTAAAAATTGTTTTATTTTTTTAGACACTATCAAACCTCCAAAAGTTAACAAGACATCTGGTTGCAATGTCGTAAACAATTCGTCTTTATTATCTAATTTTTCAATAGGAGCCAAAATACTATCTATACTATTAAAAAAAGAAGGATGATGTATGTTAGATGTTGTTTCCGTAAAAACAATTACAGATTCGTCCTCAGCTAATTCATCTAAAAACTGTTGTTCTACCACACTGGGTTTATTAACACCCACTAAAATCATTTTTTTACTAGCGTTATTCCATATAGCTGCAAAATCGTCTAAACGAGAACATGTTTCTAATGTAGGGTCTTCCTCTTCCTTTATACTAGGAAAAACAGATGCATAGTCTTGCGTATTATACAAAGGCTCTTCAAAAGGAACGTTTATATGTACAGGTGAGCGCTCTTCTAAAGCATAATCTATTGCTTTTTGCAACTCTACACCATTGTAATTATTTATGTTGTTCTGTTGCGTCTCTGGAGATTCTTTAGCTAACAATAATGCTTTACCATATTTTTGAACAGTTGCTGTAGCGTGCAAAACATCTTGCTTTAAATTAGCCTGATATCCTATGTGATTTTTAAACACATTAGCTTGTCTAATGGTTTGTCCGTCCCCTATATCTATTCTATACGTTGGTCTGTCTGCAGAAATAACCAATAAAGGAATATCACTGTAAAAAGCCTCTGCAATTGCCGGGTAATAATTAAGCAATGCACTACCAGATGTGCAAACAACAGCAACACCCTTACCTGTGTTCTGTGCTATGCCTAATGCAAAAAAAGCTGCACAACGCTCGTCTACAATACTGTAACACTTAAAATAAGGATCTTCTGTAAAACCAATGGTTAATGGTGCATTTCTAGAACCTGGTGATATTACTATATCTTTAACTCCTTTTGCCTTACAATGTAATATAACAGATTGGGCGCTAGGTATACTGGAGTATCTCAATTTATAAGAATATTTATTAGTAATTTAATTGTGCAAAAGTACATTGTAAACTATTGTTTACCCAATTATTTTAGAATAATACGCAACATAGTACCACTTTTAGCTACTGTCTCTTCCCATTCTTTTTCTGGATTAGAGCCTTTTGTTATTCCGCCACCAACATATACCTTTATTCCTGTATTAGTTACCTCTGCACAACGTAAGTTAACATAGATATTAGAAACCTTTTTAATTGCAGTATATGCTCTATTCTCTATATTACGCCTTGTCTTAGCTCTATGTAGTTCTTTACTAAAGTTAAGCTCTCCTAAAAAGCCTGTATAATAGCTTCTATTGTAATTCTCATTTGCTAAAATAAACTCTTTTGCTGTTTGTTTTGGTAAGCCACAAGTTGCAGGTGTTGGGTGCAATGCTACTAAAATATCTTTTAAGTTATTTTGCATTACTCCCGTAATCTTAGTCCTAAGGTGCCATAGTTTACCAGCTCTTACAGACTCTACATTTGTTACTTTTAAATTGGTTACCTTATCCTCTAATTCTTTTTTTATAAACAGAGTTACTACATCTTGCTCGTTATATTCTTTTTCTCCCCAAATTGGTTCTTGCCCTTCTTTATAAACCTGAGTACCTGCCAAAGACGAAGTCTCTAAACGCTGGTTTTCAGTTTTTAACAAAACCTCAGGTGTTGCCCCTAACCACATCCCTACTTTTGGATGATACCACAAATAACAAAACGCAGTATCGTATACATCTAATAACTGCTTAAATAAATCTAAAGGAGCTTTTGCTGTTGCTACTTCTATTGTACGCGACAACACTACTTTTTGCAACTGGGCTTTTATTATAGCTGCAATTCCTTTTTTTACAAGGTTGATATGATTCTCTTTAGCCGTTACAGTAGACGCCACAACACTATCTAGAGAAGAACTAGCATTTTGTTCTTCTGATGTATAAGTAGTTGTTAAAACAGTTGTATTTGGTATTAAGATTGATGCATCTTTACTATTAAAAGGTGCAAATACAAATCCCGATTCCTGATAATCTTTTACGTAATGCAAAACAGCATCTGCTTGTAATATTGCATTAACTTTAGTTTCTTTTGGTTTTCTGTAAACTACAAAAGGCTTAGTTAAATCTAACTGAGTTTGTAGTTGCTCAAAAAAATGTTTCATCTATTACTTTTTTCTTGGCAGAGAAATAGTTGTTAACTTACATAAAGATACCAACTCACCTGCATCATTGGTAATTCTAATCTCCCAAAGCTGTGTAGTTCTTCCTTTGTGTATTATGCTTGCTTTTGCATAAACATTACCTTCTTTAACACTTTTTACGTGATTGGCAGTAATTTCTAATCCACGTACAAAAAACTCTTGTCCGTTTAAAAAAATATAAGAAGCCGCACTACCAACACTTTCCGCTAAAGCAGCTGTAGCACCACCGTGTAAAATTCCGTCTGGCTGATATACCTTAGGCCCTACTGGCATTTTACCTACTAAAAAATTCTCTCCAACCTCAACATACTCTATATCTAATGTTTCCATTAAAGTATTCTTAGAGTTCTCATTACAAATACGTAGTATTTTCTCTTGAATTTCGTTCATACCCTATTTTTTTTTGTAAAAATAATCAATCCATATACAACAAAAGCTATAACTTTAAATTTTGATTTTAGACCTCAGCAAAGCACATTTTATGCAGCCAATAGAAAAAGAAGTAAGCTATACAACAACCAACTCTTACACTACACTTAACACATTAACAAAAGACACTAAAAATGTCTGGCTTGTGTGCCACGGCATAGGATACCTTAGTAAATACTTTTTGCGGTATTTTAACGAACTCCCAGAAACCGAAAATTATATTATTGCCCCACAAGCACCTTCTAAATACTACTTAAACAATAAATTTACTCATATTGGCGCTAGTTGGCTCACTAGAGAAAACACGAGCACAGAAACAGAGAATTTAATATCTTATTTAAATACGGTATACCAGGCAGAGAATATTCCAGACAATTGTAACTTTATTGTGTTAGGATATTCCCAAGGTGTATCTGTAGTTACAAGATGGTTGGCTAAAGAAAAAATAAAGTGTACTAATTTTGTATTGTATGCTGGCACAATACCAAAAGAATTACACAAAGAAGATTTTACATTCTTAAAAGATAATAACACCAAAACAACATATATAGTTGGTAATGAAGATGCTTATTTTGATGATGACCGTAAAGAGCTAGAAAAAATAAGAGTTAAGAATATTATAGACCCTAACACAAATTTTATAACTTTTAATGGCACTCATGAAGTTAAAAAAGAAGTAATAAACAATCTGGTAAAATGATAAACACCACGCAAATATTAGAAGATAATATTGTTAAGTTAATTCCATTAGAACACAGTCACACAGATTTATTATGGCCAGTTGCACAACAAGTAGATTTATACAAATTTGGCTCTAGTGACATATCTACCTTAATTAATTTAAAGGAATATATTTCTAATGCTCTTAAAGCAGATAATGTAATTGCTTTTGCCATATACGACAAAAGAACATCTAGCTATGTAGGCTCTACGCGGTTTGGAAATATAGACACCAAAAACAAAGTATTACATATTGGATGGACTTGGATATCTCCTGCAACACAAGGCACAGGCCTTAATCATAAAATGAAGTTTCTAATGCTTTCCTATGCGTTTGAACACTTAGGTTTTGAAAAAGTAGAACTCCGTATAGACGAAAGAAATATAAAATCTAGAAAAGCTGTTGAAAAACTAGGAGCTAGTTTAGAAGGTATCTTAAGAAAAAACGTAACTACAAAAAATAACTTTAGACGTAGCTCTTGCTGTTACGGTATTTTAAAAGAAGAGTGGCCTACTTTAAAACAAACACATTTTAATAAATAACAGTTCCTAAATACTAATTCTTTATAGTTTCTTCTGTTACTACCTCTTCTGGGTAGTACTGTATTTTTCTGGTAATGTATGTATTGTCTGGTGAAATTACTTGCTTAATCCAATTGCCATTCTCACCGTCAAACTGATGTAAATAAGTAACATCATATGTTTTCTTTGCTGTTTTAACCGTAATTTTATCTATTACTTGGTTGTCTTTTTTATACGTGTACACTTCCTTTTTACGAAACACAAACTTAGTCTCTGCTGCATCTGCAGTAAAGTAATCCTTAGACACTATACTACCATTCTCTTTTGTAACTACTTCTTCTGCCTTTAACGGTTTGCCCTTTATAAATTCTTTGGTAAGCACTGTTTTTAATTTCTCGCCCTTAGAGTTTGTTTTATAGGATTCTCTTATAGACTTTAATAGCTTTCCGTTTAAGTAATACGCTTGTTCTTTCTCTGCTCCGTATACTGTATACTCAATAGTGGTTTCATCTATCTCCTCATCATTTATACGTTTAATTACTTTTAATCTATTTTCAGCATCAAACTCATACTCGTATTGATCTAAAAATTTTTTACTGTATGTTAGTATTTTTTCTATTACTTTTTTATTTTCCGTAGTATCTATTTTGTAAATATGAGCTATAGATGTGTTCTTATCAAAAACTCCATCTCTGTAATTTTCTAAGCGTTTTTCTAATATCTCATTATTACTGTATTTATAATATGTAATACTATAATCTTCATCTGTATAACGTGTAATAGACTTTGTTAGCTTACCTTCTTTATTAAAGTAAAACTCTTCTTTACCGTAATTGGTAATCACAGTACTCTTTTTTACGTTTCCTATTAAATTAAAATCGGCTTTTGAAAAAATGCGTAGCTCTTGCGCACCAATGGTTATAGGCAACAAAAAGGTTAATACTAAGCAAAAATTGTATAGGTTATGTTTAGTTATAGTCATACTCCAAAATTAGTTCATTTATTAGTTATAAAAAACTAAATAAGGTGTAAATGGTGGTTCTATTGTACTAAAAAACCCACTAAAAATTAATTTAGTGGGTTTAAATTGTATTGTGTAAAATATTATTTTACTTCTTCAAAGTCAACATCTTCTACATCATCACCTTCTTTAGCTTCTGCACCAGCATCTGGTCCTGGAGCTGCACCACCTTGAGCTTCTGCTTGGGCTTTGTACATTTCTTCAGAAGCACCTTTCCATACTTCGTTAATCTTATCTAAAGCTGGAGTAATAACTGCTATATCTCTAGTTTCGTAAGCTTTCTTTAATTCTTCTAAAGCTTCTTCTACTGGTTTCTTGTTATCATCAGAAATCTTATCTCCAAATTCTTTTAATTGCTTTTCAGTTTGGAAAATCATTCCGTCTGCTTCATTTAACTTGTCTGCAGTTTCTTTAGCAATTTTATCAGATTCAGCATTAGCTTCTGCTTCAGCTTTCATTTTCTTGATTTCTTCTTCTGTTAAACCAGAAGAAGCTTCAATTCTAATGTCTTGCGTTTTGTTAGTAGCTTTATCTGTTGCAGATACTTTAATAATACCGTTTGCATCAATATCAAAAGTTACTTCAATTTGTGGAGTTCCTCTTTGTGCTGGTGGAATACCATCTAAATGAAAACGACCTATTGTCTTGTTATCATTAGCCATTGGTCTCTCTCCTTGTAAAACGTGTATTTCTACAGATGGCTGATTGTCTGCTGCCGTAGAGAATACTTGCGACTTTTTAGTTGGGATTGTAGTGTTAGCTTCAATCAACTTAGTCATTACGCTACCCATAGTTTCAATACCTAAAGATAAAGGAGTAACATCTAATAATAATACATCTTTAACATCACCTGTTAAAACACCACCTTGTATAGCTGCACCTACTGCAACAACCTCATCTGGGTTAACCCCTTTTGATGGCTTTTTACCAAAGAATTTTTCAACAGCTTCAACAACAGCTGGGATTCTTGTAGAACCACCAACTAAGATAATTTCATCAATATCACTCTTAGATAAACCTGCAGCTTTTAATGCAGACTCACATGGAGCTATAGTTCTTTTTACTAAATCATCTATTAACTGATTAAATTTAGCTAAAGTTAATGTACGTACTAAATGCTTAGGGCCAGAAGCCGTAGCTGTTACATATGGTAAGTTAATTTCTGTAGATGCAGAAGAAGATAATTCAATCTTAGCTTTCTCAGCAGCTTCACGTAAACGTTGTAATGCCATAGCATCTTTACGTAAATCTATGCTTTCTTCACTATTGAATTCATCAGCTAACCAATCAATAATTTTTTGATCAACGTCATCACCACCTAAGTGAGTATCTCCGTCTGTAGATAATACTTCAAAAACACCATCACCTAATTCTAATATAGATACATCATGTGTACCACCACCAAAATCAAATACTACTATTTTCTGATCTGTATCTTTTTTGTCCATACCGTATGCTAAAGAAGCAGCAGTTGGCTCGTTAATAATACGCTCTACTGTTAAACCAGCAATTTCACCAGCTTCTTTTGTAGCTTGTCTTTGCGCATCGTTAAAGTAAGCAGGAACTGTAATTACAGCTCTAGTTACATCTTGACCTAAATAATCTTCTGCAGTTTTCTTCATTTTCTGAAGAATCATAGCAGATAATTCTTGAGGAGAGTATAAACGTCCGTCTATATCTACTCTAGGTGTATCGTTATCTCCTTTAACTACTTTATAAGGTACTCTATCTGCTTCATTCTTAGACTCAGAATATACGTTACCCATAAAACGTTTAATAGAATATATGGTTTTAGTAGGATTTGTAACCGCTTGCCTTTTAGCAGGGTCACCAACCTTAATTTCACCACCTTCTACAAATGCAATTACAGATGGCGTAGTTCTCTTACCTTCTGCGTTTGGAATTACAACCGCTTCATTCCCTTCCATCACAGAAACACAAGAATTGGTTGTTCCTAAATCTATACCAATAATTTTACTCATATTATATTACTTAAATAAATTAGCGTTTATATTTATATTTTGATATTAGATTGACAAACAATATGCCAAGGAAATAAAATATGACAAGGTGGCAGTAAAGACTTTTATTAATTTCTTCATTAGCAGATTTATGTATGATGATTTATAACTACGCAAACAAACTAATATGGTAAAAAGGTATGTTATATCATTCCAAAATGTATATTTGTCCGTAGTAATAAAACGTTTTCGTAAATGGAATGCATCAGTATATTTGATATGCTTAAAATTGGTGTTGGGCCTTCTAGCTCGCACACACTTGGACCTTGGAGAGCTGCAGAGCGCTTTCTACAAGAGTTACAGCAAACACAAAGCATTAGCAGTGTTAAAACTATACAAACAGAGCTGTACGGTTCTTTATCTTTAACAGGTAAAGGACACGCAACAGACCTTGCTGTTATGTTAGGACTTTCTGGAGAAGACCCTGTTACAATGGAGGTGCAAAATATCGGTACTATTATAGACACCATTAAACAAAACAACCAACTTCTACTCTTAGGCAAATACCCTATTACTTATAGCGCAACAGAGCACATTGTTTTTTTAAAGACATCTTTGCCATTTCATGCAAATGGCATTAAATTTTCTGCCATAATGGACGATAATAGTGTTTACGAAGACACCTTCTACTCTATTGGCGGTGGTTTTGTTGTAAAAGAAGAGCGAATACACGCTAAAGAAAACATACAGGTTTTTAAAACTTTTCCGCATCCAGTAAATTCTGGTGTTGCTTTACTAGAACATTGTAAAGCTGGTAATAAAACAATTTCTGAAATTGTTTTGGAAAATGAACTGTCTTTAAGAACAAACGAAGAAGTAGACACACAATTAAAAGCCATTTGGGGTACTATGTTAGAGTGTATGCATATTGGTTGCCATACACAAGGTACTTTACCTGGCGGATTAAATGTACGTAGACGTGCTTTTGATATACACGAAAAACTAAAAGGCGATGCACCCTACAACACACCACAAGAGTGGTTAGAAACTATACGTAATACAGAAGTAAAATTTAGACAAATACTAAAATGGGTTAGCTGTTTTGCATTAAGTGTAAACGAGGTTAACGCATCTTTAGGTCGCGTTGTAACAGCTCCTACAAATGGTAGCGCTGGTGTTATACCCGCTGTACTAATGTATTATATGGTAATAGAAAACCACGATGCGGACTTTAGTCACATTAAAAAGTTTTTACTAGTTGCCGGAGAAATTGGTAGTTTATTTAAAAAAGGAGCTACTATCTCTGCCGCAATGGGTGGTTGCCAAGCAGAAATTGGCGTGTCATCTGCTATGGCTGCTGGTGCATTAACAGAGCTTTTAGGCGGTACTCCAGAACAAGTTTTAATGGCTGCAGAAATAGCTATGGAACACCACTTAGGTTTAACTTGCGATCCTATTGGTGGCTTAGTACAAGTACCATGTATAGAACGTAACTCTATGGGCGCAATAAAAGCTATTAATGCTGCAGAGTTAGCACTAGACTCAGATCCTGCAAATGCAAAAGTACCCATAGACAAAGTTATTAATACAATGTGGGAAACTGCAAAAGATATGAACTCTAAATATAAAGAAACATCTACAGGTGGCTTAGCCGTTGGTGTATTTTTAAGTGATTGTTAAGATTGATATATTAAACCTTTACCTTATGAAAACTACAATTAAATTTAAAGTAAGCTGCTTATTTTTATTTCTATCAATAATAAGTATTGCACAAACTGAAAAAACGGTTCCTGTTTTTAAAGACGGTGAAGCACAAATTGTAGAAGGCTTTAGTGATCCTGATAAATGGATACGTCATGACCTATTTGTAGAAACTACGTTTGATACTGATGGCGATGGCAAACTAGATCGTATGCACGTTAGCGTTACAAGACCAGAGCAAACTGAAAATGAAGGTTTAAAACTGCCTATAATTTTATGTTCTAGTCCCTATTATGCTGGTACTGCTACCGGAGCAGAAGAAGGTTTATTTTGGAATGTAAATCACGAATTAGGTGAAAAAGCTCCAAAACGCTCTCATCCTGAAGTAAAACGCAGAGGTGAACGCCCTATAATATCTAACTCTCACATACAAAAATGGGTTCCCAGAGGCTACATTGTAGTACACACATCTGCACCAGGAACAGGATTTTCTCAAGGAGCTCCTACTGTTGGCGGACCTAATGAAGCTTTAGCTCCAAAAACTGTTATTGACTGGTTATGTGGTCGTGCAAAAGGATTTACCTCTCCAGACAATACTGAAGAAGTTACTGCTTTTTGGTCTACAGGAAAAGTAGGTATGACAGGCACATCTTATAACGGAACAATACCTTTAGCTGCAGCAACAACTGGTGTAGAAGGTTTAGAGGCTATTATACCTATTGCACCTAACACATCTTCTTACCACTACTACCGCTCTAACGGCTTAGTAAGGAGTCCTGGTGGTTATTTAGGTGAAGATATAGATGTTTTATACGATTTTATACACAGTGGAGACCCTAGTAAACGTGCCTACAGCAACAAAACCATTAGAGATACAGAGCTAATAAATGGTATGGACAGAGAAACCGGAGATTTTAACGATTTTTGGGCCGGACGCGATTACCTAACTAAAATGAAGCCTATGAAAGCGGCTTTATTAATGTCTCACGGCTTTAACGATTGGAATGTTGTACCAGAACACAGCTACCGTATTTACAAAGCTGCAAAAGAAAAAGGATTACCAACACAAATATACTACCACCAAAACGGTCATGGTGGACCTCCTCCAATAACATTAATGAACCGTTGGTTTACTAGATATTTACACGGCATTAAGAACGATGTAGAAAAAGACAAAAGAGCTTGGATTGTTCGCGAACATGATACACAAGACAACCCTACTCCATATGACGAGTACCCAAATCCTAAAGCATCTCCTGTAGTCTTACATTTAAAAAATGGAGCTCCAGAACAAGGTAAACTAGAAGTAGAATCTAACAAAAATAAAAAAACTGAAACCTTAGTAGACGACCATAACATTTCAATGGAAGAATTAGCAAAAGCTGTTAACTCTAAAAACAGACTACTATACACCACCCCAATATTCACTAAAGATGTGCATATTTCTGGTACAACTTCAATTACAATAAAACTTGCTAGCAGTAAACCTGCGGCAAACTTATCTATTGCCTTAGTTTCTTTACCTTGGAATACAAATAAAGATGCTCTTATTACAGACAACATTATTACGCGTGGCTGGGCAGATCCTCAAAATCACAAATCCATATCTGAAAGCAAACCATTAAAGCCTGGTAAATTTTATACTATGACGTTTAATTTACAACCAGATGACCAGATAATACCTGCAGGACAACAAATTGGATTGGTTATTTTTTCTAGTGATAATCAGTTTACTATTTTACCTAAACCAGGGACAGAGTTAACTATAGATACTAACGAAACTGAAATTTCTATACCAATTGTTGGTGGTATAGAAAGCTATATAAAAGCCGTTAAGTAAAATATATGGAAGATAGAAATTCACTTACCTTTAAAGGATACTTAAAAGTTATGTCTGTAATGCATTTAGTTTTTTGCATTGGCATATTACTTTTTACTATTTTTCTTTATTTTCAACAAGAAAGCTGGATATTTACTTTTCCCATAAATACCCCAAGTATTGTAATTGTACCACTTATAGCCATTATAGGCATATACTTAAGTAATTACGTTTTTAAAAAGAAGATTGAGCCTATTCTAGATAAAAAATCTTTAAAACAAAAGCTAGGCGTTTATCAATCTGCCTTAATTTACAAATTTGCTTTTGTAGAGGGTTCTGCTTTTGTTTGCTTAGTATTTGCTTTATCTAACAGTAATTTATTTTACCTAAGCATTACAGGTTTTATCATAATTTACTTTATAACACTAAGACCAACTAAAGATAAAATAGAGCAACAACTACAGCTTAAAGGAGAACAAAAGGAACAATTTAAAAGAGAAGATGATGTAATTAGCTGATATTACTTACAATCTTCTAAAATCTTTTCCACTTATATAATTCTATCAATTCATATAAAACATATCACATTCTTAAATATAATAAAGATGCGTACTCTTAATCTTTTTTCATAATTTTAGCGCATCTAAACTAAATAAACATACAATGTCAGTTGCCAAAAAAGAATATAAAAGAGTTACAGTGAAGTCGCTCGTAGATATGAAGAAAAACGGAGAACGTATCTCTATGCTTACTGCCTATGATTATTCTATGGCAAAGATTATAGACGATGCCAATGTAGATGTTATCTTAGTTGGTGATTCAGCTAGTAATGTTATGGCAGGTCACGAAACTACATTACCTATTACTTTAGATCAAATGATTTACCACGCATCTTCTGTAATAAGAGCTATTAACAGATGTTTAGTTGTTGTTGATATTCCTTTTGGTAGTTACCAAAGCGATCCAAAAGAAGCTTTACGTTCTGCTATACGCATAATGAAAGAAAGTGGCGCACACGCTATTAAGGTAGAAGGTGGTATAGAAATTAAAGATTCTGTAAAACGTATTCTTAATGCTGGTATTCCGGTAATGGGACATTTAGGTTTAACTCCACAATCTATTTATAAATTTGGCACTTATACAGTTAGAGCTAAAGAAGAGGAAGAAGCTAAAAAACTTAAAGAGGATGCATTATTACTTCAAAAATTAGGTTGCTTTGCTATTGTTTTAGAAAAAATTCCTGCAAAACTTGCTAAAGAAGTTGCAGAGAGTTTAACAATTCCTGTAATAGGAATTGGTGCTGGTGGCGATGTAGACGGACAAGTACTTGTGATACACGATCTTTTAGGTATGACAAAAGAGTTTAATCCTCGTTTTTTAAGACGATATATGAACTTATATGAAGAAATGGGTACTGCCATTTCCAACTACGTAGACGATGTAAAAACTAAAGACTTCCCTAACGAAGAGGAACAATACTAAGCAAATAATTAGAATTAAGTCGTTAGACAAAAGTTAACAACAGCTCTTTAGAATAAATTTTAAATGAAAACCGTTTCTACTCCTCAAAATCTTCAGGTATTGTATGAAGACAACCACCTTATTGCCATAAATAAACGTGTTGGCGACATTGTACAAGGAGACAAAACAGGTGATGCTCCTTTAAGTGATATTGTAAAGGATTATATTAAAGAAAAATACAACAAACCTGGCAATGTTTACTTAGGTGTAGCTCACAGATTAGACAGGCCTACAACCGGAATTGTTGTTTTTGCTAAAACATCTAAAGCATTACCGCGTTTAAACAAATTGTTTGCAGAAAAAGACGCTAAAAAAACATATTGGGCTGTTGTAAAACAACAGCCTAAAAAAACTAAAGATACGCTTGTACACTACCTTAAACGTAACACCAAGCAAAACAAATCTTACGCAAACATTAAAGAGGTGCCAGATAGCAAAAAAGCTATTTTAGACTATACTGTTCTTAAAAAACTAGACAATTACTACTTACTAGAAATAAACTTACAAACAGGTAGACACCACCAAATTAGATCTCAACTTACAAGTATTGGCTGCCCTATAAAGGGCGACTTAAAATACGGTTTTAATCGTAGTAATGCTGATGGTGGCATACATTTACACGCTCGTAAATTGTCTTTTATTCACCCTGTAAAAAAGGAGCCATTAGAAATTATAGCCCCTTTACCAGATGATCCTATATGGGATGTTTGTTCTTAAACTATCTAGTTAGTTTTTTTGCTTTTTCACGTACAATTTCACCTACTGGTTTATTATACAAATGGCTCTCTAACCAAGAGATAATATCTAAATATAAAAAGGCTCTTTTCTCGTAAGGATGATTTTCGTATTTCTTTAATTCTGTATGTAACTTTTTAAACGCATTTGGCAAATCTGTAGGATAAATATCTCTTAAGTTTCTTAAAAACTTGATCATCTCTTTCTGCACAGCGTGCATATCGTTCATCTTTATTAAAAACTTATATGTGCTTTTTAATTGTACCTCTAGATGGTAATCCATACCAGCCTCATAATGCGCAACAAGACTTAACACACGAGAAAAACACATAAGATCTTCTCTCATTTTTAAGTTCTTATTATTTATTATTTTCTTTAAATACTGTATACACATTTTATTATCTCCAACACCAAAATACAAACAAGCACATTTATAATACAATAACATTATGTGGTGCTCATCTATACGATCTTTATGCTTATTAATTCCGTATTCCACAATACGCACTAAATACAAACCTTTTTCAAAAGTACCTTCTAAAAAGTGCTGATTTAGCTTATTAGAGTTTAAATACAAAAACGCTAGAGATGAAATATTATCGTTCTTAGGAAAACTCTTGCTCTCTATCATTGCTTCCATTTTTATTAATGTAGCTTTAAATTGAGAACTATACTTTACATAAAACAACGACTCTAATAAATAGTTGCTTCCTTTTAAAAAGAAAACTGGGTTTAGATAAATCATATCTTTATTTTCATAAAAAAGGTCTACCCATTTATTAGCATATTTATAACAAGATAAAAAATCTTGAATTAAAAAACTATACCATAAATATGCTTTGTAAAGCCAAAGTTTTTCTCTAAAACCTAAATCTTCAATATCATAGATAGGTAAATGATCATTAAAGTAAGTTTTTACTTTTTTTAAATCTTCATCACTACGCACATACCCAACTTTAAGCATCATACCATACAACTGTAAAGACAAATTACTTAACTTACTTGTCATTACATTTTGTGCAGATAGCTCTTTTGCTTGCACTGCTAATTCATTTGCTCTGTCTGGTATACTACGTGTAATGTATTGTGTTTCTATTATTTTTTCTAGCTCAACTATTTCATAAGCTATATTTTTTTCCTCGTTCTCTATAGCAATTCCTTTTACTTTATCCAAAAGCTTTAAACTTTGTTTATACAATCCTTTCTGGTATAAAATAGTAGCAAAGTCTAATTGTTCCCTAATTTGTACACGTATATTTTGGTTTACGGGATTTAATCTTAAACTAACTAAAATTTGCTTGTATAGATGTGCTTTTAAATTAGATAGTTGTGCTTTTTTAACAATACCACTTTCTAGTATAGCTTTTTCACTGTAACTTTTTGTCTTATCTAAAAGATTAAAAAGCGCTAAAAATTTAGCATCAGTATTTACACCTAAGCGACCTACATACAACTTAAATTGTCTCTTTTCTGATTTAGAAAGAGACTTTACCAATACAAACAGGGCATCTTTATGAGGAGTTGTCATCGTAAAAAAATGAATTTAAATAACTGATTATCAATTAATTAATATTTTTAAAAACCACTTAAACGTTGTAAATGATTTTTAGCTGATTCAATATTAAGAATAAAGGACTATATATTCGTATAGCAGCCCAAAATTATATAAATAAAATGAGTAAAGATAAAGTTCAAATATTTGACACAACACTAAGAGACGGAGAACAAGTTCCAGGATGTAAATTAGATGCTACACAAAAGCTAATAATTGCTGAACGTTTAGACCTCTTAGGTGTAGATGTAATAGAAGCTGGCTTTCCTATTTCTAGCCCTGGAGATTTTAATTCTGTAAAAGAGATAGCTAAATTAGTTAAAAATGCAACTGTTTGTGGTTTAACAAGAGCTGTAAAAAAAGATATAGAAGTTGCTGCAGAGGCTGTAAAATATGCTAAAAGACCTAGAATACATACAGGGATTGGCACATCTGACTCTCACATAAAATATAAATTTAATTCTAATAAGGATCAAATTATAGAGAGAGCTGTGGCTGCTGTAAAATATGCTAAAACATTTGTAGAAGATGTAGAGTTTTATGCAGAAGATGCAGGTAGAACAGATAATGAATTTTTAGCAAAAGTATGTTCGGCAGTAGTAAAAGCAGGTGCAACTGTACTTAATATTCCAGATACAACAGGCTATTGTTTACCTGAAGAATATGGAGCAAAAATGAAATATCTATACGAAAACGTAGAGGGTATACACAAGGCAATTTTATCTTGTCACTGTCATAATGATTTAGGTTTGGCAACTGCTAACTCTATAGCTGGTGTTATGAACGGGGCTAGACAAATAGAATGTACAATTAATGGTATTGGTGAACGTGCAGGGAATACTTCTTTAGAAGAAGTTGTTATGATTTTAAGACAACACCCTAACTTAAACCTAGATACAGACATAAACAGTAAATTATTGTACGATACTAGTTTAATGGTGTCTAGTAAAATGGGAATGCCAGTGCAGCCAAACAAGGCAATTGTTGGCGCTAATGCCTTTGCACATAGTTCTGGTATACACCAAGACGGAGTAATTAAAAACAGAGAAACTTACGAAATTATAGACCCTGCAGATGTTGGTGTTAACGAATCTTCTATAGTACTTACAGCACGTAGCGGTAGAGCTGCTTTAGCTTACAGAGCTAAAAATATTGGTTATGAACTTACTAAAACACAATTAGATGTTGTTTATACTGAGTTTTTAAATTTTGCTGATAGAAAAAAAGAAATCGTAGATGAAGACATACATGAAATAATAAGCGTCTGTAACATACAAATAGAAACAACCGTATAATATGAATTTAAAAATAGCTCTTCTTGGCGGTGATGGCGTAGGACCAGAGGTTCTTGCGCAAGCTGTTAAATGCCTACAGTCTGTAGAGGTTACATTTAACCACCATTTCACCTTTTCCCCTGCCTTAGTTGGCGCTACTGCGATAGACCAAACTGGTAACCCGTTACCAGATGAAACTTTAGAAATTTGTAAAAATTCTAACGCTGTTCTTTTTGGCGCTATCGGTGATCCAAAATACGATAACGATCCTATTGCTAAAGTACGCCCAGAACAAGGCTTACTTAAGCTTAGAAAAGAGTTAGGTCTTTTTAGTAACATAAGACCTGTACGTGTTTACCCTAGCTTAATAGATAGATCACCGCTAAAGAAAGAAATTATTTCTGGAGTAGATTTTACTATTTACAGAGAATTAACCGGAGGCATTTATTTTGGTGAAAAGAAATTAAATGAAAAAGGTACTGTAGCTTCTGATCTTTGTGAATATTCTGAAAAAGAAATTAGTAGAATGGCGCACTTAGCATTTAAAGCTGCTAAAAATAGAAGAAAAAAAGTAACACTTATAGACAAAGCTAATGTTCTAGAAACATCTAGACTATGGCGCAAAGTAGTTACAAGAATAGGAGAAAGTTATCCTGAAATAGAATTAGACTTTCTATTTGTTGATAATGCCGCTATGCAAATGATTTTAAACCCTGCACAGTTTGATGTTATTTTGACCAACAATATGTTTGGTGATATAATTTCTGATGAAGCTAGCGTTATTACGGGTTCTATTGGCTTACTTGCTTCTGCATCTGTTGGTACAGACTTTGCAATGTTTGAACCTATTCATGGATCTTACCCACAAGCAACGGGTCTAGATATAGCAAATCCTATAGCTGCAATTTTGTCTGCTGCAATGTTAATAGAACATCACGGTTTAAATGAAGAGGCACAAGCTATTTATATGGCTGTAGAAAATGCAATAATAAATAATGTAGTTACATCTGATCTAAACCCAGACAGTAGATTTGGAACAGATTATGTTGGTAATTACATAGCAAACAGTATTGTAGATACAGATGAGTATTTACACTTAAATGATGAAAACATAGGCTTAGGAAAATCTACTATTATTTAGTAGATTTTTCTTTTAGCAAGTTTTTCACTGTAGCTGTAAAGTCGGCTTTAAATTCTGTGTATTTTTCTCCTGTTGCAGGACCATTAAAACCCGTATATATTTTACGTACATCACCATTTTTATCTAGTAACAGAGTAGTTGGGTAAGATAAAATATGATTTAGCATTGGTAATTTCTCCTGTGCTTCTGTTTTGCTAGAGTTTCCGTACTGCGCTAATAAAATAGGATATGTTACTCCTACTCTATTTTTTAATCTGCTAATTTTATCAAAAGCGCTTTCTTTTGTCTTTGCATACTCAAAAGCTAAAGAGATTATTTCTAATTCTTCATTCTTATGCTCTTTTAAAAACTGAGTTAAAAACTTAGTTTCATCTAAACAATTAGGACACCAGGTTCCCATTATCTGTACAATTACTACTTTATTATTATACTTTTTATCAGTTAAAGAAACCATCTTATTATCTATATCAGGAAAAGAAAAATCTAATTTCTTATAACCTTCGTTTAAATAAGTAAGTGTTGTATCTGCTGGCAGTTCATACAATTTATTTCTCTTTGCTATAAATGGTTCCTTAAAGTGATTTCCAGAATAAAAAGTTCCTTTTAAAATAGAATCTGTTACTTTGGCTGTAAACAAGAATGCATGGGCTCCATCAAAAGTAGAAAGTTTTAAAGAATCTCCATCTACCACTCCTTCTAAATACCTATAGTCTCCTGTGGTCGTTCTAAATGTTCCTGTAACTTTAGAATCATCTTGCTTAAAAATTCCTTTTGCAATATAACTATCTTCTGTTTCAGGACTAAAAACAGTCTCCCAAATACCAGTGACATCTTTCCTAGCTTCTGCACTAATTTTAAATCTCTTTTCATTGCCACATACTGCTGTAAAAGGCACTACTCTATCTAAACTTTCTTTAATAAAATTACCTGTTATTTCTTTTGCTGTAAATTTTCCTTTTAAATACCCTTCAAAAACAGGCATTTTTATAGTAATAGAATCTCCTTTAACCGTAATTTCATCAACCTTTATTACTTCTTCAGCATTAAAAACATTTATTTCTATATTATTTTCAGAAGTATAATTAACAGAAAAAGTAAAAGGTAGCACTTGGTTGTCTTGTATACCTAATTCTAACAACCAATTACCTTCTTCTAATTTATCTGTTTTTGACTCAGAACAAGAAAAAACAAATAATAAAACAATAAAAAGGTATCCTATATTCTTCATAATAAAGTGGTTTCTGTAAAAATCGTAATATAAATTGAAAGCTTACAATAAAAAAAGAGAATTGATTAAAATATGTGTTGAATCTCTATTTTCATTGTCCTATCTTTGAGGCTTTAAATTTTTAGAATGAAAATATCTTACAACTGGTTAAAACAGTTTTTACATATTGATTGGGAAGCTGAGAAAACAGCAGAATTATTAACAGATTTAGGTTTAGAAGTAGAAGGTATTTCTGAGTTTGAAACCGTTAAAGGTGGACTAAAAGGTATTGTGGTTGGGCACGTATTAACGTGTATAAAACACCCTAACGCAGATAAACTAAAATTAACAACTGTAGACATAGGTGCAGATGCTCCTGTGCAAATTGTTTGTGGTGCACCAAATGTAGATAAAGGACAAAAAGTACCTGTTGCAACTATTGGCACTACGTTATATACTGCAGAAGGTGAAGCTTGGAAAATTAAGAAAGGTAAAATTCGTGGTGAAGAAAGTCACGGAATGATTTGCGCTGAGGATGAACTAGGTTTAGGCAAGGGTCATGATGGTATTATGGTCTTAGACGAAGACTTAAAACCTGGAACACCTTGCGCAGAAATCTTTGAAGTAGAAACAGATATTATTTTTGAGATTGGGTTAACTCCTAATCGTGCAGATGCAATGAGCCACTTTGGTGTTGCAAGAGATTTAAGAGCTGGTTTAATACAGCAAGAAATTACAAAAGAACTTATTACACCACCTGTTACTAATTTTAACATAGAAAACAGGTCGTTAAAAATAGCAGTAGACGTACTTAATAATGATTTAGCACCAAGGTATTGTGGTGTTACTATTAGCAATCTAGAAGTTAAAGATTCTCCAGATTGGCTAAAAAATAGGTTGCGTTCTATTGGCTTAACACCAAAAAACAATGTTGTAGATGCTACCAATTACGTTTTACACGAATTAGGGCAGCCATTACATGCTTTTGATGCCAATAAAATTAAAGGTCACAAGATTGAAGTAAAAACGGTTGCTGCCGGAACAAAATTTACAACCCTAGACGATGTAGAAAGAGAACTACACGAAGAGGATTTAATGATCTGTGATGAAGAAAAACCACTATGTATTGCTGGTATTTTTGGAGGTAAAGATTCTGGTGTAACAGAAAATACAACTTCTATCTTTTTAGAAAGTGCATACTTTAATCCTGTTTCTGTACGTAAAACTGCTAAAAGACACGGATTAAATACAGATGCTTCTTTTAGGTTTGAAAGAGGTATAGACATACAAAATGTTGAATACGCGTTACGTAGAGCAGCTTCTTTAATTAAAGAAATTGCTGGAGGAGACATTACATCTGACATTGTAGATCTTTATTCTAAAAAGGTTGAAGATCATGAGGTGTTTTTAACTTATGAAAAAATTAATAAGTTAATAGGACAAGAAATTTCTAGAGAGACTATAAAATCTATCTTAACATCTTTAGATATTAAGGTTAAAAATGTATCTGAATCTGGAATGGGTCTTGCTATTCCTTTTTATCGTGTAGACGTACAAAGACCAGTAGATGTTATTGAAGAAATCTTAAGAGTTTATGGCTACAACAATATTAACTTTACCACTAAGTTAAATGCGTCTATAGCAACTACATCTAGGTTTGAAGATTACAAACTACAAAATGTAATTGGAAACCAGTTAGCTAGTCAAGGTTTTTATGAAATAATGGCAAACAGTTTAACCACCATAGAATACAACAAGCATTCTGAAGCTATAAAGGATGAAAATTCTGTAGCAATGCTAAATCCGCTTAGTTCAGATTTATCTGTTTTAAGACAATCTATGTTATTTAGTGGACTAGAAGCTATATCTCATAACATTAACAGAAAAAGATTAAACCTTAAGTTTTTTGAATTTGGAAAAACATACCACAACTTCTCTGACAAGCGTATAGAAAATAAACACTTATCTTTATTTTTAACAGGAAATCAAGAAGATGATAATTGGTACGGTGCTCAGAAAAAATCTGATTTCTTTTACCTTAAATCCTCTATAGAAACAGTTCTTAGTAAACTAGGAATAAACAAAACAAGCTCTACACCTGTAGAAAATGATGTTTACCAAGAAGGTTTATCATTAAAAGGAAACAAACTAAGTTTAGTAGAATTTGGCGTTATTAAACCTACAATTGCAAATGCTTTTGATATTAAACAAGAAGTATTGTTTGCAGATTTTAACTGGGATAATATTATTAAACTAGCCGCACAAAATACTGTTATATTTAAAGAGATAAGCAAATACCCTGTTGTTAAAAGAGATTTTGCTTTATTACTAGATTCCAAAGTTAGTTTTAAAGATCTTTATGATATTGCTTTTGAAACTGAAAAGAAGTTCTTAAAAGAAGTAAACTTGTTTGATGTATACACTGGAGACAAACTACCAGAAGGCAAAAAATCTTACGCTGTAAGCTTTACATTAGCAGATGATAAAGACACACTAAAAGATAAGCAAATAGACAAAATAATGTCTAAGCTTAGAAATAACTACGAAAATAAATTAGGAGCAGAATTACGTTAATACGTTAAATCTGTTTCGGTAAAATTACGCTGTCTATCAGATGCATTACACCATTACACTGTTCTGCATCTGCAGCTGTAATTTTAGCAGAATGCCCTAGAGCATCTGTAAGTATAATATCTGTACCTTTCATAGTTGCTACAATTTCTTTTCCTTGAACTGTTGTATAAGTAGCTACTCCATTACCTTGACACATCGCTTTTAATATTTTAGAAGCTGATATTTTTCCGGCTATTATATGGTAGGTAAGTAAAGAAGTTAAGTCTTTTTTGTTTTCGCTCTTAAGTAGCTCTGCAATCTTTTCTGATGATATTTTACTAAACGCCTTATCTGAAGGTGCAAACACGGTAAACGGTCCATCATTACGCAACAAATCCTCTAAATCTGATCCTTGCATAGCAGCCAATAATGTCTGGTGTGTTAGCGATTGTTGTGTGTTTTCTACAATAGAAAAATTGGGATTCATCCCTTGATTCTTAGTAGTTTGAGTAGTATTTTGTGCTGATAAATAGCCTACAGATAGTATAGCTATTAGAAGATGAATTGGGGGAAATTTCATAATTGCTTTAGAGTAATAATCATAATAATTGTCGGTGAACTGCATAAGTTCACCGACAATATACAACTTTTACTGTACGTACAACTATAAAATAGGTATTTTATCGATAAAATAACCTTAAATTAAGATTCGTATAATTTTTGTCTTTGTTCTTTTATAGACTTATCAGACATATATTCATCAAAAGTAATGTATCTATCTATAGATCCATTTGGTGTTAACTCTATTACTCTATCTGCTACTGTATTTGCAAATTCGTGATCATGCGTTGTAAACAACACTGTTCCTTTAAAGTTCTTTAACGAGTTGTTAAATGCTGTAATACTCTCTAAGTCTAAGTGGTTTGTAGGCTCATCTAACATAAGCACGTTAGCCCTCATCATCATCATTCTACTAAGCATACATCTTACTTTTTCTCCTCCAGAAAGTACTGTGCATTTTTTTAATCCTTCTTCACCACTAAAAAGCATTTTACCTAGAAAACCTCTAATATGTACCTCTTCTCTTTCCTCTTCTGTTGTTGCCCATTGACGTAACCAATCTACCAAGTTAATTGGCTTATTAAAAAAGTCCGAGTTATCTGCTGGCAAGTAAGATTGCGATGTTGTAACACCCCATTTAAATTCTCCTGAAGTAGCTTTTTTATTATCGTTTATAATTTCATAAAAAGCACTAGTTGCTCTAGAATCTTTAGAGATTATTGCAACCTTATCTCCTTTTGCTAAGTTTAAACTAAGGTCTTTAAAAAGCAAATCTCCATCTTCAGATGTTGCAGAAAGATTTTCTACATTTAATATCTGATCTCCTGCTTCTCTTTCTCTTTCAAAAATAATAGCAGGATACCTTCTACTAGATGGTTTAATATCATCTATTTTTAATTTAGAAAGCATTTTTTTTCTAGATGTTGCTTGTTTACTTTTTGCAACGTTAGCACTAAAACGCATAATAAATTCCTGAAGCTCCTTTGCTTTGTCTTCTGCTTTTTTATTTTGTTGAGCTCTTTGTCTTGCTGCAAGCTGACTACTCTCGTACCAGAATGTGTAGTTACCAGAGTATATATTAAGCTTGCCAAAATCTATATCACCAATAGAAGTACAAACCGCATCTAAAAAGTGTCTATCGTGAGATACTACTATTACTGTATTATCATAACCAGCCAAGAAACGCTCTAACCAGTTTATTGTTTCGTAATCCAAGTCGTTCGTAGGCTCATCCATAATTAATACATCTGGACTACCAAAAAGTGCTTGTGCAAGTAAAACTCTTACCTTTAGTTTAGAATCTAAATCGCCCATTAAAGTAAAATGAAACTCTTCTGAAATACCTAAATTTGACAACATTGTTGCTGCTGCACTGTCTGTATTCCAACCATCCATTTCTTCAAACAAAACTTGCAACTCTCCTATTCTGTCTGCATTTGCATCGTCATAATCTGCATAAAGAGCATCAATTTCTTTCTTAATTGTATATAATGGCTTATTCCCCATTACCACTGTTTCTAGAACAGTAGATTCATCATAAGCATTGTGGTTCTGCTCAAGAATAGACATTCTTTTTCCTGGCTCCAAATGCACGTGACCAGAGGTAGCGTCTATTTGCCCAGATAATATTTTTAAAAAGGTAGATTTACCAGCACCGTTGGCACCAATTATACCATAACAATTTCCTTGAGTAAAACTTACGTTAACATCATCAAAAAGAATTCTTTTACCAAATTGAACAGATAAATTAGATACTGATAGCATATTTTAATTTTAAAATTTGTGCAAAAATAGTGAATTTTAAACCCTTAAACCAATACATTTCAACCAATAAAATAGCTATTTTATCTTTCTAATAATTATTTTAACGACACATTAACAATAGTACACCCTTAGGTTCATTAAATTTGTGTGTAACGTTAGCTATATATTATATGAATAAATTTTTACTCTTTCTTTCCATTACTTTTTTATTTAGTTGTGGTGAGAATAAAAAAAACTCCCCATACATATACTTTGCTGGTGAAATTGTAAACCCAAAAAACGATAGCGTTATTCTTTATAAAGATGATCGTAAGGTTTGTTCTAGTAAATTAGACAGTAATAATAGGTTTGCTTTTGAGTTAGACTCTTCTGCCGAGGAAGGCTTATACCACTTTGGACACGAAGAAGTGCAATATATTTATTTAGAAAAAGGTGACAGCCTTTTGATAAGAGTAAATACAGTTGATTTTGATGAGTCACTAGTTTTTGATGGAAAAGGACAAGAGATAAACAATTTTTTACTCGAAATGTTTTTAACTCATGAAGATGAAGAGTTAAACATTGTAGAAAAAATGTATTTTTTAAATCCTAATGAGTTTAGCAAAAAGGTTGACTCTTTACATGATAAAAAAATAGACTTACTTAACACCCTTAAAACAGAAGCTTCTTTAACTGACAATGCTGTACGTATTGCAAAAACAGGTATTGACTACACTACCTATTTATACAAAGAAAAATATCCTTTTAAACACAGAAGAGCCGTAAAGGAAAAAGCTTTAATGCAGCCTCCAGAAGGTTTTTACAACTATAGAAAAGAGTTGACATACAACAATCCTAATTATACTTATATAACACCGTATTATAATTTTATGAAGCAACACTTTGGTGGTATGTCTTATATAAATTGTAAAGAAGGTTGTGAGGTTAATGGAAGTTTTTACATCAATCAATTACATTTTAATGAGCACCAAATTACTTTAATAGATAGTATGGTTGGCGAAAAAAACCTAAAAGACAACTTAATTAGAAATGTAGCATTGAACTACTTACTGCGTTCTGATGATACTTATGAAAATAATACCATTTTCATGAAAGACTTACACAAAGTAGCAAGTAATAACAAACATATTGGCGAAATAGACTCTTTATACAAGAGCATCAAAAATTTACAACCTAATTTAGTACTACCAAAAATTTACATACACAATGTAGATGGCGAAAAAAAATCATTAGAAGATATTAGTAAAGCACACAAGAATGTTGTCTTCTATTTTTGGATGGGTGAGAACAATGTACATTTTAGACACATTACAAATCGTGTAAATCAGCTAAAAGAAAATCCAAACAATAAGTACACTTATATTGGAATTAGTCTACGTACAGATGAAAAGAACTGGAAAGACATTGTAAAATCTAATAACTTAGACCAGAAAACACAATACAGAGCAGAAGATCTTAAAAAGTTAAATAATATATTAATTATTAACGGAAAACTAAACAGAGCTGTAATTACAGACAATGGTAAAATTATAGATGGTTTTGCTAACATATATGGTAATTACAATAAATAACAAAACTGACATATAAACACAAAAAATCCCCTAGAATAAATTCTAGGGGATTTTTTTTATACAGTAAAAAGAAACTTAGTTTCCTTTTTTATAATCTTCTAAAAACTTAGCTAAACCACTATCAGTTAAAGGGTGTTTTAACAATCCTTCAATAGAGGATAAAGGCCCTGTCATTACATCTGCACCAATTTTAGCACAGTTTATAACATGCATTGTGTGTCTAACAGATGCAGCTAAAATCTCCGTAGCAAAACCATAGTTATCATAGATATGTCTAATTTCTGCAATAAGGTTTAAACCATCTGTAGAAATATCATCTAATCTACCAATAAAAGGAGAAACGTAAGTAGCACCTGCTTTAGCTGCTAATAAAGCCTGACCTGCAGAAAAAACTAAAGTTACATTAGTTCTTATTCCTTTATCAGAAAAATATTTACAAGCTTTAATACCGTCTTTTATCATTGGTAATTTAACAACAATTTGCTCATGCAATTCTGCTAACTCTTCACCTTCTTTTATCATTGCATCGTACTCCGTAGCAATAACTTCTGCAGAAACATCACCATCTACAATGTTGCAGATATCTACATAATGTTTTAAAATATTATCTCTACCTGTAATGCCCTCTTTGGCCATTAAAGAAGGGTTAGTTGTTACACCATCCAAAACACCTAATTCTTGTGCTTCTTTGATTTGTGCCAAATTTGCTGTGTCAATAAAAAATTTCATCTTCTGTTATTTTAAAAATTATGTTTTAAATAAATATGGTTGTTAATCAGCCTATTTTACAATTTGTACAAAACTACAACTTGTAATGGTTCAATAATAATTTTTCATATGTTTTATCTGGTAAAATTTTCTTTAAAAACAACGAAAATTTCTGCATAAAAGCCCCTACTCTATAATGTACTTTGGGCTTTTTAGTATTCATTATTTTAAATACCATTTTTGCAACCTGTATTGGATCTTCACCAGAATCTACGTGTTCATTCATTACCTGCAACGTATTGCCGTAAGGTATTTTGTATGCTGAATCTTCTAAAAGAGGTGCGTGATATCTACCAGAAGCTATATTAGTAGCAAAGTCTCCTGGTGCCACAGTTGTAATATGTACTCCAAAATCTTTTACCTCCATACGCATTGCCTCTACCACAAGCTCTAAAGCTCCTTTACTAGCGGAATAAATACCTCTATAAGGTAACCCCATATAACCAGCAATAGATGTAATATTGATTATAAGTCCGTTTTTTTGCTTTCTCATTTGCGGCAAAACGGCTTTCATTAAATGTATTGGGCCATTTAAGTTGATATTAAATGCATTTACAATTTCCTCGTCTGGAGTTTCCTCTATTGGACCGGTAATACCAACACCTGCATTGTTTACCAAAACATCTATAGAACCTTCTTGCGCTACAACATAAGATACAGCTTGCGCTATAGTTTCTGTTTTTCTAACATCTAGTTCTACTAAATTAAAATCGTTAAAATTTGGATATTTTGCCTTGTTACGCGTAGTGCCGTAAACCTTATAGCCTTGTGCAGTTAAATATATACCAATAGATTTTCCTATACCTGAAGAACCGCCTGTTATTAAGACTACTTTTTTACTCATATTATTGTAGATAATTATGAGTGCAAATTAACAAATAAATAAAGGATGGTGGAAATTATGCTCTGCTAAATTTAGCGCATAAAAAATGGCAAGCTACCTACATCGCACCGCTCAACCGTGTACCCTTGCTGCGTTCCCACCCTGGGGGATTAAACAGGAGCTGGTCGTGTAGGACTTGCCGCTGCAAATATACAATCTTTTAAATTTGACGCAATCATTTTTCTATCTAATTTTTATTAAATACCTTGCTTAGGAATAACACTACTATTATGAAAACACTTAAGTTTTTAACTTACAGCGCACTAACTATTTTACTAGCTTCTTGCGGAGGAGCAAATACTCCTGCTTCAAGCTTGTTTGAAATACAGATTTCAGGTAAAAATGCCAAATTTCACCAAAATGAAACGGTAGATATCAACCTAAAAAACAAAAAAAACAAGACTATTAATAGTATTACCTATTCTATAGATGGTGAGAAAATTGATATAAAAGACAACAAATTAGTTTTAGACGTACCTAAAGTTGGTAGCAAAACTATTACTGCAGAAGTTAAATATGATGATACTGTAGCTGAGGTTTCTAAAAAAATTATTGTTTTTGCATCTAAATCTCCAAGCATATATAGTTACGAAGTAATTAACGAATACCCACACAATCCAAATTACTTTACCCAAGGCTTAGAGTTCCATAAAGATACTTTGTACGAAGGAACTGGAAAAAGAGGAAAATCTGTTTTAGTTAAGCTAGACTACAAAACTGGCACAGTTTATAAAGAACATAAATTAAAAAACACCCAATTTGGAGAAGGTATTACTATTTTAAATAATAAGATATACCAACTTACTTGGCAAAGCAATATTGGCTTTGTTTATGACGCAAATACATTTAAAGAAATAGACCAGTTTACCTACGGAAAAAGTAAAGAAGGCTGGGGATTTTGTAATGATGGAGAAAAATTATACAAGAGTGATGGGTCTGAAAAAATATGGACATTAAATCCAGAAACATTAATAGAAGAAAGCGCTATAGAAATATATACAAATAGTAAAAAGCTAGTTAAAATTAATGAACTAGAATACGTAGATGGTAAAATCTACGCCAATACTTGGCAGTCTGGCCAGGATGTTGCTGTAATTATAAACCCAGAAAGCGGCGTAGTAGAAGGTATTATTAACTTTAACGGACTTAAGGACAAGGTTACAAAAACAGACAATGTAGATGTATTAAATGGCATTGCTTACAACCCTACTACCAAAACATTTTTTGTAACGGGTAAAAACTGGGATAAGATGTTTGAGGTTAATATTATAAAAAAGTAAGACATTGAAAGTCTACCACAAAACTATTACAGTAACAGCAGATGATTTAGACGATCTAAATCATGTAAACAATGTTAGATACCTACAATGGGTACAAGATATATCCAAAGAACATTGGCAAGCATCTGCTAGCAAAGAAGTACAAGAAAACCATATGTGGGTTGTTAGTACGCATTTTTTAGAATATAAAGCTGCAGCTATACTAGACGACATTATTAAAGTTAAAACATATATTAAAAAGTCTGAAGGAGCAATTTCAGTTCGTATCGTAGAAATGCGCAACTCGTTAACCAATAAGATTATTTTAAAAGCTAAAACAGAATGGTGCCTACTAAACTCTAAAAGTTTAAGACCAATAAGAGTTTCAGAAGAAATCAAGAATATTTTTATAGACTAGTTTATACTTAAAAATGAAAATGCACTCCTTATTATATATAGCAATTATATTCTTTGTTATTTTAGGGAGTTCTTGTCGTAAAGATTTTAATTTTGAAGATAGCACTGGTAATTTATCTTTCTCTAAAGACACAGTTTACTTAGATACTGTTTTCTCTACTATAAATAGCAGTACTTACGGTTTTAAAGTTTACAATAAAAGTAATACAGATTTACAAATACCCACAATAAAACTAGCAAAAGGTGCTAATAGTTATTATAAGCTAAATGTAGACGGACAAGCTGGCGAAAGTTTTACCAATACTCCTCTTTATGCAAAAGACAGTCTTTATATCTTTGTAGAGATAAATGTGCCAAATACTAAAGTTTCAGATTTTTTATATACCGATGCTATTTTATTTGATAGTGGCAGTAACACACAAAAAGTTGAACTTGTAAGCTTAGTAAAAGATGCTATTTTTTTGTTTCCTACCAAGTTTGAAAATGGCACCACAGAGACTATTGTTTTAACATTAGAAGAAAGCAACGAAGAACTAACAAAAGATGGGTTTACACTAAAAGAAGATAATTTACATTTTACAGCAAGTAAACCATATGTAATTTACGGCTATGCTACCGTTCCCAAAAATGAGACTTTAATAATAGATGCTGGCGCAAGAATCTATTTTCATAAAAATTCTGGCATACTAATAAAAGACAATGCAAGCATACAAGTTAACGGAAAACTTAGTGCAGACGAGAATTTATTAGAAAATGAAGTTCTTTTTGAAGCAGATAGATTAGAGCCTTCTTATACAAATGTAGCCGGACAATGGGACGGTCTTTGGATAGAAAAAGGAAGTACAAATAACACCATAAACTACGCTACTATAAAAAACGCAAGCATTGGTATTTATATCAATGGAAAAAGAGAAAGCAACACCACTACCCTAACCCTTAGCAACACACAAATATACAATAGCCTACAAACTAATATTTATGCACTAAACTCTAATATTGAAGCCTATAATTGTGTAATTGCAAATGCTGGCTACGCATCATTACAATTAAAACAAGCTGGTACCTATAATTTTAATCACACTACAATTGCTAATTACTGGTCTAGAACATACCGTACAGGTACAGCTTTACAAATTAATAACACCTCTACTAATAACACAGCAAATACATTAGAGGTAAACTTTACAAACAGTATTATAGATGGCAACGCAACCAATGAACTACTTTTAATAGAATCTCCGTCTAGCCCACTAAGCTTTAAGTTTACAAATTGTATTATAAAATTTGACACCAAAGTAACAAGCAACCTTTATAATTTTAAAGATGAATTACATTATACACTTCCCTATATCTCAGCAGAAACAGCTTTTGCAAATCCTCTGAAAAATAGCTTTAAAATCCAGAATAACTCTGTTGCAATAGATAACGCAGATAAAAATAATGCTCTTAAAACACCATTAGACATTAAAGGGAATAATAGAACAATCTCTCCAGATATTGGTGCTTATGAGTTTACACCCAACAACTAATTAATCTAATTTCTTTTAAAAATGTAAGATTTTATCCCTAAAACAGATAAAAATCAATATTTTAACACTTAAAACCACAAAAAATTAGAGGTTTACCTATAATATGTTTCAATAATCTATGCTTAGTTTTATACTGAGAACGTTTGAAATGAATTATTCATATATTATTATAGGAAACTCTGCTTCTTCTAATCTGCAATTACAGCATTTTTTAGAAGAATACAACGACTTTTCTTGTGTAGATATTTCAGAAAATTCTAACGTTGCTTTAAACAGTATTTTAAAATACAGTCCAGATATCATTTTTGTTGATTTACAGAAAAACACAAGAGAGTACTTTCAAATGGTTTCTGACTTACACCAATATATTGATCAAATTCCTTTAATTATAGGCGTTAGCACCTCTAAAGATTATGCCTATGATGCAATTAAAAATGGTTTTTTTGACTACTGGCTACTACCTTATAATGAGTTTGATATTAGAAAAGCTGTTTTTAAAATAAGAAAACAAACTCCTAAAAAAGAAACAACACCTACTCTTTGTTTACAATCTTATAAAGATTATCAATACATAGACACTTCAGAAATTCTATACCTAAAAGCAGATAATAATGCCACAGATTTATTTTTAAATAATGGAAAAAAAATTAGTGCTTTTAAAACATTAAAAACATTTGAAAATAAATTGCCAGAAAACTTTATAAGAATACATCAAAGCTACATTTTAAATACAGAGTATGTATCTAGAATTAACTATGGAAAAAGTATTTGTAATATAAAAAGATCAGATCTTCAACTCCCTTTCTCCAAGTCCTACAAAGAAAACATAGACAAATTAAAAAACAAGATGGCGAAAAATGCAATTTCCACACAAAATTAACTAAATACTATCAGAAACAATATAATCACTATCAGAAGCTGGCCACATACTAAAAGAAATAAATTCTTACTTTTTTTATAAGTGAATAATTATACTTTAGCAAAGCAATAAAATAATTTAACCAAAAAAATGATTATGAAAAATTTAATTAACCTGCTTGCGATGTTTATTTTTAGTCTATTATTATTCTCTTGTGATGTAGACACCAACTCTAATGATGCCTTATACGAAAATGTAAACGCTACTGATGACGATGAAGTTGAAGCTCCTAAAGGTAGTGGTGGAGCAATTGCTACGGATGACGATGAAGTTGAAGCTCCTAAAGGTAGTGGTGGAGCAGTTGCTACGGATGACGATGAAGTTGAAGCTCCTAAAGGTAGTGGTGGAGCAATTGCTACTGATGATGATGAGGTTGAAGCTCCTAAAGGTAGTGGTGGCGCAGTAAACTAACTCCCAAATTAGAATACATATACAATAAAAAATAAAATATTTATAAGCCTTAAATTTAACATTTAAGGCTTTTTTTATACCTTGGTGTTTCCTTAAACCAAATCTACGTGCAAAAATTTTTCACTCTTCTAATTTTAATTGTTATAATCTCTTCGTGTACCAATGAAAAAGAGAAAAGTAGTTCTGCAGAAAACACAAAATATCAGCAAAAAACAAACGACACCATAAACCTATTACAAAACAAAAAGGACTCCATACACAGAAGACAACTACAATCTCTTGCTTATACATATCTAAATCAAAAAGATTCTGTAAAATTTAGAGAAACAAATAAAAAAGTAATTGATTTATCTCACAGTCAGAACGACTCAACTCTATTGGCATACGCTTATTGGGATTTAGCCTATTTTTTTCAAACTAAATCAAAAATAGACAGTAGTTTTTTTTACTATTTAAAAGCTCAGAAAATTTTAAAGTTGCAAAAAAACGAAAAAAAAGAAGGAGACATTTTAAGGTCTTTAGCTTTGCTTCAATCTAATGTAAAAGACTACAGAGGAAGTGAAATATCAACCATTAAAGCTATTGAAATATATAAAACCTTAGAAGGAGAAGACAAAAACTTATACCACAGCTATAACAACTTAGGATCCGTAACAAATGCACTAAAAGAGCATGACAGGGCACTAGGATATTATGACAAGGCACTTGAATACTACAAAAAATACAAACCAAACAACACAATAAATACCTCTGTAGTTAATAACATTGCGAATGTCTACAGAGATAAAGGAGACTATAAAAGTGCTATTAAAAATTATAAAAAAATATTAGAAGTAGATAGTTTATTTGAAAACAAAACAACATTTTACGCTAAGGTACTAGATAACCTTGCTTATACAAAGTTAAAATCTGGTGACACTACTAATGTAGAAAACCAACTACTCTACTCTTTAAAGTTAAGAGATAGCTTAAATGATATTTCTGGTTTAGCCATAAGCCATTTTAATTTAGCAGAATTTTATATTCTAAAAAAAGACACTTCTAAAGCATTAGAAAATGCTAAAAAATCTGAAGAATACTCACTACAAAACAAAAATAACAAAAGACTATTACAAGCTTATGACATTTTAACAACAATAGACCCTATTAACGCAAGTACCTACGCACACAAATACATTGTTCTTAATGATAGCTTAATTGCAGAAGAACGCCTGTTACAAGACAAGTTTACAAGAATAAAATATGAAACCGATGAAGTCATAGAAGAAAAAGAAGTATTAGAACAACAAAAACAAATGCTTATTTCTTTTGTTATAGGCGCTCTATTATTAGCCTTCGCAATCTTTGTAATTGGTAGTCAGTATTTAAAAAATCAGAAATTAAAATTTGAACAAGAACAACAAGAGACCAATTTAGAAACCTTTAATTTAATGCTTGCACAAAAAGGAAAGTTAGCCCAAGCCAAGCAAGAAGAACAATTAAGAATTTCACAAGAACTTCATGACGGTGTACTTGGTAGCTTAACTGGTATTGGTCTAATTTTAAAAGCTACCAACAAAAGAGCAGATGAAGAGGCAATGGCTGAGCGTTTAGATTTAATTAAACAATTGCAAGAAACAGCAGAAGAAATAAGAACTATATCTCACACACTTAGTGCTTCTTCTTCTAAAAAAATGCAAAACTTCACAAACTCTTTAATAGAGTTATTACACAACACAAGCAAAGCTTCTAGCATTAAAACCAACTTTAATTTTGATAAGCATATAGACTGGGATCACTTAAACGCCGAAATAAAGATTAATTTATACAGAATGATACAAGAAGGAGTTCAAAACTGTGTTAAATATTCTAAGGCTGAAAATATTTTATTAGATTTAAGTATGAAGAACTCAAATTTATCTGTAATTTTATCTGATAACGGCGTAGGTTTTAACCTCCAAAAAAATAAAAAAGGAATAGGACACAAAAATATATACTCTAGAGCCAATAAAATTAATGCTAAAGTGCAAATTAGCAGCGAAATAAACAAAGGAACTAGAATTACTATCACCATTCCTTTAGACAACGACAATATATTACTTACATAAACAAGATCAAAGTTTCAAATAATATGCGAACCTTAAAAATATTAGCAGTAGATGACCATCAACTTATTTTAAAAGGGTATCAATACACTTTTGCTGATATAAATCCAGCTAAATACAATATCAATCTAACAACAGCAAATAGCTATCAAAAAGCAAAAGAACTTATAGAGAGTAATATTTTTGATGTTGCTTTTTTAGATATTCAGATAGAAAAGCCAGACAAAGAAAACTTAGACGGAAATAAAACCGGTGAGAACTTAGGTATGTTACTAAGAGAAATATCACCTAAAACAAAAATAATATTCCAATCTTCTTTTAGCGATAGCCTAAGAATTAGCAATATTTTTTCTTCTGTAAATCCAGATGGTTACATTGTTAAAACAGAAGTTAATGATGAAGTTCTAGAAAAAGCGCTAGACAACGTCTTAAATGATAGTACATATTATTCTAAATCTGCTATTGATGTTTTTAGAAAAACAATGACAAACAATATTATGATTAACGAAGATGATAAAGAAATTCTTTACCGTTTATCGTTAGGAATAAAAACCAAGGATCTTGTAGATTATGTAAATCTTTCTGTAACCGGAATTGAAACCAGAAAACGAAAGTTAAAATTTATTTTTGACATAGAAAACGAGAACGATTTAGCTCTAATAAATGAAGCTAAAAGAAGAGGTTTTATATAATTAAACAGTCAGAAAAAAGAAGCTTCATTCTAAATTTTAACATTTGAACCCCTTTAAAACATAACAACCTCATAAAATTTGAGGTTTACGTGTAATCTAAATTCGGAAAATCACCATAGTTTTGTATTAAGTATAACCTACAATTGATACTATGATGACTAACCCATCAAAATACAATGGAATTCGCTATTCTAATACTGTCCCAAAAAGTGTTTTAAAGCAATTAGAAATCTTTAGAAATAAACTAGAAAAAGCCTATTTTTCTGGAGTACTTATTAGAGTTCTAAAAAACACTCAAGACAGTCTAGAGATAGGCGTAGAATTTCAATCTAACTTTTGGCTATCAGAAGGTGTTTGTTATTACAATAACTCTAACTGGTTAAAAGATAAATTAGATATAAATTCTTCAAGACTAGAGGAATTTTATAGCAGTTTAGAAAGTTTAAGAAATAATACAGAGCAATTTGTAGATATAGCTGAACTTGCAATTTACTTAACAGATACCTCTATAATAATTAGTAAGGTCTGTAAAAATAGCATTGTAAATAGTTTAGACGCTATACTGGACACACTTGTAACCAACATTGACAACTTAGTGACGGATAAACTAGAGCTGCCAACAGAGATACATCTACCTCTTTTACCAGAAGATAAAATAGACTTAACCAATATAACTGAAAAATCTTACTTCGGATTCTGGGGACTTTATTATGAGTCCGAAGAAGATGCCGTGATATATGATGTTAGTAATAATACCACAAATAAGGGGGACTTATTTATGGTAGATCATATTTAAAATTATGGAAAACCTTAAAAAGGTTTTCCATAAAAACGGTAACAAGCTTAAAACTTAGTTAAACAATGCTCTACCTTCCATTAGAGCATTTACTTTTTCTCTAATTTCTTCAAGTACTTCTTCATCTTCTGGATTAGTAATTACGGCATCTACAAAATCAACAATAGTTTGCATATGTTCTTCCTTAAGACCACGCGTAGTAATAGCTGCTGTTCCAAAACGAATACCTGATGTTACAAAAGGAGACTTATCATCAAAAGGAACCATATTCTTATTTGCTGTAATATCTGCTTTTACCAATGCTTTTTCTGCATCTTTACCAGTAATATCTTTATTCCTAAGATCTATAAGCATCATATGATTATCTGTACCTCCAGAAATAATTTTATAATCTTTTTTCATAAATGCTGCTGCCATTGCTGCTGCATTCTTCTTAACCTGAATCATATAATGTAAATATTCATCAGTTAAAGCTTCTCCAAAAGCAATAGCCTTAGCAGCTATAATATGCTCTAAAGGACCACCTTGATTCCCAGGAAAAACTGCTAAATCTAATAAAGCAGACATTTTACGCAAGTTTCCATTTTTTAGAGTTATTCCAAATGGGTTGTCAAAATCTTTACCCATCATTATCATTCCTCCTCTTGGTCCACGTAATGTTTTATGCGTAGTTGTAGTAACTATATGGCAATGTGGCATAGGATCGTTTAAAATACCTTTAGCTATTAAACCTGCTGGATGAGAAATATCTGCCAACAATAAAGCACCAACACTATCCGCTATAACTCTAAAACGCTCAAAATCTATATCTCTAGAGTAAGCAGAAGCACCTGCAATAATCATTTTTGGTTTTTCCTTTGTTGCTATCTCTTGTATTTTATCATAATTTAAAACCCCTGTCTGCTCTTCTACCCCGTAAAAAACTGGGTTATATAAACGACCTGAAAAATTTACTGGAGAACCATGAGTTAAATGTCCACCGTGAGATAAATCAAAACCAAGAATAGTATCTCCAGGTTTTAAACATGCGTGGTAGACAGATGCATTGGCCTGTGAACCAGAATGCGGCTGTACATTAACATATTCTGCTCCAAAAAGTTCTTTAGCTCTATCTATAGCTAATTGCTCTACTTGGTCTACAACCTCGCAACCACCATAATAACGCTTTCCAGGATACCCTTCTGCATACTTATTGGTAAGCACTGAGCCTGCCGCTTCCATAACTTGTGGACTCGTAAAATTCTCTGAAGCTATTAATTCTATTCCTTCTAATTGACGTTCTTTTTCGTCATTAATTAAATCAAAAATTTGGTTATCGCGTTGCATAGATATTTTATTGCGTTAATAAAGTGTAAAAATACAAATTGAGAATCTTTAATCAGAAGAAAATAATATATTTGAAAAGAAATTTATCATAATTAAATTAACACGTACAATATGCCTATAAAAACTAATGATCCTTCAAAAAAATCCTGGATTTCTGTTGATTCAAATTCAGATTTTCCTATTCAGAATATTCCTTTCGGTGTATTTTTAACTAGGGACGATATTATTACCATAGGTACTCGTATAGGAAACTATGCAATAGATTTAGGTGCTCTGCACCAATTAGGGTATTTTGATGGTATTCCGTTAACAGATGATATTTTTTTACAAGATTCTTTAAATGATTTTATATCAGACGGAAAAAAAACTTGGCGTTTAGTTCGTAATAGAATTAGCGAAATTTTTGACATAAACAATTCTGCTTTACAAAATAACGAAGAACATAAAAAAATTGTGTTGTTTACTATGGAAGAAGTAGAAATGCAATTGCCAGTATTAATTGGCGATTATACAGATTTTTACTCTAGCAAAGAACACGCTACTAACGTTGGTACTATGTTTAGAGACCCAGCAAATGCTCTAATGCCAAACTGGCTACACATACCAGTAGGTTACCACGGCAGAAGCTCTACCATTATACCTAGCGGTACACCAGTACATAGACCAAACGGACAAACATTACCTAAAGGAGCAGAAACACCTGTTTTTGGACCTTCTAGATTAGTAGATTTTGAGCTAGAAACAGCTTTTATAACTACAGATGCTAACGTTTTAGGAGAACCAATACCTATTGAGGAGGCTGAAGATTATATTTTTGGTATGGTTGTTTTTAATGACTGGAGCGCTAGAGATATTCAAAAATGGGAATATGTACCACTAGGTCCGTTTTTGGCTAAAAACTTTGCTTCTTCAATTTCTCCTTGGATTGTAACTTTAGATGCTTTAGAGCCATACAGAACAGAAAGCCCTGTTCAAGAACCTACACCTCTACCTTACCTACAACAAAAAGGAAGTAAATCTTTTGACATTAATTTAGAAGTAGATATTACACCTGAAAACGGAGAGCCAACAACTGTATCTAAATCTAATTTTAAATACATGTACTGGACAATGGCACAACAATTAACACACCATACAATTAATGGTTGTAAAGTAAATAGTGGCGACATGATGGGTAGCGGAACAATTTCTGGTCCTACTCCAGATTCTTACGGTTCTATGTTAGAACTTTCATGGCAAGGTACAAAGCCAGTACCTTTAGCTAATGGTGAGACTAGAAAATTTATTGAAGACAATGATACTGTAACATTAAGAGGTTTTTGTATTAAAGATGGGGTTCGTATTGGTTTTGGAGAAGTTTCCACAAAATTACTACCTGCAGTTACTATAAAATAAATTATACCTTATACTATTGATTAGAAAAATTCCTTAACAGGAATTTTTCTTTTTTACATCATTTTTTTATCAAATTTACAAGCTTAAATTGATGATTTATTGTACAGTAATTTTACTATAAATCAATATAAAAATACTATTTAAATAATTTGTAATAAAAAATAAAAGTATAAAAACCCCTTTAAAATATACTATTGAGCAGCATATAACGTTTGCTCTTTTGTATGTTGGCACGACTATTGAAAACATACCTACAACAATAAACCAAAACGTTATGAGAAAATTTCTACTATTAACCACAGTATCTTTATTTTTAGCATCCTGTGGAGGAGTTAAAAAAACTCAGGAAGCCATAAACACGGGTAATTACATATCTGTTATACAAACGTCTGTAAAAAACTTAGCTGCAAATAAAACTAAAAAAAGTAATCAGCCTTATATAGCTTTATTAGAAGATGCTTTTAAGAAAAATACAGAAAGAGAATTAAACAAAATTACATTCTTAAAAAAAGATGGTAATGCGGCTAATTACGAAAATATATTTAACGCATACAGTAGACTTAAAAACATTCAAGAGCAAATAAAACCATTACTTCCCCTAAGAATTACGGAAGAAAATAGAAATGCTAAGTTTGATATTAAGAATTATGACGATAAAATTTTATCCTCTAAAAAACAATTAGCAGAATACTTATATAGCAACGCTAGTAATTTACTAGCTAACGCTGTACAAAAAGAGGATTACAGAAGAGCTTATGACGATTTTAATTATTTAAATGAACTAAGCCCTAATTACGCAGACTCTAGAGTAAAAATTGAAGAAGCACACAGTAAAGGTATTGACTATATAAAAGTTAAACTTGTAAATAGTACAGACAAAATTATTCCTGTACGTCTAGAAGATGACCTACTTAACTTTAACACATATGGTCTTAACAGTTTATGGACAGAGTACCACACAAGCCCTGTAAATAATATTGCATACGATTATGAAATGCAGGTTGATTTTAGAGATATCAATATATCTCCAGAACAAATAAGAGAAAAAGAACTTGTAAAAGAAACACAAGTAAAAGATGGTTTTAAATATGTTTTAGATGAAGACGGCCAAGTTGTAGTAGACGAAGACGGTAACAAAGTAAAAACAGATAAATTTAAAACTGTTACTTGTAATTTTTATCAATTTACACAATCTAAGACTGCACAAGTTACAGGTGTTGTTAGTTATGTTGATTTAAAAACACAGCAACAAGTAAACTCGTATCCTTTATCTAGTGAATTTGCTTTTATACATAATTACGCAAACTACAGAGGAGACAAAAGAGCTTTAAGTAGCGATTTAATATCAATGCTAAGCTTAAAGTCAGTACAGTTCCCTAGTAACGAACAAATGGTTTATGATGCTGGCGAAGATTTAAAAGCGAATATAAAACGAATAATTAATAGTCAAAAATTCTAATATTTGACTACCACATAAAAGAATCCAAATAAAAAACCCAAGCTAATAAGCTTGGGTTTTTTTAATATATGTAATAAAAGATATTTACTCTCCCATTGCAGCTGCAACAGCGGCAGATAATCTTTTGTATGTACCATTTGTTAAACGCTCACGTATTGCATCAAAAGCAATAAGAGTTTCATTAACATCTTCTAATGTATGAGAAGTTGTAGGGATCATTCTTAATAAAATAAGTCCTTTTGGTATTACAGGGTATACAACTATAGAACAGAAAATACCATAATTTTCTCTTAAGTCTCTAACCAAAGCCATAGCTTCTGGTATACTACCATTTAAAAACACCGGCGTTACACAACTAGTTGTAGTTCCAATATCAAAACCACGTTCTTTTAAACCACTTTGTAATGCATTAACATTTTCCCAAAGCTTGTTCTTTAACTCTGGCATAGTTCTTAACATATCTAAACGCTTAAGAGCACCTACCACAAGTTGCATTTGCAAAGATTTTGCAAACATTTGAGAACGTAAGTTATATTTTAAATAATCTATAATTTCTTTATCTGCAGCTATAAATGCTCCTGTACTAGCTAAAGATTTAGCAAATGTTGCAAAGTATACATCTATATCATCTTGTATTCCTTGCTCTTCACCAGCACCAGCACCAGTTTTACCTAAAGTACCAAAACCGTGAGCGTCATCAACTAAAAATCTAAAGTTGAACTTTTTCTTAAGAGCAACTATTTCTTTTAATCTACCTTGCTCACCACGCATACCAAAAACACCTTCAGAGATAACTAAAATACCTCCGCCAGTTTGTTCTGCCATTTTAGTAGCACGTTCTAAGTTTTTCTCTAAACTCTCTATATCGTTATGCTTGTACGTAAAACGTTTACCCATATGCAGACGAACACCGTCTATAATACAAGCATGAGAATCTACATCATAAACAATAATATCATCCTTAGACACCAAAGCATCTATAGTAGATACCATACCTTGGTAACCAAAGTTTAAAAGGTAAGCTGACTCTTTGTTTACAAACGCAGCCAACTCATTCTGTAATTGCTCGTGTAAATCTGTATGTCCAGACATCATACGTGCACCCATTGGATACGCAGAACCGTAATCTGCAGCTGCTTGCGCATCTACTTTACGAACTTCTGGATGATTTGCTAAACCTAAATAATCATTAACACTCCAAGTAATTACTTCCTTCCCTTGAAATTTCATCCTATTAGAAATGGTTCCTTCTAATTTAGGGAAAACAAAATATCCCTCTGCTTGCGATGCCCATTTTCCTAATGGTCCTTTGTTCGCTAGTATTCTATCAAATAAATCTCTCATCTAAGCTATTTTGGCTGTCTGCAAAAGTACAGAATTTCAGCAAGTTTTCATAACAATTTTATGAACAAAAAAAAACAATGAATTAAAATTCATTGCTTTTTTTATTTTTTTGTAGTTTCCTTTTTACTTAACAAATTGAATCTCTGCTTTTTCCTCTGTCTTAACAGCGTTTAAAAAGCCTTGAGCCTCCATCCATTCATCACTATAAATTTTACTCATATATCTAGAACCGTGATCAGGAAATATAATCACTACTCTACTATTAGCGTCAAATTCACCTTCTGCATATAACTGTTTTACAGCTTGCATTGCAGCTCCACTTGTATACCCAACAAAAAGCCCTTCTGTTCCAGACACTTCCCTTGCGGTATGTGCACTTTCTTCATCAGTAACTTTTATAAATTTATCTATAGTATCAAAATCTGTTGCTCCTGGTATAAGATTTTTACCTAAACCTTCTATGCGGTATGGGTAAATCTCATTAGCATCAAATTCACGCGTTTCATGATATTTCTTTAATACAGATCCAAAAGCATCTACACCTATAACTTTTACATTAGGGTTTTGCTCCTTTAAATACTTAGCTGTTCCAGAAATTGTACCTCCTGTACCACTACAAGCAACTAGATGCGTAATATTACCATTTGTCTGTTCCCAAATTTCTGGACCAGTAGATAAGTAATGTGCTTGTCTGTTTAACTCGTTAAAGTATTGATTAATGTATATAGAACCTTCTGTTTCTTGGTGCAACCTTTTAGCAACTTCGTAATAAGATCTTGGATCATCTGCACTAACGTGAGCAGGACAAACATATACTTGTGCACCCATAGAGCGCAACATATCTATTTTGTCTGGAGAAGATTTAGAGCTTACTGCTAAAATACATTTGTAACCTTTTACAATACTTGCCATAGCGATACTAAAACCTGTATTACCAGATGTAGTTTCTATAATTGTACTGTCCTCATTTAATATCCCTTTACGTTCTGCTTCTTCAATAATATGAATTGCTATTCTATCTTTTGCAGAATGTCCTGGATTAAAAGCCTCTACTTTAGCGTAATATTCTCCTTTAAAGGAGCTAGTAATATTATTAATTTTAATTAATGGAGTATTACCTATTAACTCTAAAACATTGTTGTAGGCATTAATTTTATTTTTCATGCGCATTTGGTTATAATATGATAAGCTTATATTGGTTTACTTATCAAATACGGTACAAATTTAAGTATTTTTTTTTACTTAGAGATTTTTCCTTCTAAATCTATTAAAAAGGCATACTCTTTTGCAACCTCTTTTAAAGCCTCGAACCTACCAGATGCCCCACCGTGACCTGCATCCATATTAGTATCTAAGAACAATAAATTAGTATCTGTTTTAGATTCTCTTAATTTAGCTACCCATTTTGCTGGTTCCCAATATTGTACTTGCGAATCATGCAAACCTGTAGTTACTAACATTGTTGGGTAGTCTTGTACCACAACATTATCATAAGGAGAATAAGACTTCATATAATCGTAATATTCCTTATCGTTAGGGTTTCCCCACTCGTCGTACTCGCCCGTAGTTAGTGGTATAGAATCGTCTAACATAGTAGTAACAACATCTACAAAAGGTACACTTGCAATAATACCATTATATAATTCTGGCGCCATATTAATTATTGCACCCATTAACAAACCACCTGCAGAGCCACCAGAGGCATACAAATGCTCTTTGCTAGTATAATTATTATTAATTAAATGCTTAGAGCAATCTACAAAGTCTGTAAAGGTATTTGTCTTTTTTAAAAGTTTACCATCCTCATACCATTTTCTGCCTAAATACTCACCTCCACGTATATGTGTTATTGCATAAATAAAACCTCTATCTAACAAACTTAAACGTACTGTAGAAAAATAAGGATCTATAGTATATCCATAAGAACCGTATGCATATTGTAAAACAGGACTTTTACCATCTAACTTTGTGTCTTTATGATATACAATAGACATTGGCACTTTAACACCGTCTCTAGCTGTAGCCCAAATTCGCTCAGATTTATAGTTCTCCTTTTTAAATACACCTCCTAAAACCTCTTGCTCTTTTTTAATTTCTTTGGATTTAGTATCCATATTAAAATCTATTACAGAACTTGGCGTAGTTAAAGAGTTGTAACCGTATCTTAAGATTGAAGTATCAAAATCTGGGTTAGTCCCTACATAAGCTGTGTATGTCTCATCTTCAAAAGGCAAATAATATGCTTCGTTAGTGTCCCAACGAACTATTTTTATATTATTTAAGCCATTTTCTCTTTCAGATAGAATGTAATAATCTTTAAAAATATCTAAATCTTCAAGTAATACATCTGCTCTGTGTGGTATAAACTCTTCCCATAAGTTAGATGCAGTAGCGGTATCATTGCATTTCATCAACTTAAAATTAAAAGCTTTATCCTTATTTGTTAATATAAAAAACTGATTTCCATAATGTGCTATAGAATACTCTAACCCTCTTTCTCTTGGAGAAAAAATCTTAAATTCAGAGTCTGGATTATCTGTCTCTATAAATCTATACTCAGACGTTAAGGTACTAGAAGAACCTATAATAATAAACTTTTTAGATTTAGTCTTATATATGTACGTATTAAACGTTTCATCTTCCTCATGATACACTAATTCATCTTCTGCTGTTGGTGTACCTAACTTATGCTTGTATATTTTATCTGATCTTAAAGTAACAGAATCTTTCTTTGTATAAAACAATGTTTTATTGTCTGCCGCCCACACACTACTACCTGTAGTTTTTTCTATAACATCATCATAAATTTCACCTGTTTCTAAGTTTTTTATTCTAATAGTATATTCTCTTCTAGATACGGTGTCTACACCATAAGCTGCTAAATTATTATTAGGACTTATAGCTACACCGCTAAGATTAAAATAGTCGCTTCCTTTTGCCAACTCATTACAGTCAAACAAAATTTCTTCAGGAGCGCTTTCTTCACCTTTACGCCTAGAGTATATTGGGTATTCTTTTCCTATCTGGTAACGAGTACCATACCAGTAACCATTCAGCTTGTACGGCACAGAAGCATCATCTTCTTTTATACGAGCTTTCATTTCACTAAAAAGAGCGTCTTGAAAGTCCTTAGTATGCGCCGTTAAAGTATTATAATATGTATTTTCTTCTTCTAAGTATGTAATTACTTCTTTATCTTCTCTATTGTTTAACCAGTAATAGTTATCTATCCTAACGTCGTTATGCTTAACTAACTCTTTAGGTTCTTTTTTGGCAACAGGAATTTTAATATTAGCCATAGGCTTCTTTTTTTATTTACATGAAGCAACAAAAATAATACTAACTAACATAACAATACATTTTTTGTGACTTTCATTTTTTTTTAAGATTGATTGAGTTACAATTTATTAATTTTGCTAAGAAATAACTAAAACACTAAAAATTATGTTTGGAGATATGATGGGTATGATGGGAAAACTTAAAGAAACCCAACAAAAAGTTGAAGAAACAAAACAACGCTTAAACTCTGTTTTAATTGATGAAAAATCTAGTGACAACACTCTAAAAGTTACCATTACAGCAAACAGGACTATTAAAAGCATAGAGATTGATGAAAGCCTTTTAGAGGATAAAGAACAATTAGAAGACTACCTAATTATAACATTAAATAAGGCTATTGAAAGAGCTACACAGGTTAATGAAACAGAATTAGGTGCTGCTGCAAAAGACGGTTTACCCAATATTCCGGGAATGGATTCGTTATTTAAATAAATAATGGCAAGTTTTTTGCAAGAATATAAAAAAAGACAAAGATGAAACACTTATTAATAGCCTTAATTTTTCCAATATTATTTGGTACAGCACCTTCTACTAAAGTAATTGCAGATGTAGAATGGAATACAGATTACGAGACAGTTTTAAAAAGAGCTAAAAAACAAGATAAAAACATTTTAGTTTATTTTACTGGCAGCGATTGGTGTGGACCTTGTAAAATGCTTAAAAAAGATTTATTTGAAACAAGCGAATTTAAAGAGATTGCAAAAAACTACGAATTACTTTATATAGACATTCCTAGAAACAATGATTTACTTACTCCTGAGCAATTAAAACATAATATGGATTTAATGGCTAAGTATAACAAAAAGGGTGTTTTTCCTAACCTAAAAATTTTAGATAGTAAAGGAAGAGAAAAAGGCGCTTTACACGGGTATAGTATGAATGGAGATACACAACACCACATTAAGTTTCTAAAAAAATATACAGATTAAAAATCTTAATCTATTAAAAAGCAAAAAGGGCCTTCAAAATTAATTGAAGGCCCTTTTATATTTGGTTAGTGATTAACTATAATAGGTTTACTATTAGTTGTTAATTAATCTAAACTCAGTTCTTCTGTTAGCAGCGTGCTCTCTTTCTGTACAAGAAACACCATCCTTACATCTGTTCTTTAATTTGTTTTCACCGTAACCGTTTGCTACTAGTAAACTAGAGTTAACACCCTTAGTAATTAAGTAATCTGCAACAGACTTAGCTCTTTTTTCAGATAAACTCTGGTTAGAAGCATTGTTACCTCTTGCATCTGTATGAGAAGCAATCTCTAATTTAACACCTGGATTTTGACTTAAAATTGGCATTAATCTAGAATCAATAATTCTTTTAGCTTCTGCAGTTAATGTAGAGCTACCTAAGTTCCAGTTAATTGGTAAAGCTTGGTATTGCACTAAAGAACATTCAACTTCGCTCCAAGTAGTAAGACCACCTTTTTGCTTTAATACTTCTTTTGTTATTGTTTTAGTAACAGCAGGTACAGATACATTAGTAGTATAAGCATCTTTATCTAAAACAGTTTTAGTAATTTCCTTATATTCTGCAGGAATAATTGTTTCTACAACAGAAGGACCAGAAACCAATACAGTTTTCTTGTAAGAAGCATCTCTAGATCCAATTGGAGTTTTTGATACAGAAGCATCTGCACCTAAAACTTGAGTCTGAATAGTTGTAAATTCAGCTGGGTAACCTTTGTAACACCAGTATCTACAATCGTCAGGATTACCAGAAGCACAATCAGGAGCAGAAGCACCTAATTCCCATACAGCATAAGCTGGTTTAACTTCAATAGTTTCTGAACTAGGGTTAAAACTAGCAGGAGTAATACTTAATGTGTTACCACCTTCTTTAGCTACGTAAGAAATTGTTTCAGTTCCCCATTTAGCAGGTACAACTCTAAGTGTTTTACTTTCATCTTTTACTAATACACGCTCTGTTACTGTCTTAAAAGTAGCAGGTACTGTTTTTAAAACAGAATAAGCTGGCTTAGTTGTAATTGTTATAGATTCGTTTACGTATACATCCGGAGTTGTACAACGTACGTAACATTTACCTGGTTCTGGATTTGTTGGCAAATCTTGAGCCATAGTAACTGATGCAGTCATAACTGCAAATAAGAATAATAATTTTTTCATTTTTGGTTAATGTGTTTAATTAATGTTAAAATATGTTAATGTTAGACTGCAAATATAAAATTTTATGAGCGATAAAACACAAAAAAGAGAACAAAAATTTTAAAAACCCTTATTTTATTGATGCATTAAGATTAACAATGGTTAATTTTTGAACAAATACACTATCTTAATAAAATCTTAAAATTATTTTAACTTTAGATATAAAATTATCTTATCTTTAAGACAAAAGAGAAATAATGATACATATAACAAAGAATAAAGACAATACTTTCACTTTCCGTTTAAAAACTGAAAATAATATTGTTTTACTACAGGGAGATAGTTTTTCTAGCAAAGAAGAATTAAATACTACAATTAAGAATATAGTACCAGCTATAAACAGTCTTAACATTTTTGAACGCAAGACTGATTATAACGGTAAATTCTTATTTAATTTAAAAAATTTAGAAGGCAAAGTTATTGGAAAAAGCCAATTTTACTCTTCTGAAGCAGGAATGGAAAATGGTATAAAAAACCTAAAAAATAATATTAGTTCTTTATATAATTTATAAACTTTTTAGAATAGATATAAACCTGTTATGCATATTATCTGTATAATCTAAATGAGTAACTATTCTTAGTTTACCCTGTCCCATACCTATTATTTCCACATTATTCTCTTTTAATTTAGCTAAAAATTGTTCTTGTGTTATTAGCTTTTCATCAATAGCAAAAATTATAATATTAGTTTCTATAGGCTCTACGCTTTTTACAAAGCTAAGACCATCTAACACCACTCCTATTTCTTTAGCTTTTCTGTGATCTTCATGTAAACGTTCTATATGGTTATCTAAAGCATAAATTGCAGCTCCTGACAAATAACCAGCTTGACGCATACCACCACCAAACATCTTACGTACACGTATTGCTCTATCTATATCTTTTTTAGAACCAACCAAAACAGAACCTACTGGGCAACCTAAACCCTTACTTAAACAAACACTTATTGTATTAAACAAAGCACCATATTGCTTTGGAGATTCACCTTTAGCTACCAGTGCGTTCCATAAACGAGCACCATCTAAATGATACTTTAACCCGTGTTTTTCACAAACTGCTTTTATTTTCTCTAACTCTTTAAAATCCCAACAAGCACCACCACCTTTGTTTGCTGTGTTCTCTATACACACTAAAGTAGTAAGTGGACTATGGTAAAAATCTGGCGGATTAATAGCTTCTTCAACCTGTTCTGCTGTCATCATACCTCTATCACCATCTACCAACCTACAACTAACACCGCTATTAAAACTTACACCTCCACCTTCATAATTAAAAATATGAGCATATTTGTCGCATATTAATTGTTCTCCTGGTTGCGTATGTAATTTTATTGCAGTCTGGTTTGCCATTGTTCCGCTAGGAAAAAACAAAGCAGCTTCCATACCAAACATAGCAGCTACTTTAGCTTCTAATTCATTTACAGTTGGGTCATGCTTAAATACATCGTCACCAACTTCTGATGTAAACATTGCATTTAACATCTCTGGTGTTGGCTTTGTTACTGTATCGCTTATAAGGTTAATTTTCATTATAATTATTTATTTTTTTAGTTTGACAAACATTCCATTCCTATTGGTGATCCGTCAGGGATTTTAGGAGACTTAACTGTAATAAATAGCTCTGGATGTTCTTGAAAATGACTTATTCTTGTTACAACTTCTAATGCATACGCATTATCTTTTAAAGCAAATTCTTTTTTTATTTCTCTTAACTTAAAATTTGCAATTGCATTCACTTGCGGATGTACATTTTTACTCACTGCTAGATTCATTACATAAAATAAAGTTCTAAAGTTTATGTTTTGTTGCACTTGATTTATATAAGTGTCCTTATTATTTGCTTTTAAAGTTTCGTTTAACAAAGCATCTAAAACTTCTGGTAACCCAAGCTGATTCTTATCTAAACTCTTCTGCTGTACTAATCTAGATGCTCTTTGTGGATGCAATAAAAAAGAAAGTGTAATATCTGCTGCCGTTTCTGCCGCAGAAAGCGGATCAAAAGATACTCCCGTTTTTCCGTTAAAAGACTCTCTTGTTCTATTGTAACCCATTGCTCTTGGAGGAAACAGATTTAATTTATCTTTAGGAATTGCAATATAATTTGCATTTACAGTCTTAAGCAATGTACGTAAAGCTTCTTGCTGTTCTTTTTTAGAGACAGTTTTAACCGTAAATTGTTCGTCTCCTTTTACTGTATAATTATAATCTAAACCACCAACTACTTTAGATACAGCTTCTGTTTGGTATCTATGAAAAAAGTACAATGGGGCAAAAACATCTTCTAAAACAGAATTTGGTTCTCCTTCTTTAATATTATCAATAGAAAAGTTGTTTATAGCGACTTCTCTAATTTTTAAAACATCATTCAACTCTTCAGCTGCGTTACTTCCATTATCCCATAAGTGCGCATACGCGTGTGCACCTCCACTTGCTCTTGCATCACTATCAGATATAAATCGATACTCTTCTTTATGCGATTTTTTAATAATTTCTTTTAATGCTTTTGCTTCATCTACACCTTCTTTAAAATCCGAATACGAATAGGCAACTGTATATTTATCCCAAGCTCCTATTCCTGTTGCATACGCATTTGTAAAATCTATTTTATTTCCTTTTAAAGAAAACTGAGGATGAGGATAATCCATAACCGATGCTTTATTATTGGTACTAGCTGCAAAATTATGAGCAAACCCTAAAGTATGCCCTATTTCGTGAGCAGAAAGCTGACGTATACGTGCCAATGCCAAATCGAGCATTTTTTTATAATTATCATTACTCTTTGCAAAAGGTTTGTCTGTTAATGCCTGCGCTATTAAAAAATCTTGACGTATACGTAAACTTCCTAAACTAACATGACCTTTAATTATTTCTCCTGTTCTTGGATCTGTAACACTAGCTCCATAACTCCAACCTCTTGTTGCTCTGTGCACCCATTGTATTACATTATATCTAACATCCATTGGGTCTGCATCTGAAGGTAGTATTTTTACCTGAAAGGCATCTTTATACCCAATAGATTCAAATGCCTGATTCCACCATTTTGCACCGTCTAATAAAGCAGAACGTATAGGTTCTGGCGTACCGTTATCTAAATAATAAACTATAGGCACTACAGCTTCACTTACAGCAACATTTGGGTCTTTCTTTTCTAATCGGTGTCTTGCTATAAATCGTTTTTTTATGTCTTTTTGCACTGGGGTAGCATAATCATAATAAGAAAACATAAAAGATCCGCTACGGGGATCGTAAGTTCTTTTTTTGTAGCCCGCATCTGGTAATTCTACAAAAGAGTGGTGTTGGGCTACTGTAACCAAACCAGATGTTGGTGTTACAGAACTTATATATCTTCCTTTTGCTTCTCCTTTAAAAGTAAGATAAACATCAAACTCTATATTTTTAGGAAAAGCTTTTGTTCGTTCTAAATTAAAAGCACTTTTTGTTGCATCTAAACTATAAGAACCTTGCCCTGTATTCTTTAATTTAGAAATAACACCGTGCGTATCTTGCATAAAAAGACTCGTAATATCTATAATAAACTTTCCGTTTTTCTCTTCTTCAATTTTAAATCCGCCTAAAATAGATTTTGAAAATGCTTGCTCAACAGATTGTTTTTCTAATAAATTATCTGTTATAGCTCTGTATTTTAAATTTGGCTGTATTAATAACAATTTATTCCCTGCTTTTTTAAAGTACACAACTCTGCTATCTCCTAACTGCCCTCTATCTAAACCAATATCATTACTACCAACACCACTACTTAAAGAGTTTACATAGAGAAACTCTTTTTCTAGATCGTTAACTTCTAAATATATTTTATCTGTTTTTACATCATAATAAAAAGAAAAATAGCCATTATATTTCTTAAAATTTTTACTCTTATCTGCAAATTGTGCAGTTAGCACTATACAATTACACACTAGTAATAGAAAAATAGAAATACGTCTCATTGGTTATTTTTTTTGATTTTCTAAATTTATACAAAATAGATTGTACAACCATAGTTTAGTACTATTTTTGCTTTTAAATTATTTTAAGAATGATAACAACAGATCAGTACAAAGATCTTTTAGATCGCCTTGGTGCGTTAAGGAGGTATCTTTGACATAGATGCCAAGCTTATAGAAATAGAAAATGAAGAGGAAAAAACTTTAGCTCCGAATTTTTGGGATAATGCACAGGTAGCGCAAGCTCAGATGAAAGTGTTACAGTCTAAAAAGAAATGGGTAAAAGATTTTGATGATGCTAAAGTACTTATAGCAGACCTTGAAGTTTTACTAGAGTTTTTAAAAGAAGGCGATGTTACTGCTGAAGAAGTAGAACTACACTACAACAAAGCTAAAACACATATTGAAAGCTTAGAGTTTAAGAATATGCTTTCTGATGAAGGCGATGAACTTACGGCTATTTTACAAATAACTGCAGGTGCTGGCGGAACAGAAAGTTGCGACTGGGCAGCTATGCTTATGCGCATGTATCTTATGTGGGCAGAAAAACAAGGATACAAAATAAAGGAGCTAAACTACCAAGCAGGTGATGTAGCTGGTATAAAAACAGTTACTTTAGAAATAGAAGGTGATTTTGCCTTTGGATGGTTAAAAGGTGAAAATGGTGTACACCGTTTGGTACGTATTTCTCCGTTTGATAGTAATGCAAAAAGACACACTTCTTTTGCTTCTGTATATGTGTACCCTTTAGCAGATGATAGCATAGAAATAGAAATTAACCCCGCAGACATAGAGATTACAACAGCTCGTTCTAGTGGTGCTGGTGGCCAAAATGTAAACAAGGTAGAGACTAAAGTACAATTAAGTCATAAACCTTCTGGCATACAAATTTCTTGCTCAGACTCTCGTTCGCAACACGACAATAGAGCTACCGCCATGAAAATGCTTAAATCTCAATTATACGAAATTGAATTGCGTAAAAAGCAAGAAGCACGTAGCGAAATTGAAGCAGGTAAGATGAAAATTGAATGGGGTTCGCAAATAAGAAATTATGTTATGCACCCATACAAATTGGTAAAAGACGTGCGTACTGCAGAAGAAACTGGTAATGTAGATGCTGTTATGGACGGTAATATAGATCAGTTTTTAAAAGCTTATTTAATGATGATGGGCCAAAAACAAGAAGATTAAAATAGTAAAACTAAAAAAGATGATAACAATATACCATAACAACAGATGTAGCAAATCTAGAGCAGGTGTAGCTTTATTAAAAGACTCTGGTAAAGAGTTTAAAATAGTAAAATATTTAGAAGATATACCTAGCAAAAAAGAATTAGAAGAAATTATAAGCTTATTAAACATAGAGCCAATAGGTCTTGTTCGTAAAAACGAAGCTATTTGGAAAGAGAGCTACAAAGGCAAAGATTTATCTAACGAAGAAATTTTAGATGCAATGCTAGCCAACCCTAAACTTATAGAAAGACCAATAATTGTTAATGGTGAAAAAGCTGTAATTGGAAGGCCTACCGAGCTAATAAATTCTATAATTTAGAAGTGTTTTAGCTTTTGGCATTTTTATTGCTATTTTCTTTTAACAAATCTTTAACCAAACTAGATTAAACCTTCTTTAATTTTTAAACTCTTACTAATTCAGAAAGTTATGAAAACTAAAAAAATATTTTTTTATGCAACATTAACATTTGTATTATCTGTTTCTACTGTAGAAGCGCAATATGGCTACGGTAACGGTTATAATAATGGATCTGGAAGAGGTCGTGTTAGAAACCAAATGCCACAAACACAGTCTAATGAAAAGCCAAAACCACTTACAGCAGAAGAAATTGTAGAATTACAAATGCCAAAAATTACTGAAGTTATAGAACTTAATAGTTTTGAACAAGCAGTCCTAAGTACTACTCTAACCAAGTATATTAAAAAGTATATGGAGCTGCAAATTTTAAAACTAGAAGGTGATAAAATGAGGGAAAGCATTGAAAAATTACAAAAAGAACAATCTGAAGAACTAAAAGCTGCATTGCCAAAAGAAAAGTATGATGCGTATGTTGCTTTAGAAAAAGAAGGTTTTAAAAAGGCCAAAAAAAAGAAAAAGAAAAAAACTAAAAAGAAAGAATGAAACACTTATTTTCCTTAGTATTATTATTTGCTACTGTAATTACATACGCCCAAGGTCCTAATGCACAAAAAGCAGATCCTAAAAAAGTTAAGATTACAGGCTCTGTTGTAGATGATGAAACAGGAGATCCTTTAGAATACGCAACACTTATATTACAAAGTGTTAAAGACCCATCTATAGTTACTGGTGGAATAACAGATGAACAAGGGAAATTTAATGTTACTGCAGACGCAGGCATATATAATGTAAAAGTTGAATTTTTATCTTATAGAACTTACACATTAAACAATCAAGACTTATCTAACTCTAAAGATTTAGGCATTATTAAATTAGCCTTAGATGTTGAGCAGTTAGACGCTGTTGTTATTACTGCAGAAAAAACAACAGTTCAACTTAGATTAGATAAAAAAATATACAATGTTGGTAAAGACTTAACCGTTAAAGGTGGCTCTGTAACAGATGTATTAAATAACGTACCATCTGTAGATGTAGATGTAGAAGGTGCAATTAGCTTAAGAGGAAACGAAAGTGTTAAAATCTTAATTAACGGTAAACCATCTGCTCTATCTGGTTTAGACAATGCTGCATTAAAATCTTTACCTGCAGATGCTATAGAAAGAATAGAGGTTGTTACAAACCCATCTGCTAGATATGATGCTGAAGGTACTGCTGGTATCTTAAACATTATTTTAAAGCAAAGCAAAACAGCTGGTTTAAATGGTTCTGTTTCTGCTACAGTAGGGGATCCTGAGCAATATGCCGGTTCTGCAAACATAAATCTTAGAAGAGATAAATTTAACCTTTACACAAACTTAAGCTACAGAGACAGAACTGGTCCTGGTAATGCTTTCTTTGAAAATCAATACTTAGATGAAGACGGTAACCCTTCTAGTTTTGAAAACGAATATAGAGAATACACAAGAAGCAGTAAAAGCTACAATGCCAACATAGGTTTTGAGTATTTTATTGATGAAACAAGCAGTATTACAAACTCTGTTTTATATAGAAATTCTAATGGTTTAGACCTTGCAGAAGTTAACTTCTTTAATTTTGATGGTAATATGAACCCTACCATAGAAAGAGAAAGAACTACGAATGAAGATGATGACGAAGAAACAGTACAATACTCATTAAACTACGAAAAAAGGTTTAACGAAGATGGTAATAAATTAACTATAGATTACCAATATTCTAGATCAGACGAATTAGAGAACGCTAGTATAGAAGAGGTAGTTAGCGGTAGCACAACCAATAGCCCTTTAGAACGTACAATTACTGATAACAACCAAATTAAGCAATTAGTACAATTAGACTATGTATTACCATTTGGTAAAGATTTTGCTTCTCAGTTTGAAGCTGGCTATAGAGGTAACTTTAACAACTACACTACAGATTATGACTTTGGTCAAGAAATAGGCGGCATCTTTAACAGTGACCCCAATTTTAGTAACACTTTATTTTTTAATGAAACTGTAAATGCAGCCTATGTACAATTAGGTACTAAGATTGATAAATTTAGCTTACTTGGTGGTTTAAGAGTAGAAGACACAGACATTGATATAGAATTAGCAGAAACTAATGATATCAACAATAAAAAATACACAAACTGGTTCCCTTCTGTTTTCTTAGGATATGAGTTATCAGAAATGGAACAATTTACAGTAAGTTACAGTAAAAGATTAAGAAGACCTGGATCTAGATTTATAAATCCTTTCCCTTCTAGATCTAGTAATACTAACTTATTTTTTGGTAATCCAGACTTGGACCCAACATTCACAGATGCTTATGATTTAGGCTACTTAAAAAGATGGGATAAAATATTATTTAATATCTCTGGTTACTACAACCACTCTACTGGTGTTTTTCAATTTATAACACAAGAAACAGGAGAGTTTGTAAGCATAAGCGATCCTGCCAATCCAGGAAGTTCTGTTGAAATACCAGTACAGGCAAGAACACCTATTAACTTAGCTACAGAAAGTAGATATGGGTTAGACATTACATCTACCTACACACCAATGAGAAATTGGAGATTTAGTTTAAACCTAAACTTGTTTCAACAAACCGTAGAAGGAGAACACTCTTATACTAACTTCTTGAACGAAGTAATTACTCAAAATTTTGATGCAGATAACTTTAGTTGGTTTTCTAAATTTAGCGCAAAAATTCCATTACCTGCAAAAATCGATTTTCAAACAAACTTAACGTATAGAGGTCCTTCAGAGAATGCTCAGACTACTAGAAAAGGAATGTTTGGTTCAGATTTAGCATTAAGTAAAGACTTACTTAATGACAAAGCTACTTTATCTTTAAGTGTTAATGATATTTTTAATACAAGAAAAAGGATGTCTGAAAGTACAACAGAAAATATTATCTCTAACAGCGAATTTCAATGGAGACAAAGAAGTGCTTCTTTAACTTTTACATACAGATTTAACCAACAGAAAAATCAACGTAGTAAAGGAGAAATGAGAGAAAGTGGAGATGATATGGATATGCAAGGTTAAACAATAACACAACTTATATACAACTAAAAAAGAGGCCTCCTGGGCCTCTTTTTTTATTTAAAAAAATCACAACCATAATAGCTGTAAAATAATTTAATAATATAAATACACTACATAACTAAAATAAGCACAAAAAAAAGAGACTCAATTGAGTCTCTTTATATTTTTTTTATTCTAATCGTTTTGCTTTTCTAGCTTCTCGTTTTTCTTTAAGAAATTCTATAAGTGATCCGCCCAACCAATAAGGTATAACAAAAGTTAATAAAAATATCATTAACCAAAATCCTATTGTAAGGATAGTTAAAAAAGCTAAAAAACCTAAGTACTGGTCAAATTCGAACATATATAATTTATTTTAACGACTACAAAGATACTTCTTAAGATGAATAGTACAAATCTTAAACTAAAAAAAATTAGAATTATTTTAGAATTATTTTATATTTGTAGTAGAAGACGTATTAAAATTATCTTAAAAATTAACGATACATAGAATAAATTTAATTTGTTTTTACTAACTAAACCCACTGACTAAACTTAAACTACTCACCTACTACACTATGCTTACAAAGATAAAAGCTAATTTGGTCTATAAACTAACCACTTACAAGACTATGCTATAATGAAAAACACACTATTATTAGCTTTTCTACTTTTATCTATTTTAGGTTACTCACAAGAGGCTAAACCAAGTAAAAACTTACAAAATATTAAAATTACAGGTACTATTAAAGATAGTAACACCGATAAGCCATTAGAATACGCTACATTAATATTACAAGACCCTAACAACCCTAATTTTATTTCTGGGGGTGTTACAAATAAAAACGGAAAGTTTGTAATAGAAATTCCAAGTGGTACATACCACTTAAAAGTAGAGTATCTAAGCTATAAAGTAGTTAACCTAAATAATCTAGATTTGAGTTCTTCTAAAAACTTAGGAGAAATTAAATTAGATGCGGACGTAGAAAAATTAAATGAAGTAGAACTTATTGCAGATAAAACAACAGTAGAACTTCGTTTAGACAAAAAAATATATAATGTAGGTAAAGATTTAACAGTTAATGGTGGTTCTGCATCCGATGTCCTAAATAACATACCATCTGTAACTGTAGATGCACAAGGGACAATTAGCCTTAGAGGCAATAATAATGTAAAAATACTAATTGACGGTAAACCCTCTACACTATCTGGCATAAGTCCAGAAGCTCTTAAACAAATGCCTGTTAGCAGCATACAAAAGGTAGAAGTTATAACAAACCCCTCTTCTAAATACGGCTCTTCTGGAACGGCAGGAATCTTAAATATCATACTAAGAAAAACTAAAAAATCTGGAGTAAGTGGTTCTGTTACAACAACCGTAAAAGATCCTAAATACTTTAAGTTAGGAGGCAGCATAAGTTTAAAGAAAAAATATTTTAATATATTTTCTAATATATCCTATATAAATAAAGATAGACCTGGATATTCCTTATTTAAAAATGAGTTTTTAGATGATACTAAAAATAGTACCGGTTATGAAAATGAGTACAGATCATTAGACAGACAAAGCAAAAGCTTAAACACAAGCGTAGGTCTAGAACTATTTTTAAATGAAACTACGAGTATCACAAACTCTGTTTCTTACACAAAATCTTCTGGGCTAAACAATACAGACATAACTATAGATAATTTTAATTCTATAGATGCTAGCTTAGTAAATAGAGTTAGAAACACACTTGAAGATAGTGATGAAGAAAGCGTACGTTACTCTACTACTTACAAAAGAAAGTTTAATAAAAAAGGCCATGATTTAAGCATAGATTACCAATACTCTAGAAGTTTAGAACTAGAAGACAGAGCAATTAACGAAGCTATTTTACCTAATAGCAATGACAAGTTATTTGACAAGGCAATTACAGATGATCATCAAATTAGTCAGCTTTTACAACTAGACTATACTTTACCATTTGGTAATAACTACAATTCTAAAATAGAACTAGGCTACAGAGGTATTTTTGACAACTATACGGTAGATTATTTAGAAGGGTCTATTGTTAATTCAATTTTCACAAAAAACACCAACTTTAGTAATAACCTAATTTACAGTCAAAATGTAAATGCTGCCTATTTACAATTTGGACAAGGCTTTGGTAACTTTAATATTTCTGCTGGTATGCGTGTAGAAAACACAGACGTATCTGTACTGCTAACAAACCTAAATACTAAGGAAACAAAATCTTATGTAAATTGGTTTCCATCTATGTTTCTAAGCTATGAATTTACAACTAAAGAAAAAATAAGTTTAAACTTTAGTCGAAGAATAGACAGACCTACAGCAGGTAACTTAAATCCTTTTCCTAATAGAGTTAGTAAAACTAATTTATTTTATGGCAATCCAGATTTAGATCCAATGTTTACAAACTCTTTTGAGTTTAATTACTTAAACAAATGGAATAAAATCACGTTTACATCTGCCCTATTTTACTCAAAAACAGAAGATGTAATACATAATGTAGTTATAGAAAACGGAAATACAGAAACCATAACTATAGATGGTACTACTGTAACTTCACCTGTAATTGCAAAAACAAAAAGGAATATAGCAGAAGAATATAGATATGGTATAGATGCTACTGCTACTTACGTTCCTATTAAAAAATGGCGCTTTTCTTTAAACGCAATGGTTTACAACCAAAGTTTATCTGGTAATTACAATTATAGCAATTCCAGTAACGACTTAGTTAATGTGGATTTTACAGCAGATCAGATAAGATGGTACGCTAACCTTAGTGCCAAATTACCTGTACTATACAAGGTAGATTTTCAAACAAACTTTTACCACATAGGTGCCAATAACAATTCGCAAACAAAAACGAAAGCTTTAAATAGATTAGATTTTGTATTTAGCCGAAGTATCTTAAAAAACAAAGCTTCAGTTTCTGTAGGTGTAACCGATATCTTTAATAATTATATAAGATATTCAGATACCAATTTAGAAAACTCAAATTCTTATAACGAGTTACAATCAGATCAAAGAAATATTAGAGCAACTTTTACTTATAAGTTTAATTAAAAGTAAATTGCTTTTTTCTTTATAGCTTCATCTTTTCTCAAAAATTCTATAAATCCTTGTTTTAAATACGTAAAATTAATTCTCCAAAACCTTACCTTTGTATCTATAAAAAATTAGTACAATGAGCTTTAGAATAGAAAAAGATACAATGGGTAACGTAGAAGTACCTGCTGATAAATATTGGGGAGCACAAACAGAACGCTCTAGAAACAATTTTAAAATTGGACCTGTTGCCTCTATGCCTTTAGACATAGTATATGGCTTTGCATATTTAAAAAAGGCAGCAGCATATACCAATTGTGAATTAGGAGTATTAGCTGAAGAAAAAAGAGATTTAATTGCACAAGTGTGTGATGAGATTTTGGCTGGTAAGCACAATGATCAATTTCCTTTAGTAATTTGGCAAACAGGCTCTGGTACACAGAGTAATATGAATGTTAATGAGGTTGTTGCAAACAGAGCACATGAAATAGCTGGAAAAGTTATTGGCGAAGGCGAAAAAACAATACAACCAAATGATGATGTTAACAAATCACAATCATCTAACGACACTTTCCCTACAGGTATGCATATTGCTGCCTATAAAAAAATTGTAGAAAATACTATTCCAGGAGTAAAACAACTTAGAGATACATTAGAGAAAAAATCTAAAGAATTTGCTTCGGTTGTAAAAATAGGACGTACACACTTAATGGATGCTACTCCATTAACTTTAGGCCAAGAATTTTCTGGTTACGTATCTCAATTAAACCACGGTTTAAAAGCATTAGAAAATACACTACCACATTTAAGCGAGTTAGCTCTTGGTGGTACCGCAGTAGGTACAGGATTAAATACTCCTGCTGGTTATGATGTTCTTGTTGCTAAATACATCGCAGAATTTACAGGCTTACCATTTGTAACAGCAGAAAATAAGTTTGAAGCTTTAGCTGCACACGATGCAATTGTAGAAAGCCATGGAGCCTTAAAACAATTAGCTGTTTCTTTAAATAAAATTGCTAACGATATTAGAATGATGGCTTCTGGCCCACGTTCTGGAATTGGCGAAATAGTTATACCAGCTAACGAACCAGGAAGTTCTATTATGCCAGGAAAAGTTAACCCAACACAATGTGAAGCTATAACAATGGTTTGTGCACAGGTTATGGGTAACGATGTTGCTATTTCTGTTGGTGGTACACAAGGTCATTACGAACTTAACGTATTTAAACCAATGATGGCTGCTAACATATTACAATCTGCTCAATTAATTGGCGATGCTTGTGTTAGTTTTGATATTAACTGTGTTGCTGGCATAGAGCCTAACCACGCAATAATTAAAGAATTACTAAATAACTCTTTAATGCTTGTAACGGCTTTAAACACTAAAATTGGCTACTATAAAGCTGCTGAAATTGCGAACACTGCTCATAAAAATGGTACAACTCTAAAAGAAGAAGCTATTAATTTAGGGTATGTAACTGCAGAACAGTATGATGATTGGGTAAAACCAGAAGAAATGGTTGGTTCTTTAAAATAAGAAATCAATTATTTATAAAAACAAAAAAGGTGCAATCTAAAGATTGCACCTTTTTTTATATGTACTATTAGGTCTATTTAAGAGTAAACTCGCTCTTACCTAATATTTTCAATTTAGAATCATAAACAATAGCCATATAATTTCCTTTTTGAAAATCACCTACTGGTTTGTTTACGTAATCACAAATATCTAATGTTCTGTTTTCATAGTAAAAAGCAGTTGCTTTACTATATGTTAAAGAAGCACCACCTTCGTTAGATTTAGTAGTTCCTTCACCTAAAACATTTCCTTGAGGATCTAATACCTCTAAATAAAATTCTCTATCACCTGCTTGTGCAATTGCGTTATCTGCAACTGTAAAACAAATTTTAAGCTTATCTGCTCTACCAGCTCTTGTAGTAGAAACTAATTTACCACTACTACGTTCTTTTACTGCATCTACAGAAAATTTAGCTAAGTTTAAAGCAGAACCTTTTTCTACTGCATCAGCTAACTGAGTATTTTGTACTACTAAAGAATCATTAAAAACAGTTTGTTTAGATAACTCTTGGTATGTACTATCTCTTTCCATAGCTAACATTGTGTTAGATGTAGTTAAAGAATCTACTTTTTTAAGTAAAAATGCTCTTTCTTTCTTTAATAAATCTACTTGTCTTCTGTATCTAGATAAAGAAGATATATCTGTTTTCATTGTTTTTACAGAGTCAATGTATTTAGCAATTCTATCTCTAGCTTCTACTAATTCTTCATTTGTAGCATTGCTCTCCATAATAGCTTTATCGTACTCAGACTGTAAGCTAGTTAAATCATTAACTACATACTCCTTCTCTTGTGTCAAAACAGTTTTGGTTCTTTCTCTGTCTTTATACAATGATACTGTGTAGGCAATAGAACCTAACAATCCCACTCCTAACAAAACAGCAAGTACCTTTAACCCCGTATTACTCTTTTTCTCACTCATAACAATACTATTAATTCAGTTTAATTTATTAACTTGACTAAGTTAACCTTTTGGTTTAATTTATATACGTTTCAGTTTAATATTTAGATTATATGCTCTTAAAAAATGGTTTAACATCAATATATATCGGTAAACAGAATAAAACTCAAAAAATTGTAATTTTTAATGAATAATTTAACATTTATACCATTTCAGCCAAAATACGCTAAAACCTTTAAAAAATTAAATTTAGATTGGATAAAAAAGTTTTTTGAGGTTGAAGAAAAGGATATAGAGCTACTAGATAATTGCGAAGACACTATAATTAATAAAGGTGGTTACATCTTTTTTGTTAAGCTTAATGATACAATTGTTGGTTGCGTAGCATATATTAAAATTGAAGACAACGTATACGAACTAGGTAAAATGGCTGTTGATGAAGCCTACCAAGGAAAACAAATAGGGCAAGCTCTTTTAAATTATGCAATAGATTTTGCAAAAGAAGAACAATGGAGTAAAGTAATTCTATACTCTAGTGTAAAACTTACCAATGCGTTACACATTTATAAAAAAATAGGTTTTGTAGAAATTCCTGTAGAACCAGATGTTGTCTATAAAAGGAGCAGTATTAAGATGGAACTTAACTTAAACTAACTAAAAAGCACATTCTTTGTCATAATTAAACATATAAAAAAGCCCCTTGCATATGCAGGGGGCTTTTTTATATGTTTAAAAGAAACCTCTCCTTTTAAATATATTTCTCTAAATGCAGTTCGTTTATACTACCGTGAGATGCATTAGCTACAGCTACACCGTTTTTTACCACTAATAATTGTGGCGATTGGTGCATCACCTGAAATTTATAACCCGTTTCATTAGAAACTTCTCTGTATTGCAACAAGTCTAAATAGTACAAATCTGCCTGTTCTTCTGTATAATCGTAAGTATCTCTAAACATTTTTATTACCATACGGCTAATACCACAACTGGTAGAATGCTTAAAGATAATCTGCGTTTTAGTTTTAGATTTTTCTTCAATATCTTTTAATTGTTCCACAGTGGTTAAAGGTATCCAAGGCAATTGCTTCTCCTCCTTTTTTTCTCCATTACCACCAAATAAACCTGTAAATAATCCCATTATAATTCTTAATTTTATAGTTAAGTCGATCTAATTCCCTAAACTTACAACTGACTAAATGTCTTGTTAAACTCAATAATAACAGCCATTTTGTCTTGTATTTGTATTTGGTAAGGTAATTGTCTTTAATCTTGTAAAAATACTAATACTATAAAAAACACAACATATATGAACATTAATAATTTCACAATAAAATCTCAAGAATCCTTACAGCAGGCACAATTACTTGCTCAGGAACTTGGGAACCAGCAAATAGAGAACGAACATTTATTTAAAGCATTAATTAAGGTAGATGAAAACGTAATGCCTTTCATCTTAAAAAAACTAAATGTAAATGTTGCGTTATTAACACAAATAATAGACAAAGAGCTACAAAGCTTACCAAAAGTAACTGGCGCAGATATAATGATGTCTCGCGAAGCTGGTAAAACAGTTAACGAAGCTATTATTGTTGCTAAAAAAATGAATGATGAGTACGTATCTACGGAACACCTACTCTTAGCCGTTTTTAAGTCTAAAAGTAAAATCTCTCAAATTCTAAAAGATCAAGGAGTAACAGAAAAAGATTTAACTGCTGCTATTACAGAATTAAGAAATGGCAACAATGTAACATCGCAAAGTGCAGAAGAAAACTATAATTCATTAGAAAAATATGCTAAAAACTTAAACAGATTAGCAGATGAAGGAAAGTTAGATCCTGTAATTGGTAGAGATGAAGAAATACGTAGAGTATTGCAAATTTTATCTAGAAGAACTAAGAACAACCCAATGTTAGTTGGTGAGCCTGGTGTAGGTAAAACTGCTATTGCAGAAGGTATTGCACACCGTATAATACAAGGAGATATTCCAGAAAATTTAAAGGATAAAATTATCTACTCTTTAGATATGGGAGCCTTAATTGCAGGCGCAAAATACAAGGGTGAGTTCGAGGAAAGACTTAAATCTGTTATAAAAGAAGTAACATCTGCAGACGGACAAATAGTATTGTTTATAGATGAGATACATACACTTGTTGGTGCAGGTGGTGGAGATGGCGCAATGGATGCTGCTAACATTTTAAAACCGGCATTAGCCCGTGGAGAGTTACGTGCAATTGGTGCCACTACTCTAGACGAATATCAAAAATATTTTGAAAAGGACAAAGCACTAGAACGTAGATTTCAGAAAATTATAGTAGACGAACCTAGTACAGAAAGTTCTATCTCAATTTTAAGAGGAATTAAAGAAAAGTATGAGGCACACCATAAAGTACGTATTAAAGATGAAGCTGTAATTGGTGCCGTAGAATTATCTCAACGTTACATTACAAATAGATTTTTACCAGATAAGGCCATAGATTTAATGGACGAGGCTGCTGCTAAATTACGAATGGAAATTAACTCTAAACCAGAAGAATTAGATGTTTTAGACCGTAAAATAATGCAGCTAGAAATAGAGATTGAGGCTATAAAAAGGGAAGATGATAAGGATAAATTAAAGAGCCTAAACATAGATCTTGCTAACATTAAAGAAGAACGTAACGAAATTTTTGCAAAATGGGATAGCGAAAAAACAGTTGTAGACAATATACAGCAAGTTAAACAAGATATAGAAAACTATAAGCTAGAAGCAGAACGTGCAGAACGTAATGGTGATTATGGTAAAGTAGCAGAAATACGCTACGGTAAAATTAAAGAATCGCAGGAGGCTTTAGAAAAACTACAGAATACGTTAGCAGACCAACAAAGTCACGGGACTTTAATACAAGAAGAAGTAACCTATGAAGATATTGCTGATGTTGTAGCTAAATGGACAGGTATACCTGTAACCAAGATGCTAAAAAGCGAAAGAGAAAAGTTACTTGATCTTGAGTCCGTTTTACACAAACGTGTTGTTGGGCAAGAAGAAGCTATAGTAGCCGTGTCTGACGCTATTAGAAGAAGCAGATCTGGCTTGCAAGATGCCAAACGCCCAATTGGTTCGTTTCTATTTTTAGGAACAACAGGTGTTGGTAAAACAGAACTGGCAAAAACACTTGCTTCTTATTTATTTGATGACGAAAATGCAATGACAAGAATAGATATGAGTGAATACCAAGAACGTCACTCTGTAAGTAGACTAGTTGGTGCACCTCCGGGATACGTTGGGTATGATGAAGGCGGACAATTGACCGAAGCTGTTAGACGTAGACCTTATTCTGTTATATTGTTAGATGAAATTGAAAAAGCGCATCCAGATACTTTTAATATTCTATTACAGGTTCTTGATGAAGGACGACTAACAGATAACAAAGGGAGAGTTGCAGATTTTAAGAATACCATTATTATTATGACTAGTAATATAGGTAGCTCTATAATACAAGAAAGTTTTGACAAGCATAAAGATGCTATAAAAGCAACTGAAGCTGCAAAAACAGATGTATTAGGATTATTAAGATCTAGTATTAGACCAGAGTTTTTAAATAGAATAGATGATATTTTAATGTTTACGCCATTATCTAAAAAAGACATCATAAAAATTGTACGTATACAATTAGATAGTCTTAAAAAATTAGTTGCAGAACAAAACATTACAATAGATGCTACAGATGAAGCTGTATTGTTTTTAGCAGACAAAGGTTACGATCCTCAATATGGAGCTAGACCCGTAAAAAGAACAATTCAGAAGGAAGTTTTAAACAACTTATCTAAAGAAATATTAGCAGGTACTATTTCTACAGATAGTATTGTTTTAATAGATAGTTTTGATAATAAACTGGTATTTAGAAACGAGAATTAAGAAAAAGTGATAAGAATAGTAAAAAAGCTTCCGTTAAGGAAGCTTTTTTTATGGTTCTATTTTATAGATTTTATATATTCGTAGAAACAAGCAACAAGCATATGTCCACTAAGGCAGAAAAAACCAAAGAATTCATTATAAAAACTTCTGCGCCAATATTTAGCAAGCAAGGCTATGTTGGTACAAGTATGAGCGATATTACTAAAGCAACCGGACTAACAAAAGGTGCTTTATATGGTAATTTTAAAAACAAAGAAGAAATAGCATTAGCTGCTTTTGAACACAATACAAACAAGCTTTTAGAAAAGATTGATGAGCGTTTAGAAATAGAAGGCAATTCTTTAGATAAAATATTTAGTTTAACTAGCTTCTACAGGCAATATGCAGTTTTTACATTAGATATGGGGGGATGCCCAATAATTAATGTAGGCGTAGACGCAGAATACAACAACAAGACTTTATCTGGTGCAGCTAAAGAAATTGTACGTACCATTGAAGGTAAAATAGCAGCAGTATTAGAAACAGGCGTAAATAAAAACGAGTTAAAACTACCTGTATCTCCCTTACAATTTGCAAAACAGCTATATACTATGCTACAAGGTTCTGTAGCTATGGCCACAGTTACTCAAGATCGTAAATACCTTTTAAATACGGTTACTTACATTAACCACCTTATAGAAAAAGAAGTTAAAATATAATTTTTTCTATAACACCTAAAAGACAAGCATACACATAACTTTTTTAATAGAAAAGCAACATACTTTTCTGCTAAAAATTAAGTTATACTACATACAACAACTTCAATAAATTATTTTAAAATGAAATTTATAAAATCTATTTTTTTAGTACTTCTATTTACAGGATTATTTAGCTGCAAGGATACCAAAGATGCACCCAAAGAAGATATAGCAGATAACACTGTATCTACTTTTTACTTTATAAGACACGCAGAAAAGGATAGGTCTAATCCAGAGAACTCTAATCCAGAATTATCTCAAGAAGGATTAGGAAGATCTATATTTTGGGCTAAAGCCTTTGAGCCAGTAGATTTTGATGCTATTTATTCTACAGACTACGAGAGAACACAAATGACAGCAGCACCAACAGCTATACAGAAAAACATTACTGTTACTAGTTACGATCCTACTACAATAGATCCTCAACAGTTTGTTACAGACAATTTTGGTAAAAAAGTATTAGTTGTAGGGCATAGCAACACAATTAATAAATTTGTAAATGCTATTATTGGCGAAGAAAAATACCCACAAATAGACGATTATGATAACAGCGGCTTGTATACCGTTACAATTATTGGTAACCAAGCCACTGCCAACAAGCTTAATTTAGATATTAGTCGAGACTAATATCTTTTAGCTCAATTTTAGATAGTAATTCTAAACCGTTATTCTGGTACATACTATCTATTTCTAAAATCTTATCAGATTCGGTTTTAGGTTTGTAGTTTTCATAATCTACAAATCTAATTCCGTTTACAATTCTCTCGTTATAAGCTACTCTAAAACGCATCCCTCCATCATTTACAAAAAACTTGTATGCTAAATAATCTGGTTTAAATGTTTCTTTATTAAACCAATACAGGTACGTATCGTCAAAATCATCTCCTCCACCTTCTTCACTAAAAGTAACTTTTACTTTATAATACTCTTTTCCTTTAATTGTAACTTCTCCTAAATACTCTTTAGTTACCGCCGCATCATTTAAACCATAAGGTAAAAGTGCAAAGTAAAAAACCGAATTTATAGCATTGTCATATTTTTTAGCTGTAGAATCTGCCACAACAACAAGGCTATCGTTAACCAACCTGCTAAATTTTTCTGCTTTAATATCCGTAATACTAGAAGAGTCTTGCATAAAAATACGCTTCATTACCTTTTTTCCATCTGTTTGCTCTAAAACATACTTTTTATCTCTAAACTCAAAAGAAATATTTTTTGTCTTGTACAAATCACCTCCAGAAACATCAATAGATTTATCTACGATTGTTTGTGCTGTTATTTCTTCCTTTTTTTCATTCTTACAAGCTGCTATTACTATCAACAATAAGAAAAGTATCGTTTTTTTCACCATAAAATAAAATCTTTAGTGTATTAGTTGTAATGCTTTTAAATTCTTTACAAAGTTGGTTTAAATTATTCTATTTTTGTACTCTATGATGCAGAAAAAAATCAATATAAAAAACAAAAGAGCTAGGTTTGAGTATGAGCTTATTGATACTTATACAGCTGGCTTGGTATTATCTGGCACGGAGATAAAATCTATTCGTGAAGGTAAAGCATCTATTACAGAGAGCTTTTGCGAGTTTAATGATAGAGGTGAACTTTTTATTATAAATATGCAGGTAGATGAGTATTCTCATGGCTCTCACTACAATCACAAACCAAAAGCAGAACGAAAGTTATTATTGAATAAAGGAGAGTTAAAAAAGTTAGAGAAAGAAGTAAAAAATTCTGGGCTAACAATTGTACCTCTTAATCTTTTTTTAAATGATAGAGGCCTTGCCAAAATAAACATATCATTAGCTAAAGGTAAAAAGCTACACGATAAACGAGACAGTATTAAAGACAGAGATAACAAAAGAGATTTAGACCGTATTAAAAAGAGTTTTAACAACTAGTTTTTATTTTCTAAAAGTGGCACAAATTTAAAAGAACCAAATTCCTGTTTTTCAAATTCTAGCTCAGATTTACGCACAAACAACGTCATTATTTGGTCTTCTACCCCAACTGGTATTACCAACCTACCTCCTATTTTTAATTGCGCTAGTAATGGTTTAGGCACTATTGGCGCACCCGCTGTAACTATAATACCATCGTAAGGCGCCTCTTCTGGATAGCCTTTATAGCCATCTCCCAAAATAGCTTTTTTAGGTCTAATTCCCATTTTAGGAAAAAACAACTTGTTCTTTTTAAATAACTGAGATTGTCTTTCTATAGTAAAAACACGCGCACCAAGTTGCAATAAAACTGCTGTTTGATACCCACTACCTGTTCCTATTTCTAAAATAACATCGTTTGGCTTTACCTCTAACAATTGTGATTGAAAAGCAACGGTATAAGGCTGAGAAATTGTTTGCTCCGCACCAATAGGGAAAGCTTTGTCTTGGTAGGCGTGATCTTCAAAACTACTATCTAAAAATAAATGCCTAGGCACTTTTTTAATTGCCTCAATTACCAATTTATCTGTAATTCCTTTGGCTATTAAAGTGTCTGCTAAAAGGTTGCGTTTACCACGGTGTTTTAAGGTATCCTTCAAGGGTATTTATGGTTTAGTTTGTGATGCGAATTTAAGCATAAAAAACAGGATTTTCTAGTAAAAACTGTTTGCAGAAACAGAATTAAATCTCTAAAATTAAACTTGTGCACTTACTAAGTTTAGAACAAACATTATACGTATTTTTGAAAAATAATTAATAAAGAAATACCTTATGAGCATCGAAAGAGAATTAAGTAAACGAAGCCAAAACAAATGTGAACTTTGCTCCAATGAAGAAAATTTAGCTCCTTACGCGGTTTTACCTGCTAAAAACGGAGATTTACAAGACACTATATTTGCATGTGCTACTTGTATTACGCAAATAGAAGATCCAGAGCAAACAGATGCAAACCACTGGCGCTGTTTAAATGACAGTATGTGGAGCGAACAAATACCTGTACAAATAATTGCTTGGCGTATGCTTAGTAGATTACGTAAAGAAGGTTGGCCACAAGACCTTTTAGATATGATGTATCTAGATGATGAAAATTTAGAATGGGCAAAAGCAACTAATGAAGGTGAAGACGATGAAGACAAGATAATACACAGAGACAGTAACGGTGTTATTATTAATGCTGGCGATAGTGTTGTTCTTATAAAAGATTTACCTGTTAAAGGTTCTAGCATGATTGCTAAGAGAGGAACTGCAGTACGTAGAGTATCTTTAGATCACGAAAATGCAGAATACATAGAAGGTAAAGTAGACGGACAACAGATTGTTATTATTACCAAGTACGTAAAAAAATTATAAGCTCTAATTAACACCTAAAGAAATACATATTAATGTTTCAGTTTTTTAGTAAAAAATATTTTTTAATTGACTATTTAGAGGGTTTTACAGATATTCATAATCATATTCTACCAGGTATAGATGATGGTGCCAAAACACCTGAAGAATCTATATCCCTTTTAAAAGGGTTTAAGGAATTTGGAGTAACTAATTTTATAGCTACACCACATATTATGAGTGGTTATTACCCAAACACACCGCAAACTATTAAAGCATCTTTAGCGCTGTTACAAAACGAACTAAAAAGTAACAATCTGGATTCTTTTACTATAGAAGTTGCAGCAGAGCATATGGTAGATCCTTATTTTGAAAGCATCATAGACACAAAAACGTTTATGCCTTTAAAAGAAGACTTTATATTAATAGAGATGTCTTTTTTACAAGAATCTATTAATTTTAAAGATGCTGTACAGAAATTAAATCACTTACCAATTTCACCTATTCTAGCACATCCAGAACGGTATGCTTTTGTACATAATAAATTTGGTGATTACCAGTATTACAAAGAGCTAGGTACATTTTTTCAATTAAACCTACTGTCACTCTGTAATTATTATGGCCCAGAAGTACACAAAGCAGCATTAAAACTATTGGATGCTAACATGTACAACTTTGTAGGTTCAGATGTTCATAATAGCAGGCAGCTACAAACTCTAAAAGAAATAAAGTTACCATTAAAAACAATTGAAAAACTAAAACCAATTATAGAAAATACAAACTATAATTTTGGTTAAAATAAAAATCCCAGCCTTATTAGAGCTGGGATTTTTATTTTGTAAATGGATTATCTATTTTTTAAATAAATGCCACCATCTTTTCTTATTTACACCATAACCGTATCCGTATTTACCACCGTAACCTAAATCGGCTTCTGGAACATCATTCACAATAAAGCTAAGGTTATTAATCTTACCTTCTTGTTTTAAGTGTATAGGGTGTTGTATTACCTTATTTTCTGTAGAACCTGCTCTTGTAACATACAATAACTGATCTGCATACTTACTTATTAAAAGTGTATCTGTAACCACAACCATAGGTGCCGTATCTACTATAACATAATCGTACTGCTCAGATACTTCTTCAAACAAAGTCTTCATCTTAGTACTCATTAATAACTCTGCAGGGTTAGGCGGAATTTTACCAGAATAAATTATATCTAATTTAGTTTCCTCTAAAACTGTTGGCTTAATTATATCACTAACAGCAATATCAGATGTTAAATACTCTGTAAGACCAACGTTTTTCTTTCTTGCATTTCCTTTTTCTTCAGAAGGATCAAAAAATGTATACAATTTAGGATTTCTAATATCTGCTCCTACCAACAATACTTTCTTATCTGTATTTGCAAAAATAAGTGCCAAGTTAGATGCTAAAAAAGTTTTACCTTCTCCAGACACACTAGAAGTCATAAAAACAATATTATTCTTTCTACCATTGTTATTGGCCTGCATAAAGTAATCTATATTGGTACGTAGAATTCTAAAAGCTTCAGCTTGTACAGATCTGTCGTTCTTTTTAACCAATCCTGGATTTTTACCTAGACTTGGTATTTCTGCTAGTACTGGTATAGAACCTACTAGTTTTTCCAAATCTAATTTATTATGAATTTTATTATCTAATAAATCACTTACATATATAAATCCAAAAGGAATAAATAGACTTGCTACTAGTGCTAACAAATAAATATTTCTCTTTACTGGGTAAACAGGACCATACCCATAATTGTACGCATTATCTATAGTTTTTAACTTAGGAGTAGCAGATGCAAAAGCAATCTGAGACTCTTCTCTTCGTTGTAATAAAAACAAATAAATACCTTCTATACTATTTTGTTTCCTAGTTATGTCTGTTAATTTTCTTTGGTTTGTTGGCGATGTATACAACTTAGACCTAAACTGACTTACTTGCTTGCTTAAATTATTAACCTGCAATCCTAAAGCATTTTTTGTACTAGATAAACTAGACGCTACTCCTTGCTTAATACCAGATAACTGATCATTTAAAGCAAGTACTGCTGGGTTGTTAGCACTCGCATTCTTTAAAAGATTATCTCTAGTAATAACCAATTCGTTGTATTTACTTACAGCGCTAGAAATAGAAGGATCTTGCATTACTCCGGTTGGCAAAACATTAAAACCATTTTGATTTTCAACCTGGTCTTTCATAGCGTCTACAATTCCTAATTGTATTCTAGCACTCTCCAATTCTTGACTACTAGAGGTACTCATACTATAATTAAAACTGGTTTCCCCTTGAATATCAGAAACTCCTTTTTCACTTTTAAAATCTTGCTCTTCTTGATCGTAACCAGACAAACTAGAGGCAATAACCTTTATTCTATCATCAATAAAATTAGATGTTTTATCGGCTATAGCTTTTCTTGCGTCCAGTGCATTTTTATTGTAGATTCTAATCAATTCATCTAGAACATCTTTTGCTTTTTGTTGGTCTACATCTGTTAAAAACAAGTCTAACATTTTAGAACCCTTTTCTGTAGGCGCAATACTTACTTTCCCTCGATACGCTTCTGCTATTATCTCTACTGGACTAACTATAACCTTAAACTTTCTACCTTTGTATCCTTTTGGGTTTGTAAAAGCTGGTGTTATTACAATATCGCCTGCTGCTGTTGGCACTTTAGATCCAAAAGTAAATTTCTCTACTTTAGATTCTGCTGTTTTAGAATACCCAAACTTATCTTCAGAGATGTAATTAATATAAAATGAAAGATTAGCTTTATCTACAATAGAATCATGTTCTAAGAAGTTAAATGTAAAAGGCGGTTTTTTATACACTTCAGTTTCTAAAATTCTACCTTCTGTAAATACTCTAATATTTAGATTTAAATTTTTTACTACTTCTATAAAATTAGATCTAGATTTAATAGATAATATTTCATCCAATACCTCTACATCACTATCCGAAGAAAATCCGCCCATGTCTTTTAAAACATTCAATTCACTTTTAGAACCTTGTTCAGATATAATCTGAATTTTAGCAATAGCCGAATATTGAGGTACCGTATACCTTAGGTAAACAAAAGCAAGCGCTAATGCTAAAAACACAGAAACTACAAACCACTTCCAATGTTTGGTGTAATTTTTAATAATTTCTTTAATATCAATACCGCTTTTAATACCACTACTGGTAGAATTTATTTCCATATTTTTTAAAGTCTAAATCTTTATTGTATCTAAATTTTAGTTTCTTAATAAAACTACAACAGTAGTTGTTAGTGTTAATAATAAAGAAGCCACAGATAACGTTAAAGCTCTATTACTAGATTTAGATTCGTTAACTTTAGATTGATTTGGCTCTACGTAAATTACATCGTTTTGTGTAAGGTAATATACAGGAGAATTTAAAACTTCTTTTTTGGTTAAGTCTATACGTGTAGAAACTTTTGTTCCATTAAAATCTCTCATTACTAAAACATTACTTCTATTCCCTGTAATATCTAAATCGCCTGCCAAACCTAAGGCCTGTAATACTGTAATACGTTGTCCAGGTATATAAAATGTACCAGGAGATCTAACTTGTCCTAAAACAGTGATATTAAAACCATCTAAAGCAACAATTACTTGTGGATCTTTTAAAAGACCACCATCTATTAACTTACTTCTTACAGATGCTTTTACTTCTGGTATAGACATTCCTTTTACTTGTTGCACTCCTAAAACAGGCAATGTAATATTACCATCTACATCTACTAAATAATAAGTCATCCCAGCAGTTGCTTGCTCACCACTAGCAGTAACACCAGTAGACATGTTAAAAGGAGCACTTGCAATTGGATTTTCACTTGTAATACTTAACGCCACTTTATCACCAACCTTTAATCTTGGTGTGTATGTTTCTGTAGCTACCATTGTTTCAAAAGCAGATAAGTTTTGAAAATAAACTACATCTTTTTTAGAAGCACAAGAAAATAAAATTGCAATGATAAAAAATGGGAGAACTTTATTTAAAATAGATTGAATGGTTTTCATATAGTGATTTTTACTTAGTTAATGTTTGTTAGTATATTTTCTTCTTTTTCTTTCGCTATTTCTTTATCTACTTCACAAAGGTCAGAATTGCTAGAGATAAACTCAGGAACTATTTGTTTCATTAAGCTTATGGTATTAGACTTAAAGAACATATTATTTATACACAACTCGTCTATTAAAGATCTTGTTTTTAAATAATCTAGCCCTCTTACTTTACTTATCATTATTTTTTTATGATAGGTAGGCATTGTGTTTTCTCCGTTAGCCAAAAGCTCTTCATACAACTTTTCTCCTGGTCTAAGTCCTGTTATTTTAATATCCATTTCCTCAGGATATTTTAAACCACAAAGTTTAATCATATTTTTAGCTAGATCAAATATCTTAACAGACTTACCCATATCAAATATAAAAATCTCTCCGCCTTCTCCCATTGCACCAGCCTCTAAAACCAATTGAGATGCTTCTGGAATAGTCATAAAAAAACGTGTTACATCTTTGTGCGTAACTGTTAAAGGACCTCCTTTATCTATTTGTTTTTTAAATAATGGAATTACAGATCCATTAGAACCTAAAACATTACCAAATCTAGTTGTAATAAACTTTGTTTTTTGTTCTTGCTGCATGCAACTAATATACATTTCTGCAATTCTTTTGGTACCACCCATAACATTGGTTGGGTTTACCGCTTTATCTGTAGATACAAATACAAATTTTTCTACATTGTGCTGTATTGCTAAATCTGCCAACACTTTTGTACCTGCAACATTAATTTTTATGGCTTCATAAGAATTATACTCCATTAAAGGAACATGTTTATATGCTGCTGCATGAAATATAATACTTGGCCTATGCTCCGTAAAAATATGATTTAATCTATTTTTATCTCTAATATCGCCAACAATAGGTAAGAAATTATGAAATCCGTTTTGTTTCAATTCCTGTTGTAAATCGTACAAAGCAGATTCTGCCTGGTCTATAACAATTAAAGATTTATAATCGTATTTGCATATTTGGCGTACCAATTCGCTACCAATAGAACCTGCACCTCCTGTAACAACTACAACCTTATCTTTTAATTCTTCAGATATTTTAGAGTTTTCAATATTTATAGGCGCTCTATCTAGTAGGTCTTCAATCTGTACTTGTTTAATTTGCGAGAATTTTAATTCCCCATTAATCCAATCTTCAACTGGCGGTACAATTTTAACCTTCACAGGATAATCTACCATACCCTCTACCAACTCTCTTAAAGCAGTAGGGTTTATATTCTGAATAGAAAAAATAACCTCAGAGATACTATTTGCTACAATAAACTCCTCATTAAGTTCTTCTTTACTAAATACCTTAACACCGTTTATACTTTTACCTACCTTTTTGTTGTTGTTATCTATATACCCAACAACCTTTACATTAGACTTAGAATGGTTTGTTATTGCACTATGTGTAATTATACCAGACTCACCTGCTCCATATATTAGAACACGCTTTGTATTGTGTAAACTTTTATTAACTATGGTATTGTATAAAGATTTAAACAAGTATCTAGAAGCAGATAATGCTAAAAATCCTATTAAACTGTGCACAATAATAATCTGTAAAGGAATGGTTGTCCATCCAAAAACAGCTAATTTTTTATTAGCCAAGACTAATAAAATCATCAAAATACTAGACAAGCAAATAGCGTTAAAAATGTTATATACATCTTTAACACCTGTATGTCTAACAACTCCTTTATAAGAACCTGTTATTAAAAAAGCTAATGTAGAAACAACAGCTACAATAGGAATCTGAAACGGCAGTTGTGCCACATCAAATTCCAAGGTTAAATTATATCTAATAAGGTAAGATAGTATAAAGGCGATTATCATAATAACCACATCTATACCCAAGACAAGCCATTTAGAGGCATATCTAGTTACATTATTATTTAAGTAATTTTTAATCATAAAAACTTAGACTTTATAATACGTACAACTCTTTCTAAATCTTCTTTTTCTAAATTAGAACCACTTGGCAAACACAAGCCTCTCTCAAAAAGATTTTCAGACGTACCATCCATATAACTAGCACAACCACTAAAGACCGGTTGTAAATGCATAGGTTTCCATAACGGACGGGACTCTATATTTTCTTCTAACAATAGTAATCTAATTTCTTCTCTAACTTTAAAAGATGGTGTTAAAATACAACTCAACCATCTATTAGAAAAAGAACCTTCTGGTTCGTTTAAAAATTCAATTTCTTCTATTGTTTGTAAATTATCGTAATAATATTGATAATTTGCTCTTCTAGCCGCTACTCTTTCATCTAAAACAAGCATTTGTCCACGACCAATTCCGGCCAAGACATTACTCATTCTATAATTGTACCCAACAACACTATGTTGGTAATGAGGAGCATCTTCTCTAGCCTGTGTAGCCAAGAAAATTGCTTTATTCTTTATGCTTTCATCTTTGGTAACCAATGCGCCACCGCCAGATGTTGTAATTATTTTATTTCCATTAAAAGACAAAATACCAATGGTACCAAAACTACCGCATTTTTCTCCTTTAAAAGTACTCCCTAAAGCTTCTGCACTATCTTCTACTACAGGAATATCAAATTCTTTTGCAACAGCTGTAATTTCTGTAACATTATACGGCATACCATACAAATGTACCGCTACTATTGCCTTAGGCTTTTTATCTTTTGCAATTCTATCTACAATAGCTTCTCTTAACAATTTAGGAGACATGTTCCAGGTATCTACTTCACTATCTACAAATACAGGAGTAGCGCCCAAATACTTTATTGGGTTAGCAGATGCAGAAAAAGTAAATGTCTGGCATAGCACTTCGTCACCAGCAGAAACACCTAATAATTCTAATGCTAAATGTATTGCTCCAGTTCCAGAACTAAGCGCTGCAGTAAATACATTGTTGTCTATATAGGTTGATATTGCATGTTCAAAAGAAGTAACATTTGGTCCCAAAGGAGCTATCCAATTGGTATCAAAAGCTTCTTTTACAAATTTCTGTTCTTCACCACCCATATGTGGAGAAGACAACCATATCTTACTTTGTTCTGGCATATAACTTATTTTGAAGCAAATATAATTTTTAATAATTCTATAGCGGCTTCAAATTTATTGTAAATTTTCTCAATCAAGTACTAGCACTTTAATAAATCGGTAAACTTGTATAAAAATCGATTAAATACGATTTAAAACAAGCTTCCAAGTTCAAAAAAATATGTTTTATCCTAAAATAGCCTAAATCGCTCTACATAAAAATTAGAAAACAGCAGTAAAAACAGCCCTTTAAAACAAGAATAAATCAATGAAAAAACAACACAAAATTGAGATGAAAATCAAACAAAAACTAGACGAAAAATCATTCTAAAAAACGACTTTTTATCAAGCTTAAAAAGATAAAATATAACAACTAATTTGAAACTAAAAAAGGAGCATCTAGCAAAACAAAGGGGCTAAATATTTCTAGAACAAAAAGTTTAACTACAATAAGTGGCAATTCATCGGAAATACAATTATTTTAAAGAAAAAAGCAGTTATTTCGCACTTTCAAATTCACTATTATATTTTCAAAAAAAATAAATGGATATTACAACATTACAACTAGACTCTAACTTACATATTTTAGTAACTGGCGGTGCCGGTTTTATTGGTTCTAATTTAATTGAAGCTTTACTAAAAAATGGCAACAAAGTTACTTGTCTAGATAACTTTGCTACAGGACACAAGAAAAACATAGAACAACACTTTAACAATCCAAAATTTACTTTAATAGAGGGCGACATTCGTAATTTAGACGATTGTAAAAAAGCAACTACAGGCGTAGATTATATTTTACACCAAGCTGCTTTAGGTTCTGTTCCTAGATCTATAAACGATCCTATTACAAGTAATGCTGTTAATGTATCTGGTTTTTTAAACATGTTAGTTGCTGCTAGAGATAATGGCGTAAAACGTTTTGTTTATGCTGCTAGCTCGTCTACGTATGGCGATTCTAAAGGCTTACCTAAGGTAGAAGACGTTATAGGGAAACCGTTGTCTCCTTACGCTATAACAAAATATGTGAATGAATTGTATGCAGATATTTTTTCTAAAACATACGGTATAGAAACTGTAGGCTTGCGTTATTTTAATGTCTTTGGACGAAAACAAGATCCTAAAGGTGCTTACGCAGCTGTTATTCCTAAGTTTGTAATGCAGTTTATGGATTACGAGTCTCCAAAAATTAACGGAGACGGATCTTTTTCTAGAGATTTTACGTATATAGACAATGTAATACAAATGAATATTTTAGCTATTACTACAACAAACAAAGAAGCTGTAAATACAGTTTACAATGTTGCTTGTGGCGAGCGTACAGACTTAAATGAGTTAACTACTTTATTAAAAGAATACCTAAGTAAGTTTGACCCTAAAATTAAAGATGTAGCAGTTACGTTTGGTCCAGAAAGACAAGGAGATGTACCACACTCTTTGGCCTCTATAGACAAAGCTAAAAACTTATTAAATTACAATCCACAATACAAAATTGAAGATGGCTTAAAAGAAGCTGTAGATTGGTACTGGGAAAATTTAAAATAATTTAAGAAATAAACACTACACTATGAATACCTTAAAAATTGCTGTAATAGGATTAGGCTATGTGGGCTTACCATTAGCTCGCTTGTTTGCTACCAAATATCCTGTAATTGGTTTTGATATTAACCAAGGTAGAATTGCTGAATTACAATCTGGAACAGATAGCACCTTAGAAGTTGAAGATGCTGTGTTACAAGGTGTATTGCGTACAAATGCGCAAATGGAAACCGGTTTGTTTTGTTCTCACAATTTAGAAGACATTAAAGACTGTAACTACTATGTTATAACAGTACCTACACCTGTAGATAAAAATAACAGACCAGATTTAACACCTTTATACAAGTCTAGTGAGACTGTTGGTAAGGTATTAAAAAAGGGAGATATTGTAATTTACGAATCTACGGTATACCCAGGTGCAACAGAAGAAGAGTGTATTCCTGTATTAGAAAAAGTTAGTGGTTTAAAATTTAATGTAGATTTCTTTGCTGGGTATTCTCCAGAACGTATAAACCCGGGAGATAAGGAACATACGGTAGAAAAAATATTAAAAGTTACTTCTGGTTCTACACCAGAAATAGGAGAAAAAGTAGATGCGCTATACAAATCTGTTATTACAGCAGGCACACATTTAGCACCAACTATAAAAGTAGCCGAAGCTGCAAAAGTAATAGAGAACTCGCAACGAGATATTAATATTGCCTTTGTAAACGAGTTGGCTAAAATATTTAACTTAATGGATATAGATACACATGCTGTACTAGAAGCCGCTGGTACAAAATGGAACTTTTTACCATTTAAACCAGGTTTGGTTGGTGGTCACTGTATAGGTGTAGACCCTTATTATTTGGCACAAAGAGCACAAGAATTTGGGTATCATCCAGAAATTATTTTAGCAGGTAGACGTTTAAACGACAGTATGGGTAGCTATGTAGCATCTGAGGTTATTAAACTAATGCTACAAGCAGATATTAAAATTAAAAACGCTAATGTTTTAGTGTTGGGTATTACATTTAAAGAAAACTGCCCAGATGTACGTAACACACGCGCTGTAGATGTTATACAACAACTAGAGAGTTATAGTACACAAGTTACAATTTACGATCCATGGGCTAACCCGGCAGAAGTAGTACATGAGTACAATTTAGATACTACTACTACTCTACCTCAAGGTACTTATGATGCAATTATATTAACCGTTGCACATAAAGAGTTTTTAGAGCTAGACCTTAAATCTTTACTTAAGCCAAATGGTATTTTGTATGATGTTAAAGGCATATTAGACCCAAAAGAAGTACACGGAAGACTATAATACTAGCAACCACTAGTAGTAAACATAAAACCAAACCATTTTGAGTCAATTAAAAAAAGGAGCCTTTTTAAATTATGCCACTATATTTTTAACAAATGTAGTGGGCATTTTATTAACTCCTTTTATTCTTAGCTATATAGGAGCTTCGCAATATGGCATTTACATTACCATAGGTGCACTAGTTGGTACCATATCTTTATTAGATTTTGGCCTTAATAGCACCATTGTGCGTTTTGTAGCCAAGTACAGGGCAGAGAAAGATAAAGAGGGTGAAGAAAACTTTTTAGCAACCACCATGCTTATTTTCTTTGTTATATCTGCGATAATAGTAATTATAGGTCTTGTATTTTACAATTTCTTTATAGATTCCTACTTTACAAAAATGAACGGGGAAGAAATTAAAATTGCCAAAACCATATTTGGTATTTTAATTTTTAACCTATCTATTAGCTTGCCGGGTGCTGCTTTTACAGGTATTTGCTATGGGTACGAGTCTTTTGTATTTCCTAAAACATTAAACATTATTAGGTATATAACACGTTCTCTTACTGTTGTTGCGGTATTAACTTTAGGTGGCAAAGCTATTTCGCTTGTTATTCTAGACACCGTATTTAACCTGCTAATTATTGCCATTACCTTAACCTTTGTCTTCAAGAAATTGAAGGTTAAAATAAAATTACATAGTTTTTCTTTTGTATTTGTAAAGCAAATTTTTAGTTATTCTGGATGGATTTTTGTTTTTGCACTAGTAAGTATTTTTCAATGGAAAGCTGGGCATTGGGTATTAGGAAGTACTAGCCCTCCAGAAGTACTAACTATTTATGGTATTGGTATTACACTAGGCACCTATTATGGGGCCTTCTCTACTGCTATTTCTGGCGTATTTTTACCTAGAGCAACACAAATGACTGTAGGTAAAGCTACAGGAGAAGAATTAACAGATATGATGATAAAGATTGGGAGACTTTCTTTTATTGTTCTTATGTTTATTTTTGGGGCATTTTTGTTTTTCGGACACCAATTTGTTTTGTTATGGGTAGGTAAAACATTAGGTCCAGAAGGTAGTTATGAATCTTGGTTAATTGCTATTTTAATAATGGCAGCATACACATTACCGCTAGTACAAGGCTTTGGAAACTCAATTTTAGAAGCAAAAAGTAAATTAGCATTTAAAGCTATTTTATACCTTTCTTTTATGATACTAGGTACTATACTAGGTGCCATATTAGCGCAAGAAAATGGTGCCCTAGGGATGATTACTGGTTCGGTAGCAGCTTGGGTTATAGTACAAAATGTAATGAATTTTTATTACCATAAAAAGATAGGCTTAAATATTATTCGTTTTTTTAAACAGCTTTTAAACAAAACAAGCATAGCCATACTATTGGCATTTGGTATAGCTTATTTTATAAACCTAATACCAGGTCAAGATTGGTTTAATTTTATATACAAAGCTATAATTTATACTGTAGTATATGGCACACTTATGTATACTTTAGGATTAATTCCTTTTGAAAAAGATTTATTTAAAAAGCCAATAAATAAACTATTAAAAAGAAAATAGATATACGCTCTATGCTTAAAAATGATAACATGAAATTGTATCTAAATACTATTAAAATTGAAGACAAGAATACTATTACTTACGATTATACCGTAAGTGATGATATTAAAGAATATTTCAATTTAAATAATAAATACTATAGCAAATACGACCAAAATATTAGCGACACTCCAAATAGCATTGCTGTTATACCGTTTTTAGCCAATATAATGCCTATTGCTTGGTTTGTTGGTTTTGATGTATTTATAGATGAAATTGACAGTACTTTTTATGCTTCTTTAGAAGAATTAAAAAGACAGTTTATTAAATTTCACCCAAATAAAGATATTAAAGGCGACTTACACGTTAAAAACAAAGTTGATACTGTTATAGACGGCACTAATTCATCTCTTTTATTTAGTGGTGGTTTAGACACTTATGATTCTTTTAGCAGGGTATACAATAAAGACCCTTTTTTAATTTCAATTCATGGAGCTGATGTTAAAATTAATGATAAAACAAAATGGAATAAGTTTGTAAAATTTAATTCTGAAGAAAAAATTATTAACCACGATAAATTATTCTATATAGAGTCTAACTTAAGAGAATTTTACACTTATAAAGTAGACTTACTTGTAGATGGTTTAGGCTGGTGGGGAGCCGTACAACACGGTATGGCTTTACTTGGGGTTATAGCACCATTAAGCTACAAGCATAAAATTACAGATATAAATATAGCTGCATCTGCTACTAAAGAAGTAACTTATAGTTGGGGTTCTTCTCCGTACATAGATGAAAACATGAAATGGGCCAATTGTAAAGTTACCCACAATGGTTATGAGTTTAGAAGAACAGAAAAAACTCAAAATGTTGTAGATTTTGTAAACAGCATAGATCAGCAATTAAAATTAAGAGTTTGTTATGCAGACGAAAGAGTTGATTACAACTGTAATGTATGTCACAAATGTCAAAGAACTATACTTAGTTTAATGCTATGTAACGCAGACCCTAAAGATTATGGTTTTATAGTACCCGCTAATTTTTACAGTTTATTATTTAAGAATTTTGGAGATAATGCTGTAATGACAAAAGGACTTAAATACCAATGGACATGTATTCAAGATAAGGCAAGAGAAACAGACACATTTTTTGTAATAGAAGACGAGGCTAAAGAAAAAGAAGCTATAACTAAGTTTATAAACTTAGACTTAGATGCTATTATAAATAAAAACCAAGAAAGCGTATTAAAGAAGAAAAAAAGCAGATTTCTTTTACAAAAAAAATACCCTTTACTATATAAAATATACAAACTAATTAGATACCAAAAAATTTAAAAAATGAAATACGGATTATTTACTTACGCAGAAAACAAACGTTTTTTTAACGTTGGAGATAACATCCAGAGTCTTGCGGCTAAACAATTTATTCCTCAGGTTGATGAATTTATCAATCGCGAAGAATTAGCAGATTATAAAGGAGATGATATCAAAGTAATTATGAATGGTTGGTTTACGCACAATACTACCAATTGGGTGCCTTCAGAACCTATAGATCCATTATTTGTTTCTTTTCACATGAACAATACAGCGGCTCCTAATATGTTAAGTGAAAAAGGAATTGCGTATTTAAAAAAGCATGAACCTATAGGCTGTAGAGATAAATTTACGGCTAAAATACTCCAAGAAAAAGGGATTGACGCTTATTTTTCTGGTTGTTTAACACTAACATTAGATACCTACAAAGTAGACGATAGTGAACGTACAGATGATATTTACATTGTAGATCCGTTGTACAATTACCCAAGATCTGAAAAGGTTTTTTATGATTTAAAAAGAACTATAAAAAGTGTTCTTGACGGAAAAGTTTTCAAATTAGGAAAAAAAGCAAAGCATTTGCGTAACTTTATTAGTGATGACTTATTAGAATCTGCAACATTTATTAATCAAGAACCTAAGGCAAACACCTACTCAGATGAAGAAAAGTTTGCAATGGCAGAAGATTTACTACATAAATATGCTAAAGCAAAACTAGTTATAACATCTAGAATACACTGCGCATTGCCTTGTTTGGCTATGGGAACACCAGTAATTTTTATCAACAGTTTTGATAGCTTTGTAGACTCTTGTAGGTTCGATGGTATTTTAGAGCTTTTTAACCACATTACTGTAGATAGTAAAACTGGCGATTTTAAAGCTAATTTTGATTTGCAAGGAAAAATAACTAAGGATACTATGGTTACTAATTTAGGATTACACCACAAATTAGCAGAGCCACTTAAAGAGAAGTGTAGAAATTTTATCGCTACTAAATAATTTACATGAAGTTATTATACATTACAAATCAAATTTGTGGCTCCGGAGGTTTAGAACGTGTATTATCTATTAAGGCTAGTTATTTAACTGAAAACCTTAATTATGACGTACATATTCTTACTCTAAACCAAGGAAATACGTCCCTATTTTATGATTTTAGTGAAAAGATAACATATCATGATGTTACTGCAAAAGGCAACCCTTTACAGTATTTTATAAATTACAGAAAAGGCATAAAGGAAATTATCAAAAAAATAAATCCTGATGTTATTAGTGTTTGTGATGATGGATTAAAAGGATTACTCCTCCCCTACATCATTGGCAAACCTTGCCCTATGGTCTATGAGAGACACGCTTCAAAAAATATAGAAATTAAAAAAGATAACCTGAAGGTTTTAGATCAACTTAAACGTAAAATTATGTTTAAGTTGATGGATATAGGAGCTGCAAAATATGATACATTTGTGGTTCTTACAAACGGGAATACTAAAGAGTGGAACTTACAAAATATGGTTGTAATTCCTAATCCATTGTCTTTTTTCCCTGAAAAGGAACAATTGAGCAGTTTAGCTAATAAAAATGTATTAGCAGTTGGCAATCATGGTTTTCAAAAAGGATACGACAGACTCTTACAAAGTTGGAAAATAGTTCTTGAAAAATATCCTGACTGGATACTTAACATATATGGAAAAATTGATGAGGATAAAAAGCATATAAAGCTAGCAGAACATTTAGGGATTTCGAAAAATGTTTTTGTTCATCAACCAGTAAAAAATATAGAAACTAAGTATAAAGAAGCATCTATTTATGTAATGTCATCTAGGTCAGAAGGTTTTGGCATGGTACTTATAGAAGCTATGGCGTATGGTGTACCCTGTATCTCTTTTGATTGTCCATCTGGCCCAAAAGATATAATCGACGATAAGAAAGATGGCTTTTTAATAAAAAATGGTGATATCAGCACTTTTTCTTCTAAAATATGTTCCTTAATTAAGGACTATGATTTAAGAAAGAAAATGGGGTTAAATGCTAGAATAAAATCTGAAAAATACTTAACAAAAAATATTATTCCTATTTGGGATACTTTATTTAAAGGATTATCATAAATATGAAACCTAAAAGCATTTTACTAATTATACCTTATGGCAGCGTGGGAGGAATGGAACGTTTAGCCTACTCGTTTTATAATTTTTATAAAAAAGAAGGATACCAAATTAAAGCTCTAAAGCTAATTAAATTAAAAGATGATATTATCAACTTTAATGATGATGAGCTTTTTCTTTCTGAAAAAGATTTTAGTGATATGAAAAAATCTGAAAGATTGAAATTTTATTTTTCAATACCTTTTAGAATAAAAAAAATAATAAAGAAAAATAAGGTTACACATACTATTTCTTTTGGTGATATGGCTAATTTTTTCAGCTCACTAACATATACCAAAGATTATAAGATTGCTAGTATACACGCATTAAAAAGCGTAGAACTGAGTAACAATTCTTTATTTAGTAAAATGACTAAATTTGGATACAAATACACCTATAATAAATTAGATAAAGTCGTTTGCATTAGCAATGCAATAAAAGAAGACTTATTAAAAAAATGTGATTTTAAATTTACTGAAAAATTAAAAGTAATTTATAATCCACATGATTTAAAAGAAATAGAAGAAAAATCTTTAGAAGAAATAACTTCAAGTAAAGAAAATGATCTTTTAAAAACAAATAGCATTTTATTTTTAGGACGTTTTTCAATTCAAAAATCTCCTTGGCATCTTATTAAGTCTTTTTCTATAGTCGTTAAAAATGTACCAAACGCAAATTTAATCATTATTGGTGATGGTGATGATTCTGTTTTAAAACATATAGAAAAACTAATCAAAGAATTAGGCTTAGAGGCTAAAGTTCACTTTCTAGGAAGAAGAACAAATCCTTATAAGTATTTAATAAAAGCTAAAGTTTTAGCTTTATCCTCACATTATGAAGGCACTCCAAATGTAATAGTTGAAGCAATTGCACTTGACACTCCAATAGTTTCATCTAATTGCACAGAAGGCATCGCAGAATTAATGAGTCTAAGTAAGACAACAAGTACTGATGAAAACATAGCGGTAGAAGCAGGTATAATTACACCCAACCTTTATAAAGGTATATTAGGTATTCCTTCGGATGATAAATTTATTAGTGAAGAAAGATTATTCGCTAAAGCTTTAGAGGCTGTTTTACAATCTAATACACATCAGGAAAAATTAATCGAAAATAAAAAAGAGTTATTAAATAAATTTAATTTAGTTAGAGTAGCTAATCAATATTTATCGTAAAAGCTTATGATAGAATTTATTTCTTTAGAGAATTATTACCCCTACTATATTAACCTTTGTTTATTTATAGTATTAGCTACGCTATTACACTCATACGTAGTTGATATTAACAGTGATAAAAACATAAAATACATAAGAACAATTGGCTACGCATTGTGTTTTATATTAGTTATTTACATGGGCTTAAGACCTATAAGCGGCAAATATTTCACGGATATGTTAACATATTCTAGACATTTTAATCATTATTCATATGGAGGAGAAATCATAGGAGATAAAGATTTATTCTTCCACTATTTTATGAAGTTTTGTGCTAGCTTCATGAACGTGCATATCTTTTTTTTAACCTGTGTCGTTATATACATATACCCTATGTATAGAATTTCTAAAGTCTACTTTAAAAAGTACTGGTTCTATTCCTTTTTAATGTTAATCGTTTCGTTTTCTTTTTGGACCTATGGCACTAATGGTATTAGAAATGGTTTAGCAACCTCTATATTTCTATTAGCCCTTTCTTTTCCTAAAAAAAGAATTGTGCAGTTAATTATAATATTTATTGCCATTCTTTTTCATAAAACTATACTGTTACCTACGCTTGCCTATATAGCTAGCTTGGTATACAACAAACCTAAAGTGTATATTGCATTTTGGGTCCTATGCATACCAATGTCACTAGCTTTAGGTGGTTTTTGGGAAGCTATGTTTGCTTCTTTAGGTTTTGGAGATGATAGATTTGCTGGTTATTTAACCTCTGAGAACTCTGGGGCGTTTAGGTTTGATTTTTTATTCTATAGTTCTTTTGCTGTTTTTACGGGTTGGTATTTTATCATAAAAAGAAACTTTAACGATAAAATTTACAGTGCAATATTTAATACCTATGTCATATCTAATGCCTTTTGGATACTTATTATAAGAGCTGGCTTTTCTAATAGATTTGCATATTTGTCTTGGTTTTTAATGGCTTTGGTTATTATATATCCTTTCTTAAAAAAAGCATTTTACAAAAAACAGCATATTGTAATTGGGAGAGTAGTATTCTTATATTTTCTGTTTACGTACTTTATGTTTTACATCTACTATTCAAAATAAAAAAATATGAAAATTATCAGTGTAATTGTACCTATGTATAATGTTGCTAATTATTTACACAATTGTATAAAAAGTGTTTTGGAGCAGGGAATAGCTGAATCTGATTTTGAAATTATTATGGTAGATGATGAATCTCCAGATAATAGTCTTGAAATAGCTAATGCTCTTGCAAAACAGTATTCTAATATAATAGTAGTCTCTCAAAAAAATAAAGGCCTTGGCGGAGCTAGAAATACTGGTGTTACAAATGCTTCTGGCGAATATATATTGTTTTTAGATGCGGACGATTGGTTTATTCCCAATTCTATAAAAAACATCTATAAAATTGCTAAAGAAAATAAACTGGATATTTTAGAATATGGTTTTAACCAAGTTACAAAAGAAGGCACAGTTGTAAATAGCTTAGCTCTAAATAATAATAAAATATTTAAAGGCGTTACCTATTACAACACAATTAAATATTCTGGATCTGCTTGTAATAAACTTTATTCAAGATCTTTTATAAAAGCAAATAATCTTGTCTTTTTAGAAAAAATATATGGGGAAGACTTTGAGTTTAATACTCGTGCTTATTTTTTCGCCAACAAAGTAATGGCTACCGATATTATTTGTTCTGAGTTTTTGCAATCAGATAATTCTATCACTAGAAATAAAAGTAAGTCTATGAAAACAAAATATCTAAATGATTATATTAAAATTTTAGATAATATAAAGACTTTCTATCTTGAAAATAATACTGAAAACAAACCAGAGGTTACAAGTTATTTTAAAGAAAGGTTAACACTAGTAAACATCAATGCTTTTTTTATGATGTTTAAAAACAAATACAGCTACAAAGAAATATTAGATTACAAAAAGAACCTTGATGCAAAAAAAATCTTATATATAAAACAAACTGTAGCTAACAAAAAGAAAAATATTTTTAGACGTATAATGTTACAAAACTTTTTTCTTTTCAGGTTTTCTCAACCTCTTATAAAACTTATTAAATAATGAAACAACTAGATTTAGAGAATAAAAAAATTATCTTTTTTGATGGCGTATGCAATCTATGCAATAACTTTATTGACCAAATAATACATAAGGATCATAAAAAAATTATTTATTACAGCTCGTTACAGTCAGACATCACAAAGGAGTTGCTAAAACCGTTTAATGTAGAGGTTACAGATAGTACATTATCTACAATCTTCTTTTATGAAAATGGCAAATTATATAAACAATCAACTGCCGTACTAAAAGTGTATACTAATTTAAGTACAGGGTACCGAATATTAGCTAAAATTTTATTAGTTATACCTAGTTTTATAAGAAATGGAGTGTACAATTTTATAGCAAAAAATAGATATCGCTTTTTTGGCAAAAAGGAAACATGCAGATTACCTTCTCAAGAAGAAAAGGATCAATTCATTTAATTTTTATGATATGAAATTAAAATTACTAAAAATAACGATACCTGCTTTAATGTTATTCTTCTTTGCAAGAAACATATACCTAGTACAAAGTAAAGGCTTAGATAGTTGGATGGGAGGCGGTATGCGTATGTTTGGCAAAATAGACAAAATGCTATACAGAGTAGCTGGTTTTGAAGTTACCTACAACTCAAAAAAGTATTTTATAAACTTAAGAAGTGTCCCTGAGTTTGAAGATGAAGATGTTGCTTTAAGAATACTTCCTAGCGATGATAGACTAAAAGAAATTTCAAAAAAGATTAAATCTAAAAAATGGTTTTTTAATCCTGAAAAAGAAAATATTACATTAAAACCTACAAGTGTAAATTCTCTTTTAATAGATAATGCCTTAATTACAAAAATTGAAGTTTTAACTGTTGATTTTGATGCTAAAACTAAAGAAATTAAACTAAAAGACATTAATTATGCTAACTAAATTTTTAACAGCGCTTAATAAAAAAGATGCGCTCTTATTTAATGAGAAGCCACTAACAATTAGTTTAAAGCTAATAATCATCGTTTTATTAATGTATATGAACGACAATAATTATTTAGCTATTTTTATGCCTGTATTTCTTGTTCCTCCATTACTTTTTAAAAATATTTTACAGAACAAATACTATTGGGCACTATTAGCATTAATTTCTGCCATTTTTTACTTAATACTAGACTTAGTAGCATACGTACCTAATCATAAACATATATTTGCTTATGCAATTATTGCAGTAGCAATAGTGCTATTTTTTTCTAAGGAAGAAAATAAAATCTATATGTTATCTTACCAAGCTAAGATTATTATTGGTTTGTGTTTTTTGTTTGCTACTATTGGTAAATTTTTAGCTCCTGAATTCCTGAACGGCTCATTTTTTGAATTTACAAATACAACGGACCCTAGATTTTTTGGAGTTACTTCTATCTTAAATAATATTGATATATTAAGTTTAAAAGCAAATGAGAGTAACCTTGACCTCTTAATTAATACAGTCAATCCAAAAGATTCTTTTAATTTACTAAGCAACGTAAGCATATCGTCTTCTAGTTTTTTTCTATCGTATTGGACAATTTTTATTGAAGGTATGATTGCTATAACTTTTTGCTTGCCTAATAAGTATAAATTAGCGCAATTTAGAAATTGGTTTTTAATCATTTTTATATTCTCAACATATCCTATTGCTACAGTAAAAGGTTTTGCTATTATTTTAAGTGCTCTTGGTTTTATACAGTCCATAGAAGATAATAAAATAACAAAATTCTCTAAATTTTACTTAGTCGTTTTTGTCTTGTTACCATTAACAGATATACCCTTTTCCAGACTATTTAATCTATTTATATAATAAAAAAGGCTATGATACACAGAGATCATAGCCTTTTTTATTATTGATCGATCTATTTTTAACATATATTACAGACAAGAATTATCTTTTTCTTGAAAGCTAGAACTTGTATCAGATTTTATACACTCTTTTTTTGCACTAACATCTATAGAGTTATCTGTAAATAATATATTGTTAGAATTATCTCTTAACTCAAATCCATGTGTAGTTTCTGCTGTTATAATATTATCTTTAAAATCTAGATTAGAACTGTTATAAATTATTGTTCCAATATTAAAATTATTCTCATAGAAATTAATTCCTGAACTTTTGGAAATGGTCGACAACACAGAAGAGTTTAATTCATTATCATAAACGTTAAATGCATAATCCTCTCCTTCATCAGTATCATTAACCTCCATAAGGCGCATAGGGTCATTTTTAACATTTATGATGTTTTTGTAAATTTCAACATCATTAATATTTGCTCTAAATGCAGAAATACCCCTGCTATTTTCTGATTTTAAATTTTCATCAGAATAAATTGTATTAGAATACACTTTAGAATTGGATAAGTTCCGTAAATATATTCCAACTCCACAGTTTTCTATTTCATTGTCAAAAACTAAATTTTCTCTATTATGAATGACAATCCCTATGCCATAACCTATTATTTTATTACCTGATATCTCATTGTCAAAAGACCCTACTGAATTATCTGATCGCCCTCCTAAAATAGCAAATTTTTGTTCTTCACTTTTAGCCTGTACTAAATTATTTATAATTTTTACACCTGAAGCAAAACTCCAAGATATATTAGTTTCTACATCATTATTCTCGATGGACACATCCTCGCCTATGTGCACAGTAAAGCCTCCTCCTGCACTACCACGTTCAATATTGTTACTGATTGTAATGTCATACGATTTTTCATAATAAATATAATCGCCATTTTCATCTTTTGTTCTTGCTGCTTCAATATCTATAGCAAATTTGGGCGTTACACCTTCAGATTTGCCTGTATCTACACCGGCATTTAAAAATGTATTATTATCAATAGTAATATCAAAACCATCCGTAATTGATAAATTATTCCTTCTATTGGAGTCAAACAAACAATTTTGAACCAAAATATTATGAGTAGGCTTATATTCTGGATTATAAGTGAAATTAATGCCATCTATTTTCATACCATCACCATTAGCATATTTCATAGTCACCCCATCTACCTTTGAGTCTACAGCTGCATGCAAATACAATAAATGTCCTTTTTCATGTCTTCCGCCATCGGGAAAACTATGCTCATCTCTGTCTCCTATTAAAATTCCTCCTTTAATAGTTACATTACTGACTTCTCTTGCTGCTAATAAAGCATAATCAGAATTACTATTCGGAAAAACCCTAAGTACTGTATTATCAGACATTAGTAATGTAAAGTCACCAGGAACATTGACACTTTCTTTAGTTGGATAAAAATTAGCATTAGTTTTAGTACTAGTAACTTTAGAAACTTCAAAATAAGCATCAAACTTATCTATGCTAAAAGTAGTTGCACCAATGCTTTTTGTATAGAACATTAATTCTTCTAAATTATCATTATTTTTTTGTGCAATTTGTGTTGTAGTTACTCCTTGTACCAATTCCCAGCGGTTAGGGTGCAATATAAAAGTTTCGCTTAGTAAGCTGACATTACCTGCAACCGTAAGTTTATGGTTTAATAAATTACCATCTATTTTACCTGCACTAGCAAAATTTAACGTTCCATTTATAATTTCACCGCCTTTGTATTCTAAAGTAACTCCAGAAGGTATGGTTATGGTAGCACCTTTAAGATCTAGTTGGCATTCTACAGCCAAAGTAGTACCCGCTTCTAAATTCTCTATAGTATAGTCACAAGGTGTTGTATTAATTTTTAAATTGTCTACAGGGGTAACATCTGGCTCTGGATCTGGCTCTGGTGTTTCTGCCTCTGCTATAACATTAGCTAACAAATCTTCTTGCGTGCAAGAGGTTACTGGCGCTATTAGCAATAAGCTAAAAACTAAAACTTTTACTAGGGTTAATGGCTGCTTGTACATACTACTTTTAGTGTTGGGGTTTAAAGATACAATTTTAACGTAATAATCGATTAAATGTTCATAAAAATCGACAACTAACTTAAACAATTACGCTACAAACTTAATTTCAGACGTTTACACCCTTATTTTTAGTGATAAAATCGACGAACTACCTAATTTGTAGTATTTATCTGTATATGAACAAGCCATATACTTTAAATTAAACTCACTTTTTTATGGTTTTAGTATAACCGTTACCGTTAAAATTTACCAGTTAATAGATTAATTACAATAAAAATAGCTTTTATAACTAGATTTGAACTTTTTAAATTTTAATAGAAAATAAATGGAAAGCAAAAGAATACATTATATAGACAATTTAAGAGTACTAGCTTGTTTTTTAGTGATCTTAACACATTCTGCAATGTCTACTAAAGACTCGTACGGTTTTTATGCTGTTATAATTTCTTTATTAGGTAATCCTAGTTCTGAATTGTTTTTAACTATTTCTGGAGCTCTTTTATTACCTACTAGAATTAAAATGAAGGAGTTTTATATAAAAAGATTTTCTAGACTAGCCTTACCTGTATTATTTTGGTCATTAATAATTTTATTAATTCAATATCTAATAGGTGTAAATACACTTGGTATAACTATAAAAAAGTTGATTTTAATTCCTTTGTCTCCGGTTACTGGTGTCTATTGGTTTATATATACTATATGTGGCTTATATTTGTTAGCACCTGTTATTTCCCCGTGGATAATAGCTTCTACAAAAAAGGAATATCAATTTATACTTCTACTTTGGTTGTGTACTATTCTATTACCTTATATAAGTTTTATTTTGCCTGATTTTTATCATATAGATGGTAATTATTATTTTATCTTAAACTATTTTGGTGGCTTTTTAGGTTATATGCTACTTGGTGTATATTTAAGAAAATACCCTATTATTTTACCTAAAATAAAGGCAATACTTCTTATTGCAAGTTTAGTTACACTAGCGATATTACCTATATTATATTGTTATTTATTTAATAGAGAGTTAATAAATATTATAAATAATAATTTATCTATTTCTAGCGTATTATTAGTTACTGCAATTTTTATCTTCTTTCAAAATTTTGGGTCTACGAATATTAAATTTAATAATTTTATTAACTATTTAGCCAAATATACTTTTGGGATATACTTGGTACATATTATTATAGTAAGAAACGTTGTTCAATATATTTACTCTTTTTACCGTACAGAGCCCATTAACCCTTTAATCGAAAGTCCTCTAATAGCAATAACATCTATGATTGTATCTTTTCTTTGCGTAAAGTTAATTTCAAAACTACCACAGAGTAAAAATATAGTAGGCGTATAAAATCATAACTTTATCTTGCAAGGCCAATCATTATTATGAAAAAGAAACTAATTCGTGTTACCACAATTCCCAACTCATTGGGTAAACTACTTACAGGACAATTGCATTACATGAGCAATTACTATGATGTAATTGGTGTTTCTAGTGGTGGTAGCGCCTTAGAAGATGTACGCAAACAAGAAGGAGTGCCTGTTATGGCTGTAGAGTTAACCCGTAAAATAACACCTATAAAAGATGTAAAATCTGTATACGGCCTGTACAAAATATTTAAAAAAGAAAAGCCTTTTATAGTACATAGTCACACGCCAAAAGCTGGTACTGCTGCTATGTTAGCTGCTAAATTAGCTGGTGTACCACACAGATTACATACTATTGCTGGTTTGCCATTGTTAGAAGCTACGGGTACAAAAAGAACCATTTTAAATCTTGTAGAAAAAATTACCTACGCTTGCGCTACTAAAATTTACCCTAATTCTTTTGGGTTGCAAGACATTATTATTAAAGAAAAGTTTACACGTAAAGACAAGCTAAAAGTAATTGGTAAGGGTAGTTCTAACGGTATAGACACCAATCATTTTAATCCTGACTTGTATACTGCAGCAGACAATTTAAAGTTAAGAACAGAATTAGGTTTTGCGCCAGAAGATATTGTGTTTACGTTTGTTGGCAGATTGGTGGCAGACAAAGGTATTAATGAGCTAATACTTGCTTTTAAAAAGTTAGCGGCTATAAAAAAGAATGTAAAATTATTATTGGTGGGTACTTTTGAGACAGAATTAGACCCCCTTAACAAAGCGTCTTTAGATTACATTTACAATAACGATACGGTTTTAGGTATTGGTTGGCAAGAAGATGTTAGGCCTTATTTTGCAATCTCTGATGCGTTAACGTTTCCTAGTTACAGAGAAGGGTTCCCAAATGTTGTTATGCAAGCTGGCGCTATGAAACTGTATAGTATTGTAACAGATATAAATGGTTGTAACGAAATTATACAAGAGGGTGTTAATGGTACTATTATTCCTGTAAAAGATGCAGAGGCTCTGTATGCTAAAATGCTTCAGTTTTACGACCATAAAGAAGAACTATACAACCCCAATACATGTAGAGCTATTATGGTTAAAAACTACGAGCGTTCATACATATGGGAACAACTACACCAAGAATACATTTCGTTAGAAAAATAAGCGTAATATTTTAAGTAATTTCTGATAGTTTTAAGAAAAGATAACGACTATTTGCTGATATTTGAATTTTTAATAACCAACCAACTAAAAATCAGTACATAGACCTATGGGAATAGCAGCTAAATGTAGAAATTTTGCTTTTTGGACTCTTGATACTCTTAAAGGAGGTGTTATAAAAAAAGATTTAAAATCTATTCAGTCTTTTTATAGCTCTTCTAAAGAAAAACAGCTAAAAGAACAAAGAGCTGCTTTAACTTCTTTATTGCATAGTGCTGTAACTACTACTGAATTTTACAAAGAATATAGTGGTGTTAAAAACCTAGAAGATTTTCCTGTGGTAGATAAAAATACCATAAAGGCTAATTTTAAGGCTATTACATCTAAAACCCTAAAACCAGAAAAATTAATTTCTGTGAGTACTAGTGGTTCTACAGGTGCGCCTTTTAAAGTGTACCAAACTCCTCTAAAGAAAAAAAGAAATACAGCAGACACCCTATACTTTGCAAAGTTAGCTGGTTTTACAATTGGGCAGAAATTACTATACCTTCGTTTTTGGGCCGCATACTACAAAAAACCCAAACTTTTGGCTTATTTACAAAACACAGAACAGTTAGATGTTAGTAAATTAACCGACGATTACATTAAAAAATTAATAGTCAATTTACAAAAAGACAGCTCTGCTAAAGGTTGGCTTGGTTACCCATCTGGCTTTGAGACTATTTGTAAATATTTAGACAAAGTAAACGCAGAACCTTTAGACTGCAACATACAATCTACAATTGCAATTGCAGAGGGCTTATCGCCTACCGTACAGTCTAAAATGGAATATTATTTTAAAGCGCCTACCGTATCTAGATATTCTAATGTTGAAAATGGTATACTTGCGCAACAACTACCTAACCAGACTTATTTTACCATAAACTGGGCAAGTTATAAGATAGAAATACTAGATTTAGACAAAGATATACCTGCAAAAAAAGGAGAAATAGGACGTATTGTTGTTACAGATTTATACAATACAGCTACACACATGATCCGTTATGATACTGGAGATGTGGGTTCTTTTTACGACGATAATAAAGATGCCTTACCGATGCTAAAAAGCGTAGAAGGAAGAAAAATGGATGTATTGTACAAAACAAATGGAGATGCATTAAACCCATTTACAATGCATGCTTACGTATACGATTTTCATGAGGTAGAACAATTACAATTTATACAAACAGCAGAAAAAGAATATCAAATAAAAATAAACACAACTACCAATTTTTTAAGAGAAGATGAATTAGTTGCCTTGTTTAAAAATGATATTGGTACAGATGCTACTATACAAGTAGCGTATGTGCATGAAATTCCGTCTTTAAAATCTGGAAAAAGAAAAATAGCCATTAACCTCTATAAAAAAAGCAATTAGCCTACGCATTTAAAATATACAGATGAAAAAAACAAATATACTTTTTACGTGCGCAGGCAGAAGAAATTACCTTATTAATTATTTTAAAGAAGCATTAAACGGCAATGGTCTTGTGCTAGCAACCGATATGCTTGCTAATGCGCCAGCATTAATAGATGCAGACATAGCTAAAATAGTTCCGGGTATTTATGATCATGACTATATAAGTAGTATATCTGCAATTTGTAAAGAGTACCATGTAGATGCTATAATTTCTTTAAACGATTTAGAGTTGCCCATATTGGCCAAACATAAAGACGAATTAAAAGCAATTGGTGTTGCCGTACTTGTCTCTAGTGAAGCGGTTATAGACATTGCTTTTGACAAATGGAAAACTTATAATTTTTTAGTCGAAAATAATATTTTAACTCCAAAAACATACATAGACTACGCCTTAGCTTTAGAAGCTATAGACGCTAATATATTGAGTTTTCCTTTGGTACTTAAACCTAGATGGGGAAGCGCATCTATAGGTATAGAAACTGTAGATACTAAAGAAGAACTTTTACTGGTATACAAACTATTAAAATTAAAGTTGAAAAAATCTATTCTAATCAATGCTAGTAAAAACAGTATAGACCAGGCCATATTAATACAAGAAAAAATTGAAGGTGTAGAATACGGACTAGATGTTTTAAATAATTTTAAAGGAGATTACTACGGTACTTTTGCAAGAGAAAAACTGTATATGCGATCTGGAGAAACCGACAAAGCAACCTCTGTAATACAACCAGAAATAACTGCCATAGGAGAAACTATTGCAAAAAAATTAAAACATACCGGCAACTTAGATTGTGATATTTTTATTGCAGACCAAAAAATTTATGTATTAGAGCTAAATCCTAGATTTGGAGGTGGTTACCCATTTTCTCATGAAGCAGGCATAAATACCGCTGCAATTTATATCGCATGGCTAAAAGGCCATACAGACATTGCTAAATTTAATAGGTACAAAAGTGGAATAACCTACGTTAAATGTGACCGATTGCTACAAATAGAAGCACTGTAAAATAGCTAGTAACTCTGCTGTTAACAAGGTTTAACATTCTTATTAACACTACACAAAACCTCTTAATTTTCTTGTTAAGAAAACAAGTAAACGATGCGTTAATCTAATTAATACTACACTATATCTAGAACTCTGTATATATTGGCGTACACTTCTTTTTTTGGCTATTTTTGGCATAAAATTAGTAAGTAGTATTATTTATGAAAAATAAAGCAGGTTTGGGTTCTTTTTTTCACAGTACAGATGCTGATAAAATTACTGATTTTAATACGTTAGAGTACATTCCTGAATACCAATTATTCTATACAGGAAGACACGCTATGAAGTATATTTTTGACAAACTTATTTCTGAACAGTCCATTGAAAAAATATGGCTTCCTAAATATTATTGTCAGCATGTTACCAGTTGGCTGCAAAACTGTTATTCTAACATACATTTTTACACCATAGACCCGTTTACTACAACGCATGATTTAAATGTATTAGATTTTGCTACAAAAAATGACATTGTTCTTTTAAATAATTTCTGGGGATTTTTTAACTACACTATACCTACTACAGCAAACAGACCTATTTGTATAGAAGACCACTCTCACGGCTGGTTAAGTACTGGTTGTTTAACAAGTACTGCAGATTATTGTGTGGCATCTTTACGTAAAACATTACCCATTGCATTAGGAGGTATTTTATGGCAACCCAACAAAGAAAAAATTAAAAAATCTAATGTAGAAATTTTACCTAATACAGCCTTTTACAACAATTGGGAAGCTATTACTACCGCAATGGATCTTAAAAAAGAATACATTGCTACTACTGTAGACTCTAGTGCAAAAGACATCTATTTAGGACTTATAGGAGCGTCTGAAACCTACTTACAACACCAGTATGATGTTGTAGCGCTAAAAGAAGAACATAAGACGTATATTAATTCTTATATACAAAAAGACTATACCTCTTATAAAAAACAGAATTTTGAGTACCTTTTACAGCATCTAAATATAAATAGTAACTTTAACATTCTAACAGACAGTAAAAACACACCTTTTGGTTTGCATTTGGTATTTAAAGATAGAGCCACTTTTTTAAGTTTAAAAGCATTTTTAATTGGCAAAGATATTTACCCATCTGAACTATGGCCAGGGAATGAAAAAACAGATAGCTGGTCTTATCTATTAAATATACATATAGACTTTAGGTACAATAGTACAGATATGACGCACATAACCACCTCAATTAACCAATGGGGAATGCATTTTTATGAAAACAATTAATTTAAACCAAAACAACAACTGCCAAAACAATCAAAAAAAATGTACATTAATTTTTTTAAAAGACTTTTAGATTTTCTTCTTGCCGGTTTAGGATTTATTTTCTTATTCCCCCTGTTCTTTACTGTTGCCATAGTTTTATTCTTTTTAAATAACGGAAAAGTTTTCTTTTTTCAGCCTAGACCAGGTGAAAATGAGAAGATATTTAAAGTAATTAAGTTTAAATCTATGACCGACAAAAAAGATGCGAATGGAGAACTATTACCGTTTCATTTACGAGTTACAAAATTTGGAAACTTTATACGTAAATATTCTTTAGACGAAATACCACAATTGCTGAATGTTTTAAAAAATGACATGAGCCTTGTTGGTCCTAGACCTTTATTGGTAGAGTACTTGCCTTTGTATAATAGTTTTCAAAAACAAAGACATTTAGCAAAACCTGGAATTACAGGCTGGGCACAAGTAAATGGTAGAAATGCTATTTCTTGGGAGCAAAAATTTGAGTTAGATGTTTGGTATGTAGAAAACAGATCTTTTAAAACAGATCTTAAAATTATTCTTTTAACTGTAAAGAAGGTCTTTTTTAAAGAAGGTGTTAATAATAGTGACAACCTAAACATGACTACGTTTACAGGCACACCAACAAAATAAAAATTAATACATATTAAGTGCTATAATAAAATTCCCCCCAGATGTAGCACTCCTAATACACAAGGTTAATAAACCAAAAAGATAGTATTCTTTAAATCTTATTTTATCTAAAATATGGACGAACCTAACAAAATTAAAGTACGCTTATATGGAGCTGGTGGCCATGCGTACGTTATTATAGACACCTTAAAGTCTAACGGTTATGAAATAACTGATGTTTTTGACAACGCACCTAAAAACAGTCTATTTGCATCTTTAAAGGTTGAAAAAGTAGCTACAAATTATGAAAACTTCCCTATTGTGGGCAGTCCTATGATTATTGCTATTGGCAACAATAAAATACGTAAAAAAATTGCTAAAGTTTTAGATGTAGACTACATTTCTATTACACATAAAAGTGCAATGGTTGCTACAACAGCAACAATAGACAAAGGAACAGTTGTTTTTGCGGGTGGTATAGTACAGTCTAATGCTAAAATTGGAAAACACGTAATTATAAATAGTGGTGCTAGTGTAGATCATGATTCAATTATTGAAGATTATGCACATATAGCTCCGCAAGTAACTTTATGTGGAGAAGTACACGTTAAAGAAGGTGCTTTTATTGGGGCAAATTCTGTTGTTATACCAAAAGTAACTATTGGCAAATGGGCTACAGTTGGTGCTGGTTCTGTTGTTATAGAAAATGTTCCCGATTATTCTACTGTTGTAGGTAACCCAGGAAAAGTGGTTAAAAAGAAGCCAAAAGCTAAAGAATACAATTTATTTGTAAAGGATTTAAAAACATTAGAAGAAATAAACGTCTATAAAGAATTATTAACTAATTATTGGTGTAATAATGTATACTACACCTATGAGTATTTAAAGTATTACGAAAATTCTACTGATGAATTGCGTTACTTTTTACTAACTGAAGACGGTATACCTGCTACAATAATGCCATTTTACATTCGTAAAATTGATGCTATTGAAAATTACAAGGATGTTATTACTCCTTATGGTTATGGCGGCCCACTATGCAAAGATTGCTCTAAGACAAAAATATTAAACCATTTTTGGTCAATGGTAGATAGTTGGTACAATAAAAATAATATAGTTTCAGAGTTTGTGCGTTTTAACCTTAATGGCAATCATGTAAACTACACAGGAGAACTCTCTGCAACCTTACGTAACGTAAAAGGTACTGTTAAAGAAAATGATGAAGACCAATGGACTGCTTTTTCTACAAAGGTTAGAAATAACTATAGAAAAGCAGAAAAGCACGAACTTACCTTTAAATTATACGAAGGAAATGAAATTACAGATAGTGTAATAGAAAATTTTCATAAAGTATATATTGAAACTATGGACCGTAATAATGCTAAAGAAATCTACTATTTTCCAAAGCAATATTTTGAAAATTTAATACACGCAAATCCAAATAGTTTTGCCATAGCCAAATCATATAAAGATAACATAGCAGCTTCTGTTGAACTTGTTATTATAAACAATAATACGCTTTATGCATTTTTAGGAGGTACACGAGCTAAGTATTTTGAATGTAGGCCAAATGACTTTTTAAGAGTTGAAATATTAAAATGGGCTGTACAACAAGAAAAGAAATTCTATATTCTTGGTGGTGGCCTAAAAGATGATGACGGTTTATACAAGAGTAAAAAAGTATTTTTTCCAAAAGATGATGATGTCATTTTCTATACCGGAAGAAAAATAATAAACAAAGAAATATACGACTCACTATCAGAACCTATTGTTTCTGCCACAGCATGTGATGAAGTTTGTAATTACTTCCCTGTATATAGAAGACCTTATTAGGATGTAGTGTATGATGAAAATAATAGGAAATAAGAAAGAGTGGGATGCTCTTTTAGATAAAGTAGCTGGGTATGATTTTTATCATACCTATGACTACCATATCAATTGTGCTCATGATGATGAAGAAATTGCACTTATTTCCTATACAACAAAAGATACTATTATAGCATTTCCTGTACTTATAAGGCCTATTAAAAACAGTTCTTTTTTTGATGTTACTTCTGTATATGGTTATGGTGGTCCGCTAAGTAAAAACATTACACCAGACACCAACCTTACTCCGTTTTACAACAAGTTACGTATCTACTTTCAGCAAAAGAATATTATTTGTGCCTACAGTAGTTTAAACCCATATATAGACAATCAGAAAAGAATATTATCTGGTCTAGGAAAAATTGAAAACATAAGTAAAATTGTAAACCTAAATCTAAAACAAACCTTAGAAGAGCAAGAGTCTAATTTTTCTAAAACAACAAAGCGATATATCAATAGAAATAAAAAACTGTTCTACTCTAGAATTGGTAAAACAAAAGAAGATGTCGCTATTTTTATTGACATGTATTACAAAACAATGTCTAGGTTACAGGCAAATGAAAACTATTTTTTTAAGGAAGATTATTTTTACGATATTTTAAAAAGTAACCAATACAATGCCGAGATTGTTTTTGCTGTTGCCAAAGACACCAATACAATTGCTTCTGCTGCTCTAATTATAAAAACAGATAAAACCATAATACAATATCATTTATCTGGCACCTTAGAAGAATACAAGCACTTATCTCCTATTCGGTTTATTTTAAATGAAGTACGTGTACAAGGAACACTAGAAGGATACTCTTATTTTAACCTAGGTGGTGGTTTTGGCGGAAATCACGATTCTTTATTCGACTTTAAAGCTTCTTTCTCCAATGATTATAAAAAGTTTAAAGTTTGGAAATACATTCTAAACACTGAAGAATACAATACTTTATCTAGTCAAAATAAAAATTTAACGCCTTTACTTAAAACATCTTTTTTTCCGTTATATAGGTACAATAAATAGTGCTTTGTATAAATCTTATTATATTTAATTAATAAACAGGACTCTTATGGATATTTTAGATGAAATTTTGGAGTTAAGTAAGCCTGTAGAAGAACTAGCTACGGTTGACACTAACTCATTTAAAAACATTCTTTTTAACAAAAAAAAGCCTGTAGTTATAAAAGGATATGCAAAAGACTGGGGCGCAACTAAAAAATGGAGTTTAGAGTATTTAATAAATTTAGCAGATGATAAAGAAGTAAACTTACTCGCTGGTAATTATATACAAGGAGAAACTAAATACCAAAAATCTACGCTTAAGAGTTATTTAGAAAAATTAAAAGAAGCAAACACGGATACTAATTTCACAGACTATTTAACAACGCTAGATATATTTAACTATTTACCTAATTTAGGTGGAGATACAGATTTTACAATTTTTGAACAGCACACTGCTGTAAATGATATAGCTGCTTGGATTGGTCCTAAAGGAACCGTTACAGGCTTCCATAACGATTCTGGAGATAATATGTATGCACAGATTAAGGGTGAAAAATTATTTATTATAGTACCTCCTACACATGCTAAAAGCATATACCCAAGTTCTAAATACATAAATGGTGCTGTAGCAAGCAAAATTGATCTTGCTAATTTTAATGCTGAAGAATTTACGAACTTTAAAAATGTTCCGTTTTACAAAGTAGTGCTACAACCTGGAGATGTTTTATTTTTACCAAAAAAATGGTGGCATTATGTACAGGCTTTAGACAGCTCTATTAGTATTAGTAACTTTGGCTATACCAAGTTAGAAATATTAAAAATGAGAATCCTTAATTTTTTACATAGAAGAGGATATTACAAACCAAATAATTGTTATTGTTGCTCTAAGTAACTACACATTACCTGTTTAAAAAAATAATTCTCCTAGCCGCTATATTACTATAAAAGTTATGTTCCTTACTACAAAAGATTTTTATACAGAATTTACCGAAAATAGACACATACTTCCCTACTACACTAAATTAGAGAGCAACTACAATACAGAAACATTGTACAGCTTAGAAGAAGATGCAACACCAATTTTAAATCCGAAATGCGTATCTATTAAGCTATTTCCTAAGTATTTAACGCCCTATTTTTATACAGATGAGAGTATAGGTGTAAAAAAAGTATTCCAGAAAGATGTAAACGGTTGTGCTATACATATTAAAGAAAAAACAACTATAGATTTATTTTTAAGAAATGAATATTCTAAAAAATTTAGAACTAGCATTAATAGATCTGTAAATAGGTTTGAGCTTTGTTTTAATTACAGTTATAACATGATAACTGAAAGTATTACCGCAGAGCAATATCGCTTTTTAATGGATGCATTACATAAAATGTTAGTGCATCGTTTTAACCAAAGAAATGAGCCCAACGATGTGCTTGCAAACTGGGATTATTACTACAATTTAGTTTTTAATTTAGTGAACACTAAAAAGGCTTCTATATTTGTTATTTATAGTAATGAAGAGCCTATAAATATTTGTATAAATTATCATTTTAAAAATATTCTATTTATTTCAATCTCTTCATTTAATCCTAATTTTTCTAAATTTTCATTAGGTAATATTTCTATCTATAAAATTATAGAATGGTCTCTTAATCACAATTATGAGCTATTAGATATGGGTTATGGAGATTTAGAATATAAAAGATTTTGGAGCAATTACATGTACGAGTATGAAAATCACATTATCTACTCAAAAAAAATAGTCCATAGTTTTATTGCCAGTATTGAAGCTTCAAAAATTAAATTTAAAAACTTTTTAAAATCGTATAAAATAGCAGAAAAGCGAACCAAAATAAAAACCTTACTTCGTAAAAATAAAAAACGATTAAATAACAATATCAATTATACAATTACAACTTTAACGGACTACAGTACAGATAATTTAACTCCTATAGCATATAATGATACTAGTTTTAGTATCATATCTAAACCTGTTTATGACTATCTTTTTTTACAGTCTACACCTATAGATACTATTACTGTATTTGAAATAAAACATAGTCAGGAATACTTAATTGTGGGTCCTAAGACAATAGAAAAAATAACCATAACAGCGTAATTTTTTTCAGATAAGACTATCATAAAGCGTAACTTATCTTATATTTTAACATTTCAGCATTTTTAAACTAATTCTAGTGATGAAATAGTTAATTTAGCTTGTTACTAAGCACCATATAACTACTACTAAAATGTTATTTAATTCTTTTGAGTTTTTATATTTTCTACCGCTTATTGTTATAGGTTTCTATTGTATACCTCATAAGTTTAGATGGATATGGCTACTAATTGGTAGTTATTATTTTTATATGAAATCTGAACCTGCTTTGGTTTTATTACTAATAGCATCTACTGTAGTAGATTATTTCTGTGCTCTTAAAATTTATGCTACCGATATACAAAGAACAAAAAAAATCTTTGCCGGTATTAGTATTTTTGTAAACATAGGCATACTAGTAGCTTTTAAGTATTTATTCTTTTTCTCTACATCACTTGCCAGTTTATTAGAATTTTTTGGAATATCTATACCTCTTGAAGAGGCTGAGCAAAGTTACCATATAAGTCAGATTTTACTACCTGTAGGAATTTCATTCTATACTTTTCAAACAATGAGTTATACCATTGATGTGTATAGAGGAAATATAAAGCCAGAAAGGCACTTAGGTATTTTTGCTTTATATGTAGGGTATTTTCCGCAGTTAGTTGCTGGGCCAATAGAGAGAGCATCTACTTTATTGCCACAGTTAAAGAAAAAGGTAACTATTAATATTAAAAATATTGAACAAGGCCTAATTATGATGGCTTGGGGATTTTTTCTAAAAATTGTAGTTGCAGACAGACTAGGTATATATGTAGATGAGGCTTATGCAGATCCAGAAAGTCCCCATGGATTTTCTCTAATATTAGGTGCTATCTTCTTTATGTTCCAGATCTATTATGATTTTTCTGCATATACAACCATTGCAATAGGTACTGCTAAAATATTAGGTGTAGATTTAATGCAGAATTTTAACAGACCAATTTTCGCGAAAAATAGTTCTGATTTTTGGCAACGATGGCACATATCTTTAATGTTATGGCTTAAAGATTATATTTACTTGCCTCTTATAAATAAAGTAAAACTTAACAAATTAACAGCTACATTAATTGTATTTTTTATTGTTGGTTTATGGCACGGAGCCAACTGGACTTTTGTTGTTTGGAGTATGCTAAATGCCTTACTAATTATACTTGAAGTAAGTATTGTTAAGCCAAGCAAAAAAGCATTAATTGCAAAATTTAAATTTCTAGAATTTTTCTTAAACAAAATTCATTGGTTTTTTGGATTTGCTTACTTCTTAATATCGCTAGTATTTTTTAGATCATCATCTGTATCTAGTGCCATACTTTATATAAAAAGTATGTTTAATTTAAGAAGTTTACACATTAACTTGCTTAACAATTACCTAGAGTTATTTTTATGCGTACTTTTTATAATTATTGTACAAATAATTCATTATTACAAAGGAAACGATAAAGTGTATGAACTAGTTCTAGATAAACCTAAATACCGTAAATGGCTCATATGCTTTGCTTATATCTTAGTTATTGTGTTATTTGGAATTAACAGACAGAACTCTTTCATCTATTTTCAATTTTAGTCTTATGAAACATTTCTTATTAAAAATAATTCTGTTTTGTGTAGTATTAACTGGCGTGTACTTTAGTTTTATGTATAAAGTATCTACTGGTTATGTAGATGAAAATTATCCGAAATTCTGTCAAGAAGCTGGTAGTCTTATAATAGGAGTATCTACTGCAAGTCAAGGCATTTCGCCTCAAATATTTGAAGACAATTTAAGTGAGTTTAATTTAGATAAACCAATGGTTAATTTTGCCATTAACTTTGAGCAGTCTCAGTATGGAGATACTTATTTAAACGCTATAGAAAACAAGTTGAAAAAATCCACTAAAAAAGGTTTATTTATTTTATCTGTTTCTCCTATTAGTTTTAGCTCTGTAAAAAACTTAGATGAGTCTGCCTTAGAAAAACTAGACAAAGAGAAAATTCTTGGTAAAATTACTAATTTTACTTCTGCTCCAAATTTTGATTATATTAGTAATTGTTACCCAATTTCTCTATACAATGCATTTTACCCAACTAATAAATGGGATAACTTAGTGGCACACCCAAACGGATGGAATGAGTTTAAATTAAAAAGTAAATCTTATACCGTTACGGAAGAAGATATTACTAATTGGAAAAAAAAGACAATTGAATTTCAAGATAAATTTTTAAAAACACAAGAAATTAGTAAAATTAGATTTCTAAGCTTTGCAAAAACAATAGACTACTTAAAACAAAAAGGAGATGTTTTTATAGTACGTATGCCTTTAACCCCAGAAAATTTAAAACTTGAAAATGAAAAGTGGGAGAATTTTAATTATCAGTTTGACAGCATTGCTAAAGTAAAAAATATTTCGTTTTTAGATTATTCTGAAACAAGTTCTGAATACAATACATATGATGGAACACATATGGTATCTGAAAGTGCTAAAAAGTTCAGTAAAACCTTAAGCGACGATGTTAAAAGTATACTTTTATCAGATTCTAAAAAAAAGTAGTTCTATTAAAAAATGATACACAACAATCCTTTTCTTAGCAAAACTTTTATAAAAAAGTGGTTGAGTCATTTTTTGGATGACCAAAAGGAAGTATCGTTTAACCTGTTTCCAGATCTTAGCTTTTTTAAAAGCGCTAAAAAACTAGTATATATAAATACTGCTAAAACAAATACAAAAGGAATTACCTACACTATTGCCAAAGAAGAAAGTAACACGTCATTAAAAAAGACTTTTTTAATTTATGATGTACATACTTTTTTTAATACCCAAAGTGTTTTAAACAACTCTAGATATAAAATAAAAAAAACGATACAATACCCTGGTTACTTATGTGAGTTAGAAAACTTTTTAAGTGTTAAGGAGTATATGCAAAAAAGGCTTAGTAAGAACAGTAATTACAAGTTTAATCTATACAAAAGAAAGCTAGAACACTCTTTTGACATTAGTTATAATATGTATTATGGAACTATTACTAAAGAAAAATACAACTCTCTTTTTTCAGCTTTTAAAAAATTACTTATAAAACGTTTTAATGACAAACAGGAGACTAATAATAATTTAGACCCAAAAGAATGGGACTTTTATTTTGATGTGACTTACCCAATGCTGTTAGAGAAAAAAGCGGCATTATTTGTTACCTACAACAAAGAAACACCAATTGCAATTACCTTATTAAATTTTTCTGACACTATTGCTTTTGATACCATTAGAGTGTTTGATATTGATTACTCGCCTTTTAGACTTGGAACTACTAGTATTATTAAACAACTAGATTGGTGTATTGCCAATGGCATTAAGTTTTTAGATTTCTCTAAAGGTTATTATGAGTATAAAGAACGTTGGGCAACAACAACGTATAATTTTGAATACCATATTGTCTATGACTCTAAGTCTATTGTATCAAAAATAACGATGCACATAACGCTACTCTTTTTTAATTTTAAAAATTATTTAAGAGATAAGAATATTCATAAAAAATTTCATCAACTTACATTTGCTCTTAAGAACAATACAAAAAAAACAGAAAAAACAGTTCCTGTAAAAAACAATACAAGTCCCGTAAAAGAAAACTTAAAAGAGTTATCTATTTTTGATGTTAAAAATGAACATCTCTTAAAATATGTATATGATTTTTTATACAAGAAATCAGAAAAATTAAACGATGTAAGGCTCTATAAAATAACAAACCAACAGAATTATTACTATATTAAAGGTTTACAAAACGTTACTACATTTATGGCTTATAATTTAGAAGAATAAGGTATCGTATGCTTGAAAAATATTTCTCTAAAAAATTAACAAACTTTGTTTTCTGTCTATTTATAGAGGGAAGTAAGCCTTCATTTTTTGATGACACCTTATATAATTCAATTACAAGCACACCTATTACATCTGCTAAAAATTTAGTTGTTGATAAATCTAGTAGGCACCTTATAATAAATATACCAAGCTACATACAACTTACCGAGCATAAAGAAAATATAGGAAATTTAAAATTTATAGATGTACCACAATATAAAGGCTTTTTAGTGAACCTAAAAAACCAAGTTAGTACTGCTAATTTTTTACAAGACCAACTAAGTAAAAGAAATCAGAAAAATTTACGCTCTAAACAGAAAAAATTAGAAAGCTCCTTTAAAATTACAAACAGTGTTTATTTTGGTAGTATTGAAAAAAATACTTACCTCTTAATTTTTAAGACATTTTATAGTTTATTAAAAAACAGGTTTCACCAAAAAAAAACACATAACAGATACCTTGCAGATTGGGATAATTTACAAACCTATGTGTATCACAAAATTTTAAAAAAAGAAGCTTCTCTATTTGTTTTATACGACAATAAAAAGCCTATTGGCATTACTTTAAATTTTCATCTTAGAGATATTGTTTTTAGTCATATACAAGCCTATGATGTTGACTATTCTATATATAACATAGGAGACATCTGTATGGTAAACCATATTACTTGGTGTATACAGAATAATGTTAGTATTTTTGATCTGTCTATGGGAGAGACTTATTACAAACTAAAGTGGAGTAATTACCATTATAATTTTTACAATAGATTGTACTACAATAACAACGCTATAGTAGACATAGCCTGGGTAAAAATAACCCGGCTAAAATTTAGATTATTGCAGTATTTAAGAGATAAACAAATTCTAGGAAAATACTTCTCTCTAGATAAATTATTATACAAAGTTAAATAACAAAGTAACTAAGCTTAAGCTATAGCAAATAAATAAAGATGTTAATAAACATAGACTTTCTAGACCGCATACTTCTAAAGCCAAAGGCTTTATCGGTTTTCTATGTTCAATTAAAAAATAAGATTACCAATAGCGTTCTCTATGCAAATAAGTCTTTTACTCCTTTAGATTTTAATAAAAAAGCATATTTATTTAATGATGTGCCGGATTATATAGAACCAACTATTGCCACGAGTAACAACATAAAATTTATTAAGCTTAACACCTATAAAGGTTCTATGATTAATTTAACTAATTATAGCAATCTTAAAGATTACCTTACAAAACATTTTAATGCAAAAAAAAGATCTCAATTTAATACATATAAAAAACGATTAGAGAAATGCTTTAATATAAGCTATAAAGTATATTTTGGAAGTATTGAAAAAATAGAATATGACCGCCTGTTTAATAAGTTTCCCGAAATGATCAAAAAACGTTTTGATTTGTTAGGCACAGAACATTATGATTTATCTGTATGGGATAGATACGAGCAAAATGGTTATGAATTAATAAATAAAAAAAGAGCGTGTCTATTTGTAATTTACGACGGGAACAACCCTATTAGTATATCTTTAACTCCTGTAATGGGTAAAGTTCTGTATGGTTTTGTAAGAGGTTTTGATGTGCATTATTCTAAATTTTATTTAGGCTTTACTGATCTAATTTTTCAATTAGAATGGTGCTTTAACAATAATATGGAAATTTTTGATTTGGTAAAAGGATCTTACTCATATAAAACAAAATTTACTAATAGTACATATTACTTTCAAAAACAGATAGCATTTGATCCAAAATATTTACGCTCTTCTATTTCTGCCTCTATAAAAGCTTTTAAAATTAAAAGCTTCTATTTTATAATTAAACTGCTAAAAAAAGTTAACATAGATAATCTTTACCACTCCTATATTAACAAAAATAATAAAGAAAAAGAAGAGGCATTAAAACAAACAAATATCAATTATAAATATAAAACTATACCGCTAAATATTGATGATGATATTTCTAAATTAGATATAGTTATTGACTTATTTAGAGAAGAATATGATTTTTTAAGAAAGCCTGTTTATGATATTCTATATACTTTGCAAGAACCCATTACTTCTATTACTATTTATAAAGAAAATGAAGAAAGTTTCATTTTAAAAGGAATAAAAAAAAGCTATAAAATAACAGTTGCTAAAGCATTTTAACTATGGCTAAACATAATAAAACTGTATTTTTAAAAGGCTTATTTTTTAATGATAATACCTTACCATTTTTTAAAAAAATAACATACCAAACAAAAACTTTATACACTACAAAAAGCACCAATATAAAAAATACCAAAAACACATTTTATGAGGTGGTTGATGTACCAGGTTACTTAGATACATACATACCTAACGAGGCTAGAAAATTAAAAAAAATACAATTAAAAACTCTAAAAGGATATTTAGTTGAAACAAAAAAGTATACAACTGTAGAAGAATATCTTACTGCTAATTTTGGAACTAAAAGTAGGTCTAATTTAAGACGCTATAAAAACAGACTAGAAAAATGTTTCGACATTACTTACACTTGTTATTATGGAGATATTACAAAAGAAAAATATAACAGTTTATTTATAGAACTTAAAGCTTTATTAATTAGACGGTTTGAAGAAAAAAAAGAAAACAACTATGAGTTGCGCCATTTTGATGAATACCAAGATACCATCTACAATTTAATTTTAAAGAAAGAGGCTAGCATTTTTGTTATTTATAATAACCAAAAACCTATTAGTATACGTATTAATATGTTTAAGGAAACACTTGGCTACTATATAATGAGCTGCTATGATATAGATTACTCTAAATTTCATTTAGGCTCCTTAGACATGCTTAAAAACATAGAATGGTGTATAAAAAACAACATAGTAACATATGATCTTCTAAAAGGTTATGATTATTACAAAAAAGATTGGAAAACCACTACTTTTGATTTTTACAACTGCATAATTTACGATCCTAGCTCTATACAAGCTAGTTTTAATGCTTATGCTAAAAAAATAAAAACAAAAGGCACTTATATACTGTACTATACTCTAAAAAAAGCAAATTTTATTACGTACTATAAAAGAGTAAAGCAAAAATTACACAAACAGACACATAACGCTAGTACAGAAAAAAAAGTAACGCACACTAAAATAGAAGAGAACCAGCTAACTGCGAACAGCGTTCAATTAGATTTTGAAAATAATGAAGCTTATTTTTATTTAAAAAGACCTATTTTTAATTTACTCTTTACGTCTAAAGAACACTATAAAGACATTAAAGTTTATAAAAATTTAGATAATAAAAATAATTTTTATGTAGTAGCTAAAAATAATAAATGGTCTTTAAATATTATAGATTAAAGAGTTATTACGCAACCACTATTACAATACTTATTTTAAACAAAGCGTTACAATTATAGATCGCGTTTTAGTAAACACTTATGTTAAACAATTTGGAACCACACACTAGATTTTCTTTTTTTCTTGATCTCTTTTTTAAAGACAAGACTTTTCCGTGGTTTTACAATAAAATAACAAATAACTACCTAAAAACCGTTGTTTATAAAACTACTGATACTCCAGATAAAACATATAATATAGAAACGTGTATTGTATATGATATTCCTAATTATTTAGACATAAAAACTACAATACAAGAGACAAACTTAAAAGAAATTAGTTTTCCTCTTTACAACGGCTATGCTGTTTACTTTGGTGACCACAACACCTGTGATGCTTTTTTAAATGACCAAGTAGGTAAATCTAGAACAAACAAGCTTAGAAGACACCAAAACAGACTAGACTTATCTATTGCGCCAACATATACTATGTACTATGGAGCAATTGAAGAAATAGAATATAAAAGGTTATTTAAAGAATTAAAACGAATAACGGCCTTACGATTTACCCAAAAAGAAGAGCATAATTTTGAATTACCATATTTAAACTACTATGAAGAAATAATGTTTAAAATGATTTTTGAAAAAAAAGCAAGCATCTATGTAATTTATGACAAAGATAAACCCATAAATATTACGCTAAATTTTATAGACGGACAAACAATGCTTCACTTTAATAGTTGTTTTGATGTTGATTATAGCATGTATAATCTAGGGCATTTAAACACCATAAAACACTTACGCTGGTGTTATGACAATGGTATAAAGTTATTTGATATGGGAAGAGGAGACTTTTTTCATAAACGTCAGTGGATAAATAAAACATACCTATACCAAGAGCATATTATATATAATTCTAAATCTATAATAGCTACACTAAAAGCAAAAAAAACGATAGTATTTCATAAGCTTCGTTTTAGAATGGTAGCTCTTTTAAAAAAAATGAAATTTCATTTAGCATATGGAAAATATATTAAATTTAAATATAGATTATCTAATAAAAAAGACGCACAAAACAATAGTACCTACATTATAACTAATGGCGTAGCTATACCAAAAGATAAAAAAATAGTGAAGATTAATTATTTAGATAAAGAATACAGCAACCTCTTATTTTATGTAAATGATTTTTTACACAAAAATTTTGAAAAAAACTCAGCCATTAGCGTTTACAAAGACACTAAATTAGCTAGCATTTATTATATAAAGGGAGAAAAAAACACTCAAAAAATAAGTATTAAATCATCATAAATATTTAGAATAAGTTTCAATGACTTCAACCAATAAAATAATATTTAACACACACTTATTCAAAGGTAATTCTATCCCTTCTGTAGTTACTTCTCTTAACTATTTTAACGAGCAGATAGAGAACACTACTATTAACAATGATATAAACACTAAGAACTTATCTTTAAGTTTGGTGCCAAGTTATATTAAACTACATATAAAAGACGCAACAATAGCGCATAAAATAATAGCTCAGAACAATTGGGGTTATGCTATACATTTAAATTCAGATTCTACAATTGACACTTATTTACAACGTCAATTTAAATCTAAATACAGAAGTATAATTCGTAGGTATGTAAATAGATTAGAAGCTTGTTTTTCTATAACCTACAAATTGTATTACGGTGAAATTTCTAAAGATACTTACGAGTTTATTTTTAACTCGTTAAAAGAAATGATTATAAATAGATTTAAGCAGCGAAATGAAGTAAACAAAGAACTCTATAAATGGGATATTTTACTAGATGAAACTTACGAGAAAATAAAAAACAAACAAGCTTCCCTTTTTGTTATTTATGATGAAGACAAACCTATAGAAATCTCTTTAAATTATCATTTTGGTAAAATGTTATTTAGTACCATTTCTTCATACGATATTAACTATTCTAAATTTGGATTAGGCCATGTTGAAATATACAAACAAGTAGAATGGTGTTGTACTAACAACTATGTGCTTTATGAAATGGGAGTTGGCGGTATGGATTACAAAAGAAGGTGGAGCGATACAATTTATAATTTTGAACACCATATAACCTATTCTAAAGCTAGTCTCCTGTCTAAGATTAAAGGAAAAACAGAGATCTTTAAAATAAAGCTTAAAGAAAATTTAAAGGCGAAAAAAATAAATGAAATAATTCCGAACCTTAAAACCAAGTTTCTAAAAAGCAAACAATTTGAAGAAGCGGATGAAAACATTACCGTTTCGGCAATAACAAAAACCAAAGGTACAGAACAATTTAATTTAAATAGTTCAAAAGAAATTGCAATTGATACTAAGGACTATAATTTTTTAAAAAAATATATGTATGACTTTGCTTATACAACTACAAAACACGTAGATACTATAAAAATATATCTAATAGCAGAGAACAATTACCTAATTATAAGTGAAAATGAATATCAAAAAGTTAGCAAAAAATAAAATAGTAATGACTATTATTTCACTAACTCAATATTTTCATTTTTAATGTAATTTACAATTTCGTCTGCTATAATTTCTCTTCCTAGATTATTCCAGTGCTGATCATAGATTAAAGTTTTAGGTTCTTTACTCTTTATAAAATCGGAACTAAAATCAATTGTTTTAAAGTTGTTTTGTTTTAAATAACTCAAAAATTCACTAGAACAAAGACTATAATCTAACAATAAAACATTTTTTTCTTTGTCGTAATTATATGTTTTTATTAGTTTTTTAAAGTTCGCAAGATATATAGCATCCTTATTAGTTTCTTTTACCTCAGGTGTTTTTACACCCTTTACAAAGTTAATTGTCGCTGCAATTTTATCTTTAATAGGGTCAAAAGCACCTATATCTTTTGCATAGACAATTAACTTGCTTTTTTTAAGCAATCTATTTACCGGTGTATCTAAAGATAATCTACCAGATACCTTATATTCCCCTGTAATTAAATCGTCTGTATACCTCATATAAATAACTACTCTATCTATATCTTTAAACAGATGATTATAAGATGCTATTAAATTCAACTCTTCAGATAAATTATAGCCTGCATATCCAAATTCTAATACTTTTATATTGGGTAACTTTTTTTCTACCTTTCTACTAATTGAGTTTGTATAATTTTGATGAAATCCTTCAATAAACGAATCTCCAACAATAGCGACCTCTATACTGTCTTTAGATACTGTATAATCATCATAAACAGAATTAAATCCAAAATTATTAATTCTGTATGCTCCCACATTTTGTTTTCTATTTCCTGTAACAGAATATCCTTCCTGGTTTGGCACCCATTTTTCAACGCCATACTCATCTAAATATCGTTCTGGTCTTTCATTATGTAAATGAAAAACACGAACTAACAATTCTAAAGCAAGAACTAGCACTAAACTATATATTACAAATTTTAATATAACTCTTTTCATACTTCTAAAATTGAAAGTAAATAAATGATCTATCTACACCATCGTCATAAAACAACAACATTAAAAACACCAATAATATATAAACAAACAAACGAACATATCTATTTTTAAAGCCAATTGGCTTTCTCTCATTATTTCTTATAATGTATTCATAAACTATAAAAAATACAAGTAGCACTATATAATCTACTAATCTATATCCATTAGGATGTATGTATGGTATTCCCGAAAAACTTGATCCAATTCGTTTTAAATAACTAAAAGAGTCTGTAATAGTTTCACTTCTAAAAAAGACCCATCCAATTGTAACTAATATAAAGGTTAGCAATGTTCTGTATACATTAGATATCATTGCCAACACATTTAAACGGGTGTTTTTAACTTCTGCATATTTTCTATTGGTTCCTATTAAAAAACTAGGTAAAAATAATAATGCGTGAAAAAGTCCCCAGAAAATAAATGTCCAATTTGCTCCGTGCCAAAATCCACTTACCAAGAAAATAGCAAATACATTTCTTATTCCAACCATTTTAGAGCCTCTAGAGCCTCCTAACGGAATATAAAGATAATCTCTAAACCAAGTAGACAAAGAAATATGCCAGCGTCTCCAAAACTCTCCTATGTTCTTAGAGAAGTAAGGGAATTTAAAGTTAGACATCAATTCTATTCCAAATAGTTTTGATGTACCTATAGCTATGTCTGAATACCCACTAAAGTCTCCGTAAATCTGAAAAGCAAAGAAAACAGCTCCCATAATTAATACCGGAGAAGATAAGGTACTATAATTAGAAAAAATATCATTTACTATGGGCGATAAAGAATCTGCTATTACCACTTTCTTAAACAAACCCCATAACATTAAGCGTAACCCATCTTTAGCTTCGCAATAATTAAAGGTTCTTTTTTTAAGTATTTGAGGCAGTAAATTTGATGCCCTTTCTATAGGACCAGCAACTAATTGCGGAAAAAAGCTAACAAAAGCTGCAAAGGCTATAAACTTTTTTGTTGGTTCTAGGTTTCGTTTGTAAACGTCTATGGTATAACTTAAAGTCTGAAAAGTATAGAAACTAATACCTACCGGTAATATAATAGAAAGGCTTCCTACTTTTATATCTTGACCGAAAAAAGTAAATGCATCCACAAAGCTTTCGACAAAGAAGTTATAGTATTTAAAGAAACCTAAAAATCCAAGATTTACAATAACACTTATCCATAAATAGATTTTTCGTTTACTTTCTTTTTCTTCTTTTCCTAAAAGAACTCCAAGGGTATAATCTACTAAAGTACTAAACGCTATTAAAGATAAAAATCTCCAGTCCCACCAACCATAAAAGACATAACTGGCAACTAATAATAATAAGTTCTGTGCTTTTAAATTACGATTAAGAACAAACCAATAGAGTATAAACACTACCGGCAAAAAAATTGCAAAATCTATAGAATTAAAAAGCATCTTAAATTAAAAGTTATATTTATATTCTCTTTTTCTAAAGTCTCTGTTTTATTTTTCCTAATATTAAAAAAAGGTATTCATTTAGTGCTAGTTCTTATCAATTAGACAAAAACATAAAGTACTGATAATCTAACACAAAGAAGCATAAAACATAAAATTTAGATATAAGTCAACTAATTTAGATAGTTACAAAACTACACCCAATAAAACCTTATAAAGGGCAACTTTTATCGATGTGTAACAGTATTTAACAAAACTTATTGATGCAAATTTTTATAGTACTTTTTAAAGGCATCTTCATAGATTTTTTCATACATAGGAAGAATGTTTACGATGTCAAACTTATGCGCCTCTTTTTCTGCGTTATCCTTAAATCTATTTAAAGTTTCATCGTCCTTTAAAATCTTTAATGCATTTAATGCCATATCATCTACATCACCTACATTACTCATATAACCAGTTACGCCATCTACATTAACTTCTGGTATACCACCTGTGTTGCTAGAGATTACAGGTACTCTATGCATCATAGCTTCTAAAGCTGCCAAACCAAAACTTTCTGTTTCTGATGGTAATAAGAATAAATCTGTAAAACATAAAATACGATCTACCTCGTTGCTGTTTCCTAAAAAAACAACCTTGTCTTTTATACCTAATTCTTCTGCTAATTGCTCTGCTTTTGCTTTTTCTGGCCCCTCACCTACCATGACCAATTTAGCTGCAGTCTTATCTTGTATTTGTTTAAATATTTGCACAACATCAGGTATTCTTTTTACCTTTCTAAAGTTACTTATGTGCGTTATAATTCGCTCATTATCATTTGCCATTAAAGAACGTTGACAATCTGTATAATCTGCGTTATAATTAGTTTTATCTATAAAATTTGGAACTACATGTATTTCTTTTTTTATATGAAAAAGATCTAATGTACTTTGCTTTAAGTTTTCTGATACAGACGTAACAACCTCAGACTTATTAATGCTAAATGTTACCGCTGGTTTGTAAAACGGATGCTTACCTACCAATGTAATATCTGTACCGTGTAGTGTTGTTACCATTGGAATATAAATTCCTTCTTCCTCTAACATCTTTTTTGCCATATACCCCGCATATGCGTGCGGTATTGCATAATGTACGTGTAACATTTCTATACCAAAAAACTTAACTGTATCTACTAATTTACTAGATAAAGCCAACTCGTATGGCTGGTATTGAAACAATGGATATTCTGGTACGTTTACTTCGTGAAAATGTATACGCTCGTTTAAAAGCTCTAACCTTACCGGTTGTCTATACGTTACAAAATGTATCTCATGTCCTCTATTTGCAAGAGCAATTCCTAACTCAGTGGCAACTACACCACTTCCTCCAAACGTTGGGTAACAAACTATAGCTATTTTCATTATAACAAAATTACTATTTTAATTTAGTATGGAGTCGTAAATTACTTGTTGAATTCTTGTTCTTAACCCAGATTTAACTAAAAGGTTATTATTTTGGGTAGGATAAGTTCTATTAGATAAAAACACATACACTATTTCTTCTTCTGGATCTGCCCATGTATAGGTTCCTGTAAAACCACTATGACCAAAACTTTTTCTTGACACACAACCACAGGTAGAGCCTGATCCTTTTATTTGTGGCTTATCAAAACCTACCCCTCTACGGACATCTTCATCGCAAAAATAGCAGGTATTAAATTTTTTAATAGTACGCTCTTTAAAATAACGCGTACCTCCATAATAACCACCTTGTAAGTACATTTGCATAATTTTTGCTACATCATTGGCATTGCTAAATAATCCTGCATGGCCACCCACTCCACCTTGCATTGCTGCTCCCATATCATGCACATATCCTTGTACAGTTGCATAACGGTAATAATTATCTTTTTCAGAGGGTACAATCATATCCTTAGAAAACTTATCTAAAGGGTTGTAAGCTGTACGATTTGCTCCTATAGATTGATACAAAAAACCATCTACCAACTTATCTAAATCATCATTATACGTATCTTCTATGTACTTTTTAAATACATAATAACCTACATCACTATACCTATATCTATTAGATTTTAAATCTTGTCTACCTATTCTATTGTAAATAGAATCTTTATAGGCTTTTGTTAAATATAAATGATCAAAAACTTTATATGGGTAATCTGTAGATTCTTCACTACTATAAAACTCCTTAGATGGTTTTCTATTTTTATCTAGTGTACTTACGTAAAAAGCTATCCAAGCAGGTAATCTACCATAATGAGACAGTGCTTTTAAAACAGTTACATCTTTTAATTCGGTGTCTGCATACGCAGGATTTAAGTCTTTAAAGGTATTGTTTAGAGTAATTTTATTCTCCTCCTCCATTTTCATAATCATAGGTAGTGTACCTAAAATTTTGGTTACTGAAGCTAAGTCGTATATGTAGTTGTTTGTAATTTTATCGGTAGACTCGTAGGTTGGTTTACCAAAACTCTTATTATAAATTATTTTTCCTTTTCTAGCTACTAAAACTTGTGCTCCAGGAAACATTAAAGAATCTATACCAGCCAAGACCATAGTATCTATCTTCTGTAAGCCGTATCTACTTAAGCCTACACGCTCAGGATAATCGTACCCTAATCTTTTTAGAGACTCAAATTTAACTCCTGTACCTACAGGATATTTAGAACTTATAGAAACAGGCAACTTGCCTTTTGCTCCTATTGCTCCAAATAGTAATTGTGCAGTTTTTTGTTGTGCCAAGGTACTGTTTTGGTATCCCATTACCACAACATCTAAAGCAGACATATCTATATCTAAAAGTGAATATGGCTTTGCAAAATTTACCAAGATAGAGTTAGATGTTCTTAATGCCGATACTGCTTTTACTATTTCTAAATCTTTTTGAGAAAATCTATACGATTTCCAAGGACTACCATTACTCTTGTGATGCCCAAGAATTACAATATTAAACTGCTTTAATTTTTGCAACAGTATTTGTAAGTTATCCTCTTTTACTTCTGTAATAGTCGTGTAGTTTTTTAGCTCTTGTAAAAAGTCATCCCCAGACGCATCTCCTAAACTTAAATATGCAATTTTTTTATTCTCTAGTTTTACAACAGGAATTAAATCTAGCTTATTTTTTACAACCGTAATTGCTTCTTCAATTGCTTCTTCATACACTAAGTCATTTTCTAATGTATTTAAATCTTCATACAAATTTTTAAGATTTACTAGTTTGTGCTTGTGTAAACCTGCTTTGTATTTCGCTTTTAAAATCTTCTTAACTGAATGTGCCAATCGCTCTTCAGAAATAACACCATAATTAAAAGCTTCTATTATTTTCTGTTTTCCTTTTGCAACATCTAAAGGCATCAATAAAATATCGTTCCCAGCTAAAAAAGCTGTTAAATCTGCGTCTCCTGGATCTGTATGGTCTGCAACACCTTTCATATTTAAAGCATCTGTAAAAACTAAGCCTTTAAACTGTAATTCTTCTTGCAATAAATTAGTTACTATATTTTCTGATAAAGATGACGGATAATTTGGTCTTTCTTCTAAACTAGGAATATTTAAATGTGCAATCATTACACTACTTAAACCTCCGTGTTTTATAAGTTCTTTAAATGGATATAACTCTATACTGTCTAATCTTTCTTTAGTAAAATTAATGACAGGTAAGGTTTTATGAGAATCCGTTGCTGTATCTCCATGACCTGGAAAATGTTTACCGCTAGACAGTACGCCTGCTTTTTCAAATCCGTTTACAAAAGCAATCCCCTTTTTAGCTACGTTTTCTTTTTGTTCTCCAAAAGATCTGTTTCCTATTATAGGGTTTAAAGGGTTTGTATTAATATCTATATCTGGCGCAAAATTTATATGTACACCAATACGTTTGGTGTGTTTACCTATTTGTTCTGCTACTTTTTCTACAACAGCATTATTTTTAATTGCTCCCAAGGTCATATTCCAAGGAAACGCGTAAGTAGAATCTAAACGCATAGCCAAACCCCATTCTGCATCCATACCAATAAGTAACGGTATTTTTGCTGCTTTTTGGTATGTGTTGGTTAATTTAGCCTGACGAATAGGACCTCCCTTAGAAAATATAACTCCCCCAATATGTTCTTTAGTAACAAGCTCTTTAATTTTAGCTGTTGCTTGTTTACTTTGATCAGACGCTACACTAACCATAAACAATTGCCCAACTTTTTCATCTAAAGTCATAGCATTGTACTGGTCATCTACCCATCTTTTTTGCAAAACATAATCCTTAGTTAGTAAAGGATCTACAGTGGGCACTAACGAATCTAATTCCTGAGCATTAACTACTAAAAAACTAAAAAAGAATAAAGAAATTGATAAAAATAACCGCATAAATTAGGGTAAAACAGGTTTGTTCTTGGGTAAACTTTTTAGGTTAAGAACTTTGTTCTATTTAGATAGAAGAAGTAAAAAAAAAGACTTGGGAAACTATTTTTATACAACCATAAATCTACCGTGCCAACTTTCTTCTGCTGGAACTTCCCAATGATTTACATACTCGTGCTTATTAGCCACTAAGTTGTTAAATACAATGGTTTTTTTAGAAACTGACTTATTTTTTGCCATTTTCTTAAAGTCGATTAAATTCTTATATGCAATAAATTCTCCTTGCTTGTAAGAGACATTCATTTTATCTAACAAATCTATCTCGTACTTTTTCTCTAAAGACTGAATAAAATGTACAGATGCATCTATAGAACAACCTGTTGCAGATGCATTGGTTTGGTCTAGTGCTAAAATGATAAAACGTTTGTACTTAATTTCGTAACCAGCAGTAAGCTCACTACCGTGCGCTGTCCAGTCTACAATAAAAGATTTCAAACCTTCTTCAATTTCTAATAATTCTTGATCTGATAAAGACCTACTGGCCTGGTATATCCAAACACGAGATGTGTCTGACAATTCTTTAAAATCTACTAGCATATATATTTTTATTAAAAGTAAATAGACGTTTAATATTTAAAAACTTCCATTCTACCTAAAAGATTATTTTACAAATCTTCTGCATTAGCAATAAGTTCTGCAATATCTAGAACTTCTACATCTCCTTCTTTTTCTTTACTCTTAACACCGTCCGTCATCATTGTATTACAAAAAGGACAACCAGCTGCTATAATTTCTGGCTTAGTATCTAATGCTTGCTCCGTACGTTCTACATTAACATCTTTGCTACCATTTTCTGGTTCTTTAAACATTTGAGCACCACCTGCACCACAACATAATCCTTTTTTCTTGCAGTTTTTCATTTCTACAAGCTCTGCATCTAACTTACGTATTAGATCTCTAGGTGCTTCATACACACCATTTGCTCTACCTAAGTAACAAGGATCGTGAAAAGTAATACGTTTTCCTTTATATTGACCACCTTCCATTGTTATTTTTCCCTCAGTTAATAAATCTTTTAAAAACTGTGTATGGTGAACAACCTCGTAGTTACCGCCTAATCCCGGATATTCGTTTTTAATTGTATTAAAACAATGAGGACAAGCTGTTACCACCTTTTTTACTTCATATGCATTCATCACCTCTATATTGGTAACGGCTTGCATTTGAAACAGAAACTCGTTCCCTGCTCTTTTTGCAGGATCTCCAGTACAACTTTCTTCTGTACCTAAAACAGCAAAACTTACGTTTGCTTTATTTAATATTTTTACAAATGCTTTGGTGATTTTTTTAGCTCTATCATCAAAACTTCCTGCACAGCCAACCCAAAATAATACTTCTGGTTGTTTACCCTCGGCAAATAACTCTGCCATTGTTGGCACTTTTAATTCGTTACTCATAAATATTTTGGATTTCTATTTAAGATTCGTTTTTCCAGTTTAACCTATCCATTTGATTAAATGGCCAAGGCGCTCCGTTATTTTCTATATTCCCCATCATATTATTTAAATCTGATGGTGCTGCAGATTGCTCCATTACTAAGTAACGACGCATATCCATAATAATAGATAATGGATCTATACTTACAGGACAAGCCTCTGTACAAGCATTACAAGATGTACAAGCCCACAATTCTTCTGGAGTAATATAATCTCCTAATAATTGTTTACCGTCTGCAACAAACTCGCCTTTATTTTTATCTATGTTTTCTCCTACTTCATGTAATCTATCTCTAGTGTCCATCATTATCTTTCTTGGAGATAATAATTTACCTGTTTGGTTTGCAGGACACTCACTTGTACATCTACCACATTCTGTACACGTATATGAGTTTAGCAATTGTACCCAATTTAAATCTGTAACGTCTGATGCTCCAAACTTATCTGGCTCTCCAGCATCTTCTGCTCCTTCGGCTGGTGCTGCAAAAGGATCTGCATCTGGATCCATCATCATTTTAACCTCTGCTGTTACAGCTGCTAAATTATCTAACTGCCCTTTTGGTTGTACTTTACCGTAATACGTATTAGGGAAAGCTAATAGAATATGTAAATGTTTAGAATAGTATAAGTAATTTAAGAACAATAAAATACCTGTAATATGCATCCACCAAGCAGAACGTTCTACAACTATTAAACTAGCCTCTGACATACCTCCAAATATTGGTGCTATAAATTGACTAATAGGGAAAGAACCTGCCTTAACATAATGTAATGCATCTATAGTTTGTAGTTGAAAATCTGCTGCATTCATTGTTAGAAATAGAACCATTAATACCAATTCTATGTACAAAATTAGATTACCATCTTTTTTAGCCCAACCTTTCATCTCTGGGTTCATAAAACGTTTAACCCTAATTACATTTCTTCTAATCCAAAAAATAACAACAGAAACAATTACCAAGAACGCTAAAATTTCAAAAGAACCAATTAACACATCATAAACAGCACCAAGTGGAGCAAAAATACGGTGCGTTCCCAGTAAACCATCTATAACAATTTCTAATACCTCTATGTTAATTATAATAAAACCAACATACACAATAATGTGTAAAATACCTGGAATAGGGCGCACAACCATTTTGGTTTGTCCTAAGGCAATACGTGCCATATTTTTCCAACGCAAGGGTTTATTATCACTTACATCTACATCTCTCCCCAGTTTAATATTACGGGAAAGTGTTTTAACATTTTTCGCAAAAAATCCTACACCAGCAACTAATACCAGTAAGAAAATAATGTTGGGAAGGTACTCCATATATAATAGTTAGTTAGTTTTTTATTTCGGCTGCAGGGTCATTTTCTGGCAACTCGTATTCTTTTTGTTTTTTTCCAAAAACAGAAACGTTTACATAACGTTTAGGGTTTAATCTAAAATCTTGTAACAATAGGTCTAATTCCTTAGATGCCCCTGCCAGATTGTTGTAAAGTTCTTCATTGTTCATTAATTTTCCTAATGAACCTTCTCCTTTATCTATCTTAGTTAGTAAATTATCTAAGTTTGTTACGGTTTTTTGTAAGCCTGCTATACTCTTATCTAGTTCTGCTTCAGATAAGGCTGTAGATATTTTAGAGAAATCGTCTGTTATTTTTTTAATATTAGATAAAGACCCTTCTAATTCCTCTTTATTATTAGCCATTAAGCTATTAAGTGAGTTTGTGGTTACTTTAAAGCTTTTAATTAAATCGTTTAAACCAGAAATACTGCTTTGCAAATCCTTTTTTGTTTTTACATCTAGTATGTCATTAAAATTAACTAAAAGAGAATCTGCATTAGATATTGCGCCTTCAACCTTATTTTGCAAAGGAGCCAAATTCTGCTGAACTAAATCTGTTAAACCCGGTTTTGTATTTGTAACCAAAGTATCTCCAGATTTTGCAAGTGCTGCATCATCAAAGACAGGAATAATTTGTATTCCCTTACCTCCAATAATACCAGTATCATACAATTCTGCTATACTATTTTTAGAGAACTCAAAACTACTGTCTACCGAAAAAGTAACTAATAGTTTACCTGATTTATCTTTAAATCTAATATCGTTTATTTTACCAACGCTAAAACCATTTATAGATACTTGTGTGCCTGGTTGTAAACCACCAACGTCATCATATATAGCATAAAATGTTTTACTATTATCAAACAACGGTGTTGCCTTTAAATAGCTAAACCCTAAAATAAATAGCAATATTCCGCCAATTACAATTATACCTGTTTTAACTTCTCTAGATAGTTTCAATAGAAATATGTTTTGCTCTAAATTTAATTAGAATTATAAATTATTCTTTTGTGTACTTAATTGCCTCTTTAATATTTATTCGCTTTCCATCTTTATATGCTACAATATAAGAAGAAGTATACCCTTTTAAATCTGCATTAGACTTAATTAATTTTGCATCGTAATGAGATTTTGCGTGTCCGCTCATATAACGATACATATTATTTACTGGTTCTTTTGTTAACGCCCTTAGTCCTTTAAAATTATCTGAAACTAAAGGTATAGATTTAGAACTAGCAAATAATTGTACTCTAAACTCTATATTACTGCTTGTTGTCACCTGTTCTTCTACTTCTTTAGGCTTGATTTCGTTTTTAACTACAACTTCTTTCTCTTTAGGCTCCTGAACAACTACTGCGGGCTTTTTTTCCTCTACTTTTTTCTCTTCAACGACCTTAATCTGTTCTTTCACCACTTCTTTAGGTTCTGGTGTAGCTGTAGATGATGCAATTGCATTAGACACAAGCTGATCCATATACGCTAAAACAGACTCAGCAATTGCCGTGCCCATTTCTAATTGTCCAGATTTAGAATTTAAGTAAGCTCCCTCACTTTTGTTTGTTAAAAATCCTGTTTCTACTAATACACTAGGCATAAATGTTTGGTGTAGTACTATAAAACCAGCTTGCTTAACTTTACGATCTGTACGTTTTAATTTATTAGAAAATTTATCTTGCAACAACTTAGCCAACGCAATACTTTGGTCTAAAAACTCTTCTTGCATTATAGTTAAACCAATTACAGATTCTGGCGAATTAATGTTATACTCAGAATAGTTTGCTTGGTAATTGTCCTCTAAATATATTACAGAGTTCTCTTTTTTAGCAATATCAAAATTTTGTTTATTAGCGTGTAATCCTAATACAAAAGTACCAGCTCCGTGTGCATCTGATGTATGAGAGTCACAATGTACAGACACAAATAAATCTGCATTTGCTTTATTTGCAATTTGTCCGCGCTCAAATAAATCTACAAACGTATCGTCTTTTCTTGTATATAAAACCTTAATATTTGGGTTCTGAGACAGTAATTCACCCGCTTTTAACACTATATTTAATGCTATATTCTTTTCTAAATACCCATTACCTAAATTACCTGGATCGTGCCCACCGTGACCTGCATCTAACACAACTACAAACTTATCTTGAGCAGAAACTGTATTAAAAACAACACTTAAGGAGGACAACAAAAAAGTAAGCACCAATACTCCTACTGATGAAAACTTGTTAAATTTTAATATATAATTATTAAATCTTTTATTCATTTAGGTTAAATTTATTCTAATGCGTATTCTAAAATAAAAAATATGCGTAAGTTTGAAACCCGAAATACCGAGCCAAATCAATACAAAAATAGGATTTATAGCCTTGCAATCAAATAAACATCGTTTACTTTTTTATTTACTCCTGTTTCTAGGGGTTTTAAGCCTATCTGCACAAGAAGATAAGGTAATTCCATTAACTGTAAAGAAACAAAAAGATTCTATAGTAGCTCCTTTAATTCCTGCGGATATTATAAACAAGTCGCAAAAAAAGGACAGCATTACACAAGATTCTTCTAAAACAAAAGAACCTTTACTTGTAGATATAGTAAAAAGGAAGGCAGAAGGCTATATGCGTTATGATCGTAAGGAGCAAAAAATCTACTTGTATGACAAAGCAGAATTGTACTACCAAGATACAGAACTAAAAGCAGGTATTATCATAATGGACCTTGCTAAAAATGAAGTTTACGCAGGTCGTATAAAAGATTCTACTGGTGTCTATTCTCAACTACCCGATTTTAAACAAGGTAGTCAGGTTGTAAAACCAGATTCTATTCGGTTTAATTTTGACACACAAAAAGCACTTATCTGGAACTCTAGAACAGAGCAACAAGCTGGTTTAGGTAGTATTGGTAGTGATGCGATGAAAGTATATGCCGAAAAAACTAAAAAAGAAAATGACTCTGTTTACTTTATGAGTAGAGCAAAAATAACAACCTCTAACGATACTATTAATCCTGATTATTACATACTAGTTCGTAAAGGTAAATTTGTACCTGGCAAAAAAATGATCGCTGGTTATAGCAATATGTACATTGCAGATGTGCCTACGCCAATTGCTTTGCCTTTTGCTTATTTTCCTATGACTACAGGTAATACGGCAGGTTTAATTTTTCCTACCTTTGGTAGTGATCCTGATCGTGGTTATTTTTTACAAAATGGTGGTTATTATTTCCCTATAAACGAATTTGTAGACCTAACATTACAAGGAGATTTCTACACCAATGGTAGTTATGGTTTTAGAGGGCAATCTACCTATATTAAAAGGTACAAATACAGGGGTAATGTTAATATTAGGTACGAAAATCAGATAAATAGTCAAAAAGGGTTTGATGATTACAGTAGATCTACCAACTACAACATACAAATATCGCATACACAGGACCCTAAAAATAATCCAAATTCTAGGCTTTCTGCAAGTGTAAACTTAGGTAGTAGCGATTATTACAGAAGCTCATTAAACCAATACAACGTACCAAATACACAAAATAACAACTTATCATCATCTGTATCGTATTCAAAAACGTTTCCTGAGTACCCTTCTGTAAACCTTAGTTTAACGGCTACACACAACCAGAACACAAACACAGATGTTATAAACCTTACTTTACCTACAATGCAGGCAAGTATGGAGCGTATTTTTCCGTTTGCAAAAAGAGATGGTTTAAAAAAAGGAATTATACAGAATATTAATTTCCAGTATGATGTTAATGCGCAAAACCAGATCACAACATCAGATTCTCTTTTCTTTAAGTCTGAAATGTTTGACGATGCAAAAGTAGGAGCAAGACACAGAATACCAGTTAGCACAAACTTTAAAGTTTTTAAACAATTAAGTGTTAGCCTTGGTGGTTCTTATGAAGATGTATGGACATTAGAAACATACGATAAGTTTTATGATGCTGCTACCGATGCTGTAATTTCTGAAAAAATAAATGGTTTTGACCGTTACAACAAATACAGTTTTAGCGCTAGTTTAGGAACTACAATGTATGGTACTTGGACATTTGACGAAAGCAAAAACATACAAGCCATTAGACATACCATGAGACCTTCTATAGGCTACAGCTACTCTCCTTCTTTCGAGGAAACTTATGATGAGTATATGAATGCTGATGGAGAATACATACAGTACAGTAGATTTGAAGGTACATTAAACGGAGCTCCCGGACTTACACAGAGTAGCGCTCTTAGTTTTTCGCTACAAAATACTTTAGAAGCCAAAGTTAAAGACAAGGATTCTACAGCAACAGAACCTAAAAAAATATCTTTATTAAGCAGTTTTAATATTTCTACCAACTATAACTTTCAGGCAGATTCTTTACGTTTAAGTCCATTTAGAATTAATGGTGGTACTACTATATTGAATAAGAAGATGTCTATTAACTTTTCTGCTAATTTAGATCCTTATGCCATAGATAACAAAGGAACTAGAATTAACACACTTAACATTAACAATGGTGGTAGCTTAGCTAGGTTAACTAGTGCTAGAGCCAATATTGGTTACTCTTTAAGCAGTAAAATGTTTGATAAAAAAGAGGATGAAGATGATGAGGATGATGATGGCTATGTTGCTGCCAGTGGTGGTAGAACAGATGATCTTTTTGGCAGAAGTGACGACTTTAGCGACAGACCAGGTAACCCTAACGATGAAGATGAAGAAGTAAAAGAGAACCCACTATACAAAAATGCCATTCCTTGGGATGTTAGATTAGCGTACGCAGTTAGCTATAGCAATCCTAACAGACAAGATGAAATTAGCAATCACTCTTTAATGTTTTCTGGAAATGTTGACTTAACCCCAAGATGGAAAGTTGGTGTATCTTCTGGTTACGACTTTAAAAATCAAGGTTTTTCTTTAACACAATTACGTTTTGAAAGAGATCTTAAAAGTTTTAGACTTAACTTTAACTGGACACCATTTGGCACTTACGAAAGATGGTATTTCTTTATAGGAATTAAGAGTAGCATACTTAAAGACCTTAAATGGGAACAAAGAAGTCAGAGATAATAGAGGTATTATTTATTCTTTTACATTAATTAAAACTACTAATTAAGATGAAAAAAATTATTACAACGGTACATGCACCTGCTCCAATAGGGCCATACAACCAAGCTGTTTTAACTGGCAATACATTATATATTTCTGGTCAAATACCAATAGATCCAAAGACAGGAGATTTGGTAGAGGGTGATATTAAAGCTGAGACAAAACAAAGTATGGAAAACTTAAAAGCCATACTAACAGAAGCCGGGATGACATTTGAAAATGTAGTGAAAGCTTGTATTTTTGTAAACGATATGCATCAGTTTGCAGAAATTAATGAAGTTTACGGTTCTTATTTTAATGCAGATACTGCACCAGCAAGAGAAACCGTAGAAGTAGCTAACTTACCTAAATTTGTAAATGTAGAAATCTCTATGATTGCTGTTCATTAAGTAATACATTATCAAAAATAAAAACATAAAAAAAAGCGTAACTACTAAAAGTTACGCTTTTCTATTTATAAGCTATTTAACAACTACACTATAGTATTAAATAGTGCTTCTATGGAAGTCTACCAATCCTTCAATTGGCCTTCTTCTTATGACACCTAAAATAAGGTCGTTTCTTTCTATAACTTTAGCTAATTCATCTCTTAAAAAATAAGAAATACTACCCACAAAATTTACAGGTACTTTAGTAGCCAAATCAAACTGCATTACATTGTTATTGATAAACTGTTGCAATCCTTTATTGATAACTCCTCTAGAATAAGGGTGATCTTTGTTCTCTATAATAAACCTAGCAAAAGTTGCCAAGTATGTATTAGGATTAGGCTGTTTGTATAAATTTTCTTTTATAATATCTGCCTCTAAATCATATTCGGCTGCAAATTTATCTGCCAAATCCTTAGGTATTTTATGAAAATAGTAATCTCTTAGTAACTTTCTTCCAAAGAAGTTACCACTACCATCATCCATTAAAATATACCCTAAAGATGTTACTTTTTGATGTACATTTTCACCGTCATAGTAACTACAATTAGATCCAGTACCTAAAATACAAACAATACCAGGGTCACCAAGTTTTGTAGTAGCATGTATAGCTGCGTAAGTATCTTCTTTTACTTCTGCTACCGCATTAGGAAAAAAGACTTTAAAAATCTCTTTTAAAAATAAGCGCATACGCTCGGTACCACAACCAGCTCCATAGAAATGTAACTTAGTAACTTTATCTTTGTTTTTAGACAACTCAAAGTTATTAGCTAACCTATCTTCTATAACCTCTCTAGTTAGTACTTCTGGACTTAAACCTAATGTTTGCGTCATAAACAATTGTTCGCCTTTATCATCCAAGGCAATCCAATCTGACTTAGTAGCACCGCTATCTACAATTAAAATCATACGTTATTACTTAAAATTAATGTATCCTGAAAAAAAGTAAATATTAACCAATTTTCAGGATACTATATCACATTTATAAAATGATTATAGACTAGCTACGTGTTGTGCTAAATCTACCATTTTATTAGAGAAACCTGCTTCATTATCATACCAAGAAACTATTTTGAAAAACTTAGAGTTTAACTCCATACCAGCGTTAGCATCAAAAATACTAGTTCTAGAATCTCCAATAAAATCCTGAGAAACTAAAAGTTCTTCTGTGTACCCTAAAACACCTTGTAATTCTCCTTCAGAAGCTGCTTTAAAAACTTTCTTAATTTCTTCGTAAGATGTTTCTTTTTCTAAACGTACCGTTAAATCTACTACAGATACATCTGCAGTTGGTACTCTAAAAGCCATACCAGTTAATTTACCTTCTAATGCAGGTATAACCTTAGTTACTGCTTTTGCTGCACCCGTAGAAGCTGGTATAATATTTAACATTGCACTACGACCACCTCTCCAGTCTTTTCTAGAAGGACCATCTACTGTCATTTGAGTTGCAGTAGTTGCGTGTACAGTTGTCATTAATGCTTCTTCTATACCAAAATTATCATTTAATACTTTAGCTATAGGAGCTAAACAATTTGTAGTACATGATGCATTAGAAACTATAGTATCTGATGCTTTTACATCTTTATGATTAACGCCCATTACAAACATAGGAGCATCTTTAGAAGGTGCAGATATAACAACTTTTTTAGCACCACCATCTATGTGGTATTGAGCCATTTCTAAAGTTGTAAAAATACCTGTACATTCTGCAACTATTTCTGCTCCAACAGCATCCCACTTAATGTTTTTAGGCTCACGTTCTGCTGTAATACGTACAACTTTACCGTTTACTACTAAATGTCCGTCTTTAACCTCTACAGTTCCATCAAAATTACCGTGAACAGAATCGTACTTTAAAAGGTATGCTAAGTGTTCTACATCTAATAAATCATTAATTGCAACAACATCTACATCTCCTCTTTTTATTGTTGTTCTGAAAACCAACCTACCTATTCTTCCAAATCCGTTGATTCCTATTTTTAAATTTGACATTTTCTTGCTTTTTGTTATTAATTATGTTGACATTATGTCTGAAACTCTAATGAGCTCTTTATCTATTTTTGTGTGTCCTTTTATTGCTTGTTCTATTGGTGTTAGAATAATTTTGTTATCCTGAATACCAACCATTAGGTTACTTTTACCTTCTAATAAAGCTTCTACAGCCCTAACTCCCATTCTACTTGCTAGTACACGATCAAAACAAGAAGGCGAACCACCACGTTGCATATGACCTAGTACAGATACACGCACATCGTAAATTGGTAAATGTTCTTCTACATATTCCTTAAGTTCAAAAACATTTTTACCTGTTTTATCTCCTTCAGCAACAATTACAATACTAGATGATTTACCTGATTTTTTACTTCGTTTTAGAGATTCTAACAAACGATCTAAACCTAAGTTTTCTTCTGGAATAAGTATTTCCTCTGCTCCTGCACCAACACCAGCGTTTAATGCAATATGCCCAACATCTCTACCCATTACTTCTACAAAGAAAAGTCTGTTATGAGAACTGGCTGTATCTCTAATTTTATCTATTACCTCAACAACTGTATTTAAAGCAGTATCAAAACCTAAAGTATAGGTTGTACCAAAAATATCGTTATCTATAGTTCCAGGAATACCCATTACTGGGAAGTTGTATTCTTGATTAAAAATCATTGCTCCGGTAAAACTACCATCGCCACCAATTACAACAAAAGCATCTATATTATTTGCTATTAAATTATCGTAAGCCTGTTTACGACCTTCTTTTGTTCTAAAAGAATCTGAACGAGCAGACTTTAATATAGTACCTCCTTTGTTAATAATATTGTTTACACTACGGGCATCCATTGGTTTAAAATCTCCTTCAACCATTCCTTCATACCCTCTATAAATACCTACACATTCTATTTTTAAATAAGCACATGTACGTACAACAGATCTTATTGCTGCATTCATCCCAGGAGAATCTCCACCAGATGTAAATACTGCTATTTTTTTAATTTTTGACGCCATTTATTAATTTATTGTAGTAAAGCTAGGAAACTTATTTTAATAAATTAACGGTATGAACCCTAAATTTTGGCACGACTAAAACTTCAAACGTTTTCGTTAATAAGTTTTATCAAAAGCTCTTAAAAATGTGTGATTTTAAAGTCGAAAAATGATGAATTATGAAAAAAAAGTGTTTTTTAGATGATAGTCTTAAATTATATCCAATTTTAATTTTGAGCTGTTTTTTGCTTTTCCTTTACTTTTAGCTCTTCTTCTTTACGCGCTTTTTTAGGAAAAATTTTATGCATTAGCTCTTTAAAAGTATCAAAATCTACTTGATACGTTAAACCAACTCCTTGCGTATATCCTTGACGCTCTGCTAAAAATTGTTGAATTTCGTTTTCCCTATTAAATACCTTAGCACTTAATGTTCCTTTTTCATTTAAGATAACCTGTACTTCCATATCACCTGCAACAACAGATTCACCAACACCACCAACAGGAACTCCAAACTTACCGTTAAACAAGATTCTTTCTCCAAGTCTTGTAGATACAGTTACACCTACTCTATTTTCTGTTTGTACTGCATTAGGGTTAAGATTTCCTTGCTCGTACACAATACCCAAGTCTAAGTTTTCTCCATTATTTTTAAAAACCGAATTAAGTAAACCAGATGCTGTTTGTGCTAAATTACCACTTAAAGCAGTTGCATTTAAACCACTTTCTTCATTTACAAAAGTCCCCTGTGCTAACAAATAGAATGCATTGTTTTGCTCAAAGTTATGATCTAGCAGCCTATACTCTAATTCGGACTTTACAATAGAACTAGTACCCGGAAATTCTATATTAAAATCTATCTCTGTTTTCTCTAATGGTCCTTCTAAGCTTACCACAACATCTACAGGTATACGGTTTCTGTAGTCTGAGTTATCTAACAACGGAGCTGGATTTGCCTCTAAAGAATATTTGGCTTTCATATTAACCTCTGCATTTAAAGGTGAACCATCCCAAATAATAGAACCTCCTGGTTCTACGGTAAACTTACGATTTATAATACCTCCGTACTTATAATTGTATTCTCCAGTAGCTGTAGCAAATTCTCCATACATATTAAATTTACCATTGGTATTAATCTCCATTAAAATAGTACCACCACCGGTTCCTTTTAAAGAACTTTTAGTGCTAGGGTCTATTACAATCTCTACTTCTGCCTCCGGAGTTACATCTAAATCGAACATTAACTCTAAACCTTCATAGTTTTTTAATGTACGTCCTTTTTCTTCCTCTGTCTCTTTTGTTACAAAGTTTATAAAGTTATAATCGCCCACAGTAGCAACATCGCTTAAAGGTATTTTTAAAGAAGTTCCTTTAGCTGTTTCTCCTATAACATCTATATTAAGTGCTTTTGTTGAACCATATATTTTTCCGGTACCATTTAAATAGCCTGTTCCGTAATATAGACTTTCTTCACTATATTCTGTATTAAGAATTAAAAAACGATTGTTGTTTGTGTTTACATTTAAATCTAAATCCCACTCAGCAAATTCTTTATGACTAATTGTACCATCTAGCGTTGCCGTGGTATTCATAGCTATGTCTGTAAGTTGTATATCTTCAAAATCAAAAGTTTGCTTAAACAGGTTAACCACAGAGTTATCTGCAAAACTATAATCAACATTTAAATAATCTACTCCTATGCCTGCATTGTTTAAAAACAACTTACCAGTAATCTCTGGATTAGAAAGACTTTCTGTTATTTTAGCCTCTCCATTTATAGAGCCCCTAATATTAGTAATAATCCCTTCTCCTAAAGCTGCAAAAGGTTCTAACAAGAAATCTTTAAAGTCTACGTTTAAATCTGCCGTTGGTGTATTGTCGTTATTATTAATAACGCCCGTTACAATTAAGCGGTCTTCTCCTTTGTTACGTAAATGCGTCTCTACATCAAAAACAGTTAAATCATCATTACCAACAACCTCTATACCTAGATTACCTAATCTAATTTTATTAACAGTAAAATCTGTCATTGTTAAATTACTAGATGGCATATACTTACCATCTTCTTGATAAATATTTAAAGATCCGTTTACCTCACCGTCTAATTCTAAATTTTTTAGTGCAGGTGTTACTTTATATAATGAAACATCGCTAAACTCTAACAGTAAATCTTTGTAGGTAGAATCTATAACTTTACCGCTAAGTTTAATTTTTTCGTCTTGGGCATTGTTAAATACAATTTCTTTAATATCTATACTATCTAAAGTTGTATTAATAACAACCTTATTATTTTTATCCCTATTTTTATTAATTACCCACTCGTTTCCTTTTAATAGAACAGTAGACCTTTTAAGTCCAATTACAGATCTATTTTCTTTATTAAATGTGTGGTAAAAATTTAAGAAGTAATTATCATCATACCCACGGCCACCAGCAAATTCCGTTCTAAAGAACAGTGTATCCTTTAACTTGGTATTTATCAACTTAAAGTTTTTAACATCGTAAAAACTAGTAGTGGCATCGTCTACAGAAATAAAGGTGTTAAAAAGCGGATTTTTATTATCAATCTTAACATCTATCTTATCTAACTTATTACCATAAGCCTCTATACCTGGTGATTTAAATGTTAGTTTAAAATCTCCTTCGTCTGCAACAACACTTCCTCTAATAAATGTATTTGGCCCAAATTTAACCTCAGGAAAAAACACATCTACAATTTTATTATAAACATTAAATTTAAAATCTACGTTTTGCCCCTCTGATATTCTATGTGGCTTATAATTGGTATAAATACTACCAACAGAATTCTGCATTAATTTACCAAGCTCGTTTACTCTAAAATTACCCTCTAAATAACCGGTAATAATATCTGGTGAGTTAATTGCTATTTTACGAAGAGAATCATTTTCAAAATCTGATGTTACTTTAAAGTCTTCAAAATAATACGTATCGTTTTTATTCTGATAGCTAGTTTCTGTAAACTTAATAGCACCAACAATATTATCTAGTGTATTACCAGTAATATCCATATTAATATTACCCTTAAAAACAGACACACTATCGTTTATAAAATTTAATGCTTTAAAATTTGCGTGATCTACAGATGCAATAAAATCGAACGTATTTTTTTCTGAAGAAAAATCGGCTAGACCTTTAAAGTTTAATTTTAGGTTTTCATCGTTACTAATTAAAGCACCATCAAAAAACTGTTCTTTTAAAATACCAGAAACTACTTTTATGTTTCTATACGTGTACTTGTTAAACTGTATACTATACACCTCTCCTGTAATCTCTGTGTTCATTGTTTTAGCAACAAACCCTTTACCATCTACATTAATATCTACAGTTGCTTTCCCAAAGCTTTTAGAGTCTAGAAAGCTAGCTAGGTCAAAATCTATTAAAGAAACAAATCCGTGGTAATTTGCATTGTCTATGTTATTAATATTCGTAAGCTCCACATCTGCATAACTACTACCAATAGCAGTATTTATGTTTACTTTAGCATTTACCACAGTCTCTGTAACAGATGTAGTTCCCCTAACCGTAAATTGTCCAAACTTTGCAAAAGAAGAAGGCAAAACACTACCTAATATATTAGGCAGTAAAGAGCGTAACTCATAATAACTAGTTGTTACACTTTTCATATTTGCATCTATAACATAAGGCTTACTTAGTGTAAATAGGTTTTTAAAGTTAAAATCTCCACGAACACCTGTGTTATCTGAAAAAAGCATTAAACGATCTGTTTTTAAATCGTTTAAAACACCACTTACTCTTGTAGACAAGGTTACTTTTTTACCGCTACCAAACTCATTATAGAGCATATTAATATCGTCTAAAGCAACTTCTGAGTCTGTAAAGTTTGCATCTATCTGTACTTTATTAATAAAATCTGCAAAATCTTTTCGATCGTAATTAAAAACTAAGTTTCCTTTTAAATTAGACTCTTTTGTTTTTATCTCTAAAGCATCAAACCTCATTTGGGTTCTAGAATACTTAAATGCTGTGGTTAAGTTTTCTACCTTAGGTCCTCTTCTACTTGTAAATGTAAGTGTGTTTATTTGCGCAGATACATCTGGCCCTAATATTAGAAAATCTGTTGCTCCAATATTTAAATTTTTAAAATCTAACTGCTGTGGTCTTTCTAAATTATCATCAATTAACTGAAACCTACTATTTTCTATTCTTACATTAGAAGATCCTAATTTAAAAGGTTTACTTCCTACAGCACGTGGTTTTTTATCATCTAACTTGTCTATAAAAACTTCTAAATTAGTTGATGGTTCCCCTTTATATCTTTTTAATTTTAAATGTAGATCATCTATATCTATATCTCCAAACTCTAACTGACCCTTTACTAAATTCTTTATATCTAAGATAGATGTGGTAAGATCACCTATATAAAAAAGAGTGTCTTTTTTCTCGTCCTCTGCGTAGATACCTTTTGCAGAAGTGTTCCAAGTAATAAAGTTAACCTTAAGCTTGTCAATTTTTAAATTGGTACCATAATCTTTGTTTATGGTTTTTGTAGCGTAATTAGCTAGGCTTGTCTGTACAGAAGACAAGGAAAAAATAAGGGTCGTAATAAGACAAAGCAGTATTATAAACAGCAATATTCTTAGTAGTATTTTAAATAGTTTTTTGATAGCCCTTTATGTTTTACCTTTGTTACTTCAATATTTATTCCAAAAATACGTGGAAAAAAACAATATCTACATACTTGCAATAGAATCTTCTTGTGACGACACGTCTGCGGCCGTTTTACACAACACTAAAATGCTTAGCAATGTTGTTGCTACGCAAAAGATTCATGAAGAATACGGAGGTGTTGTTCCCGAGCTAGCCTCTAGAGCACACCAACAAAATATAGTGCCGGTGGTGCACCAAGCATTAGCTAAGGCAAATATCAACAAAAAAGACTTATCTGCAATAGCTTTTACAAGAGGACCTGGTTTAATGGGCTCTTTGCTTGTTGGTACCTCTTTTGCTAAATCTTTAGCACTGGGGTTAAACATACCCTTAATAGAGGTTAACCATATGCAGGCTCATATTTTAGCTCATTTTATTGATAATGAATCTGGTAAAAAACCTACATTTCCATTTATTGGAATGACTATTAGTGGCGGACACACGCAAATTGTGTTGGTAAAAAGTTATTTTGATATGGAAATTCTAGGTCAGACTTTAGATGATGCTGTTGGTGAAGCCTTTGACAAAAGTGCAAAAATACTAGGTTTACCTTATCCAGGTGGACCATTAATAGACAAATATGCACAATTAGGCAACCCAAAAGCTTTTCCTTTTCCTAAGTCTAAAGTAGGCGAACTAAACTTTAGCTTTAGCGGGTTTAAAACAAGTGTACTCTATTTTATACAGAGAGAAACACAGAAAAACCCTAATTTTATTACCGAAAACTTAAATGATATTTGTGCATCTATACAGTACACAATTATTAGAGTTTTATTAGATAAATTAAAAAAGGCTGTAGCACAAACTGGAGTAAACCAAATAGCCATAGGTGGCGGAGTGTCTGCTAATTCGGGAATTAGAAAAGTTTTACAAGAAGCAGAACAAAAACACGGCTGGAAAACTTTTATTCCGCCTTTTGAATTTTGCACAGACAATGCTGCTATGATTGGTATTGTTGGCTATTTAAAATACAAAGAAGAATTATTTGCTACACAAGAAATAACAGCAAAAGCACGTTACGTAATTAACGAGTAAACAAAACAAACAGTAACCTAATTATAAATTTATGCAATTATTTTATAGCGAGACATTAGACAATAGTATTTCTCAATTTGTTTTCCCACCAGAAGAAAGCAAACATATTGTTAAGGTGTTACGTAAAACTGAAGGAGATGAATTGTACATAACCAATGGTAATGGCTATTTATTTACTGCTAAGATTATGGTTGCTGATATGAAAAAATGTAAAGTTCAGATTACTTCTAAAGAAAAAAAACACAGACCAATGCATTGGATGCACATAGCTGTTGCACCAACTAAAATGAATGATAGGTTTGAGTGGTTTTTAGAGAAGGCTACGGAAATAGGTGTAAACGAGATTACCCCTATAATTTGTGAGCATTCTGAACGAAAAATTATTAAATTAGAACGTATGGAAAAAGTATTGCAATCTGCTATGAAACAGTCTCTGCAAACATACCTTCCTAAATTAAATGCTCCTATTGCTTATTCAGAATTTGTAAAAAAAGAACATAAAGATTTATTGTTTATTGCACATTGTGAAGATGAGGAAAAAGAAGAACTAAAAAGAAGAGTTGCAGCAGACAAAGATGTTACCGTTTTAATTGGACCAGAAGGTGATTTTTCTCCGTCTGAAATAAAGCAAGCTTACGAAAATGGTTTTGTTCCTGTATCTTTAGGTAAAAATAGATTACGTACAGAAACTGCTGCAATAGTAGCCTGTGCTACTGTTGCTATGATAAATAACGGATAGTCTTTTTAAAACCATAATTACAACACTATTATTTTATGAAAAAAATTGCTCTTTTTTGCTTGCTACTTTCATTTGCTATTACAACAGGCTTACAAGCACAAGAAATTGCTATTTTAAAATACAATGGTGGCGGAGATTGGTACTCTAACCCTACTGCATTACCTAATTTAATTCAATTTTGTAATACAGAAATAGGAACAAAAATAAAGGCAAAACCTGCAACTGTAGAAGTTAACAGTGTTGGTATTTTTCAGTACCCATTTTTACATATGACAGGACACGGCAATGTTGTTTTTTCTGATGAAGAAGCAACAAACCTAAAAACGTATTTATTATCTGGTGGTTTTTTACACATTGATGATAATTATGGTATGGAGCCTTATATTAGAAAAGAACTAGCTAAATTATTCCCTAATAATAAGCTTGAAGAATTAGGTGCAAATCATCCTATATTTAACCAGAAATATAAATTTACAGATGGTTTACCAAAAATACACGAGCACAACGGAAAAAGACCACAAGCTTTTGGCATAACTCACAATAATAGACTTATATTGTTATTTACTTTTGAGAGCGATCTTGGCGATGGTTGGGAAGACCAAGAAGTACATAACGACTCTACAGAAGTAAGATTAAAAGCTTTACAAATGGGAGCCAATATTATTAAATATGTTTTTAACAACTAAATAATGAAATCAAAAACAATAGCAGATGGTATTTTACGCGCACTAGGCATTATAGTTGGCGTTCTTTTATTATGCTTTTTTCTCTATAAAATTAGCTCGGTTTTAGCGTACATCTCTATTGCAGCGGTTGCCTCTTTAATTGGCAGACCCATTGTTATTTTTTTACGAGACAAATTAAAATTTAATAACACACTAGCTGTTATTATTACAATGCTATTACTAATTAGCATTATAGGCGGCATTATTGCTTTATTTATTCCGCTTATTATACAACAAGGTCAAAACTTATCACTTTTAGATATAGACCAACTACAAGGAAACGCAGAGGACTTATACACAGAAGTTGTAAATTACTTTGGTGTTAGCACACACGATATAGAAGAAAACGTAAAGTCTTCTAACTTTTTTAGTAAATTAGATTTTGCATTTATTCCAGATTTTTTAAACTCACTCGTTGGCGTACTTGGCAGCTTAAGTATTGGGCTGTTTTCTGTATTATTTATTACTTTTTTCTTTTTAAAAGATCGCAAACTATTTAGTGATGGTCTTTTAATGTTAACTCCACAAGCCAAAGAAAATAGATTTAAAAAATCTATGGACACCATTAGCAACTTGCTATCTAGATATTTTGTTGGTTTGGTTTTTCAGATCTTAATCTTATTTGTTATTTATACAATAGTTTTACTTGTTATTGGTATAGAAAACGCTATTGTAATTGCCTTTTTATGCGCTCTATTAAACCTTATACCTTACGTAGGGCCAATTATTGGTGGTGTATTAATGATGGCGCTTACAATGTCTAGCAATTTAGGAGAAAGTTTTAGCGATGTAATACTACCAAAAACAGGTTATGTTATGATCGGTTTTGCTATAGGTCAATTGGTAGACAATTTCTTTTCGCAACCTGTTATATTTTCAAATAGTGTAAAATCTCATCCGTTAGAAATCTTCTTAGTTATTATTATTGGCGGCTTACTTTTTGGTATTACAGGTATGATAATAGCTGTACCTGGTTACACTGCTATTAAAGTAATTTTAAAAGAGTTTTTTGCAGAGAATAAGATTGTAAAATCTATGACCAAAAATTTATAATTTTAGTTTGAATACTGCTATTTTACATACCAACATACAAGATTTTATAACTGAAAATCTAGCTACAGATATTATGTCTGTATTGTTAAAAAAAAATACATTTAACGCTGTAGACAATAAAGAACTAGCAGAGCAAATTGAAGCCAAAAACAAGTGCAAAGACAAGTTACCTACTTGGTACAACACACCCTCTATTTATTACCCTAACAAACTAAATATAGAGCAAACGTCATCAGAAAAAACAGCAGCATACAAAGCATCTATTGTAAATAACAAAACACTTATAGACCTTACCGGAGGCTTAGGTGTAGATTGCTTTTTCTTCGCTAAAAAATTAACTACTGTTTACCATTGCGAAATCTCTAAGAACGTATCTAAAATAGCAACACACAACTTTAAAACGTTAGGTGCAAACAATATTAAAACCTATGCAGAAAATGGTTTAGAGTTTCTACAAAACACCGACCTCTTTTTTGATTGGATATACATTGATCCCTCTAGACGAAATGACGCCAAAGGAAAAGTCTTTTTTTTAGAAGATTGTTTGCCTAACGTACCAGAACATTTAGATTTAATTTTTAGCAAAGCTGATAACATTCTTATAAAAACATCACCGCTGTTAGATTTTTCAGTTGGTATAAAATCGTTACAAAATGTAAAAGAAATACACGTTGTAGCAGTAAACAATGAGGTAAAAGAATTATTATGGGTATTAAAAAAGGATTACACCTCAGATATCAATATAAAAACCATCAATATAACTAAAACTGAAGATGCTCTTTTTTCTTTTAATTATACAGATGAAAGGGAGGTTGCTTTAAATTACAATGAACCTCAACGTTATTTGTACGAACCCAATTCGGCTATTTTAAAATCTGGAGCATTTAAATCTGTTGCTGCTTATTACAATATAAATAAACTGCACGAGCATGCACATTTATACACTTCTACAAACTTAGTAGCTTTTGCAGGAAGACGTTTTACAATAGAAAAACAAATACCTTATAATAAAAAAGAGATACAACGCTTGCAACTTACAAAAGCTAATATTACAACCCGTAATTTCCCTGAAAGCGTTGTAAACATTCGTAAAAAGTTTAAAATTAAAGATGGTGGTACAAACTACCTGTTTTTTACTACAGATTGTAACAATAATAAAATTGTATTGTTGTGCAGTAAAGTATAACAAACTACTCTGGACAATCCCACTTAAAATTAGCCACCTTTGCATTAGACATTGCAGATAAATTGTAATGCCACCACTCTGTACGTATAGACCAAAAGCCGTGTTTCTCCATTGTTCCTTTTAACAATTTTCTATTTGCTAAAATTTCTTCAGGCAAATTGGTATTATCGTGATATGCTTTTTTACCAAAAAAATCAAAATCTGTTCCCATATCTACTTCTACACCGTCTAATGTCTCTAGTGTAATATCTACAGCACCACCTTTGTTGTGTATAGACCCTTTTTTAGGGTTTGCAACATATTGCGGATTTGGTACAATCTTCCACATTTTATACTGTACAGAATTTGGTCTGTAACAGTCAAAAAACTTAATACGGTATCCAAGTTTCATAAAATCTGCATTAGCAGCTAAAAGAGCTTTAGCAGTTTTTGCACGAGTGTAACACTCAGGGCAATTGTACACTTTTTCTTTTAAAAAATTATTAGCAGTTGCATAGCGTAAATCATAAGCAAAATCGCCACTAAAATCTGCTATACGTACAAATGTAGTATCTGCCAAACCTGTAAGAGATTTGTATTTTATTTCTTTTACCACTGGTGTAGCAACAACTGTGTCTTGTTTAATTGTAATTGTATCTTTTTGCACATCATTTAGCTTAGGAGTTGTTTTATTCTCTTTACAAGCTATTGACAAACTAACTAGTAATAATGGTAATAAGTGTTTTGGTTTCATTCTTCTGTTTTCTAATCATTTTATAAAAAGCAAAATTGCCTTTAGATTATAACTCCAAAGGCAATTTAACACTCTTAACTTAAAACTTAATTAGATTACGTAATTAAATTCATATCATCATCCCATTCTGCCATTACATTTCGTTTGCTTTGATCTACAAACTTAGGCATCCATTCCTTAGGATAAGATTTTCCGTGTTTATCTAATACATCTTGCGGCACTCCATCCCAAACATTGGGTGTATTACCTTTATATCCTAGATCTTCTATACCTTCTTTAGATGTGTAATAACCTGTTACTGTTAAATTACGTACTAAAGAAAAGAAATTTTGCTCGTATGTTGGCTCTTTCTCATCTGGAAAAGCAATACCATCTAGAATTACTTTTTGCTGTTCTGGCGTAGCTTTTTTAAACTCTACACTATAGTCTTTATTACTTTTATGATCTAACCACATTAAACCACCTTTAAGCTCTGTTTGATATGCTGGAATATCCTTAGCCATAAACTCTATAAAATCTGGCACACCAACATCTGTAGCACTACCATATTTTTCGTTTGCAGGTAAAATTAGTGCACATAAGACACCTAATGTTTCCATTTGGTGCTCATTAAAAAACTGTTCTGCGTTTAATTTTGCTATTTGTTCTTTTTCTTCAGGTGTACGACCAAAATATTTTTCGTCTACAGCTGCCTCTTCAGGTACAACTGCATCACTATCTGTTCCTGGTTTACATCCGTTTAAAGCTAAACCACCGGCTACACCACCAAGAATAATAGATTTTATACTTTTTCTTCTATCCATAACTTAGATATTTTGCTTTTTAAACTGTTCTACTATATAATCTGATGTTCTCCAAGCTAAGGCTAAAATTGTCCAAGTTGGATTTTTATCTGCTTGAGAAACAAAAGGTCCTGCATCTACTATAAACACATTGTCTACGTCATGCATTTGCTCGTATTGGTTAACAACAGATGTTTTTGGATTATCTCCCATACGTGTTGTACCAACCTCATGTATAATTTCTCCTGGCTTATTAAGTCCGTAATCTTGCTCTAATGTTGGTGTATCTCCTAACACCTTACCACCCATATTATGAATTATTTCTTCAAAGGTTTGTTGCATATGCTTGGCTTGGTTACGCTCGTAATCTGTCCACTGGTAATTAAAACGCAATACAGGGATACCAAATTCATCTACTGTATTAGGATCTATTTCACAATAGTTACTTTCTTGAGCAATAGATTCTCCTCTACCACCAAAACCTAAAGTAGCGCCGTAGTACTTTTTAACATCAGAACGTAAACTATTACCATAACCACCAACTTTTTCTCCAAAGTACTCGTTAAAGTTGTTAGGATTAAAACCAAAGCCGTAGTTTGGCATTCCCATACCTCCCCAAACTTCTATATGGTATCCTCTAGGGAAATCTAACTTTTTATTATCTAACCACCAAGGTGAATATACGTGCATACCACCTACCCCATCTTCGTTGTACATTTTACGGTCCATCATAGATGGTATAAAACCACCTCTACTAGCACCAGTAGAATCGTGTAAATATTTACCAATTAAACCACTACTGTTTCCTAAACCAGCAGGATGTTGCTCACTCTTAGAATTTAATAAAATACGTGCAGAACTACAAGCAGATGCTGCCATAACAACAACCTTACCTTTTAATCTGTATTCTTTGCGATCTTCTTTATTTATGTATAAAACACCAGTTGCCTTACCTTCATCATTAGTAGTAACCTCTCTAACCATAGAGTTCACAAATAAATCTATTTGTCCGCCATTATTTTGCGCCGGAAAAATTAAACAACTACCAGATGAAAAATCTGCGTAGTACTGGCAAGCTCTAGCACATTGCCCACAATACACACAAACACCACGATCTTTGTTTACTTTTTTAGTTACCATAGACATACGTGCAGGAATTACAGGAACTCCAGATTTTTTTGCACCATCCATATAGTACAACTCGTGCAATCTTGGTTTTGGTGCTGGCAAGAAAAAACCATCAGGCTCGTTAATAAGTCCTTCTTTAGAACCAAAAACACCAATTAATTTATCTACTTTATCATAATATGGTCTAACATCCTCATAACCAATAGGCCAGTTATCACCTAAACCATCTACATCTTTATGTTTAAAATCTCTTTCACTAAAACGCAGAGATATACGTCCCCAGTGATTGGTTCTACCACCAAGCATTCTAGATCTAAACCAATTAAATTTAGATCCATTTTTTTGCGTATACGGTTCTCCTTCTATATTCCAGCCACCTAAAGCCATATCAAACTCACCAAAGTCTCTTACGGTATTAGCACCTCTTCTTGGCGACTCGTAAGGCCATTTAAATTGTGTTTGTTGTTTAGGGTCTTTGGGGTCAAAAAATGGGCCTGCTTCTACTACAGCTACTTTAAGTCCGGCTTCTGACAAAACTTTAGTTGCCATACCTCCACCAGCACCAGAACCAACTATGATAACATCATACATAGTTGAAGATTCTATTATCTGCATATTAATTTAGTTTGAGTTAATTTGGTTAATTTCATTGATTAAAGCTACAAGTTAAGCAACTTCATTTATTTTTTGTTTGGTATTCATCAAAAAACAAAAGCTACTAATTTAGATTTTTTAATCTTATTACAATTTAAATTTATGTTAATACAAATAAACTTAGTGTTATTAATAGACGGATAACAAAATATCATCGACTAGCGTAAAAAATAAAAGGAACATACTAGTACACCATACATCTTACGTGTACGTAGCCTAAAACCTAATAAAAATAGGGGGGCAATGAAAAACAAAAAGTTAAAATATTTATTTTTTGTAACAAAACAAGAATAGGTAGACTTACTATTTATAATTTATTTAACAGTATAATAATAAGGGTATAGCATTATTTAACCGTCTCTTAATAATATACTAACAAAAACTAACACAATTTAAAAATGAAGAAAATCACAACTCTGCTTAGTTTATTTCTATGTATTGGGCTCTCTGCTCAGCAGTTAGATTTAAACCAACCACTGCCAGTAAACACTAAATTTAAAAAAGGTGTTTTACCAAACGGAATGACTTATTACATATATAATACAGACGTAACAAAAGGTGTTGCCAGTTATTATATTATACAAAATGTAGGTTCTATTTTAGAGAACGATGACCAACAAGGTTTAGCTCACTTTTTAGAGCATATGGCTTTTAATGGTACCAAAAACTTTGCTGGAAAAGGTATTTTAAATACACTACAAAAACACGGAGCTGTTTTTGGAAAAGATATTAATGCGTATACTGGTTTTGATGAAACCGTATATAATATGGATAATATACCAACTAAAGATGGTTTGGTAGATACTTGTTTATTGGTATTAAATGACTGGTCTAACTACCTATTACTTACAGACGAGGAGATTGATGCAGAACGTGGTGTTATTAAAGAAGAATGGAGAACACGCCAAAATGGTAGAATGAGAATTCTACAACAATCTTTACCTGTTATGTTTAACAACTCTAAATACAGCAATAGATTACCAATTGGCTTAATGGATGTTGTAGACAATTTTGAATACAAAGCTTTACGCGATTTTTACCATGATTGGTACCGTACAGATTTACAAGCTATTGCTATTGTTGGTGATATTAACGTAGACGAGATTGAGCAAAAAATAAAAGATAAATTTTCTAAAATTCCAGCTGTAAAAAGTCCCAAAGAACGTTTTTCTGTAGAGATTCCTGGAAACAAAGAAATGCTTTATAACATTGCTATGGATGAAGAGGTTTCTACTGCAAGTATTTCTTTCAGTATAAATCATCCTAAAACAATAAAAGACCAAACTGTAGGAGATTTAAAAGAATCGCTATTAAAAGGTATGGTAACTTCTATGTTATCTACAAGATTAAACGAGATTAGACAACAACCAGATGCTACTTTTTTAGGAGCTAGAGTTAGTTTTAGTGAAAAAGCTAGATTAAATAACGATTTTTCTGTTAGCATTAGCCCTAAGCCAGGACAACAGCAAGATGCTTTTAAAACAGTAATGGACGAAGTTAACAGAGCTGTTAAATTTGGATTTACAGACGGCGAAATAGATCGTATTAAAAAGCAATATGAAAGTTATTACGAAAATAGTATTAGTAAAGAAGATGATATGTCTCACGGACAACTTATTAACTCTATAAAAGCTAACTATTTATCTAATGAAACTATTACTCCTATTGCAGAAGAGTACAAAATTGTACAAGCAATATTTGCATCGGTAACTAAAGAAGATTTTCATACAATCATAAAAAACCTTTACACAAAAGAAAATAGAACACTTAACGTAACTGGTGTAAAAGGAAAAAAGAACTTAACTAAAGAAGAAGGTTTAGCTATAATTTCTGGATCAGAAAACAATAGTGAATTAACTGCTTATGCTGACGAGTTTAGTGGTAAAACTTTAATTTCTGGAACAACAATTAAAGCCGGTAGCATTGTATCTGAAGAAGAAAACAAAGAAACTGGCGCTACAATTTTTACACTAAGTAATGGTGCAAAAGTATATTACAAGTTTGCAGACAAAAACAAGAACGATGTAAAATTAACTGCTACTAGTTATGGTGGTACATCTTTACTAGAAGACAAAGACCTGCCATCTGCAAACATTATGGGTAACATAGTGCAAATGTCTGGTTTAGGGGAGTTTTCTGCAACAGAGTTACCTAAAGTATTAGCTGGCAAAACAGCAAACACAAGTGTTAACTTATCTAGTTTATCTGAAAGCATTAGTGGCTCTTCTACAACTAAAGATGTAGAGACTATGTTACAAATGGTTTATTTACGTTTTGAAAATCCTCGTTTTGATGAAGATGCATACAAGGTTTTACAAGGTAATATAACCAACTTTTTAGCAAGAAAAAGCAAAGATATTAACTCTAAAATGCAAGATAGCGTTACTGTTACACTTTATGGCGACAACAACCCTAAGGTACGTGTTATGGACGAGGCTTATATGCAAGATGTTTCATTTAATAAAATGAAAGAAATCTACTTAGACAGATTTAACAATGCAGCTGACTTTACATTCTTTATTGTAGGTGATGTACAAAAAGATGAGTTAAAGCCTTTATTAGCTAAATATATTGCTAGTATTTCTGCCAACACAACAAAAGAGAACTACAAAGTAGATCCTTCAGTTTGGGTAAATAATGCTACAGATAAAGATATTTTCTTGAAAATGGAAGATGAAAAAGGTTCTGTTAGAGTTGGTTATAAAAACGAAATGAAATACAGCCTTAAAAACGATATTTTAGCAAGTGCTTTAGGTGATATTTTACAATTAAGGATTACAGAAACAGTTAGAGAAGCAGAAGGCGGCGCATACTCTCCTAGAGCTGGTGCAGGTTTTTCTAAAAGACCAGTATCTGAAGGTAGCATTAGTGTTAGCTTTGATTGTAACCCTGATAAAGTAGACGATTTATTAAAAATTGTACACGCAGAAATCAAAAAAATAGGTGAAGGCGAAATTAGTCAAGTAGATTTAGATAAAACCTTAACTAACTTTATTAAAGAACGTAAAGAATCTAAAGATTATAATGGGTATGATATGAGCCTACTTCAAAACTATGTTTTAGAAGGTTATAATATGAACGATCCTAAGAATTTTGAAAACATTGTAAATTCAATTACAGTAAAAGACATTCAAAAATTCACTAAAACATTATTAAAAGGCGCAAAAACATACGAGATTGCGTTTAAACCTAAAAAATAATAACTAATGAAAAAATCAATTTATGTTTTAGGCCTAGCTGTAATAAGCTTAGCCTCTTGTAAAGAAGAAGTAGTAGCACCTATAGATTATGCTATAGTAACTGGTAAGGTTACTAATGCAACTACGAATCAAGTTTTAATTGCTAGTTATGAGAATAGAAAAGCAATTGACACGCTTACTTTAGCTGCAGATGGTTCTTTTGTAGATACTATACAATCTCCTAAAGGGCAGTATGCACTTATTAACGATAAAAACAGAACTAGTATCTATTTAGAAGAAGGTTTTAACATTAATTTTAGCGCAGACGCCAAAGACTTTGCAAAAAGTATAGCTATGACTGGTACTGGCTCTGTAGAAAACAATTTTTTTAAAGCCAAAAGTGAAAAAGAAGCTAAATTTAGAGACGGTACTAACCCTTATACTCTAGAAGAAGCTGCTTTTAAGGAAAAAATGGCAAGTCAAAAAGCAGCTATTAATTCTTTATTAGATGGTACAGAAGGTTTATCTGAGGCTTTTAAAACAACTCAGAAAAACGATAACAACTACAACTACCTTGTAAGTTTATCTAATTTTGAAAGTTACCACCAACATTATGCTCAAAAGCCAGACTTTAAAGTTTCTGAAAACTTTTTAGCGGAGTTAAGTGCTATTGACATTACTAACGAAGAGGACTTTAGCAACTCTAGTTCTTACAAATCTTTAGTAATTGCACACTATGGCAAAATTGCAGGAGATAAAGCAGAAAAGGATTCTATGTCTTATGACCTTGCTATGTTAAAAACAATTGCACCTATAGAGTCAGAGGTTATTAGAAATGGTTTATTAAAAGAAACTGTTTTTGGTATTACAGTTACAGAAAAACTAGATGAGTACTACAATACTTTTATGGCTGCTTCTACAGATGAAGATCAGAAAGAAACAGTAAAAGAGTATTACACTAAATTAAAGGCTGTAGAAGCAGGTAACCTTTCTCCTAAGTTTATTGGTTATGAAAACCACGCTGGAGGCAAAACATCTTTAGAAGATTTAAAAGGTAAATATGTATACATAGATGTTTGGGCTACTTGGTGTGGACCTTGTTTAGCAGAAATCCCTGCTTTAAAAGAAACTGAAGAAGCATACCATGGTAAAAACATAGAGTTTGTAAGTATCTCTGTAGATAGACCAGATGCTTATGAAAAATGGAAGCAAATGGTTGTAGACAAAGAATTAGGAGGTGTACAGTTATTAGCAGATAATAATTTTGACTCAGATTTTATTAAAGATTACGTTATACAAGGTATTCCTAAATTTATATTATTAGATACAGAAGGTAATATTGTAAATGCAAATGCTCCTAGACCATCTGACCCTAAGTTAAAAGAAGTTTTAAATAGCCTGTTATAATACAGTAAACTATACACTTTAAAATATAAAAATCATCTTGGTAATTTATCAAGATGATTTTTTTGTGCATTATTTTATACTAATTTGTCACCCAACTTAGTTATTTATTACTCTTATATTAAGAAAGCGTAAACTTAACTTTAAAATATTAACCAAATTTAACAACATTAAAGTAAGGGTTCTTTGTTATTTTTACGTCTTATATTATATATCCATAAATATTATATTTTGAATAAACGTACTTTTTATTTCCTACTAGTTATTTTTACTACTGTTTTTAGTAGTACTGTAAAAGCACAGATCTTAGACCCAGTAAGTTGGTCTACATCTGTAGAAAAAATTTCTGATACAGAATACGATTTAGTTATGAAAGCCAGTATAGACGCTTCATGGCATTTATATTCTCAAAAACTTGACGAAGGCGGACCAATAGCTACAAGTTTTACTTTTAAAGAAAGCGAGAATTATACGCTTGTTGGTACTCCTACTGAAGAAGAAGGACATTCTGCTCCAGAACCTGCTTTTAACAATATGATGGTAAAGTATTTTGAAAACTCTGCTACATTTAAACAACGTATAAAAATTATAAACAAAGAGTTATCTGTAGTTAACGGAGAAGTAAATTATATGGTGTGTAATGATACACAATGTTTAGCTCCTACTTACAAAGACATAGAGTTTAAATTTAGCACGGAAAAAGCAACAGTTGCTCCTGCTAAAAAAGAAACTACTTCTGAAAATAAAAATTCTAAAAAGGATGAAAGTAAAGGTCTATTCTCTATTTTCTTCCTTGCATTCTTATCTGGTTTTGCAGCCTTACTAACTCCTTGTGTATTTCCTATGATACCAATGACGGTTAGTTTTTTTACAAAACAAAGTAAGACAAAAGCCAAAGGAATACGTAACGCTATTATCTATGGTATTTCTATTATTGTAATATACTTATTATTAGGAATTATAGTTAGTGCTGTATTTGGTGCAGATGCTTTAAACGCATTGTCTACCAACGTATGGTTTAATGTTATTTTCTTTGTTCTACTATTAGTCTTTGCTGCATCATTCTTAGGTGCTTTTGAAATTATGTTACCTAACTCTTGGGCAAATAAAGTAGACAAACAAGCAGACCGTGGTGGCTTGGTTGGTATTTTCTTTATGGCACTAGCGTTAGCTATAGTATCTTTCTCTTGTACAGGACCAATTGTTGGTACATTATTAGTACAAGCTGCTTCTGGCGGTAGCCAAATAGGTCCAATTGTAGGTATGTTCGGTTTCTCTTTAGCAATTGCTTTACCATTTGCTTTATTTGCTGCTTTCCCAGGTTGGTTAAACTCTTTACCAAAATCTGGCGGATGGTTAAACTCTGTAAAAGTTGTTTTAGGATTTTTAGAACTTGCTTTAGCATTTAAATTCTTATCTAATGCAGATATGGTTTTACAAATGCACTTACTAGAACGCGAAGTATTTATAGCGATATGGATAGCCGTTTTTGGAGCCTTAACACTATACTTATTTGGTAAATTACAACTACCTCATGATTCACCATTAAAACATATATCTGTAGGTAGATTAAGTATGGGATTAATTACCCTTGCCTTTACAATATATATGATTCCTGGACTTTGGGGAGCACCATTAAATTTAATTAGTGCTTTTCCTCCACCACAACATTATAGCGAATCTCCTTATGGTGTTGGTAATATGCAAACTGGTGGTGGCACAGCTACACATACTCAAGAAATACCAGAAGGCGCACATTTAATGGCACCACATAACATACTTGCTTTTAATGATTATGAAAAAGGTTTAGCTTATGCTAAAAAAGTAAACAAACCCGTTATGATAGATTTTACAGGACACGCTTGTGTTAACTGTAGAAAAATGGAGCAAAACGTTTGGGTAAAAGACAATGTATTAGATGTTTTAAAGAATGATGTTATCTTGATTTCTTTATATGTTGATGAAAAAATAAAGTTTGAAGGTGAAGCTCCTGAATCTAAATTACGTCCTGGTAAAAAATTACGCTATACAGGTCAGCAATGGAGTGAACTACAACAATTGCGATATGGTACAAATGCACAACCATATTACGTTCTTATAGACCATAATGAAGAAAATTTAAATGCCCCAGTTGCTTATACACCAGATGTAGAAGAATATCACAACTGGTTAAAAGAAGGTGTTGGTAACTTTACATCTAAAAAATAATTGGTACGCATTTTGCAAACCTAAAGTATAACCTAAAAAAACAAATAATGAAAAAATACATTTTAGCAGCCGTAGTTTTAATGCTTAGTATTAGTTCTTATGGACAAATATTAGATCCGGTAAAATGGACAACATCAGTTAAAAAAATATCTGCAACTGAGTATGATTTAATTGCTACAGCAACAATAGATGCTGGTTGGCATTTATACTCACAAAACGTAGCTGAAGGTGGACCAATAGCTACTACTTTTATCTTTGAAGAAGGTAGTAACTATAAACTATCTGGTAAAACAATAGAAGAAAAAGGACATACTGTAGATGACAAAATGTTTAATATGAAAATTACATATTTTGAAGGTAAAGCTAAATTTACACAACGTGTTAAATTGGCAAAACCTGGCAAAACAAGTATTGTTGCAGAAGTAGAGTTTATGGTTTGTGACGACTCTAGATGTTTACCTCCAACTTATGTAGATTTAGATTTTACTATACAATAGAAGAAAAACACATAAATAAGACCAAAAAGAGAGTTGCCAATTGGTAACTCTCTTTTTTTTTATACACAAAACTCAATTTAGTTAGCTAAAAGACTAGTCATCATTTGCTACGCTATTAAAATTTCTTAAATTTGCCTTTATACTAATTTTTATAGCATTTTAATTTATGGGAAGAGCGTTTGAGTTTAGAAAAGCACGAAAAATGAAACGTTGGTCTGCAATGTCTAAAGCATTTACTCGTATTGGTAAAGATATTGTAATGGCTGTAAAGGATGGCGGACCAGATCCTGACACTAACTCACGTTTAAGAGCTGTTATACAAAATGCAAAGGCTGTAAATATGCCTAAAGATAATGTTGAGCGTGCTATTAAAAGAGCATCTGACAAAAGTCTTGGTGATTATAAAGAAGTGCTTTTTGAAGGTTACGCTCCTCACGGTATTGCAATTTTAGTAGAAACTGCTACAGATAACAATACAAGAACAGTTGCAAACGTACGTAGCTACTTTAATAAATGCAATGGTAGCTTAGGAACTTCTGGTTCTGTAGAGTTTATGTTTGACCATACTTGCAACTTTAGAATACCTGCTGAAGGATTAGACCCGGAAGAATTAGAATTAGAATTGATAGATTTTGGTGCCGAAGAGGTCTTTGTAGATGATGATGGTATTTTAATTTATGCTCCTTTTGAAAGTTTTGGTGCTATACAAAAAGAATTAGAATCTAGAGAATTAGAAATATTATCTTCAGGTTTTGAACGTATACCTCAAGTAACTAAAGCTCTTGATAACGAAGAACACGTTGCAGAAGTAGAAAAACTTTTAGAAAAATTAGAAGAAGATGATGACGTACAAAACGTTTATCATTCTATGCAAGAATAAAACATAACAAATTCATATAAAAAGCCCTCAAAATAAAATTTTGAGGGCTTTTTTTTTTATCAAACTTAAAAATAATTACATATTTCTTTTTACTCTACCCTCTACTCCTTTAAAAAAAGCTTCGTAGGTTTTAAAATCTAATTCTGTATTATCGGTAGTACGTATAGCTTCAGATATCTTTATTTCTTTTTTACCATAATCAAAGGCAACCAAAACCACAGGTACATTAGCTTGTTTAGCTATATAGTAAAAACCTGTTTTCCATTTAGTAACCTTGCTACGCGTGCCTTCAGGAGCTAATGTTAAGTGTATTTTTTTTGTGTTTTTTATTAAGTCTGCACAAGCATCTACAAAATTATTGCTTTTTGTACGATCTATTGGCATACCACCTTGCCATCTAAAATACCATCCATAAGGCCATTTAAACAAGCTTTTTTTTCCAACAAAATTAAACTCTTCATTAAGGACTCTACGTATAAGTAAACCCATAAAAAAATCTAAATTACTAGTGTGTGGCACTACTATTACAACACATTTATCAATTTTAGGAAAAGCCCCATTTACGGTCCACCCCATTATTTTAAAATATATAAATTTAGCTAGTGCATGCATCATCTTTCTTCCTCTTAATCATTATTACAATAGTGAGATACAAAAATACATTACTCTTTATCTAAAGTATAGATGTAATGCATTTTTTTATCTATCATAGATTTTGGCATACTTTTAAACACCATATTTCTAATACTTGCACCAAAACCTATATGTGCAACTTTACCCGTTAACCAAGACTGATTTACAATAGATGATACCTTTTTGTATCTTACTTTTTGAAACTCCTTAAAAGCATCTTTTGTTGTATTTTCTGCTATAACTTTTGATAAAAAATAAGCATCTTCTATAGCCTGTGCTCCACCTTGTCCCATATTTGGTGTTGTAGCGTGCCCAGCATCACCCAATAAACAAACCCTATTAGAATACCATTTTTTAATTGGCTTAAGGTCTATAATATCATTCCTAAGAATTGCATTAATATCTGTATTTGCTATTAGGTCTTTAACAATACTTGTATAATCCGCATACCTTGCAAGTAAATCTTCTTTTAGAATCTCTCTATTATCTGTTAAAAATGGTTTACTCTTAACTACCGCAAACCAAGATGTTTTATCTTTAGAAAGCCTAGAAATACCAAATCGGGTCTCTTTTCCCCACATTTCTAAACCTCTATGATTAAACTCTTCCCCTATTGAAAAACTAGTAACACCTCGCCAACATGTTTGTCCGCTATATCTAATTTCACTTTCTGGAAAAAGTTGTTTACGTATTACTGAGTTTATACCATCTGCTGCTATTAAATAGTCTGTTTTAGTTGTTGTACCATCTAAAAAAGTAAGTGTTATATTCTCTTTATTTTCTACATAACTACTTAACCCTTTTCCCCAACTAATTTTATCTGTTGGTACATTCTTAGCTAGTACTTTTTGTAACTCTGCTCTATGTATAGCTACTGTAGAATACCCATACTGTTCTTTAGCATCATCTTGCTTACTATCTGTTAGGGTTTTTAAGGTAGATGTTGCTATGGTTATACGATCTATAGAGTTACCCGCTAATTTTATCTGATCTAAAATACCCAACCACTCAAACACCTTTAAAGCGTTTGGAGCTAACCAAATACCTGCACCAATAGCATTTATAGTAGCTGCTTTTTCATACAAATGATATGGTATGTTTAGCTTTTCAAAAGCCAAAGCAGTTGTTAACCCTCCTATTCCAGCACCTATAATAACGTACATTTTGTTCTAATTTATAGTTATCTATAAAATTACTACAAAAAAAGCCGAAAGTGAATAAACACTTTCGGCTTTTTAATAACTTATATAACTTTACTATATTTTCTTGTAAATTGACTTTAATTTCTCTGGAGTTGCTGTTTTTTTCCAATCTTTTCCTAAGGCATTTTCCCAAAGTGGCTCTAAACTTAATGCAACATTAATCATTGTTGTAAACTCATCATCTGTAAGATCTTTACAAATACCAGTTGGCAATGTAATGTTATGCTTGTCCATCATCTTATAAAATACTTTTACACCTTCTGGGTAAAATTCTTCTAAATGATTAAACACCAAACAGTTTCCTATACCGTGTTTTACACCTAATAAATAAGACAATCCGTAGCTTAATGCATGCGCAACACCTACTTGAGAGTAAGCAATACTCATACCACCGTGCCAAGACGCCATCATTAATTTATCTCTAGATTCTGATTCTGGAATATCTTTTAAGTACACATCATGACAAAGTTCCATTGCTTTTTCACCATAACTCTGACTAAAAGCATTTAAAAAAGTACCTTCTAAAGATTCTACACAGTGTATATAACAATCCATACCTGTATAAAACCACTGATCTTTTGATACTCCTTGTGTTAAATCTGGATCTAAAACAACCTGATCAAAAGGAGTGTAATCTGAATTTATACCTAATTTACGTTCTGGCCCTAACAATACTGTTGTTCTAGAAACTTCTGCTCCTGTACCGCTAATTGTTGGTACACCTACGTGGTAAACTGCTGGGTTTTTAACTAAATCCCATCCTTGGTATTCTGCAGAACTACCAGGGTTAGTTAACATTATAGCTACAGCTTTAGCCATATCTAACAATGTACCACCACCAATACCAATAATACCAGAAGGCAACTCATTATATTCTGCCTTAATTTGCTCTACCAAAGCATCTACTTGGTATGTTTTTGGTTCAAATTCTGATGAAACAAAAATAGTTTTATCATTTTCTACCAAAGGTATTCTTGTAGCTAGTTCTTTTCCTTCAAAAACATCATCAATTAAAAAAATAAAAGGAGCCGTAGCACTTTTACGTTTCAACTTTAAAATGTCTCCTATTTGGCTAAAACTACCGTTCCCAAAAATTACTCTAGGTACCATTGGGAAGTTTCTATATGTTGTCATAGTATTACATCTATTTAATATGATAGTACAAATTTAAGTAAACCTATCTGGTTATGTATATTTCTTTTTCTTAAAATATGTTATTTTAAATAAGATAAAATATCTTCAATCTTATCTAAAGTTAAATAATTATTAGATTCTTGTTCTTCTTTAGAAACCATTTCATGTACCCAAGTGGTATGAAAAGGAATGTGTACCGCCTGTGCTCCTAACTTTACAATTGGTAACACATCAGACTTTAAAGAATTACCAAGCATTATAAATTCTGATGTTTTAATTTGAAGATGATCTAACAAGTTTTTATAGTTCTCCTCTTTTTTGTCGCTTAAAACTTCTACGTGATGAAAATATTTTTGCAGACCAGACTTTGCTAACTTCTGCTCTTGGTCTAGTAAATCTCCTTTAGTTAAAACTATTAATCTGTATTTAGATTGAAGCTTTTGTAAAACAGACTCAACACCAGGTAATAACTCTACCGGTTGCGCTATCATCTCTTTACCAATATCTAAAATTTTTGCTATTACAGAATTGCTTACCTTGTTGTTAGACAGCTCTAAAGCCGACTCTACCATAGACAATACAAATGCTTTTATGCCGTACCCGTAACGACCTAAATTTTGCATTTCCATTTTAAACAATTCCTGATCTATTTTATTTTTAGTCTCGTACCCCTCTAATAACTCTGCAAAACGCTCTTCTGCTTCTCTAAAGTACGTTTCATTAACCCAAAGTGTATCATCAGCATCAAAACCAATAACTTTTATATTCTTGTAATCTACTTCCATTCTGCCTGTGCTCTTTCTAGATCTTCTGGGGTATCTATCTCTATACCAGAAGTATTATCTACAATCATTTTTATTTTTTTACCATATTCTAAGTAGCGTATACACTCTACTTTTTCTGATGCTTCTAAAGGCAACATTGGTAAATTATAAAAATCCATTAAAGCAGACTTTCTAAAAGCATAAACACCTTTGTGCTCATAATATTTAAGATCAACATTTTTTTCTCTTGGGTATGGTATTGGAGAACGAGAAAAGTACAATGCAAAATTTCTGTTATCTACTATAACTTTTACAAAATTTGGGTCTTTAATATCTTCTTCATTTGTCATTTCTGACATAATTGTGGCAAGATCTATTTCTTTTGTTTCATCGTTTTTAAAAACAGACAGTAACTCTTCTAGTCCTTCTTTAGGAGTAAAAGGCTCATCACCCTGAATGTTAAAAACAATATCTACGTCCATATTTTCTACAGCCTCTGCTATACGGTCACTACCACACTCGTGTTCTTTAATACTCATTATAGCCTTACCGCCAGCTTCTGTAATGGTATTGTAAATAGTATCGCTATCTGTAACCACAAATACATCATCAAACAAATTTGTATTTACAGCAGTTTCATAAGTTCTAACAATTACGGGCTTACCCGCTAAATTTTGCATTAGTTTACCCGGAAATCTAGATGCTGCATAACGTGCAGGAATCATTGCAATAATCTTCATGTATATCTTTTTCTATTGTTTTCGTTTGGGCATTAATTTTCTGTACATTCTAAAAATTAATGTCAATATTATTACCACCAAAACAGCTCCTATTACTGGTGCTATTATGGCTGCTGTAGATACAACTACTGCTGTACCTGTTTCTACTGTTGCTACTATTGGGTTTGCTAAACCACCAGTTGTTGCTGTAGATGTTAACCTACCAGCTGCAGAGGTCCCCTTTATAGCTGTGGCTGTACCACCACCTGCTATTATAGCTAGAGACCAAGTTACTACCGGGTCTAAATTAGCTACTGTAGATACCATTACCGCTGTACCAGCTATAGCGGCCAAAGGTACGGCAGCAGTATCCAAAATATTGTCTACCCAAGGAATAAAATAAGCAAAAACTTCTACAAATGTAGCTACACCTAAAACTATTAAGGCTGGTAAACTACCTATCCAATCCCAATTTCCGTTTAGTTCCCAAACCCCAAAATATGCGGCTAAACTTAACGCAAAGAGTGGCAAAAAGACTCTAAAACCCACAGATGTGGCTAATCCTATTCCTAAAAATATGCTTATTATTGTTTCTGTTGTCATTACTAATGGTTTTATGTGTTTATAATTGCTAAAAAAAGCAACTATTGCTTAGTTATACACATATATTATACCAAAAATAGGTTATTCCCAATCAAGAAAAAAATCGTTCTTAAATCCTATAAGATACAGTTTATTTTTTGCTCTTGTTACAGCAGTATATAGCCAACGTAAATAATCTTTGTCTATACCGTTGGGCAAATACGGCTGTTCTACAAATACGGTATCCCATTGTCCACCTTGAGATTTATGACATGTAATAGCATACGAGAATTTTACCTGTAAAGCATTAAAATATTTGTTATTTTTAACCTTTAAAAATTTTTTATATTTAGAAGTTTCATCTGCATAATCTAGCATTACTTCTTGATATAATCTATTACTATCCTCATAAGGTAAAGACGGTGTTTCTGCATCTATGGTATCTAACATTAAAACAGTCTCAAAAGGAGGCATATTAGGATAATCTACCATTTTTACGTTTACCTCTGCAAACTTAAAACCGTACAATTCTTTAATTGCAAAAATCTCTAAAATCTCTATAATGTCTCCGTTAGCAATAAAGCCCGCCTCTGTGGTTGGCTTAATCCAGAAGTAGTTGTTTTTAACCACCATCATATAATCACCAGTAGCAATTACATTTTCAAGATATAAAATTCTGCCTCTAATATTAGCGTTATACAAATTAGCTCGTTTGTTAGAACGTACTATAAAAGCTGTTTCTTCTTTTCCGTTCTGAGAATAAGAATCTTCTATAGCTTCTAAAATATCGTTCCCTTCTATTAAACGTACAATGTCTTTATACGGATTAACATCAAACTTAAAATCTTCAAAAAAACTACCGTGTAATTGTTCTCGTAAATTTGTTGCGTTCATTAAAATACCTGAGTCTTCAGCTTGTCTCATTACTTCATCTAGCTCTACTCTAGTTACTTCTTTATTGTAATTTAGAGACAAACGGTCTTCATCTAAAGCCGGACTAATATCTAATCTAACGGGTGGCAACTGAGCCGTATCTCCTATTAAAATTAGTTTGCAATTTTTTCCAGAATACACATAAGACATTAAGTCATCTAACAAAGAACCGTTTTCAAATAACTTAGAATCAGATGGTGCATCTGGTATCATAGAAGCTTCATCTACTACAAAAACTGTATTTGTATGTTTATTTGGTGCTAGCGTAAATTGTATACCACCACCACTTTGTTTTTTAGGAAAATATATTTTCTTGTGTATAGTTAGCGCCTTTGTGTTTGCGTAATTAGACATTACTTTGGCTGCTCTACCTGTAGGCGCTAACAAAACGGCTTTCATTTTAACATGCCATAAATTTGTTACAATTGTGCCTATAATTGTTGTTTTTCCTGTACCAGCATACCCTTTTAACAGAAATAGCGTGTCTTTTTCTGTTGAAATTAGAAACTGAGAGAGCTTTTCTAAAGTTATAAGTTGCTTTAAAGTAGGCTCAAAAGGAAATTTATCTTTTAAAATTGTAAAAAATGATGTTGAGGTAGGTAGATTCATATGTGTTCAAAGATAATGATGAAATTTAAGGTGAAATACTTTTGTGATTAAAAAAAAATTGTAGATTTGTGTCAAACCACTAAATAAAAACAACAGTATACTGATGAAAACCGTAATTAAAATTGTTCTTTGGTTAGCAGCTATCTTTTTTGGATACATGATCTACCAATCTGTAAATGGTCCTATAGAATTTAAAAAAGTAAAACAAGAGCGCTTCCAAGCTGTAGTAAATTCTCTAAAAGATATTAGAGATGTACAAGAAGCTCATAAATCTGCCACTGGTAAATTTGCTCCTAATTTTAAAGCTTTAGTTAATTTTGTAGAAAAAGGAAACTACTATATTATACAACAGAGAGATTCTTCTTATATGGAGTATGATAAAGATTTTGGCATTGATTTACAAAGAGATGTAAAAATTGTAGATACTTTAAGCATAGTACCTGTTAAAGATTCTTTATTTAAGTCTGATAAGAGATACGAAAGAATGATGTATGTTCCTTTCTCTGAAGATGGTAAAGCTGAATTTAAAATGAGTACAGCTACTATTGAAAAAGGTGGTAAAGCTGTTTCTGTATTTAAAGCATCAACTAAAAAAGATGTTGTTTTATATGATCAGCCTAAAGATTTAACAGAAAGAGAAAAAGTTTTAAATAGTGTTGAAGAAATAAACGGCGATGAAATTATTGTTGGTGACTTAGAAGATGTAAGCACTAGTGGTAACTGGCCTCCAATCTATGACAGAAAAGAAAAAAAATAATACGTTAGATTCTACATCTAATTATAAAAAATTGTCCATTCAAATTAGTTTGAATGGACTTTCTTTTTGTGTTGTTGATACTTTAGATAATTCTATTATAGTATCAGACCAAAAAACTTTTGATGAAGAACTAAACCCTATTGAGTTAGAAAAAGAGTTGGTAACTATGTTTACAGAACATAAAATTACCGAGCAAGAGTTTTCTGAAGTCATAGGTATACATAGAAATACACTATTTTGTTTTGTTCCTAAACCGTTGTTTATTGAGGATGAAGCAAAAAATTATTTGAAATACAATACCAAAGTTTTAGCTACAGACTTACTAGCGCAAGACGAAATTACCAACTACGACATTATAAATGTATATGTACCATTGGTTAACATAAATAATTACATCTATGATCTATTTGGTGAGTTTACATACAAACACAGCTCGTCTATACTAATTACTTCTTTGCTAAACGCAAATACAAATAATGACATTACTTGTTATATTTACGCCTCTGAAAAACAGATGGATATAACAGTTTTAGACAAAAAGAAATTATTGCTTTTTAATAGTTTTGAGTATACTACCACTGAAGACTTTTTATACTATTTACTTTTTACTTGCGAGCAATTAAAATTAAATAACGAAACCCTACTACTTAGACTTTTTGGAGAAATAGAGGAGGATAGTGATATTTACAAAGGAAGCTACAAGCATTTTAAAAATGTTTCTATATATGCTCCAGACAGTAGTACTTTTCAATTAGGAGATTACACTAAAAAAAACATTGACCTTACCATCTTAAACGCTCTATAATGCGCATAATATCTGGAAAACATAAAAGCAAACGTATAACAGCTCCTAAAAGACTGCCTGTTAGACCAACAACTGATATGGCTAAAGAAGCCATTTTTAACATCTTGAACAATCATTATTATTTTGAAGATGTTAGTCTTTTAGACTTATTTTCTGGCACAGGCAACATTAGTTACGAGTTTGCTTCTCGTGGTACAGAAAATATTATTTGTGTAGATGCAGATTATGGCTGCATTAAATTTATAAATCAAACTGCAAAAGAACTAGAGTTTAATTTATCTACTGTAAAAAGTGATGTTTTTAAATATCTAGAACGCACTTCTATAAAGTCTAATGTAATTTTTGCAGATCCACCGTACGATTTATCTTTAGAAAACTTTTCTAAAATTCCAGAACTAGTTTTTAAAAATGAATTACTTCTAGAAGACGGAATGTTGATAGTAGAGCACTCTAAACACACAAAATTAGAACACCTACCACATTTCTCTTATGCAAAAAGATACGGAGGAAGTGTTTTTAGCTTTTTTGAAAATAAAATCTGAAGAATAAAAAGAGCAGGCAATAAGCCGGATTCTGTAAAGTTCCTAAAAGAAACTCCTCTATCATTTATCTAGGCTTTTGGTTACCCAAAAGCTCAAACCGCCTACCCTTTAGCTTGGGCGTGTACCCTTATAACGCTAATTTACATGGCGTTGCACCGCATAGAGTTTACCTGGTTTCACTACAGCATTACCTGTACATACTTTCTGCTGCACTTGTCCTCGTCTTACAACGGACGGGCGTTACCCGCTATGCTGCACTATGGTGTCCGGACTTTCCTCTTTACAAATTAAATTGTAAAGCGATAGAGTAACCTGCTCGTGGCAAAGGTAATTTAATTGTTGATAAGTAAGTACTATATCTTTACAAAATACAAGGTAAAATAAGAGGGTATTTTTATATTTGTAGTGTTAACAGTAGTTCACTAAAAAAAAGCAATATAATTGGAACCATTTGTAGTATCAGCTAGGAAATACAGACCACAAACATTTAAAGATGTTGTGGGGCAACAAGCTATTACAAATACACTTTTAAATGCCATACAAAACAATCATTTAGCGCAAGCTTTATTGTTTACAGGTCCTAGAGGTGTTGGTAAAACTACATGTGCTCGTATTTTAGCAAAAATGATTAATTCTGACGGTGAAGAACAGTCTGAAGAAGATTTTGCTTTTAATATTTTTGAACTCGATGCTGCCTCTAATAACTCTGTAGATGGCATTAGAAGTTTAATAGACCAAGTACGTATACCACCACAAGTTGGTAAATACAAAGTTTATATTATTGATGAGGTACATATGTTATCTCAGGCAGCCTTTAATGCTTTTCTAAAAACATTAGAAGAACCGCCTAAACACGCTATTTTTATTTTAGCAACTACCGAAAAACATAAAATTATACCAACGATTCTGTCTCGTTGTCAGATATTCGACTTTAAGAGAATAACAGTAAAAGACGCAGCAGAATATTTAAAATACATTGCAGAAAATCAAGGTATAGAAGCAGATGATGATGCTTTACATATTATTGCTCAAAAAGCAGATGGTGCAATGCGAGATGCTCTTTCTATATTTGATAGGGTTGTTAGTTTCTCTGGGAAGCAGCTTACACGTAAGGCTGTAACAGAAAATTTAAACGTATTAGATTACGACACCTACTTTACAACTACAGATTATATTTTACAAAACGATATACCATCTTTACTAATCTTGTTTAACACTACACTTAGTAAAGGTTTTGATGGACATCATTTTATTATAGGTCTTGCATCTCACTTTAGAGATTTAATGGTATGTAAACACCCTAATACTGTAGATTTACTTGAGGTTGGCGATGAAGCCAAGAAAAGATATCTAAAACAGTCACAACAAACCAACAATGCATTTCTTCTAAAAGCAATAGACATTGCAAACAGCACAGATTTAGACTACAAGACAAGTAAAAATCAGCGCTTGTTAATAGAACTTGCCTTAATGAAATTAGCCTCTATCACTTTTGATGGAGAAAAAAAAAATCCTGAATCTATAGCATTAAGCAACCAAATTATATCACTGGTTCCTGCATCTCATTTCAGAAATATAGAGTTAGCCAATACAAAGGCTACAACAAATAACTCTACTACTAACCAGAATGAAACTGCGCCTACAGAGACCAAAGAACAAATAACTGTTGCAGACACTAAACCAATTGTAGTTCCTACAACAGCCACCCCTACTGTTATAACCAAAGAAACAAGTGTAACAACAGCAGAAATTACTCCACCTCCTGCCATAAAAAAACTAGACATTAATGCTCCTAAAAGAGTTTCTGGCTTATCATTATCTAGTTTAAAAGCAAAACAAGAGCATAAACTAAATAAAATTGATGTTGTAATTGACGAAAGCACTCTTCCTGATGATGATTTTACAGAAGAAAAACTACAGGAGTTATGGAATATCTTTGTTGATAAAATAGAAGCCGAAGGACAGCGTATTTTAGCATCTAACTTACATAGTGATACACCAACGTTAAAAGACAGAACAACAATTGCCATACAATTGCCTAACGACACTATGAAAAAAGAGGTTGAACGTGAAAAGTTTGATCTTATGGAGTACCTAAAAAAGGAACTTAACAACTACTTTATAACTTTAGAAATTACGGTTAACGAAGAAGCTATAAAGAAATTTGCTTTTACTCCAGAAGAAAAATATCAAAAACTTAGAGAAAAAAATCCTGTAATAGACTTGCTACGACAGGAATTTGATTTAAGTATTTAACCTTTACTTCTTCTCTCCCATTGCATATTTTATACCACCATATAAATGCTGTAAAAATACAGGGTTTTCAAAAGTTACATTAGTGTGGCCTAATCCCGTATAAAAAGCTCTACCTCCATCATAATCATGATACCAAGCCATTGGATGATTATCACCATTTGTACCGCCAGAGTAACTCTTTTCATCAATATCTAGTAATACATTTACATCTTCATTTAAATCTTTGTAGTTATACCATTCATCAACCTTTTCCCAAGTGGCATCTAACATTTTAGTAGCTAAATGAGTATTATCTATAACTTGTAATGTTGCCTTCTGAACTTTAGGGTGACCATTAAAATACCCGCCAACCAACTTATTATACCAAGGCCAACTGTATTCTGCATCTGCAGCAGCGTGTATACCAACATAACCACCCCCAGATTTTATATATTTTTCAAAAGCTGCTTGCTGCTCATCATTTAATATATCTCCCGTAGTATTCAAAAAAACAACCGCTTTATATTGCTTTAAATTAGATTCTGTAAACATCTTTGCATCTGCTGTAGTATCAATAACAAATTTATGATCGTTAGCCATTTTTTCTAATGCTACTACTCCACTTTCTATAGATCCGTGCCTAAAGCCTTCTGTTTTAGTAAACACTAAAACTTTAGGACTTTGTAAGCCGCAAGAAAAAAAGGAAATACTTAAAAATATAAATACAAAAACTTTTAAAAATATAGATTTCATGAAATGATAGTTTATTAAATGGTTGTTCTTAATTAATGGTAAGGTAATAAATTTATGAAAAGCTAAACCATTTATTTTTAAATAGATACAGAAAAGCAAACTAATATAAACTAGACAAAAAGTCAACAAAAAACATACAAACAACTAACATACAATAATTTAATACAAATACAAGAGCATTAGAGAATATGTAATGATTTAACAAATAGTACAGATTTGTTACTTTTTCGTCTATTTTATTTCATTATTGAATGATTTATGCTACATTTAGGTTTTAATATAATTTTAACAGTAATACCTACTATTGTATTCTATTATACAAACAAGTGTTCTTTAAATCAATATTATATTTAAAATAACTAATCAACCTAGACCTTTAAAAGGCATATTTTCTACCATAGAAAATATGTCTTTTTTATTTACATACTAATCAATATACCTATTTTTGCACTATAATACATAAATTATGCTAGGCTTAAAACTCCCTACAGACCCACGCTGGGTTAACATTGTAGAAAAAAACATAGATGATATATTAACAGATCATGCTTTTTGCGAACAGAAAGCAGCTGCTACAGCTATTTCGTTAATTGTTGGCTTTCCAGAATACACAGAATTAGTACAAGAAATGATTGCATTATCTAGAGAAGAAATGGGACATTTTAAAATGGTTCATGATCGTATTATTGCTCGTGGTAATACATTAGGCCGAGACCGCAAAGACCTGTATGTAATAGACCTTTTAAAGTTTTTTCCTAAAGGAGGTAGCAGAACAACACAATTGGTACACAGGCTCTTGTATGCCGCTTTAATAGAGGCTCGTAGTTGCGAACGTTTTAGGTTACTATCTGAAGAACTTACAGATAAAGATTTAGCTGAATTTTATCGTAAATTGATGATTAGCGAAGCCGGACATTATACTATGTTCCTAAACTTTGCCAGACAATATGGTGACCGTGATGAAGTTGACCAAAAATGGCAAGATTTATTAGAATACGAAGCTAGTTTAATGAAAAACTTAGGCGAAAGAGGAAATATACACGGGTAATTAAATTATTAAATAGACTCTTTATTTTTTTGATACAAAGTCTTGATCATACCATCTGATAATCCAATTTTTGGCACGTGTATTTTCTTTGCTCCAGACCATTTTGCTGCTGATAAGAAAACACGTGTTGCTGGTATAATAACATCTGCCCTATCTTGGTTTAAACCAAGTTCAGACACCCTATCTTCATAGCTCATACTTTCTAAAAAGTGATACTGAGCATTTAACCAGATATAAGATAATGGCTCCCCTATTTTACGGCCAGACATTTTATGCAACTTATTTATGTTACCACCAGAACCTATTATAGAAACTTTTACAAGGTCTTTTGTATACAACTTAATCCATTCTTCTAACTGGGTCCAGACTTTAACTCCAACCATATCATTTAAAAGTCTAACTGTACCAATTTTAAAAGATTTAGAGGCTATTAGCTTTCCTTCAGAAAAAACGGTAAACTCTGTACTACCACCACCAACATCTATATATAAGTAAGCCTGATCGTTATTAATTAACTCTTTTAAGTCTGTAGAAGCAATTATAGCTGCTTCTTTTTTACCGTCTATAACTTGAATATTTATTCCTGCTTCGTTACGTATTTTTTCTACAACCTCGTACCCATTATTAGCCTCTCTAATTGCAGATGTAGCACAAGCCATATAACCATCTACACCATTTACGTTCATTAATAATTTAAATGCCTTCATAGCATCAATCATTCGTTCTATATTTCTATCAGATATTTCACCAACAGTAAAAGAATCTTCACCTAAACGTATAGGCACCCTAACCAAGGAGCTTTTTCTAAACTCTGTCTTCTTTCCTTTGGTTTCGATAATGTTATGTATAAGCAGACGTATGGCGTTAGAGCCAATATCTATTGCAGCAAGCTTAAAAATCTTCAAAATAAAAATCTATTTATTTAATTTCTCCTTATAATAATTATACAGTGCAAACTGTGATCGCAATTCTGGCATATTATCTTTGCGATATGCATTGTCTTGTTTAACTGAAAATATACGTGCTTTTAAATTATCATTCCAAGAAATATCAAAAGTATCTAATAGTTGTTTTTTAATATCTTTATCGTAAATAGGACAACCAACTTCTACTCTAAAATCCAAGTTCCTTGTCATCCAATCTGCAGATGAAATATAAATTTTTGTATCACCATCGTTACCAAAAATAAAAACACGTGTATGTTCTAAAAATTTATCGACTACACTAATTGCTTCTATATTCTCGCTCATTCCCTTAACTCCGGGAACTAAACAACAAATACCTCTAATAATTAATTGAACTTTTACCCCAGCATTACTAGCCTCGTAAAGTTTGTCTACCATTTTATAAGAAGTTAAGCTATTCATCTTAATTTTTATAAAAGCATCTTTACCTGCCTTTGCATTTTCAATCTCTTGATCTATTAACGCTCTAAAAACATTTTTTGTATAATGAGGCGATACAATTAAGTGCTTGTACTTATTAATTTTATAGCTAGTTTCAAAAAAATCAAAAACTTTATTTAACTCTTTTAATATTGATGAATGCGCTGTAAACAACGTATAATCTGTATAAATTTTAGCCGTAGATTCATTAAAGTTACCTGTACTAATAAACCCATAACGCTTAAGTCCTTCTGATTCTTCTCTCTCTATAACACATATTTTACTGTGCACTTTTAAGCCTGGTACTCCAAAAATAAGCTTAACCCCTTCTGCTTGTAACAACTCTGCATATTCAATATTTGCTTGCTCATCAAACCTAGCTTGCAATTCTATTTGCACCGTTACTTGCTTACCATTTTTAACCGCATTTATTAAAGAAGAAACTACTTGAGAATTACTCGCCAACCTATACACCGTAAGCTTTATGGTTCTTACCTGAGGGTCTAATGCTGCCTCTCTTAAAAATTTAGTGATGTAAGAGAATGTATGGTATGGCGTATACTGCAAATGATCTTTCTCTGCAATACGCTCTAAAATACTACCTTCTAAACTAAAATCTTTAACGGGTAAAGGCGTAATTTTCCCGTACATAAGATCCTTACGACCTAAACTAGGAAATTTCATATAATCTCTACGGTTGTGGTAAATACCACCCGGAATTATACTATCTGTTTCCTCTATCCCCATCTTTTCCATTAAAAAAGCCAAGGTATCTTTTGCTATTCTTTTATCGTATACAAAACGTACTGGATCACTAATTTTACGATGCTCCACACTAGAAGAAATTTTCTCTATAAAACTCTTACTAAGATCATTATCTATATCTAATTCTGCATCTCTAGTAATCTTAATCATATGCGCAGAAATAGACTTATACGTAAACATATTAAAAATATGACGCAGAGAATATCTAATTAAATCATCTAAAAGAATAATATAATTTTTATCACCTTCCTTTGGCAACTCTACAAAACGTTCTATTTCTTTAGGAATCTCTATTAATGCGTACTTATTCTCAGGAATACCGTTTTCATTAACATTATTTAATACCATTTTTATAGCCAAATATGCTGCGGTATCTTTTAATAACGGAAACTCTCTTAAATCGTTTAAAACAATTGTCATTAAACGCGGACTTACTTTTTCTGTAAAGTATGTTTTTATAAAAGCTTCTTGGTTTTTATTAACTTCTTTTTCGTTAATAATAAAAATATTCTCTGTCTCTAACTCCTTTTCTATATCACCTAGAATTTTTAAACTTCTAGTCTGCTGTTTTATAACTATAGTTGTTATCTCCTCTAATAAATCTTTAGCTTTTTCGCCACCTAAAACACTTTTACCTGTTTTACCCGCGTCTACAATACGCTTTACTGTTGCGTAACGTACCTTAAAAAATTCATCTAAATTATTAGAAAATATACCTAAAAAACGTAGCCTTTCTATTAACGGCACTTTTACATCTGCACTTTCTTGCAATACACGCGCGTTAAAACTTAACCAGCTAATTTCTCTATTTATATATTGATTTTTTGTCTTAATCATTCTTCAAATTTTTAGGAAATATTACATTTAGCGTATTACCTTTCGTAATAGCTTTCCATTCTAACACATTAAAATTTAGTTGAACTAAACCTGCCGTGGGTACATTTTCAATTTCTTTATCTCCCCATAAATTAACAATGTGAGTTAACGCATGGTTGTGTCCAAAAATAACAACGTGTTCTAAACTATTGTCTAAAGATTTTATAAAGTTGATAACGTGTTCTCCAGAGAAATCGTAAAGCTCATCATAAACACGTAAGTCACTAGAAGGTATATTTAGTACTCTTAAAAAGATATTACACGTATGCAATGCCCTATTAGCCGGACTTGAAAAAACCGCATCTATAACCGGCTCTTTAATAGCACTAGCTACTAGATAAGCATCATTAATACCACGCTCTAACAAAGGTCTATCTCTGTCTGAAACATCGTAATTCCAAGAGGATTTTCCGTGACGAATTAAGGTTAGCTTTTTCATTTAATTTCAATGCTGTTATAGATTAAAAAATTAAATGGAAAAATACAAAAACTTATTAGAATTTACTTAATGTATTACTGCTTCTTAATTATTATTTAATCTTTTCTCCATTTTTTTGTTTCTTCAAAAACGTGAGTTAAAATTGCAGCATCTTGTTCCGTAAACTCTACATTACGTCTTTCCATCATAACTTTTGCTGTCTCAAAAGCTTTTTTAGTTCCATATGTTGTAAAACCAGAAGCACCACCCCAACTAAAACTAGGCACAAAGTTTCTTGGAAAACCTGGGGCGTAAATATTAACGTTTACCCCTACTACCGTACCCGTGTTAAACATTGTATTTATGGCACTTTTACTATGATCTCCCATCATTAAACCACAGAATTGCAAACCTGTTTGCTCAAATCTTTCTGTTTCATAGCTCCATAACTTAACTTTAGCGTAATTGTTCTTTAGGTTAGAGTTGTTAGAATCTGCACCTATATTACACCATTCTCCTAAAACAGAATTTCCTAAATAACCTTCATGGCCTTTACTAGAATATCCAAAAATAACAGAATTACTTACTTCGCCACAAACCTTACCGTAAGGACCAATAGTTGTAGCACCGTATATTTTTGCTCCCATTTTTATTACAGCATTGTTACATAATGCCAAACCACCACGCACCATAGCACCTTCCCAAATTTCTGCATCTCTACCAACATAAATAGGCCCTTTTGTAGCATTAAGAATACAGTGCTCTACAATTGCACCTTCTTCTATAAAAATGTTTTCTGGGTTTATTACTGTATTGGTTTTAGAAATAGACACACTAGTTCTTCCGGCAGTAACAAGATCAAAATCTTCTTGCAATGCTTCTTCATTCTTAGAAAAAATATCCCAAGTTTGCTCTATAGTTATTACATCTCCCTTAAAGTCTATTACTTCGTAAGTATCAAAATCTATTTCTTCTTGTGCTTCTTTAGCAAAAAAAGCAACAATATTGTCGTTATGGTATATTACTTGGTTTTCTTTTAAATCTTCAATTAAAGCAACCAAAGTAGTATTAGGGAGGTAAGACGCATTAATCATTACATTCTCTTCTAACTCCACCATTGGGTGTTTTTCACTTAAATAGTCTTCTGTTATTGTACTTGTAGTACTCCCAAGATGCATTTCCCATTTTTCACGTATGGTAAGTATCCCTACTCTAATCTCTGCAACAGGCCTAGTAAAAGTAAAAGGTAATAATGCTGTTCTTGCGCTACCATCAAATAAAATATAATTCATAACACTAAAAAGATTTTTAATTAAAAACTAAAAAAAGTCACATTTCAAAATAAATTGAAAAGTGACTTTTTAAATATATTGTAAAGAAATTATTACTTAGTAAATTTCTTGTATTTGTTTTTAAACTTGTCAATACGTCCAGCAGTATCTACTAACTTCGCTTTACCAGTGTAAAACGGGTGAGATGTTCTAGAGATTTCCAATTTTATTAATGGATACTCAACACCGTCTACCTCAAGTGTTTCTTTTGTATTTGCTGTAGATTTAGTTAAAAATACCTCTTCGTTAGACATATCTTTAAATGCTACTAATCTATAATTCTCTGGGTGTATACCTTTTCTCATTTTTTAAAAACTTTAATTCTTCTAAATAAATTTAGCGGTGCAAAAATACGCATTTTTATGAAAACCACAATGTTTATCTAAAAAAAAAGATAAAAAAAATAACGTCCTTTGTACTGTAACAAATTTACTAAAAAGATTACTAACTAAGTAATAACCAAAAATAATATAAAAATGGAAGAAAATTTACCAAAAACTGGAAAATACGCATTAAACTACGGATTAATACTAGGAGGTATTAGCGTGGTGTTTGGGTTAATGTTATTCTCTTTAGATATGCATTACCAAGGCGGCGCAATGGTCTTTGTTGTGTCTATGTTATTAACCTTAGCTTTTATTCTAATAGGTATGTTTCAATTTAAAAAAGCAAACGGAGGTTTTATATCTGTTGGTCAGGCTTTAAAAATTGGAGTAGGCGTTAGTTTAGTTGGCGGTATTATAGGTATAATCTTTAATCAAATACTTGTAGGTGTAATAGATCCTGATTTTATGACTAAAGCAACCGAATACCAGAAAGCAATGCTTTTAGAGTCTGGCTTGACTATAGAACAAATAGAAGCAAATATAGAGATGACCAAACCATTTCAGACACCAACAATGCAAATCTTATTTGGGTTACTGTATAGCATTATAATGGGCTTTATTCTTTCTTTAATTCCTGCATTACTAATAAAAAAGCAAGAAACTATTTAGGAATTTGTACTTTTGAATATATTTTCAAGAGTACCTTATGAACTTATCTATTGTTATTCCCCTTTTAAACGAGGAAGAATCATTAAAAGAACTACATGATTGGATTGTATCCGTAATGCAATCCAATCATTTTTTATATGAAATACTTTTTATAGACGATGGCAGCACAGATAATTCTTGGAGAGTTATAACTGAGTTATCTGAAGTAAATCCAAATGTAAAAGGTATTCGATTTCAACGCAACTTTGGCAAATCGCAAGCCTTACATGCGGGCTTTAAAGCTGTACAAGGAGATGTTGTTATTACTATGGATGCGGATCTACAAGACAACCCAGAAGAAATACCTGAACTTTACAACCTTATTATAAAGGACGGATTTGATCTTATTTCTGGTTGGAAAAAGAAAAGGTACGATTCTGTTATCGCTAAAAATTTACCTTCCAAATTATTCAATTGGGCTGCACAACAAACATCTGGCGTTAAACTACATGACTTTAACTGTGGACTAAAAGCCTACAGAAAAGATGTTGTTAAAAACATTGAAGTTTCTGGCGAAATGCACCGCTACATTCCTGTTCTTGCTAAAAATGCAGGATTTACAAAAATTGATGAAAAAGTAGTACAACACCAAGCTCGTAAATACGGTAACACCAAATTTGGAATGGAACGGTTTATTAATGGGTTTTTAGACTTAATTACAATTTGGTTCTTATCTAAGTTTGGAAAAAGACCTATGCACCTATTTGGTGCCTTAGGCGCATTAATGTTTATAATTGGTTTTGGTTTTGCATTATATTTAGGTATAGATAAATTATTCTTAAATAGATTTGGCAGACTAATTACAGACAGACCACAATTTTACATTGCTTTAACCGCTATGTTAATGGGTAGTCAGTTATTTTTAGCTGGCTTTATAGGAGAAATTATGGTACGCTCTAAAAAAAATGAAACTAGATATTCTATTTCTGAAGAGCTAAATACCAAATAAAAAATAGTTACAACACTAATAAAAAAAATAAAAATGAGTTCAATTTTAGAATCAGCAAAAACTTGGCTTACAACTACTTTTGATGCAAACACAAAATCTAAAGTAGAAGATTTAATAAAAAATAACCCTGAAGAATTAAACGATAGTTTTTATAAAAACTTAGAATTTGGTACTGGTGGTATGCGTGGTATAATGGGCGTTGGAACCAACCGTATAAACAAATATACCTTAGGTAAAAACACACAAGGCATAAGTAATTACCTTAAAAAAGTATACCCTAACGAAGAGTTAAAAGTTGTTATAGCTTACGACTGTAGACACAATAGTGACACACTTGCTAAAACTGTAGCAGACGTTTTTTCTGCCAATAGCATAAAAGTATATTTATTCTCTGATCTTAGAACCACACCTGCTTTATCATTTTCAGTTAAACACCTAAACTGTCACGTTGGTATTGTACTTACAGCATCTCATAACCCACCAGAATATAATGGTTATAAAGTATACTGGACAGATGGCGGACAAATTGTACCTCCACAGGACAAAGAAATTATTTCAGAAATAAACAAACTAGATTTTAGCGAAGTAAACTTTAATGCTGATGAAGCTAAAATTGAATTAATAGATACAGAAGTAGATGAAGCTTTTTTAAATGCATCTGTAGAAAACGGAAACTTTAACGCAAAAGATAAAGACAACTTTAAAATTGTATTTACATCTTTACACGGCACATCTATTACAGCTGTACCAGAGGTTTTAAAACGTGCCGGTTATAAAAATGTAACTATAATAGAAGAGCAAGCAAAACCAGACGGTGATTTTCCAACGGTTGTTTCTCCTAATCCAGAAGAACCAGAGGCACTTTCTATGGCTATAAAAAAAGCTGAAGAAATTGATGCTGATATCGTTATTGGCACAGATCCAGATTGCGATAGACTAGGTATTGCTGTTCGTAATTTAGAAGGAAAATTAGAGTTGTTAAACGGTAACCAAACAATGGTTTTAATGACCAAGTTTCTTTTAGAGCAACGCAAACAAAAAGGGTTTACAGGAGACGAGTTTATTGGCTCTACAATTGTATCTACTCCAATGATGAACAGGTTAGCAGATCTTTACAATGTAGAGTGCAAAACAGCTCTAACTGGTTTTAAATGGATTGCTAAAATGATAAAAGACGCGCCTAATCAATATTTTGTAGGTGGTGGCGAAGAAAGTTTTGGTTTTATGGTTGGTGATTTTGTAAGAGATAAAGATGCTGTTACCTCTACTCTACTTGCTTGCGAAATTGGAGCAAATGCTAAGGCCAACGGAAGTTCTTTTTACAAGGATTTAATAGACACCTACGTAGACTGTGGTTTTTACAAAGAAAAGTTAGTCTCTTTAACAAAAAAAGGAGCTACTGGAGCAGAGGAGATTAAGCAAATGATGGTAGATTTTAAAAACAATCCTGTAACTACAATAGATGGTTCTAAAGTAGAATGGATAGAAGACTACAATACATCTACAGCTAAAAATATAATTACAGGAGAAGAAAAAGAAATTACTATTCCTAAATCTAATGTTCTTATTTACATAGCAAAAGATGGCACTAAAATGGCTGCTAGACCAAGTGGAACAGAGCCTAAAATAAAATTCTACTTTAGTGTTAATGCTAGTTTAGAAAAAGCTGAAGATTACAAAGAGATTAACTCACAATTAGAAGATAAAATAAACAGAATTCTAAAAGAACTGAATTTAAATTAATGAATTACTTTAAAAAAATATTAGTTTTTGCTAAGCCATACAAAAAGTATGCAATACTAAATATAATTGCCAATATCTTTTACGCTCTATTTAGCACACTTGCAATGGTATCTTTATTTCCTATGCTTGCTGTACTTTTTGGAGATACAGAAGCTGTCACTGTAGCGCCACAATGGGAAGGATTAGCAGAGATTAAAGACTATGCCATAGACTACTTAAACTTTTTTATTACACAAAACGTTAGCAACGGAGACCAAGGAGATGCTCTAATGCTAATGGTTAGCTTAGTTATAAGTATGTTTTTCTTAAAAAATGTATTTGGCTACTTAGCTATGTATTTTATTACATTTTTAAGAAACGGTGTTCTAAAAGATTTAAGAAATGCTTTGTATGATAAAACTGTAGAGCTACCAATATCTTACTATTCAGAAAAAAGAAAAGGAGATACAATTGCACGTATTACATCTGATGTTTTAGAAATTCAACATTCGTTTTTATCAGTATTAGAATTAATAGTAAGAGAACCTCTTACTATTATATTTACAATTGCAGCAATGCTTACTTTTAGTCCGCAATTAACTTTATTTGTTTTTATTTTTCTACCTATTTCTGGATTTTTAATCTCATTAATTGGTAAATCGTTAAAAAAGAAATCGGATAAAGTACAAAAAGAACAAGGTACATTTTTATCAATTTTAGAAGAAACCTTGGGTGGTTTACGCGTTATAAAAGCTTTTAATGCAGAAAAAACTTTTGCAGGAACGTTTCAAAAATCAACTAATAGATTTTTTAAATTTTCTAATAGCTTATTAAACAGACAAAATCTTGCATCTCCTGCTAGTGAATTTTTAGGTATTGGCGTTATTGGTATTCTTTTATGGTATGGTGGACAAATGGTATTGGTTGAAAAAACTTTAGAAGCGGGTTTATTTATAACTTATATGGGACTTGCATACCAAATACTAACTCCTGCAAAAGCAATGAGTAAAGCATCTTATGGAGTTAAAAAAGGTAATGCAGCCGCAGAACGTGTTTTAGAGATTTTAGAAACTAAAAATCCTATCGCAGAAAAAGAAAATGCAATTGTAAAAGAAGATTTCCAGAACAACATTACATTAAAAAATATATCTTTTAAGTATGAAGATGAGTACGTTCTTAAAAACTTTAATCTAAAAGTAAACAAAGGAAAAACAGTTGCTCTTGTTGGACAGTCTGGTAGTGGAAAAAGTACTATTGCAAACCTTGTTACTCGTTTTTACGATGTTAACGAGGGTGAAATAACAATAGATGACAATAACATTAAAGATCTAACTAAAAAGTCGCTTAGAAACTTAATGGGACTAGTTACACAAGACTCTATTTTATTTAACGATAGTATAAAAAACAACATTGCTTTAGGTAAAATTAATGCTACCGAAGAAGAAATTATTGAAGCTGCTAAGATTGCTAATGCTCACGACTTTATAATGGAGCAACCAAATGGCTATGAAACTAATATTGGTGATAGTGGTAACAAGCTAAGTGGCGGACAAAAGCAACGTTTATCTATTGCACGTGCGGTTCTTAAAAATCCTCCAATAATGATTTTAGACGAGGCTACATCTGCTTTAGATACAGAAAGCGAGCGTTTGGTACAAGATGCATTAGAAAAGATGATGCAAAACAGAACCTCTATTGTTATTGCACATAGGTTATCTACGATACAAAGTGCAGATACAATTGTAGTTTTACAAAAAGGAGAAATTGTAGAACAAGGATCTCATGCAGAATTAATTAATAACAATAGCGTTTATAAAAAACTAGTAGATATGCAATCTTTTGATGCATAGAATTAAACCTTTTTCACTTATAAAAGTCTAAATTTTAAATATACACAATTTGGTAACCGAAGAAACTTTAGTACATCAATTAAAACAAAAAGACTCACAAGCCAAGGCTTTTGAGGTTTTAGTTGACACCTACAAAGTAAGGTTATATTGGCATATTCGTAAAATTGTACTGAACCACGAAGACGCAGATGATGTTTTACAGAACACCTTTATTAAGGTATATAAAAACATCGATGGTTTTAAAGGCGATAGTAAACTATTTTCTTGGATATATAGAATTGCGACTAATGAATCTTTATCATTTTTAAAGACTAAATCTAAAATGTTAGGCGTAACTAATGAAGAATTACAAGACATTTTACTCCAAAATTTACAGTCAGACGTCTATTTTGAGGGTGATGAAATTCAATTAAAGCTACAAAAAGCAATAAACACATTGCCCGAAAAGCAAAAATTAGTGTTTAATATGAAATATTTTGACGAGTTAAAATACGAAGAAATATCAGAGATACTAGGCACTTCCGTTGGTGGTTTAAAGGCTTCTTACCATCAAGCAGCAAAAAAAATTGAAAATTATTTAAAAAGCAATTAAACCATTTAGAGTATTGACAGTCAAATTATAAGTATGAAAAGTCTACCAAAAAATAGCGGATTTAAAACCCCTGAGTCATATTTTGAAAATTTCTCAGAAAAACTGAACAATTCTATTGCTCAAGAAACTGCTATTCCAAAAACCGAAGGCTTCACCATTCCTGACGACTATTTTAGTACACTGCATACCAAAATTCAAACCAAACTAAACCAAAAAGAACCTAAGGTTGTTAAACTACATTCTTTTAAAAAGAAGCTATATGCAGCCTCTAGTATTGCAGCCGCAGTTGCTATTTTAATTGCAGCCGTAGTATTTAACAACTCAAGTTCTACAAGTATCACTTTTAACGACATAGCCGCATCTGACATAGAAAGCTATTTTAATGAAAATGATATAGAATTCTCTACTTACGACCTGGCACAGATATTACCTGTAGATGACATTAATATTTCTGATGTTGTAGAGAGCAATTTTAATGAAAATGAAATTATGAATTACTTGGAGTCTAACAATAGTATAGACATACAAGATATATATTTAGAAGATGATGAAGAACAATACCCGTAACCTAATAGCTGTTTTAGTTTTCTTTGTAGGAACTACAGTTTTTTATGGTCAAAAAAATGATTGGGAAAAAATTAAATCCCTAAAAGTAGCCTACTTTACAGAAAAATTAGAATTATCTAGTAGTGAAGCTAAAGGTTTTTGGCCTATATATGAGAATTTTGAAAAAGATCTTCATAAATTATATGAAGGCAGAAGAGACTTAAAAAAAAAATATGATTACAGTAATTTATCTGAAAAAGACTCTAAACACTTACTAGATACGTATTTGGAATTCGAAAGAGAGAAAGTAGATATTACAAAAACATACTACGCTAAAATAAGCAAAGTATTAAGCTACAGAAAAACATACAAACTTGCACGTGTAGAAGAAGAGTTTAAAAGACAATTAATACGCGAGTATAGAGATAAACATCAAAAAGGAAAGCAATAAGCTTTCCTTTTTCTTTTTAGTTAAATACCAATTTAGCTATTCGGTCTTTACCTGCAGCATAAGCAATAGTATCGTTTACAAATCTAATTGTATAAAAACTCTCGCTAGATAATTCTTTCCAAGTTTGTCCTTTATCCTTAGAATAAGATATTCCAGTAAAACCCACAGCAATCAACTCGTTACCTTTTCTTCCTGGTACAAATTGAACACAGCTTTTATAATCTGGCTCTTTACCATCTGCTATTAGATTCCAAGTTTTACCTCCATCTAAAGTAATAGCCTTGTTTCTTATATTTTTTTCTGGTTTTGTAAAATCGCCACCAATAGCAAAACCTAAATTTTGATCATAAAAATCTATAGAGAATATACCGTGTGTCTCCCCTAGTCCATCCATAGGAACAGTATATATTTCCCAAGTTACTCCCTTATCATTAGAAAAATAAACACGTCCCTTAGTGCTTGCTACCCACGTTTTATTGCCCACAATAGCAATATTAGTATTACTAGCAGCAAAAGCACCTTCACCAGCAATACCTTCTGGTAAACTAGCGCAAGCAACCTTATTCCAAGTTGCGCCAGCATCTCTAGTAATAATAACAGACAAACAACCATCTACACTATCGCCAACAGCAATACCTTCTGCATTATTCCAAAACTTAATAGCGTCGTAAAAAACACCTTCGCCTTTTTCTGTATAAACTAACTCCATCTGTCCGTTTTCACCTGTTTTATATAATAACGCAGGGTTAGTTACAGATAACATAAAAAAGTCCGTTGCTGTATGTGCGGTAGCTCTAAACTCTGGTAAAATAGTATCGTATTTTTGTACGTTAGTTAAAACTTTATCCGTTTTTAAATCTACAGAACCAAAAATGCCATTGCTACCTGCAAAACCTAAACTACCATCTAAAACATCTATAGCTCTAATACTTACTTTTTCTGTGTAGATATCTTTAACAGTAACAGCAGAAAACGATTTTACCTCTTTCTTATCTTCACAAGCAAAAAGTGCTAATGAACACAATACAAATATTACTTTCTTCATTTTTATCTAATTTTATGTACTCAATTACAGCTATAAAACAGAGTACTTCTTTATTTAAATACGCAAGAACATCTTTAAATAGCTATTAACACACATATATTTCATCAAAAATAAGTGTATTCCTTTCTAAAACAATACCTTTGCAGCCATATTTTTTTAAACGAATTGAATGTAATTTTTCTTCCGTGAAATTTTACATAGAAGAATAATTAAATTTATATACATTCTAGGATAGGTTTGCGTTTTGCGAACATCTAGATATCAAAAAAAATAATAAAAAGTAAAAATGAAATTACATAGAAACTTAGTATTTGCGGTTATAGACGCACTAAACCTTATTTTTAATGAAGACGAATATGCAGATAAGGTTGTAGAAAAAGTTTTAAAGTTTGATAAGCGTTGGGGATCTAGAGATCGTGGTTTTATAGCTGAAACAACATATGATATAGTACGTTGGAAAAGACTATACACAGAAATAGCAGAAGTTAAAGCTCCGTTTAGCAGACCTAATTTGTTTAGAATTTGGACTGTTTGGGCTGTTTTAAAAGGAATAGAGTTACCAGATTGGAAACAATTAGAAGATACACCTACAAGAAGAATTAAAGGTAGATTTGATGAATTGTCTAAAATTAGAAAGTTTAAAGAATCTATTCCAGATTGGATAGATGAATTAGGAGAAAAAGCTTTAGGCGATAAAAAATGGACCAAAGAAATGAATGCTTTAAATATGCAAGCACAAGTTGTTTTACGTGTAAATACACTAAAAGCAACTAAAGAAAGTTTGCAAAAAGCATTATTAGAAGACAATATTATTGCTAACCCAATTAAAGGATACCCAGATGCATTAGTACTTACAGAAAGAGCTAATGTTTTTAAAACTGAAGCTTTTAAAAATGGTATGTTCGAGATGCAAGATGCGTCTTCACAAATGGTTGGTCACTTTTTAGATGTTAAACCTGGTCAACGTATTATAGATACTTGTGCTGGTGCTGGTGGTAAATCTTTACATATTGCTGCTCTAATGGAAAACAAAGGGCTTTTAATTGCTTTAGATATTTACGGCAACAAATTAAAAGAACTTAAAAGACGTGCTAAAAGAGATGGCGCTCACAATATTGAAACAAGACCAATAGACTCTACCAAAGTAATTAAAAAACTATACAATAGCGCAGACCGTGTTCTTATAGATGCACCTTGTACTGGACTTGGAGTTTTAAGAAGAAACCCAGATGCTAAATGGAAATTACAACCTGAGTTTTTAGAGAAAATTACTAAAACACAGCAAGAAATTTTACAAAGCTATAGTAGAATGGTTAAAAGTGGTGGTAAGTTGGTATATGCAACTTGTTCTATTTTACCGCAAGAAAACAACGATCAAGTTATTACATTTTTAGCTTCTGAGGCTGGTGCAGACTTTACTTTAACAAAAGAAGATAAGATATACGCTTCTACTTCTGGTTTTGATGGCTTTTATATGGCTATGTTAGAAAAAAAATAAATAAAAAAATACATATATAATACAAAAAAGTCGGCTCTAACCAGCCGACTTTTTCTTTCCCAAATACAAATTATAAATTATCAATTATAATCCAATTCTAACCTTTGGTATCCCAATACCAACGTTAGTTCTTACTACAGTAGAACGCCTAGGTTCTCTTCTGTAATTATTGTAGCTATAGTAAAACGTAGCGTGACTATGGTAGTAATTACTATGGTGACAATGAGAGTCACAATGCTCTGCGTGTTCTGCATAAGCATCTCTCTTACCTTTCATATAAGCTCTATACGCTTTTCTATCTCTTTTCTTTAAATCCTTTTCGTAAGCCTTTTGTTCTTCCCAAAATTCTTCTTCGCCTTCTGTTACTACTTCAGTAGACTGCTCGTAAGCAGCATCTTCTTTAGCACGTTGCTCATAATAAGATAACTTTTCTTTTTCTGTAGTTTTTTTCTCCTGTGCTGTTACTGTAAATGACATTACTATTATAAATGCAGGTAATAAAAAATGTAGCTTTTTCATAAAATTTGGCTTTTAAGTTAAAACAATTGCAACGTTCTTCAATATTGCAATACCTTTTTATAACAACTAACATTTAAAAAACCCTACTTTATTTTTTTAAAAAATACTTGAAACAACATAAGCTACTTTGTAAACAACAAGTATTAAGCAGTTGACAACATAAAATTTAAAAAACAAAACACCCACTATATATTAGCAGTATAATTAGTTAGAATAAATTTTTCATTTTCATATAGTGTTCTCGTAAAAAGAGTCTTGTTTTTGCCGACAAGACTCTTTTTCATTTTAAAGGGCTTTTGTTTTTTGTATTCATTTTTTATTGATAAAAAACCCAAAACAACATAAGTTACTTTACAAACAACAAGTATCTAGCAGTTGACAACATAAAATTTAAAAAACAAAACACTCGCTATATATTAGCAGTATAATTAGTCAGAATAAATTTTTCATTTTCATATAGTGTTCTCGTAAAAAGAGCCTTGTTTTTGCCGACAAGGCTCTTTTTCATTTTAGATACTTCTTATTCTACAATTTACATCTTATAAACTCACTACAAGTTATAGACTCATTTATTAGCACTTTAAAACACCTAAATTAGGAGTTAGAAGAAATTAACAATCACCACTAAAAACTGTTAACTATTCTTCTAAAAAATTACACTTAAAAAGTGTAAATTTGTGGCTTGTTAAACAAAACAACACAAGAGCTACAATGATTCACTTTTTCGGAGACCATTCCAGCAAAATCTTTGCTGTAGAAACCAAAAACAATCTTACACCAGAAGATATTACTAAGTTAACTTGGCTTTTTGGCAACAATCCTAAAATAAATGCGGCGTCTCTTGACGCCTTTTTTGTTGGCCCAAGAGCCGCTATGATAACGCCTTGGAGTACAAATGCCACAGAAATTACTCAGAATATGGGTATAGAAGGTATTTTTAGAATTGAAGAATTTTTTGCTTCTACTGCAGATGCTAAAGATTTTGATCCAATGATTTCTCAGAAATACGCACAGTTAAATCAAGATATTTTTAAAGTTAACAGTACTCCTGAAGCTGTTTTACCAATTGAAGATATATCTGCCTACAACCAACAAGAAGGTTTAGCTTTAAACGATGAAGAAATTACATATTTAGAAGGTGTAGCTACTAAAATTGGAAGAAAACTAACAGATTCTGAAGTTTTTGGTTTTAGCCAAGTAAACTCAGAACACTGTAGACACAAAATATTTAACGGCACATTTGTTATAGATGGCCAAGAAAAACCTTCTTCTTTATTTAAATTGATAAAGAAAACATCTCAAGAAAATCCTAGTAATATTGTTTCTGCTTATAAAGACAATGTTGCCTTTATAAAAGGCCCAACAGTAACACAATTTGCGCCTAAGACAGCAGATAAGCCAGATTTTTATAAGGAATCAGAGTTTAATTCTGTTATTTCATTAAAAGCAGAAACTCACAATTTCCCAACAACAGTAGAACCTTTTAATGGTGCTGCAACTGGTTCTGGTGGAGAAATTAGAGACAGACTAGCTGGCGGAAAAGGTTCTTTACCTTTAGCCGGTACTGCGGTATATATGACATCTTACTCTAGGCTAGAAGAAAATAGACCTTGGGAAAAAGCAATGGAAGAACGTCCTTGGTTATACCAAACGCCAATGGATATTTTAATAAAAGCATCTAATGGAGCTTCAGATTTTGGAAACAAATTTGGACAACCTTTAATTACTGGTTCTGTTTTAACTTTTGAGCATCAAGAAGATGCTCGTAAACTTGGGTTTGATAAAGTTATTATGCAAGCTGGTGGTATAGGATACGCTAAAGAAAATCAAGCTTTAAAAGACGAACCTAAAGAAGGTAACAAAATAGTAATTCTTGGTGGCGACAATTACCGTATTGGTATGGGTGGCGCTGCTGTTTCTAGTGCAGACACAGGCGAATTTGCTTCTGGCATTGAACTAAATGCAGTGCAACGTTCTAATCCAGAAATGCAAAAAAGAGCAGCAAATGCTATTCGTGGTTTAGTAGAAAGCGATGAAAACCCTATTGTTTCTATACACGATCACGGTGCAGGCGGACACTTAAACTGTTTGTCTGAACTTGTTGAAGATACAGGCGGACATATAGATTTGGATAAATTACCTGTTGGTGACCCTACATTATCTGCTAAAGAAATTATTGGTAACGAATCTCAAGAACGTATGGGTCTTGTTATAGGTAAAGATGATATGGGCTTACTAGAGCGCATTGCAGAACGTGAGCGTTCTCCAATGTACGAAGTTGGTGAGGTTACAAACAACCATAGATTTACATTTGAGTCTAAAACTACAGGAGAAAAACCTATGGATTTAGCTTTAGAAGATATGTTTGGGAGTTCCCCTAAAACAATACTAACAGATAAAACTGTTACTCGTAATTATGAAAACCCTAATTATTCTTTAGAGTTCTTTCACGATTATTTAGAGCAAGTTTTACAATTAGAAGCCGTAGGCTCCAAAGATTGGTTAACAAATAAAGTAGACCGTTGTGTTGGTGGCCGTGTTGCCAAACAACAATGTGCTGGTCCATTACAATTACCATTAAACAATTGTGGTGTAATGGCATTAGACTTTAAAGGTAAAGAAGGTATTGCTACTTCTATTGGGCACTCTCCTATTTCAGGATTAATAGACCCAGCTGCAGGTAGTAAAAATAGTATTACAGAGGCTTTAACTAATATTGTTTGGGCTCCTTTAAAAGATGGTTTACAATCTGTTTCTTTATCTGCAAACTGGATGTGGCCTTGTAAAAACGAAGGTGAAGATGCACGTTTGTATGAAGCTGTAGAAGCCGTATCTGAGTTTAGTATTGCTTTAGGTGTTAACGTACCAACTGGTAAGGATTCGCTTTCTATGAAGCAAAAATATAAAGATGAAGAAGTAATAGCTCCTGGTACGGTAATTATTTCTGCTGCTGCAAATTGTAACAATATTAACCAAGTAGTAGAACCTGTTTTACAAAAAAACAACAATGCTATTTACTACATAAACCTATCTAAAGACAACTTTAAATTAGGTGGTTCTTCTTTTGCACAAACACAAAACAAAATAGGTAATAGCGCTCCAAATGTTACAGATGCTGCTTATGTAAAAACAGTATTTAATACATTACAAGACGCTATTAAAGCTGATAAAATTAACGCTGGACACGATGTTGCCTCTGGTGGTTTAATTACAACTTTATTAGAAATGTGTTTTGCTGATGTTAATTTGGGTGCTAACTTAGACTTATCTGCATTAGGTGAAGACGACACCATAAAATTATTATTTGCTGAAAATGCTGGTGTAGTTTTTCAGGCAGATGCAAGTGTAGAAGCTTTATTTGCTAACGCTGGGGTAAATGCTATTAAAATTGGTTCTGTGGCTAAAGAAGCAACACTAACTATAAAAAATAATGGTATGGAAATGGGACTAAACGTAACATCGTTAAGAGATACGTGGTTTAAAACATCATACTTATTAGATAGTAAACAAACGGCAAACAACTTAGCTAAAGACAGATTTGACAATTATAAAAATCAGCCTTTACAATATACTTTCCCTGCTAACTTTACGGGTAAATTACCTTTAATTAATGGAGAAAGACCAAAAGCAGCAATTCTACGTGAAAAAGGAAGTAACTCTGAACGTGAAATGGCAAATGCAATGTTCTTAGCTGGTTTTGATGTAAAAGACGTACATATGACCGATTTAATATCGGGCCGTGAAACCTTAGAAGATATTCAGTTTTTAGGAGCCGTTGGTGGTTTCTCTAACTCAGATGTACTTGGTAGTGCAAAAGGTTGGGCTGGCGCCATTAAATACAATGAAAAAGCCAACAAAGTAATAAACAACTTCTTTAAAAGAGAAGACACTTTGTCTATTGGTATTTGTAACGGTTGTCAGTTATTTATGGAGTTAGACCTTATTAACCCAGAGCATGAACAACACGGAAAAATGACGTATAACGACTCTCATAAACACGAGAGTAACTTTACATCTGTAACCGTAGAAAAAAACAACTCTATAATGCTATCTACATTAGCAGGTACAACATTAGGTGTTTGGATTAGCCATGGTGAAGGAAAGTTTAACTTACCAATGCAAAAAGAAAACTACAACATAGTTTCTACTTATGGTTATGAGGGCTATCCTGCAAATCCAAACGGTAGTGATTTTAACACTGCTATGCTATGTGATAAAACAGGAAGACACCTAGTAACAATGCCACATATAGAGCGTTCTACGTTCCAATGGAACTGGGCAAATTACCCAACAGACCGTAAGGACGAAGTTACGCCTTGGCTAGAAGCATTTACAAATGCTAGAGAGTGGATCTTAAAACAAAAAGGATAATATTTCTTTTTAAATCATAAAGTAAAATCCCGTTTCTTAGTTGAAATGGGATTTTTTTGTACTTTTAAAGTGTATACATATTTTTATATTATGTGCACTTTAATATTATTTTATTCAAAATCCCCCCATTAAGAAGTATTTAAATGGTGAATAAATATAATGATACAAAAAACAAAAAACAGACTTTCTGTATTCCTAAAGGATAACAGAAAAAAAAGTATGGGTAAAATTTTAAAAGAATCTATTCACTTATGGATTCTTAAAAAGGAAGTTCCTTTTTATTACTTTAAGTACTTATACAGAAAAGAAGTTCATAATTACTTGGACTATATTAGCACAAAAGAAGCTTCTAAAATTCAACATAGTGCAAATTTTCATAAAATAGAATACACTACAATCATCTCCAACAAGTTAATCTTTTCTGTTTATTGTAAAAGAAATAATTTACCCGTACCAGAATTGAAAAGCTACAATTTTAATTCCAATTTCTTCTTTGAGAATAATGTTTATAAAATTAAAACTAAAAATGATTTAATTTCTTTTTATGAACTAGTGTTTAGCAAAAATAAAGACTCCTGTTTATTTATTAAACCACTTTCTCTATATGGCGGAAAAGGATGTTATAAAATAAGAAAAGAGCATTTAGCTGATGACATAAATAAATGTTTTCAATATGTCGTTTCTGATAGTTGTGTACACGAAGAGTTTGTAAAACAACATCCTAAAATAAATAAAATACACCCTAAATGTGTAAATACAATAAGAGTAGAAACTTTTATTGATAAAGAAGGAAAAACACACATTCTATCTGCATTTATGAGATTTGGAGTTGGAGATAGTTTTGTTGATAACGCACATTCTGGAGGTTTTTACGTTGGTATAAATTTACAAAACGGAATTCTAAATAAAATAGGACATCAATATATGGAATATGGTGGTGCACATTATATAGCTCACCCAGATAATGGATATGTATTTGAAGGTTTCTCTATACCCTATTTTCAAGAATTAAAAGATGTAGTATTTAAGGCTGTTGATTTTATCCCTGATAGATATATAGGGTGGGATATTGCAATTGGCGAAAATGGCCCTATAATTATAGAAGCAAATGAATATCCATCAATATTTATGGCAGATATTGCTTATGGAGGCTACCTAAACCACCCATTATATAAAGACATCTTAGAAGAAGCTAAAAACAGTGAACATTTTAGTGCTTAAAAATACTTTTTATACATATACTTAAAATAACCCGTTTCTAGTACGAAACGGGTTATTTTTATTTCCATTTCTTTTCTCTTATAAGAAAAAACATAGCCAATTACGTATATCCGTAATATAGATTGAAAAATTTTCTTGAATTTTAGATTAAATAACAAAATCAAAAAAATCATGAAGAAAATTATTCTTACTATTTTATTATTATCAATGTGTATAGTTCCTAAAACGGGTTATTCACAGCAAAAAGGAGCAGTTGTAGCCGCTGCTGCAGGAGCATTGCTAGCAATTGGAGCTGGAGTGGCTGCGGTAGAGCAAATGAAAGAAAGAGCAGAACTAACAGCTACACAGTATATCTTATCTAACAACCCTGAATTTGAAAATTTTTCTCTAAAGACATTAGATTTTGACGGAAAAAAATTAAAAGATATATCTAATACTTCTGTAATAACTTTTAAAATACAGGAATTTATACCGACTGATAAACCAAAGTTAAATGGAAAAAAACATATTTTATTAGGTTTTACTAGCTATGGGTGGATAAATGAATACGGAATTGATTATGAAAAAGTAATGTGGTTCTTAATAGATTCTGAAGAATGGCTAAATATGATGACTGTATACGTAAAAACTGCTTCAGGAGAGGATAGAGATAATTACATAAAAGAATCACTTACAAATGGAAAAATTGTAAATAAAGGAGTTAAAATAAAAAGCAAAATGGAAGTTCCTTTTTATCAATTATCGGGTGATCTATATGTGACAAAAGATTATAATGATGAAATAAAATTTATATACAATGAAAAATCGCTTGGTATCTTTTTAAAGGAAACTAAAAACCTAGTCCAAATGGGAAGAGGAAGTATAATTGACATTCATGAATTTTTCTTTAAAGAAAATTAAAAGTTTAATCAATTCTCAATAATTCCGCTTATAACCATTAAGCGGGATTTTTTATGCTTGATAAAACAACTTATCTTCACAGTGTAAAACTCATCAACTTATATGAAAACTATTATCGATTTTACTTCCTCAACAGACTCAAAAGAATGGCATACTATTACAGATGCGGTTATGGGTGGGGTATCTAAAAGTAATTTTGAGGTTACAATTAATAATTTAGCTATTTTTAATGGTCACGTATCACTAGATAATAATGGCGGTTTTGCAATGGTTAAACACAGTACATCGTTACACTGTAAAAACTACACTACTATTTGTATTACATTAAAAGGCGATGGTAAAGCATATCAATTTAGAATAAAAGAAAACTCAGAAACTAAACATTGGTTTATTGCTCCTTTTAGCACAAATGGAGAGTGGCAAACTATAGAAATTAAGCTAAGTAATATGTATGCAATGTTTAGAGGAAATAAGGTTGATATTCCTAACTTTAGCGCAGAAAACATTAACGAAATAGCCTTTTTAATTGGCAATAAAACAGCAGAAGATTTTAAATTAGAACTTAAAAGTATTGCTTTAAAATAACAATCTTACTTTTTTAAGCTTCGTTTATTTATTAGTCTTTTTAGCTGTAAAAAACCGTTTGTTACATTCCCTTTATTTACTACAATTGGTATTGCCAAGGTTACCAAAAGAGCTATACAAGCGGCAGAGCCTAATCCGCCTCCAAAGCCTGTAAACAATTTACTCGTATTTAAAAAAAGTATTGTGAAAATTGTTCCAGATACGCCTATTGTCCAATAGCTCTTTACAAGGTTAGAAGATACCATACCTATAAAAGAAGCTCCAAAACATACCAATGGTAAATTCTGTGATAAATAGCTTGACAGTACATTGGGAAACACCAACACAAATAAACCTGAAAAAACACCAACCAGTGCAGATGCTCTTACAGCACTTTGCTTGTACTTAAACTGAAGTAGGTATGTTACAATTGCTGATAAACTACCTGCAAAAACTAATATAAAATGTGCTACTTTCATTGCGATAGTAAAAATGTTATTAAAAATGCCAACACAACTCCACCGAAAGCCAATGTACCAAGCTTGCCTCCTACTCCGTGAAAACTATCTTTAGACCCAACTAAAAGTAAACCAGTAAAAACACTTGCTAAAGCTATAAAAACATAGTCTGGAGCAACGCTAGCATTTGTCATACCCACAAATGCTCCACAATAGACAGCTGTTGGCACTGTATTTACTACTGCATTATTTTTAATTACGTTAGGAACAAAACTAATTGTCAAACCTACTGTTGAAGCTGCCAAAACGGTAGAAAACCCAAAAGAGGTATGCAATATATAGGTGACTATAGCCCCAAAAAAGACAAAGGCTACAGTTAAAAAATGTTCAAAAGTGTGATTTTTAGCACTAACAGGAGTTTTTTTATAGGTAACAAGTAATAAGACCAATGCAATAATTAAAAAGCCAAAAATTAAATAATTGTTCTGCTTTTCAAAAATAATAGCCGCCAAGAAACCTAAATGACAAAGGATTATTAAAATAAAAGTAAGCTGTTTTGCACGCTTCTTAATCATACTACTAATTTAATAGTCTGCAAAAATAAGCAATATAACAAGTGTACAACAATAGAACTTGTAAGAAAAATGACTGAAAATATGATGAATTTGTGTTGTTGCAAATTTTGTAACTTACCTACATATTCATCAATCTATAAAAAAATGAAAAAAAAAGAACAGAACAGCAGCAGAAGGTCGTTTATTAAAAATGCATCTCTACTAACAATGGGAACAAGTAGTTTATTAGCTTTTCCGTTAGGCAAACCAACAACTATTGTTACACAAGAAACAGATATTAATATTATTGGGCCAAAAGAAGGTTACAGTCCGCAAATAGGAACTTTAGTTTCTATGATGACTTGGATGCGTATGGTAATATTAGCTCCTGTACACAATATGAGTGTTACAGAGTTAGACTATTTGGTAGACGACAACGCCAACTCTATTGGTGCAATGCTTATGCATTTAGCTGCAACAGAGCGATTTTACCAAATACATACTTTTAACGATAAAACCTGGGGAGACTGGCCTAAAGAAGACACAAAAAAATGGAGTGTTGCTTCTGGTTTAGGCGATAAGGCACGAAAAAAAATAAAAGGTAACGAGTTAAGTTATTATTTAGATGCCTTAGATGAAGTACGACAAAATACTTTAAAGGAGTTTGCAAATAGGGATGACAAATGGCTTTTAAAAGTAGATGAAGCTTTTCCTTGGGGACCAACAAACAATTATTGTAAATGGTTTCACGTTTGCGAGCACGAGTCTAACCATAACGGACAATTTAAGTTTATAAAAAGCAGATTGCCATCTTAAAAAAAACAAAAAAGCAGGATTATAAAAATCCTGCTTTTTTTTGCAATGGTTTGTGTTTGCAATGGTAGTGTTTACTTATGGTTGTGTTTAGTTATCTTTTTATCATTTTACCGCTCCACATAGCATTATTAGAGCTAATTAACTTGTAAAGGTATATTCCAGATGCTAGCTTTTCTGCATTTATCTCTATACTATTTTGTCCTTTTTTTGCTGTACCAACAATAGTTTGTGCAGGTATTAATGTACCAGTGATTGTATAGAATTCTAAGGTATATTTACTAGCTAATTCTTCATAGAAATAAAGTGTTGTTTTTTCCTCTACAGGGTTTGGTAGTAATATAGATTTGGTTTTATTTTTAGATAAATAGTTGTTTCTTTCTTCTGTATTATTAAAGTCAATATCTGACAATTGTAATTCTTTTTCTTGCAAACTACCGTCTAATGATTTTAAGTTAAACAACAATACTTTTAAAGATGCATAATCTGTTGTACCTCCATGTTCGTTTTTAAAATCGCTATCTTCTATAACAAAACGTTTAGCCTCTCTTGTTAGTTCTACAGTAGCAATATATGGTTCTCCAGAGCCTTTAAGTAATTTAACCTCTAAGGTTCCTGTTCCAGATGCAGTAAAAGACAACTTTTTATATTCTGATAAATCTACTGCCAAGAATCTAGGATTAAAAGCTCTATATGCTCCTAAATACTCTTGTGTTGTGCCTTTTAAATGCACGTTACGCTCTACTCTATAACCATCTCCAAAATACGAATCGTTGTTTTGTTCTATCTCATAAATATCAATAGATGTAGAAGCAGAAGAATTGTCTAATCCCCAAGGAGCATCTGCAACAAATAAATCATCTGGAGTATCTCCTTTTTCATTTTTAAGTCTAAAACCTAAATCGAATAAAGCACCCGTTTCTACAGAAATTACATCTATATATTTATCTAAAGAAGATTCTAACGTTACTTTATCTGTTTCACTAGTTTCGGTACGTTTTAATCCGCCTTCTAAAGTTATTTTTTTAGAAACGTTTGTATTAACAACCTGCATTTCTACAGTTCCGTTTACATATTTTGCAGACCTAACAAATACTGGTGGTGGCGCAGAACCTTTGTACGCTGCTATTTTGTTATTAGCCTCTAACAAAGACAATATTTCTTCTGCTAGCAGCACTAAATCATCTACAGAATTAGACCATATCTGAAAATTATAAAACATACTATTATTCTCATACGCATCTATGTTCCAATGAGATTCTATTGTAAAACTCTTATCTGCATTAAGTCTTGCAGAAAAAGACAATGCAAATTCCTTATTGCCATCTGCTTGTTTAATTATAGATTTTATAAAATTGTTATCTCTTACCTTTAAACTTGAAACAGATAGTAATTCTGCTCCTAAAAAACGATCACAAATAAACTTACTGTGCTCATACACTTTATCTTCAGTTTTAATAACCATTAAGGCTCCAATAGTTTCGTTTCCAGATAAGTAATCTACAGAGAAAATATCGCTAGCATTTGTAAGTGCTAGTAAATCTGCCGGAGAAGATTCTATGGTACTAGTTTCTCCAAGAACACCTAAAGGAACAAGTGCATTTAGAGGTATGTTAGCACTATCGTATTTTCCACTAAGCTTATACCCTTTACTTTTTGTTACCTGTGCAGCAGTTAGCTTATCAAAAATGTAATTGTTTTTTGCTCTATTGTAATTTCTATTGGTAATTAAATTTGCAAGTCTATCGTTACTTTCTAATCCGCCATCGTTACCACCAGAAGTTGTTGTAATTACAGGACAAGCACTAACACCAGAGCAAGAAGGATCATCACAATCTACTAACCCGTCACCATCATCATCTACTCCGTTTGTACAATTCTCTTGTGGCACTGGAGCTGTTGGGCAACGCGCACCATCGTTAGAAGAACTAGAAGGGCCAAAAGCAAATATATTAGATGTTATATTGTTTGGCGTAATATCTTGTACATTATTAATTTTATACACAGAACCTGTCTGGTTTGCAGAAACATAAAGGTTACCATCTACATCAAAATAAACAGCACCATATGTATAAGTAAGTCCTGCTAAAATAGGAACTTCACCTAAATCTTCTACCATACCTGTTTCTGCTGTAATTCTGTACAATTTATTTGTACTTTTACTAACGCTATATATTTTACTATCTACAGCATTAAAAGCCCAATCATGAATACTAATACTTGTATCTAAAGTGTAAGAACCTATATATTCTAAATAGTTATTAGACTCTGGATTTAAGTCTATTGCGTAATATGTAGTGCCACCAGCTCTTAAATAATAAATGCCGTCCAAATTAATGTCTCCAACATACTTATTACCATTATTAGGTAATTCTGGAATAGTATGTATTGTTGGCGTAAAATCTTTTCCTATTTGTACTATTGACATCTGCGGAGAAGATAAGTACCCCCAAATATAACCATCTGCAGAATTATAAGCAGCTGCATTAATATTACCTGGCACTATGTCTTCTGCAACTAAATAAGAGCTTCCCGAAGCTAAATCTAAAGCATAAACATCGTTAGTCTGAAATAAATACGCATTAAAGTCGCACTCAAAAGGATCTGACTGAGCGGATACATTTATACTTATAACTGTAATAGCTGAAAACAAAAAAAGTATAATCTTTTTTTTTATGTAACCTAAGTTGTGTAGATATTTATTCATAATTAATAATTTGGGCGTTAATTAATTACGGCAAATATCCTAAACACTTAGATATATTTATCTTACATAAAGATAGCTTGTTCTTTTTGTACGATAAAATGCGGTTTACTGTAGACAAATGGTAATACAGCACAAATAGCTCTAAAAAAGAGACACTTAAGAATAAAATTATAACATATAATTATATATTTCTGGTTAATAATTGTTGTATTTTAGATATGCGTTTAGCAATAAAAGTGTCCTTAATTAAGTTAAAAAGAATAAAAACAAAACAATTGTTAATCTAAATACAATTTTAACAAAATGTTAACTTGTTAAATTATAGCATTTTACTAAACTAAACTAAGAAAATAATAGAATTTACAGTGTTTTTTTACGAATCTAATTTTAAAATAAGCATTCCTTTTCTTAATTTGCAACTCTGATACAATCAATTCTTATGCAAGAAGTTACTAGATTATTTGATTTTCCTTACTATCAATTAAAAGAATACAACCTACAACAATCATTAGCTACAAAGTATGATGGCAAGTGGGTATATATGTCTACGCAAGAGTATATAGACAAAGCAAATACAATGAGTAGGGCACTGTTAAGGTTAGGTGTTTCTAAGGACGACAAAATTGCCGTAATATCTTCAACCAATAGAATGGAGTGGAATATTATGGATATTGGAATTCTGCAGTTGGGCGCACAAAACGTGCCTGTTTACCCAACTATTTCAGAAGAAGATTATGCCTATGTTTTAAATCATTCTGGAGCTAAATACTGTTTTATTTCTTGTCGTGATGTTTTTGAAAAAGTAAAATTAATTAAGGATCAAGTACCGTCTTTATTAGAAGTTTATTCTTTTGATGATTTGGACGATTGTAAAAATTGGTCAGAAATGTTAGAGCTTGGTAAAGACGAATCTAACCAAGTTGAAGTAGAAAAACTAAAAGATAGCGTTAAGGCAACAGACTTAGCTACTCTAATATATACTTCTGGTACAACCGGAAGACCTAAAGGTGTTATGTTATCTCACGAAAATCTTGTGAGCAATGCTTTAGGAAGTTTTAAAAGAATACCAATAGCATTAGGTACATCTAAAGCACTTAGCTTTTTACCACTATGTCACGTATACGAGCGTATGTTAATTTATTTGTACCAGTATTGTGGTGCAACTATACACTATGCGCCAATAGACCAAATTAGTGAATATGCACAAGAAATACACCCGCATGTAATGACGGCTGTACCTAGGTTGCTAGAAAAAGTTTACGATAAAATTATAGCTAAAGGAGCTGCTTTAACTGGTATTAAAAAGAAATTATTCTTTTGGTCTGTAGATGTTGGTTTACAATATGAACCTTATGGAGCAAACGGATGGTGGTACGAACAAAAATTAGCAATAGCACGTAAACTAATCTTTAGCAAATGGAAAGCTGCTTTAGGTGGCGAAGTTGGTGTTATGGCTTCTGGTAGTGCAGCATTGCAGCCACGTTTAGCTCGCGTATTTAACGCAGCAGGCTTTGGTGTTATGGAAGGTTACGGCTTAACAGAAACTTCTCCTGTTGTTTCTGTAAACGATATGCGTAATGGTGGTTTTAAAATTGGCACCGTTGGTAAACCTATTCAGAATACAGAAGTTAAAATTGCATCAGACGGAGAAATTTGTATTAAAGGTCCACAAGTAATGATGGGTTACTATAAAGATGAAGCTAAAACAGCAGAAGTAATTATAGACGGTTATTTTCATACAGGAGATATAGGCGAAATAGATGCTGATGGCTTCTTAAAAATAACAGATCGTAAAAAAGAGATGTTTAAAACATCTGGTGGTAAATATGTTGCGCCACAGTTATTAGAAAACAGATGTAAACAATCTAGATTTATAGATCAGGTAATGGTAATTGGTGAAGGCGAAAAAATGCCAGCTGCCTTTATACAACCAGATTTTGAGTTTATTAGAAACTGGGGAAAAATACACAATCTTGAACTAGGTAGCAATGAAGAAATTGTTGCTAATAAAGATGTAATTGCTCGTTTCCAAGAAGAAGTAGATGCTGCCAATGAAAACTTTGCTAAATGGGAAAAAATTAAGCAATTTAGATTAACAGCAGATACATGGAGTGTAGAAGGCGGACACTTAACCCCTACTCTAAAACTTAAAAGAAAAATTATAAAAGAGAAATATAAAGCTCTTTATAATGATATTTACGGATACTAAATTGTAATTAGCTGCTAATACCCTAAATCATTAGCAGCTAAACTACTACCCTACTTCACATACAACGTATACTTAATGTTAAGCATACATTAAGCTCTCATTTTTTATTGAATTTATTATGCATGCATAATAAATTTTACTATATTTGGTAACCTATTGAAACATCAAATGAAGGAGATTACCATAGATTATGCTTTACGAGAAACTTGGCTAGCTGTAGCCAAAATGTATAACGAAGAAGCAAAGAACCATAATAACACTATGGCTATGGCTTTTACTCTATTAAGTATAGACCCAAAAACAGGTACTGCATCTACTGCATTAGGCCCAAAAATGGGAATGGAAGCCACTAGTCTATCTAGGATATTAAAGAGTTTAGAAGCAAAAAAATTTATAGTTCGCAAACCTAACCCAAATGATGGAAGAGGCGTAATAATACACCTAACTGATATAGGTTTAGAAAAAAGAACCCTATCTAAGGATACTGTATTTCAATTTAATAGCGTTATAAAAGCAAGTATACCAGAAGAAAAGCTAAATAACTTTTTTGAGGTAACAGAAACTATAAATGCGCTAATTGCTAAAAAAGAAATTTTTAAATAAAATATAACTAATAAATAGGTCTAAATAAAAATGAACAAACACATAAAAAAAATAGCTGTAATTGGCTCTGGTATTATGGGTAGTGGCATTGCTTGTCACTTTGCCAATATTGGTGTAGAAGTGCTATTGTTAGACATTGTTCCTAGAGAACTAAACGACAAAGAAAAAGCGAAAGGCTTAACACTAGAAGACAAAGTAGTTAGAAACAGGTTGGTAAACGATGCTTTAACAGCTTCTTTAAAATCTAAACCTTCTCCTATTTACAATCAAAAATTTGCTAGTCGTATTACTACGGGTAACCTAGAAGATGATATTGCTAAAGTTGCCAATGTAGATTGGATAATGGAAGTTGTTGTTGAAAGGCTAGATATAAAACAACAAGTTTTTGAAAAGCTTGAAAAGTACCGTACGCCAGGAACGTTAATTACATCTAATACCTCTGGTATCCCTATTCATTTTATGAGTGAAGGTCGTTCTGAAGATTTTCAGAAAAATTTCTGCGGAACGCACTTTTTTAACCCTGCACGTTACTTAAATTTATTTGAAATTATTCCTGGACCAAAAACTGATGCTTCTGTATTAGAGTTTTTAAGCGGTTACGGAGAACAATTTTTAGGTAAAACATCTGTAGTTGCAAAAGATACTCCGGCCTTTATTGGTAATCGTGTTGGTATTTTTAGTATTCAGAGCTTGTTTCATGCAGTAAAAGATTTAGACTTAACTATAGAAGAAGTAGATAAATTGTCTGGACCAGTAATTGGCCGTCCAAAATCTGCAACTTTTAGAACTGTAGATGTTGTTGGTTTAGACACCTTAGTTCACGTAGCAAACGGAATTAGAGAAAATTGCCCAAAAGACGAACGTTTAGAACTTTTTAAATTGCCAGACTTCATCAATACAATGATGGAGAACAAATGGTTAGGAAGTAAAACTGGACAAGGATTTTATAAAAAAACTGTTTCTGCTGAAGGTAAAAAAGAAATTTTATCATTAGACTTAAACACATTAGAATATAGATCTGCTAAAAGAGCAAAATTTGCAACTTTAGAACTTACTAAAACTGTTGATAAAGTAGTAGACAGATTTAAAATATTAGTAAAAGGAAAAGATAAGGCTGGTGAGTTTTACAGAAAAAGTTTCACTGCTTTATTTGCTTACGTATCTAATCGTATTCCAGAAATTTCAGATGAATTGTACAAGATTGATGATGCAATGAAAGCTGGTTTTGGTTGGGAACACGGTCCATTTCAAATATGGGATGCTATTGGAGTAGAAAAAGGAATAGAATTAATGAAAGCGGAAGGTCTAGAGCCAGCTGCTTGGGTTAATGATATGATTGCTTCTGGCAGTACATCATTTTACACTGTAAAAGATGGCGCTTCATACTTTTATGACATTCCATCTAAAAAACAAACTAAGATTCCTGGACAAGATTCATTTATCATTCTAGATAACATCAGAAAAACAAAAGAAGTATTTAAAAACTCTGGAGTTGTTGTAGAAGATTTAGGAGATGGTATACTTAACGTAGAGTTCCAATCTAAGATGAATACTATTGGTGGTGATGTTTTAGCTGGTTTAAATAAAGCTATAGATATTGCTGAAAAAGATTTTGCTGGTTTAGTTGTAGGTAACCAAGCTGCAAACTTCTCTGTTGGTGCTAACATAGGTATGATATTTATGATGGCTGCTGAACAAGAGTATGATGAGCTTAATATGGCTATTAAATACTTCCAAGATACAATGATGCGTATGCGTTATTCATCTATCCCAACTATTTCTGCTCCACACGGAATGGCTTTAGGTGGTGGTTGTGAGTTATCATTGCACGCAGATAAAGTAGTTGCAGCAGCAGAAACTTACATGGGCCTTGTAGAGTTTGGTGTTGGTGTTATTCCTGGTGGTGGTGGTTCTAAAGAAATGGCTTTAAGAGCATCTGACCTATTTAGCAAAGGAGATGTACAATTAAATGTATTACAAGAGCATTTCTTAACTATTGGTATGGCAAAAGTTTCTACTTCTGCTTACGAAGCTTTTGACTCTAACCTTTTGCAAAAAGGAAAAGATATTGTTGTAGTAAATAAAGATCGCCAAATAGCTGTAGCAAAACAACACGCTAAATTAATGGCAGACATGGGCTACACACAGCCAGTACGCAGAACAGATGTTAAAGTACTTGGTAAACAAGCTTTAGGTATGTTCTTAGTAGGTACAGATTCTATGGAAGATAGTAACTACATTAGTGAGCATGACCATAAAATTGCAAACAAATTAGCCTACGTAATGGCTGGTGGAGATTTATCTGAACCAACACTTGTTAGCGAACAATACTTATTGGATTTAGAACGCGAAGCTTTCTTAAGTTTATGTACAGAACGTAAAACACTAGAAAGAATTCAGCACATGTTAACCAAAGGTAAACCTTTAAGAAACTAAGAAAAATGAAAACAGCATATATAGTAAAAGCATATAGAACCGCAGTTGGTAAAGCTCCAAAAGGCGTGTTTCGTTTTAAAAGAACAGATGAATTAGCTGCAGAAACCATTAAACATATGATGAGTGAGCTGCCTGGTTTAGATCCAAAGCGTATTGACGATGTTATTGTTGGTAACGCAATGCCAGAAGGAGCTCAAGGACTAAATATGGCACGTTTAATCTCTCTAATGGGATTAGATATTGTTGATGTTCCTGGTGTTACCGTAAACCGTTTTTGTTCTTCTGGAATAGAAACTATTGGTATGGCTACTGCAAAAATACAAGCCGGTATGGCAGATTGTATTATTGCTGGTGGTGCAGAGAGTATGAGTAGTGTTCCTATGACTGGTTTTAAACCAGAATTAAACTACGATATAGTTAAAGCAGGACACGAAGATTACTACTGGGGAATGGGTAACACTGCTGAAGCTGTTGCAAAGCAATTTAAAGTTTCTCGTGAAGACCAAGATGAGTTTGCTTTTAACTCGCATATGAAAGCTTTAAAAGCTCAAGCAGAAGATCGTTTCCAAGACCAAATTGTACCAATAGAAGTAGAACAAACTTATATTGATGCTAACGGAAAGAAAGCAACAAAATCTTACACAGTAACTAAAGATGAAGGTCCGCGTAAAGGAACCAGCAAAGAAGCTTTAGCTAAATTACGTGCGGTATTTGCTGCTGGTGGTAGCGTTACAGCAGGTAACTCTTCACAGATGAGTGATGGAGCTGCTTTTGTAATGGTTATGAGTGAGGATATGGTTAAGGAATTAAATCTAGAACCTATTGCTCGTTTAGTTAACTATGCAGCTGCAGGTGTAGAACCTCGCATTATGGGTATTGGTCCGGTTAAGGCTATTCCAAAAGCATTAAAACAAGCAGGTTTAAAGCAAGAAGATTTAGGTTTAATTGAATTAAACGAAGCTTTTGCTTCTCAATCTCTAGCAGTAATTAGAGAATTAGGTCTTAATCCAGATATTATTAACGTAAACGGTGGTGCAATTGCACTAGGTCATCCACTTGGTTGTACAGGAGCAAAACTATCTGTACAGTTATTTGATGAAATGCGTAAACGTGATATGAAAGGTAAATACGGAGCTGTTACAATGTGCGTAGGTACAGGACAAGGAGCTTGTGGAATATTTGAGTTTCTGAACTAAAAAGAGAAAAGAGCAAAGAGTAAAGACAAATGTGCGCTAAACAAAGACATAATTATAGAAATTTAAAAATTTGGAAGCTCGGTTTATAGATTACAAATTATATTTCTTATATATTATTAAATTTTCCAAAGCACGAGAGATTTGATTTAAGTTCACAATTAAGTAGATGCTCAGTATCAATGCCAAGCAACATTGCTGAGGGTTCTTCTAGAACAGATAAATCTTTTAGTCATTATCTAGATATTGCTTTAGATTCTTCCTTTGAATTAGGAACTCAATTACTAGTAGCAAAACATAGAAAATATATAAACAACGAAATATTAAAAACAATTGAAGATAAAATAGAAGAATTCCAAAGAATGACAATGGGATTCCAAAACGGACTAAACTGAGTCTATATTCTATTTTCTTTCTTCTATAATCTAATATAAAAAAACAAATGGCAGATACAGAAAAAGATATCCTACGTGGAGGTCAATTCTTAGTAAAAGAAACAAATTGCGAAGACGTTTTTACTCCTGAAGATTTTTCAGAAGAACAAACAATGATGAAAGAAGCGGTAGCTGAATTCAACGAACGTGAAATTATAGCACACAAAGCAAGATTCGAAGCTAAAGATTATGCATTAACAGAAGAAGTTATGCGTAAAGCTGGTGAATTAGGATTTTTAGGTGTTGCTGTTCCTGAAGCATATAACGGACTAGGAATGGGCTTTGTATCTACAGTATTAACTTGTGATTACATCTCTAGTGGTACTGGTTCTTTTAGTACTGCTTTTGGTGCACATACTGGTATTGGTACAATGCCAATTACATTATATGGTACCGAAGAACAAAAACAAAAATACGTTCCTAAATTAGCTACTGGTGAGTGGTTTGGTGCTTATTGTTTAACAGAGCCAGGTGCAGGATCTGATGCAAATTCAGGTAAAACAACTGCTACTCTTTCTGATGATGGTAAGTCGTACAAAATTAACGGACAAAAAATGTGGATCTCAAATGCAGGTTTCTGTAGTTTGATGATTGTTTTTGCTCGTATTGAAGATGATAAAAACATTACAGGTTTTATTGTTGAGTACGATCCAAAAAACGCTAATGGCATTACATTAGGTGAAGAAGAACACAAACTAGGTATTAGAGCTTCTTCTACTAGACAAGTTTTCTTTAACGATACTGTTGTACCTGCAGAAAATATGCTTGCTGGTCGTGGAGAAGGTTTTAAAATTGCAATGAACGCATTAAACGTTGGTCGTATTAAATTAGCAGCTGCTTGTTTAGATTCTCAACGTAGAATTGTAACAACTGGTGTGCAATATGCTAACGAGCGCAAGCAATTTAAAACTCCAATATCAGATTTTGGAGCTATTAAAATAAAATTAGCTGAAATGACAACTAACGCTTACGTTGGTGAGTCTGCAACATATAGAGCTTCTAAAAACATAGAAGATCGTATAGCAATGCGTGAAGCTGCTGGTAATACACACCAAGAAGCAGAACTTAAAGGTGTAGAAGAATACGCTATTGAGTGTTCTATATTAAAAGTTGCTGTATCAGAAGATGTACAAAGTTGTGCAGATGAAGGTATTCAGATTTTTGGTGGAATGGGCTTCTCTGAAGAAACACCTATGGAAGCTGCTTGGAGAGATGCACGTATTGCTCGTATTTACGAAGGCACAAATGAAATTAACCGTATGCTTTCTGTAGGTATGTTGGTTAAAAAAGCAATGAAAGGTCACGTAGATTTATTAGGTCCTGCTAGTGAAGTACAAAGCGAACTAATGGGTATTCCTTCTTTTGAAACTCCAGATTTTTCTGAATTATTTTCAGAAGAAAAGGTAATGATTAAGAAACTAAAGAAAACATTCTTAATGGTTGCTGGTGGTGCTGTTCAAAAATTTGGACCACAATTAGAAGAACACCAACAATTATTAATTGCTGCTGCAGATATTTTAATTGAGATCTATATGGCAGAATCTGCTATTCTTAGAACAGAGAAAAACGCAAAACGTTTTGGTGAAGATTCTCAGAAAACTCAAATTGCAATGTCTAAGTTGTATTTATACAATGCAGTAGATATTATAGAGAAAAAAGGAAAAGAAAGTATTATTTCTTTTGCTGAAGGCGATGAGCAACGTATGATGTTAATGGGACTTAAGCGTTTTACTAAGTACCAAAACTATCCAGACATCGTAGATTTACGTAACGAAATTGCAGAAAAAGTAAAGGCAGAAAACAAATATTGTTTTTAACATAAAAGGGACTATATTTACTGCCGTTCTTACTTACTTTTTGTAAGTAAGAATAAAGATTGACTAATTCGAATTGAAGCTTACAAAGCAGAGATTTAACAAACCATCAGTTTTTGCTGATGGTTTTTTTTGTTTAAAAGGCTTAATTTTACAACAACTATTTAATTCTTATAGATTGAAAAAATTAGCCGAAGCTTATAGTCCAGAAAATTTCAGAAAAAGAGGGCACGATTTAGTAGATCAACTAGCAGATCATTTTGAAAATACAATTCAAGAAAAAAACACCAAGGTTATACATTGGAGTCAGCCTAAGGATGAACACGTTTTTTGGAAAGACTATTTAGAAAATGGCAATCAAGAAAACTTGTTTAGCACTATAATAGACCACTCTATACATGTACACAATCCTAAATATATTGGACATCAAGTAACACCTACTTTGCCTATTACAGCTCTTACAGCAATGCTAAGTGCATCTTTAAACAATGGTATGGCTGTTTATGAAATGGGTGTGGCAGCATCTGCAATAGAACGCATTGTTACAGATTACATTTGTAAAAAAGCAGGCTATACAATAGCTTCTAACGGTATATTAACTTCTGGTGGCACATTAGCCAACTTAACAGCGTTACTTACAGCACGTAAAGCAAAAGCAACTACAAACGTATGGAACCAAGGAAGCGTTAATGCGTTAGGAATTATGGTTAGTGAAGAAGCACATTACTGTGTAGATAGAGCTGCAAGAATTATGGGATTAGGAGATGTCGGAATTATAAAAATACCATCTACCTCTAATTTTAATATGGATATTAGCTTACTTAATGAAGAATACGAGAAAGCAAAAAGCTCTGGAATAGAAATATTTGCCATTATTGGTAGTGCGCCATCTACCTCTACTGGTATTTATGACGATTTAGAAGCTATTGCAGAGTTTAGTGCAAAAAAAAATATATGGTTTCACGTAGATGGTGCTCACGGTGGCGCTGCAATATTCTCTAAAACCTATAAGCATACGGTAAAAGGAATAGAAAAAGCAGACTCTATAGTAATAGATGGTCATAAAATGATGATGATGCCAGCACTTACTACTGCCCTACTCTTTAAAGACGGCAACACATCACACGCAACATTTAGTCAGAAAGCAGATTATTTATTAGAAGAATCTAAAGAAGAAGATTGGTACAACATTGCCAAACGTACGTTTGAGTGTACTAAAACAATGGCAAGCATACATTGGTATACTATTTTAAAAACTTATGGTGAAGAAATTTTTGATGAATATGTAACTACACTTTACAACTTAGGGCATCAATTTGCTGAAATGGTTGTTGCAAATCCAAATTTTGAAATTGCGGTAGAACCTGCATCAAACATTGTATGCTTTAGGTATATAAATGATGCGTTATCAGAAAAAGAAACCAATTCTTTAAATGAAAAAATTCGTCAATCTTTATTAGAAAAAGGCGAATTCTACATTGTACAAACAAAACTAAGAGGCATACATTATTTACGTGTAACTATAATGAATCCGTTTACAACTAAAATTCACTTGCAGCAATTATTAAAACAAATTTTAGCTGAAGTAAATTAAAATATATAGATAAAAAAGATCCCTTATAATTGCATAAGGGATCTTTTTTATAATACACTAATGAAAAAGTCACTAACCTACTCTCTCATAGATTCTAGTATTTTTTCTTCATTTTTTTTTGCTGAGAAATTAAGAGCACATTCTATTAAAGCTAAATGAGAATATGCTTGAGGAAAATTACCTAAAAGTCTTTTTGTTTTAAAATCTACATCTTCGCTAAATAATCCTAAGTGGTTGCTATACCCTAATAATTTATCAAAATACATACGTGCTTTCTCTTCTTCACCTATTTTAAATAAACTATTAATAAACCAAAAAGTACAAATAGTAAATGATGATGATGGTAACCCAAAATCGTCTTCATTTTTATATCTATACAGCAAACCATCATTACATAAGTTTTCTTCTACAGCTTTAACTGTTGCAACAAACTTAGGGTGCTTAGCATGTATAAATCCATAAGATTCCATTAGCAAAACGGAAGCATCTAAATATGTAGACCCGTAAGACTGTGTAAATGCATTAACATCCTCATTCCAAGCATTATCGTGAATATCTCTTTTAATTTCTTGTTCTAATTTGGTCCACTTTTCAATTTTATGGTTTTTATCAAAGATTCTCGCTACTTTAATAGCCCTATCTATTGCTACCCAACATAAAACTTTTGAAAATGTAAAGTGACGATCTTCTGCTCTAAACTCCCAAATACCTTTATCGGCTTCTTTCCAGTGCTTCTCTACAATCCAAACAATACCTTTTGTTATACCCCACAAATCTTCTCCATTTTCTAAATCGGTAGAAAACTTAACAAGCTGTTCGTAAATAACATCCATAAGAATGCCGTAAATATCGTTCTGCTTTTGTTTGTAAGCTGCATTACCTACACGTACGGGTTTAGATCCTTTATAACCATCTAAATGTTCTAAAGTTTCTTCCGTTAACTGTTTTTCACCATTAATGCCATACATTATTTGCAACTTCTCGTCCTTATCTGGTATAAGGTTTATTATAAATTGCAAGTATCTTTTGGCTACGTTTTTATGTCCTAGTTCGGACATAACTTTTATAACCATAGAGGCATCTCTAATCCAACAAAAACGGTAATCCCAGTTTCTTACTTCACCAATAGTTTCTGGCAAAGAAGTGGTTGCTGCGGCTAAAACAGCACCAGTTTTATCGTAAGTTAACAACTTTAAAGTTATGGAACTTCTATTTATTTCGTCGTTATATAATTCGTACTTAGGAATTTTTCCGCTCCAGTTTAACCAATAAACCTTGGTACGTTGTTGTTCTAAATATGCTTTTTTAACACTTGGTGCAAAAATCTTCTCATTGTACCCAAACAAAAAGTAACCATCTTCAGTTAGCTCTATTTCTGTACCGTTTATTACACTTTCTTTATTAAAAGAGGTGTATAAAAAAACTGTATCAAACTTTTCTCCGTGTGTTAAACTAGTAATAAAATTGTCTTTTATATATGTCTTTGTTTCTCCGGCAGCATATTCTAACTTAGGATCATATAAGACCTTGAATTTTGGAGTCCCAGAGATGTACCTAACATAGCGTATAATTTCTGGTGGCGAGTAATAAGAACCATCTTCTGTTTTATATCTTGGCATAAAATCTCGTACTTCAAAAATATGCTCTCCTCTAGTATATGTGGTAACTAATATTGCAGTTTGGGTTACATATTTTTGTGTAATTTTATAGTCTTCTGTCGTTAGGATTTCAAAACTACCTCCCTTATTCTCATCTAAAATCTTAGCAAAAACCGAGGAAGAATCAAATGCAGGCAAGCAACTCCATTCAATTGCACCATTCTTAGAGATAAGGGCTGCGCTTCTACAATTTCCTATAATTCCGTAGTCTAAATTATCCATATAATAAATTAGGGTTAAACATTTCTAATTAGTAGGTTTTATTACCAATTTTATCGAAATTTATACAAAAATCAATTAAATACTACCAAAAAATACCGATTTATGAGTAAAACTATCATTATCTCAAATAGACTACCAGTACAATTGGAAATTCATAATAATGAAATAAAAACAACTCCCAGTGTTGGCGGATTGGCAACGGGGATGAAATCTGTACACTCTGGAAGTAATGATTTATGGATTGGTTGGAGCGGTTTAACAGATGAAAACATCCCTAAAGAGCTAGAAAGTAAGATAGATGCTACTTTAAAAGATCACGGATGTGCTAAAGTTAAACTAAATGCAGAAGAAGTAGATGGGTTTTATTTTGGATTTAGCAATAGAACAATATGGCCATTGTTCCATTATTTTTTAGAGTATTCTGAGTTTGAACTTGATAATTGGGAAATATATAAAACAGTAAATCAAAAGTTTGCAGATGAAATTATTGCTAAGGCAGATGACGATGATATTATTTGGGTTCACGATTACCAATTAATGTTAGTACCCCAAATGGTTAAGGAGAAAAAGCCAGACATTTCTATTGGTTTCTTTTTACATATTCCTTTTCCGTCTTATGAAATATTTAGAACACTACCTTGGCGTGAAGAGATTTTAAGAGGATTACTTGGATCTGACTTAATTGGGTTTCATACCTATGACTATGAAAGGCATTTTTTAAGTTCTGTGAGACGTTTATTAGGATTAGATGTTAGTTTTAACGAAGTTCATATAGAAAATAGAATTGTTAAAGTAGATTCTTTTCCTATGGGAATAGACTACAAAAAATTTAGCGAAGCTGGTAAAGCAAATTCACTAAACGCAACAGAACATCAGTCAGATTTTCAACAAAGATTAAATTCACACAAAGAATCTACAAAAGATGCAAAATTAATTTTGTCTATAGATAGATTGGATTACACTAAAGGAATTGCAAAAAGATTGAATGCTTTTGAATATTTTTTAAACAAACACCCTGAATATAAAGAAAAGGTTAGGCTAATCATTTTAGCTGTACCTTCTAGATCTAATGTACCCCAATACCAATTATTAAAGAAAGAAGTTGATGAGTTGGTTGGTAGAATTAATGGAGAATTCTCTACGGTAAATTGGACACCAATTTGGTATTTCTACAGATCTATGCCTTTTGAAAACTTAATAGATTTATACACTTCTTGCGATATTGCATGGCTTACTCCTATTCGTGATGGTATGAATCTGGTTGCCAAAGAATACATTGCTACAAGAACAGACAAAACTGGGGTTTTAATTTTAAGTGAAATGGCTGGCTCTGCTAATGAGATGAATGAATCATTACTAATTAACCCTAATAACTTTGAACAGACTGTAGATGCCTTGCAACAAGCTATAAATATGCCAGTAGAAGAACAACAAGAGCGCAATGATATTTTACAAAAAAGATTAGAACGTTACAATGTTGAAAAATGGGCTAATGATTTTGTAAACTCTTTAAAACAGCAAAGAGAAAATAGCAATATTTTTGTTTCTAAAAAATTATCTGAGAAGCTCTTAAATACAATACAACAAAACTATACATCGGCTAAAAAGAGACTGTTATTTATAGATTATGATGGCACTTTAGCCGCTTTTAAAAATGATCCACAAAAAGCTAATCCAGATGAAGAACTATACGCTTTATTAGACCGTATATCTTCACAACCAAACACTGTTATGTACTTAATAAGTGGCAGAGATAAAGAAACATTTACCAAGTGGTTTTTACACAAAAAATACAATATGATTGTAGAACATGGTGTATGGATATCCCAAGAAGGTGAAGAATTTAGAATGCTAGAAAACGTAAAAAAAGATTGGATGGAAAAAATACATCCTGTTTTAGAATCTTTTGTAGACCGCACACCTGGTAGTTTTATTGAAGTTAAAAATTATTCTTTAGCTTGGCATTACAGAAAAACAGATCCAGATTTTGGAAACAAAAGAGCTACCGAATTAAACACTGTATTAACTAGCTTAATAGCTAATGACGATTTAAGCGTATTAAACGGCAACAAGGTAATGGAAATAAAAAGTAGTAATGTTAACAAAGGTCGTGCTGCTATGCGTGTTTATAATGATGATGTTTACGATTTTGTTTTTGCTATAGGTGATGATTGGACAGACGAGTTTATGTTTCAAGAATTACCAGAATCTGCTATTACTGTAAAAGTAGGACACCAAAAAACACAAGCTAAATATTATGTAGATGGCACAAAAGATGTTCGTAAATTACTAAAGCGTTTTATAGATTAATTTTTAGGGTTTAGGTTTAGTACTTTTGTACGACCAACAATAAGCCTTAACAAAACAGCTTGATAAAGAAATCTCATATTTTACCATTATTAATAGTATCGCAATTTGCGTGTACATCTTTATGGTTTGCAGGCAATGCTATAGTAGATGATTTAGCTTTAAAAACTGGCTTAGGAGATAGTATTATTGGCTATGTTCTATCTTCGGTTCAATTGGGTTTTATCCTAGGTACTTTAGTCTTTGCATTATTAATGATTGCCGATCGTTTTTCACCTTCTAAAGTTTTTGCTTTATGTGCACTATTTGCTGCGCTCTGCAATTTTAGCTTGCTGGTAGATACTATTACAAAATGGCACATATTAGGAGCGCGTTTTGGTACTGGTTTTTTCTTAGCTGGTATTTACCCAGTTGGTATGAAGATAGCGTCAGACTATTACAAAGACGGACTTGGTAAAGCATTAGGTTATTTGGTTGGTGCACTTGTTTTAGGTACAGCTTTCCCTTTTTTAATAAGTGGCTTAGGCTGGGGTAGTAATTATCAAACTATAGTACAAGCAACTTCTATACTAGCTATTTTAGGAGGGCTAATTGTACTACTATTTGTTCCTAATGGTCCGTTTAGAAAACAAAGTTCTAAATTAGAGCTAAAAGCAGGCATACAGTTATTTAAGAATCCTATATTTTCTAAAGCTGCACTTGGCTATTTTGGCCATATGTGGGAACTATATGCTTTTTGGGCTTTTACACCATTAGCCATTAAAACTATAAATAACATACAAAACGTAAACTATTCTGTACCATTACTAACCTTTATAATTATTGCCCTAGGAGCATTTTCTTGTGCTTTTGGAGGTTACTTTTCTAAAAAATATGGCAGTTACAAAGTTGCCGTTATTGCTTTGTTTATATCTGGGGTATTTTGTTTTATATCTCCTCTATTATTTATGCTACCTGCATTATTCTTTTTTATGAGTTGGTCTGTTTGGGGAATGGCAGTAACCGCAGATTCGCCTCAATTTTCTAGTCTTGTTGCACAAGCTGCTCCTCCAGAATTAAAAGGTACTGCTTTAACTATTGTAAATTCTATAGGGTTTGCTATTAGTATTATTAGTATTCAACTCTTATCCGCTCTAACTACAAAAATAAATACTCCCTTAATTTTCTTATTTTTAGGTATTGGACCATTAATTGGTTTATTTGCTTTACTAAGAAAGAAATATAACTAACTCACATAAAAAAACTAAAAAATGACTCTTAAAAAATTATTCTCGCTTTTGTTTATTCTTGGTGTAACGTATGCAAATGCACAAACAAACTCTAAAATTTATGATATTGTTAATGCTGTATCAGAAGAGCGTATAAAAAGTGATGTAACTACTCTTGCTAATTTTGGCACTAGAAATACATTTAGCGATACTGTTTCTAACACTAGAGGTATTGGTGCAGCTAGGCGCTGGATAAAATCTGAGTTCGAAAACATATCTAGTAATTGTAACGACTGTTTATCGGTTTTTTACCAGAAAGATTTTGTGACCAAAAAAGGAAACAATAGAGTACCACACGACGCGTGGGTTGTTAATGTTGTTGCTATACAAAAAGGAACAAAATACCCTAACAGATATATTATTATGAGTGGCGATATAGATTCTAGAGCAAGTGATACTATGGACTTTACTACAGATGCTCCTGGAGCAAATGACAATGCTAGCGGTATGGCTGGTACTATTGAAGCAGCCAGAGTACTATCTAACTACAAATTTGAAAACAGCATTATATATGTTGGATTATCTGGTGAAGAACAAGGTTTATTTGGCGGTGCTGGTTTAGCCAAATATGCAAAAGAAAAAGAATGGGAAATTATTGGTATTCTTAACAATGATATGATTGGGAATATTAAAGGTGTAGACGGAGTAATTAGCAATAGAGATTTTAGAATTTTTTCTGAACCTGTACCTGCTAACGAAACAGACAGACAAAGACAAGCAAGACGTTTTTATGGCGGTGAGGTAGATGGTATTTCTCGTCAATTGGCTCGTTACATACACAAAAATGTAAAAACATATATGCCAGAGATGAACCCTATGATGATTTATAGATTAGATAGGTTTGGCAGAGGTGGTCATCACAGACCATTTAACGATTTAGGTTTTCCGGGTATACGTATAATGGAAGCTCACGAAAATTACACACAACAACACCAAGATATTAGAACAGAAAACGGCATTGCTTATGGAGATGTTGTAGAGCACGTAAATTTTGGATACGCAAAAAAACTAACAGCTGTAAATGCTATAACTATGGCCAATTTAGCCTGGGCGCCACCTGCTCCAAAAATAGTAAAAATTGGAGGTATAGTTGCTCCTTCAGCAAAATTTGAATGGAGTCCGGTTGATGGTGCTGTAGGCTATAAAATTTATTGGAGAGATACCACCTCTCCTACTTGGGATTATAGTAAATATGTTGGTAATGTTACAGAACACACTTTAGACGGTATTGTTATAGACAATTACTTTTTTGGTGTTGCTGCTGTTGGCAAAGATGGTTTTGAGAGTGTTGTTGTTTTTCCTAACCAGATAATGAGGTAAGTTTATTTATTAACTTAATTTTAAAAATATACCCAACTCTATTTAAGTATATTTGCCCAGCAAAAAAACACTATTTATGAAATACGGAATACTAATACTAGTTTTTACATTATTTATTTCTTGTAAAAATGACGACAATGTAGATTACACAGAACAGAACGAAAAAGAAATTAAAGCTTACATAGAAGAGAATAACTTAACAGCTTTAAAAAGTCCTACTGGTTTGTATTATGTAATTAATGACGAAGGAACAGGTTTAAGACCAACTACAACATCTGATGTTACAGTAGCATATAAAGGATATTTTACAGATGGTAATACTTTTGATGAAAGTGATGCTAATGGTATTTCATTTAACTTACAACAAGTAATTGCAGGATGGACGGAAGGTATTACTTATTTTAAAGAAGGTGGTAACGGTATTTTACTTGTTCCATCTAGATTAGGATATGGTGATAGTGGTCGTGCTTCTATACCAGGCGGGGCTGTTTTAGTTTTTGATATAAACTTACTTAGTGTTAATCAAAACTAAGCACACATTACAATATAATAAAGCCATTAAAGAGGAAACTTTTTAATGGCTTTTTCTTTTTATAAGAACTTTAGATAAGTATATATTTGTAAGACTAACAACTACTACTCTTATGAAAAAAACTTTTTTACTAAGTGCAGCCATTCTTTTTAGCTTTGCTATTACTGCACAAAAAACATTTACTAAAACCGACACGCTACGTGGCACTATTACGCCAGAGCGTATTTGGTGGGATCTAAATTATTATGATTTAGATGTAACTGTAGATCCTGCTAAAAAATATATTTCTGGTAAAAATACTATTAGATATACTGTTTTAGAAAATAACCAAGTGCTTCAAGTAGATTTGCAACCACCTTTAAAGATTACAAAAGTGACGCAAAAAGGTAAAAAACTTAAGTTTACCTCAGCTACTAACGCTCATTTTATCAAACTAAAACAAAAACAGCAAAAAGGAGCTGTAAACGAAATTGTTGTACACTATAAAGGCAACCCAAAAGAAGCTGTAAACGCTCCTTGGGATGGTGGTTTTTCTTGGTCTAAAGATGAAAACGGAAAGCCATTTGTTGCTACATCTTGTCAAGGTTTAGGCGCCAGTGTTTGGTGGCCAAACAAAGACCATATGTACGATGAGGTAGATAGTATGCGTATTAGTGTTACCAACCCAAAAGGTTTATCTAACATCTCTAACGGAAGATTAGAAAAAATTGAAGAACACGCAAATACAGTAACATCTCATTGGGTAGTTAAAAACCCAATTAACAACTATGGTGTAAATGTAAATATTGGCGATTATGTACATTTTTCTGAAGTTTACAATGGTGAAAAAGGACCATTAACTATGGATTATTATGTGCTTAGCGATAATTTAGAAAAAGCAAAAGTACATTTTAAAGATGCCCCAAAAATGATGAAAGCTTTTGAGCATTGGTTTGGACCTTACCCTTTTTATGAAGATGGTTACAAATTAGTTGAAGCTCCATATTTAGGAATGGAACACCAAAGCTCTGTTACTTATGGCAATAAGTATAAGCAAGGATATATGGGTAACGATTTTTCTGGCTCTGGTTGGGGTTTAAAATTCGATTATTTAATTATTCACGAATCTGGTCACGAGTGGTTTGCGAATAATATTACCAATAAAGATATTGCTGATATGTGGATACACGAGAGCTTTACAACGTACTCTGAAAGTATCTTTTTGGACTATTATTACGGCACACAAGCAGCTAATGAATACATTATTGGTTTGCGAAGAAATATTGCTAATGACAAACCTATTATTGGTAATTATGATGTAAACGATGAAGGCTCTGGAGATATGTACTTTAAGGGTGCTAATATGATACATACCATTAGACAATTGGTAGATAATGATGAAAAGTGGAGACGTATTTTAAGAGGATTAAACAAAGATTTTTATCATTCTATAGTAACTACAGAACAAATTGAAGGTTACTTAAGCCATCAATCTGGTATAGACTTAACAACTTTTTTTAATCAGTATTTAAGAGATGTACGCATACCTACTTTAGAGTATAAAATTGAGAGTAATAAATTACAATACAGATATACAAATATTGTAGATGGTTTTGCTATGCCTGTTAAAGTAAAAATTAATGATAAGGAACAGTGGGTTTTTCCTTCTAAAGAATGGAAAACTACAGATGTAGCTTCATCTGATGCTTCAGTTGTTTTTGATCCTAACTTCTATATTAATCTTAAAAACTTATAGATTGTAAGCCTAAAATTAATAGAATAAAAAAAATCCGCTCTAGCCATAGAGCGGATTTTTCTTTTTTAACTAAACTTTAATTTAGTCTTTTAGAATTTCTTCTGGGTTTAGTAATTCCGGTTCTCCGTATCCTAACTTATTCAATTTTTTAAGTTGAGTTTTAGCATCACCTACAATTAAGTAAATCATTTTATCTGGATTTATATAATCATTTGCCAATGCTTTTACATCTTCTACAGACATATTTTTAACTCCTTCTTCTCTTTGCTTAGCATAATCTACTGGATAGTCATATGTACTTATATTAAGTAACATATTTAACTTAGAACCCATAGTTTCAAAAGCTCTTGCATTACTTTTTATCATATATCCTTTAGATACCTCTAAATCGTTTTGACTGTAACCAGCGCTATACTTCTCTAAAATTTCTTTTACTAAATTAGAAGCTTCATAAGTTACATTGGTACGCACACCACTAGATATAGAAAATAAACCATCTGTTTTATCTCCACTAAAGCTAGAACGCACACCATAAGTATACCCTTTACCTTCTCTTAGCTCTTGTGTAAGTTGCGAGGCAAAACTACCACCACCTAATCTATAGTTCATTACCTGGGCTCCATAGTAATTTTTATCTGTTGCAGCCAAAGATGGTGCACCAAACATAAGTACAGACTGTTTAGCATCTGGCACATTATAAAAATATACCTTAGATTTTTCTGGCTTTTCTGCAGCAACTATAGTTGGTACTGTAACGTCTTTTGCTTTCCAATTTTTATTTAAAGATGCTAAAGAAGATTTTACATTAGGTTCTGTAATATCACCTACAATATGGAAACTTGTAACTGTTGGTGATACATTAGCATTGTAATAGTTTTTTAAATCTTCTATAGTAATAGACGCAACAGAAGCTGTTGTACCTACATTGTTATTTGCTAAAATATGATCCTTTCCGTAGACTAATTTAGAAAATTCGTTAGCTGCTATACCATTTGGATTTGCTTGTTGGCGCTGAATTTGACTAATTGTACTTTGTTTTAAAAGACTAAACTCCTTAGCATCCCAACGTGGCTCTAAGATAATTTCGTTAACAAGCTCTATTACTTTAGTGTAATTTTTAGCCAAACAGTTACCAGAAATTGTAATATACTGGTCGTTGGCAGATGCATTAATACTTGCTCCTAAACTTTCTATTGCATTTTCTAACTCTTCTGGTGTTTTATTTTTTGTTCCTTTAGTTAACATAGAAGCTACTAAATTAGAAACACCAATTTTATTTTTATCTTCTAACAACATACCACCATTAATTTTAATACTAAACTGTACTAATGGCACTTCGTTATTTTCTATACCAAAAACCTTAATACCAGAAGAAAGCTCTTCTTTGTATACGTCTGGTACTTTTACGTCTGGACTAGATCCGTATGGTGGCTCTATACTACGATCAAAACTAGAAGGAGTTTTCTCATAAGTAGCAGCAATACTAGGATCAAAATTACTTTCTTTACCTTCTACTATCTTTTCTTCTACAACCTCAGCTTTTGTAGACCCTTCTAATACTAAAGAAGCTTGTCCTCTTGGTACCGCACTAACAGCTACATAGTTTTTATCTTTTATATATGTATTATATACACGCATAACATCTTCCTTAGTTACAGCTAGTATTTTTTCTACATCTTCACTAACATAACCAGGATCACCTGCAAATATCTCGTATTGTGCTAACTGAAATCCTTTTCCTAACACACTAGAAAGCGAATTGTAAAAATTTGTTTCTTGTCCTGCTTTAATTCTATTAATGTCTGCATCAGAGATACCTTCTTTTTCAAACGCAGCAAATGCTTCTTGTATAGCACTGTTAACTTTGGTAAGTTCTGTAGTATCAAAAGCTGTAACAGACAATCCTAACTCACCCGCAAGTTCCGATGTTGAGTTATACATTCTTACATAATCTGTTAGTTGTTTTTCTTCAACCAAGGTTTTATATAAAGGAGCTTTTTTTCCATCAGATAAATAAGTAGTTAATACATCTAAAGCATATGCATCTTTATCAAACTGAGGAACAGAAGGCCACGTTAAAGATAGTTGTGGTAAACGAGCAAAATTATCCTCGTAATATAATTTTTTAGTTGTCTCTAAAGTAACTGGTTGTTTTTCTAAAGTAGGTATAGCATCTCCTTTTTTAATTTCATCAAAATACTTTTTAACCCACGATTTTGCCTCTGCAACATCAAAATCACCTGCAATAGTTAATGTTACGTTGTTAGGAACATACCATTTGTTGTAAAAGTCTTTTACATCTTGCAAAGTTGCATTTTGTAAATCTTCTAAAGAACCTATAACCGTCCAGCTATATGGGTGCCCTTCTGGGTACAATGCTTTTGTTACTACGTAATTTACGTGTCCGTATGGGTTATTATCTACACGTTGTCTTTTTTCATTTTTTACAACTTCTTTTTCTTTTGCTAATACAGGTTCTGTAACTGTATTAATAAAATAGCCAAGCTTGTCTGCCTCTGCCCAAATCATTTTTTCTAATGCATCTTTTGGGACTGTTTGAAAATAATTTGTACGATCTCTACTGGTAGATCCGTTTGCACCAGAACCACCTATACGAGCACTCATTTTATCTAAACCACCTTTACCTAGGTTTTCAGATTCTAAAAATAATAAATGCTCAAATAAGTGAGCAAAACCTGTTCTACCCACTTTTTCACGAGCAGAACCAACGTGACTAGTCAATGCTACTGCTACTACAGGGTCCGATCTATCGATATGAAAAATAACTTGTAAGCCATTATCTAATGTAAATTTTTCAAATTCTACTTTAAATTCTGTTTTTGCTGTTTCTTCTGTTTTTTGTTCCGATTTCTCTTTACAAGAGACTACAAACAACACAATTAATGCTGCCAAAAAAGGTTTCATTTTTCTCATTTCTTTATTGATGAATTAGTTTTAAGTTAAAATAAATTAGTTTTTAGTACCCATTAATACGTTAACACCTTTTGGCATTGGATTGCCAGATGATCTACGCATTACCACTATTTGTCCGCTGTGCCAAATAGCATCTGCTATAGGCCCATTTATAGCATTCCAAAACGGAAGCTTAAATTTTTCATTAAATACCAATTCGTGTTCTTCTAAATTGGTTGCACTTTTAAAAATAGTACTTGCTTTTTTAAAGTTTTCTAATGTTAGTTTTCTTTTTTGCTCAAAAGTTAGTTCTTCTGTATTTGTATCATCAGCCTTTAAGCTAGTTGCTTTTAAAATCATTTTAGACAATCCCAAAATATGATCTACAGTTTCTTCTGTACTTCTTCCCTCTTTATTGGGTTTATACATTAGATCTTTTTCTGTTAAACCTTCTGTTGCCCAATAATATCTAAAACCTAACGCATCTATAGTCCTTGCAGCTACCGTACCTGCTGTATATTTTTCTGGTGCGGTTGGTATTTGGTAATACGGTAATTGTTGGTTGGTTTGCTCCTGAGCCTGTGTAGACATGACGGTTATAAAAGTTAAAGCAATTAAATAATATGTACGCTGCATACTTTTTGTTTTATTTTTGGATATAAATATACATTAATCTTTATACTAAAGTATCACCAAACTAAAAATGGAAACAAAACCAGAACTCTATTTTAAAAATACAAAGGAGTGGCGTACGTGGTTACAAAATAACCATAAAACAAGTCCTGGTATTTATATAATACTATATAAAGTAAGTCACGAAAAAGAAAGTATGCTTTGGGAAGATGCTGTAAAAGTTGCCCTTTGCTTTGGATGGATAGATAGTACGGTTAAAAATTTGGGTGATGGAAAAAGAAGACAATACTTTTGTAAACGAAAAGCAAAAAGTGTTTGGAGCAAATTAAATAAACAGCATATAAATAACCTTACAGCTGATGGTTTAATGCACCAAAGTGGCTTAGATAGTGTAGAGACAGGAAAACAAAATGGCTCTTGGACCGCTTTAGATGCTGTTGAAAAAGGTATTATTCCTGAAAATTTAATGACTGCTTTTAAGCAAAACCCAAATGCTTTTAACAATTATAATAATTTTGCACCATCATATAAAAAACAATATTTACACTGGTTAAGTCAAGCTAAAAGGGTAGAAACAAAACAAAAAAGAATCGCAGAAATAGTTAAACTCTGCGATTCTAATATAAAGTCTAAATATGTATAATAGGTTATAATCCGCTTATATAACTACTGTACGGATCTTTAAACTGTATACCTTCTGTAAATCTGTATTTACTTAATTGCTTAAATTGTACTAAGCCCCAAAGTATAAACTCTTTTACAAAGTAACTTTCTTCTTTTTTTAATTTTGGTTGATGCTCCCCTAATAAATCATCTAACGGAGATACAGCATCTAACATATTAGTATATTCCTTATCACTAAGATCGTCTAATAGCTCAAAACCAGCTTCGTTATTAAAGAACCAAGAAACTACATCGTCATACGGGCTAGCATCTTCTTGTTTTTTAAGTTTTTCAATCTTAGGAAAATATTCTACAAATAATGTTTGTACTGCTTCGCCAATTAAATTATAAGCAACACTAGCTGCTCCTTCTTGTTCGCCTTCGTAAACCAGCTCTACCTTACCTGTAATTGCAGGTATAATACCAATAAAATCACTAAGTCTAACTGTTGTTTTATTATCTCCGTTTTTTAGAGCTCTAAGTTCTGCTGTACTTAATAAGTTTTCAAAAGCAGTAATACTTAGTCTAGCACTTACACCACTTTTAGCATCTATATATTCGCTTTTACGTGCTTCAAAAACAATTTGCTCTAAAAGATCTTTTGCTAAATCTGGCACTAAAATAGCATCTGACTGTCTGCTATCTAATTTAGCTTCTTGCGCAGTAATAATTTTAGCCGTTTCTATATCTTCTGGATAATGTGTAAGAATCTGCGATCCTATTCTATCTTTTAAAGGAGTAACAATACTACCACGATTTGTATAATCTTCAGGGTTTGCTGTAAAAACAAATTGCATATCTAAAGGCAATCTTAATTTAAAACCTCTTATTTGTATATCGCCTTCTTGCAAAATATTAAACAAAGCAACTTGTATTCTTGCTTGTAAATCTGGCAACTCATTAATAACAAAAATACAACGATTTGCACGTGGTATCATTCCGTAATGTATTACTCTATCATCTGCATAACTCAATTTTAAGTTTGCTGCTTTTATAGGGTCTACATCACCAATAATATCTGCTACAGTAACATCTGGCGTTGCTAATTTTTCTGCAAAACGTTCACTTCTATGCATCCAAGTAATAGGTGTATTATCTCCTTCCTTTTTAATAAGCTCTACTGCATATCTAGAAATTGGTTGTAATGGGTCATCATTTATTTCAGACCCTTTAACAACAGGTATATACTCATCTAATAAATTAAGCATTAATCTAGCCAAACGTGTTTTTGCTTGTCCACGTAAACCCAATAAGTTAATGTTATGTCTAGATAGAATTGCACGTTCTAATTCTGGTATTACTGTGTTTTGGTAACCGTGTATACCCGTAAACGTTGCTTCTTTATTTTTAATTTTCTCTATTAAATTATCTCTTAACTCGTCTTTGATAGACTTGCTTTGGTATCCGGCTTTTTTTAATTCGCCTAGTGTTTTAATTGTATCTATTTTCATTCTATAGCTTTTGGCTGTTTATTATTGGTTTTTAGCACTCTTTTTTTTAAACTAAAGACTAGCACCTATAAACTAACAGCTAATTAATTATCCTTTAATTCGTTTTTTTCTATTGGTCTCGTAATCTTCAAAAATCATTTCTCCTAATCCTTTTAAACCTGTATAAAATGCTTTTCCTTGGTTTGCTTGGGTAAACGCTTTTACAAATTGCATTAAATATGGGTCTTGTGCAATCATAAAAGTAGTTATAGGTATATGTAATTTTCTTGCTTGTTGTGCCATTCCGTAACATTTATTAATAATGTCCTCGTCTAAACCAACACTATTTTTATAATATGTTCCATCTGGCATTTGCAAACAACTAGGTTTACCATCTGTAATCATAAAAATTTGTTTATTGGTATTACGCTTTCTTCTCAGTAAATCCATTGCCAATTGCAAACCAGCTACGGTATTTGTGTGGTAAGGACCTACCTGTAAATATGGTAAATCGGCTATTTTTATAGGCCAAGCATCATTACCAAAAACAAGTATATCTAAGGTATCTTTTGGGTAGCGCGTGGTAATTAACTCTGCCAATGCCATTGCTACTTTTTTGGCAGGCGTAATACGGTCTTCCCCATAGAGAATCATACTATGACTTATGTCTATCATAAGCACCGTACTCATTTGCGATTTGTGCATTGTTTCTTCAACAACCAAATCGTCTTCCGTTAAATTAAAGTCATCAATACCGTTATTAATTTGTGCATTTCGTAAACTCTCGGTCATCGAGACTTTATCTAAAGCATCTCCAAATTGGTAATTTCTAAAATCGCCAGTGTGCTCATCTCCTGCTCCAACACCTTTGCTTTTATGGTTACCAGAACCACTACGTTTAATTTTACCAAAAATCTGATCTAGTGCTGCTTGTCTTATAGCTCTTTCTGTTTTAGCAGTAATAGCAGTACCATTGGTACCATCTGGTTTTATTTCTTCCTTTATATATCCTTTAGCTTTAAGGTCTTCTATAAAATCGTCTATGGTATAGTCTTCTGTAGTAAGTTTATACTCTTTATCTAACTCCCGCAACCAATCTATAGCTTCATCAAAATCTCCAGATGTATGTGTAATAAGCTCTTTAAATATATCAAAAAGCTTTTCAAACGGAGTTTGTGAAGGGGCTTTGTATTCTTTAAAAACAAAACCTTTTCTGTTTATTTTATCATTCTTCATACAAGTATAAAAATACGGCTTTTTGAGTTAAACATTGGTTTTCAAAAATCAAATTATATTAAATCTTTGCTAAATAACAGAACGCTTTGTTAACATATTATTATGAAATTTTGATAGACTTTTCGTTATTTTCGGAAACTTTAAATAAGTTCCTATTGAAAATAAAGATTAATAAGCTTGCAAAAAGCACTCGTTTATACCGAAAATTACACAAAACAATAGCCATTGTCTTGGTTCTTTTTATACTACTTATAAGTATTACAGGCGCTTTACTCGCCTGGAAAAAAGAACTTTATTTACAGCCACCAACATCTAAAATAACACACAACAACAAAACACTTGTTCCTTTAGAAAAAATAGAACAAAATGCTATTGCATATATAGACTCTTTGCAACTCTCTACTACAATTAATAGAATAGATTACAGACCTACAAAAGGTATTGCTAAAGTTAGGTTCGAAGATCATTTTACAGAACTACAAATTAACTGTTACACAGGTAAAATTGTATCTGTAAAGCAGCGTACAGATACTATTATAGAAATGATACACGATGGGTCTATTCTAGATTTTTTAATAAAGAATGATGCGTCTGTATTTAAACTTTTTTATTCTTCAATAATTGCCTTAGGTCTTATATTTATTAGCGTAAGCGGAATTATACTATGGATTAACCCTAAAAAGATAAAGAAAATAAAATCTACTGATAATCAATAAAATAACTCACAAATACCTATTTTTAAACCAAACTAAGATCAACTAAAAATGAAAAAACTACACTCACTTTTATTCTTTTTTACGGTATTATGCCTTTCCGCACAAGACTTTAAAATGGATTATGTACAAGATTTAAAACCTAGAAATATTGGTCCCGGAGGTATGAGCGGCCGTGTAACTGCCATTGACGCAGTACATACCAACCCAGATATTATTTATGCAGGTACAGCTTCTGGCGGATTATGGAAATCTACTTCTGGTGGTATAAAATGGGACCCTATTTTTGATAAAGAAATTACTGCATCTGTTGGTGCTGTTGCCATACAACAAAGTAATCCATCTGTTATCTGGGTTGGTACAGGAGAAGGTAACCCAAGAAACAGTTTAAATGGTGGCTACGGTATTTACAAGTCTTTAGATGGTGGTAAAAACTGGTTGCCAATGGGCTTAGAAAAAACCAGACACATACACAGAATTGTAATAGATCCTACAAACCCAAATATAGTTTATGCTGGTGCAATTGGTTCTCCTTGGGGAGAACATCCAGAACGTGGTGTTTATAAAACTACAGATGGCGGTGTTACTTGGAAAAAAATATTATTTACCAACAACAAATCTGGTGTTGCAGATTTGGTAATGGACCCTACAAACCCAAATAAGCTTATTGCCGCTATGTGGGAACACAAAAGAGATCCTTGGTTTTTTAAATCTGGTGGTAGCGGCAGCGGTTTATATATGACTCACGATGGCGGAGAAAACTGGAAAAAAATAACAGAAGAGGATGGTTTACCTAAAGGCGATTTAGGCCGTATTGGTATTGCTATTGCACGCAACAAACCTAATGTTGTTTATGCTTTAGTTGAAGCTAAAAAAAATGCACTATACAAATCTGAAGATGGTGGCTTTAAATGGAAAAAAATTAATGATAAAGCTGATATAGGAAATAGACCTTTTTACTACTCAGAAATTTATGTAGATCCTAAAAACGAGAATAGAGTATATTCTGTTTTTACTTATATAAATGTATCTGAGGATGGAGGAAAAAACTTTACCCAATTAATGCCTGCTTATGGTGCAGATAATGGTGTACACCCAGATCATCATGCATGGTGGATACACCCTGAAAATGGAGAGTTTATGATGGACGGCAATGATGGCGGATTAAACATTACCAAAGATGGTGGTAAAACTTGGCGTTTTATTGGCAACTTACCTGTTGCTCAATTTTATCATATTAATGTAGATAACGAGTTTCCTTATAATGTTTATGGCGGTATGCAAGACAATGGTTCTTGGCGTGGACCTGCTTTTGTATGGAAATCTCAAGGGATACGTAATAGCTACTGGCAAGAAATTTCTTTTGGAGACGGGTTTGATGTTGTTCCAGATTTAGATAATTCTCAGTACGGTTATACTATGAGTCAGCAAGGATCTTTATCTAGATACGATTGGAAAACAGGTAACAACTACTCTGTAAAGCCAACTTCGCCAGATGCAGCAACTAAATTACGATTTAACTGGAACTCTGCAATTGGACAAGATCCTTTTAACAACGCTACAGCCTATTTTGGTAGTCAGTTTGTACACAAAACAACAGATAAAGGGTTAACATGGACTGTAATTTCTCCGGACTTAACTACAAACAATCCTGAAAAACAAAAACAAAGCGAAAGCGGTGGTTTAACTATGGATGCCACTGGTGCAGAGAATCATTGTACAATTTTGGTCATAGAGCCTTCTCCTGTAGAAAAAGATATGCTATGGATTGGTACAGATGATGGCCGTGTGCATATAACACAAAACGGTGGTACCACTTGGACAGATGTTTCTAAAAATATCAAAGGTTTACCAGAAGGTAGTTGGATTCCACAGATTAAAGCATCTAATAAAAATAAAGGAGAAGCGTTACTTGTTGCTAACGATTACAGAAGGTTTAATTACACACCTTATGTATATAGAACTACAAACTATGGTAAAACGTGGACACGAATTGTAGATGAGAGCGATGTTAAAAGTTATGCTTTAGCTATTGTTGAAGATTTAGAAACTCCTAACCTATTATTTTTAGGTACAGACGATGGTTTATATGTTTCTTTTGATGCTGGTACTAAATGGCAGAAATGGACAGAAGGTTTCCCTACTGTATCTACAAAAGATTTAGTTATACACCCTAGAGAGCACGATCTTGTTATTGGCACTTTTGGTAGAGCTGCATGGGTTTTAGATGATATTAGACCACTAAGAGCCATAGCTAAAGACAAAACTGTACTTACTAAAGATGTTGCTTTGTTTACGCCACCTACAGCATACCAAGCTGCTTACCAACAACCAACCGGAAGCAGATTTGGCGCTGACGCATTATTTAATGGCGAAAACAAAAAAGGTGGAGCAATGCTAACTTATTTTTATAAGAAAAAAGAAAAAGTAAAAAAACCAGATGCTGATGACAAAAAGGAAGAAAAAGAAAATACTCCTGCTAAAAAAGATGGTGTGGTTTCTAAAGATTCTTTACAGTTTCAGTTTTTTAATGGAGACGATTTAATACGTACAATAAAAATTAAAGCTCCAAAAAAAACAGGCTTACACCGTTACCAATGGAATATGACAGAAAAAGGTCCAGAAAGACCATCGCGTAGCATACGTAAATCTAAAAGAGAACCAAGCGGACAACGTATAAAACCAGGTACATACAAAGTGCAGTTAACATACGGCACAACTACTGAAGAAACAATGCTAACGGTAAAATCAGATCCAAGATTAAATGTATCTACAGCTGCAATTAATGATGTTTATACTGCTAGTAAAGTTTTAGCTAATTATACGCAAACAGCTGCAGACGCGGTTAAACAGCTGGTAGAAAGTAAAAACACTGCAACTAAATACAAAGCAGATTTAGCCACTCTTGATAAAGAAAAATATAAAGAAGAGATAAAACTATCTACAAACATTGTAAAAGAAATAGATAGTGTTATTGCTCTTTATTTAGGTAAAGTAGACAAAAGACAAGGCATAACAAGAAATCCAGAAATTACAGTTATGCAAAGAATTAGCAGCGCTAGTGGTTATGTACGTAGTAGAAAAACTGGAATAACAGAGACAGAAAATAGATTAATACAGTTTGCTAAAGAAGAGTTAGAAAAAACTTTAGAAAAAACGAATACATTCTTTACCGAAAAATGGAATCCGTACAAATCTAAAATAAGCGACTTAAAAACAATTTCTTTTAAAGAAATTAAAACCTTTACAATTAATTAAAAGGATAAGAGTAATAGATTTTTTACCTTTATACTTTATTAAATTATAGTATTATGAAAAAGATAAAATTAGTATGTGTAAGCTTATTAGCCGTAGCAGCTTTTAGTTGTAAAAATGCAAACAAAGAAAATTCTCATAGCTCAGAAGACCATAATGGTGCAGATCATAGTCACACAGAGACAGAAGTACAATATTCTTTAATTGCAGATTCTACAAAAGCTAGTTTTACTGCGTATAAAACTACAGACAAAGTACCTGTTGGCGGAACATTTAAAACTATTAACATTACTAAATCTAATACTGGCGCTACAGCTTTAGAAGCGTTAAATGGCACGGAGTTTAGTATTCCTGTTAGTAGCTTATTTACAAACGATGGTACTGGAACAAGAGATCCTAAAATTTTAGAATTCTTTTTTGGTGTAATGAAAAATACAGAGTTAATTTCTGGTGTTTTAAAAGTTGATGGAGATAAAACTTCTTTAGACGTTACATTAAACGGAGAAACAGCTAACATACCATTAGAAACAGAAAAATTAGCTGACAACAAATTTACCTTTACTGGAGTAATGAATTTAGGTGAGTGGAGTGCTTTAGATGCAGTTGCATCTATTAACAAAGCTTGTGAGGCATTACATACTGGTGCAGATGGTATAAGTAAAACTTGGGAAGATGTTGCTATAAAAGGAGAAGTTCTTTTAATGAAAAAGTAATATACACAAACACCCAAAAGCAATCTATATAAAAGCTACGTTATTACGTAGCTTTTTGTATTTTTAGAATCTAGATATATAAATTTATATGCAATTAGAAACCCTAGTAGTACAGTTTCAGCAAAAAGACCCCAAAGCTTTTGAAAAACTTTACAATATGTATGCAGAAAATATCTGTGGTGTAATTAACACTATTGTTAAGAACTCAGATATATCGCAAGAAATTTGTCAAGATGTATTTATTAAAATATGGAATAATGCCGATAAATATAATTCTTCTAAAGGTCGTTTTTTTACGTGGATTTTGAACATTGCGCGAAATGCCGCTATCGACGAAGTGCGCTCTAAGTCCCACAAAAACAGCAAACAAAACCTATCTGCAGATTACTTCGTAGGTATACTAGAAGACAGTACAAATCTTGATCATAAGACAGATGCTATAGGCATTAAAAAGTTTTTACAAGATTTAAAAAGTACCTGCGTACAGATAATAGAAATGCTGTATTTTAAAGGGTATACGCAGAAAGAAGCTTCTGAGGAATTAAATATTCCTATTGGTACCGTAAAGACAAGAAATAGAAGTTGCATATCGCAACTAAGAAAAAATGTATTGAACTAGGCATATGAATATTGAAGAATACATATCATCCGGAAAATTAGAACTTTATGTTGCTGGTTTGCTTTCTAAAGAAGAAAACGAACAAGTACATAAAGATGCTGAACAATATCCTGAATTAAAAAAGGAGATAGAAGCTATAGAAGCATCAATTTTAGCTTTAAGTAAAAAAGCTGCACCAACAATGGACAAAGCTAATTTTAGCTCTTTAAGGTCTAGATTAGGCTTGTCTGAAACTAAAGTTATAACATTACCAAAACAAAAAAGCAACTGGGCTAGTTATACAGGTTGGGCTGCTGCAGTTGTCTTATCTGCTGGTTTATTTTGGATGTATAACCAGAATAAAGAGTTAGAGTCTAAAATTGAGGTTGTATCTCAAGAAAAGGAAACTTTAGAAACTACAATAGAGAATGCCAACAACTCTTTAATAAAATCTCAAGATTTACTAAATACAATTAGAGATCAGAATATTGCAGTAGTTGCCTTAGGCGGACAAGCTGTATCTCCTGAGTCTTTTGCTAAAGCATATTGGAACAAAGAAGAAAAGAAAGTTTTTATAGATGCAAAAGGATTACCAGAACCTCCAGATGGTTTTGTATACCAAGTATGGTCTTTAAAACTTAATCCTTTAACACCAACAAGTCTTGGTTTATTAGAAAACTTTAAAGGTGATGAAAATAAAATATTTGCGTTAGCAAATAATAATGAATCTGAAGCTTTTGGAATTACACTAGAACCAGCTGGTGGTAGTGAGTCTCCAAATCTAGAACAACTATATACGTTAGGTGTAGCATCTAACTCTTAATAGTTTTTATAATCCAAACTAAAAAATCCTCTAGCATATGCTAGAGGATTTTTTGTCTTTATATATTGTCTCGTCTTATAATAGTGTACAAAAAAAGCCCTACACGCGTAGAGCTTCCTTATTTAACAAAACCAATAAATGTTAAACAAACATATTTTAAGTACCTATTAAAAAACACTATTTGTGTATCTTAATCTGTTTTTCTTTTCTCTTGTGTGCGTTATTATACTCCATCTTCTTTAAAGATTTATGAGCAGTTAATAACTTATAGCCATAAAAGGCCATAATTGCGATCCAAAGTATAAAAAAGTAATATTCCATAACAAATATGTTTTAATACAAATAGTACAACTTTAGGTATTGCACTACCGCGATTTTCACTACATACGGAGTTTTAGGTTAAGTGGTTTTATTAAAACTACATTTTTACCGATTTAGTATTGAAGATACAAAAAAATCTTAAATTTTGTTAAAAAAAGTGCCTAAAAAACATTACTGCTTTGGCACTTTTAGCAACAACCTACAACTAAACTCTACAAAAGTTGTATTTATACATAATCCCTAACCTTACTTATAATAGCTCAATCTTCTTCTCCATATTTGGACCTAATTCGTAAATAGCTCCAGATAACTCTACTTTTAATTCTTTGACCTTTTGTGTATTACCTGCTGCTTTGTATATTTCTGCAGCATTATATAAAATATGTGGTTCAAACGTTTTACCATCTATATGCTTTGTTATAATTTGTAGAGCATTAGCTAAATCTCCCTTTTTATAAAGACTGCTTGCTAATAACATATACGACTCTGGTGTTTCTCTATTTTTAATTTCTTGTTCCGCTATTTCTAGAGCTTTTGTGTATAAATCTGTGTAATCTAAATAAAAATTAACATTATAACTGTTGTACATAGCTCCATAAGCAGGGTTGCCTACTGCCTTTATGTATTGATCCATATTTTTAAGCTTCTCTTTATGGTTCCCTTGATATTCTGCAATCTCTGTCTTTAACAAATAGTAATCTGGAGAATTATAGTTTTTGGTAATCGCATTTAGAATACGCAATGCTTCTTCTGGGTTTCTTTCATAAGAAAATACAATCCAAGCAATTCCCTTTTTAGCATAAGCATTATGCGACTCTAACTCTAATGACTTTAAATAGTAGTTATAAGAATCTTCAATTCTTCCGGCGTGACCGTAATAATCTGCAATATTAGTGTAGGACCATATTTTAAGAGTTTTATCATTCGCCATTTCTGCTAATTGCTTTGCTTTTTCCATATAAGCAATGGTTGCATCTAAATCACCTTTATAATCTTTCCATTTAGCAATACGTATTAAATAACCAAAACTATTTTTATCTTTCAGAAGATTCAAATTATTTTCTGCTTCCGTATAATTTCCTAATTCCATATACACATCAAACAAAAGACTTTGAGTTTCTTCTACTCCACTTCCCATTTTTTGAGCTTTCATTGCCATTTCTAAAGCTTCTTTAAATCTGTGCTCAGAAATATAAGTACGCGCTAAAGACCTATAATAACCAGCTTTACCAACTGCTGCAATTTCTACTGCCTTAACTAAACTTTGTTCTGCCTTTTTTAAGTATTCTATTTTGCCTGTATTTTTAAAATACCTGTTATACTCTTGCGCAACTATACCAAAACTGGTTAATTGCATACTGTCTGGTTTTATTTTTGAGTTCCACAACTCATATTTTCTTGAGGTTGTTTTTTCTGCATCAACCTTTAAATAAGCATTGTAATCTTGACTATCTGTAATTGTAGGGTTACTTGTTAGGTTACAAGAAACTATACTTAGTATTAAAAGAAATAGGGCTATCTTTTTCATTATATTTAATTTTGTAGAGTTATAAAAAGTAGTAATAAAGGGAGGCAAAAACCTCCCTTCATAGTTATTGTATTCTAGTTTTCTGGAGTTCCTAAAAAAGGAAAATCAGTAGAAACTGTTGCTGTTAAGCTAACACCATCTGATGTTAAACGAGGTAAGTCTGCCATACCGTCGCCATCTGTATCTTGACCACTAAAACGATCACCTTCTGCTCCACCAAAAAGTAGAATTAAAGAAACATCAATAACATCGTCTGTAATTAATCTTCCAGTTAAAGCAACTTCATCACCATCTGGCACTAAAATTCTACCATCGCCATCGTTGTCTGTACCAGGATTAAAATAAGTAGTTGGTAAATTAGGAGCAACTTCTAAAACATCGGCAGCTAAATAGCCAGTTAATGTAGCAGCATCTAAACCTAAAATATTGTTCTCATAGTTTACAGCTGCAGGATCTGCTCCTAATAAATTTGCATAAACATCATGGTATTGTTCTAACCTAGCTTCAAAACCAGCCTGGAACATAGCTCCCATTTCCGATGGTATTGTAACATTCTGCGCGTCTTTTACACTTGCTTGCCCGTCCATATCAAAAGATAAAACTGTATTTATACCTGGTCTACCCATATGGTCTACCTGTGCATACGTTCCAGAAAAATCAGTCGTTTCTGGTTCCATTTGCATATCTCCGTTATCATCATCAGAACAAGATGCAATAGTTAATGCCGCTCCAAAAGCTAAGGCAAGATGTTTTATATTGTTTAGTTTCATAATTGTAATTTTTAGTGTTGTTATTATTTTTTGTTTGTAGTAACCCAAGTTTTGTATACTTCTAAACCTAAAGCATTAGTAGCAGTAGTTGTACCTAACATTGTATTAGGAATCTCTATTGCTATAGACATAGTATTTGCACCATCAAAAGTATCTACAGCCTCTGTAGAAGCTTTAAAACCCTCTGGAGCCATACCGCCTATTACAGCATTAAATTGGAAAAAATCGAAAAAGAAAGCATCTTGTCTTGGGCCAGCAAATAACTTAACTCCGTTAGATAACTCTTCTACTGTAGCAGTAGCATTAGAAATAGCAACAGATCCTAAAGGAGAATCTACCATTACTTCTCCACTTAAACCAGTAGAAGAAGGTGCAACTGGACCAAAGAAATACATAACACCATCTCTTGGTATAGCCTGTATTACTATATCTTCAACTAAATCTCCATCTCTATCAATATTTATTTCTGTTAATACGTTCTCATCAAAAGTACCATAGGCTAAATCTGGTAGAACGCTTGTTTGTAGATCTACAATAAATACTGTGTTATCTGACCCAACTGTTGGCTCAAAAGCGTAAAAATCTGCAATATCTGCAGTCTTCCCTGTAGTAGACGGAGCATCTATATGGTCTGCCGCTACTAAAACTACACCTACTATTGCTAGTAAGCATACAACTAATAAATTTCTGTTTTTTCTCATTGTAGTATGTTTAAAATTAAATTCGCCTTACCTACGGAGCATTGATTAGGAGGGTTTGGTTTTTAATTGTTAAAATTATGTTAAAACGAAATAAAGCATTTATTACATCTTTACAATATATAGCTTAGCATAAAAATTAAGTTATGAACCCTTCTTCTTCTGGATGGATAGATAAGTTTGGACAAACAGTAACAAATAGTGGTGTTACTTATTCTAATTTTAATGACTTATACCGTAGTCTTTGTACTACAGGCTTTATTTACGGAATACATGTAAAATGGTTAGATTTTATACCAATTACACACACGCCTACAGAGGATGAAAATGCAAAAGCGAACCTTATTTCTGCTTTATATTTTACTTATGTTATAGCATACAACGATAAAAATTACAACAATTTTGTAGAAAAAACGAATCATTTTTACGATGCCCTAGGAGTAGATTCTAGCTTTTTTGACAAGGTTTTTACCAGTTCAAAAGCAAGTAACAAACTAGAAATTCTTATAAAATCCAGAGTCTTTTTAGAAGATAATTTGATAAATAAAACCTTTGGAAGCACTGTTACAAATACCTTACTTTTTGTTGATGTTTTAGTTTTTAAACGTTTTTTACAGGATGAAAAAGACATTAAAAAGTATGCAGAAGAGTTAGAATATATCCTAATAAATCTTGTACACCACACGCTAAATTCTAAACATCAGCAAAAATATGACGAGCGATTAAGCTATTTATTTATTGCTTCTTTATCATTTTTACCAGACGATTATCATCATTTTGACGCACAATACAGAGCCCGTTTAATAGACAAATTTACGCCCATAGAATACCAATATTTAATGGATATTATTTGCGTTACAGCATGGGAAGATTTAACCCTAGACTACAAAGAATCGGAGTTTGTTTTTGGCATTGCAAACGATCTAAATTTATCAAAAAAAGAGGTTGAAAATTCAATAGAAAAAGTAGCTGTGTTTTTTAAAGAAAACGCTAAAAAAATACCACATTTAAAAGACCATAATCTAGCTGAAAAATTCTATGATAACACTTCTAAATTTGCCAATAAATTAATACTAAGAAATAGTAAAAGATTGCAAAAAGAGTTATCTGAAAGCAAGGAATTAGTAGCCTTAATTTCTAAGTCTACGGTTACAAATTTAAGTGTAGAAGAGAAGAGAAAAGTACAAAACCAACTCTTAGATATTTTTAAAAGCATACCTTCCTTAGCAATTTTTATGCTGCCAGGAGGAGCTATTTTACTACCTATTTTTATTAAATTGATTCCTAAATTACTACCATCTTCTTTTGATGAGAACAGAATAGAGTAACGATACCTAAAAGCATAAAAAAACCTAGTATAGAGAAAACTTATACTAGGTTTTTTTATATTATTAAAATATTATAATCCAGCTATTTAAAAACAATTACTCTAACCACAACTTAAAGTCTTTTACCTTTTCTCTGCTCACTATAATTTCTGACTCATTGTACTTATTTAATACTAGTTTTAATCTAGAATTTGTGTAAGATACAATATCTTTTATAAAACTTACATTTACATAAAACTTACGGCTAACTCTAAAAAAGTTTTTAGGTTCTAGCTCAGATTCTAAATTCTCAAGGGTAAGATCTAATAGGTAATTTCTACCATCTGCAGTAGCTGCATAGGTACCTTTATTCTCGCTATAAAAGCATTCTATCTCATCTGCATTTATAATCTTTATATGCTGCCCTACCTTAACTGTAAATCGTTTTTTATATTCGCGTTCTATTGGGTTAACTAACAATCTTTTTATGTCTTCAAAATCTACAGATATTTGAGTCTTAGAAGAGGTCATATCCTTATACTTTTTTACTGCAATTTCTAGCTCCTCATCATCTATAGGTTTTAGTAAATAATCTATGCTATTTAATTTAAAAGCTTGCAGTGCATATTCGTCATAAGCAGTGGTAAAAATAATAGAACTTTTTACTTCTACTTGATCAAAAATTTCAAAAGACAATCCATCTGATAATTGTATGTCTAAAAAAATTAATTCTGGATGCTTGTTCTCGTTAAACCAAATTATAGATTCTTCAACCGAGTGTAACATTTTAGAAACTGTTACATCTAACTCTGCAAGCAATCTACTGAGTCTTCTTGCTGCTGGTTTTTCATCTTCAATAATTATTACATTCATTAGTTTGGCTATTTAGTTATTGTTGGCAACTTATAAAAATTAATCTAAAACTACCTGTTCTATTTTTAAAATTTAAGATTCTATAATTTAAAACTACATGTACTTTGTATCGTTATCTTCTTCCATATATTTTTCAATTTGGCGTTGCTCCCAGTTTTCATAAAAACGAAACTTGTCTTTAAAAACATAAAGTCCATGGCAGGTTAAACCAAACAACCAAAGTAACGGCATTATCGTCATATTAACATCAATCCAATTAGTAATGTTTTTTCCTACAGAATCAAATTCAATAGAGAAGATATCTAACATTTTAAATCTAACAATAAAGACCACAATATTAACCACTAAAAACCAAGCTAAATGATTATAAAAATCCTTAATTTCTTTTACCTTTTTCTCTGCTCTTGCTAATTTACTCAATGGTTCTTTTTTCATTTTATTTCTTTTTTAAAAAGTCATCTGACTCTCTTTTTTCCTTTTCCATATACTTTTCTATCTGTCGCTTTTCCCAATCTTTACTAAAAAATGGTAACGAACCATATACTTTAGAATAATGACCAACAAGTCCTATTCCCCAAAAAAATGGTGTAAAGTAAGTTCCTATGTTTAAGAAGCCATCCCATCCTGAGTTATAAATAACACTACCAACAATAAAGGCGTTTACCAAAACATATACCGTTAGGTGTACGTAAAATCCTTTTAGCTGCTTTATTTTTTCTTTGGCTCTCTCTAGCTTTTCATTTCTATATTCCTGACTATAATCTTCCATTACCTCCATTTTTTGTTAGTTTCCTCATCCTCCTTCATCAACTGGTTAATTTTCTTCTGCTCCCAGTCTTTACCCATAAAAGGAAAAACATTAAATACTTTTACTGCTTTAAAAGCAAGGCTAATACCTACACCTAACACAACCCATAAAAACCAAGGGTTACTAAATTCGTTTACATAGTAATTTATTGCCGCCACTACGGCTACTGTAAAAGAAGAAGATATTACCTTATTATAAAACTCTTTTTCGTCCTTTACACGCTCTTTAGCTCTTATATACTTGTCTTCGTTAGTGTTAATCTCCATAGTTTTGTTTTTAAGGTTAGTTGGTGTATTTTTTTTAAAACTTATCGTCTTCCATATATTCTTTTATCTTACGATTTTCCCAGTTTCTACCAAACAAAGGATTGTAACCAAAAGCCTCCATACCGTGAGCAGCTAACCCTAAGCCCCATCCAAAGGCAGGAAATACTGACCAAGGGAAATCTGTTGTTTGGTAATTTAACCAAATTAAAAAAGGAATAACAAAACAATATGCTACTAGATTATATGTAAACCCTTTTATTTTTTCTACTCGTTCTTTTGCTCTTTGATATCGTTTTTCGTCTAAATGTACTTTTTGCGTTTCCATGATTGATACTTTTTTGGTTAAGATTGGCAAGTGAACACTAAATTCTGTTGCTTCTTTGTTAATAATTACTGTTCTGTCTGTTAGCATTTTGTAGCGCTGATGTATGTTTTTAAGTCCAACTCCACTACTCTTTTTAACAACTTTTTTCTCCTGTAAATTGTTACTCACTATTAACATATTATCTATTTCTTCTACCTTTAAATGTAAAGGTTTGTTAGATGATACTACGTTGTGTTTTACCGCATTTTCTAATAATAATTGTAGCGATAATGGTATAATTTTAGCGTCTGGATTGCTGCTTTTTTCTGGCACTTCAAAAACAATACTCTCTTCAAACCTCATTTTTAGTAAGCGTATGTATGTTTTAGCAAACTGCAACTCTTCATCTACAGTCACCAAATCTTTATTTTTCTGCTCTAAAACATACCTATATACTTTAGATAATGATGTGGTAAACTTTTGTGCCTGGAACGGGTCTTCTTCTATTAAACTAGTTAACACATTTAAACTATTAAATAAAAAATGCGGATCTAACTGATTTTTTAAAGCATCGAACTTTGCAGATGCTGTACCTGCTATTATTTTTTGTTCTTTTATTTTAGAGTCTTGTATGTACTTGTAAAAATAGTAAGCGTGTAATGCTAAAGAAACCACTATAGATATTAGTATAGCAATCATATACGGAGACAACGTTTGGCTGTTTACATAATACTCTACACTATTACCAAAAAGTACAATAGCTATTATAAACTTTACAATTGCAAAAGCAATAAGTGTTAGCACAACAGACCCTAATGCACCAAGCCATAGTCTTTTTTTAGGTTGCTCCTCCCAACTATAAATACTAGATATATACTGAAAATAATAAGAGTTTACACAACTTAAAACAAATGAATACAAAAAACCAATAGCCACACTACGTAATGTATTGGTTAAAGAAAAGCCGTTACTAATAGTACCTAACACATTTATTATGGTTAGTACAATTGTAATGTAAATACTTATTTTTAATATCTTTTTAATATTGAACATTTTAAAATCTGATTTGGCTCTAATTTACTAAATAATTACTGTTCTTATCTGTTACAAAGTTGAAGTATTACCCACACTACAACAATAAAATAAAACCGAATTGTATGTATTTATAGATGAGTTGTAAAAATTTAGCCCAATTCTGTAATCTACACGACTAAAACTCAGAAAAATTAAGGGAACAAAGTAAAACAAACCCTTATCTTTGTTGTTAGAATAGCAATTATAATGAAAGAAGTACAAGCAACTAGAATTAATAAATATTTAAGTGAAGTTGGTTATTGTTCTCGCCGAGCGGCAGACAAACTAATAGACCAAGGACGTGTAACCATTAATGGTAAAGTGCCAGAAATGGGAACTAAAATAGTTCCTGATGATGAAGTACGCGTAGATGGAGAACTAATTTCTGAACCTAAAGAAGATTTTGTATATCTAGCCTTTAACAAGCCTGTTGGCATTGTTTGTACTACAGATACACGTGTAGAGAAAGATAATATTATAGAGTATATAAATTACCCTAAACGTATTTTTCCTATTGGTAGATTAGATAAGCCTAGTGAAGGTTTAATATTCTTAACTAACGATGGCGATATTGTAAACAAAATTCTACGCGCTAGAAACCATCACGAAAAAGAGTACATAGTTAAAGTAGATAATATTATTACAGACGACTTTGTACATCAAATGAGTAATGGCATACCTATTCTAGATACTATTACTAGAAAATGTAAAGTAGAAAAGTTAAGTAAATACGAGTTTAAAATTATACTTACACAGGGTCTTAACAGACAAATTAGAAGAATGACGGAGTATTTAGGATACAATGTTGTTACCCTAAAGCGTGTACGTATTATGAATATCTCTTTAGATATGCCAGTTGGTACGTACCGTGAGTTTACCAAAGAAGAACTTACCGAAATAAATAAACTTGTAGAAACTTCTACTAAAACAATTAGAGATGATTAAAAAATATGCTTTTGTTATAGTTCTTGTATTTACATTATTTTCGGTTTCTCTTACTAGTCAGAATATAAAGGCAATGACCTTTAATATTAAGTATGATAATACTGGTGACACTATAAACAACTGGAACTTTCGTAAAGCTAAAATGGTGGCCTTAATACAACATTACAATCCGTCTTTTTTAGGCATACAAGAAGGTTTACACAACCAAGTTAATTATTTAGACTCTAATTTACCTAACTACAATTACATAGGCGTTGGTAGAGATGATGGTAAACAAAAGGGAGAATACAGCGCCATTTACTACAACAAAAATAATTTTAAGGTTATAAAATCTAGTACATTTTGGTTATCTACAACACCTAACAAAATTTCTATTGGGTGGGATGCATCAATGGAGCGTATTTGTTCTTACGCCCTTTTTCAACATAAAAAAACAAAACAGAACTACTGGGTTTTTAATGCTCATTTTGACCATATTGGTGTGGAAGCTCGTAAAAACTCTGCTAAACTAATTATAGAAAAGATTAAGAGTTTAAACACAGAAAACTATCCTGTTATTTTAATGGGAGATTTTAATGTTACCCCAAATACAGCAACTATTACAACCATAAAAAATTATCTAGAAGACAGCTACACAGTAACAGCAGAAAAACCATACGGACCAAAAGGCACTTTTAATGGTTTTACAGATAAGATTGTAAAAGACAGAATAGATTACATATTTGTAAAACACCTTAATGTTTTATCTGTACAAATTATAGATAACAGACTAGACAATAACAAACATATATCAGATCATTTATCAGTATTAACAACACTAACTACAAAAAAGTAACAATGTATATTCCGCCAGCTTATCAAAATAAAAATATAGAAGAAGTAAAAGATTTTATAGCTAAAAATAGTTTTGGCATTTTGGTAAATCAAACTAATGGCAAACCTTGGGCTACGCATATTCCTTTAGAGTTAGCTAGTAAAGACGGAAAAGACATACTTGTAGGGCATATTGCAAAAGCAAACCCACAGTGGCATAATTTTAAGGAAACTCCAGAAGTACTTTGCATTTTTAACGGACCACACGGCTACATTTCTTCTTCTTGGTATAAAGATGAAGAAGTACCCACTTGGAACTATATTGCTGTACACGTGTATGGCAAAGTATCTATTGTAAATAATGATGTTGCTATGGAAGGTTTACATACATTAGTTAATAAATACGAGAAAGCTTCTGAATGTCCTATACATCTAGATAATTTATCTAAAGGTACATTAGCACAAGTAAATGGTATTGTTGCTTTTGAGATTGAAATAACAGATATACAAGCCACATACAAGCTGTCTCAAACAAGACAAGAAGACAAACCTAAAATAATTGAAGAGTTAGAAAAAAGAGATGCGGGTAGTAAGAAAATAGCTAAGCAAATGAAAAAGCAAAAATAGGTATCTACTAAAAACCAAGTAGATACCGTATAATTTTGTATTTTTAAATATGCCAACAACCAACCAAAAGTATTTATTCTCTAAAACTATACTTATTTTTATAGGTATAACTTCCCTTTTGCAAATTACATCTTGTTCTAACGATAGTAAAGAAGAAGAATTACCAACACCCGCCATACCAAATGTTGTTTTTACAGCAATTGGCGATGTCCCTTATAACGCGGAACAAAGAGATTCTATTGTTAAGGTTATTGCAGCTCATAATACAAGAGCAAAGTCGGACTTTGTAATTCATTTAGGAGATATAAAACCTGGAGCTGGTGCTTGTGAAGAATCCGTTTACAAAGATGTTAGTGACATTTTAAAACAGTTTAATACACCAACCTTTGTTGTTCTAGGAGATAACGAGTTTAACGATTGTATAGATCCGGAACAAGGTTTTGCGTATTGGAACACTTATTTTTTAAAACTAAACACAAACTGGAATTTTAACCAGCCTGTGAGCTACCAAGATGTACGCCAAGAAAATTTTAGTTGGATACAGAACAAGGTTTTATTTATAGGCATAAACATAGTTGGCAGCACAGTACACAATGCAACAGAATGGCAAACTAGATTAACAGATAATGCCAATTGGGTTAAACAACATTTAGAAACCCAAAAAGAAAATGTAAATGCCGTAGTTGTATTTGGACACGCAAATATTACAGAAGGTGACGCTACAAAGTTTGAAGCATTTACAAATGTTTTTAGAAGTAGTGCAGCTGCATTTGGCAAACCTATACTCTACTTACAAGGAGACGGACATATTTGGTTTACAAACAAACCCTGGCCAGAAAAAAATATAACTCGTGTACAAATAGATGGCGGTTACAGAGCTGTAGAAGTTACCGTAGATCCAAATAAGAGTAATCCGTTTAGCTATAACCGAACTTTTTTAGATTAATAAGTAATATTCCGTATTTAGAGTAATTGAAACATGATGAAAACTGATAAAATAAAAAACTATAATCAAAAAGTACTAGCTATTCTTGGCACACTAGCTATAATTCTTGTTATATTTTCAATAATCACAATTAGTGGAATTGCTATTTCTGAATACTTTAGGTTTAATGATTATGATGATATAGAAACAGGAATTCTTTCTGATGAGAAAATTGATGAGTTAAAAAAAGAAAATAAAAGAGAACAAGTAATCTCTTATGAAACTCCAATGCTTATAGACACACTTAATTCTGTTTATATTATTCCTGTATCACATAAAAATTTAAATGAACCTGAAGATATAAATGGTTTATTAAATATAGCAAGTAAATCTAGTAGTTATGAATCTAAAGACAATAGATATTCGCGTGAGTTTTATGGAAACTATAATAATGTTATTATCTACAACCAAAAAAGTGACATAACTAAACAACTATTTATCAAAAGAGTAAATTTTAACGACATAAAAACTGAATATTTTTCTGATGATATCTTTTTAATGTTTAATGCCGCGGAAAAAGACACTTATAAAGACGGTGTAATTAATTTAGCTGATTTTAAGTCGCTCTATATCTATTCATTCAATCAAAAAAAATTAAAGAAAGTAGCAAATGACAATATGGATATTGTTTCATATCATTTTCTAAATGATAGTAAAGACATCATCATTAGCTTTGGAGTCGATAAAAATAACGACGGTACATATGATTATAATAACGAACCCACAGTTATTAAAAAATATAACTACCAGACCAATGAACTAAAAAGCATTATTACGGATAATATTAATTCTGATCTTCAAAAAACGCTAGAGGGATCTTAACATAAAAAAGATTTCTCCTCTAAATTTTTCAATGTATTACACTCTTAATCTTTCTTATTAAAATCCTTAATCATATAAACAGTCTCTTTTTATCCTTACAAACTAATATTCGACAATTCAGTCTTAAAAAACTACAATTGAGCCTATTGCATTTTAAAAAAGACAATTACCAATGCACCTTTGTATCATAATCAACTTAAAAACAAATATTATGAGAACTTTAGGATTACTTTTAGGATTATTTTTAATGAGTGTTGTGGTAACAGCTCAAGCCAAAGAAACTGCATATAACATTACTATTACCATAGATAATGTAGCAAACGATAATGGCTCTGTTTTAGCTGGCTTACACAACGTAGAAACTTTTATGAAAGGTAAAGGTGTACAAAACCTGCAAAGCACAATTAAAGATGGCAAAATAACTTTAGTTTTTAAAGATGTAAAACCTGGAGAGTATGCAATTTTAGCAATGCATGACAAAAATAATAACAAACAAATGGATAGGGAAGCAAACGGAATGCCAACAGAAGATTATGGCATATCTGGATCTTCAACTCCTTATGGACCACCAAGCTTTAACGATGCTAAGTTTACAGTAACAGACAAAGACTTAGAGTTTGCTATCAGATTTTAAAAATAACCAGCCAACATAAAAAAGGGAGATAAAGCAATTGCTTTATCTCCCTTTTTTGTCAACTTAATTACAGAAATCTATTCCTCTAACCAAGCATTCATCATCCAAATAGTTTTTTCTTGCTCAGCTATAAAGTCACTCATTAAAGAGTTTGTACCTTCATCATTTGCATCTCCAGAAAGTTCTAGTAAATCGCGTTCTATAACTAATAATTCTTTTAAAGAATTAACAATTAATTTTATTGCTTCTACATCTACAGATATATTTTTACCTACTGGCAATTTAGATATAGACATATAATCTTCAAAAGTATGCAATGGCTTACCACCTAACGTAAGTATACGTTCTGCAATCATATCTACTTTTAAATTTGCGTCTGTATATAACTCTTCAAACTTAATATGTAAATCAAAAAAACGTTTTCCTCTAATGTTCCAATGAACACCTCTTAAATTTTGATAATACACCTGAAAACTAGATAATAATATATTTAATTTACTGTTTAGTTCTGTAGCTTTTTCTACCTCTAATCCTATACTGTTTAATTTCATAATATATATCTTTTTTTGTTACTACAAAGTTAGCTTCTATTTAGTATTTTTGAGGTGATTTAAATCATTTATTTTTATAATTTTATAGTTTTAACCTATCAAGAATGACAATAACTCAATTACAATATGTATTAGCGGTTGCTAAATACCAAAACTTTACATTAGCAGCAGAAAAAAGCTTTGTTACACAGCCAACTTTAAGTATGCAAGTGCAAAAGTTAGAGGACGAGTTAGATATTCAGATTTTTGACAGAAGTAAAAAACCAATTTCTATTACAGAAGTCGGCCAAAAAATAGTAGAACAAGCTAAAAACATTGTAAACGAAGCAGATCGTATTAAAGATATTGTAGATCAAGAAAAAGGATTTATTGGTGGTGAGTATGTTTTAGGAATTATACCTACTATTATGCCTACACTTTTACCTATGTTTTTAAAGACTTTTATTTCTAAATTTCCTAAAGTGAATTTGGTTATTAAAGAACAAAGCACAGATACTCTTATTAGAAATTTACAAGACGGACAAATAGATGCTGCTATTGCTGCTACTCCTTTAGAGATTGAATTTATAAAAGAAAGACCTTTGTATTACGAGCCATTTGTTGGTTACATACCACAGCAACATAGGTTGGCCAATATTGAAAAATTAACTCCAGAAGATTTAGATATTGATGATGTTTTGCTTTTGCAAGACGGACATTGCTTTAGAGATGGTGTAATTAACTTGTGTAAATCTCCTAAAAACTCTGTTGTAGACCATTTTAGATTGCAAAGTGGTAGTTTTGAAACTTTAATAAACCTGTCTAACGAGGGTTTAGGAATGACATTGTTACCCTATTTAAACACATTGGATTTAGATGATAAGAAAAAACAAAATTTAAAACATTTTGAAACTCCATCTCCTGCAAGAGAAGTAAGTCTTATTTACCATAAAAAAGAACTTAAAATACAAATTACAAATGCGCTACACGAAGTAATTACAAGTGTTGTACGTGGTGCAATTGCTTTTCAAGATGTAAAAATTATTAGTCCTATTAACAATAAAATTAAAGCATAAAAAAAGCCACCTTATTGGTGGCTTTTTTTTAGTTCTTTATATATATCATACACTGCCTTAATTCCGGCTTATCTGTAGTAAAAGAATTTAACCAGAGTTTTAATTCTTCAATTTCGTAAGGTAACAACCTCGAAATTGATTTTTCTAGTTCTTTGCAAAACAACTTAGAATCAAAACTTACTTTTTGTAAAATAGTCTTAGTGTAGTCAAACATTGCTCTTGCCATTTTTCTAATTATTAATTTATTATTCCATAAATTTAACGATAAAAGGTATTACAATAGTCTATACAAAATGTTAAATATTCAATGATTTTAAAAAATAATTACGTAAAGTCTTACAAAGCTAGATTTTATAAGACTTACCGACTGACTTTAAATATTATTATTATTTCTATGCTAGCAAGTTGTGCAACTAGTAAATCTAAAATAACTAAAGTTGCAACTAATAAACTAGAAACTTCTTTGTTTAAGAATCATTTTGTAGGCTTAAAAGTATACGATCCTGTGAGGAAGAAAACTATTTTTGAAAAGAATAGCACCAAGTACTTTACACCTGCGAGTAACGCCAAAATATTTACACTTTACACTACTTTAAAACTATTACCAGAGTATAGCCCGTTATTAAAATACGCCGTAGAAGACAATACAACCTATATACAAGGAACAGGAAACCCAACAATTTTACACCCTTATTTTAAAGACGATACTGCTATTGACTTTTTAAACAAACAGAAAAATATAGCGCTATACCTAAACAACTTTACATCTGATAAGTTTGGTGGCGGCTGGGCTTGGGAAGATTTTGATACCTATTTTTCTCCTGAACGCGGTGGTTTACCTCTTTACGGCAATGTCTTATCTGCCTACAAAAAAGGAGAAATTAAAATATACCCTAATTACTTTAAAGACAGTATTTCTAGAAAACCACACACCTTTAAAAGAGAGCTGGTTAAAAATATCTTTTATATAAGCCCTAATTTAAAAGACACGATAGAAGTTCCTTATAAAACAAGCTCTAAACTAACCAAAGAATTACTAGAAGCAGAAACAAGTAATAAAATTACATTAACAAAGAGCTTCCCTTCTGTAAAAAAGACAACACTTTATGGCATAGCAACAGATTCAATTGCAAAAAGAATGATGTATACAAGTGATAACTTTTTAGCTGAACAATTGCTTATCATGGCTTCTAGTACTTTGTCTGACACGCTTAACACCAACAAAGCAATTAAATATATTTTAAAAACCGACTTAGGAGATTTAGCACAACAACCACGTTGGGTAGATGGTTCTGGATTGTCTAGATACAACTTATTTACACCAGCGTCTTTTGTGCACGTACTAGATAAAATGTATACAGAAGTCCCAAGAGGTAGGTTATTATCTATATTTCCGGTAGGTGGAGTTTCAGGAACTTTAAAAAACTGGTACAAAGGTAACCCAACACCATACATTTATGCAAAGTCTGGTAGTTTAGGAAACAACTATAGTTTAAGCGGTTACTTAATTACCAAATCTGGAAAAACGTTAATTTTTAGTTTTATGAATAATCATTTTAAGCAAAAAACTTCTGATGTAAAAAAAGAAATGGAAGCTGTTCTAGAACTAATTAGAGATAACTATTAATTATATATTGACAAAACTAAAGACTTAATAGCGATGATGAAAATAGTAGTAATCGGAATTGTATTTATACTGACTGTACTATACTTGATAAAAACTAACGACCCCAATAAGTTAAAAACAGATAAGAGTCTTTTCCTATTTACAAGTAAATCAATACTAAAAGGTTTTATTCTTTATACTACTACGGGCTGTTTATTAGCTTCTATAATAACATTTACTATGTTTTACCAAAACGGAGAACCTCATTCTCACAATATGCCAGAATTATTGTACATATGGCTTGGTACTGCAGGTGCTATTGCAGGTTGTATTATGGGGTTCTTTTTATCCTTATTAAGTAAAACTAGTATAAACAAAAAATTAATAATTGGTTCTTTACTTTTTGCAATTGGCTCCTTTGTTTGGTTAGAACTTTTGTAGTTAAAAAACGCTAACTATTCTACTTCATTTTATATACTTAACCCTTTAAAATCTATTATCACCATCTAAAAGATCTCCTAAGCCACCCAATAAGCTACCTTCTCCCCTGTCTTTTCCGCCTTTAGGAATAGATGCTAATACTCTGCCTGCAAGCCTGCTAAATGGTAAAGATTGTATATATACTGTACCAGGACCTCTTAAAGTTGCAAAGAATAAACCTTCGCCTCCAAAAACAGTATTTTTTATACCACCAACAAACTCTACGTCGTAATCTATAGTTTGTGAAAAGCCTACAATACAACCCGTATCTACTTTTAAAACCTCGCCTGCAGCCAATACTTTTTTAGCCATAGTACCACCTGCGTGAACAAATGCCATACCATCGCCTTCTAGTTTTTGCATAATAAAACCTTCGCCTCCAAAAAGGCCACGACCTAATTTTCTAGAAAATTCTATACCTACAGATACACCTTTAGCTGCGCACAAGAATGCATCTTTCTGGCAAATAAATTTTCCGTCTTTCTCAGATAAGTCTATTGCTAATATTTTTCCAGGATAAGGAGAAGCAAAACTTACTTTTCTTTTATGCTGACCAATATTTAAAAAGGCTGTCATAAATAAACTCTCCCCAGTTAACATTCGTTTTCCTGCAGAGAAAATCTTACCTAAAACACTATTGTCTTGGTTAGATCCGTCTCCAAAAATGGTGTCCATTTTTATATCAGTATCCATCATCATAAAACTACCAGCTTCGGCTACAACAGCTTCTTGCGGGTCTAGTTCTACTTCTACATACTGCATTTCTTCTCCAAAAATGTGGTAATCTATTTCGTGTGCATTCATTTTATTTTTGTTTTTGATTGACACTAATAGGTAGCAACAATTTATAGGTTGTTACATTTTTAAATAAAAAATTACTTTCTTAAACGTATAGTCCAATCAAAATTAAAGGTAGATACCACAACACCATCTTTATTAACACCAACAGATTTCATTGTAAAAATTTGTCCTTCTCCTGTTGCTACGGTTTTAGCAATTGCGTCTTCTATTAAATGTCCGTCTTCACAGGTAAACGTAATTCTTCCTGTGGCTTTTTTAGTAAATGTTGCATTATTACTAGCAACTAACATAGATATTTTTTTGCCACTTTTCTCAATTTGGTCTATAACCATAATTCCTGTTGCGTATTCTGCAGCCATACCTTGTACTGCCCAAAACATAGAATTAAATGGGTTTTGGTTAAACCATCTGTGCTTAACTGTTACCACTGCTTTGGTAGTATCTATATGCTGTAAACGTACGCCACACCACCAAGCAGAGGGTAACTTAAAAAAATTAAATACGTTGTATTTTAATGTGCTTTTTGCCATTCTAGTTTTATAATTTTTATAAAAGTATTGAAAATAGTTGAAAGTAGAAATGTTAAATTAAAGTTAATTTTTAGTACTATGTTTTGCATAATACCTTTTTAAAGACATATATTTGTATAAGATACTAACAAGTTAGGATTATAGAACTTAATCAATTCTATTACAAAATAATTCAGCGGAGTTTGTTCATCATATCAATTAACACCCGTTTTGAGGGTCATCAAAACAGAATATCTAAACTATGAAGATAGAAAACACAAAAGCACAAATGCGTAAAGGTGTTCTAGAGTATTGTATTCTCTCTATATTAAAGGGAGAAGATAAGTATACTTCTGAAATTCTTTCCACATTAAAAGATGCCAAAATGCTAGTTGTAGAAGGCACTATTTACCCATTATTAACAAGATTAAAAAATGCAGGACTACTAACCTATCGTTGGGAAGAGTCTACTTCTGGGCCTCCAAGAAAATATTATGGCCTTACAAAAACAGGAGAAAATTTTTTAACCGAATTAAATACCACCTGGGACGAACTAAGAAATGCCGTTAACCTAGTTACCAACTCAAAAAAAACGAACAATGAATAAGACTATAAATATAAACTTGGCCAACTTATTCTTTCATATAGACGAAGATGCATATCGCAAACTAGACACCTATTTAAAAGCAATAAAACAATCTTTAAATAACGGACCTGGTAGTGACGAAATTATTTCTGATATAGAAGGACGAATAGCAGAGCTTTTTCAAGAAAAAATTAAAAACGAACAGCAGGTAATTACCAAAACAGACGTAGAAGACGTTATCGCTGTTATGGGGCAACCTGAAGATTACCGTGTAGACGAAGAAATTTTTGAGGATGAAGAAGCATCTGCATCAAAATCTAAAACAAAAAAATTATATAGAGATACAGATAACAAATATATTGGCGGTATATCTGCTGGTATGGCACACTATTTAGGCATAAATCCTTGGTGGGTTCGCTTGTTATGGGTTGTACTAACATTGGCAACATTTAGTGGATTTATAGTAATATACATTCTGTTATTATTTTTAATTCCTGAAGCAAAGACAACTTCGCAAAAATTAGATATGCGTGGTGAGTCTATTAACATTAGCAATATAGAGCGTACTGTTAAGGAAAGTTTTAACTCTGTTACAGATAAAGTAAAAAATGCAGATTACAACAAAGCAAGCGGCAAATTTAAAACTGGGATTCAGGCTTTTTTTGATGCAATTGGAACCATCTTTAATTTCATTTTTAAGAGTATTGGTAAAATTATAGGTGTATTTTTTATCCTAATTGGTGGCGCTGTAGTAATAGGCACTTTTATTGGCCTGTTTACCGCGGGTTTTACAGATGCGTTTGTTATTAATAACACACCTATATATAGTATAGTTAACAGTACAAGCGCACCAATTTGGCTTATATCATTATTAACATTTTTTGCTGTAGCAATACCATTTTTCTTTCTACTTTATTTAGGATTAAAAATTGTTGTATCTAACTTAAAATCTATTGGTACAATAGCAAAAATAACATTGTTTGGTGTTTGGTTAGCTGCTATTATAGGTTTAACAATTGTTGGTATTAAAGAAGCTACTGCTAATATGTACAAGGGCAGTGTTAATAAAACAGAAGTATTAAACTTTACACAGCCTTTAGATACGTTATATATTTCTACTAGAACCAGTAAAAACTATGACAGACCAGAAAATTTTAGAATTAATGGAATGACATTTACTTTAGATGAAAACGGAAAAAAACTGTTACTAGATAACGATTTTATCTTTGATATTGTTAGGTCTAATGATGATATAGCACGAATTAAAATACAAAAAGTATCTCAAGGCAGTTCTTTTGATGAGGCTAGAGACAGAGCTAAAACTATAGAATACAACTACCAAGTATTAGATAATAAAGTAGTTTTAGATAACTTTTTAATGCTAGATCCTAAAAGTAAAATTAGAGACCAAGAGGTTAATATTACCCTTTACATTCCTAAAGGTGTTATTATTAAGTTTGATTATGATGCCGATACGCATAACATTGGCTGGCACACATCATACAAAGAAGAAATTTACAGATCTGAGGTAAAAGATTATACTTGGGTTATGAATAAGCAAGGAGTTTTAGATTGTTTAGATTGTCCAAGTGAAGACATTATTGAAGAAGAAGCAGATGAATTTGAAAAAGAGACAAAACTATCTGTGGACGAAGAAGGCGTTAATATTAAAATTAATGGAAATGAGAGTTCTTTAAATATTAAAATAGACGAAAATGGAGCACGTATTGAAGCTTCAAAAAATTAAAACATACAATTCAGTATCAAAAAATAACAATTGAGTCTATCTTTTTAGAAATAACACTATCATTTATAGACTTTTACATCATCAATCAAAAACAACAATTATGACAACACTATCTAAAATCACAATCGCATTAGTAATAAGTTTACTGTTAAGCTCTTGCTCTTTTAACTTTGGAGACGGAAAAAAAGGAAATGGCGAGTTAACAGAGCAGAATCGTGAAATTACAAACAGTTTTGATCGCATTTCAGCATCAGAAGGCATTAATGTTTATGTAACACAAGCAAAAGAATTTAGTATAAGAGTAGAAGCAGATGAAAATGTTATAGACCTAATTGGTACAGACGTTAAAGATGGCAAACTTAAAATACACGCTATTGAAAACATTGGTAGAGCTACAAAAAATGTACACGTTACACTACCTGTTATTACTGCTTTGTATAGTTCTAGTGGTGCCGACTTAAATTCAGAATCACAGATAGAAGCTGATGAAATTGATTTAAATGCTAGTAGCGGAGCTGATATACAAATTGCTTTAGTAGCAAACTCTGTAAACGCAGATTGCAGTAGTGGCGCAGATATTAAGTTAAGTGGCAAAACAAATAACTTAACCGTAAATGCTAGTAGCGGTTCTGATATTGATGCTCGTGAGTTAAAAACAAAAAACTGTGATGCAGATGCTAGTAGCGGAGCAGACATTAGCGTAGATGTGTCAGATTCTTTAATTGCAGATGCCAGCAGCGGAGCAGATATATTGTATACGGGTAATGCTACTGTTAAAAAAAATAAATCTTCTTCTGGAAGCGTAAAAAAGAGATAAAGTAAAGACGTTAAAATAGTTTTAATAAGGCCAATCTTGTTTTGTTTACAAGGTTGGCCTTAGTATATTAGTATAAATTTAAATACTGATATGAATTTAACCTTAACAAAGTATGTGCTTCCCCTAAAACATACATTTAGCATCTCTAGAGAGTCGCACAATTTTCAAGATAGTATGGTGGTTAGTCTTGGTTTAAATGATAAAACAGGTTATGGTGAAGCTACTGCCAACCCTTATTATAAGATCACTTTTGAGAGTATGCAAAAAGAAATTGAAGGCATACGTACAGCAATAGAGAATTATAATTTTACTACATCAGAAGATTTCAATCAATTTTTAATACAACAACAACTAAGCAACTTTGCTATTTGTGCTCTAGATTTAGCTGCGCACGATTTATATGGTAAACTTTTAAATAAACCACTTTACAAAATCTGGAATACAGATAATAGCACCTACCCTATTACAAATTTTACAATAGGCATAGATTCTATAGAAAATATGGTTGCTAAAATGAAAGAACAACCTTGGCCTATTTATAAAATAAAACTAGGAACAAACCAAGATGTTGCTATTGTTAAAGAACTTAGAAAACATTCTGATGCTATTTTTAGGATTGATGCAAATTGCGCCTGGACAGCAGAAGAAACTATAAGTTACGCTCCAGAACTTAAAAAATTAGGCGTAGAGTTTTTAGAACAACCTTTAAAAGCAGATGACTGGACAGGAATGGAAAAAGTAATGCACGCTAGTGTTTTACCTGTTATTGCAGACGAAAGTTGTATTGTTGAGTCTGATGTAGAAAAATGTGGTTACCACTTTAATGGCATAAACATTAAACTTACCAAATGTGGTGGTTTAACTCCTGCTCTTAGAATGATAAAAAAAGGAAAAGAGCTAGGGTTAAAAGTTATGGTTGGTTGCATGACGGAATCTTCTGTTGGTATATCTGCCATAGCACAATTAACACCTCAATTAGATTATGTAGATATGGATGGTGCTATGCTTTTAAGTAAAGACATTGCAAAAGGAATAGAAATAGAACCAAACGGAAATCTTATTTTCCCGAGTCAAGGAGGTTCTGGCATTACATTGCTATAATGACAAATGTTACTTCTTTCCCTGGTAGAAAAATTACGGTAGATGCCTCCAAAAAACTATATTTTGGAGGCACTGCCTATTTAGGCTTGCAACAACACAAACAGTTTTTAAAAGTATATATAGATAATATTAAAAAATATGGCACCAATTATGGAGCCTCAAGAAAATCTAATATTAAAATATCTGTTTATGATAAAGCCGAAAAATACTTAGCTAAAATTGTAAATAGTGAAGCTTGTGTAACTGTTTCTTCTGGCTACTTAGCAGGGCAATTGGTATGTGATTATTTTAAATCGGAAGGTCATAGTTTATTTTATGCTCCAAACTCGCATATTGCGTTACATCAACAAAAAACAAAAAATTACACCACATATAAAGAGTTAGCAAATGCTATAGACAATTATTTAAAAATAAGTAATATACCGCCTGTAATATTTTTAGACAGTATAGATTTTAACGGTCTAAATTACCCTAGCTTTATTGGCTTACAAAAACTTCCTTTAGATAAAATTATAGTAGTTGCGGATGACTCGCACGCACTAGGCTTATCGTTAAACAATGGAGCTGGTTGTTACTCTCAATTAAAAGAATTAAAGCCTAAAGAATTACTAGTATGCTCCTCTTTAGGCAAAGGATTTGCAATACAAGCAGGAGCTATTTTTGGAGGCAGCAAAAGAATAGAAGAATTAAAAAATACAGCCTTTTTTGGAGGTGCTAGTCCAGCTACACCTGCAAACTTAGCTACTTTATTAAATGCTGATGCTATTTATACAAAAAGACAAAAAAAATTACAACAACATATTTTACTGTTTTTAGAAGGTATACAGACTAAAGATAAATTTAGCTATATGCCAAACCACGCAGCATTTACATACAATGATCAAAAAATAACTACTTATTTAGAAAAGCATAATATAATAGTTACGAGTTTTAATTATCCAGACAAGGATTCACCTACTATGAGCCGCATTGTGCTAAGCGCTCATCATAAAAAAAAGGATATTAATAAGCTTATTACACTTATCAATACCCTTTATAATTTATAAAATATAGTATACTTATGCTATTTCTTCTACAGCAGCTAAGTAACGTTCTGCATCTAATGCAGCCATACAACCAGTACCTGCAGCAGTAACTGCTTGTCTGTATTCTTTATCTTGTACATCTCCACTAGCAAATACACCTGGTAAATTTGTTTTAGTAGATTTACCTTCTGTAATTAAATAACCAGTTTCATCCATATCTAACTGACCTTTAAATATATCTGTGTTAGGTTTATGACCTATTGCTATAAAAAGACCTGTAATAGCAATATCTTCTTTTTCTTGCGTTTTGTTATTTACCATACGTAAACCTTCTACAACTTGTTCTCCTAATACTTCGTCTACTTCTGTATTGTATTTTACAGTAATATTAGAAATACTATTTACTCTATGTTGCATAGCTTTAGAAGCTCTCATTTCATCCTTACGAACTAACATTGTAACATTTTTACAAATATTAGCTAAGTAAGATGCTTCTTCTGCTGCAGTATCTCCTGCACCAACTATAGCTACATCTTGACCTTTGTAAAAGAAACCATCACAAACAGCACATGCAGATACTCCACCTCCACGCAAACGTTGCTCACTTTCTAAACCTAAATATTTAGCTGTAGCACCTGTAGAAATAATTACAGTTTCTGCTTCTATTGTTTTAGAATTATCTACAGTTACCTTGTGTATACCACCAACTGTTTTATTAAAATCTACAGCAGTTACCATACCTATTCTAACCTCTGTACCAAAACGTTCTGCTTGCGTTTGCAATTGCGTCATCATTGTTGGTCCGTCTATACCTTCTGGATACCCTGGGAAATTATCTACTTCTGTAGTAGTTGTTAATTGCCCACCTGGCTCCATACCTGTATACATAACAGGTTTTAAATCTGCTCTAGCTGCATAAATTGCCGCTGTGTATCCTGCTGGTCCAGAACCTATAATAAGACATTTAATTCTTTCTATTGTATCTGACATAATATTTTATTCTAAGATTAGTTTAGAACACAAATGTAATTTTTTTATGCAAACTGAAAAGCGAATTATCATAAATTGTTACAATAGAGTCATAGTCATATATAATTTGAGGTTATTTTAACATATCTACCGTAGCAACTGTTCTAAAACCAGTGTGTTCTGCAGAAGAATCTGTACTAGATGCCATACGAGCAGAGATTCTATAACTAGCACAGTAACTATCGCTACATAAAAAAGATCCGCCTTTAATAACCTTTTCTTCTATATATACATTTTGTGGATTATACGCTTCTGTTGCTCCTTTAGGATTTTTTTGTAAAAGTCCGGCAGATTGTTCTTTGTAATAATTTACATTGTACCAATCGCTTGTCCACTCCCAAACATTACCAGCCATATCATACAAGCCATAACCATTAGGTTGGTAGCTTTTTACTGGAGCTCTTTTCTCAAAACCATCTTCTTTACTGTTTTTTACAGGAAACTCCCCTTCCCAACTGTTTGCATTTTTAGATAAAACATCCCTATTATCTCCCCAAAAGTAAATAGTACCAGACTTACCACCATTAGCAGCATACTCCCACTCAGATTCTGTTGGCAACCTTCTTCCCGCCCATTTGCAATATGCCATAGCATCTTCATAACAAATTTGCACTACCGGATTGTTATCTAAACCTTTTATAGAACTCTTGGGTCCGTTAGGGTGTCTCCAATTAGCCCCTATTGTCCAATGCCACCATTGAGAAAAATCGAATAGATTTGGCACTGTTGTTTTTGTTTTCTTAAACGTTAAAGAACCTGGTTGTAAAATAGAATCGTGAGGTTTTGGTGTACCTGCTGGTACTTGCTTCTTCATTTCTTCCCAATCTATTTCTCTTTCTGCAACAGTAATATAAGCTGTTTCTTTTACAAACTGAGCAAACTGAGCATTTGTAACCTCTGTAATATCCATAAAAAAACCATCTACAGCTACCTTATGTGCAGGCTTTTCATGTTCCATTGCCATCTTATCTTGTGGCACTGCTCCCTGTACAAATTCTCCTCCTGGAATCCACACCATACCTTTTGGCACTTTAATTTCTTCAGGCTTATTTACTATTAAATTATATACAGTATCCTTTTTTTCTTCTTTTTTCTGATCAGAAACTACATTTACGGGTGTTTCTTTTTCTGATTTTGACGCCTCTTTACATTGATTAAAAAAAATTAACACAAAAAATAGAATTGTAATGTGCTTTATACTAGATACTTTTATTTTCATAATTTGAATTGATGTGTTCTAAATAAGTAAACAAATATATTAATCTATAAAAACTAAATGTATTTCTCAGTAATAATTACATATCCCTAGGTATTAATTTTTCATTTTAAAGCAAAATAAGATGATTGAAAAAATGGCGCAAAAGCTCTTAAAATTATCAAATTGATAAAAAAGAACCACCTTAAAACAAGATAATAGAAATTTAGCCCAGTCATTACTATTAAATTTGTATTTGGAGGTAAAACTTTATTACTTTTAAATTTAACAACTAAATTAAATTAGAAATTTGACTTTAGGTTTTTATTCTAAAAAATTAACTTAAATTCAACTTTTTTTACCAAACAAAACAAACTTACTAACTTATGGAAAACACGAATATGGGAACAGGAACTAATGCCAAACGGTTATTTTATGGTAGTTGCTTTGCTTTAATTTCTACCGCTTTATCTTTTAGTATTAGAGCCGGAATATTAAAACAACTAGGAGAAGAGCTTAGTTTTAGCGCAGAACAATTAGGTTTTATTAACTCTATGTGGTTTTTAGGTTTTCCAATTTCTATGGTTATAGGAGGTTTAATTTACCATAAGGTTGGTGGAAAAGTGATTATGCAATTTGCGTTTTTTGCACACGCTATTGGTATTATAATGACCATTTACGCTACTAGTTATGCTGGTTTATTAGTGTCTACTCTATTAATTGGTTTAGGAAATGGTTGTACAGAAGCAGCTTGTAATCCAATGATTGCAGATGCTTTTAAAGGCAGTAAAATGAGTACAATGCTAAATAGGTTTCATATGTGGTTCCCTGGTGGTATAGTTATAGGTAGCTTATTATCTAATTTTATGACAGCAGAAGAAATGAGCTGGCAATCGCAAATTTGGATGATTATGATACCAACTGTTATTTATGCTGTATTATTTTGGGGACAAAGCTGGCCAAAAGCTAAAGTTAAAGAAGCTGCCACTATTGGTAGTAACTTACAAGCTATGCTTTCTCCACTGTTTATTTTTATGCTAATATGTATGGCCTTAACAGCTATATCTGAATTTGGGCCACAACAATGGTCTGGACTTATACTAGAAAAAAGTGGCGCTAACCCAATGTTAATTTTAGCACTAGTTACTGGTTTAATGGCTGTAGCACGTTTCTTTGGAGGTGCTGTCGTTAAAAAATTCGATCAGACAGGTGTTTTACTTGGCTCTGCAATATTAGCTACAATTGGGATTTACCTTTTTAGTACGCAGACAGGAGAAATGGCTTATGTAGCTGCTGTTTTCTTTGCTTTAGGTGTTGCTTATTTTTGGCCAAATATGATTGGTTTTGTTGCCGATAAAATTCCAAAAAGTGGTGCTTTAGGTATGTCTATAATAGGTGCCGTAGGTATGTTTGCCAATTCTATCTTTTCACCAATTATAGGTGGTTGGATAGATACTGACAAAGCTGCTGCCGAAGCTAATGGTTTAACAGGAGATCAACTAGATTTAGTTGCTGGCCAAGCCACATTAGGCTCTATGGTTACTTTCCCTGCTATACTAATTGTATTATTTACTGTATTATACTTTTGGGTAAAAAGCAGAAAAAACACCAAAGAAGTTGTAAGCGCTTAAAAACTGCTTTATTATATAAAAAAGACTCCTTTTATTTCACAAAGGAGTCTTTTTTTTACTGTTCTTTTAAATTTTCTATTATAGACGGATTATCTTCTAGAATTTTCTTAGTTGCCGTATAACCTAGATCAAATATGGTATCTATACTTCCCATATCAAACGTACCAAAATCTGATAATCCTTCCGGAAGAACTATCATATCACACAAATTAAATTTAAGCATAGATTCTGATGCCGATTTTAATTTATAAGCTCGTTCTACAACAGTATACGAATGTTTTAAATCTTCTATCTTTATTTTCTTTAGAGGATTAACATACACCCCTATAATCATGTCACAATCCTTTTTTAACGGCTCTATAGGAAAGTTGTTTAATACGCCACCGTCTACATAATATGCATTGCCTATTTTTAAAGGAGTAAACATTCCTGGAAACGATGCTGAGGCTAGTACTGGTTTAATAAGCTGCCCTTTTTTAAAGATTTTTAGAGTACCATCTATTATATTAGTGCCCGTAACAAAAAGCGTTTTCTTTAACGCTCCAAAATCATCTTCCGGAAAAAATTCTTTAAAGTTATCGTAATATTTCTCGGTATCTAGAAACCCTGGTTTGCTACGTGCATAATTATGTCTATTAAATATAGGTATGGTTTTAAAAAAATGCAATATACTTTCCCAACTAGCTCCGCTTGCATAAAGAGAGCCTACAATAGCACCAGCGCTTGTACCTGCTATATGTGTTACATATATTCCATATTCTTCTAAAGCTTTTATAGCTCCTATATGTGCCACACCTCTAATACCGCCTCCAGAAAGTACAAGTCCTATTTTCATTTTTATTCTTTTGTCTTTTTAGTAATAATTATAAGGTAATCAAAATGAAATAATATAAGGTTGTACTAACTAAACAATTTTAAATAATATTAGCCTGTCTTGCAATCGTCAAAATAAAACTACAAAAAATGGCTCTTTTAAGGATTTATTAATACTATTATCTAAATAAGTTATATTTGAATCGTTATTAATCCGCTAGCTAAATAGTTTCCAAGTATGTACATAAAGCTGCACTTAGTTTACTATTTTCATTTACGAAAGTAGTATTAGAAATAAAAAAATAAATATGAATAAATTAATCTTCATCCTTTTCTCTTTTATATCTCTAACATTGTATAGCAATGACGGGGCTTATTACGCTTCAGGCAATCAATTAATTCCTATTTCTGAAAATGAGGTTAGCATCAGAAAAGAAATCCTAACCGTTAAAAGAATCATTATTGATGAAATAGAATATGTCTACGTAACAGTTGATTATACTTTTTACAACCCTAGTACAGAAAAAACAATATTAGTTGGTTTTGAAGCTCCTTCTCCTAGTGGAGATGTAAATGGATTTCCTAAAAATGGAGCACATCCCTATATGTCAAATTTTAAGGTTATTATGAACGGAAACTCATTAAACTTTAAGACTGCAATGGTAAACACCAAAGAATATTATATAAAAAATAAAATAGATGCTAAGACCGAAGAAGAAGTTCTTGGTGAGGACTTTAATTCAAATTCACCAGAATTTTATTATGTGTACCATTTTAATGCCGTATTTAAACCAGGAATAAACAAAATTAAACACACCTATAGATTTAAAATGTCAGGATCAATATCAGATTTTTACAGCTTTGATTATATTTTAACTGCAGCAAACAGATGGGCCAACAATCAGATAGATGATTTTACTTTGAATATAGAAATGGGAGAAAATCAAGGTTTTAGCGTAAGAAATAGCTTTTTTAACAATACAGATAATTGGTTTATTGATAACGGAAGAAGTGCTAGCTCTAATGGTCTTAGTACTAATTTTATAACCTACAACGGTAAAATATCATTCAAAAAGAAAAACTTTCATCCTAAAGGTGAGTTGTATGTAACGTCAACAGACGGACCTATAAAAAAACACTTTACTTCTTTTGATTCTGACTACCATAATTTACCGAGTAAAATAAATCTTGAAAATACAGCAACAGATTTTGAAAATGAAGATTCTTATAAAATCTTAAGAAACTTACCCTTTGCAATTAGAGGATACGTATTTAAAACAAAAATAATTCAAGAGTATTACTTATCTCAAAGTTGGTATAAACCAAATCTAAAATACAAGGCAGACTTTGAAAAATTGAATACGATAGAAAAAGAATGGCTAAAAATTGTAAAGTCTAAAGAATGATACAGAAAACGATGAAACCTTTCATATTTATTTTGCTTTTGACTTTAATTTGTTGCAAAAATGAATCAAAAATCGAAATAGAAACAGAATCTGAAAGTATAGTTGATGAATCTGTATCTAAAATATGGAATAATTATATAAAATCTAATCCAGACTTTAAAGATGAGAAAATCCCAGAAGCAGATTTTTTTCATAACAATGAAGAAGACGCAAATAGATTAGCTAAATTAACCGTAAACGGAAAAAAGAAAACTTCTTCTAGTTTATATAGTTTATACAAGCAATACAATGTAGACTTACCAAAGATTGGAGCAAAGCAAATAATTACAAATTTTGATGGAAAGGCAAAAGCCATAATAAAAAATAAAAGTGTTGACACAATTCCGTTCAACAAAATTTCAAAAGAGTATGCTGAATTAGATATCGGGACTAATATTGAACCATTAAAAAAATGGAAAAAAGCTCATTGGAAATTTTTTAAGAACCTATTAAAAGAAAGTGGAGAAAAACCTACTGAAGAGATGTTAATAGTCTGCGTAAGCTTTGAAACAATCTGGACCGAAAAGCACTAATTACAAGAATTTAAATTATGTTGTGTTTATATTCCAGGTTCTGGACTTAAAATATACAATAAACCTAACGGAAAGATTCAAGGGAAAATCTACTTAGGAGAAACTGATAATAACAAAGAATTCTACACAGCTTTTATTGAAAAAAATGGGCTTGGAAAAAAATTAGAAAATCCAAATCTTGAAATGGTTGGGTATGAGACAATGGCTTTAATTTTTGTTGACTCAGTCTCTGAGTTTGTAAAGCTTAAAAACGGATTTTGGATTAGCACTAAAGAACTAAAATCTAAAAACTTACGGCTAATTTCTTGGATGGATTATGCTATTGAGAAAAACACAGAATGGTATGCTAATAAAAACGGACTAAATTTAAGAGAAGGACCTTCTCTACATACCATGATAAAATAACAACACTAAAAGGAGACTTTTTTGGCGTTAAGTTAACAACCGAGAAGAAAGAAAAATGGAATAAAGTAAAAGTCACAGAATATAGAAAACACCCTTGTTCCGTTGAAGATAACCTTGTTATTACAACATACACAGGTTGGATTAAACTTATCTCGGAAGAAAAAACTCTTAATGTCTGGAATTACGAAAAAGGATGTTAAAATAAAAAAACACTACTAAACTACAAATAATCCAAGCCTTAATGATTCCCAAAATCATAGAAATAACTTCTGAAGAAACATTAAATATTCGCCATAGAACTATGTGGCCAAATAAGCCTATTAACTACGTTAAGCTAGAAAATGATGATCAAGGAAGACATTTTGGGTTGTTTATTGATGGTAAAATGGTTTCTGTTATATCGCTATTTGTTAAAAATAAAGCAGCTCAGTTTAGAAAATTTGCAACGCTAACAGATTATCAAGGAAAAGGATATGGAACAATGTTATTAAACAGAATTATTAACATAGCAGAAGATGAAAAACTGCATAAAATATGGTGTAATGCCAGAACAGACAAATCTGATTATTACGCTAAATTCGGAATGATATTAACTAAAAATAGATTTGTAAAAGGGAAAATTGAGTATGTAGTAATGAAAAAAGTTCTAAACTAAATAGCTACTATAAGAAAAAGACACCCCACCTAATCACTTTAAAATAAAATATTTACTTACATTTAATACTGTAAATTTTAATAACTTAACAGCTATTATGGGAATATTTAATCTATTTAGAAAAGAAAAAAGCGATAAAGACAAAACTGAATTTAAATTCAGTGATGCAGAAAATAAGGCCATTTTTACCTGTAATCACGTGACCGATCTTAAAAGCCCAATTTTATACGCATCACACGACAATGATGGAGATTGGCAGTTCTTGTGCGGACAGGATGAGCACACAGAAAAAAATGCAAAAATTATTTCTTTAAAAAATGCTGTGGAATTAGACACAACACTAAATCAGTTATTTGAAATGCCAATTGGAGTTGGTGCAGAACGTACTACTGTTGGAGAAAAATGGAACCCATTTAGGCTCTAATTCTAAAGATAAATTTGAATTTCTATTTTATAAAAGCATTTTCCTATTCAATATTTACAGCCTATACTAGCTGAAATTAAAGATGGTATATATGATTATAAAAACTATTTATCAAAAGAATGGTATCAAAAAGAATATTCAGAATTAACAAAAAAAGAGAGAGCTGCAATTGATGAATTAGACAACTATAGATTGGCTTTTTTCGATTACGAAGGTATCAAGGCTTACAGGTTTAATCTGCCGCCACCGACATTAAAAACATTAATACAGACTAAAGAACTAGAATAACTAACAAATTAGATACAAAATCTAATTCCCAGCCTTGAGAAACAGAAACTACATATTAATATTAGTACTGACTTTGAATTTAATTTCATGTGGTCAAAATTCATTTGAAAAAGAATTGAACGGAAAATGGTTTAGTCCAGAAAATGATGGATTTACTCGGTTTTATTTTTACCCAGACAGTCTACTATTAATTGAAGATAATGTGCTAAATGCTAAATGGACAGCAAACGAATCAAAAATTGAATTTGATTATATTTCCCAAATCTCTTCACAAGTTTCTGAAAAAGATAGCTCAAAAAAGATTCTACATTATACGCTATCAAAAAATAACAACTTATTATCCTTTAAAATTAAAGATTCATTAAAAGAAAGGAATTTTAATTTAGTACGAGCCCAGAATTATTTCGATTTTCTTAGCAAAACAAATAATGTTGCATTTAAATTACCTACAGATAGTCTAGCTCAACATATAAGCCTAAATCACCAATATGGCTTTAAAATGTTTATTGGAACCTACAACGGCAAAACAATTATTGTTTCTGAGTTTGGAAATGGAATAGATTCAATTAAAAATGATATTATTAAGTTTAAACAAAATCTAAAACCCTTAGATCAATTTCATCAACAAAAAATGGAATCTGAAATTCACTTTAGAATATTTGCAGACAAATCTATTTCAGATAAAAAAATTGAAGGAATTCTTCAAAAAATCACTCAGAGTGATATAAAACAAGCATATAGAATTTACAACTCTAAAAATTTTTACAATTTTGAAACCCTCCTAGGAAAACGCTTGTAAAAGATTCCTAACAACAATTAGAACTTGTAATACCTAAGACTCTACTGTATAAATTTTTCAGTATCTTCTATTTTCAAAACACTATTATACAAAAAAAGCTTCCCTATAAAGAGAAGCTTTTTTTTAGCCTTAACAGTATAAAATAAAAAAGCCTCTCAGTTTCCTGAAAGGCTTTCTTGGTCGGGGTGGCAGGATTCGAACCTGCGACCTCCGCGTCCCAAACGCGGCGCGATAACCGGGCTACGCTACACCCCGAATAGTTATCTTTTTAACTTCAATAATTGAGAAATTTTTCTGTCCTCGCAATTTGCTTTGACAGCTATTGCGGAGAGACAGGGATTCGAACCCTGGGTAAGTGTTTCCACCTACGACGATTTAGCAAACCGTTCCTTTCGGCCACTCAGGCACCTCTCCAATACTCTTTAATGAACTTACACAGTTTTTAATTGCGAGTGCAAATATATAACGATTAAGCATAGCTACCAAGTGTTTTTGAACTTTTTTTAATCTTTTTTTTGATATTTTTGGTAACGTGCTCATTATAAGTATTATTAGAATGAAACTTTTTTTAATTATTATTTTACATTCTTCATTTTGCTCCAAAAAGTTAAAATACTATATAGAGAAGTGACTCTTTTTATAATTCTATTTCCTTTATATGTTTTCTCTTTACATTATGTATAAAGTTCATTTTTTACTAAAATTAATGAAATAAAAAAAAACTAAAATTATTTTAAATTTTACTTGCATATTATAAATTGGTTATTGTATATTTGCAGCCCGAAAGACAGATATTATGTCTTTTAAATGGTCGCGTAGCTCAGCTGGATAGAGCATCTGCCTTCTAAGCAGACGGTCAAAGGTTCGAATCCTTTCGCGATCACAAAAAACCTTCAGTTAACGCTGGAGGTTTTTTTGTTTTACCCCTTTACATAAAAAAATAGACTAAAAAAAAGCTGCAAACTATAATTGTTATAGCCCTTCATCTACTCCCCTAAATCAACCTTGTTCACTAATAATAAACAATTGATTATTTGATTTACTTAAAATTAATATTTTACATAAAAAATAATTAAATTTAAGACGTAAAATTCCATCGTAACTAAACTTTATACTTTCATTTTTTTATAATTTTTCTTACCAATAAATTTTACATTTTAAAGATTTATTATTTAATGTCTTAACAATTTAATTTACAAAAATGTTCCGTCTTAAGCTTAGCAAGTTTTTTATAATACTAATTACATTAAACATATGTTTACATTACAGTTGCAACACAAATAAATCTACTAAAAAACTAACAATTGGTTTTGCACAGACAGGAATTAATGATCAGTGGAGAAAGTCTATGATCAAAGATATGGAGATAGAAGTAGCATTTTACCCCAACATAAATTTAAAAGTTCTTGACGGTAAGGATAATATAGAAAATCAAATAAAAAACTTAGAGGAATTAATTTTAGAAAAAGTAGATATTATTATTGTATCTCCAGTTAAATCTAAACCTATTACCCCTTATGTAGAAAAAGCTCTAAAAGCGGGCATTCCTGTTTTAGTAGTAGACCGTAAAATAGATGGTCAAAATTACACTGCTTATTTAGGAGGCGACAACGAACAAGTTGGCGTTAATGTTGCAAATTATATTTCTTCTATTGCCGGCAACGATCCAAAAAAAATTATAGAAATTAAAGGACTTAAAGGCTCTTCTCCTGCATATGACAGAAGTATTAGTTTTAATAAAATTATAAACAAAACAAACAATCTAAATGTTGTACACTCTATTGAAGGCAACTGGGAGGAATACTCTATAAAAGACAGTTTAAAATCATTCTTAAAAAAGGAAAAAGATATAAATTACATTTATGCTCATAACGACAGAATGGCCCTAGGAGCTTGGGATGTATTAAAAGAATTAAACTTAGATAACCACGTTGATATAATTGGTGTTGATGGCTTAAACGAGCCTAATGGAGGCATACAACTGGTAAAAGACAACATTTTAAAAGCTACTGTTTTTTATCCTACCGGAGGTCATGAAGCAATCAAATTAGCTATTGAAATGCTAAACGGAGAAAAGGTCAATAAAAACAATACTCTAGAAACAATTCTCATAGATTCTAGAAATGCTGATATAATGAAACATCAGTTTGATAAAATATATGAACACCAATTAGACATTATAAAACAACAAGAAAAAATTAAACAACAAGAAGATACTTATACAAAACAGAGCACCACATTAAAAATAGTACTGGCTTTATTTATAATAAGCATAACATTAGGTATATACAGTATTTATTCTGGCTATAACATAAGAAAGAAAAAGCGCGAATTAGAAATCATAAATAAAAAAATTACCAAACAGAAAAAAGAGATAAAAAAAATAGCAAACGAAGCTGAACATAGTAACGAGGCTAAAGTCAATTTTTTTACAGCTTTATCTCACGAATTTAAAACACCCATAACTCTTATTTTATCTTCAATAGAAAGCTTAACAGAAAAACAAAGCACTTATAAAAACAATTTAAAAAATGAAATAAGCATAATTTTTAATAACTCTAAACGCCTATTGCGCTTAACAAACCAGCTACTAGACTTTAGAAAGGTCGAAGAAAGCAAATTTACATTAAAAGCATCTGAAACAAATTTATTAGATTTTTCTAAAGGAATTTTTAATGATTTTGAAAGTGAAGCTAGAAAAAGAAATATAAATTTTACACTAGAAACAAACAACAAAGATTTATCTATTTTCATAGATCGAAACTTAATGGATAAAGTGTATTTTAACCTACTATCTAATGCTTTTAAATTTACACCCAATGATGGAGATATTTCTATAAAAATTACAGACCACAAAGAGCGTAACTTTATAAACGTTTGTTTTAAAGATTCTGGTATAGGCATACCAAGTGATGACTTAAACACAATATTTAACGCATTTACAATAGCCTCTAACAACACTAAGGCTAGTTCTGGCATTGGCCTTCATTTATCTAAAGAATTTATAGAATTACACAAGGGATCTATAGATGTTGATAGTAAATTAGGAACCGAATTCACCTTAAAATTATATAAGGGAGACACACATTTAAAACCCGAAGAGATTACTTATCAATCTGCGGAAATAGACCAATCTATAATAACACTTGATAATGAGGATAACGACAATTATTTTAGTGAAGCTTCTATAAACAAGAACAGTAACACAGGTTATTCAATTTTAATAATTGAAGATAACTTAGATTTAATTAAATATCTTGAAAGCAAATTAAACATTAACTATAATGTACACCTATCTAATGGAATTGATGGCATAGAAAAAGCACTAGAAATTATACCCGACCTTATTATATGTGATGTTAATTTACCAGATAAAGACGGCTACGTTATATGCGAAATTTTAAAAAATGATTTAAGAACATCTCATATTCCTATTATTATGCTTACAGTTTTGGATAATGAAGAATCTTATCTAAAAGGACTACATTCCGGAATAGATTCTTACTTAACTAAACCCTTTAGTTTCTCCGTTTTATCTCAATCTATCAAAACCCTAATATATAACCAAGAAAAATTTAGATATAACTTTTTACACAATGTAAAAGATATTAATTTTAAAAAAAATATTGCTACTACAGAACAAGATTTTATACTAGAAATAAATGAAATTATTAAAAAAAACAGAACCAACTCTACCCTTTCTGAAGAATCTATAGCAGCTGATTTAAATATATCTAAGATTCAGCTTAATAAAAAGCTTAATGCCATTTTAGGGATTAGTATTAGTGATTACCTACAAATAGAAAAAGATAAAAATGCACTTAATAAATAAAAACTCTATTTCTTTAAATGTTCCTTTAACTTAACAAACGGTGCAGTTTTTCGGTTTTTAAATGCGTGGAAAAAACTACTTAGCATTAAAATAGCTGCAGCTCCATATGCTATATAAGCCAGTACCTCCTCTAGCACACTATTAGCTATGCCAATTGCTATTAATGCCCAAGCACCTACAAGAGCAAACTCGCGCATATTCCTTTGCCAGGTAACGACTAAATTAATTACTACGGCCACTATAATCATTACCACTGTCCACACTACTGGCTCAAAACCAAAACCGTCCCAATTAACTTTTACTAGGTATGCAGATACATTTGCTATACTTGCTACAGTAACCCAACCACTATAAATTACAAAAGGCCACCATAGAAACGCAATTACAGAAATTGGAGCACCCCACAATTCCATTTTATTATTCCACACTATTTTTAATAATGAAAATAACAACAAGAATATAAATATACAAGACAGCCCGGTGTAGCCATAAATCCAACTCACAACCCAACTACAATTAGCTATACATGAAATCACAAACCACCAACCAATTTTTAGCACAAAGTCATTATCGCGTACTTTTACAAAAAGACCTCTACCTTGATAAATAATGTAAGAAAATACAAAAAGGTAAATTAATCCCCATATTGAAAAGGCATAGCCTGCGGGTGTAAATAACGATCGTAAACCCCTAGAAACTTCACCTATAGTTGTATTGTTCATTTTACCTGTATTAGACAGGTAATTAATAGCTAATGTAAAAATAAACGCTACCCCGTTTGCAACTTGCAATACTTTTTTCATTTTGCTTTTTTTTTATTAAGATACAAAATAGACCACAAACAAAAAAGCATCGATTTTCATCGATGCTTTTTTAAATAGTAATTTATAGTATTACTTTTTTTCTGCTACTGGCTCATTCATTTTCTTACTCATTTCCATAGAAATAGCAGATCTAGAAAATTTAATTTTACCAGCCATAGTCTCAATTACGCAAGACATATCTTTATCATTTAGATCAAAAATTTTACCATGCATTCCGCTTTTAGTAATAACTTTATCTCCTTTTTTTAACTCTGTTGCAAATTTCTTTTCGTCCTTAGAACGTTTCATTTGCGGGCGTATCATAAAAAAATATGCTACTATAAATATACCTACCATTGGTAGGAAAGGGTATTGCTCTAATATTTGATCCATATTTTTACTTTGTCGGAATTAATGCTGTTGTACCATTTTTAGGGTTTACAAAAGCTTTTATACGTAAAGTTTCTCTTCCTTTAGCTGTATTTGCAGTTACTGTTACTGCTTTAGTTATTTGGTTTTGACCAGATCCGTTAAACTTAACTAACATTTCACCAGATTCTCCTGGAGCAATTGCTTTGTTTTTTGGGTATTCTGGAATAGTACATCCACAAGTACTTTTTGCGTCTGTAATAATTAAAGGCGCATTACCTGTATTTGTAAACGTAAAAACTGTTTGTTGTGGAGTACCTTGTTCAATAGTACCAAAATCAAATTCAGTTCTATCAAAACTCATTTCTGGCAAGTTTTTAGCATTGCTATCTCTTTCAGCAGCATTATCAACATTAGCCATAATTATTTTATTAGAAGCATTGTCTTTACAAGATGTAAAAGACATAGCAAACACAGCTACACCTAGCATTAAAATAATCTTTCTCATAGTTTTAAATTTTATTTTGTTTTACACAAAATTAATGAATTATTCTTATAATAATCCCCTACCTATCTTTTTTAACTTTCCTTCACTTTTATACTCGCGCACTAGCTTATCTAGAATACCGTTTATAAAAATGCTACTTTTTGGTGTAGAGTACTCTTTTGCTATCTCTAAGAACTCATTTATAGTTACTTTCTCTGGTATAGACGGAAAGTTTAAAAGCTCACAAATTGCCATTTTTAGTAAAATACCATCTATGTCTGCAATACGGTCTTTGTCCCAATTAGGAGTTTTACCAACTATTTCTTTAACATATTCAGCATCATTTAACAATGTTTTGGTAAGCAATTGCTTTGCATAAAGCATATCATCGTCTTCTTTTAAAAGCTCTGGCAAGAAAAAAGATTCTACCACATCTGGCTTAGCCTTCTTAATTAACTTTAATACAAATGTATTTATAATAGGAATATCGTCTATCCAAGTTAATTTATCATCCTCAAAATAATCGTATATTTTTTCGTTAGGAGCTATTACAAATTTGTAAAGATTTGCCAATAAATCTCTATCTTCTTCGTAGCTACTTGTATTGCTAGTCATATACGTTGTATAGTATTCACTCTCTACAACTTCTTTGTATATTAACTTAACATACTCTTCATTTAAATACCAATTGTTTAATTTTCTGCTAGACAATTCTTCAAGTAGTAATTTGTTGTCTGCTATTTGTAACAATACTTTGTTGTTTACAAACTTTTTTCTGTCCGGATACGCATCAGAAACATTGCCTAAATAACTTTTAGATGCAATCTCTGCTTGCTCTTCTGCTCTCTTTTGCAGTTCTACCAACAAACTTAACATTAGTAAGTATAATGTATACATACTATCTACACTGTATTTTAAAAACTTTACTTGTTTTTCTAGTGTATCATCTTGCGAATGAGTTAGGGCGTAAATACACTGCATTACTTTAACCCTGATATGCCTTCTTGTTAGCATTGAAAAAGAACTTTAATTTGTTAAAAATTATATTTTGCAAAAGTACTATTATATTTTTCAAATGTACCAATTGTAACAAGTTTTTATCTTATGATAATGATAACATAAGGTTATGGTTCAAAAACCTATCTTTGCTAACTTAGTACAACACCACTATCCTTAAAACATAAATGAAAGAATTAAAACACATTAATAAGTACTTTAAAAAATATTGGCTTAAGCTTACAATTGGTATTATAATTACAGTTATTGCTCGCGTATTTTCTTTAGTAATGCCCCCTTATGTAAACAAATCTATAAACGTTGTAAAAGAGTTTATTACCCAAGATAATATAGATATATCTTTAGTTAAAAGTCATTTACTAGAATACATACTTATTATTTTAGGTGCTGCCCTTTTATCTGGTTTTTTTACATTTTTAATGAGACAAACCATTATTAACGTATCTAGATATATAGAATACGATCTAAAAAATGAGGTCTACGACCACTACCAAAAATTAAGTTTAAACTTTTATAAAAAGAACAGAACGGGTGATTTAATGAACAGGATTAGCGAAGATGTTAGTCAGGTTAGAATGTATTGTGGCCCTGCTTTAATGTATGGTATGAATACTATTACGCTATTTGCCTGCATTATCCCTATAATGTATTCTAAAGCGCCATCATTAGCACTTTATACCCTAATACCATTACCAATTTTATCTGTTTTAATTTATAACATTAGTAAATTAATACACAAACGTAGTACTATTGTACAGCAGTTTTTATCTAAGTTATCTACGTTTGCACAAGAATCTTTCTCTGGTATTTCTGTAATAAAAGCATATAGCATAGAAGACCGTACCAATGCAGAGCTTACGTCTTTAGCCAATGAAGGAAAAGAGAAAAGTATGGCTTTGGTAAAAATAAATGCTTGGTTTTTTCCTCTAATGGTACTCCTAATTGGTATAAGTAACATTATTGTTATTTATGTAGGAGGACAACAATATATAAGCGGAAAAATAGAAAGCATAGGACTTATAGCAGAGTTTATAATTTATGTAAATATGCTTACCTGGCCTGTTGCAATTGTTGGTTGGTTAACCTCTATTATACAAAGAGCAGAAGCATCACAAGCAAGAATTAACGAATTTCTAAAAGAAAAACCAGAAATAGAAAACACTGTTACCACTCCTATGGATATTAACGGTAAAATAGAATTTAAAAATGTAAGCTTCACTTATGATGATACTAACATTACAGCTTTAAAAAACATATCTTTTTCTATAAACCAAGGAGAAACTGTTGCTATTATAGGTAAAACAGGTAGCGGAAAATCTACTGTATTAGACCTTATTGCAAGATTATACGATGTTTCTTCTGGTGATATATTAATAGATGGCACTTCTATTAAAAAAGTAAACCTAGATTGTTTAAGACAAAACATAGGTGCTGTACCACAAGATGCCTTCTTGTTTTCAGATTCAATAAAAGACAATATTAAATTTGGAAAAGAAGACGCTACAGATGAAGAAATAATTGCTGTCGCTAAAAAAGCTGTTGTTCATAAAAACATTATGAACTTTAAAGAAAAGTACGACACTGTTTTAGGAGAAAGGGGTATTACCCTAAGTGGAGGGCAAAAGCAACGAGTTTCTATTGCTAGAGCCCTACTTAAAGATCCAAAAATTTACTTGTTTGATGATTGCCTTTCTGCTGTAGATACAGAAACGGAAGAGCAAATACTTAACAATTTAAAGTCTGCTTCTAAAAATAAAACTACATTAATAGTTAGCCATAGAGTGTCGTCTGCCAAAAACGCAGATAAAATCATAATTCTAGACAATGGTAAAGTCGTTCAAGAGGGTACACACAGTTCTTTATTCGCAGTAGAAGGCTATTATAAAGCTCTTTATAATAGTCAGCTATCAGAGAAAGAAAGTTAGAAAAATGTTGTCAATTAGCTATTTTTTTTCCATTTTTGAGGAATACTATGATAACATTACACTAACGAGATAACTATAACAATGAGTGAAAAAGAACTAATGGATCAGGAAGAGATTTATTCAAAAGTACTAAGAGCCGGAAGACGGACTTATTTTTTTGATGTGAGGAGTACTAAGGCAGGAGACTATTATTTAACTGTTACTGAGAGTAAAAAATTTACACACGATGATGGATCTTTCCATTATAAAAAGCATAAAATTTACTTATACAAAGAAGATTTTACTCCTTTTAAAGAGCTTTTAAATGAAATGATGGACTACATTATTAACGAAAAAGGTGAGGAAGTAATTTCTGACAGACACCAAAAAGACTTCAAAAAAGAAGAACGTATTAATGGTGAAGAAATAGAAGCTACTGCAACAAGCAGTTTTACAAACGTAAGCTTTGAAGATATCTAGATAACAAAAAAAATGTATCTTTAGGCGACTCTCAAAAAAGAGTCGCTTTTTTTAGCTCTAAAAACTAACTCATCTATGAAAAAAAGACTGCTTTTATTAATTTTTGTTGTGTTTCAATATACTCAAGCCCAACAAAAATTAGATCTTAATTATTACCTACCACAAAATATTACATACAACCAAGACATCCCTAAACCCATAGACGTTATTGGTCATGAGGTTGGCCAATGGCACGTTTCTCATGACAAACTGCAATTCTATATGCAAACATTAGCAAAAGCTAGTAACAGAATCTCTATAGAAAACAGAGGTGAAACGTATGAAGGCAGACCAATTTTGCTGCTTACCGTTACATCGCCTAAAAACTTAAAAAACATAGAGAATATAAGGCAAGAACATTTAAGTAACACTAATAACACCAATGGTAAAACAGAAGATAAGCCTATTGTTGTTTATCAAGGTTTTTCTATACATGGTAACGAACCTAGTGGTGCAAATGCTGGCTTAGCATATGCTTACTATTTAGCTGCTGCCCAAGGCCCAGAAATAGAAAAGCTATTAGATAATATGGTTATTCTAATGGACCCAGCTTTTAATCCAGATGGCATACAACGCTTTGCACATTGGGCAAATAGTAATAAAAGTAAAAACTTAAATCCAGATGGTAATGATAGAGAATATCATGAAACCTGGCCAAACGGACGTACAAATCATTATTGGTTTGATATGAACCGTGATTGGTTACCTGTACAATTACCAGAAAGCAAAGCAAGAATTAATACGTTTCATAAATGGCTACCTAATATTTTAACAGACCATCATGAAATGGGAACAAATTCTACTTTCTTTTTTCAGCCTGGAGAACCAACAAGAGTACACCCTTTAACTCCTACTTTAAATCAAGAATTAACAGCAGAAATTGGCACCTATCACGCCAAAGCTTTTGATAAAATAGGTTCTTTATATTATTCTGAAGAAAATTATGATGATTACTACTATGGTAAAGGATCTACTTTCCCAGATGTTAATGGTAGTATTGGTATTTTGTTTGAACAAGGCAGTTCTCGTGGCCACGTACAAGAAAGCGAAAACGGCATACTTACTTTCCCTTTTACTATTAGAAATCAATTTACAGCAGCATTATCTACTATAGAAGCTGCAAATAATATGAGATCTAAAATACTTGGATACCAACAACAATTTTATAAAAATGCAAAAGCCGAAGCTGCAAAGAGTAAAACAAAAGCTATCGTTTTTGGCGATAGTAAAGATGCTGCTAAAACCTGGCATTTAGCTGATATTTTACAACGACACAAAATAAAATTTAACGAACTTAAAAGCGATGTTAACTTAAACGGAAAAAAATATAAAAAAGGAGCTAGTTATGTTGTTCCTATGAACCAAAAAAACTATCAACTTATAAATGCTATGTTCGAAAAAAGAACAACGTTTACTGATAGTTTATTTTATGATATTTCTGCATGGACGTTTCCACTAGCTTTTAATTTAGATTATACAGAAACTACAAACCTAACTAATTTAGGTGAAGAAATTAATGATTTACAACCGTTACAAGGAGCTATAACAGGCGAAAGTAGTTATGCTTATTTATTTGAGTGGAATGAATACTATAGCCCTAAAGCTCTAAACACAATTTTAGAAGCTGGCTTAAGAGCTAAAGTTGGCAAAAGTCCTTTTTCTGTAGAAGGTAAAGAATATGACTATGGCACTATAATGGTTCCTGTACAGAATCAGAAATACAACAAACAGCAGCTTCATTTGTTTTTACAAAATGTTGCTAAAGAAAACAACCTAACAATTACTGCTGTTGGTACTGGTTTAACTAAGGGTATTGATTTAGGTAGTAATGAGTTTGATCCGCTTAAAAAACAACAAGTAGCACTATTAGTTGGCAGTGGAGTAACGTATGCAGATGCAGGAGAAATTTGGCATTTGTTTGATCAGCGTTATAATATGAAAATTACAAAGCTAGATACAGATTATTTTTCTAGAGTAGATTTAAGCAGATACACTACTTTAATTGTGCCTAGTATTTATGCTAGTGCACTAGACAAAAGCTCAGTTACTAAAATTAAAGAATGGGTAAAAGATGGAGGAACTTTAATTGCCTACAGAAATGCGGCGTATTGGCTAAATTCTAATGAACTAATGAAAATCGATTTTAAAAAGGATTCATCACTAGTAGCCAAGAACATTCCTTTTGACAAACGTAGAGATTTTAGAGGAGCACAAGTAACTGGTGGCGCTATTTTTGAAGCTAAATTAGATCGTTCTCACCCTATAAACTTTGGTTATAAAAATGATAAATTACCATTATTTAGAAATACCAATATTTATATAAATCCAGACAAAAACAGTTATAACAACCCAATACAATATACTAACAACCCATTGTTAAGCGGTTATATTTCTGAAGAAAATTTAGGCATATTAAAAAATAGTGTTCCGTTTAAAACGCAGGGTTACGGTAAAGGACGTGTAATTTTATTTACAGATAACACTAACTTTAGAGCCTTTTGGTTTGGTACAAACAAACTACTTATGAACGCTATTTACTTTAGCAAAATGATGTAATTTAAATTACAACAGCTTACAAAAAATCCCGAGTTTATAACTCGGGATTTTTTATTTTATCACTTTTACCACTACCCTACTTTTAAACCGTTTTGCACTTTAGCTTCTGGGTTTAATAAAATAACATCTTTACCTTCTACAGCTCCCATTACCAAACATTCGCTCATAAAATTAGCAATCTGTTTTTTAGGAAAGTTTACAACTGCAATTATTTGTCTGTCTAGCAACTGGTCTTTACTGTAACGTAATGTAATTTGTGCAGATGTTTTTAAAACACCTATTTCTGGTCCAAAATCTATCTGTAATTGATATGCTGGATTTCTAGCTTCAGGAAAATCTTCTACTGTAATAATAGTTCCTACACGCATATCTATTTTAGAAAAATCGCTCCAAGTAATTTGCTCTTTCATTTGTGTATCATTTTATTCTAAATTTACAACCAACCTTCTCTTTTACAAAGGTTTTCTATATGCGCATAATGGTGATTGCTATGCCAAGCATACCTGCCAATATTTTCTGCAACACTAACCGTTGAGCTATCTGCCGGATGTATAAATTCTAGTTGTAATTGTTCTACCGATAATGCATTTAATAAATACACCATTTTTGCATGTAAAGCGGTAATGTAATTTAGAGATAATACTATTGGAGCTGTAGTTGCATCTATTAACATTGCCCAATCTTTTTCTTCATATGCTTTTATAACTGGCTTATCTTCTGTTAAAGACCATTTAAACCGCGTATAACTATGGTGGTGACTATCTGCTATATGATGAATAAGTTGCCTCACAGACCACCCTTCTGGTCTGTACGGTGTATTTAATTGTGTATCATTTAAATTAACAACCAAATCTTGTAACTTTTTAGGAAAATTTTCTAAAACCAAAATCCAATTATGTAGTTGCTCTTTAGAAATTTCTTTAGGACAAGAAAAATGACCAATAGGATATTTAAGCGTATCTAACGTATTACTTTTCATACTTATAACTGTCTATTTTAGCACTTATATTAGTCATTATCAGCCATAAAAGTACGTAAAATTATAATTTAATTAACTTTTAACGCAACCCTTTTAACATTATTGAATCTAGTAGAAGTAACACGTATAATTAGTTTTTCTAGTTATATGCAGAAATAACGGTAGGGTTTTTGTTAACATAGTTGTTATACATCTATAAAGCCTAAAGAAATAAATTAACCTGTAAAGATATGATCACTTTTTTCCTTATTTTATCTGTATTAATTGTTATAAATATTGTTCTTTTAACTGTAAGTGTAAACGGTAGTTTTTTATCTAAACGAAAAAACCTCCCTTTAGAAAAGAGAGGTCTTAAAAATTATGCTTAGTATTTTAACAGTGCTTATTTAACACCCATTAATTCTACATCAAATATTAAAGATGCATTTGGAGGTATAACTCCACCTGCTCCAGCACTACCATATGCTAAGTTAGAAGGAATAACAAAACGAGCCTTGTCTCCTACTTCTAATAAAGCAATACCTTCATCCCAACCTGGAATTACTTGTCCTACTCCTAATTGAAAATCTATTGGTTCGTTTCTTTTGTAAGATGAATCAAAAACTTGACCACTTGTTAAAGAACCCTCATAGTGTACAGAAACTGTTTTACCGCTTTCTGCTTTAACACCACTAGTACCTTTTTGAATAACCTTGTAACGTAAACCAGATGCAGTTTCTTCAAAACCAGCAGCTAATTTTTCCATTTCAGCGGCAGCAGCAGCTTTCTCTTCTGCTAATCTTTTTTCTCTAGATCCTTCAAAAGTTCTAAATGCTTCAACTGCATTCCACTTTTCAGCTTCTTCACCAACTCTAACTATTTCTAAACTCTCTAGAGTATCATCTTGTGCAATAGTATCTACAACATCTTGACCACTTTCTACGTTTCCAAAAACTGTGTGCTTATTATCTAACCAAGGTGTAGCTATGTGTGTTATAAAAAACTGACTTCCGTTTGTTCCAGGACCAGCATTAGCCATAGATAATACTCCAGGACCAGAATGCGTTAAATCTGGGTGAAACTCATCATCAAATTTATAACCAGCATCTCCTGTACCTGTTCCTAATGGACAACCACCTTGGATCATAAAATCTGGAATAACTCTATGAAATTTTAATCCGTTATAATATGGTGTTCCTTGTGGCTTTACAGAGTTTTCTAAATTTCCTTCAGCTAAAGCAACAAAGTTACCAACTGTACCTGGTGTTTTATCGTGAGTTAATTTTACTAAAATTTCTCCTTTAGTAGTATTGAATTTTGCGTAAATTCCGTCTTGCATATCGCTTTATTTTTTTTGAACCGCAAAGATAGTCATTGTTTTCTGTTGAAAAAAGTTTAGCAGTTTAAGAATTTGTTATTATCCTTTTATCTTTTTTGATGTTACAATACCGTATTTATCAAACAAATACACCAAGCTTGTCATAGTTGCGGCTCCTAATTCTAGTTCTCTTTTATTTACGTGCTCAAAAGTATCGTTAGCCGCATGATGATGATCAAAATAACGCTGAGAATCTGGACGTAAGCCTGCTAAAACCATATTGTCTTTTTTAAGCGGACCAACATCTGCTCCACTACCTCCTTTTTCAAACAAATGAATTAAGTAAGGTTTAAACAAATTTCTCCAGCTATCTACTTGTTCAAAATTATCATCAGAACAATCAAAAGAAAAACCTCTAGGAGAAAAACCACCAGCATCACTCTCTAAAGCAAATATGTGATTTTCGTTTTTACTGTTGGCAACCTCAGCATATTTATTACCACCACGTAAACCATTTTCTTCATTCATAAACAAAACAGCTCTTATGGTTCTCTTTGGCTTGTAGCCAGATGCTTTTATTAAACGTAATACATCCATACTTTGTACAACCCCAGCGCCATCATCATGAGAACCATCTCCTAAATCCCAAGAATCTAAATGTCCGCCTACCACAATAATTTCATTAGGGTGTGTACTTCCTTTTATTTCCCCTATAACATTGTAAGACTGAACATCTGCTAATTGTTTGCAATTTTGCTTAAAAAAGAATTTTGTATCCGAGTTTAATTTTAACAAGGTAGATAATAACTCGGCTCCGTTGGTGCTAATTGCAGCTGCAGGTATTCTGTCTTTTACAGGAGTGTCTCCATAACTCATAGAACCCGTATGTGGATAATCGTCTAAACGTAAATTAACAGAACGTACTATTACACCAACAGCTCCATACTTACCAGCTTCTGCTGCACCAGAATAACGCTGATCTACGCATCCACCGTAAGCTGTAAATGTTACAATATCTTTAGGGTTCATAGGTCTATTAAAAAATACTATTTTACCCGCAATTTTATCTTTACCTAAAGCTTCTAATTCCTCTATAGCTTTTACTTCTATTACATTTGCCTTTAAACCTAAACCAGATGTAGCCACAGAACCCCCTAATGCACAAATTGGCACACTAGTAGAAGTACCATCTGCAGACAAAATATTTGCATACTCTGCCATACCACGCACCCATTTTGGCACCATTACGGGCTGAAGATACACACGATCTAATCCTAATTTCTCTAATTCTTTTTTAGTGTAACTTACCGCTTGTTCTGCTTCTATAGATCCAGACAAACGTCCGCCTATTCTATTAGACAAATGATCTAACCAACCATAAGACATACCATCTGTTAATGATGCATCGTAAATGGCTCTAAGTTGTTTTTCGTCTTCGGTTTGCGAGAAAACGGTAGCGCATATAAAAAGGAATACTAAGGTTAATTTTTTCATTCTATTCTGATTCTAGTTGAGTTTTATATAGTTCTAAATTTGCCTTTATTTTATCATTTAACTCAGGCTCTTTAATGTCTTTATATTTTTTTAATTCTTGTAATAATATTGATGCAACAATTACTCGTGCTCCTTTTTTATTATCTGCTGGTACTACATACCAAGGTGCGTGTGTTTTAGAAGTTCTATTTATTGTATCTTCATAATACTCTTGGTAAGAATCCCAAAGTTTACGCTCTTTTAAGTCACCTGGAGAAAATTTCCAGTTCTTTTCTTTTAGGTCTAGTCTACGCAATAACCTTTGGCGTTGTTCTTCTTTAGATAGATGCAAGTAAAACTTATATATTAAAGTTCCGTTTTCTGCGATATGTTTTTCAAAATTATTTATTTGCTCAAATCTTTTATCCCAGAAAGCATCATCTATATCTGCTACACTATGCACGCCCGGTATATGCTCGCCCATAATATATTCTGGATGCACACGTGTTACCAAAACATTCTCGTAATGGGTTCTATTAAAAACACCAAACTTACCTTTAGCAGGTAGAGCAATATAGTGTCTCCACAAATAATCGTGTTTACGTTCTAGTTCTGTTGGCACTTTAAAACTATGCACCACTACACCACGAGCATTAAAATCTTTAAAAATTTCACGAATAAGACTATCCTTTCCAGAAGTATCCATTCCTTGTAAACAAATTAAAACACTGTATTTACCGTGCGCATACAATGTGTCTTGAAAATCTCCTAACTCTTCTCTAATTTCCTCTAATTCTTTTTTTAATTTTTTATCAGATTCTCCAAAAGTTTCTTCCGTTGGTTTGTTAGAAAGTTTTAATTTTTCTGTTGCCTTATAATTTTTAATATCTACGTTCCGCACTTGTGTAAGGTTTAGTTTTTTTAAGAGACTGAATATACTATATTTTATTGATGAATCCTTGTAAAATAACACATCATTAGGATTTTTCGCCCCTTTAACGATAATAAAAGGTTATCATTTTATTACGCATTATATTGCAATTAAATCTGTACTTAAGGGTGCCCCAAAACCTTAAAAATGATACATAAAACAAAAATATTATACCTACTTGCTACAGTACTTCTGTTGTGTTCTTTTGTTGTAAATACTACCTGTGATTTAGTTAAATCTAATTTAGGTGTAGTATTAAAGCAAACAAATAAAGCTGTTATAGCAAAGGACATAAATACAATTAAATACCACACATACAAAGCCATTAAAATAGTACATAAACTAGAGAAGCAATTAGAAGATTGTAATTGTGACGATGCTACCCAAGATGTTAACCAAGGATTAAACCTATTAAAAGAAGTTACAAAAACAAATTCTTTTGAAACAGCTAAATCATTAATTAAAGAGGCAGAGGATTGTATTAATTCTAGCATAGTTGCTATCTCCAATTTTAGCAGAAAAAACAAAAATACTTCTGAGTATTCTAATAACGAATTATACGCTGCTGTAGATAGCATATTAATTCCGTTTGAAAAGTCTATGAAAAAAATGGTTGTAGATACAGAAAACTGTAAAGAAGCATACAAACTAGCTAAAGAGATTTATCAGAAAAACGAGTTAAAACTTATGGATACATCTTTAAGTGAATCTAAAAAATACTATCATTTAAGATCAAAAGAGATAGCAAAACAAACTATAGCTAAATTAGAAGATTGCGCTACTAGAGCTAATTAATTACGCTCTAATTCTTTTTTTAAGGCTTGTAAACCTTCATCAAAATCTTTACCTACTACTTTATCCATATTCATAAAAAGCATCATTATACTCATCGGAAAAACATTTTTACCAGAGAATCCCCAGGTAATTTTAGTTTTGTTTTCTCCAGTATCATACACTTTAAAATAACAATTAGAGGTAGACCTAAATGGTTTAAAAAAACGCAACTCACCTTCTATACGTTCGCTTTCTAGAATATTGGTAATCTCTTGTTCTCCCTCCCCTACTTCTTTATTACCGTTCCAATAACTAACAAAACCTACAGTACCATCTATACCTATGTACTTACGAGCCATATTTGGGTCTTTTTTAGCCCAAGGAGACCATATTTCTTGGTTCTTAACCAATAACACATAATTAAAAACCTCTTTTTTAGGTTTAGAAATATCTATAGATCTAAATACGTTGTAGCTTTTGGGTGCAACTAGTGCTAAAATTGCAACTAATACCAATAGCCCTACTACTATGTAAATTGCTATCATCATTTGTTTTTTGGTTTTGATTGGTTCTTCAATGTACAAAAAAAAAGGATAACAAATTGTAAGTATTACTACTACTTAACTGTCTAGTTTTCTTTATAATAACGCTCTAAAATTTCATCTATACTCTTTATAGAATTTTTAGTCCATTCTAGTCTAGTTTCTAATTTTTCTTCTTCTGTAAGTTGCCAATTTGTAGATGTTCTTTTTAGTTTGGCAGTTAAATTTTGTAATAATATTGCTGCTGATACAGATATATTTAAGCTCTCACTAAAACCTACCATTGGTATTTTTACAAATCCATCTGCTTTGTCTAGTACTTCTTGACTTAAGCCACTTCTTTCTGTCCCAAAGAATAAGGCTATTTTACCATCAATTACAAAATCGTCTAACAAATAAGAATCTGTATGCGGAGATGTTGCTATAATTTTATAACCGTCCTTACGCAAGGTATCTATACAATCTGTTGTTGTATTATATCTTGGGGTACTTACCCATTGCTGCGCACCCATTGCTATATTTTTATCTAAACGTTCACTGTATTTACTTTCTATTAAATGCGCTGTTTGCACGCCAAAAGCATCACAACTTCTAACAACAGCACTCGTATTATGCATTTGAAAAACGTCTTCTACCGCTACTGTTATTTGGTTGGTTCTATCTTCTAAAATATCTAGAAAACGTTGTTTGCGTTCGTCACTTATTATGTTTTCTAAATACGTTAATAGTTTAGTGTCTGTCATAAAGACCAATATAAAAAGAAAAGTTTAATTTTATAAAAAACTGAATATAATTACGAATGAAAAATATAGTATTATTAACTGGAGCCGGAATTAGTGCAGAAAGCGGAATTAAAACATTTAGAGATGCAGATGGCTTATGGGAAGGTCACGATGTTATGCAAGTGGCATCTCCGCAAGGGTTTGCTGCAAATCCAGAGCTTGTTTTAGATTTTTACAACCAAAGAAGAAAACAGTTACTAACTGTTACGCCTAATAAAGCCCATTTAGCTATTACAGAATTACAAAAGCATTTTAATGTAACTGTAATTACCCAAAACGTAGATGACTTACATGAACGTGCTGGCAACAAAAATGTATTGCATTTACACGGCGAACTTTTAAAAGCACGTTGCACTAAAAAAGAGTCTGATGTTATTGACTGTACAAAAGACTTAAATTTAGGAGATCTATCTAAAAACGGAAAGCAATTAAGACCCCATATTGTTTGGTTTGGAGAAGAAGTACCCTTACTAGAAAAAGCTGCAGAGATAACGCAAACAGCAGATATATTAATAATTATTGGCACCTCTATGCAAGTGTACCCAGCCGCTAGTTTAGTACATTATGTAAATAATGGCACACCTATTTACTTTATAGATCCTAAACCAAGTATTAATCAATCAGATTTTAATAACCTTACAATTATAAGTAAAACTGCTGTAAACGGACTGCCTACTCTTGTTTCATCTTTAATTGATACAACGCTCTAGTATCTTTTACCCAACTAATAACTGCTTCTTTTTGCACTGTAGTTAAATTTGCTTCACTATGTGTCCAAGTATATTCGTCTAAAGGCATTTCTCCACTCTCTATAGTTTCTATTACCTCTTCTAACTTATGGTCTTTTTTCTTTAGAGAGTACTTCTCCCAGTCAGAAAAATTTAAATGTTTTTTACCATCCTTAACGTGGTCTGCCAACCAATAAGATACTGGCGCTATATTATTATACCAAGGATACGCTGTAGTGTTACTATGGCAATCATAACAACTAGCCGCTAATATTTTCTGTACTTCTTTAGGCGGGTTCGTTTCTGTTAAAAACGCCGTTTTTAAATCGGTCTCTGCTTTATTCTGTTCTGGTCTATAGAATTGCATTGCAATTAAAATAACCAATAGCGCTACTAGTATTATTTTTAGTATTTTCATCCTCTTAAATTTATACTTGCAAAGTACAATTTTTGTGACTAAATCAGAATTATATTCGTGGCTAGAAAACAGTGTTAATCACTCTAGAGAAAAAAGACAACAAATCTCTAGTGTTATTTTAGAACACCCTCATTTGGTTTTAGACTTATTAGATATAGCATATACTGTTAACGATCCTATTTCCTGCAAAGCAGCTTGGGTATTAGAGTTTGCTTTTAAAGAAGATAATACTATCATTTTTCCTGTACTAAATAAATTCTTTAAAGGATTAAAATCTTTAAAACTAGAATCTAGTATTAGACCTTGCGCTAAAATATGTGAAATTTTGATGATTAAATATTTTTCAAAAAAGGAGAATAACATTAAAGAACAGCTAAATGAAAATCATTTAGAACAAATTACAACTACTTGTTTTGATTGGCTTATTGGCGACCACAAAGTGGCAACACAAGCATATTCTATGACAAGCCTTTTACTCTTAGGACAAAAATACAGTTGGATATATCCAGACTTACGTAGCATTTTAGAGAAAAATTACCCTTACGGCACTGCTGCATATAAGGCAAGAGCACGATTAACATTAGCAAAAATCAAATAAAATATTTTTTAGTTTGATGTTGTTTCGTCCTAAAAACAAGCACAGAAAACAGCTTATAGATAGACAAATAACTCAACTTTTGACTATATTTGCAGCTTTTAAAAATCAATTCAAAAACAGATGTCTTTAAACCAATTAAATGCTATTTCTCCTATAGACGGAAGATACAGAAACAAAGTAGATGCTCTAGGTCCTTTTTTTTCTGAGGAAGCATTAATAAAATACAGAGTTAGAGTAGAAATTGAATATTTTATTGCATTATGCGAAATTCCGCTACCACAATTAGAGTCTTTTGATACTTCTTTATTTGAAAACTTACGTTCTATATACAAGAACTTTTCTACTGAAGATGCACAAGCCATTAAAGAAATAGAGAAAGTTACAAATCACGATGTAAAAGCTGTTGAATACTTTATTAAAAAAGAATTTGACAAACTTGGTTTAGAGAAATTTAAAGAATTTATACACTTTGGTTTAACATCACAAGACATTAACAATACCGCTATTCCGCTTTCTATTAAAGAAGCAATGAACGAGGTTTATGTACCAATGTTTTTTGATGTAGTAGAAAAACTAGAAACCTTAGTTGTAGAATGGGCAGAAGTATCTATGCTTGCTAGAACTCACGGACAACCAGCTTCTCCTACTCGTTTAGGAAAAGAAATAGAGGTTTTTGTAGTTCGATTAAAAGAACAATTTAATTTATTAAACGATATACCAAGTGCAGCTAAATTTGGTGGTGCAACTGGCAACTTTAATGCACACAAAGTTGCTTATCCATCTATAGACTGGAGAGCATTTGGACAACAATTTGTACAAGAAAAATTAGACTTACAACATTCTTTCCCTACTACACAAATAGAGCATTATGACCATATGGCCGCTTTGTTTGATACGCTTAAGCGTATTAATACTATAATTATAGATTTAGATAGAGATTTCTGGACATATGTGTCTATGGATTACTTTAAGCAAAAAATTAAAGCTGGTGAAGTTGGTTCTTCTGCTATGCCACATAAAGTAAACCCTATAGATTTTGAAAACTCTGAAGGAAATTTAGGTATCGCAAATGCTATTTTTGAGCACTTATCTGCAAAATTACCTATTTCTAGACTACAGAGAGATTTAACAGACAGTACAGTACTTAGAAATGCTGGTGTACCTTTTGCGCATACTATAATTGCTTTTGGATCTACCTTAAAAGGTTTAAACAAGTTATTACTTAATAAAGAAAAGTTTGAGCAAGATTTAGAAAACAATTGGGCTGTTGTTGCAGAGGCTATACAAACTATATTACGTCGTGAAGCATACCCTAACCCGTATGAAGCCTTAAAAGGTTTAACTAGAACTAACGAGAAAATTAACCAGAAGTCTATTGCTAATTTTATAGATACACTAGAAGTTTCTGATGCTATTAAAACTGAATTAAAAGCAATTACACCAAGTAACTATACTGGTATTTAATTGGCTATTTTATAAAAGCTATTACAAAGTAAAAGCCCATCAATATTTAAATTGATGGGCTTTTTTATTTTAATGCTAATTGTTTATCGTTTTAACAACAACCTTGCCTTTTGTACTTTACCATTTACTATCACTTTTAAAAAGTATTTACCACGTCTTAAATAACTTAAATTGTAGGTTAAATTAGACTCACCAGCTGTAAGCTGCTCCTGTGTACTAAACACCTTTCTACCGTAAAAATTATAAATTACAAAATCTACATTTGTATCTATATTACTATCTAACTGAATATTTAAATAGTTCCTAAACGGATTTGGATATAGTCTTAGATTCGTAATTTCTACATTATTAGAAGTATCACAAGCACCTAATGTTGCACCATAATACTTTACAAAAACGGCAGCTGCCCATTTAGACATACAGTACGATTTTCCTCTGTAACAAACCTCAACTCCTGGTCTGTAAACATTACCACACCTTACATCCTCTACCTCAACAGTAACATCTGCTGTTGTAGAACAACCATTAGCATCTGTTACAGTAACTGTATATATTGTTGTAGCTTCTGGACACGCTTTTATATCTTGTGTAGTTTCTCCGTTACTCCACTCATAACTATAAGGAGCAACACCACCTTCTATTGCTATTACACTTAGTGTTGTACAAGAATCAAATCCCAAATAAACCTTTGTATCATCAGAAACAGAAATGTTTATTGACTCTGGAGCGGTTATTGTAAATTCTTCTGTAACCTCATTACCAGAAGCATCTGTAACAATTACACTATGAACACCAGCCTCTAAATTAGCTGCAGTTTGGGTTACATCTCCATTACTCCATTCATAAGAATATGGTGTTGCACCACCTTCTACAACTACTGTAGCTGTACCATCTGTAGCCGTACCACAAGTAACATCTGTGGTAGTAATACTTACCAACTCTAATCCTTTTAACTGAAAACGTGCAGATACCGGAAAGTGGTCTGATACCGTATTTGGGTAATCACTATCATAAAACTCATAATGTACACGTACAGATTCTGCTATATAATTGTCATTTAATTCGTTTGTTATGGTAATATGATCTATCATATTTTCTCTAAAAACATACGATCTAAAATCTTGATTACTTAATGCTTTAGACACTATATTATAATTAACCTCATCTGTTACATAAGCATTAAAACTAGATGTTGTTGTAGTTGTAATATCTGCAACTGTTGTATCTACATCATCATTATAATCACCCAACAAAATAAGTTTTTTGTCGGCATATTGCACATCTAAAGTATCCTTAAGCACCTCAACATCATACTTACGCATATCATACCTACCTTGTGCATCTGTACCGCTATTTGCTCTAGCGTGCAAAGCAACCACATTTATTTGCTCTGTAGTACCATTAATAGTAACATCTGCCGTCATTAAAAATGGCAAACGCCCACTTGCATAAAAACGATCTGTTGCACTAGGATAATTAACCAAGGCAGAGTCGTCTCCTCCGTTATACATTGGGTGAATTGTTTGCAACAACACCTTAGTATTTACCACACTTACAGTTGCGGTATTGTAGATAAATCCTAATTTTTGACTAACTCCAGGGTCATTAGGGTAAGATACCGCTGGTGAAAGTACATAATCATACCCAGGAAGCTCACTTACCATTTGAGCAAATAAAGTCTCATCTGCAATTTCTTCTACAGCATATATATCTGCATTTAGTTTTGCAATTATAGCTTTTGTACTGTCTTTTTGTATTGCATCAGACATTGGGTTGCCTGCTGCTGGTGAATTTTCTTCATCAACAAACCACTCAATATTCCAGGCAACAACATCTAATGTTTTGTCTTTCCCTATTTGTACAGGAATTGTTGGTGGCACATATTCTCCTGCACAAGGCATATCTTCTGCAGATCTTGGTAGCAATTGGTATGTTTCATAAAAACGACCAACTACACCTGTGATTTCTGTACAAATAGTAGGCTGACCTAAACCAACTATGACTTTTACATCATTATCTATTCTTAATGATCCGTTACCAGATGCATCTGTTATAGTGTAATTAGAATTCCCAAAAAGAATATCTCCTGGTTTAGGAAAAGTAGGATTAATAACTCTTACTAATTCTGCTGGGTGATTAGCCAACTCAGCCAAAGTAATAGTTACTGGCTCTATTGCTTTTTTAGGTATACCATTATTTTCTACATTGGTTACTGTAGCTATCTGTAATTGATCATTAAAAGCAGATCTTGTACCTGTTACAGTAATAGAGTCACCCACAATAAAAACACCATCTCCGTGTACCAACTCATCAAAAATAGCAATTGCTCCTGTTGTATCTTGTATGTAAGCAGAACCAGCAAAAGCATCTGCAACGGTTAGTACTCCTGTTACAGTAACCACTTCTCCGTCGACTACATTTCTTGCCTCTGCAATACTAATAGTTGCTGGTGGTGGTATAACAGCTCCGTTTTCTGTTCCTGGAGAAGGAATAGCTTGTGTATACGTTGCTGTATTTCTTGCTCCTCCTTGTCCGTTTGGAAAACGTTGTGATGAATGTCCGTCTTTATTACCTAATTCATCTTCGTTAATTTGTGCCTCTCCTACATTTAATAGAGTTAATAGTTCTGTAGCATCACTATCATTAGTATCATACACTAAAGCATCTATTAAACCATTTATAGTTACAGCCACATTACTAAAATCTGATGCATTACCTGCATATAAAGCCACTGCATCTGCACCATTTTGTAACCCGTTACTTGGTATTACCAAAGATACGTTTGGCACATCTACATTACCTATTACAAAGTACCCTTCTGCATTGGTTGCGTATCCATCTAAATCATACGCAGCATAACTTTGATTGTTAGATCCGTTATAGTGTACTAAAACAAAACCATCTAAAGCCGTGTTTCCTTTACCGCCATCAAACAACTCTACAAATTCTTGAGTGTCTGTACCTGCTGTATCTGCATCTACTTCATTAATTACCAAAGTAATTGGCTCTGTAGCATTTGTGTTAGATGCACCTGGTGTTGGCAAAGCCTGTACATAATTAGCAGTGCTTAACGCTGCGCCAGAACCATTGGTATAACGCTGTAAAGAATGTGCATCTTTATCTCCTGCTCCACCTTCGTTCATTTGTGCTTCTCCTGCATTTAACAATACCAATAACTCAGTATCATCACTATCATTAGTATCATACACTAAAGCATCTAAAAGATTTGTTGTGCTTATTGCAGAATTATTTGGAAAATCTGTAGCATCACCCATATATAAAGCAACAGCATCTGCTCCGTTTTGTAATCCGTTACTTGGTATTACAATATTTACGTTTGGTACATCTACATTTCCTATTACAAAATACCCTTCTGCATTGGTTGCGTATCCATCTAAATCATAAGCCGCATAACTTTGGTTGTTAGAGCCATTATAAAAAACTAGCACTTTACCATCTAAAGCTGTATTTCCTGCTCCTCCATCAAACAGCTCTACAAACTCTTGTGTATCTGTACCTGCTGTATCTGCATCTAACTCGTTTATTAAGATTGATGCTTCTATTGGTGGCACAACTACAACTTGTCCGTTTGCAGCACCTGGCGTTGGTGTTTCTTGTGCAAATGTAGATGTATTTTGGGCTCCTCCTGCACCGTTTAATATACGTTGAGAAGAATGATTATCCTTATCTCCTGCTCCGCCTTCATTAACCTGAGCTTCACCAGCATTTAGTAACACTAATAATTCTGCATCATCACCATCATTAGTGTCATATACAACAGCATCAATAATATTGTCTGTTGAGATTTCAGAACCGTTAGGAAAATCTGAAGCATCACCAGTATAAATAACAACAGCATCTGCACCATTTTGTAAGCCGTTACTTGGTATTACTAAATTTACATTTGGCACATCTACATTTCCTATTACAAAATACCCTTCTGCATTAGTTGTATATCCGTCTAAATCATAAGCAGCGTAGCTTTGATTATTTGATCCATTGTAAAGAACCATTACTAAACCATCTAATGGTGTATTTCCGGTTCCGCCATCAAACAACTCTACAAACTCTTGTGTATCTGTACCAGGTGTATCTGCATCTATTTCATTTATTAAGATTGATGGAGAGGTTACTGGTGCAGAAGAAGTTCCTTCTAAACGTACATCATCAAAACCAGCATAATCACTACCACCATTTTGTTTTACAAATAATTGTAAACTTACTGATGCAACTGTATTAGGAACAGAAGCCGTAATTTGCTCCCAGCCAGAAGTACTGTAAGGGCTGCCAACTGTTATAACTTGTACTCCTTGTGAAGTACCATCGTGAAAAATTTCATAACTAATTGTATCGCCATTGGTTACATCATAACCAACAACATTAACAGCAAAAGATAAGCTAACATCTGTGTAAGTAGAAACATCTACAGTATCAAAAGTTAATGTACCACCATCTGCTGTACCACAATTACCTTCTAAATCTCTAACACCAAAGAAATTTACAGCTGTATTTGCTGTACTTATAGATCCTATGCTTGTAACTACATCCCAAACATCGCTACCACCATCATTACAATTGTTTGGTGATGCTGTAAAGTTCCAGTTATCTGTAGTTGTACTCTCATACCCTTGAAAAACAATATAATCTCCTGTTGGTGGTGTAACTACCGTACCCTCTGAAGTTGTAACAGAAGCTGTATTACTATTTACAGATGTATTACTTGCAGCGTCTATTGCTTTTATAGTAAAAGTATAAGTTGTGTTAGCTGTTAAGTTTGTTACTAAGTATGATGTTCCACTAACCACACCAACTAAAGTAGTACCATTAAAAATTTGATACGCTGTAACACCCACATTATCTGTAGCTGCATCCCAACTTAAAAGTGTCTCTGTTTCTGTTGTGTTTGCTGCAACCAAATTTAAAGGTGCAGTAGGAGCTTCTGTATCTGAACTTGTGTTGTTAAACCTGTTTTCTGCTTGTGGTCCTCCCCAAATAGCAGTTGCAAAAGCAGGATTATCTATAAAAGGATTTCTGTTTCCTTGAATACCCTCTAACAATACATTTCTATTAATTTCTACTTGAGAAACTGGATCTTGTGCATTCCATTGTAAAAAAATATCTGGAACATCTGCACTATACGTAGTTGCCCCTGTACCAACTGCTGTAGGCAAACATTGGTTGCCATAACGTACGTACATATAAATTACCATTCTAGCAACATCTCCTTTCCACTCATCTCCAGGATACCAAACATTACCACTCATTAAACCTGCATTACCACTACCATCACCAAAAGGGTGGTTATTACGTAACGAGTTAAACTGTACGTCTGAAGATCTTAAATGGTGTGCATCTGATCCCGGACCAGATGTTCCTAAGTTTGGATTTCCTAATGATTTTGGAAAAACATGTTCTCTGTTCCAATCGCCAAGACCGCCACCATTGTTATTTTTACTTCTGGTACGATCTGTAGTTGTGTTACCATCTGTATCATTATAACCATAAACTAACAATACATTATTAGAGTTTGCCGGATCTAAATCTGTTTGTTTTAAAGCGTCCCAAACGCCTGGTGTATAACTTAGTACAGTGGTTTGTGTAGTTGTTACTAAGTTTGTTAAATTGTTTTTTAAGTTACTCCCTGTTTGGGTAACATCTGTTCCGTTGTAGTATGCTGGTGCTTGACAATAGCCTATGGCCGTCAAAAGCAGCATTCCAATGGAAATGAATACTTTAAGGTAATTTTTCATCATTTTTTATATAGGTTTGTTGGCCATAAAACTACATTTAAAAGATATTAAAATTACTTGTCTAATATTAACTTATTATTAACGATTATTATTAATTGTTGATAACATTATGTACTGTTTTTGTTTGTTTAAAATTGAACAAAAAAAAGACCGCATATAGCGGTCTTTATATTAAGAAACAGATTGTCTTATTTATTAATTTGAACTTCGTGTGGGTAAGGAATTTCAATTTTAGCCTTGTCTAATGCTAATTTAGAACCTTCTATTGTTGCAAAATATACATCCCAATAATCTTCTGGTTTACAAAACGGACGTACTGCTAAATTTACAGAACTGTCTGCTAACTCCTCTACGTTTACAGATGGTGCAGGATCTTTTAATACCTTAGGATTAGCTACAAGCATTTCTAAAAGCACTTCTTTAGCTTTCTTCATATCTTCTCCGTAACCAATACCAACTGTGGTATCTACTCTCATTTTCCCTTCTGCAGTGTAATTAATAATATTACCATTAGCCATTGCACCATTTGGTACTATTGCTAATTTGTTTTGTGGTGTAATTAATTTAGTTGTAAAAATTTCAATTTCTTTTACAGATCCTAAAATTCCTTGAGCTTCAACTAAATCCCCAATTTTGTATGGCTTAAAAATCATAATTAAAACGCCTCCTGCAAAATTCCCTAAAGAACCTTGTAGCGCTAAACCAATTGCCAAACCTGCCGCCGCTATTACTGCTGCTAAACTTGTAGTTTCTACTCCTAGTGTAGAAATAACGGTAATGATTAAAAAGATTTTTAATCCCCAACCAATAAGGTTTAATAAAAATTTCTGTAATGACTCATCATAGTTGCCTTTGGCCATTACTTTTCTAGCTACACCTACTAGTTTACTAATAAGCCACGAACCAATTAGATAAATAATTATAGCCATAATAATTTTTGGGCCATAATCCATTACTTTCTCGATTGCTAAATTCATCCATTTTTCTGGATTCTCCATAATTGTTAATGTTTAAATAGTTAATGTGCCTACAAGATATAAAATGTATTTAAACCTATTAACATATGTTCACTATTTTATTTTTAGTCACAAAAAAACCCTGCTTTAACTATGTTAAAAACAGGGTTTTAAAAATATGTAATTACTTTTTATTTATTTAACAGATTACCTAAATCCTTTAAAGCACCTTCATCTATATCAGATTTCTCCATAGCACTAATAAACTTTCCTAAATAAGCGGGGTTCATATTATCACCAACCACACGTATTAAAGCAAAACCTTTATCGTCTTTATAACCATAAACAATTACCTCATCTATAGCATCTTCTGTACCTGTAAACTTAACTACACCTTTTGCCATTTTAGAGTTAATTTTCATTAACTGAGTGTACTTTTTATCACCCAAAATAGCATTTACTTTTGTTTTTTCTACTTTATAAGAAGCTACATTATCTGTAGTTTTATTAAATGCTAAAACATTCACTTTTTTTATTGACTCTACTGCTTTTTTCTCTTCAGGAGATAAATTTGCCGTTGCTATATTTAAGATACTCGTAGGAATATCAAAAGATAAAAAATTCTCGTTTTCGTTACTATCTACGTAATACTCCTGTAAGCTTTGATTAGAAGAACAAGAGCCTAATGTAACTAACAAAATTAATGCTGCTACGTATTTTATACCGTTTTTCATATTGATGTGTATTAATTGTGAAAACTATCAAGGTTAGATTTTTTAACCTTGATAGTTTATGAATATTATTATTTAATTTGATTTAACTCTTTAGGCAAACCCATTTTACTAGTTAACGAACCTATTTTATTTAAGTCTATATCTCCAGTAATAGATACTAACACTGTTTCTACCTTACGACCATCTACTTTTGCATTTTGTATATCACTAACAAACATTAAAAGTTCGCTCACGTGGTCTTCATCTTTACCGCTTTTTATATAAAACTTAATATTGGCGTCTTTATCTTTTACACGCATAAGTTCATCTAAAGAAGCTGTTTTTAAGTAAGACTTCATTGTGGTTAACATATCTGTTCCTACTTTACTGTCTTCTGTAATAAAAACCTTTAGGCTACTTATACTCTTAGCTATATCTATATAATCTTTAGTTTCTTTATCGTCTACATCTACGTCTATTTTAGTTAATAGATTAAACATACTTTTATTTACTATAACAGATGATACGTTATCTAAATCCTCGAACTTGTCAAAAATTGATTGCGAAAATCCTGTAAATGGTAATGCAGTTAATACTGCTATGATTAATAATTTTTTCATAATTTTAATTTTAGTTTGTTTTGTAAATCTTGTTTTTTGCTTCTTCAAATTTATTAAGGTAAACCAGTTTTTCGGTTCCTTTATTTAGGTTTTGAGCTATAAGACCAAATGCTTTTTTTGTTTGGTGTAAAACATACTCTGCCTCTTTTTGCTCTCGGTAATCATTACCGTAATAAATACCAAATACTAAAACTGCTACTGCTGCAACGGATAACCATTTATAATTTCTTTTTCTAGGTTTTAATGGCACCTGCTTGGTAAATGTTTCTTCTTTAGCTACAGAAAAGTACGTAAACATTGCTGTGTACTCTTTTAAATGCGGAGCAACATCACCCTTTAAAAAATAGGCTTTTAATGTTTCTTCTTCCGCAACCGTAGTGGTAGCGTCCAAATACTTTTCTATTAATTTTTCTATATTATGCAATTCCATAATTATGCTTTTCAATTAATTTTTCTCTCACTGTTTTTCTTGCTCTAGACAATGCCACTCTAACTGCTGCAGGTGTCATCTCTAGTAATTTACCAATCTCTTCAAAACTATACTGCTCTACATCTCGCAATTGCAATGCCATTTTTTGTTGTTCTGGTAAACTCTCCATTATTTTTTCTACCCAATTAACACTGTCTTGTGCTTCTACTTGGCGTTGTAAAGACGCACTCCCGTCTGTGTAATTACTATGTACTAACTTTAAATTACTTGCTTGTTTAGATTTTAACCGGTCTAAACAAAAGTTCTTTGTCATTGTCATAGCAAAAGCTTCTACACTTGCATACTGTTTCATTCGGTCGTTTTTAGACCATAATTTTAGCAGTATCTCTTGGGTGGCATCTTCTGCTTCCTCTGTAGAAACAAGCAATCTCTTAGCTAACCTAAATAGCTTGTCTTTAAAAGGCATTACTACATTTAGAAATTCTGTTTGCTTCATTTTTAGTTTGGTTGTTACTACAAACACTATTACTAATGTCTATATAAGGAAGACGATGGATAACAGTTTTTGTTACAAAAAAATTTTTTTTTATAAAAGATGTCAGTAATTTACAGCATTATAAACCGACACACTATATACAACGTATATATACTACACCTTATATATGTGTAAAATTATGGAACAATAGTTGCGACTAGCTTTGTTCTTATACTAAATAAATAACTATTATGAAAAAAACAGTATTTCTATTATCTGGGCTAATTCTCTTCTTATCGGCTTGTGATAAAAATGATGATGACGGAGGAGAAGTAAAAACAGGTGAAGTAGAATTAAATAACGAAGTAAACGAGTTTATCTGGAAAGGATTAAACCACTGGTATTTTTGGCAAGAAGATGTGCCAAATTTAGCAGATACTAAAGATGACGACCAAGATGCTTTTTATACATATTTAAATAGCATTAAAACAACTGGTGATGCAAACACTACAGAGGAAGCTTTATTTAACTCTTTAATATACAAACCAGACGTAGTAGATGATTTCTCTTGGTTTATTGATGATGTTGCTGAGCAATTGGCAAGTTTTAATGGTATTAGCACTACCTATGGTATAACTAGAGGTCCTTTAGTACAAGTATCAGGAACCAACGACGTTGTTATGGTAATAGGTTCTGTTGCTGCGGGATCTCCTGCCGAAACTGCAGGGCTAAAAAGAGGTGATCTGGTATCTAAAGTAGATGGTGAAATAATGACTGTTAGTAATTACACAATTATAAACAAACTCTACACCCAAGAAAGTGTAACATTAGGTTTAGCTACCGTTTCTGAAGATAATGTACTAACACAGACTGAAGAAAAATCAATTACGGCTCAAGAATTATCTATAAACCCTGTACTACATACAAGCGTTATAGAAGAAGGCGGACGTAAAATTGGCTACCTTGTTTACGAAGGTTTCCGTGGCACGTACAACGGAGAATTAAACGATGCTTTTGGAGAATTAAAAGCAGCTGGAGTTAATGAACTTATTTTAGATTTTAGATACAATGGTGGTGGTTCTGTATTAACATCTGCTTTATTAGCAAGTATGATATATGGTGAAGCTAACCCTTACATTCAAGGCTCTTCAAATGGAGATGTATTTGCTGAATTAAGGTATAATTCAAAAAGAAGTGCTGAAAATAACTCTGTATACCCGTTCTTCCAAGATGTTTTTTTATATGATAAAAACACTGGAAATCAATCAGGAGCTACTGCTATGAATAGATTAACAGGCATAACTAGACTTTATGTTATAGGTACAGAAAGAACTGCTTCTGCAAGTGAAATGATCATAAACGGATTAAGGCCATATATACCTGTTAAGGTTATTGGCGAAAAAACAAAGGGTAAAAATGAAGGCTCTATTACTGTTGTAGATGCTCCTAAAGGAAGTAGAGATGAACCTTATACAGATACTGATAACAGAAGTACAAAACACACTGTAGGTATGCAGCCAATTGTTTTCCAAATTTATAATGCTAATAATGAAAGTGACTATACAAATGGTTTTGTACCTGATATAGAGGTTATAGAATACCAATATTATAAAAACATTAAACCTTACGGAGATACTACAGATCCTTTATTGCGTGCTGCTTTAGATGATATGCTTGGTACTGCTGGTAAGTTCGACTTACAGAAAGATACAGACGCAGCTAAAGTTACAAAAGGTGTTACATACCCTAAGTTTAGTTCAGAGATGTATATTATGCCAAATGATATTAAGCCTACTAGTAAATAGTTTAGGTTTTATCAACTCGGTATTAAAAACAAAAAGGCTCACTAAATAGTGAGCCTTTTTTTATGTGTAATTGTGATGTTCTTAATTAAAATAAACTCCTCCTGGTATAAGGCCTACATCAAATGTTTGTTCTAACTCTTTAGTTTCTAAATCATATATAGATACAGACCCATTACTTGCATAATCTTTAGCATCTGTTACATACATTTTATCGTCGTGTATAGTCATATTATAATAACTAATATTTTCTATGTATGCTGAAGTAGGTAGCTCTGTGTCTTCAATATCCATTTTGTATATGCTACCACCAAGACCATAATAAAATTCATCATCATCTAAACCTAGAGAACCTGGATGTTCTGTAACACCAAATGTATAGTTAACGATATCACTATAATCTCTTGTATTAATTTTAGATAAAACACCTCCTGTTTCTTCTACACCTGGGATATAATTAGGTTTTCCAGAGGCTAACACCCATAAATAACCATCTTCTATTTGCATAGAGTTAGGTACATCACCAACTTCTATAGTACTAGATAGTTCATTTGTAATAGTATTAATTACAGAAACCTTATTATTAGTACCGTAAGCACCAGAATGTGCTACATATAAAACATTATTTTCGCCCAATAATTTTTCTGGTCCTAAAACCACAGGAATAGTGCCCTCTATAGCAAAACTACTTAAGTTAATAATTGCAATGTAATCATCATTTTCATCTGCAGTATCTCCCCAGTTACTTACATAACCTTTTCCGTTAGATACAGCAAAATAACGAGGGTTATTAAGTCCTGTTGTAATTTCCCCTAATTTTTCAAACGTATTTCTGTTTACAATTGAAATTTTATTAGAAACATTTGCTATAATATATGCTTCATCATCATTAAAACCTATAGATTGTACTATTGTACCTAAATCTTCATTGTTAACTTTCTTATATACCTCTGACTCCATAGTAGAATAATCATCAGAAATATAGTTGATAGTTCCTGTTCCTCCAGAGAAAGCTCCTTCGTTAGATATTAAAATTCCATTATCGTATTCTCCTTTTGGCAAGTCTACTGAGTTATCATCACTCTCACAAGAAATAATTAAAAACCCTAAAGCCAGTAGAGATGCTATTTTACCATTCATTTTCATAATATTAAAATTTAGTTGTTAGTTGAACCATTAAGTTTCTATTTGGCATAGGTCTAAATGCCGTGTTCTGATATTCTTTATTAAATAAGTTATTAATTCTTAAACCTAAAGATGTTGTGTTTTTAGAGGTTTTTACAACCTCATAATTCATTCCTAGATTTGCCACAGTATAACCTGGTAACTCGCGACTACTATCTGTTGTTGTATATACCAACCCGTTTCTTAATAATTGCATATAAGCTTCTATTTTTTTGTAACTAAAAGCTAGGTTAGATGTTACTTTATGTAATGGCACATACATTAATTGTTTGTCGTTACTATCGTCTATAGACTTTGTATATGCGTAATTAGTTAACCATACTAATTTACTTTTTCCTATTTGTTTTGTTACAGCTACTTCTGCTTCTGCTCCATATTGTGTAACATCTTTTACATTTACAGGTATCCACCCTTCACCAGAGATAGGTCTCCATTGTATCATTTCAGACAACTTGGTATAATAACCTAATACGTTAAACTGAATATTTTTAAATTTAAAATAATTACCAATCTCTACTTGTTTAGATGTTTCTGGCACTAAGTCTTTATTACCTGCTCCTACCCAATACATATCGTTAAAAGTGGGTATTCTATAATTTTTAGATGCACTAAGTGTTATATTATAAATGTTAGAAAAACTATAATCACCATTAAAAACAAACAGAAATGGACTAGAGAAATCTTCTGTATAATCTTTTCTAACATTAAATGTATATTTAAACTTACTAGATAGTTTGTGCTGCATTAAGATTGATAATGATGTAATGCTTCTGTTAGACTCCTCTATATTTCTCCCAATAACATCTGTATAATTATGATCTACAATACCGTTTAGTATTACGTTTGAAAAAGTGTATTTATAATCATAATTAAACAAATAAGAATTTGCATAACCAAAGGCATATTCAGGTCTATCTTTATTTGCATAATATCTATATCTTTCATATAAATGAGCAAGTTTTAAGCGACTAATTTTTTTATCATTAAAATTACTCCACTCTAACATTGTTCTAACATTTGTATTCTTATAATTCTCGTTAGACTTTACTAATAAAGTCCCTGAAAAATCTCTAGAACCCAAATACGTGTTGTGGTATAGTTTTAAAATATTATTGTCTGAAATTAAATACCCTAAACTAAGGTCAACGTTTCCGTTTTCATAAGCTCCATTTTCATTTTTCTGATCTGTTCCTAAATATTTATAATCATTATTAGATGAATTATAATTTACACCAAGGTCTAGTGAAAACTTTTTAGAGCCTAAAGAAAGTTTATAGTTTGTACTTTGAGTATTAAAACTACCATAACCAATACGCACCTCGTTATCTAAATGCTCTTTAAAATTAAAAGTACTATTTAGGTGAATACTACCTCCTATGGCTCCACTACCGTATTGTACACTTCCTCCTCCACTTTTTATGGTTACGTTATTGTAGTTAGATGTAACAACAGTATTAAAATCTGTTTGCCCGTTTAATTGAGAGTTAATGTTTATACCATTCCAAATTACAGCAGTTTGCTGCGCATTTGTTCCTCTAAAAGAAGGTGAAGATACCATACCATAGCCATTTTCTTTAAAATATATTGTGCTATTGTAACGTAACAAATCTGTAAAAGATTGACTCTTGCTTAAAACCGAATCTTTTAAAACTTGCTTTTTATTACCTACAGAAAACTGAGATAACTTTGCATCTGTTAAAACAACTTCATCTAAAACTACTACACTATCTCTTTGAGCATAAGAAAATAGGACTGTGAAAAAACACAGTGAAAAAAATAAAAATTTATTGTGCACCATAATTATTTAAATATCCTTTACCCGAGGATTTTATTAAATTGTTAATATAATATGGCAGGTCTCCTGACTTGCGTCTTTTTGCCTTCCTTCCCGCCATAAATTAGACAGTGGATTGTAGTTACAAAAAGCATTTACCCTAGGTAAACTAAGCTTACAGTTGCGGGAACAGTTTTGGTTTTGCACCAAATTCCCTTTTAATCTTACTACACTATGTAGTTAGAACCAAAATTCGGCGCAAAAGTAATCCTTTTTACTCAATTTTTTTATTCAAATTTAAATTACACTACTTTTGGACTCTAATCCAGAGTCAATGAAAATTTTTAAAACTTTTTTTTTAAGTTGCTTTATACTACTTGCAGCTTGTAAAGAAAATAAGCCTGCGCCATTACCAACTTCTCTAAAGCAAGAAGTAAATACTATACCGTTAACCTATGCAAAGGGGTTTAACATAGAAAAACAAGAAAATGGTGTTACAATTTTAAAAATTACCTCTCCTTGGCCAAAAGCAGAATCTGCTTTTACATACGCACTTGTCCCTAAAGAAAAAGCAGCTAGTATTACATTAAATAAAGACGATTATGATGCTATTGTTAGTGTGCCTGTAGAGCGTATTGTTGTAACATCTACAACCCATATTCCGGCATTAGAATCTCTAGGAGTTTTAGATAAATTAGTAGGTTTTCCTAATACAGATTATATTTCATCTCCTAATGCAAGAACACTAATTAACAAAGGAAAAATAGAAGAACTTGGCGTTAACCAATCTCTTAATACAGAAATGGTTATAGCCCTTAATCCAGAGGTTGTTGTTGGTTTTGGCATAGACAATAACAATAAAACATACAGTACTTTACAACGCTCTAATATACCTGTTGTTTTTAATGGTGATTGGACAGAGGAAACACCACTAGGTAAAGCAGAATGGATTAAATTTTTTGCTCCTTTTTTTAATACTGAAGTAAAGGCAGATTCAATCTTTAAAACAATTGAAACAAATTACAATCAAGCTAAAGAACTAGCCAAAAAATCGAGCAACAGACCAAGTGTTTTAACAGGAGGTTTATACAAAGATTTATGGCACGTTGCTGGCGGAAAAAGCTGGATGGCTCAATTTTTAAAAGATGCAAACTCTAATTATTTATGGAGCGATCTAGAGGAAACTGGCGGTATTGGTTTAAGCGTAGAAAGTGTTTTTGACAAAGCTGGTAAAGCAGATTTTTGGATATCTCCTTCTAATAATTCTAGTTATAAAGAAGTTGCTGCATCTAGCGAACATTACACTCAGTTTAATGCGTACAAGAATAAAAAAATATACACAATTACACTTTCTAAAGGAGAAACTGGCGGCGTACTATTTTTTGAACTTGCTCCAAATAGGCCAGACTTAGTATTAAAAGATCTTATTTCTATTTTTCATCCAGATGTTTTGCCAGACTATAAGACTACCTTTTTTAAACCATTGCAATAACGTGTTAACAACCAAATCCTATAAATTAACTTTTTTACTATTACTTGTTTTACTGGTAATATGCTTCTGCATTAGTATAAGTTTTGGTTCTGTAAGCATACCGTTTTCAGATACATTAAGTGCAATTTTTGGAGGTGATTTGCAAAAAGAATCCTGGGGTTATATTATTAGAAATTACAGAATACCAAAAGCTATTACTGCTATACTAGCTGGTGGTGGTTTGGCGTTAAGTGGTTTGTTAATGCAAACACTATTTAGAAACCCTTTGGCGGGCCCTTTTGTACTTGGTATTAGTTCTGGCGCAAGTTTAGGAGCTGCCATTTTAATTATGGGCTCTTCTGTATTATCTGGAATTATTACTTTTGGTATAGTAACAAATGTTACACTTGCTATAGCTTCTAGCGCTGGTAGTTTTTTAGTATTATTAGCCGTTATGGTTGTTGCATCTAAAGTAAAAGACACAATGGCACTATTAATTATAGGATTAATGTTTGGGAGCATCACTGCTGCAATTGTAAGTGTTCTTTCTTATTTTACAGATGCAGAACAATTACAACAATATATCTACTGGTCTTTTGGTAGTCTTGGTAATTTAACTTGGACACAACTTGGACTATTAAGCGCTATAATTGGCTTAGGTGTTAGCTTAAGTATATTTGCCATAAAATCTTTAAATGCCTTTTTATTAGGCGAAAATTATGCCCGTAGCCTTGGTGTTAACATAAAGAAACAACGTTTTTTAATTATTTTAGCAACAGGTTTATTAGCCGGAAGCATAACAGCTTTTGCAGGACCAATTGCTTTTATAGGCTTGGCAGTACCACATTTAACTCGCCAAATTTTTAATACAACCAACCATAAAATATTAATACCAGCTGTACTATTATATGGCGCTATTTTAATGCTCCTGTGTGATACCATTGCACAAATACCTTCCAGTGCTTATGTATTACCAATAAATGCTATTACATCTATTATTGGTGCTCCTGTTGTAATTTGGTTATTGGTACGCAAAAAGAAAATGGTATTTTAAAGATTGATTAAAACAGAATAAAAAAATAAAAAACATCAAAAAAGAAGAACAACATATAGCACTACAAGTAACAAACCTAAGTGTTGGTTACAGCTCTAAGAAAAAACAAATTGTTATTTCTAAGGATATTAATTTTGCGTTACAAAAAGGAGAATTAACGGCTATTGTTGGTGTAAATGGCATAGGGAAATCTACATTACTACGTACATTAGGCAATGTACAACCTAAACTAAGCGGCACTATTTATATAGATAATTTGTTATTAGAATCTTACAAAACAGAACTATTAGCATCTAAAATAAGTGTTGTTTTAACAGAGAAAATAGCATCTAAAAATTTAACAGCATTAGAGGTTATTGCTTTAGGAAGACAGCCATACACAAACTGGATAGGTACCTTAACAACAACCGACAAACAAAAAATTACAGAAGCTATTTCTTTGGTTCAAATTGAAGAGTTACAACATAAAAAATGTTACGAACTTAGTGACGGACAATTACAAAAAGTAATGATTGCTAGAGCCTTGGCACAAGACACCTCTATTATTTTACTAGACGAGCCAACTTCTCATTTAGACTTGTACCACAAAGCAACAATTCTTAAACTATTAAAAAACATAGCGCATAAAACCAAAAAGACTATTCTGTTTACGACTCACGAAATAGAAGTTGCATTACAATTATGCGATAAAATCTTGATTTTAGATAAAAACACAAGTCATTTTAACACTCCAGCAGCTCTTATTGCTGCAAAAAAGTTTGATGCTCTTTTTCCTAAAGATACTATTACTTTTAATCCAGAAAGTGGTTCTTTTAAAGTAGTCTAAATTTTTTATCAGTTTCTAAAAACTATAAAGAAAACAAAAGACAAAACGTTTATCTTTACTTTTTATAGACACTAGAACTTTATGACCGATTTTTTAATTTACTTTTTAGTTGCCATTTTATGCCTTACCGCAGGTTACTTTTTAGGTAATTATATTCAGAACCTTAAAACAAAATCTAGCCAAAGTGCTCTATTAGAAAGAGAATCTATATTAAAGCAAAACTTGACTACATTAGAAAATAAACTATTATCTCTAGAAGATGAAAAAAACTCTTTGCGCGAAGACAAAGAGTTACTTGGAAATAGAATTACAAGATACCAAGCAGATTTAGAAAACCTTGAACTTAAGAATACAGAACAAAAACAAGAAGTAGAGCAGCTTCAAGAAAAGTTTACCAAAGAGTTTGAAAACTTAGCAAATAAGATTTTAGATGAAAAAAGCACCAAGTTTACAGAGCAAAATCAAGTAAACATTAAAAATATTTTACATCCGCTACAAGAAAAAATTCTGTTGTTTGAGAAGAAAGTTGAAGAAAGTCAGAAAGAGAACATTAGCATACATTCTGCTTTAAAAGAACAATTACTAAACTTACAGAGTCAGAATCTTAAAATTACCCAGGAAGCAGAAAACTTAACTAAAGCATTAAAAGGCGATAGTAAAATGCAAGGAAACTGGGGAGAACTTGTGCTAGAACGTGTACTAGAGAAATCTGGATTAGAAAAAGATAGAGAGTATACTGTACAACAAAGTTTTACCAGAGAAGATGGTTCTAGAGTATTACCAGACGTTATTATTAATTTACCCGATAATAAAAAAATGGTAGTAGATTCTAAAGTATCTTTAACCGCTTATGAGCGCTATGTAAATGCAGATGATGAAACTGACAGAGAGCAATTTTTAAAAGAACATATTACATCTCTGCGTAAACACGTAGATCAATTATCTGCAAAAAAGTACGAAGATTTATACGAAATGGAAAGTCCAGATTTTGTATTGCTTTTTGTACCTATAGAACCAGCATTTGCAATAGCCATTAATAATGATAACAGCTTATACAACAAGGCTTTTGAACAGAACATTGTTATAGTTACCCCATCTACTCTACTTGCTACTTTACGTACTATAGATACTATGTGGAATAACGAAAAACAACAGCGTAATGCCATACAAATTGCCAAACAAGCAGGTGCTTTGTATGATAAGTTTGAGGGATTTGTTGGCGATTTAACTAGAGTTGGCAAAAAAATGGACGAGGCTAAAACCGAGTACAAAGGTGCTATGAATAAGTTAGTAGAAGGCCGCGGAAACATTGTAACTTCTATAGAAAAACTGAAGAAAATGGGCGCCAAAGCTAAAAAATCTATTCCTGAGCCAATTTTAAATAGAGCATTAGATAACCACGAAGAATTATAAACAAAAACAACCATTATACTTTTATAAAATGAAAAAAGCATTAATTATTACCTTATTACTTATTGTTGCTGTATTTGCGGCTATATATGCCTTTATATATTATGTACCTATTAGTGAGGGGTACAGATCTGGCGAATTAATAAAATTTAGCCACAAAGGTGTTATTGTTAAAACCTGGGAAGGAGAAATAAGTCAAGGAATATCTGGAGCACAGATATTCTCTTTTTCGGTTTTAGATAAGGACGTAGATATTATAGACAAATTAAAAGAGTACCAAGGTAACTATGTAAAAGTTACCTATGTGGAGCGTTACGCAACTTTTTCTTGGTTAGGTGACACTAAATATTTTATTACAGAAGTAACAAAAGAAAAATCTCCACACGTTAGAAATTAAGACTATGAAAAAATTTAAAACGGCTAAAGAATCTAAAGTTTCTATAACAGAATTAATGTTACCTGCACACTCTAATTTTGGAGGTAAAGTGCACGGTGGTTATATTTTAAATCTAATGGACCAAATTGCATTTGCTTGTGCCTCTAAACACTCTAGAGGCTACTGTGTAACTGCATCTGTAAACAGAGTAGATTTTTTAAACCCTATAGAAGTAGGAGAATTAGTTACACTTAAAGCATCTATAAACTATACAGGAAGAACCTCTATGGTTGTTGGTGTTAGAGTAGAGTCTGAAAATATTACTACAGGAGAAAAAAAACACTGTAATTCGTCTTATTTTACAATGGTTGCAAAAGATGCAGATGGTAAAAGTTTAGTAGTACCAGGTCTTTTAGTAGAAGACAAACAAGGTATACGTAGATTTGCACGTAGTATTAGACGTAAAGAGCAAGCTTTTAAAAGAAGTAACACTTTTGAGTCTTCTAACTTTAAGATGGAAGATTTTTTAGACACCTTAGAATCTGAAAACATTAAAATTGCACTTTAGTTTAAATCTTAAAAGCAATCAAATATTAATTAACTATAGTCAAATATATATTGATATATAGGTATTTTAATATGCTTGTCTACATTTATCAAAAATTTAAAAATTAGATAAATGCAACAATTCATAATTAATCCTAAAGCAACATATATTAAAAACATAGCACTAACAGATGCTACAATTAGGGTATCTGACGAGGATTATAAAACTATAGAAGCTTTTACAACAGAATTAGATTCCGATAAAAAAGGACTACTAAACACACAACATACATTTAGCTATACCGATATTTTAAAAATTGTTCCTTTTGCAGCAGAACAAGGGTTTCAAGTATTTTTTACTGAAAAAGGGAAGAAAGAAAAAGTGTATTTGGATTTTGCTACACAAGAAGAATATCAATCTACACTAGACACCATAGTTTCTAGTGCAAGTTTAACAAAAAATACAGAGCAGAAAAAAACCAAGGCTTGGGTTAAACCTAGTATATATTCTCTAATCGCAGCAATTCTTACTTTTGCTTGTTATTCTAGTGCTTTAAAATTAGAAGCAGGAGAAAACATAAGTGTGTCTGGATCTAGAAGAGGATTAAAAAAAATACTTATATCAATTTCTGAAACTTTAGGATCTACCAATACACTAATATTAGGAACTCTTATTACATTAGTATTTATCTTTTTTGCCATAAAGTCTTATAAAAAGAGTACTCTAGAGCAAGAAATTTATAGCTAAACCACCACAACTAAAATAAAATTTATGCTTAAAAATGTAATAGTACCATTAGCTTTAATTATTGGTATTTGCTCTTGTACTTCACAGAAAAAACCATTAAAGAATATAGACAAGGACAATCCGTTAATAAAAGCCATAGATACTTTAACTCTAGCCGAAGCTAAAAAACTTCTAGAAGAGGAAAACCAAGGTATTACTATGCTACTAAATTTTTCTAGTATAAATTTAGAATTATCGGTAGAGACATCTCAGAAAAAAGACACTACTATTTTTAATAAAAATCCATATAAAATTTACTCAAAGGATACCATAGATAAACACATTTCAGATTTTACAAATGAGATTATATTTGAGCAAAAAATAATACCTCCTAACTCTACATTAAGGTTTGGTGGTTATAGTACTTCAGATTTAAAATTAAAATCTATTGAAGAGCATTGGGATAAAATTGATAATCCAATAAAATTACAAATAGAAAAAAAATTCCTTTCTGATAAAACAACTGTAGCAGATACAGCCACGACTACTGTAAACTCCAACGGATACCTAGTTCATAATTTTTCTTCTGCTAAAAATATAGACAGTTTAAATGTTAACTTTATTTACAGTGTACCAAATATTAAAGAATATATAATAGACGCTTCTACAACAGAAGTTGATACCATTGTTATAAGTTATAAAAAAGTAGATTACAACAAGGTACAGATTACATATCCCTCTTATTTAGAAGATAATATTGTATCTATTGAAGCAATACATAAAAATGGCGAAATTTTAGAAGAAAAAGGGATTTCTAGTAATTCTAAACCTACTGAAGAAATGCTATCTTATTTAAAAGATGTAAAGTCTATCTTTTCTAAAACAATTAAAAAAATTGATAATAATAAGATTAAAACAAAAGAAGATTTAAAAAACAGTTTATTACAAACCGTACCAGAAACACCTATAAACTCACGTACAACCTATACTACTTATTCTGCTAAAGGAGAGATAGATAAAATAAAGCTGTTTATTAATAAAGGCAAACCAACATTAAACACAAAAAAAGTAACCATAAAACCACCTAGCTACAAAAAATCTAATTTTGGTTATTATATAGCACAAGACAGTACCACAAATAAAAGCGGTTTTGTTAATGCTGCTGGTAATTGGGTTATTAGGCCTACGTTCAACGACTTAGAATACGTTTTAGATTATTATTACTACACAGAGGACACAGACTACACTAGAGAATATCTTTGGCTAAATACTACAAACAATACTCTAGAGAAAATAGATTATGTATTATATAGATATGAAATATATGATGGTAACATTGTTATTACAGAAAAAGAAGTTAATGGACCTAAAGGTCTAATTAATGCAAAAACAGGTAAAGTATTATTACCTAATATTTATAATAATATTTACCACGAAAAGGGCTATTTTAACGTTTATAATAATCGTAAAACTAGTCTTTATAATAAATACGGAAAACAAATATTACCAGAAAGGTTTAATAGAATAACGGTTTTAGAAAATAGTTTTATAACTGAAATTGATAATGAAAATGGTATAAGCAACACTGATATATATACCCTAACAGGAAAAAACATTACCAATGGTAGATGGCAAAATTTTGAAGGTGACTTTGGTAAAGCGGGTCTTATACTTGCCGCTAAAAACTATATAAAAGACAATGTAAATTATACAGATAAGGATGCCTTTATTAATGAAAACGGAAAAGTAATTATTGACTTAAAAGAGTACCAATGGGCAGATATTTTTTCTAATGGCCTAGCTGCTGTAAAGGAAAAAGGAAGTAATTTATATGGCTATATTAATACAAAAGGAGAAGTTGTTATTCCCTTTGAATATGAAAGCGCTAAATATTTTCAAGAAAAATACGCTTATGTAGAAAAAAACAACACAGCATATCTAATAGATAAAAACAACAAAGTTTTTAAAAAGTTTCCAGATACAGCAAACTCAATGACGTTAAGCACCGATAGTAATAATGCTACATATAGCCTATATAATGGTGAAACTTACAATGCGGAGGGCGAATTATTAAAAAAAGGAAAAAATAATTAATATTTCTAAAAACATATTGTAGATAATTACAAGCATTTGGTTATATTCAATTTTGTTAAACCAATCTATGAAGCAGTTAAAAACCATAATTTTATTTTTCTTATGCGTTGTAATATATCAACCTATAAAAGCACAGCAAACACTAGAAGAATTATTTAATTCTAGAGAGTATTATGTAGTTATAGATACGCTTAGCAAAAAAAAAGAAACACAAAAACTTAGTTTAGACGAGCTCTTTTATCTTACTAAATCTTATGGAAGAACAAGACAGTATTCTAATGGATTGGTATTTTCTAATAAAATGACAAAGGAGGCTATGCGTTTAAAAGATACAACCAATTTGGTTAGAGCTTTTAATCTAATGGCAGAAAATCTTATCGATTTAAATGAAATTCAAAAAGGAATTGAGTATTGCGAAAAGGTAGCTCCTATTTTTAGAGAAAAAGATTCTATTGCTTACCAAAGTCTATGTTTTAAATGGGGAATGTTGTATTATCATAATGATGATTTTAAAAAAGCTCATAAAATATACAACAATATTACATACCCTAAATATAGAAAACTATCGTTATTTACAAATAATTATGCGTTAACCCTAATGGGGCTAGAAAAGTGGGATGAAGCCATTGTATACCTTAAAAAAACATTAAAACAGTCTGATGATAGAAACCATAATGTACACTACTCTAACATTGGCTTAGCATATATAAGAAAAGGAAGCTGGAAAAATGCAAAAATGTACTTAGATTCAGCTGCTATGTCACTAACAGAAAGCTCTACTCTCTACAATAAAAAAAGCTTGTACGAGCATTATTTTGATTTGTATAGATCTCAAAATAAACTAATTGAAGCTTCTGGATATTTAGATTATATAGAAGATACTAATGAAGAGATTTTTAGACAAAAAATTAGTGAAAAAATACACGCTTTAGAAAGCTCTGATAAACAACTAAAAGTTGCAAATAGACGAGAAACTACTTTAATAAAGCAAGTAAAAGTTATAGATAACCGTTTAGAAATTGCTGAAAAGCAAAAAATATGGGGTGCCTTTTTATTACTTTTATTAACCGTTGCCCTACTTTCTGCTTTATTTGTTTTTAAATATCGAAACATAAAAACAGCCCACGAACATATACAAACAGAACAACGTTTGTTGCGCTCACAAATGACTCCTCATTTTATTTTTAATAGTTTGTCTGTTCTACAAGGGATGATCCTAAACAAGGAAGACAAAAAAGCAATTATTTATCTATCTAAATTTTCTAAACTTTTACGTTTAATCTTAGAAAACTCTAGAGAAAAACTTGTACCATTAAAACAAGAGTTAAAAGCGCTACAAAACTATATTGACTTACAAAATATGAGAGGTCAGAATGGTTTTAATTATAGCTTAATAGTTGATGAAAAATTAAATAACATAAACGTTCTTGTACCTCCAATGTTAATGCAACCATTTGTAGAAAATGCCATAGAACACGGCTTTAAAAACAATATGGAAAACGCAGAGATATCACTAAAAATTAGTTTAGAAGATAACAAACTAGTCTGCTTAATTAAAGACAACGGTTTAGGTATTAATGCAACCAAGCAAAATACTAATAGTAAAAAGAAGTCTTTATCTACACAGATAACGGCAGAACGCCTAAAAATTATTTCTAAAGAATTAAAAGTAGAAACTGGCGTTATAATAGAAGATAGATCAATTTACAAAGAACAAGGAACACTTGTTACACTTACTTTACCATATAAAATAGAACCAGAAGATGCTTAAAGCTTTAATAGTAGAAGACGAACTTTATATTAGAAAAGGGTTATTAGCAATGATAACTTCTTTAGAAAAAGATATAACAATATTAGGAGAATGCGAATCTGTAAAAGAAGCAGTTGTTGTTGCAAATGCTTGTAATCCAGATTTAATTTTTTTAGACATAAACCTTATAGATGGTAATGCTTTCGATTTTTTAGAGCAAACCACCAACTTAAATTATAATGTAATATTTATTACTGCGTACGAGCAGTATGCGCTACAAGCATTAAAAAACGGTGCTGTAGATTATATTTTAAAACCCGTAGATATTGAAGAGTTAGAGGCTGCAATAGACAAAGCTATAACTACAAATACAGAAACACAGCAAGAACAATTGCAAGTTGTTAAAAATGAAATGCTTGGTCGCAAAAAAGAAAAACTGATTTTACGCTTACAAGAAGGCTTACAAATTATAGAATTTAAACATTTAACACATTGCAAGTCTGATAAAGGATATACTACATTCTATTTGTCTAACGGAAAATCTTATATCGCATCTAAACCAATTAAGGAGTTTGAAGATCAGTTCCCTGAAGATCGTTTTATGCGTACACACCAATCTTATGTTGTTAATTTAGATTTTATAGATAAGTATGATAAAAACGGATATATTTTTCTAAAATCAGGAGAACAAATTCCAGTTTCTGCACGCCGTAAGACAGAGTTTGTAGAACGCTTACTAAACAACTAACCGCTTTTAGCTTCAAATATAAACTGATCGTTAACTAATATAGATTCTTCATATACATAACCGCCTTTAGATTATACATTTACTCCTAAATTAAGAGTAAATACTCTTTAGCAAAAATGATAATGAAACTAAAATCTATTTTACCTATACTCCTACTCTTTATATTCTTTTCTTGCAAAGAAAAAGTATATAAAGCTAATGCAGATGGGTTTGTACAGATTGAAGAAGTTCTTAAAAATAAATTTGGAGAAGACGCGCTATACACAGATTTAATATTACAAAATTACCAAGAAAAAGGAATCCAAGTTGATGCTACTGTTACAAATACTCCTGAATCTTTAAGTATGGAAGGTTGGTCGTTCAAGGATAATGCTTGGGCACAACTTTCAGAAATTTCTTTAAAATTAGAAGAAGGTAAAATAGAAAACTATATGTTTTCTCTACAAAAAGAAATAGATATTAGCTCTCTAGACAGCTTAGTTAAGAGAGCTATAAAGACTGGTAACGAAAACAGTCCTAAAGAAGATTTATTTCTTCATAAAATAGTTATCTCCTCTCCTATAGACGGCAACAAGTCTGGGTTAGAATACCAAATACAATTAAAATCTAAAATAGATAGCACAACATCTAACTATTATTATTTAGCTAACGTAGCGCTAAACGGTCTAAACTAAAAACGAATATGAATTAACTCTAGACAAATATTTATTGTCTAAACTAATTACAACTGTCTCGTCATAAATTAGCGTATATATTAAAATAAGTCCTATTCAAAATTAAAAATTATGAAAAAAGTAAAACAACTTAAATTAGCTGCTATCTATTGCATAGCAATATTTAGTGCTGTTTCTTGCTCTAAAAGCGAACAATTAAAAGACGAACAACTAAGCAGTTTTATGCTTGGTGGTATATATTTTATTCACGGATACGGCGGTGTTGGTGATGTAGAAGCTATGATGAGTAATGCTGGTTATACTACAAATGAAGAGTTAGTTAGTGGTTATAAAGAAATATTTGAATTTCCTTTTGAAAAATCTGATGCTGCAGGAGCTAAAAGAATGCTTAAAAGCGCTTGGGATATTACAAGCAAAGAATCTTTATTAGAGTCGCTTGAAGAATTAAAAACTAGAGATTACACATACAAATCTTGGGATTATGCTAGAGTTACTAATAACGTTTGTATGGGGTACGCATCTGGCTATATAACTAAAGAAGAATCTTTAGAAATTTTATCTGAAACATTGGTTATTGCTAAAGAGAAATACACAGATTGGGATACTTACTTCTCAGATTTTGAAAAAGGAAGAGTTGAATGGAATTCTAATGATCCAGAAAAAGAATCTTATGAAACTTTAGCAAAAACTATTACTAAAGGAGAGAAATCTATTTACAATATACTACCTCTTAATTTACAAGAGTAGAACAACAAACCCCAACTTAAGGGAAGAGATTTTTCTCTCCCTTTTGGGATAAAAAAATAAGACTACCAAACCCCACATTTAGATTAGTTAATAAATAAAAATCCCCATTAGAGTAATTTCTAATGGGGATTTTTTATTTGTAAAAACTTTACACTATTTGCTTAAGTACATTTTACGTCTTGCATATAAGTTGTAAAACTCATCATCTTTTAAACTATCTATAAACAAGATGCTTTCTCCAGTACTCTTCATCTCTGGACCTAAATTCTTGTTTACATTAGGAAATTTATTGAAAGAAAAAACAGGTTGCTTAATTGCAAAACCTTCTAATTGAGGGTTAAAATTAAAGTCTTTTACTTTTTTCTCTCCTAACATTACCTTTGTAGCGTAATTTACATACGGTTCTTTGTATGCTTTTGCTATAAAAGGAACTGTTCTAGATGCTCTAGGATTGGCCTCTATAATGTATACCATATCATCCTTAATAGCAAACTGTATGTTTATTAAACCTACTGTATTTAATGCTAATGCTATCTTTTTAGTATGGTCTTTTATTTGCTGCATTACAAACTCACCCAAATTAAAAGGTGGTAATGTTGCATTAGAATCTCCTGAGTGTACACCACAAGGTTCTATATGCTCCATAATGCCTATAATGTAAACATCTTCCCCGTCACAAATAGCATCTGCCTCTGCCTCTATTGCACCATCTAAGTAGTGATCTAAAAGAAGTTTATTTCCTGGAATAGATTTTAATAAATTAACAACGTGCTCTTCTAGCTCTGCTTTGTTTATTACAATTTTCATTCCTTGACCTCCTAATACATAAGATGGTCTAACTAATAACGGAAAGTCTAACTCGTCTGCTAATTCTAAAGCCTCATCTGCAGTTTCTGCTATACCGTACTTAGGAAAAGGTATATTATTCTCTAATAACATTTTAGAGAAACTACCTCTGTCTTCAGCTAAATCTAAAGATTCAAAACTAGTTCCTATAATTTTTATACCATATTTAGATAATTTTTCTGCAAGCTTTAAAGCTGTTTGTCCGCCTAATTGTACAATAACACCTTCTGGTTTTTCATGCTGAATAATATCATAAATATGCTCCCAGAAAACTGGTTCAAAATATAATTTGTCAGCTGTATCAAAATCGGTAGAAACCGTTTCTGGGTTACAGTTAATCATTATAGTCTCGTAACCACATTCTGCAGCTGCTAAAACACCGTGCACACAGCAATAATCAAATTCTATACCTTGCCCTATTCTGTTTGGTCCAGAACCTAGTACTACAACTTTTTTCTTATCACTTACAACACTATCATTCTGTACATAACGTTTACCGTCTGGAGTTTCTATCTCTTCTTCAAAAGTAGAGTAGTAATAAGGTGTCATTGCCTTAAATTCTGCAGCACAAGTATCTACTAATTTAAATACTCTGTTTATGCCTTGTGCAGAACGTTTTTTATGTACTTCACTCTCGTAACAGTCTAACATATGTGCTATTTGTCTGTCTGCAAAACCTTTTTGCTTTGCTTCTAACAATAACTCTCTTGGTAAACTTTCTACTGTGTACTTAGAAATTTCTTTTTCTAGGTGATGTAATTCTTCATACTGACGTAAGAACCACATATCTATTTTAGTTATTTCATGAATTCTACTTAAAGGAATTCCTAACTGTATTGCATCATATATAACAAAAACTCTGTCCCAGCTTGGTACTGTAAGTTTTTGTATTATTTGGTCATAATCTTTATAACCTTTACCATCTGCACCTAAACCATTACGTTTAATTTCTAAAGACTGTGTTGCCTTGTGCAATGCTTCTTGAAAAGAACGGCCAATACCCATAACTTCACCTACAGATTTCATCTGTAAACCTAAAGTTCTATCAGACCCTTCAAATTTATCAAAATTCCAACGTGGTATTTTTACAATAACATAATCTAAAGTAGGCTCAAATAAAGCAGATGTAGATTTAGTAATTTGGTTATCTAATTCATCTAAGTTATAACCAATAGCTAATTTAGAAGCTATTTTAGCAATAGGATACCCTGTTGCTTTAGATGCTAATGCAGATGATCTAGAAACCCTTGGGTTAATTTCAATTGCGATAATATCTTCTTTTTCATCCGGACTAACTGCAAACTGCACATTACAACCACCTGCAAAGTCACCAATACTACGCATCATATGGATAGCCATATCTCGCATTCTTTGGTAAGTAGCATCAGACAATGTCATAGCAGGAGCTACAGTTATAGAATCTCCTGTATGTATCCCCATAGGATCCATATTTTCTATAGCACAAATAATAACAACGTTATCATTTTTATCACGTAATAACTCTAATTCGTATTCTTTCCAACCTAGTAATGCTTTATCAATCATTACTTCATGTATAGGAGAAATCTCTAATCCTACACTAAGTAACTCATCAAAATCTTCTGGTTTGTAAACTATAGAAGCTCCTGCACCACCTAAAGTATAAGAAGCTCTAATTACTAACGGAAAACCAAATTCCTGAGCTATTTCTTTACCCTTTAAAAAAGAAGTTGCTGTTGCTTGTGGCGCCATACCAACACCAATTTTAAGCATTAGCTCTCTAAATTTTTCGCGATCTTCTGTAATATTAATAGCGTCTATATCTACACCTATTATCTCTACATTAAAATCTTCCCAAATTCCTTTTTCGTCTGCCTCTATACACAGATTTAATGCAGTTTGCCCACCCATTGTTGGCAAAACAGCATCTATATTTGGATGATTTTTTAAGATTTCTATAATAGATTTTGTTGTCAATGGTTTTAAGTACACATGATCCGCCATTGTTGGATCTGTCATAATTGTAGCTGGGTTGCTATTAATTAAGATTGTCTCTATTCCATCTTCACGCAAAGAACGTAATGCTTGTGAACCAGAATAATCAAATTCACATGCTTGCCCTATTACTATTGGTCCAGAACCTATTATTAAAATAGATTTAATGTCTTCTCTTTTCGGCATTGTAACTTATTTTATTGTTTTGGGTGTAATTAAAAACGTAGTATACGTACGATTAGGTCAAAAAAAAGGTGCTACTTTTAAAAAAGTAACACCTTTATTATTTTATAATATATATAATCATTATTTCTTATGTCTCAACTCAGAAGATACAGTAAGTTTTTTTCTACCCTTAGCTCTTCTTCTTGCTAAAACTTTTCTACCGTTTACAGAAGCCATACGCTCTCTAAAACCGTGTTTATTTTTTCTCTTTCTCTTTGATGGTTGAAACGTTCTTTTCGGCATACTAGAATATCTTTATAATAATGTAATGTAAAATCTTAACTTTAATTCTGCTCTATAAAAGCTGGGCGCAAATATACAAAGAGTTTTTTCATTAGCAAACCTAATTAATAAAATATTTTAGTTTGTTTTTAGTACTTTTGCATTTGCAAATTTATAACACTATTTTTAAATGAAAAAATTATTCTTTCTTGCCACGGTTTTACTATGCTCTCTAGTCATTAAAGCCCAATCTAATTTAGAATACAAACTTTCTGTTGGCGATACTTTTATTGTACAACAAAATGCACAACAAGTAATTACTCAAGAAATGGAAGGTATGTCTCACGAGCTTACTAACGATATTTTTGGTGAGTATAAGATGAAAGTTTTAGAGAAAAAAGATGGTGCCTACGTACTAGAAATGTCTTTTACAGACTTAAATATGAAGATGACATCTAATCTGCAGGGTGTTTTAATGGATGTAAAAGCTAAAAATGTTAATGAAGGAGACATACAATCTACTATGTTTAATTCTATTTTAAATACTCCTGTTAAAATTGTTTTAGCTAACAATGGTAATATTACTAATGTTACTGGCGGCGAAGATTTAATTGATAAAATGATTAACGCTTCTGGTGTAACAGATAGCAATACCATAAATACAATTAGAACTTCATTAGGTAAAGAATATGGTTCTGATGGTTTAGCCAACAGTTTTAAACAAATGACATATATCTATCCTAATTCTGGAGAAAAAGTTGCTAGCGGTGATACATGGAAAAATGCATACTCAGGAAAATTAAGCACTAAAAATAATTGGACTTTAAATGCTATAAATGCAACCACTACTACACTTAGCTGTGAGGCTGATGTAGTTATGAGTGTTAATGAGGCTGCTACTTCTATGGAATTAAAAGGTTCACAATCTACCAAGGTTACAGCAAATGCTAAAACTGGCTTTATTAAGGAAATGACTGTTACCGGATCTTACAAGGGAAGCTCTAGTGTAGCTATGTTAGGAGATCAAAAAATACCAACTAAGATTACATCAACAATTACTTATAAAACAATAGAATAAAAATAATATGTTCAATAAAAACATTAAAATAGGCATTGCAGCCTTAATCATAGCTTACGCAGTTTATCAATTTATAGAAGGTAATATAGGTAATGGCATTGCCCTTATTCTCCTTTCTCTTGTATTTGTATTCTTCTACTTTAGAAACGAAATTATTTTACTTGCCTTTTTAAAGATGAGAAAGCAAGATCTTGCTGGAACTCAAAATTGGTTAACTAAAATTAAAAATCCAGAGGGAGCTTTAACCGTTAAACAACAAGGTTATTATAACTACTTACATGGAATTATATTTTCTCAAACAAACTTAACTCAAGCTGAAAAGTACTTTAAAAAAGCACTTAAGCTTGGCTTAACAATGGATTATGATATGGCTATGGCTAAATTAAGTTTAGCTGGTATAGCTATGCAGAAAAGACGTAAAAGAGAAGCTACAATGCTTTTAAATGAAGCTAAAAAGCTAGACAAGCAGAATATGCTTGCAGATCAAATAAAGATGATGAAACAACAGATGAAAAAAATCTAATTCTTTATAAATTATACATTACAAAAAAAGCCCTTAAAACATATGTTTTAAGGGCTTTTTTATTAAAAGTAACTTGTTACTAATCTATCTTGTAATATCCTTTATTAGGAATTTCAATAGTATATTTTTTTCTAGAGTTGTTATTTAAATGTGGCTCTCTTAACCAAGGGTTGTGTCTTTTTAATACCTTGTAGTTAATCTCGTACTCATTTGCAAAGTCAGCAAAGTTAGATACTGGAACATCTACATCTACAGTAAAACTAGGCACAGCATTATACATATCTTTTTCAGAAATCTCAAAACCATATTTGTCTGGAGCAGATAATATTTCTTTAATAGCCATTATTCTAAAAAGGTATCTACCTGTCTCCTGCCCTAATAGCAAATCGTAATAAGAATCTACTTTTTGCTGATTTAAATATTTGTTAATAGCACCTGCCCCTGCATTGTAAGACGCAGCAGCTAATGTCCAATTACCAAATTTCTCTTTGTATTTTTTTAAGTACCTACAAGCAACCTCTGTAGATTTTTGAATATGATAGCGTTCATCTACGTTATCATTAACCTCTAAACCATATTCTTTACCTGTAGCTCTCATAATTTGCCAAAAACCAGTTGCACCTGCTGGCGATACTACGTTTTGCAATCCACTTTCTGCAACAGCTAAATATTTAAAATCGTCTGGCACACCATTTTTTGCTAAAATTGGTTCAATTATAGGAAAGTACTTATTTGCTCTTTTCATTAACAACAAAGCATTAGACTGCCAGTAAGTGTTTACCAAAAACTCACGATCTATACGCTCCATAACCTCTGGATCTGTTAACGGCACAGATTCTCCTGCAAAATTTAAATCTGCCGGAATTTCTATTGACGATACTCTGTATCCATTATCTGGAGCTATATCGGCAGCTTCTTCATTATTTTCTTGTGGTACAACTGCACTACTCTGCACTGCAAACATTAGTGAACCTGCCACTAAAACCACTCCTAAAAACATTAGTATACTTTTTACAACTTTCATCTTCTACCTATTTCTTTATTAAATTCAATTCTTACCAAAGATATTAAATACCTTATCTATTCTAAAATTATTTGTGGCAAATGCTCATTAAACCACTTAAACCTATTTATAATCATAATATGAGTTCCCTTAGACACAGGAATACAATCTTTTATATATTTTATAGGAAAAACAGGGTCGTTATCTCCGTGAATATGTACCAAATTAGGGTCGTATTCTGTCTGCTCCCAATTTATCATCTGATCTAAAGACCAATCTAAATAATACTTATCCTTAACAGATAAGTACTCTTCATACAACTCTAAACGCTTTGTTACAGTTTCTCCAAAGGCATACTTACCCAAAACCTCCATATTAGTTACCAAGCCCGTTGGTAGTAGTTTATACGCTTTTGTAAACTTAGCTAAGCGCATACGTTTTGGAAGTTCGTATTTAGTTTTTACACTAGATATTAGAATTACTTTTTTGGTTCTTATATGCTTTGCCATCTCTTGCACCAAGATACCTCCAAAAGAAATACCTATTAATACAACGTCTGTATGTGTAATTTTAGTACACATCTCTATTGCGTATTCTTCTAGAGACATACCTTTACTGGGCACAAACCACTCTAATAAATGCTGATTAAAAGTCTCTTCCGGCAGTTTAATATTTTTAAATATCGATGGATTAGCAGCCATACCAGGCATTAAGTAAACGTTAATCATATATTAAGACAACTAAGTGTTTAGTAAATTGAAAACTAGGTTTTTACGTATTTTTGACGTAACTTTGTGAGGTTATCATCACTTATTTATAGTAAGTATTTTATGATAAAACTTATCTAAATATCGTCATTTTTGAACACATTGACGCATATTTTAACTACAATTTAAAACCATATACTATATGAATGAAGTAGAGATTAAAGACAATAGTTTTTTACGCCAGTATGAAACTAAAGTTAATGGACACTTGGCTAAATTAGAATACTCTTCACAAGAACGCAAAGTGTTTTTAACAAAACTAATTATTCCTGAAGAGATTGTAGCTGTAGATTTTAAAGAAAACTTTATCAAAGCCGTTTTAAGTGATATTCAAGAAAAGAATATGCGAGTAGTCCCTACTAGTCCAGATGTAGCAAGTTTTTTAAGAAAAAACAAAAGACTATATAAAGAAATGCTACCAATAGGTATACGTATCTAAAAAAAAATAAAAAATGAGCTAAAAAGTTATTATACTTTTTAGCTCATTTTTTTTATACTGTGGCTATTGTATTTACAAAATCGAATCTGACTAAGCCATCTTCATCTATTTCTGTTAGCTCTATCTTATGTAATGTATTTACCAATTCCGGATTCCAAGGAGCTTTTACTTTTACATAATTCTCTGTAAAACCATTTATATATCCTTCTTTATTTTCACTCTCGAACAAAACTGTTCTTGTTGTACCAAGCTGACTTTCATAAAAAGCTCTACGCTTTTTAACAGATAAACCTCTAAGCATTTTACTTCGCTTTGCTCTAACATTCTTAGGCACTACATTGTCCATAGATGCTGCTACCGTATTATCTCTTTCAGAATACGTAAAAACATGTAAGTAGGATATATCTAATTCATTTAAAAAATGATATGTTTCTAAAAAGTGCTCATCTGTTTCTCCAGGGAAACCAACAATAACATCTACACCTACACAAGCGTGTGGCATTACTTCTCTAATTTTAGCAACACGATCTATATATAAATTAGTTAAATACCTACGACGCATTAATTTTAGAATAGCATCGCTACCACTCTGTAACGGAATATGAAAATGTGGCACAAAAGAATTACTTTTAGATACAAATTCAATAGTCTCGTTCTTTAACAGATTTGGTTCTATAGAAGATATTCTAAGCCTGTTAATACCTTCAACAGTATCTAAAGCCTTTACTAGGTCTAAAAACGTATGCTGGTGCTTTTTATTTCCAAATTCACCTTTACCATAATCACCAATATTAACACCGGTAAGCACAATTTCTTTTATATTTTTTGTCGCTATTTCTGCTGCGTTTTTTAAAACGTTATCCAAAGTATCACTTCTAGAAATACCTCTTGCTAACGGAATAGTACAATACGTACATTTATAATCGCAACCATCTTGCACCTTTAAAAAAGCGCGAGTCCTGTCTCCTATTGCATAACTACCAACATAAAAATCTACCTCTTCAATTTCACAAGAATGTACTTCTCCAAAATCGTTTTTAGACAAATCGTTTATGTAATCTGTAATTTTAAATTTTTCTGTTGCCCCCAAAACCAAATCTACACCGTCTACCGCGGCTAATTCTTCTGGCTTTAACTGTGCATAACAACCAACTGCCGCAACAAAAGCATCTGGATTTTTCTTTTGAGCTTGCTTTACTATAGATTTAAATCTTTTATCTGCATTTTCTGTAACAGAACATGTATTAATTACATACATATCTGCAGCTTCTGCAAAATCTACCCTATCAAAACCTTCATCTACAAAGCTACGTGCTATGGTAGAAGTTTCTGAAAAGTTTAGTTTACAACCTAGTGTATAAAAAGCTACTTTCTTCTTCATTCTTAATTAATTACAGCATTTTTTATTGGGAAACAAAGATACAAATTACTTCTGTATATAGAAGCTAGCAACGCAACCATAATTGGTACAACTACTACTTATCAAACTCCATTAAAACCAATAAGCTTATTAAGGCGCAAGCCTTTCAATCTTCCAATTATAATCTTCTTGCAACTCGTACCTAATTCGGTCATGCAACCTATTTGGTCTTCCCTGCCAAAACTCTATAGAAACAGGTTTTACAATATACCCGCCCCAGTGTTTTGGTCTTTCTATTTCTTTATTCTGATATTCTTCTTCTAGCGATTTTAATTTGGCTTCTAAATATTCTCTAGAAGGTATAACCGTGCTTTGGTCTGATACTATTGCACCTAGCTTACTGCCATCTGGCCTAGACTCAAAATAACCATCAGATAAATTTTCTGCTATTTTCTCTGCTTTCCCTTTAATAATGACCTGTCTTTCTAGATTAGGCCAAAAAAAAGACACACACATATTAGGATTATTAGCTATTGCTTTGCCTTTTTCACTTTCGTAATTGGTATAAAAAATAAAACCCTCGTGCGTATATTTTTTTAATAGAACCACTCTACTTTTAGGAAAACCATCTAATCCTATGGTAGAAATTGTCATAGCATTTGGCTCATCTATACCATCTGCAGCTTCAACCTCATAAAACCATTTTTGAAATAACTCTATTGGATTCTCTGATACTCCACCTTCTAAAAGTTCACTTTTCTGGTACGATTTTCTATAGTTTCCTAAATCCTTTTTCATAACGTGATGTCTAATTTTATAACGCAAACAACATCATTCTAAAAACTTAAAACAATACCGTATTTACAACTACAAATTTAGCAATTATTTAGGCAGAAGCAGACTCGTTTTTAGTGTTTTTAATATCGTTAACTATACTCTTGTAGTTAATAACTGCAACAGAAATAATAATAACAAAAACACCAAACCATTGTATGCCTTTAATTTCTTCATGCAAAATTAGGCTTGCCGTTAAAATAGAAACAGGAATTTCTAATGATGTTAAAATACTACCTAAGCCAATACCTGTAATAGGAAACCCTTTGTTAAATGCAATTGGAGGCAAAACAGCTCCGAAAAAACCCAAAAACAATCCGTACTTCCAGAAACTTAAACTAGCATAATCAAATTCCGATATAAGCGCAGTATTCCATATTAACAAAACAATTAATAAACCACCCAATACCAAATATTTACTCCTAACCATATTGGGTAAGTTAACCGCAACTGTGTTAGAGGCATACAATGTAGCTGTATAACATATACTTGCCATAATACCCAAAACAAAACCTTTTGGATCTATAGATTGACTTTCCTGAAAAACATTTACCGCAAATAAAGTACCTATTACAACCAGTATACTACCAAATAACTTAAGTTTATCTACCTTTCTACTTAATATCATCTCTAATACAACACCCAACCAAATGGCCTGCATTAAAAAAATAATTGCAACAGAAACAGGAATATAATTAAGACTTAAATAATAAAAATAACTGGTTAAACCTGCTGCAGTACCAAAAAGCACAAGCTTTAATTTTCCGTTATTATTTTCTTTTGTTTTTGCAACAGTACGGTTCTTCTTGTTTAGCAAAGCCAATAAAGCAACACCAACAAAACCAATAAGATATTGTAATGTATTTAACCCACTAGTACTAAACCCTTCTAAGTTAGCTTTTTTAACAAATGTTGCTAACACACCATAGCTAGCTGCCCCAATAAGGACATATAACACTCCTTTTAACTTCTCCATACTAAATTATAAATTATTGCATTTTAAAGTTTGTTGTATAGTTAAGCAATCTATTCAGTACAAAACCAGAACATATACTAGTTATTCCCAAACTTTAAAAAGCGGGCAAAGATAAAGTTTATAAAATAGATAACTGTTGTTAGGCTTAAAAATTGAAGGCTTTACCATCTTCTCCCAAAAACACAGGCTTAAAAACCTCTTCTGCTTCTTGTTTAAATAAGTCGGTAGATTTATAACGTGTAGAATAGTGACCTAATACTAAAGCACCAACATTTGCATCTTTAGCTATTATAGCCGCTTGTTTTGCTGTAGAATGCTTTGTTTTTGTTGCTAACTCGGCTTCAGAATCTAAAAATGTAGCTTCATGATATAAAACATCTACATCTTTAATAATAGGAACTATACTTGGCTCAAAAACAGTATCACTACAAAAAGCATAACTTTTTGGTTTAGGCGGATCAAAAGTTAACTTTGTATTAGAAACCACATTACCATTATCTAAAGTAATGTCTTTTCCGTTTTTTATTTTTTGATAGTAACATTTATCAATACCAAAAGCAGTAACAGCCTCAATATTTAGTTTACGATCCACCTCCTTTTCCTGAAACAAAAAACCGTTTGTGTAAATTCTATGATTTAGCGGTATAGTAGATACTTTTATTTTATCATCTTCAAAAACTACGATAGATTCTTTACTGGTTAACTCGTGAAAATAAAGTGGATAATTTGTCCATGAATCTCCAAGTTTTAACAGCATCGTTATTGCCTCTTTTATACCTTTTGGTCCGTAAATATGTAGTTCGTTTTCCCTACCCAATAATCTAAAAGTAGATACTAGTCCTGGTAAACCAAAAAAATGATCGCCATGTAAGTGAGATATAAATATATGTTTTATTCTAGAAAACTTAAGCTTACTCTTTCTAAGTTGCACTTGCGTACCTTCCCCACAATCTATTAAAAATAAATGTCCTCTAATATCTAATGTCTGAGATGTAGGGTTAGCCAGTGTACGTGGCGTAGCTGCGTGGCAACCTAATACTGTTAATTGCAAAATAGTTGTAATTGATAAGTTAATATGATAAAAAACAGCAAACAGAAATAACTTATTTACTATTAAAAAATAATATCTCTAAAATTAAATGCCTAAATCACGTTCTATTTCTTCCATTTCTACAATATCTCTGGCTTCTTTTATGGTAGGAACTACAGAAATTTCTTCTGGCACATCATCATAAGAAACTTTGTTAGTAACCAAAACAAAAGATTTATTAGAAGCTCTATGCGTATTAGACAAGTCTAAAAACTCTAACACATCTGAAGTGGTTAACGCAGAAAACGAAAAAAGATTTACAATAATATGATCGTTCTTTATTTTATCGTAGGCGTTGTTTAAATTTTCTAAAAATTTTGCTAAAGAGATGTTCTCTTGATCCACAATTGTTGTTGTACCATCTTTTTCAAAAACCATAATGTATTATTTTATTTTAGATGCCAGTAAATAAATAACAGCCATACGTACGGCTACGCCATTTTCTACCTGATCTAGGATTATAGATTGATTAGAGTCTGCAACATCACTAGTAATCTCTACTCCCCTGTTTATTGGTCCTGGGTGCATTATTACTATTTCTTTATCTAGACTTTCTAGCAATGCTTTGTTTACGCCAAATTGCTGGGTATATTCTCTAGTTGTTGGAAAATAACTAATATCCATACGTTCGTTTTGTACGCGTAACATGTTAGCAACATCGCACCAATTAAGCGCTTTACGTAGATCTGTTTCTACTGTTACCCCTAAAGACTCTATATGTTTTGGAATTAATGTTTTTGGTCCGCAAACCTTAACATTTGCCCCTTGTAATTTTAAAGCTAAGATATTAGACAAAGCTACTCTTGAGTGTAAAATATCACCCACAATAACTACATTTTTACCAGCAACTTCTCCTAGCTTCTCTCTTATAGAATAAGAATCTAACAAAGCTTGTGTTGGGTGCTCATGCGCACCGTCACCTGCATTTATAATTGATGCATTTACGTGCTTAGACAAAAATACACCTGCTCCAGGGTTTGGATGACGCATAACAACCATATCTACTTTCATAGATAATATATTGTTAACTGTATCTATTAAGGTTTCTCCTTTTTTTACGGATGATTGAGCTGCAGAAAAATTAATAACATCTGCAGAAAGTCTTTTTTCTGCTAACTCAAAAGAGAGTTTAGTTCTTGTACTGTTTTCAAAAAAAACGTTAGCTATTGTAACATCTCTTAAAGAAGGTACTTTTTTAATAGATCTATTAATAACTTCTTTAAAATGATCAGCGGTTTCAAAAATGAGATTAATATCGTTTTTGTTAAGATATTTTATTCCTAATAAGTGCTTTACACTCAATTCGCTCATTTTCGTTGTTTTATTCATTTATTAAATAGACAATATCTTGTCCTTCATTCTCTTGCCAAAGTACTTGTACCTTTTCACCGTTAATAACATCTACTTGCCTACCTCTATAATTAGGTTGTATTGGTAAATGTCTGCTAAATCTACGATCTATTAAGGTTAGTAATTCTATTTCTGCAGGTCTACCAAAAGATTGTATTGCCGTTAATGCAGATCTAATGCTTCGTCCTGTATAAAGTACGTCATCTATAAAGACTACTTTTTTATCTTCAACTAAAAAATCTATGTGAGTTTTACTTGCTTCTAGGGTTTTATCTCCTCTTCTAAAGTCATCTCTATAGAAAGTGATATCTAAAGAACCTAAGTTTATTTCTTTAACACCATATTCTTTTGTTAAAAGATCTGTAAGTCTTTTTGCTAAAAATGTGCCACGTGGCTGCAACCCTATTAAGACGGTGTCTTTAAAATCTGAATGATTTTCTAATAACTGACAAGCCAATCTATTTAATATGATTTGGATTTCTTTAGAGGAAAGTAGTACTTTTTTACTCATAGGTTAGGATACCAAGACTTTTGCTACACAAAAATAGCAATTTATACGTAAAGTAGTTAAATAAACTAAACTCTTTATTTATATGTTTCTATTTTTTAAAACTTAGAAGATTAAATAGGTTATAAAATGAACTACATAACAGCAATTTAGCTGTTCATTTTTATGCATAAAAAAAAGCCTAAACTTTCGTCTAGGCTTTTAAAATTTATTAAAATGTGAGCTTACTTTTTGTTAGCCGCGTCCATTTTATCTTTTAACGCTTGTAAAGCTTCGTTAGCATCACCTAAAGTTGGCTTAGCTTCGTCTGCTGCTGCTGATTGTCTCTTAACAGCTGCTTTTACATTACGTTGTTCTTCTTCTCTAAAAATTGCAGTATGACTAGCAACAACTCTCTTAAATTCTTTATTGAATTCAATTATTTTAAAGTCTGCTTCTTCACCTTTTTCAATTTTCTTACCGTCTTCTTTCTCTAAGTGACGAGTTGGTACAAATGCTGCAATGTCTTCGTTAAAGTTAACAATTGCTCCTTTGTCTACCATTTCATCTATAGTACCTTTATGTACTGTATCTAAAGCGAATTCAGTTTCGTATTTATCCCAAGGGTTATCAGTAGTTTGTTTATGACCTAAACTAAGTTTACGTGCATCTACATCTAATTCTAATACCTCTACTTCTAAAGTTTCACCAACAGTTACAAACTCAGATGGGTGCTTAATTTTCTTAGTCCAAGAAAGATCAGAAATATAGATTAAACCATCTATACCTTCTTCCATTTCTACAAACACACCAAAGTTAGTAAAGTTACGTACAATACCTTTATGCTTAGAGTTAACTGGGTATTTAGTTACAATATCAGTCCATGGATCTGGAGTTAATTGCTTAATACCAAGTGACATTTTACGATCGTCACGATCTAAAGTTAAGATTTGAGCTTCTATCTCATCTCCAACTTTTACGAAATCTTGAGCAGAACGCAAGTGCGTAGACCAAGACATTTCAGAAACGTGTACTAAACCTTCAACACCTTCAGCAACTTCAATAAATGCACCGTAATCTGCTATAACAACTACTTTACCTTTAACTTTGTCACCAACTTTCATGTCTTCGCTTAACGCTTCCCATGGGTGCTTCTCTAACTGCTTAAGACCTAATTGAATTCTAGATTTGTTATCATCAAAATCTAAAATTACAACATTCATTTTCTGATCTAACTCAACAACCTCATTTGGATGGTTAATTCTAGACCAAGAAAGATCTGTAATATGGATTAAACCATCTACACCACCAAGATCAATAAACACACCGTAAGAAGTAATGTTTTTAACAACACCTTCTAATACTTGTCCTTTTTCTAATTGACCAATGATTTCTTTCTTCTGTTCTTCAATATCAGCTTCAATTAATGCTTTATGAGAAACAACTACGTTCTTAAATTCTTGGTTAATCTTAACAACCTTGAATTCCATGTTTTTACCAACATACTGATCGTAATCTCTAATTGGCTTCACGTCTATTTGAGAACCTGGCAAGAATGCTTCAATTCCAAATACATCTACGATCATACCACCTTTAGTTCTGCATTTAACAAAACCATTAACGATTTCTTCTTTTTCACAAGCGTTATTAACTCTGTCCCAAGCCTTGATTGTTCTAGCTTTTCTGTGAGATAATACTAATTGTCCACTTCTGTCTTCACGAATATCAATTAAAACCTCAACGCTGTCTCCAACCTTAAGATCTGGATTGTAACGAAATTCGTTTAATGATATAACACCTTCAGATTTAGCGTTAATATCAATAATAGCTTCACGCTCAGTTAAATGAACAACTGTACCTGTAACTACCTCTTCATCTGCAGTATCTACGAAGTTTTCAGCAACCATCGCTTCAAACTCTTCTAATTTAGAATCGTCTACACGCTCAATTCCTTCTTCGTACTTATCCCAATCAAATTCAGCCAAAAATGCTTTTGGATCTTGTTTAGGTGTTACTGCTTTTACTTCTGGTGCCGTTGTAGATTCCTCTACTTGAGCGTTTTTTTTGTCTTCAGCCATTTGCTGATTAAAATTTGTATTTTGTAATGTTATAAGAGTTAAACTTCCACTACAAAAGATGTTATATAAATTTTGTTATCCCCTTTTTCTCTTACACTACCGTTAAAAAAGGGGTGCAAAAATACAACTAAATACTTACTAAAACAAGTACTGCTTTTAACTAATTCTCAAGACATTAGCTACCCGCTCTATTTTTTTAGATTTTTTACTTTAAAATTGATGTAATTTTTAGTATATTGAGCATATTAATTAACTATAAATAATAAACATTATGAGCGTAAAAGCGAAATACCAATCTGTTTTAGATCTTGGTGAAAAATTAGCAATTAAAGATGGTAACGTAACTGAAGAAGGTGGCGTTTTAAAAATAAAAGGACAAGCTGCTACGCAGTACGAGAAAAACCTAATTTGGGATAAAATTAAAGAAGTTGGTGGTGATAGTCCTGCAGATGTAACAGCTAACATTTCTGTTGAAGACGAATCTGTATACCACAGACATACTGTAAAAGGTGGTGATTCTTTAAGTAAAATTGCTAAGCATTATTACGGAGATCCAATGAAATACAAGCAAATTTTTGAGGCTAACACTAGTGTCTTAAAAAATCCTGACGTTATACACCCTGACCAAGTTTTGGTAATACCAAATTTATAAAATACAGTGGTTAAAAGAAAACGGCAATCTAGTTTTAGATTGCCGTTTTTTTTACTATTCTTTTTCTATAATACGTAATGCGTAATTATGCATTCGCTCAAATTGCTCTACAAGCCCCATATCACTATTATCAAATTCAATAGCATCTTTAGCTAATAATAATGGTGATTCTTTACGGTTAGAGTCTATATAGTCTCTACTTCTAACATTTTTTAGAACTTCTTCATAAGTCACATCATCTCCCCTATCTAATAGTTCTTTATAACGTCTGTGTGCTCTTGTTTCTGGAGAAGCAGTCATAAACACCTTAAATTCTGCATCAGGAAAAACAACAGAACCAATATCTCTACCGTCCATTACAATGCCTTTTTCCTTACCCATTTCCTTTTGCATTTCTACTAGCTTTGTACGCACTTCTTTTACAGCCGCCACCTTACTTACTTGCCCAGAAACCGCTAATGATCTAATTTCTTTTTCTACGTTTTCATCATTTAAAAACATTTCTGAAAAACCTAATTCATCATTATGTACAAATTTTACATTTATGTTTGGTAAAGCTTCTATTAATACAGTAAAATTATCACTGGTATCTGAAACAAAACCTTTTCTTATAGCATATAAAGTTACCGCTCTATACATTGCTCCTGTATCTACATAAACATAACCTAGAGCTTTTGCTAGTTGCTTTGCAATTGTACTTTTTCCGGTAGATGAATAACCATCTATTGCTATGGTAATTTTTCTCATATTTATATACTTAAACTAAAGGCTACCTAAATTTAATTAAATAGCCCTTAGTATTCTAGATTTTCTTTGCGTTTTTTACTTTCTGATCTGTTATAGCAATTTCTATAACCTGACTCATATCTGTTACATAATGAAAGGTAAGACCTTTTAGATAATCTTCTTTAATTTCTAAAATATCTTTTCTGTTTTCTTCGCACAGGATTATTTCTTTAATTCTAGCACGTTTAGCAGCCAATATTTTTTCTTTAATACCACCAACTGGCAATACTTTACCACGTAATGTAATTTCACCTGTCATAGCCAAGCTCTTTTTAATTTTACGTTGTGTAAATAAAGACACTAGAGACGTTAACATAGTTATACCTGCACTAGGACCGTCTTTTGGTGTTGCTCCTTCTGGTACGTGTATATGTACGTTGTACTTCTCAAAAACCTCATCTTTAATACCAAAATTTTCTGCATTAGATTTTATGTACTCTAATGCTATGGTAGCAGACTCCTTCATTACCTTACCAAGGTTACCCGTAATATTCATAGCTCCCTTACCCTTAGATAAAATAGACTCTATAAATAAAATATCGCCTCCAACACTAGTCCAAGCTAAACCTGTTACAACTCCTGCAACATCATTATTCTCGTACTTATCTCTTTCTAACCTTGCAGGACCTAAAACTTTTTCTATAACTTCATTGGTAATTTTCACCTCGTACTCTTCTTCTGTTGCGATAGATTTTGCTGCATAACGCACCATTTTAGCTATTTGCTTATCTAAAGAACGCACACCAGATTCTCTTGTATAACCTTCTACAATTTTCTCTAATTGTGCCTTTCCAATTTTTAAATCTTTAGGCTTTAAACCGTGCTCTTTTAATTGTTTTGGCAACAAATGTCTTTTAGCTATCTCTACCTTTTCTTCAATAGTATAACCAGATACATTTATAATCTCCATACGGTCTCTAAGTGCTGGCTGTATAGCTCCTAGATTATTTGCCGTAGCAATAAACATCACCTTAGATAAATCGTAGCCAAGCTCTAAGAAATTATCATAGAACTCATTGTTTTGCTCAGGATCTAAAACCTCTAACATTGCAGAAGAAGGGTCTCCTTGATGACTGTTAGATAGTTTATCTATTTCGTCTAATACAAAAACAGGGTTAGAGTGTTCTGCTTTTTTAATGTTTTTTAAAACTCTACCTGGCATTGCACCAATGTAGGTTTTACGGTGACCTCTAATTTCAGACTCATCTCTTAAACCACCTAAAGACATTCTAACATAACTTCTACCTAAAGCCTCTGCTATAGATTTACCTAAAGATGTTTTTCCTGTTCCTGGAGGTCCATAAAGACATAAAATAGGAGATTTCATATCATTACGCAGTTTTAACACCGCTAGATATTCTATAATTCTCTTTTTTACATCTTCTAAACCGTAATGATCTCTATCTAATATTCTTTGAGCCTCTTTTAAATCGAACTTATCTGTAGAATAATCTCCCCATGGTAAGTCTACAAAAAAATCTAAGTAATTACGTTGTATAGCATATTCCGCCACTTGCGGATTCATACGTTGCATTTTGTTTAACTCCTTATTAAAGTACTCTCTTTCTTTTTTAGTAAACTTTTTGTCTTTCGCCCTTTCTCTAAGTTCAGCCAACTCATCTTCTGCCGTAGCGCCACCACCCAATTCTTCTTGTATGGTTCTCATTTGCTGATGCAAAAAGTATTCTCTTTGTTGGCGATCCATATCTGTACGTACGCGAGACTGAATGTCGTTTTTTAATTGCAATTTCTGCATTTCAACATTCATAAACTTTAATGTAGCTAAAGCTCTTTCTTTTAAGTTTTCAATCTCTAATAACGCTTGCTTATCTTTTACTGGTAATCTTAAGTTAGATGATACAAAGTTTATTAAAAAAGAATTGCTTTCTATATTCTTTATAGCAAAAGAAGCCTCACTAGGTATATTTGGACTTTCAGAAATTACTTTTAAAGCCATTTCTTTAATAGACTCTATTATAGCTTTAAATTCTGGCGTATCTTCTTCTTCCCTAACCTCTTTAGTTTCGCGTACAGTAGCCGTCATATATGGTTTTTCTGTTAAAACCTCAGCAACTTCGAATCTTTTTTTACCCTGTATAATTACGGTTGTATTACCATCTGGCATTTTTAAAACACGTAATATTCTAGCAACAGTACCTAAAGTATGTATATCGTCTATACCTGGATTTTCTGTTTCTTCATCTTTTTGCGCTACAACACCAATAACTTTAGAGCCATTATTAGCATCTTTAATTAAGTGTATAGACGCGTCTCTACCAGCTGTAATAGGCACAACAACACCTGGAAATAATACCGTATTACGTAAGGGCAATATAGGTAGTGTTTCTGGCAGCTGCTCATTACTCATCTCCTCCTCGTCTTCTGGCGTTAATAATGGTATAAGCTCTGCTTCTTCATTAATACCTTTCAGCGCCAAATTGTCAAATTCTGAATCTCGCATAATTATATTTCAGTCATTCTGTCATAAAATAAAAACAGAAATCTATTATTTAAATTTAGTTATTTTTATAAAATCTAAGCAAAACCCCTTGTTACTTGGCTTTTACCGTAGTTTAATCTTGTATATTAGGTCAATTCTTATGCCAATACCAAATAGATTTTAAAAAAATTGTAACAATTAAATCAATCTATCATCTATAAAACAAACCACACATTTTTTTGAGCCAACAAAAAGAACATATCAATACTTTATTGCTACAATGCAAAGAAGGCAAGCAAAGTGCACAGCTAGAGATCTATAACCGGTACTATAAAGCAATGCACAATACTGCGTACCGAATTGTAAAACATAGCGCTGAAGCAGAGGATATAATGCAGGAATCGTTTTTAAGTGCCTTTACAAAATTACATACCTATAAAGGTGAAGTAGCTTTTGGGGCTTGGTTAAAACGTATTGTAATAAACAATAGTATTTACCAATACAGAAAGCAACAAAAAAATAACGAAGTTGCTATAGATGACATAATGTACAAGGTCAAAGATACTGATAGTAGTACAATAGATAATGGTGAAACACAATTGAAGGCTCAAAAAGTGATGGCTGCCATGACACAATTGAAAGACAATTACAGAATTTCTTTGACCTTACATTTAATAGAAGGGTACGACTATGAAGAAATAAGTGAAATAATGAACATTAGCAATGCCAATTGTAGAACTACAATTTCTAGAGCTAAAGACAGTTTACGTAAAAAATTAATACACGATTGCATATGATCGATAACAATAATATAGAAGATCTTTTTAAAAATCTTGAAGGTAATTTTGACACCCAAGAACCTAGTGTTGGACATAAAGATCGGTTTTTAAAAAAACTGAACACCACCAATAATAGTGAACCAAAAAACAATAAAAATTCTTTTTGGAAACCTTTTGCTATCGCTGCATCTATTGCATTTTTATGCGCAATTGGCATTACGTTTTTTAATACAAACCAAACTACAACAGAGCAAATTACAGAAATGGCTCCTGAGGTTACAGAAACAAAAAATTACTTTGCTAGTTTAATTAATGATCAAATTAATAATTTAAAAAAAGAGAATTCGCCTACTACTAAAAAAATTATAGACGACACCCTTTTACAATTGCAAAAACTAGAAAAAGACTATACAGTTTTAGAACAAAACCTAGTAAACGGAGGTAATACCAAACTAATATTAAGCGCCATAATAACAAATTACCAAACCAGAATAGATCTTGTAAAAGATGTTATGGAACAAATTGATACTATTAAAAATCTAAAGAAATACAATGATGAAAACTTTACTTTATAAGGTAATAACCTTACTCTTACTTGCCATACCATTACTTAGCATTGCTAATAATGATATTGGTAAATACACCAAAGAAAAAACAATTAAAAAAGACTTTTCTGTAAATACCAATGCGCTATTAAAAGTAGCTAATAAATATGGTAATTTAAATATTATTTCTTGGGATAAAAACCGAGTAGAAATAATTGTGCACATTAAAACTAGCGGTAATAACAAAGAAAAAGTACAACGCAAGTTAGATGATATTACCATTAATTTTGATGGCTCTAGCAGTTTAGTTTCTGCTAAAACAAACATAGGCAAAAGTAGTAGCTGGGGTTGGGGCAATAATAACAATGTTAATATGGAAATTAACTACACCATTAAATTACCTATTAAAAACAACATAGATTTAACTAATGATTATGGTTCCATTACTATAGATAGGATTGATGGCCACGCAACAATTAATTGCGATTACGGCAGACTAGATATTGGTGAACTTAGAGGGCGAAACAACAATTTAAATTTTGATTATACCTCAAAATCTGAAATAGACTATATAAACAGTGGTAAAATTAATGCAGACTACTCTGGTTTTACCATTGCAAAAGCAGGAGATTTAACTTTAATTACAGATTACACAAACGCGTCTATTAAAAAGATGAAAAACCTTATCTATAATAGTGATTATGGCAGCATTACAGTTGATGATGTTTCTAGCATAAAAGGTAATGGCGATTATATAAGTGTTAAACTTGGTAAAATAAACGGTAATGTATCTATTAATGCAGATTACGGTTCTATAAAAATTAATGAGTTAACTGAAAATGCAGGAGATGTAGATATTAGTGCAGATTACACAGGAGTTAAAATTGGCTACAGCCCTACTTATAACTTTAATTTTGAGTTAAACTCATCTTACGGAGGAATAAACGGATTAGACAACTGCAACCTAAGTGTTAAAGAAGTTAAAAACTCTAAAAAATATTATAAAGGCAATTGCGGATCAGAAAACAGTAATAACTTTGTAACTGTAGAAACCGAGTACGGAAGTATATCAATACATAAAAACTAAAACACAATAGAATGAAAAAAATAATAACTCTTAGTTTAGCACTAACCTTAGCTTTTACTGCAAATGCACAATGGGGAAAGCGTATAAAAGGAAATGGCAATATAACTACCACAACTAGAAGTGTTGGCGATTACGAAGCTATTTCTTTAGCTGGTTTTTTTGATGTAGAATTAATTGATGGCAAAGAAGGAAACATTACACTTAAGGGTGATGAAAATATTCTTGAACATATTAAAACCGAAGTTAAAAACGGAAAACTTGTAATTAAAGCTGAAAAAGGGATGAATTTAACTCCGTCTCGCAACAGTAAATTAACAGTTACAGTTCCTGTAGAACATATTAACGAAGCTACAGTATCTGGCTCTGGAGATATTGTTGGTAAAACAACTTTAGTAAGCAACTCTTTTGAAACTCGTATTTCTGGTTCTGGTGATATTAGACTAAAAGTAGATACTAAAGAACTCAAAGCCTCTATGTCTGGTTCCGGTGATATTAATTTAAGCGGTACAGCAACAGACTTTACTATTAGAGTTTCTGGTTCTGGAGATATTTCTGCTTACGACTTAAAAGCTAGTTATGTTTCTGCCTTAGTTTCTGGTTCTGCAGACATAAAAGTAACAGCAACAGAAACACTAGACGCTAGAGTTTCTGGTTCTGGAGATATTAAATATAGAGGTAATCCTAAAAAAATTGAAAGTAAGACTTCTGGTTCTGGAGGTATTTCTAAAGGATAAAAAAACATCACACATAAAAAAAGGCAGATTATAAAAATATAATCTGCCTTTTTGTTTTTATTCTTTTGTCTCTATTTTTTTATCTACTCGCAATAAAAGTATTACTCCCATTATAAAAAACACTGCTAAAAAAACAATAGCATTACGCATACTACCTGTTACTTGCGCTACAAAACCGTATAAAAAAGTTCCTATTACTATTCCTATTTTCTCTGCTACATCGTAAAAACTAAAAAAAGATGTAGTGTCTTTGGTTTCTGGTATAAACTTAGAATACGTAGATCTAGACAATGCTTGTATACCACCCATTACCAAACCTACACAACCTGCTCCAATATAAAAATCTACTGGTGTTAACATAAAAAAAGCATAGACACATATAACAATCCAAAGTAAATTTACAACTGCTAATGTTTTAACATTACCAAACTTTTTAGATGCATTTGCTGTAATTACAGCACCTAAAATAGCAACTAACTGTATTACCAAAATACTTATTATTAAACCTGTTGTTCGCTCACTATCAGAACCCCAACCAATTTCTTCTTCTCCAAAATAAGTAGCAATTAGCATTACTGTTTGTACTGCCATACTGTACACAAAAAAGGCAACTAAATAACGTTTTAATTTTATTTGATCTCCTAGTTGATGCCAAACTCCTTTTAACTCCTTAAAACCATTTAAAATTACGTTACTACGCTTCCCTTCTTGCTTGTTTCCTTTTGGTAAGTAATAAAATGTATACTGACTAAAAATTATCCACCAAATACCTACAGTAACAAAAGAATATTTCATCGCCTTAAGCTCTGCAACCCCTTCAATATCAGACTCTATTCCAAAAAACTTTGGTTTCATTACCATTGCTAAATTAAAAAGCAATAGCAATACACTACCTGCATACCCCATAGAAAAACCTTTGGCACTAATAGCATCCATTTGCTCTGGATGTGCAACGTCTGGTAAATAAGAATTATTTATTGCAAAGCTCACCCAAAAACCAACCAAGCCCATAAAAAAGCAAAGCAGCCCAAAGTAGATATTCTCTAAAGAAAACCAGTATAAACCAATGCAAGAGATACCTCCCAAATAACAAAAGAATTTCATAAACATTCTTTTGTTTCCTAAATAATCTGCAACTCCAGAAATTAAAGGTGTTATAATAGCTATAAATACAAATGCTAAAGATGTAGTGTAACTAATTAAAGGCGCTCTTGCAATTTCACCTCCAAAAACAGTTACTTTTTCTATGTTTGCAGATCTAAATAGTGCGCCATAAAAAATAGGAAATATTGCAGATGCTATTACCAGACTGTAAACAGAATTAGCCCAATCGTAAAAGGCCCAGGCATTTAATAGTTTTTTACTTCCTTTTACTAATGCAATACTAGTCATATAAAAAAATTAGAGCTGTTCAAATTTTGTTTTGAACAGCTCTAATATACAATTATAAATGAATTTTACTTTTATACTACTATTACTTAAAAGTAGTTACTCCAAATTTCTTAGCTTCTTCTCTTGCCATTGGGGCCCAAGCTGTTAAATTATTAATTCTAGTATCGTTAGATGGGTGCGTACTCATAAATTCTGGTTGCGCTTGTCCCCCACTATTTGCTTTCATTCTTTTCCAAAGTTCTGCTGCTTCATCCGGATTGTAACCTGCAATAGCCATAATTTGTAACCCAATACGGTCTGCTTCAGTCTCATGACCTCTACTAAAAGGTAGCATAACACCTACTTGAGAACCTACACCGTAAGCCTGATTAAACATTCCTTTTGTTTTATCGTCCTTAATTAAAACATTACCTGCAACAGCTCCTATTTGCTGTAACTGTCCTGCAGACATACGTTGTGCTCCGTGATCTGCTAAAGCGTGTGCAACCTCGTGACCCATAACAACAGCAACTCCTGTTTCTCCTTGGCAAATTGGCAATATCCCCGTGTAAAAAACAATTTTACCTCCTGGCATACACCAAGCATTTACAGTGTTATCATCAACTAAATTATATTCCCATTTGTAATCTTGTAAATATCCTGGGTAACCATTTGCTGTTAACCAACGTTCTGCTGCAGAGGCTATACGTTGCCCCACAGAAGCAATCATTTTTGCATCTGTAGTACCTGTAATTGTTTTATTTTCTGTTAAAAACTGGTCGTATTGAGCAAATGCAGTCGGAAAAATTGAACTGTTTGGATACATATTCAACGTTTTTTTACCCGTAAAAGGATTCACCTTACAGGCCGAAACTGCAATAAAAATGGTTAATACTAATAATATCTTTTTCATAATAGTAATGTGTTTAGTGTGTTTTTTAAAAATACAAAAATATTCTATGTTGTAATAATATCATAGATATAATCTTATTTCTTTAGTTGATATGCAAAATAAATTCTCTAATTTTAAAATTGGAACGCTTTTTGAAACACTTATAAAAGAAAACGAAAAAATTATACATTATGAAAAAAATTACCTTGACCATAGCAGCAGTATTTGCATTAGTATTAACAGCTTGTAGCAGCTCTGACGGAAGAGATGGAGTTGATGGCGTAGATGGCGTAAACATCACCGGAAGTGTATATGAAATTACAGGCAACTTTACTCCTGCTAATGACTATTCTTTATATTTTGAATTCCCTACAACTGTAGAGGTTTTTGAATCTGATGTTGTATTAGCTTATATTTTATGGGACCAAACAACAGACAGTAACGGACAGTCTGTAGACATATGGCGCTTATTACCGCAAACAAGATTATTAGATCAAGGTACTTTATTATACAACTACGACCACACATTTTTAGATGTTAACTTGTTTTTAGAGTCAGATTTTGATTTAAGCACTTTAGCGACTGGTGATACAGATAACCAAACTTTTAGAGTAGTTATTTTACCTTCAGAACTTATAAATGGTAAATTAGATACAACTAATATTAATGATGTTATGGGTATTTTAGATACTACAGAAGAAGATGTTGTACGTGTTGTAGCAGAATAAAAATAACACCAAAAATTACAAGCCTCTATTTATAATAAGTAGAGGCTTTTTTTATGCATTTAGTTTGATAGGAATTGCATTAAAAATCGACTAAATTTGAATAACCTTAAAATATAAAATTGATGTATAAAAAATTATTAATTTTTAGCATAGTAGCATTATTTATAAGCTGCAAGGGAAACTCACAAAAAACAAAAGAAGCTACAACAAAACAAGACATAGTAAAGGTTGAAAAAACAGATGCGCAATGGAAAGCTCAGTTAACACCTTTAGAATACAATGTTTTGCGTAAAGCTGGTACAGAGCGTGCTTTTTCTAGTAACCTTTTAGAAATTAAAGAAAAAGGAATTTATAGTTGCGCTGCTTGTGATACTCCTTTATTTAAGAGCGAGCACAAATTTAAATCTGGTACAGGTTGGCCTAGTTTTGATAGAACAATAGACGGCAATGTTGCTTTTGATGTAGATTACAAAATTGGTTACAAGCGCACAGAAGAACATTGCGCTGTTTGTGGCGGACATTTAGGACACGTTTTTGATGATGGACCTAAAAACACAACAGGAGAAAGACATTGTATAAATGGCGCTGCCTTAAAATTTACACCTACAAAATAATGAGTAAAAAATACAACGTAGAGAAAACAGATTCTGAATGGAAAGCTCAGTTACCTGAGAAATCTTATACCGTTTTACGAAATAAAGGTACAGAATACCCACATACAGGAGAGTTTAACCTACATTTTAAAGAAGGTAGTTACAATTGTAAAGGTTGTAACGCCAAGCTTTTTAATGGAGACCATAAATTTGAAAGTGGTTGTGGATGGCCTTCTTTTGACAAAGCCATAGAAGGTTCTATAGAATACATTAAAGATACAACGCACGGTATGACAAGAGTAGAAACAGTTTGTGCTAATTGTGGCGGACATTTAGGTCACGTTTTTGATGATGGCCCACAGGAAACTACCGGACAGCGTTACTGTATTAACTCTGCTAGCTTAAATTTTAATCCGTCTTAAAAAAAGTAACTATGAATTTTGTTGAAGCATACAAAGAAAGTATGTTGTTTGAGTTTAACCGAAACAAAACAATGGCTGAAAAAACATTTGACCAACTAACTAATGAAGATTTACATTGGATGTATGGCGAAGCTGATAACAGTATTGCCATTATTGTAAAGCATATGGTTGGCAATATGTTAAGTAGGTGGACAAACTTTTTTACTGAAGACGGAGAAAAAGAATGGCGTAATAGAGAATCTGAGTTTGTTGCGCCATATAAAACAAAAGAAGAAATGCTTGTGCACTGGAACAAAGGCTGGGATTGCCTATTTACTGCCATTGACAACATTAACGAAGACAATTTTACTTTAAAAATTAAAATACGCGCTGTAGAGCATTCTGTTATGGCAGCCGTAAGTAGGCAACTTGCTCATTATGCTGGACACATAGCACAAATTGCATATGTAGGCAGAATGATAAAAGGTACAGAGTGGCAATCGCTCTCTATACCTTCTGGAAAATCTGATGAGTTTAACAAAAAAATGTTTGGCAAGTAATTATTACTTGTTCTTCAGGCTTTTGTAAAATGTTGTTCTAATTTTTTCTGCTGATATAAAACTCCAATCATAAGTAGCGTCAAACGGAGCTGTTATTGCTTTATTTGCCACTACTTCTTCTAGACTTTTACCAGCTTTAATTTCTTTCATCACACTACTATAAATAGTTTCTAGTGTTTTTATATACTCTAATAACTCTTTTTTATTAGACAATTCTCCATGTCCAGGTATAATTTTAGTATCGGCATTAGCCAACATAGCTCCGTTTTTTAATGCAGCTATATAACCGTCTACACTACCACCACGACTTAAATCTATATAAGGGTATTTACCAGCAAAATAAGTATCTCCCATATGCAATACATTGTTATCACTAAAATAAATTTGTGAATCACCATCTGTATGTGCATTATGTACGTGTATTGCCATTATAGTCTCATTACCATCATACAACAACATATTATCAGAAAATGTTAGTTCTGGCAACATATTCTTAGCTGTTAAAGAATCTATTTTTTTAGCGGAAAGTGCTTCTGTATTTTGCTGCTCTAAACGCTCTCTAACCTTATGGTGTGCAATAACCATAGTAGTAGCATCGTTAAAATTAGCATTACCACCTGTATGGTCACCGTGCATATGTGTATTTATTAGATATGCAATTGGTTTTGTTGTTATAGTTTCTATAGCAGCTTTAATCTTAGGACTTAACCTACTAAACTGATCATCTATCATTAGTACATTATCTTCTCCTACAAAAACACCAATATTTCCACCTTGCCCAACTAGCATATATACTTGTGGTGTTACCTTTTGCACTTGTATAATTACCTCTTTAGATTGTGCCGTAACAGATACGCCAACAAAAAGAAATAGCATTAAAAATTGAAATTTAACTGTTTTCATATCTATATAATGTTTGTTTTAGTGTGTAAAATATAAAGATAAGTACTAAAACGTTAGCATTCTGTTATTATTGATATTTATAGATTTTGGTAATTGCTAATTGCTAATTGGTTTTGTACATTTGTTACTTTAAAATTTTAGACAAATAAAAGTATATATATGAGCAATTTTGATGTTATTGTTTTAGGCAGTGGACCAGGTGGTTATGTAACTGCTATTAGAGCTTCACAATTAGGTTTAAAAACAGCTATAGTAGAAAAAGAAAGTTTAGGCGGAGTATGTCTAAATTGGGGTTGTATCCCTACCAAAGCATTAATAAAATCTGCTCAAGTTTTTGAATATTTAAAACACGCTTCGGATTACGGTTTAAATGCTGAAAATGTTGATAAAGATTTTGGCGCTATTGTTAATCGTAGTCGTAATGTTGCCGAAGGAATGAGTAAAGGGGTTCAATTTTTAATGAAAAAAAATAAAATTGAAGTCATTAACGGTTACGGCACATTAAAAGCTGGTAAAAAAGTATCTGTTAAAGATGCAGATGGTAAAGAAACTGAATACAGTGCAGACCACGTTATAGTTGCAACTGGTGCACGTAGTAGAGAATTACCTAGTTTACCACAAGACGGTAAAAAAATTATTGGTTATAGAGAAGCAATGTCTTTAAAAGAACAACCTAAAAAAATGGTTGTTGTTGGTAGTGGTGCTATAGGTATGGAGTTTGCATACTTTTACAATTCTATTGGTACAGAAGTTACTGTTGTAGAATATTTACCAAATATTGTACCTGTAGAAGACCAAGACATTTCTAAGCAATTAGAGCGTAGCTTTAAAAAAGCAGGTGTTACAATTAAAACATCTTCTGAGGTTACTAAAGTAGATACTTCTGGTAACGGTGTTAGCGTTTACGTTAAAACTAGTAAAGGAGAAGAAATTATACAGGCTGATGTTGTTTTATCTGCTGTAGGTATTAAAACTAACATAGAAAACATTGGTTTAGAAAGTGTTGGTATTGCTACAGATAGAGATAAAATAATGGTAAATGATTATTACCAAACAAACATACCAGGTTACTATGCCATCGGAGATGTTACTCCTGGCCCTGCTTTAGCACACGTTGCTTCTGCAGAAGGTATACTTTGTGTAGAGAAAATAGCAGGTTTACACGTAGAGCCTATTGACTATGGTAATATACCAGGCTGTACATACTGTATTCCAGAAATAGCTTCTGTTGGTTTAACAGAAAAGCAAGCTAAAGAAAAAGGATTTGAACTTAAAGTTGGTAAATTCCCATTCTCTGCAAGTGGTAAAGCAAAAGCTTCTGGTACTCCAGATGGTTTTGTAAAAGTTATTTTTGATGCTAAATATGGTGAGTGGTTAGGTTGTCATATGATTGGTGTTGGTGTTACAGATATGATAGCTGAAGCTGTTGTTGCACGTAAACTAGAAACTACTGGTCATGAAATACTAAAAGCTATACACCCACACCCAACAATGAGTGAAGCTGTTATGGAAGCTGTTGCAGATGCTTATGACGAGGTGATACACTTGTAGTAGTAAAAAACTTATACAATATAAATTGCCTAAAGTCTAAGCGTGTTAACTCTTAGATTTTAGGCTTTTTTTAAATTAAAAAATATGCTTAAAACATTTAGACTTATTGCTATATTAGAAGGTATTTCTTATTTACTTTTATTTGGTGTTGGTATGCCTTTAAAATATTTAGCAGGCATAAAAGAACCTAATATTTATATTGGTAATGCACACGGAGTTTTATTTATAGCCTATGCTATTATAGCAGTTCTAGTATGTAGACAACAAAATTGGGGCATAAAAAGATATGCAATACTATTTATTGCATCACTACTACCCTTTGGAACATTTTATATAGAAGAAAAATACTTAAGTCCTAAAGCTTTAAAAGCTTAGGACTTTTTTTTATTTTGGAATAAGATCGCAATACCAAAAGGAAGTATCCCAAGTAGTATTCTCATCTTTTTTAAAACAATTGTCATCATCATTACTAGTTGGAGCGTAACTTTTCTGTACTTTCTCTCCTATAGTAAACGCTACTGGCTGCGCAAAATTAGGTCCATCATACACAAACGTATGAAACTCTCCATTTTCTCCGCAAGGATCTACACCTTCAGGTAAATCATTAAAAAAACTTTCGTCTATTTCTCTACCACAAAAAGATGCATCTAACAGCTTGGCATTAACACATACTGTAATTGCCTTAAAGCCCAATTGTAACAACTCTTTAAGCAGTTGCTCTGTATCTTGTTTCCACAAAGGAAAAACACCTGTTACACCAACTTCTTTTAACTTATCTTCTCTATATTTTTTTAAATCTTCTAAAAAGATATCTCCAAAAACAGCGTGCGTATAACCTTCTGCTATTAAGTCTTGCATAGCAGATTTCATAAGCTCATTATAGCTCGTCATAGACACATCTGCATCTAACAAAATAGTTTGTAAAGAAAAACCTAAAGCTTCTGCTTGTAACTCTAACAAAGGCAAACGCAAACCGTGCATAGAAACCCTATTAAAACTTGCATTAACAGAGGTTACCAGCTTATCTACTTTATGCGTTTTAGATTGCTGCATTTTATACAATGCCAAAGCAGAATCTTTACCACTACTCCAATTAAAATATGTTTTGTGCATTAAAATAAGTTATTTAGAAGCTAAAAAGCTTTGTATAGCCAAGTCATAACTCTGTAAACCAAAACCTAGTATTACACCTTTAGCGTTAGGAGATATGTAAGATTGATGACGGAACTCTTCACGACCAAATGTATTAGAAATATGTACCTCTACAACAGGTGTTTCAATAGCTTTTATAGCATCTCCAATACCCACAGATGTATGTGTATAAGCAGCTGCATTTAAAATAATACCATCATAAGAAAAACCAACTTCTTGTATTTTATCTATAAGCTCTCCTTCTATGTTAGATTGATAATAGCTTAACTCTATATTTTTATAGGTTAACTGTAAGCTTGAAAAATAGTCTACAAATGTAGTATTGCCATATATAGTTGGCTCTCTTTTACCTAAAAGATTAAGATTAGGACCATTGATTATTAGTAACTTCATACTGTAAAAATACTAAATATTATGCATAAAAAAAGGAAGCCATAAGGCTTCCTTTTAAATATTTTATATCAGTTATTTTTACAACTGAAACATAAATCCTATGTTAAAAGTAGATGCATTTATATCATCTTCTAAACTAATACCAGCATATGATAAGTTAAGCTCAATTGAATCTGCTATTCTGTATCCTAACTTAGGGCGGTAATAAAAACCACCATCTACATCTTCCTTAAGACCAAGAGCATAACCTAAATCTGTACCTACAGAAAAATCTTCTGTAATCATAAATTTAGCTACAGCAGCAATTGGTAAAAACTGAATATCTTCTTGCTCTATTTCTATACCAGGAGCTGCATCATAAGTTTTACCAAAATAGTGAGAATACCCAATAGTACCCCCTGCATAAAAAGTTTCTGAAACAGCACCCAAATACTGTACATCAACACCTGCATTAAAACCATAAAAATCATCTAAATCTCCCATTGGAAGACCTAAATTAACACCTGCACCAAAACCTTCTTGAGCCTGTGCACTAAAAGCAAATCCTAAAGCCGCAATAGCTACAATAAATAACTTTTTCATAAATAATAATTTTAATTTTTAGTTTATAATTATGCAGTAAACTTAAACAAATATTTTAATTTACCTACAAAGACTGTAGTATATGCATTAATTTAATATTTAATTAACAATATCAACTCAAAAAAAATAAACAAAAAAAAGGCTGCCTAAAATTAGACAGCCTTAATACTATTAATAAGTTTTACTTAGAAATGTAAAGCGAAACCAATTTGGAATTGAAAAACATCTTCAGAAAATGCATCATCATTCATAGTAATGTTGTAACGTAGACCTGGCTCAATACTAACGTTTTCACCTAAGAAAATAGCATAACCACCTTGCAAACCTAAAAAGCTTGGGTTTTCATCTGCATCTTTAACACTTGCACCAGCATAATCAACCTGTACAGGAATCATACTAGCGATGTAATATTTAGCTCCAACTTTATAAGTAAAAGCAGATACATCATTACCTTGATCTTGGTATCCTAAACCAACTTTTACTGCTAAATCATCAGCAACAAAATAACCACCTTCAGCACCTAAAGACCAAGTAGTTTCTCCATCTACAGATGTTAAACCAAAAGAAGTACTAGCAGCATTAACAGCACCAAAACCTGTGTTAGCTTCAATTAACCATTTACCTTGAGCAGTTTGTCCGCCGTTAGTAGAAGTAGCTGCATCTTGTGCTTGTGCAGCAAAAGTAAATCCTAGAGCTGTGATAGCTACAATAAATAACTTTTTCATAAAAAATTTTTAATTTTTAGTTTATAATTATGCAGTAAACATAGATTGTTAATTTTGTTTACTTACAACATTTGTTGTGTAAATGTAAGTATTTGTTGTAAACCAACAATAACTAGATGTGAAGAAAAAACACGGTTTAAAAACTCTTTTTTTAACCAAATTATTAACTTAATTTTAACCTACATGAAATGGAGACAGGGACTAACTGATTATCAACACTATCTGAAGATAGAAAGAGGATTAATGGACAATTCTATTACAAATTACGTTTTAGATGTAGAAAAGTTAATTCTGTTTTTAGAGCAAAGAAATATCACAGAAACACCTATTTCTATCTCTAAACAAACTACTCAGCAATTTATATACGAGATATCTGCCAGCATTAACCCCAGATCACAGGCAAGAATTATATCTGGTTTAAAGAGTTTTTTTAACTATCTAATTTTTGAAGACTATAGGCTAGACAACCCTATGGACTTAATAGAATCTCCTAAAACCGGTCGTAAACTCCCGGATACACTGAATTTAGAAGAAATTAACGATTTAATTAACGCTATAGATTTAAGCAAACCCGAGGGCGAGCGCAACAGAGCAATGCTAGAAACCTTATATGGTTGTGGCTTGCGTGTATCTGAACTTACCAACCTAAGACTGTCTGATCTTTTTTTTAAAGAAGACTTTATTAGAGTTACCGGCAAAGGAGACAAACAACGTTTTGTACCTATTAGTGATATTAACAAAAAGTACATTACTATATATAAGGACCAAATAAGAAATCATCTAGATATTAAAAAAGGGTTTGAAGATATTTTGTTTTTAAATAGAAGAGGTAGACAATTAACCCGCGCAATGATATTTACTATTATTAAACAGCTAGCTGAACAAATAGGTCTAAAAAAAACAATTAGTCCGCACACGCTAAGACACTCATTTGCAACACACCTACTCGAAAACGGAGCAGATTTGAGGGCAATACAACAAATGTTAGGTCACGAAAGTATTACAACAACCGAAGTATACTTACACTTAGATAGAACACACTTGGCAGAGGTAATTGCAAATTATCATCCAAGAAAATAATTTTTTAAATTCTAGTGTAACAAATAATGCATTACAACTACTAACTAGTATAACTACCAACTAAAAGTGAGCAAAGACTTAGAGCATGCATTTGTAACAGAACTAGAGAACAATCAGAACATTGTTCACAAAGTCTGCACCTTATATACTAATGATAGGGATGCGCATAACGACTTGTTTCAGGAAATTACAATACAGTTATGGAAAGCGTACCCAAAGTTTAGGGGAGACGCTAAATTTAGTACCTGGATGTATAGAGTTGCACTAAACACAGCAATAACACTTTATAGAAAATCTAAAAGAAGGGTAAACACACAAGACTACGAGTCTGTAATTTTTAAAATTAAGGCAGATGAATATGATGAGACGGAAGAATTACAACTTAAGTTAATGTACAAAGCTGTAAAACAGTTAGGAGACATAGAAAAAGCACTCGTTTTTCTTTATCTAGAAGATAAAAACTACACAGAAATATCTGAAACACTTGGTATTTCTGAAGTAAACGCTAGAGTAAAGATGAATAGAATAAAGAAAAAATTAAAAACCATTTTAAATCCTTAATATATATGGATGAATTGGACATCTTAAAAAAAGACTGGCAAAAAAGGGAAATAGAACACCCTAAACTGTCTTACAATGATATTTATAAAATGATATGGAAGAAATCTTCCTCTATTGTTAAGTGGATATTTATTATTAGTATTCTAGAGTTTGTATTACCAAACCTATTATACTTACTACCTAGCACTAGAGAGCGTATGAGTATATATTATACTAATGACAGCTCTACGTTTTTTATAGTTTTATCTGGAATACAATACTTAGTTATTTTTTATTTTATTTTTCAATTCTATAAAAGGTATAAAGAAATTTCTGTTTTAGATGACGCTAGAACTTTAATGAAAAACATTATAAAAACAAGAAGAACCGTAAAACATTACGTAATTTTTAGTTTATCTATGATACTACTAACAATGAGTTTGTTTGCTGCTAGTTTTTATTTTGATCCTAATATGCTTACCGCTGTTTATCCAAATGAGATTCCTGAGGGGTTAACAGAAGAAAAGTTAAGAACTATAATGGCAATTAGTTTTATTGTAGTAGCTCTACTTACAACCGCATTATTAGCTTTAATATACTTTTTATTATATGGTTTATTACTTAAAAAGCTAAATAGAAACTACCACGAGTTAAAGAAAATGGAGATTTAAACCAAACTACCCTATTTATACAACCAAAAAAACCATCTACTATATGTAGATGGTTTTTTATTTTTAAAGGGTTACTAAAAAATTAATCTAACCTGTATTTTAATACTTACAAAGCAAAACCTATAATTATTCACCTAATAGAGTATTGGTGCATCACTTTAGTAAATACCAAAAGCTCTATAAATAATTATACAAAATCTAATGTAACAGAAAAGTATTGTCTTCGCGAGAATACATTTTAGAGAATTTAGATGTAAAGAACTTTTTAAAATGCAATAGCTCTTTACAATAATAAAAGAATGCAGCTATTAAACCAAGTAAGTCATAACACAAATAACAACATCTAAAACAAAATAACAAACAACAAAAAAGCTGAACAATGATATCATTGTTCAGCTTTTAGTAAAATAATTAATTCCTTAATAACCGATATTCAATTATATAGAACTAGAAAGTTTTAAAAGATTACTCTCCTAATAACTTCTTAAGACGCATAAAGTTTTCGTTATCACCTAATGCACCATATATATTTTTCAACTGAGATAATAATGCTTGGTTGCCTGGAGTTTGTTTTAAAGCATCTTCTAAAATCTGTGCTCCTTCTTTAAACATACTATCTTTCTTAGCCTTTAATTCATCATACTTTGCAATATCTGCTCTTGAGCTTCCTAATGCATTCATAGAATCAATTAATCCGTTACCTTCATTTACATATGTTGTAGATAAATTTAACTGAGCATTTACATACCCTGGATTTAATTCAATTGCTTTTTCGTATGCAGATCTAGCTTCAGCTATATTTTCTTGCTCCATATTAATTACACCAATGTTGTAAAATAAATCTGGATTATTTGGATCTACTCTAGTTGCTTCTGCCATTAGCTCTTTAAACTTGTCTTTGTTTCCTAATTTATATTGTAGGTTAGCTTCGTTTAAAATTAAATTAACATCACCAGGATTGTTTGCTCTTGCATCTTGGTAAGCTTCTAATGCTTTTTCATCTTGCCCTAATTGCGTATAGATAAGCGCTATATTCTTAACAATCTCAGCTTTTCTAGAAGGCATTTTTTCTTCTTTTGGATCCTTGTATTGTTTAGATTTAACCATTAAATCTCTTTGAGATTTAGCCATTTCTTCTCTTTCTCCAGTTGCAATGTTTACAGCAGAATATTTAATTTCGCTACCATCGTAGTTTATATCTTTAAGCTCGTTGTAATACTTAAGAGCTTTTTCCATATTCTGACCGTTTACAGCGCTGTTAGCTGCATAAAACAAGTAAACAGTATCTTGCTTACTTAAGTTATATGCTAGGTATAATTTATCTGCACCAGCATCAAACTTCTTCTCGTTGTTATCTTTTATTGCCGCGTTAACAATATCACCAGTCATACCAGACATAGCTTGTTTAGCTTCTACAGTATATTTCTTTTTACCTACTTCTTCTTCGTAAGCAATTAAGTCATTAAAAGCTGCAATAGATTCTTTAAAAGCACCTTCTTCACCAGCTTTAGCTAATTTTGAATATGTTTTACCTTTTACCAAGTAATATAATGCTTTAGTTTTCTCGTCTGCAGAACCTAATAATGGTTCTGCTTTTGCTAAAGCAGATTTAGCTTCAGCAGCATTATCAGATTTTAATGCTTTATCAGCAGCCTTTACTTCGTTTTTTTGTGCAAAAGTCATCGCCGAAAACGACATTGCTGCTGTTAATATTAAAAATTTAGTTTTCATTTCAATTTCTATTAAATAATTAGTGTAAAAAATTTATTCTTCTGATTCGGTAGTATCATTATCAAGAGCCGTGCCATCTTCAGATGTACCTTCTCCTTCTGTAATATCTAGAGCTTCACCTTCAATAGCTTCTTCACCATCTGCAAGTTCGTCTTCTATAACTGCTTCTTCGTCTTTCATAACCTTAGCTACAGCCGCAATAGAATCTTTACCTTTTATGTTTATCAACCTAACACCTTGCGTTGCTCTACCCATAACACGTAGATCTTCTACACCCATACGTATTGCAATACCAGATTTATTAATAATCATTAAATCATCAGAGTCAGTAACATTTTTAATTGCTACTAGTCCACCTGTTTTATCGGTAACACTGATAGTTTTAACTCCTTTACCTCCTCTATTTGTTATTCTATAATCTTCTAAACTAGAACGCTTACCGTAACCTTTCTCAGACACTACTAAAATGTCATCATCAAAGTTATGTACAGATACCATACCTACAACCTCGTCATTATCATCTGCAAGTGTAATACCTCTAACACCAGAAGCATTTCTACCCATTGGTCTTGTTTTACTTTCTTCGAATCTAATGGCTTTACCAGATTTTAAACCTAGGAATATTTGACTAGTACCAGTTGTTAATTTAGCTTCTAGTAGCTCATCATCATCTTTAATACCTATGGCATTAATACCATTTAAACGTGGTCTAGAATATTGCTCTAAAGATGTCTTTTTAACGGTACCTTTTTTAGTCGCCATAATTACATAGTGACTATTTACATACTCTTCATCCTTTAAATCTTGTGTACAAATAAATGCCTTAACAGCATCATCTTGCTCAATATTTATAAGGTTTTGTATTGCTCTACCTTTAGATGTTTTGCTACCTTCTGGTATTTCGTAAACACGCATCCAGAAACATTTTCCTTTTTGTGTAAAGAACAACATATACTGATGGTTTGTACCAACAAATAAGTGCTCTAAGAAGTCTTCTGTTCTAGTTGATGATGCTTTTTGCCCAACACCACCTCTATTTTGTGTTTTATATTCTGTTAAAGGGGTACGTTTAATATAACCTGCATGAGAAATGGTAATTACCACTTGCTCATCTGGTATCATATCTTCTATACTTAAATCGCCACCTGCAAAATTAATTTCAGATCTTCTTTCGTCTCCGTATTTCTCTTTAACTTCTAAAAGCTCATCCTTAATAATTTGCATTCTACGCTCTTGATTAGCAAGAATATCTTTTAAGTCTGCAATAGTTTTAACAATTTCGTCGTACTCTGCTCTTAACTTGTCTTGTTCCAGACCTGTTAATTGACGCAAACGCATCTCTACAATTGCTTTGGCTTGTATTTCAGAAAGTTTAAACCTTTCAATTAAGTTTTCCCTAGCTTCATCTGCATTAGAAGAACCTCTAATAATAGCAATTACTTCGTCTATATTATCAGACGCAATAATTAAACCTTCTAAGATGTGCGCTCTGTCTTCTGCTTTCTTAAGTTCAAACTCGGTTCTACGTACAACAACCTCATGTCTATGCTCCACAAAATAGTGAATCATCTCTTTAACATTAAGTAATTGTGGTCTACCTTTTACTAGTGCAATGTTGTTAACACTAAAAGACGTTTGTAATGCAGTATATTTATAAAGGGTATTAAGTACAATATTAGGTATAGCATCTCTTTTTAAGATGTAAACTATACGCATACCGTTTCTATCAGACTCATCTCTAATAGTAGAAATACCTTCTATTTTTTTATCGTTAACAAGATCGGCTGTTTTCTTAATCATATCAGCCTTATTCACCTGGTATGGTATCTCTGTAACAACAATGCATTCTCTACCTTGAACTTCTTCAAAAGTAGCTTTAGCACGCATCATTACACGTCCACGACCTGTTTTAAAGGCTTCTCTAACGCCATCATAACCATATATTATACCACCAGTAGGAAAATCTGGAGCTTTTATATGTGTTATTAACTCGTCTATCTCAATATCATTATTATCTATATATGCAATAGTACCATCTACAACTTCTGTTAAGTTATGTGGTGGCATATTTGTAGCCATACCTACTGCAATACCAGAGGCACCGTTTACTAATAAGTTTGGAATTCTTGCTGGTAAAACTGTTGGCTCTTTTAAAGAGTCATCAAAGTTTAGTTGATGATCTACTGTATCTTTTTCTATATCTGCCAACATGTCATCGGCAATTTTACGCATACGTGCTTCCGTATAACGCATTGCTGCCGGGCTATCACCATCTATAGAACCAAAGTTACCTTGACCATCTACAAGCATATAACGCAAACTCCATTCTTGAGCCATACGCACCATAGAGTCATATACAGAAGTATCTCCGTGTGGGTGATACTTACCTAAAACCTCACCCACAATACGGGCAGATTTCTTATGCGCACTATTGGAACGAACACCCAACTCATGCATACCATATAAAACCCTCCTATGTACAGGCTTTAAACCATCTCTTACGTCTGGTAAAGCACGTGATACAATAACCGACATTGAATAATCAATGTAGGCAGATTTCATTTCGTCTTCTATGTTTATTGGAATAATTTTTTCCCCTTCTGCCATATTAAAATCTTATATACTATTTGATTAAAAATTTGATGCCAATATACATAAAATCATTACGAGAAAAGCACAATTACCCCACTTTAATACATTTTTTATTAACACTTTTTAATAGGCAAATAGTTAATAATTATTTAAAATATGGTAGTCCAACCTTATTTTTTCGACAAATATTCCAACTTTAACGAATATAGGAACAGTATTTGCCTTATATAGAAATAGATTTATTACTTTTATAATTGATTAAGGATTAATTTATGGATGACAATTTTTCACCTAGAGTAAAGGATGTAATTGCGTATAGCAAAGAGGAGGCTTTAAGACTTGGGCACGATTTTATAGGTACCGAGCACTTAATGCTTGGCTTATTGCGAGACGGAAACGGAAAAGCAATTAACATATTAGATGCATTAGAGATAGATTTAGATCATTTGCGACGCAAGGTGGAAATACTGAGCCCTGCAAACCCTAATTCTGACAATCTGCAAAAAGATAAAAAAAACTTGCACTTGACTAGGCAAGCAGAACGCGCATTAAAAACAACTTTTTTAGAAGCTAAACTTTTTCAAAGTTCTTCTATTAATACAGCGCACTTATTATTATGTATTTTGAGAAACGAAAACGACCCAACTACAAAACTTTTACATAAGCTAAAAGTAGATTACGATAACGTTAAAAGCGAATTTAAATCTATTATCACTAAAGATGAAGACTTTATAGACACACCAAGAGCAGAATCTTTTCCTGGTGACTCTGACAGTAGTGATAATGATGAAAAAGAAAACTTTGGCGCTACTACCGGAGGTCCTAAATCTAACAAAAAATCTAAAACTCCTGTTTTAGACAACTTTGGTAGAGACCTTACTAAAATGGCAGAGGAAGACAAATTAGATCCTGTTGTTGGTAGAGAAAAAGAAATAGAGAGAGTTTCGCAAATCTTAAGTAGAAGAAAAAAGAACAACCCTCTTTTAATAGGCGAACCTGGTGTTGGTAAAAGTGCCATTGCAGAAGGTTTAGCTTTACGTATTATAAACAAAAAAGTATCTAGAATTTTATACAATAAACGTGTTGTAACACTAGATTTAGCTTCTTTAGTTGCAGGCACAAAATACCGTGGTCAGTTTGAAGAGCGTATGAAAGCTGTTATGAACGAACTAGAAAAGAATGATGATATTATTCTTTTTATTGATGAAATACACACCATTGTTGGCGCAGGCGGTGCAACAGGAAGCTTAGATGCTTCTAATATGTTTAAACCAGCATTAGCACGTGGAGAAATACAATGTATTGGTGCAACTACTTTAGACGAGTATAGACAATACATAGAAAAAGATGGTGCATTAGAGCGTCGTTTTCAAAAGGTTATTGTAGAACCAACTACTGTAGATGAAACAATAGAGATTTTACAAAACATTAAAGGTAAGTATGAGGAGCACCACAATGTAAATTATACAGACGAGGCTATTATTGCCTGTGCTAAATTAACGAACCGTTATATGACAGATCGTTTTTTACCAGACAAAGCTATTGATGCCTTAGATGAAGCTGGCTCTAGAGTACATATAATTAATATGGACGTGCCTAAACAAATTTTAGAGTTAGAAAAACAACTAGAAGATGTTAGAGTACTAAAAAATACCGTTGTAAAAAAACAACGTTATGAAGAGGCTGCTAAACTTAGAGACGACGAAAAAAGAATTGAAAAAGATTTAGCTATTGCTCAAGAAAAATGGGAAGAAGAAAGCAAATTACATAGAGAAACTGTATCCGAAGACAATGTAGCAGATGTTGTTTCTATGATGAGTGGCATACCTGTTAACAGAATTGCACAAACAGAAATTAATAAATTAGCAGAATTACCTAACCTTATTAAAAGTAATGTTATTGGTCAAGATGATGCTGTTGCTAAAGTTTCTAAAGCTATACAACGTAACAGAGCTGGACTTAAAGATCCTAACAAGCCAATTGGCTCGTTTATCTTTTTAGGACAAACTGGTGTTGGTAAAACGCAATTAGCTAAAGTATTAGCTAAAGAGTTGTTTGATTCTGAAGATGCTCTTATTCGTATTGATATGAGTGAGTATATGGAGAAATTTGCTATCTCAAGATTAGTTGGTGCACCTCCAGGATACGTTGGTTACGAAGAAGGTGGTCAATTAACTGAAAAAGTACGTAGAAAACCATATTCTGTAGTTTTATTAGACGAAGTAGAAAAAGCACATCCAGATGTGTTTAATATGATGCTTCAGGTTCTAGATGATGGTTTCTTAACAGATAGCTTAGGTCGTAAAATAGATTTTAGAAATACAATCATTATTATGACTTCTAACATTGGTGCACGTCAACTAAAAGACTTTGGACAAGGTGTTGGTTTTGGTACATCTGCTAAAAAAGCACAAGCAGACTCTCATCAAAAAAGTGTTATAGAAAATGCTCTTAAAAAAGCATTTGCTCCTGAATTTTTAAATAGGATAGATGACGTTATTGTCTTTAACCCATTAGAGAGAGCAGACATTCACAAAATCATAGATATAGAGCTTAAAAAACTATACAGTAGAATTAGCGATTTAGGGTACAACCTTAACTTATCAGAAAAAGCTAAAGACTATATAGCAGATAAAGGTTTTGACAAGCAATATGGTGCAAGACCACTAAAAAGAGCTATTCAAAAATACATAGAAGATGCATTAGCAGAAGAAATAGTAAATTCTAAGCTAGAAGAAGGAGATAGCATTTTTATGGATTTAAATGATGAAAAGAACGAGCTTACTATTAAAATTGAAAAAGAAGGCAAAGCTTCTGAAGCATAAATTTAATTATAAGCAAATAAACAAAAAGGAGTCAATTTTCATTGGCTCCTTTTTTATTAAATCGCATTATAGGCAATAAAAACAAAACAATATTTTGTTTTTACCAACTGTTAAAGGATATATTAACCTTTTATCTAGTTTTTTTCTAATTATCTTAACATAAATTTAATTTAGCGCCCGAACACTATTTATTACATACAGAATATGAAAATGGGGCAAACCAAAAAGGCTGTAATTGTTAAAGAATATCAATTAGAGTCTGGAAGAATATACATATATGACAATTATATGGTAGCTTCTTTTGATGAAGGAACTACTATTACATTAGAAAAAACTTTTCAAATAATTGGCATTTCAGAAATACATTTTAGAGATAGAGATTTTGGATACATTAGTCTACGTAAAAATTCTTACGCTATAGATCCAACAGTTTATAATTTTGTAAGAGGTTTAGAAAACCTTAAAGCACTCGCAATTGTTTCTGTAAAAGAAATAGATATGCACAACTTTAAAATTGAAAAAATGTTCTACAAAAAACCAATGAAGTTTTTTATAGAATACTCAAATGCATTAACTTGGGTAAAAAGAAGGTTAGCTACAGCATCGGCTACAAAAACTAAAGAATAGTTTCTGTAAGCCTTACTATAACTAATATATTATGCTTGTTGTTGCTCTTGTGCTTGCGGAGCTTCAGGTCTTCTAAATAATTCTATAAACGCCCCACCAATAGTATTAGCAATATTAGACGCTGTTAAGGATTGATACCCTAAACTCTCTACCGCCAAGTCACCAGCACTTCCATGCAAGTAAACACCAAATACGGCAGCAATAACTGGCGAGTATCCTTGCGCTATAAAACCTGTAATAACTCCTGTTAAAACATCTCCACTACCAGCTGTAGCCATTCCTGGGTTTCCAGAAGTATTTATAAATCCTTTTCCTTTATATAGTGTTATGGTATGTGCTCCTTTTATAACTAGCACACACTTATATTGTCCAGAAAAAGCTTTTGCTTTTTCTAATTTATCAAAATCATTACTCCACTCACCTATTAAACGCTCTAACTCTTTAGGATGCGGCGTTAACACACTGTCTTCTGGTAATAATTCTAATAGTTTTTTATTATTTGATAAAATATTTAATGCATCTGCATCTACAACCAAAGGTGTTGTATTTGTTTCTAAAAATTTAGAAAAAGCTTCAACTGTTTCTTTATGCTGACCTAAACCTGGACCTATTCCTATAACTGTTGCTTTTATATCAAAATTAAAATCCGTTATATGCTCATCAGATTTAGAAGTTTGCACCATAACTTCGGGCATTGCTGTTTGCATTGGTATGTAACCACACCTAGGTAAATAAGCAGATACTAAACCACTACCCGAGTTTAAAGCACCCTTTGAGGCTAATATTGTAGCTCCTACTTTACCATAACCACCACCTATTATTAAAGAATGACCATAAGTACCTTTGTGAGCAAATTTCTCTCTTGGTAAGTATAACTGTAAAACTTCATTTTTACTTACTAAATCAAATTCAGTTTCTGTCTTAGCTATATATTCTGCATCTATACCAATATCTAAAATCTCCCACTGATTAAAGTAAATACCTGTTTCTGGCAAAAAGAAAGCCAATTTAGGAGATTGAAATGTTAATATATGGTTTGCATGTATTATTGCGTTTGGATCTGTTACTACCTTATCTAAAAATAAACCAGAAGGTACATCTACCGCTAATATAAATGCTTGTGAATTATTAATGTGGTTCATTAATTTTGCAACCCAACTAACAGGTGCTCTATTTAAACCAATTCCAAAAATAGCATCTAAAACTATATCTTCTTTTGCTATTTGCGGCAACTCGTTATCTTCTGTAAGAAAATTAGGCCAAATATTTCTATCCTTAAGACGTTTTAGATTTGTTAAAAACTCATCTGTTCTTTTTTCATTATAGTTTACAATGTATACTTCTATATTATAGCCGTGCTCTTGTAAATGTCTTGCAACAGCCAAACCATCTCCTCCATTATTACCAATACCACAAAACAAATGTATTTTTGGTTGTGCGCCTTGTAATCTTAAATGCAACCAATTAAAAATTTGAGTTGCAACACGCTCCATTAACTCATCACTTGTAATTTGCTGTTTTTCAATTGTAAACTTATCAGCTTCGTATATTTGTGCACCTGTAAAAATCTTCATTCAATAAAAATATTAGTCTTTTACTGTTAAAATGGTAAAAGTTTTAGAAATCATTTGTTTAAAAAGACAAAAGTACTACATTTGATTCGTTAATAAGCAAAGCTTAAATAAACATTTTGGACAACGTAACTACATTTTCTACAACCATTTTTACTTGTGTTATTACTAACACAACAATTACCCCTATGGGGTTATTTGCTATATAATACACGTCCATTTTACGTATTGATTTTTTTCAATACAAATAAAAAATCTATAATTATCTTACAATGAAAGTATTAAAGTTCGGCGGAACTTCGGTTGCCAATGCCAAAAATATAGAATTAGTTAAAGACATAGTTTCAAAATCTACATCTAAAACAGCCGTGGTTGTTTCTGCTTTTGGTGGCGTTACAGATCTATTATTAGAAGCTGCACAATTAGCATCTATACACCAAAAAAGCTACAAAGATGTCTTTTTAAAGATTGAAGAAAGACATATAAACACCATAAAAGAACTAATTCCTGTAACCAACCAAAGTAAAGTTTTAAGCAAAGTAAAAACCGAATTAAACATACTAGAAACATTATTAGAGGGCGCATTCTTTATTGGTGAAATAACACCTAAATTATCAGACAAAATAGTAAGTTATGGAGAACTATTATCTTCTTACATTATTAGTGAATACTTTATAGCCCAAGGTTTAAATACTGCATACAAAGACAGTAGAGAGCTTATAAAAACTAATGCCAATTATGGTAAAGCTGCAATTAAAAACTTTAATGAAACAAATAGCTTAATTAAAAATTTCTTTAATAGCACAGAAAGCAAAATTACTGTTTTAGGTGGTTTTATTGCTTCTTCAACTCAGGGAGACTCTACAACTTTAGGCCGTGGCGGATCTGATTATACAGCATCTATTATTGCTGCTGCCATTGATGCCGAAAACTTAGAAATTTGGACAGATGTTAGCGGTATGTTTACAGCAAATCCTAGAATAGTTAAACAAGCTAAAGCAATAGCTAATATATCTTATGAAGAAGCTATGGAACTTTCTCATTTTGGGGCTAAAGTTTTATACCCACCTACAATACAACCGGTACTTGCAAAAGGCATATCAATTGCTATAAAAAACACGTTTAATCCTGAGTCTCAAGGTACAATTATAACTAAAAACTTAGATAAAAACGGGAGAACGGTTCGCGGAATAAGTCATATAGAAAATATTAGTCTATTATCTTTAGAAGGCTCCGGAATGGTTGGCATACCAGGTATATCTAAACGCTTTTTTGAAGTACTTTCGGTAGCGCAAATTAGCATTGTGCTTATAACTCAAGCATCTTCAGAGCATTCAATTTGTGTTGGTATTTCTGCTGATGATGTAACTACTGCAGAAGCTGCAATTAATTCGGAATTTGAGTACGAAATTTCATTACGAAAAATTAAACCTGTTTTGGTTGAAAATGATCTTGCAATTATTGCTCTTGTCGGTGACCATATGAAAAACCACCAAGGGTTAAGCGGAAAAATGTTTAGCACACTAGGTAAAAATAACGTAAATATTAGAGTTATAGCACAAGGATCATCTGAACGTAATATCTCAGCCGTTATAGATAAGTGCGATGTTAAAAAGGCTTTAAATGCTCTTCATGAGAAATTTTTTGAAGAAAACACAAAACAACTTAACTTGTTTATTATGGGTGTTGGTAATGTTGGTTCTAAATTATTACATCAAATTAAACAACAAAAAAAATACCTTAAAGACAATTTAAAATTAAACATTAGAGTAGTTGGTATATCTAACTCCAGAACTATGTTTTTTGATGAAGACGGAATCTCTTTAAAAAATTGGGAAACACAATTAGCTAGCGGAGATAAAGCTGATAAAGAAAAATTCTTTTCTAAAGTAAATGAATTAAACTACAGAAATAGCATTTTTATAGACAACACAGCTAGTGATGTAGTCTCTAGGACTTATGCAGATTATTTACGCAATAGCATTTCTGTTGTTACTTGTAATAAAATTGCATGCTCATCGGAATATGATAACTATAGTAAATTAAAATATTTAGCTCAAAAATATAATGCTCCCTTTTTGTTTGAAACTAATGTAGGCGCAGGTTTACCAATTATAGATACATTAAAACATTTAATTGCATCTGGAGATAAAATATTAAAAATACAAGCGGTACTATCTGGTAGTTTAAACTTTGTCTTTAATAACTTTAGTAGCTCTACTACTTTTCATGATATCGTAAAAGAAGCTCAAGAAGAAGGTTACACAGAGCCAGACCCTAAAATAGATTTAAGCGGGATAGATGTTGCCCGTAAAATTTTAATTTTAGCAAGAGAAAGTGGTTATAAATTAGATATTGATGAAATAACTAATAAACCATTTTTACCAAAAGAAAGCTTAGCTACAACAAATAACGAAGACTTCTTTGCCTCTCTTATTAAAAATGAAGATTCTTTCCAAGATATGTTTAATGAATCAGACAAAAAAGATTGCAAACTTAAGTATGTCGCTCAGTTTGAAAATGGAAAAGCAAGCGTTGGTTTACAACACATACCAAAAGGGCACGACTTTTACAATCTAGAAGGTAGTGATAATATTGTTTTATTTTTTACTGAAAGATATCCTAACCAACCTATGATAATCAAAGGCGCTGGCGCAGGAGCAGATGTTACTGCTTCTGGTATATTTGCTGATATAATAAGAATTGGAAACTTTTAATTATGAAAAACGAAATTAGGGTATTTTGTCCTGCTACTATAGCAAATGTATCTTGTGGTTTTGATGTTCTTGGTGTTGCTTTAGACAGTGTTGGTGACGAAATGGTTATCAGAAAAACTACCAAGAAAGGCATAACAATTACAAAATTAGAAGGTCAAGACCTACCATTAGAAACCCATAAAAACGTTGCTGGTGTTGCGGGCTTGGCCTTGTTAGCTGCAACAGATTACTCTGGTGGTTTTGAGATAGAAATATATAAGAATATTAAAGCTGGTAGCGGTATAGGAAGTAGCGCTGCCAGCTCTACTGGTGCTGTTTGGGCAATGAACCAATTACTAGGCAAGCCTTTTTCTAATTTAGAACTTGTTCAATTTTCTATGAAAGGAGAAGAATTAGCAAGTGGTGTACAACATGCAGATAATGTAGCACCTGCAATATTTGGAGGTTTCACTTTAGTTCGTAGCTATAATCCCTTGGATATAATAAAAATAAATACACCTAAAGAACTTTACGCAACGGTTATACATCCGCAAATAGAGATAAAAACGTCAGATTCTAGAAAAATACTTAAAACAACAATTTCTTTAGCAGACGGTATTAAGCAATGGGGAAATGTTGGTGGACTAATAGCTGGTTTATATACTGAAGATTATGATTTAATTGGCCGGTCGTTACAAGATTACATTATAGAACCAATACGCTCTATACTTATACCTGCTTTTGACAATGTAAAAAGTGCTTCTTTAGAAGCTGGCGCGTTGGGTTGTGGAATCTCAGGGTCTGGCCCATCTATATTTGCCTTAAGCAAAGGAAAAGAAAACGCTAAAAAAGTAGCCAATGCAATGCAAGATATCTATAATAAAGTAGGCATACCTTATGACATACACGTTTCTAGAGTAAACTTAGAGGGAGTTAAAGTAATAAAATAACAAATTATAAGAAAAATACCACTACCAAATGTAGAATTTAAGACTGCTAAAAAACATATTAAGTTTTGAAGTTTGTTTGGTTGTTAGTATATTACCATTATATAGAAATCCAAATACTAAAGATTATGTTGGAAGACAGCAAAGAAGAACTACAAAACAATGTAGAGGGTGAAGAAAATTCAGAAACTACTGATGCAACTACTACATCAGAGAAAACCACTGAAATAAAAAATGAAGATCTTGACAACTCATCATCTAACGAAGAAGTTGAAGATGATAAAGAAATTATAGATGAGATTGAAGAAACAAATGCAGAAGATGCAGAAGATCAAGACAATCAAAAAAGGCATGAAATACCATTATTAGATTACCATGCAATGAGTATGGAAAATTTAGTAGGCGAACTACAACGCTTGGTAAAGAATGAAAAAGTACAGGCCATTAAAAAACACATAGATGGTATTAAATATGAATTCGACTTAAAGTTTCAAGAATTTCTTGAACATAAAAAAGAAGAATTTATAGCTAATGGCGGCAATGAAATTGACTTTAAATACAACTCTGTAACAAAAAGACAATTTAACGAAGTATTTTCTGATTATAGAGAAAAAAGAGATGAATATTATAAAAACCTAGAACAAAACCTTCAAAAAAACTTAGAAAAACGACTTCAAATAATTGAAGATTTAAAAGGTCTTGTAAACGTAGAAGAAGATATAAATACTACGTATAAGAACTTTAAAGACCTTCAAGAAAACTGGAGAAATGCTGGACCTATTCCTAGGACAGATTATAACAATGTCTGGAAAACATACCACCACCATATAGAAATTTTTTACGACTTTCTTCATTTAAACAGGGAATTAAGAGATTTAGACTTTAAACATAATTTAGAAGAAAAACTTAAATTAATAGTTCGTGCTAACGCCTTAACTAACGAGCCAGATCTTAGCAAAGCTTTTAGAGAATTACAAACATTACACAAAATCTGGAAAGAAGATATTGGCCCTGTAGGTAAAGACCACAGAGAGTTAATCTGGGAAGAATTTAGCAATGCTACAAAAGTATTACACCAAAGGAGACAAGATTATTATAAAGACCTAGATAAAATTCACGAGGTTAACTTAGAAAAAAAGAACTCTATTATAGCAAAAATAATTGCCATATCAGAAAACACATCTAGCAACCATAAAGAATTACAAAAACAAATTAAAGAAATAGAAGCTCTAAGAGAAGAATTCTTTAACGCTGGCAAAGTACCTCAGAAATCTAACGAACAAACTTGGGCAACCTTTAAAGAAGCAGTAAAAACATTTAACAAGTCTAAAAATGCTTTTTACAAAAACTTAAAAAAGGAACAACAAGAAAATTTAGATAAAAAAAGAGCTTTATTAGAAACCGCTATTCAAATAAAAGATAGCGAAGATTGGGACGTTGCAACTAAAGAAATGAAACGCGTACAAGGAGAGTGGAAAACAATTGGCCACGTTCCTAGAAAATATTCTGATAAAATTTGGAATGAGTTCAAGGCTGCTTGTAATCATTATTTTGACAGACTTCACGCTTTAAAAAATCAATCTAGCAAAGAGGAACTTGAAAATTTAGAACATAAAACAGCTTGTTTAGACAAGTTAAAAGAGTTTCAACTTTCTGGCGATAGATCTAAAGATTTAGCTAGTATTAAGGAGTTTATAAACGAATGGAAAAGCTACGGACACGTACCGTTTAAAAAGAAAAATATAAATAATAAATTTAATACTATTTTAGATGCCATATTTAGAAAACTAGATATTAGCAAGCAAGAATCAGAGTTGCTTAAATATGGTGATAAGATTCAAAAGTTATCATCTAGCGATAATGAAAATGCAATCTACAAAGAAAGGTTATTTATTAGAAGAAAAATTGATGAATCTAAAAACGAAATTCGTCAGTTAGAAAACAATTTACAGTTTTTCTCAAATGCTTCTGAAGACAATCCTTTAGTTAAAAATGTTTTAAAGAATATTAACAATCAAAAAGAGTCTTTAAATACATGGAAAGCAAAATTAAAGAAGCTTAACATACTTGAGAATACTAAAAATAAAGAGGAAGAAGAAGAATTAAATAGTAGTGAAGAAGAATAACTTCATATCACATAGTAGTATATAATAAAAGGGCTAGAAACATATGTTTCTAGCCCTTTTTCTTTGTGGTAAACTCAATAATATTCTCATACTAGTTCCTATTAATACACAGCTAATAACAACAAATAGTACCTAATTAATACATTATCTATAATCTAACTACCGTAAACTACACATTAAAACAATTCACTCCTCCTATTACTACTATTCTGATGCTGTATACTAGCTTATATAGATTTAACTAGTGCAAGTTTGGTTATACACGCGTATACCCCTCTATAAACTAAAAAAGGCCTAGAGTATATCTAGGCCTTTTTTGATGCTATTTGTATAAACTATGACTTGTAATCTATACTATCCTTAAATTTAGGGTATAAAAAAAGCCCTTATCGTTAGATAAGGGCTTTTGAAAAAAGGCGACGGCCTACTCTCCCACCTAGTGGCAGTACCATCGGCGCAGATGAGCTTAACTTCCCTGTTCGGAATGGAAAGGGGTGAGCCTCATCGCCATGGCCACCTTAAATTGTTTGTTAATTGC
>NZ_FPIY01000011.1 GCF_900119145.1 Cellulophaga fucicola | reverse complement strand
GCAATTAACAAACAATTTAAGGTGGCCATGGCGATGAGGCTCACCCCTTTCCATTCCGAACAGGGAAGTTAAGCTCATCTGCGCCGATGGTACTGCCACTAGGTGGGAGAGTAGGCCGTCGCCTTTTTTCAAAAGCCCTTATCTAACGATAAGGGCTTTTTTTATACCCTAAATTTAAGGATAGTATAGATTACAAGTCATAGTTTATACAAATAGCATCAAAAAAGGCCTAGATATACTCTAGGTCTTTTTTAGTTTATAGAGGGGTATACGCGTGTATAACCAAACTTGCACTAGTTAAATCTATATAAGCTAGTATACAGCATCAGAATAGTAGTAATAGGAGGAGTGAATTGTTTTAATGTGTAGTTTACGGTAGTTAGATTATAGATAATGTATTAATTAGGTACTATTTGTTGTTATTAGCTGTGTATTAATAGGAACTAGTATGAGAATATTATTGAGTTTACCACAAAGAAAAAGGGCTAGAAACATACGTTTCTAGCCCTTTTTCTACTTAAGAATATTATTGTTAATCTAATACTCTATTTTCAATTACTTAGTTGAGTATTATATACCTAGAGCTTGCCCACCACCAATTTGTATAGTTTCAGCAGTTATAAAAGAAGCATCTTTACTAGCTAAGAAAGATATAACCCCAGAAACATCTTCGGGCTGACCTAATCGGCCTAACATAATATTATTTGCCCATGAAGCAAATACCTCTGGTTTAGTAGCTTTAATTTGCGCATGAAATGGAGTATCAATAGTACCAGGAGATACTGCATTTACTCTAATTCCGTATTCAGCTAAATCTTTAGCCAAAGCTCTAGTTATTGCATGCACACCAGCTTTAGAAGTTCCATAGATTCCTGCGCCAGGTCCACCTGCCGTCCATCCTGCATTAGATGTATAGTTAATTATTGATGGGTGTTCTCCTTTTTTTAAATATGGAATAGCTGCCCTTGAAGCAAAGAATACTGAATCTAAGTTCAATGCCATTACAAATCTGTAAAATTCTGTTGTCATTTCTTCAAATCTAGATCTACCGCCTAGACCACCTGCATTATTTACAAGTACATCTATTCTACCATATTTTTCTCCAATCTTTACAATGTTTTCTGTTACAAGTTCTTCTTTTGTAACATCAAAACCTAGATATTCTGCAGTAATACCATCCTTAGAAAGATCTTTAACTCTTTCTGCTCCGGCAGCATCGTCTATACCATTTAAGACAACAGTATAACCATCTTTTCCTAATCTTTTTGCTACTTCAAAACCAATACCTCCAGTGGCACCGGTAACTACTGCTACTTTTCCTTTATTCTTACTCATTTTGTTATGTGTTTTATTTTTATTTATTTTAAAGAATTATATTTAATTAATTTTTAGGTTTTAGTGGTTCTATTTTTGGACATAATATCCAAACAGATAATAGCGCTATTAATGCTAACGCACCTCCTATTAAAAAAGCAGGTGTATAATTACCGCCAGTAGTTATGAAAGTCACTAATAGTGTAAGTCCAGCAGCACCAAGTTTAGCAGCCATACCTGCAAAACCGGACAAAGTACCCACAATTTTACCTCCAAAAAGGTCACTTGGTAGTGTTTGAATATTACCTATTGCTACTTGAAAACCAAATAATAATATAGCCATAATTACAACTGCAATTAACGCTGCAGTGTTTCGAGCATTATTAATTTCTGATAAATAGGCAAGAGCTGCAATTCCAGAATCTGAAGGTGGTCCATATTTTGGCAATAAACGTTCTTCTTTTGTTGCTTCTGCTTTTGGTGTTTTCCATACAGCGGATTGATATGCTTTCTTAAATCTAGGATTAGATTTAATTTCATTGGTGCTATTTCCTGCAATGTTTATAATAAAGTCTTTATCTGCTTTTAAATCTTTGAATGCGTCATTATCCATTATCTTTTTAACTTGTGGATCAGCCATTGTTAAAGCTGCAGATTCCTCGACTCCAAAAAACCCTAAAACCTGAGGTGCACCAGGATATTTTAATAGAATAAAACATGGAATCATTATTATACAACCCAAAGTAATGACATACTTACGAGTCTTGTCTACAGTCCACCCAAAATTAAGCTTCTTTTGTGCAAGTAAACCTCCATACCAAGCACCAATCATTGCTCCTACATAAGGAACCCAGGCTGAAAATGCAATTTCTTTTACATTCATACCAAATACCTCAGATAAATATATAGGAATCCAAACGATAAATAACCACCAAATAGGATCAAGAGCTGCAGAGGCTATTATTACTCCCCAACTTTCTTTATGCTTAAGCAACTCTCCAGTATTTGGCACATATCCATCATCATAATTACCATCTTCATCAACATCTTGATTTTTTTGTCCAGAAAGAATATATTTTCTTTCATCTTCTGATAACCAAGGATGTGTTTTAGGGCCTGATTTTACAATGAACAACCAAGGTAGTAACCATAATAATCCTAACGCACCTACAACTATAAATATTGATTTCCAGTCTAAGTAAGCAGATAATAACCCGATAACAGGATACGCTACTATACCGCCAATTGCAGCTCCAGAGTTAAATACTCCTTGAGCTAGCGCTCTTTCTTTTGTTGGAAACCATTCTGCATTAGCTTTGGCAGCACCAGGCCAATTACCTGCTTCTGCTAAACCTAAGATAGATCTGAAAATTGAAAAACTAAGCATTCCTTGAGCAAATGCATGTAGCATAGTTGCAATAGACCACACTCCAATAGAAAGAGCAAAACCCATTCTAGTACCTATCCAATCAAATATTTTACCAAAAAGAGCTTGACCACTAGCGTATGATAATATGAATACCGTAGATATGGTACCAAATATAACTTTATGTCCGTCCTTATCCATTTCAGGAAATAGGTCATTAGCAATGTCAGGCCATAGTGCTCCAAAAGCTTGCCTGTCTATGTAGTTAACAACTGCAGCCAAAGCAACAAGTCCTACTACCCACCATCTTAATCCTTTTACTTTCATGTATTTTTATATAGAAAAAGGAGTGAAATAGAAGTCTAGTAATAGTGTGCTTAACGTTAATATTATAACGTAAGAGCATTACTATAGTAGTAAAACTTCCCTCCTTTATATTTTATTTTTCTTTAAAAAGGTAATGCGTGCATTATTACCTTTATTTTATTACTACTTTATATTATAACAATATTGATATAAAATTTTAAAATGAGCTTTCATTTTATCCTTCGCTTCTTTAGGGTTTTTATTTTTTATAGCATCATATATATCCTTATGCTCTTTGATACTTGACATTACTTGATTTTTACTACATACATGATGTTTTTCAAAATTGGTAATAATTTCAGGAGTAATTGTAAGCATAAAAGTATTCATACTACTGTTTCTACTTGCTTTTGCTATTGCGAGATGAAATAATAAATCTTCTTGTACAGCATCTTCTCCGTTTAAAACCTTTTTTTCATGGGCATCTAAAGTACTTTTTAGATGTTTTAAATCATCTTCTGTTCTTCTTAATGAAGCTAATCTTACTGTCTTTAATTCTAATAGTATTCTTGTTTCTACCAGTGATTTAAAATCTGGAGTATCCAATCGTAATATATCCTCAATCATACCATTTAAAGCTATAACTCCAATATTGGCAACAAAAGTTCCGCTCTGAGGTATTGAATTTAACAAACCAAAAAATTCTAATTTTTGAATAGCTTCTCTAACAGTACTTCTGGTTACTTCAAATTTCTCTGACAGCATTCTTTCAGAAGGTAACTTATCACCAGGTTCTAAATTTTTAATATTAATTAAATCTCTTATTTGAGATATAATTTTATTTTGGACTGATAAATTATCATTTTTAGTAAGTAGTTCTATCTTCATATTTTTAACATATTATGATATGTAAATTGGTTAACCAATTTTAAACAATTACAATTTATAAAAAATATATCTATATTATGTTATAAAAAGCATATCAATTAGTAAATAAACTTTACCAGTTTTTTTAATTAATACCAGTAAAGTCTATTATAACAACTAACTCTACTTACTTATTCTTAATGTCATTTTTACTCTGAAACTGTAAGTTCATAAAACTTAACTTTAGCAAAAGAATCTTTGTCTCTGGATTGAAAATAATTTCCAGCTTTAAAATAGTTTTCAAAAACACCCCATTTTTTCATATGTATGTTTTTGTATACTTTAAATTCATTATTATTTAATGAAACAATCATTTTTCCTTCACTAACTTTTACTTCTAATGTAAACTTATTAAAGTCAACCTTTTCTTTAAAAGTGTGTCCTTCATCATCTGTCCATGCACTTTCATGAAGTATATCTGTATCAGATATATTTAAGTTTTTTAAAACTTTAGTCTTAACTCTAACCTTACCATTTTGCCAATATATTTTTAGCATTGGCGGGGCATTATTATCTTTTTCTCCTATTAATTCTTTTTGTTCATTTGTAAGTCTACCGTGAATTTGCATAATAATGGTTTTGTGATACTTACCATTACTATCTTTAGAAATATCTTCTACTGCAAGTTTACCTTTTAAGGATCTACCATCTTTAAAAGTCCAGTTTACATTATTATCACCTGGAACCATTTGCTCTCTTAATTCTGTTCTAGAATATTTAGTATTAGCAGTTGTGGCAGCAGTAGGGTAGGCATAAAAAACAAGCGAACCAGACACAGAGTCATTATACATAAATGGCATTAGTGTTTTATTGGTAGCATAATCTAATATCTCTGGTGGCTCTATTTCTGTTGGCTTACCAATTGGCAATGTTACTTTCCAATGACTTAAATCTATTTTAGAGAGTTTATATTTTTTCTTCTTTTTCTTTCTTTTAGACACTTTTGTATCAGATTCTACCACGCTACTTTTGGTTGTTTGGCAAGCAGCGTTAGTAGTAAGAAATACAATTGATAATATTGTTATAATTTCTTTTCTGAAATTCTTCATTCTTTATTTTTTATGGAGCAGGTACAATGCTAATGTTATCTACATAAGTATCTCCTGTACTTACATTATCTATCCAAATAGCTATTTCACCAGTAGCGTTTGCTTCAAATTCGAATGTTACTTCGGTAAAATTATTTTTTCCTAAAGAAACATCACCATCAGCTTCTGCAATAAAACCAGTTGTTTCTAGTTCACTGGCATTATCCATCCATCCGTTTAAAATACCAACTCTTACTTTATCACCATCATTTTTAAGTGCGTAATGAAAAGTAACTATATACTTAACATTTGGAGTTACTGTTAATGCTTGGTAAGAAGCTCTGTCATTACCTTCTCCAGTTGCAGGGTATTTAGCTCCTTGTGTTTTACCAGAAGTATTATCAAAAGGGATAGTATATGCACCATCTGAACTTGTATTATGTACAGTTGCTCCTAGAATTCTCCAACAGTTAGTTCCATCGTTCTTAGGTGTTTTTGGAGTGCCGTCTTCTTGAATAAATACACAACCAAGTGTGTCTCCACCATCTTCTGTACCATCTTCAAAAGCCCATTCTGATATTACTGGTGTAATTACTGTAGGTACTAATGGCATTACTACTGTAATTGTTTCTGAGTAAACACTCTCTACACCTAAGTTATCTGAAGCAGTTAATGTTACAAGAAAATCACCCTCTCCAGGGAATGTGTGTTCTGGTTCTACTTCTGTAGATGTAATTACCTCTCCAGAACTATGTACAAACTCCCAGTTGTATTGTGTTGCACTATTAGATTGGTTACTAAATGTATAACTTTTCCAAGCTTCGTCTGATCCAGAATTTTGAGTAGCAGCAAAAAAAGCGCTTGGAGGTGTTAAATCTTCTATTGATGCTGTACCTGCTACATCATATTCTAAATCACATGATGAAAAAGATATTGTTAGCAAAAAGATTGCAGTCAATAGTCCCGCAGTTCTTTTTATTCTATTAATGTTTCTATTATTTTTCATAATTATATGTTTTAACTATTGTTTTTAGTATCCAGGATTTTGTGTTAACACACCTTTACTTAATCCTATTTCTCTTTGTGGAATAGGTAATAACAAATCTGTAGAAGAAAAACTATAGCCGTTTGTTGTTGCAAATTCTGATAAAACATTTACAGCTTCACCCATTCTAATTAAATCGAATAGACGTTTATTCTCAAAAGCAAGCTCTACACGTCTTTCGTTTAATAATTCTTCTTTGGTAATTACACCATCATCATCATTTGGTAAGCCAGCTCTATTTCTAATAGAATTAAAAGAAGTAAGTGCATTACTGTTAGATGTAGACTCGCCACCGCCTAAGATTGCTTCTACATGTAATAAAACTACATCAGCAAATCTTAATACAATCCAATCATTACCAGCAGCTTGTGCGTCAGAACTAAAAGTTCTTCCGTTATCGCCACCACTTTCACCATTAGGTAAATATTTAATTGCTTGATTTTCTGTTGGCTGAAAAGGATCTACTCTATATGTGTGTTGTGTTCTATCTCCACCCATTTCTTCTAAAGCAGTAACAACATCTGTAGTAGCATAGTTTACGCCACTTGTTCTACCTACAGAATTTAACCATTCTGCAGAAAAGTTTTGGCTGTTGTTATTATCTCCTTGTTCGTAACCAATAGCAAAAATAATTTCGTCATTACGTTCAGAGAAAAATACATCACTATAACTATCTAACAACTCAAAACCTCTTGCAGGATCTAAAACTTCTTCGCACAATAATTGTGCTTGTGCATAGTTAGGGGTAGGTAGAGATAAATATACTTTAGCTAGTAAGCCTTGTGCAGCAGCTTTAGAAGCTCTGTCTTTAAAAGAATCGTCTAAGTTATCTACTGCTGTTTGTAAATCTTCAATTATTAAAGCATAGATTTCAGAAGAATTTATTCTTGTAAAAGCAGTTTCTGTATCTAAAGGAGCAATAACATTAGTTACCAATGGTACATCTCCGTATAAACGAACTAAATTGAAATATGCATAAGCTCTTAAAAATTTAGCTTCACCTTCAATTTTACCAGCAGCAGCTTCTGATGCGGCATCAATATTATCTAAAACAACATTTGCTCTAAAAATTACATCGTAAAAACTTCTGTAATAATCCGCAACAATACCGTTTGTAGCTTCTATTGCAAAGCTTTCAAATTGTGCAGCTTCACCTTCTTGACTTTTTGTTCTTGTATTATCACTACGCATTTCTGTTACATAAAACTCTACTTGTGTTGCGTGGTTTAAATTAGAACTTGTAAGTTTTGATGCATTTACCCCTTGTAAACCGTCGTAAATATTAATAACCGCAGCTTCTAGTTCTTCATCATTAGAATAAAATGCATCTCCGCTTGTACCAGTTTTTAAGTCTGGTGATAAAAATGAATCCTCACAAGACACAGATAAAATTGTAATGACTATTAATGTTAAAAATTTTAGTTTTTTCATGATTATATATTTTTAAATTAGTAGTTTAAAATTCTATGTTAAGACCTGCTGAAATTGTACTAAATACAGGAGAACCAGCTCTTTGATAACCGTAAGTGGTTGCAGAAGTAGTGTTAATAGATTCTGGATTAAAACCAGTATAGTCATCTGCTGTTAAGTACATAATGTTTTGTGCAGAAACATAAATTCTTGCGCTTCTAATTTTTAATTGAGATGCAACATCTTTACTAAAGTTATATCCTAGATTAATATTACGTAATGCTATATATGATGCATCTTGAATAATATCGTTTGTGAATATTTTTTGTTTGATAAACTCTTGATTAGGAGTTGTTAAAACGTAATCTCCTGTTGGACCAGTAACAAAATCTTGAGAGCTGTTAAAATGGTTGAAAATGTATTGATCTCCCATATTTCTAATCTCAGCACCATGACTTCCTTGGAACATAAAACTAAAGTCGAAGTTTCCTATTTTAAAATCGTTAGAAACACTCCATACAAAATCTGGATAAGGATTTCCTAATATGGTTTTATCATCATCATCAATAATACCATCACCATTTAAATCTTTTACATATACATCTTGTGCTTCTCCACCAATTGGGTGAAAAGGATTATTAAGAAATTCTAATGGGATGTCTCTTTCTACTACCCATCCGTAAAAAGACGAAATTGGGTTACCTTCTAAATTAATCCATTCAGATGCTCTTTTAGAATCTACGTTTTGTATTTGTCCGTTAGAATCTGCAAAATCTGTTAATTCATTTTTGTTTGTAGATGTAATAAAGGTTGTAGTCCATTTAAATTTAGGACCAGCAACGTTTCTTGTTCTTAATTCTACTTCTATACCAGAGTTTTCTACTTCACCAATGTTTACTAAAGCATTTGTAAATCCGGTTGTAGAAGCTATAGGGTTGTTTAATAATAACTGATCACTAGTTCTTTTGTAGTAATCTATAGAACCAGATAAAACATTACTAAAGAAACCAAAGTCTATACCAGGGTTAAATTCTACTTGTCTTTCCCATTTTAAATCTGGATTAGATATGTTTAAAGGGTTAGCTGCATTTGTTACAACACCACCAGTTACACCAGAAGCTATAGAATTATCTATTAAGGATAAATAAGGGTAGTTGTTAATTAAGTTGTTTCCTGTTCTAAAAGAATTGTTCCCAGTTACACCGTAACTAACTCTAAATTTAAGGTTGTTAATTACATCACTATTTTTTAAGAAGTTTTCTCTAGAAACATTCCAACCTAAAGAACCTGCAAAAAAGTTACCATACTTATTGTTTGGTCCAAATACAGAAGCACCATCTCTTCTAAAACTAAATGAAGCTAGATATTTATCTGCATATGCATAGTTAACCCTTGTAAAGAAAGAAAGTAATGTACTTTCGTAATCCTCGTTGTACTCGTTTGTAATGTCGTCTTGGTTAATGTAACGAGAACTATCATCTGTATATCCTTGAGAACTAATAGTCTCAAATTCTGTTTTGTATTTTTCACCAGAAGCACCTAAAACCACACCTAGATCATGTTTATCAAATGTTTTGTTATAAGATAATACATTATCTAATGCTAAATGCTGTGTTCTTGTATTTGTGCTATCTAATTGTGCTGCACTAGCACCGTTTCTGTTAGATTCTACACCTTGCCATCTTTGTTGTCTGTATCTTTGGTAATCTCCAGATAACGTTGTTTTAAAGCTTAAATCGTCGTTAATTTTGTATTTAGCGTAGAAGCTTCCTAAAATTTTACTTCTGTAATCTCTTCTATCTCTTTCTAATACTTTAGCAGCAGGATTTGTATTAGAGGTATTACTAATGTTTGTGCCACCACTATCTGCATTAACAGGAGCCCCAGCATCTAAGTCATATCCATCAAAATGGTATTGTAAAGCATAATCACCTACTTGTACGTCTGCCCATTTACCACCATCTTGTACTCTGTTTACAAATTGTATTGTGTTTTCATCGTGGTATACTGGCAACCAAGATGGTTGTCTTAATATATCGTGTGTAGATCCATCAAAACGTCTACGTTCTGTGTAAGATGGAGTAGCACTAAGACCAACTGTTAAATTATCTGTAACATCATAATCTAATCTAAGTTTTACACTGTACTTTTTAAAATCATCAGTTAATAAAACACCTTCATCATGATTGTAGTTTAAGTTTGTGCTAAATCTTAATTTATCATTACCACCTCTAATACCTAAAGAATGATTTGTAATAATACCACCATCAAAAATAATATCTTGCCAGTTTGTATCTACACCTATTAGTTGCTTGTATTTAGTACGATCTGATAGGCCATGCGTAAATTGTAATTCTGCAGCAGCAGTAGCCGCGACAGTAGAGTAATAAGCATCACTTTGTCTAGCAGTTTTAACACCAGTTAAAGTAGAGTAACTAAATCTAGTTTCTCCAGATTTACCAGATTTTGTTGTAATCTGAATAATACCATTACCACCTCTAGAACCATAAATTGCACCTGAAGCAGCATCCTTTAAAATCTCAAAAGATTCTACATCATTCATATCTAAAGAACCTAAGTAATCGTTTGGTACAACAACACCATCTACAACAACTAAAGGACCAGAGTTACCAGTAATAGAACCCGTACCTCTAATTCTAATAGTAGGGTCAGAACCAGCTTCACCTTCTGTAGCTTGTATGTTAACACCAGATACTTGCCCTACTAAGGCATCATCTACCCTAGAAACGGCAATCTGACCTAAATCTTCGTTTAATACCTTAGAAATAGACCCTGTTAAGTGAGATTTTTTTTGTGTTCCGTAACCAATAACTACAACTTCTTCTAGTTTACTAGCATCTTCTTCTAATGATACATTTAAGTTTTTTTGATCTGCAATTGTAATAGATTTTGTAACAAACCCTATGTAAGAAAACTGTAGTATGTCTCCTTTTTTTACTTTAAGTTCATAATTACCATCAAAATCTGTTGTAGTTCCTGCAGTAGTGTTTTTAATAATAATGTTAACACCAAGAATAGGTAAGTTGTCTGCCGTAGAAATGACCTTTCCTTTTACCGAAAAACTTTCTTGTGCTAAAGTTATAACACTGTAAAAGAGTGTTATGACTAAAATTAGCTTTGTTTTTAAGTTCATAATTAATTGTTTAGTTTAATTGAGTTAATATGGTGCAGTACTTAAAAAACCATTATCTCTAGGCCTAAAGCAAAATATTATTACTTTTGCAAAAGAATATGTTTTTTATACTACATATTTAATACTTCCCTCCAAAGAAGTAGTTACTAAAAAGGATAGGCGTGCACCTGTCCTTTTTTTTGTGCTCATCTTAATTTGGTTAACCAAACTGGTTAACCAGTTAAAGATATTCGAATATATGTAAAAATTTTGTTAAAAAAAAATTATATATTTATTTATGGGGGTACACTGTAAAATCTTATTCAATAGGGCTAAAATTTTCTATAAATATTTTTTTTAACATTTATAGTTTTGCATATCATATTTAGTGTTAAAAAATATAAATTCTACTTTTAGCTAATTTAGCCCTGTCTCCTATAGTTAATTTGCGTTAGGAACTCTTTACATAAACTACTTTTGTATGTTAGTTAAATAGCACTAATTCTAAATACTTTAAGTTAGTTATACATAAATGGACCCACCCAATTGTAATCCTTATTATTAATTTTTAATGTGTGTTTGGCTTCTTTATTAGAATTTGTATTGCACAGAATAAAGGTTTTAGTTTCTTTATTTATGTTTGTAATGCTAACTGCGGAATAATCTTTAGTACTTAAGATTGTTTTTATTTCTGCAATGCTGCTGTACGAGTTAACTGAAAATTCTGAGACAGGACTATATGTTCCATGTGGTTCTATGGCTGTAACAAATAAAGCATTTTTAGTATTGTTTTTTCTAATAATAAAACCAGGATCTCTTCTTAAATTAAACTCAGGATCATTAGCTCCAGTTTCTACAAAAATAATTTTGTCTGTTGGTAATGTAGCAGATGTAATTGTGTAGAACACATTATTGTCTAACCAGTTAAATTGTAAATTATTCTTAGGAGCATCTGCTAATGCTTTTACGAATAAATGTTGATAACCATTAGAACTTCCTAATGTTTTAATTTCTGATTGTTGCTGGTATTTAAAATTAGCTTGCATTAACTGACCAGAATAATAAAAAGGTAAATCGTATTTGTTTAATGCGTTACTACTAACATTGTATAGGTCTAAAACAAAAGAATGATTTATAAAAGTAGTATCATTAACAAGTAACATAGTTCTATGTAAGATTGTGCCCGGATATGCATTTTCTTCTTTAGCGCTTACTACCTGTACTTTTTTGTTTTCTACATTAAAAAGGTATTCATTGGAATGGTTTTTACTACCAATTTCATACTTTCCATTAAAATGAGAAGTTTCATTTTGTATAATAGTATTATGGGCAATAGTTTGTTTTGCCCAAGTAGTATTTTCTTTAAGGTAATTACCGCCTCCTTTTTGCTCTATGTTTACAAACCTTGCTAAACCATAATCTTGTAAAACTTCTTTACCATCGTTATATAGTGAAAAGGATAACTTATCATAATGGCCATGGCTTAAACCTTGAGACGTATATTTGTATACCAACTCTAAGTTAGAATTACGTATTATACTAATAGCACCTTGTTTTCCGTTTGGGCCATCTTTTAAAGTTATAGATTCTTTTGTAAAAGGTTTTACTTCATTGTTTTTAATACCTAAAGCAATAGAAAGACCTGTATCGTCTAAATTTACCTTATCTTGTTTTTTTGCAATACTTAATAATTCTGAGTTTTTTCCTCCGTAGTGATATGCTATATCAACGGCAGTAACCAACTCTCTAGAATAGTAAGACATTCCTTTTTGTGCATCGTTAATAGGGAAAAAATCTCCATCCTTATCAGATAAGTTCAGTAAAGCATCTACAGCTTTAATAAGTACACCATCTTTATACTCAAATATTTTAAGTTCAGGTTTTTTATTTTCTAATGCCTGCGCAAAAATTAAGAAAGGGTACATAGCGTATCTTTGGTAGTAAGGACCCTCAGTATAATATCCGTCAGGAGAAAAAGGTTCGTCTAAATTTGCTAAAAAGCCAACTTTCTGATTTTTAGACTTTATAAATCCTCCATCATCATCTTTTACATCTGCAGCAATAGAATCTGTTTTTAAACCATATAAAGCTTTGTTTAAAAGATCATCATTATCCATCACAAGCGCTATCATCCCAACAGCTACATTGCCCCAAGTACTGTGGTTGTGTACCCTATTAAAAAATTGCGGGTTCTCTTTTGATATAAAATTAGCAAACGGTATAAATAGGTCTTTTTCTAAATGTTCTCTTTCTTCTTTAGAAAGCCAATCATAAATACAATCGTAAGCCTGACTAGCATATACCAACCAATTAGAATCGTTTAAACATTGCCAAAATAGTTTACCTCTAGCATAAGATCTTTCTTGTGGGTGTAATGGTAGAGTAGGGTATAGCTTAGCATACTCCATAAACATATCTCTAATATAAACGGCATATTTTTCATCATCTAAAATCTGAAAAAGCACACCTGCTTTTTGCAATATTAAAAAGTTTTTTTTGTGCTGCTCGTGTGTGTACCCCCCAGAAAAATCTTTAGGAATAGGAATTTCTATACCAGCATTAATTTCTGCATCTACTTCTTGTTTAACAGCTTCTAGAGTTTTATCAAATAGAGGAATAGTACCAAGTTTGGCTCTAATATCTTTAACTCCTTCTTTTGTTAAAATTAAACTTGGGTGACTAGAGTTTTTATCACTTGTGTTTTCAGCAATTGTTTCAGCTTTATCATTTTTACACGCTGATAATATGAAAACAGAAATAATAAAAACATATTTTTTAAGCACCATTGTTTAGTTATTTAAAATTAGACCAAGGTTTTTTCCTTCTGTTCCTTTTGCCAATAACGGAGATGTAGCAGAAAGTGTGTTAGTACCATCATTAAAATTAGGATCTAATGTCCATAAGTTTTCTACGGTGTATTTCTGATTTCCAGAAACTTCTAAGCCTTCAGATTTATAAAAATTATTGTTTAAAATATCAACCATAGGCTCACCTACAACTAAATGCATTTTTAATGCTTTAGTATTATTAAAAATATTATTTGTAATCTCGTTTACTTGTACGCCATATAGGTTTATAGCAGCATTGTATTTGTTTCTTTTTCCGTGACCAACATTAGTAAATGTGTTGTGGTCTAGTTCTAAAAACGGACCAAAAGTACTTTCATCTTTTCCTCCTCTATGTAAACTAAGTACAGCTTTACTAACATCACTAAAGCTATTGTTTTTTAGAATTACATATTCAGCATTGTAAATACCAATATCATCTGTTTCCTTGTCTAGTGCTAATACATTACCTGTAATAGTTTTAAAGTTAGAATTTTTAATACTAATAGTATCTGCAAATGTATTTTTATACACTACTACCGCATCAAAAGAATGGTTAACATCTAAATTTATAAAATCGCAATTATCTACAAATAATTTATAGTTTTTATTCATAGAATATTTGCTTGTTGAAATTACAGAGTTTCCTGTTCTGTCTGGAGCACTTTTACCATCAAAATTAATATTATCTAGTTTTAAGCTACCTCCATTATTTATTTCAAACAACGTTTTCTTTTCAAATAAAATAGTTGGCTTTACTTTAGAGTTTGATGTAAAACTTAGTGGGTGATTAATTGCTATAGTTTTAGATAAAGTATAAGGAACACCAGAAGTTAACTCAATAACGTCTCCGGCTGATGATTTGCTAACGGCTTCAAACAATGTATTTAGTCCTGGCTCTACTTTTATAGTTTTTCCAGATCCAAAAGCAACGTTAGTACTGTTTTTAGAGTACCAGCTTGCACCCGTTTTATCTTTGGTTAAAATGTTAGAAGGTAATTTAGCTCCAGCTTTTAGTGTTTCATCTTTTGGAACTAATAAGCCACTTGCGTTTGTTTTCCATTCTATTTTTTGAGTATTAAAACCAGTCTCGGTAATAGGTGTATTGTTTTTACTAATAATGTTGTTTGTAAAAGCAATACCACTAATATCATCATATACAGTAAAGATTTTATCATTGTTCTCATTATAAAAAATGTTGCTGTCCATTACACAATCTTCAGGCGGAGCGCTACGTTCTTCATCGCTACCGGCACATAATTGTATGTTATCGCAATTAACAAAAGTGTTATTTTTAACAACAGCATCTTTAGCTTGGTCATATCTGTTAATAGGAGAATTATAAATTCCGTTCATAATAACAAATGCACCTCTAAATCTGTAACCCGTTAAGCCAACACCATAATTGTTTATAACAGTTTGCTCTCCATTTATTATACGAATACCGCCAGTACTAGGCTTATTATTACCAATAAAAATATTACCATCTACCATTGTTCTGTTACCGTGGCGCATAGTTAACGTACCTGTACACTCATAGAAAACATTGTTTTTATAAGTATTCTGACAAGATTTGTTAGAGATTATTTCGTGTTCACCATTACATCTATCAAAATAGTTAGCTTCTACAATAGTATTAGAGTTGCTTCTAGAGTAGTGGCTAGTACCAATACGTAAAGTTTCTCCTCCGTTAGAGCCTAAGTTTTGTCTTGGTCCAAAATAATTATGATCTATTTTATGGTTGTTTTCTTGACTCTCTACAGTGTTTAACCTAACCGTCATTGTAACACCTCTGTTTTTTTTACCTGATAAATGATTGTGATCTATTCTGTTATTTTTACCATATATAGCAACCCAAGTATCTGGTTCGTGGCGTTCTGGATTACTAAAGTTATCTATAACACATTCTGTTAACCTTGTATTATAAGCTAAAGTTTTTGCATCTTTTTTAAACGAAATAACTTCATTAGTTGGTGTAAAACCATTTTTAAAAACTAATCCACTAATAATTAAATGTTCTCCAGCAATTCTTAAATTAGACTGACCTTCTAAAATTACCTTACCTTTAGTTTCTACTGTTAATGTAATTGGTTTTTCTTCAGTTCCTTTAGCATCAAAAACTAGTTCGGTATTATTCCAAACTCCGTTTGCTAATGTTATTACATCTCCAGGTTTTGCATTTTTTACAGCTGAATTAAACTCTTCTACAGTAGAAACTGTGTCGGTTTTTTTAGAACAAGACGTTAGTGTAAACAGTACTAAACAAGCTACTAATATTATACTTTTTTGCATATCATTATAAATTGGTTAACCAGATTGGTTTACCAAATATAAAGTTATTTAATTAAATATGTAATTTATTGGCAGTTAAATTCAGAAATATTAAAAAAATAGGCAAAAAATATTGCTAGTACATAAAAAAATATGTTCCTGTATTTTATGCTAAAGCTTTGGTATTTGCTGTTTTTAAAAGGGTGATTAAATTTAAGCTGTCTAATTTCATTTGTTATTATAGTAAGAGAGCTATACTTTAATAAAGTTTTTTATATAAGTGACTTTGTTTAGTTAACGTTTGTTCATATATTTGACTTATGATATAAAATTGTTAACATTATTAAAAATAACTCCCCAAGTTAGACCAACAACCTAATACTATGAAAAATACAACCAAAAAAGAATTATTTTTTAAGAAGACTTTAAAACTAATTAGTGAAAAAGGTTTTAAAGCAACTACAATGCGTGATATAGCGCACGAGCTAAATTTTGAAGTAGCAAATGTGTACAATTATATAGATTCTAAAGAGGCTTTGTTAGAAGGATATATATTTGGTACGTTAGATGAATTTTTAATCTATTTAGATAACATTGTAGACTCGTCTTACTCACCAGTTGAAAAATTGAAGTTTGTAATTTCTAAACACGCTCAGTATGCAATTGCAAAACCTTATGAAATTGCACTTTTTGTATACGAATGGAGAAATTTAAAAGAACCTAGGTTAACAGAGTTTAAAGAAAAAAAAACAGCTTACATAAGTAAAGTAAATACAATAATAGAAGACGGAATTAACCAAGGAGATCTTAGGAAAATGGATAGCGAGTTCGCTACTTTTATGTTTTTCTCATCTATGCGTTGGTTGTTTAGTATGATCACAAATGAAGAGGTAAAAGTAAATCCTGTTGAGATTGAAAAGCAATTGACAGATTTTATCTTTAAAGGAATAGGGAAGTAGGTTTGTACTATACACTATATAAAAACAAAAAAGAGGAAGCTAAGCTTCCTCTTTTTTGTTTTTATAAGATATTTGATTTGTTAGTTTTTAATTACAATAAACTCCGATCTTCTATTTTTTTGATGTTCTTCTTCAGAGCATTTGCTGT
>NZ_FPIY01000012.1 GCF_900119145.1 Cellulophaga fucicola | reverse complement strand
ATGGTGATGGTAACCCAACTAATGATGATACAGATGGTGATGGTACACCAGATTATTTAGATAATGTAGACGATAGAGAGCCAGAAAATGATCCAGTTGTAGTAATGCAAATGGTAACACCAAATGGTGATGGTAGTAATGATTTCTTATGGATAGATAACGTGGATCTAGTTCCTAATAATAACATAAGAATATTTAATAGATGGGGTGTTGCAGTTTTTGAAGCAGAAGGATATAATAATATAAATAATGTTTTTGATGGTAGGTCTAAAGGAAGATCAACAGTAAAAGCAGGAAATATTCTTCCTTCAGGTGTATATTATTACATCTTTAACTACGAACAAAACGGAAAAAACAATACGGACAACGGTTACTTATACGTAAGTAAATAATATATTTAATATCATAAAATGATAAAAAGAAGCATTCTCGCAACAGTACTATTAGTAGTACTAGCATTAGAAAGTGTTAGTGCACAACAAGATGCACAGTATACACAGTATATGTTTAATACTTTAGCTGTAAACCCTGCATATGCAGGGTCTAGAGGCCAGTTAAGTATTGCTGCATTATACAGAGCTCAATGGGTTGGTTTAGATGGTGCGCCTACAACTCAGACATTAAATCTGCATTCTCCAATAAGAAATAGTAATCTTGGATACGGAGTTTCTATAGTTAATGATGAAATTGGCGATGGTGTAGTACAAGAAACTTATATAGATGCTACTGTGTCTTATACCTTAAAATTAGCACAAGACAGAAAATTATCTTTTGGTGTAAAAGTGGGGGGTAATTTATTAAATCTGGATTTTGAAAAACTAAGAAAAATAGATGATGAAGTTGTAGAGACAGATAATATTGATAATAAATTTTCGCCCAACTTTGGATTAGGTTTTTACTATCACACAAATAAATTTTATTTTGGATTATCTGCACCTAATTTATTAGAAACAGACCATTTTGATAGTGGAAATTCTAGTTCTGATGATGTACAATTTTTATCACAAGACAAGGTTAATTTATATGCAATTACGGGTTATGTTTTTGACTTAAATAACGATTTAAAATTTAAGCCAGCATTGTTAACTAAAATTGTAGATGGTGCTCCTCTACAAGTAGATTTATCTGCAAACTTTATGTACAATGAAAAGTTCACATTTGGTGCAGCCTATAGATGGGATGCGGCAGTAAGTGCTTTGGCAGGTTTTCAAATATCAGACCAAGTAATGTTAGGCTTAGCATATGATAAGGAGACTACAGAATTAGGAGGAACACAGTTTAACGATGGATCTTTTGAAGTATTTTTAAGATTTGAATTGGTTAGAGCATTTGAAAAACTAGTATCACCTAGATTTTTCTAGAACTAAAAACAGAACTAATGATTAAGAAAATTACAATATTAATTGCAATATTACTTTTTACTATTGGGAATGTAAATGCTCAAGAGAAATTAGTAGTAAAAGCAAACGAAAAATACAAAAGCTATTCTTTTAGTCCGGCTATAGATATTTATACAAAGGTTATAGAAAAAGGATTTGTATCTGCAGATTTATTAGATAAGTTAGCTAATTCATATTACTATAATGCAGACTATAAGCAAGCTGCAGAAATATACCAAAGATTGGTATCTGAATATGAGTCTGACGTTACAGCAGAACAGTATTTTAGATATGCACAAACATTAAGAACATTAGGAGATTACGAGCTTTCTAATTCTATCTTAAAAAAGTTCTATGACATATCTTCAACTGGAGAGAATGCGTCTTTGTCTAAAGATAAAGTAGCTTCCTTTGAAGACATAAAAGAAAATACAGATAAATTTAAAATATCTAAATTTCAATATAATACTATACATAATGAGTTTGCTCCATCGTTTTATAATGAAGGACTTCTTTTCTCTTCAGATAGAGATACCGGTAACTTAGCAAAGAATAGACACACTTGGAACTCAAGAGATTTTTTAGATTTATATAAGGTAAATGCAGACAGTACATCTTTAAACAAAGTTGTAAAGTTAGATAAGAATATAAACACTAGGTATCACGAGTCTACTTCTGCTGTTACAAGAGATGGTAGCACAATGTATTTTACTAGAAATAATTATAAAGAAGGTAAAAAAGTTGAGGATAGTGAAGGTGTTGTAAGATTAAAGATATTTAGAGCAGACTTTATAGATGGTATGTGGACAAATATTACTGAGTTGCCATTTAATAGTGATAATTATTCGGTTGCTCATCCTGCATTAAGTCGTGACGAAAAAACGTTATATTTTGCATCTGATATGCCTGGGACTTATGGTTTGTCTGATATTTATAGAACAACTATAAATGATGATGATACCTTTAGTACACCAGAAAATTTAGGAGGTAATATTAATACAGATTCTAGAGAAACTTTCCCATATGTATCAGATGAGGGTGTGCTTTACTTTTCTTCAGACGGACATCTTGGTCTAGGTGGTTTAGATGTATTTGCAACTAAAATTGCAAATAATACATTAACTGGTTCTATTGTAAATGTAGGTGCTCCTGTAAACAGTAATATGGACGACTTTACTTTTATTTTTGATAGTGAAAATAGAAATGGCTATTTTGCTTCTAACAGAAAAGAGGGAGTTGGTGAAGATGATATTTATGCAGTTGTAGAAAACGAGCCACTTGTTTTAGATTGTATACAAGAGATAACAGGTACAGTAAGAGACAAAATATCTAATGAAATTTTAGTTGGTGCATCTATTAAAGTTATAGATGAAAATAACGAAGAAATTTCATCTACTATTATGAGTTCTAATGGTGTTTATAACATTACATTAGACTGTAACAAAGGTAATTTTGTTAGGGCAGTAGTAGAAGGTTATGTACCCTCAGAAAAATATTTAGCAAAGTCTAATGGAGAACCACAAGTTGTAGATTTTTATCTAGAAAGAGATAAAGTTACCGCTGGTATGGGAGACGATTTAGCAAAGCTATTACAATTAAGCACAATTTACTTTGATCTAAATAAGTTTGATATTCGTCCGGATGCAGAAATTGAAATACAAAAAGTAATTGTTGCTATGGAGAAGTTTTCTAGTTTAAAAATTAAGGTAAACTCGCATACAGATAGTAGAGGTAAAGATGCCTATAATTTATGGTTGTCTCAAAAAAGAGCAGAAGCTACAGTAAATTATATGGTTTCTAAAGGTATAGATGCAACACGTTTACAAGGTGAAGGTTTTGGAGAAACTCGTCTTGTAAATAAATGCGAGAACGGTGTACCTTGCACAATAAAAGAACATCAGTTAAATAGAAGATCAGAGTTTATTATTATAGAATAAAAATAACATTGATATAAAACTAAAAGCCTTAACCTTAGTGTTAAGGCTTTTTTTTTGTTTGTATACTTCAGCTTTATAGGCACAAACAGAGGATAAACACTTGTTCACAACAAATATTATAACATGTAATCATTAGGTGTTAATTTAGCAGCCAATAAGATAGGTGTGTTCATTAGTGACATTCCCCCAACCTAAACACAATTCTTATTATGAAGTTAACTAATGTATTTATTGTAATCATTTTTATGTTCTTTACCTCTTTGGTAGTAGGGCAAGATACCTTTAGAGATAATTTCTCATCCTCATCTTATAATAGAAATGATGGTAACCAAAATTTTTCATCTAGTTGGATAGAATCTGGCGATGACAATAGAACTTGGGATGGAAGAATACGTGTTAATGGTAATAGGTTAAGATTTAGAGATTTAGATAATGCTTTTATTTATAGGTTTGTACCTTTATCTGGTTATGACAGTGTTACCTTAACATTGGATTATGATGCTAGAAATAGAGGAAGCCAATCTTTAGGAGTTTACATTTATAATGGTAATACAGGAGCTTGGAACCTTGTAAATAATATTAATACAAGTAATACGGGTTCAATATCTTATACCCTTAGCGCAGCAGAAGTTGCTTCTAATCCGGCTATAATTTTTAGGTCAACTAGTGGAAATAATTGGGCTACTAATGATCAGGTATTTATAGATAACGTATTGTTTACAGCAGTATCTAGCCCTGTTTTAGAAATTAATGATGTTACAGTTAATGAAAATGCTGGTACAGCTACTTTTACCGTAAGGCAAACTGTTGCAAGTACATCTGGTTCTTATACTGTTAATTATACAACTTTTAATGGCACAGCAACAGCAGGTTCAGATTATACAGCTAGAACAGGAACCTTAAATTTTAATGGTAATATTAATGATACAGAAACTATTACTGTACCTATATTAAATGATACAACTATTGAAGGAGCAGAAGAGTTTACAATAAGATTTACGAGCTCTAGCAATTCTACCATAGATATAACAGACAGAGGAACTGGTACTATTATAGATGATGATGCTTTGGTTATGACAGATGGTGTTACGGTTAATAGTTGTAACGATACTTTTTTTGATCCAGGAGGGCCATCAAACTATGGTAATAACGAAAATGCAACTTACACAATTTGTCCAGATACAGCAGACACTTATATAAATGTAGATTTTACAGCTTTTGAAATAGTAACTGGTGATATTTTATATATCTATGATGGCAACTCAACAAGTGCTCCTTTAATTGGTCAGTTTGATAGTGCTAACGTTCCAACTTCTATAAATTCATCAGCAGCATCAGGATGTTTAACCTTTAGATTTACTTCTAATGGAAATACAACAGGCGCAGGTTGGGAAGCTCAAGTTAATTGTTTTCCAGAAGGGCCGGTAATACAAATTGAAGACGTAACTATAGATGAAGATGCAGGTGTGGCAATTTTTACAGTGACATCTACAAGAGCTGCACACGGTAGAAACGTTTTCTTATTTGGTTTTGTTGAGTCTCCTTTTACCGTAAATTATACAACAGTAGATGATACAGCTTTAGCTGGAAGCGATTATACAGCGGTAAGCGGAACATTGACTTTTACAGGAGAGTTGGGCAATGTACAGACCATTTCGGTACCTATAACTAATGATGGTACACCAGAATTTGCTGAAAATTTTAAAATAGAATTTACGGGGGCTACGGCTCAATATGCAACTATTAATTATACAGATACAGGTATAGGAACAATTAACTCGCAAATTTTAGCTAATGATCCACTTACTTTGTTTCAGGAGTTTGATGGGTATTATGATTATTCTACAACTGGAGGTACATTAAGAACAGGAGCAAATGGAGTTTCTCCTTGTACTGTTACTACATCATCTTCAAACACCTTAATATCTCCAATCCCTAATACAGGAACAGTAGAAAGAGCTTATTTATATTGGGCTCACTCTAGTACTGTTAGAGATGCAGATGTTATTTTTGAAGGTCAAAATGTATCAGCAAACTTCTTATATCAAACTTCATTAACTAATAGAAACTTTTTTGGCTACGTAAGTGATGTTACAGATATTGTTAAGAATGTAGCAAACCCTAGTACAAATGTTTTTGATTTTAGTGGTTTAACTATAAATAATACAGGAGATTATTGTACTACTTCTACAGTTTTAGGAGGTTGGACATTGATTGTGTTTTATGAAGATCCAAATTTACCAGCTGTAAACATAAATTTATATCAAGGTTTTGACGGATTAAGTAATGAAGGTACTTCGTTTACATTAGATTCTTTTTACGCTATTTCTGGAGCAGGTGCAAAAGCATCATTCTTATCTTGGGAAGGAGATCCGGATTTAAATGGTTCTAGTTCTGGATCTACAAATCCAGAAGAATTATCAATAACAAACCAGACAGGACAGAATTTTATTTTAACAAATGATGGAGGGCAGTCTGGAAACAATGCTTATAATTCTACCATTTATGATAATACGGTAAGTCCAACTTATAATATTGCTAATTCGTATGGTGTAGATTTAGATACTTATGATATTTCTTCATTTATATCACCAGCAGATAGTCAGGTAACAGCAAATGTAGATGTTGGTCAGGATTTTGTAATATCTGCTGCGGTAGTTATTAAAGTACCTTCTAACTTAATTGCAGGGACTGTTTTTGAAGATGTTAACTACCCAGGCGGTATTGGTCGTGACCAAGCAACTTCTAACGGAGTAGGTATACAAGGTGCTGTAGTAGAGTTATTTGACAACTCAGGTAATTTTATTCAAAGAAAAACCACAGATGCATCTGGATATTACTCTTTTGGAGGTATGGCAGATGGGGATTATTTCATAAAAACTGTAAGTTCTACAATAAAATCGACTAGAGGTGGTGGTTTTAGCTGTTCAAATTGTTATCCAGTACAAACATATAGGTCTTTTGGTACAGCAGGTGCAATACAAGCAGAACCAAATGAAGTTGGAGGAAAAGACCCTACAGCTACCCAAGATGTTTCTTTAGGAGTAATTAATAATGCACAAACTGTATCTAACGTATCTGTTGCAGGTAATGGTGTTGTAGGTATTAATTTTGGTTTTAACTTTAATACTATAGTTAATACTAATGAAGACGGACAAGGATCTTTAAATCAATTTATAAAAAATTCAAACAGTTTAGCAGAAGCTACTGTAGATATTGAGGCTAATAGTCTTTTTGACCCTGCAGCAGGTGATGATACATCAATATTTATGATTCCTCCTACATCAGATCCATTAGGTAGAACAGCAGATGCAAATTATGCAGGTGGTATTTTTGATATTTTAATATCTAATGGTAATCCTTTAGAACAAATAACAGGGACTAAAACAATTATAGATGGGCGTACACAAACGGCATATTCTGGAAACTCTAATTTTGGAGCAGAAGGTGCAGGTGGTACATCTGTAGGTGTTTCAGCTATATCGTTACCGGGCTATGATAGACCAGAAATACAGATTCATAAAAATAACGGAGATGTTCTTAATACATCTGGTGATGGCACTGTAATACGTAATGTATCTGTTTATGCAAACAACAATGCAGGTATTATTATAAGTGGAGGAGAAGGCACTGTTTCTCATTCTCTTTTAGGAGTAAATGCAGTAGGAGTAAATGCAGGTAATATAGATTATGGAGTAGAGGTTACTGGAGGAGATGCAATAATAGATTCTAATTTTATTACAACAAATTCAGACGCAGGAATAAGAATAAGAGGAGGATCTTCTGTACTTGTTCAAAACAATCATTTAACAGAGAACGGAACAGGAGCTTGTTTTGATAATATTTTTATTGAAGGAGGAAGTAATATAACAATTACTCAAAATTTAATTGAAAATGCAGGAGCACTAGGTATAGAAGTAGAGGACGTAGATGGTGTGGCAATTTTAGAAAACACAATTAGAACCTCTGGTCAAAACGGTGGTAACTGTAGTGGTGTAGTAGAAAATGCAGGTATAAAAATTGATGGTAATAACTCATCTATAACAAATAATATTATAACGGCTAACGGAGGCGCAGGTATTGTAATAGCTGGTGGTAACACAAGTGGCAATACAATTTCTAGAAACTCAATATTTGCAAACGGAACAACAAGTCCTGCTTTAGGTATAGATTTAGATGCAGGTAATGCAGTTGGTGATGGTGTAACTATTAATGATTCTGGTGATGGGGATAATGGTCCCAATGGCTTAGCTAATTTTGCTGTAATATCTAATGCATTTGTATCTGGTTCTAATATTATAGTAGAGGGTTGGTCTAGGCCGGGAGCTACAATAGAATTGTTTTTAACAGATATTAATGAAGGAACAGCAAATACAGGAGATAACAGTTTAGGTATGGTTACAGACTATGGCGAAGGACAAATATTCATAGGATCTATGCTAGAAGGTAGTGCATCAGATCAATTTCCTAATACCTCTAGTTATTCAGATGATGATGGTAATAATGATACTACAAATAAGTTTAGGTTTGTTATTCCAAAACCAGCATCTGTAGTTATCGGAAACTTTGTAACCACTACAGCAACAATTTCAAATTCAACTTCGGAGTTCTCCCCTTTTGTTGTATTAAAGGCTTTTAATGTAATTACAAACAGAAATACTACATATAGAGTAAAGGGTAATTAATAATATCGGATTAAGTGTCTCTTTTTTAGGTTGAAAAAAATAAGATTTAATTAAAAAAATATAGTATACAACAAGAAACATTTGTTTCAGCGTAAGTATTAGTCTCTTTCGCAACAATTGTTTCTAATCGGCGGTATATAGTTAGATTTTTGATGTTATAATTTAATATCAAAACCTAACCAGTTTAATATCTATAATAGATAGCCTCAACCGATGATAAAAATTGTAAGTAAGCAGTTCGTTACCTTTTTACTTTTAGTAGTTAGTTTATTTAGTACTTCAGCAATGTTTGGTCAGTGTACAGATCCATCTGGAATAGACACAGATGGTGATGGTATTAATGATGTTTGTGATTTTGATGATGACAATGATGGAATTTTAGATGTAGATGAAGGTTGTGGTAATTTAATCATAAATCCTTCTTTTGAAATGCAAGATTTTACAGATCCTGCAGTCTTTCCCAATGGTTTTACAGACGGATCTGGTACCTTTATTGGAGCCACATACAACACCAATCAATTAACTGGCTGGAACTATACAACCAATATGGATGGTTGGGTAGGCGGCGGAAGCCCTTCTTGGAGTCCAGATGTTTATGCAGATGCTTACCATGGAACCCAATATGTAGATGTTACCGGTAATAACGATGTAACAAGTGGTGTAAATAATACACTTTCTCAAGAAGTAAATACAGTAGTAGGAGTAACGTATACCGTTTCATTCTACTGGGGAGAAGATATAGGACATGAAGCAGGAACGTCAGTAACTCTAGATATAGATATCGTGGATTCTGGCAATACCCATATTATCGATGAGACTTTAACTTATACGGCTCAAGGATTAGTAGGGGGCGTAAGAGGTCCTAAACAATGGTTTCATTTTCAACGTAATTTTGTAGCAACAACAACAAAAACAACAATACAGTTTTACGCAACACCAGACAGAACGTCTAACGGAGCAGCAATAGATTTAGTGAGTATATCTAGAACACAATGTCTAGATAGTGATAGTGATGGTACGCCAGATGCATTAGATTTAGATAGTGATGCCGATGGTTGTTTTGATGCTTTAGAGGGAGATGATAATTTAGGCTTTTTAGATTTAAATGGTGATGGTAGTATTTCTGGTTCTGTTGATGAAAACGGAATTCCAATAGCAGTAAACGGAGGTCAAGCAAAAGGGAGTAGTGCAGATTATGCAGTTTCTTCAGATTTGTGTGATGATGATGGAGACGGAGTAAATAACGGAAACGACAAATGTCCAAATTTTGATGATACAATAGATAGTGATAATGATGGTGTACCAGATGGTTGTGACCTAGACGACGATAATGATGGTATTTTAGATTTTGAAGAGAATTTATCTTGTAAACAATATGGTGTTTTAGAGTATGAGTTTTACGACTTGGATGTGCCAGGTGCTACAACAAATAATATTCCAACTTCAGGAGCATTAGCAGAAGGACGTATTAATAATTTTAATGTAAATGCACTGCAAGATTTATTAGATCCGGGAGATTCAGACTTTTATGCCATTAGATATAATGGGTATATAAGAATAGATACAGAGGGTACATATACTTTCTATACAAATTCTGATGATGGCTCTAGACTATTTATAGATGACACAGAAGTTGTAAACAATGATGGAGATCATGGCACACAAGAACGCTCTGGAACAATAACATTAATTCCAGGCGAGTATAAATTTAAAGTACTGTATTTTGAAAGAAGAGGTCTTGTAACTTTAGATGTAAGATATAAAGGACCATCTATAACAAAACAAGATGTTCCTTTTACAATTTTATCATCCGGTAATCCTATACCATCAGAATTGGTGAATAACGGAGATTTTAAAGATTGGATTTTTTATGATAGTTGGACAGCTTCAGGTAATAATTGGCGTACAGATGCTGAGCGAGCTTATTATGCGCAGTGGAACGGAACAGGTACAGCTACTTTTTATCAAACAATAAATGTAACTCCTAATGTAGCTAATACTATTATTTTTGATGTGGGATCAAATGCTGGTTTTACAGGAGAATCTACTTTAGTAGTAAAAATAAATGGTGTTAGTTATTTCTCAGAAACGTCTACAGAAATAGCAGCAAATAACGGAGGAAATGCACAAGAAGGTAACGCTACAAGTAATATGGCAACTAGGAGTTTTACTTTTATACCAAGCAGTAGTACAGTTACATTAAGTTTTGATGGTTCTTCAGCAATTAACGATCATGATTCTTTATACATAGATAATGTTACGCAATCTAAAGAATGTGAAGCTACAGATACAGATGGTGATGGTATTCCAGATGCTAATGATTTAGATAGCGATAATGATGGTTGCTTTGATGCTTTGGAAGGGAACAAAAACTTAGATTTTTCAGATTTAAATAGTAACGGTAGTATCTCTGGTACTGTAGATGAAAACGGAATTCCAATAGCAATAAATGGAGGGCAAAGAAAGGGTAGTAGTACCGATTATACTATTACATCAGATATGTGTGATGACGATGGTGATGGTGTAAATAATTTAAATGATAAATGTCCTTATTTTGATGATGCCATAGATAGTGATAATGATGGTGTTCCAGACGGTTGTGATGTAGATGATGATAATGATGGTGTTTCAGATTGTGATGAGTCTATAGATAATGTGTCAAATGAATTTGCTTGGACTCTAAACAATCCTTCTGGAAATTTGGAAATGGATACTAATAATGATGCAAAAATTAAGGATTGGGTGTTAAGTGATACCGAAACAATGATATTAAATGGTTCTCAATTTAATATATCGGCAAGTAACATACATATAGAACCTTTTACATCTCAGACAAAAGAAGAAGCTGTGCAAAACGGGGACTATATAGAGCTTTCTTTTACAACAGGTTCGGATATATCCTCACTTGCGTTAAATAGAATTCGTTCGGGGTGGTATGATACAACTAGAGGAGATTCTTATTACACAGCAACAGCATACACTATAACTGGTTCTAGTGCGTGGCAAACATTATCTACAGATGTTTTTCATACAAGTGATGGGTCTTCTTATGCAACTTTTGATCATTTAGCTAGCAGTCCTTTATATTTAAAAGCAAATACGCAATACTCATTTCGATTTTATGTATATGGACAAATTGATGATTCTTCTGATCTATATTCAATTTTTGATGATATCTCATTTGGTTTTACAGCCTGTAGGTCTGGTAACCTAGATGGTGATACCAACCCTAACCATTTAGATGATGATAGTGATGGAGATGGTTGTAATGATGCAGATGAGGCATACGCAGATGTTACAGCAGATGCGGATAATAACGGAATGTATGGTACTGGTACACCAACAGTTAATTTAGATGGTTCTGTGGTAGGTGCAGCATATACTACGCCAGTAGATAAAGATGTTAATGGTAGTTACGATTTTTTACAAGTAACAACAGTACCAACGATAACTAGCCAGCCAGGAGATCAAACGGTATTTGTGGGTAATGATGCAGTTTTTACAGTAAACGGAAATAATACAGATACATTTCAATGGCAAGTAAGCACAGATGGTGTTAATTATGTAAATATCATAGATGGTGTTGAGTATTCAGGATCACAAACATCTAATCTTTCTGTTGAAAAAGTCTCTACCGAAAAAAATGGATATTCATATAGAGTTTTGGTTTCAAATTCATCTATAATATGTACCGTTTTAACTTCAAATTCGGCACTTTTATTTGTCAAATTTAAGACTGTAATTACCAACAGAAGAATAACGTATCGAATTAAAAAACAGTAAAGGTTAAATAGTTAACAGTTGTTAATTAATGTGCTTTTTTTTGATATTTTAAATTACCTACTTAGACTCTCTTTTTAAGTGAAATCACAACCACTTTTAACTAAAAATATTTTTTTGTTGAATACAGGCATCCGTTTAAAATAGCATTGTAATCGATTAAAAACATTTGTTAATAGCTTATTTAACAAGATTAAATATGGTCTACAATGCTTTTATAGATGTTTACATTACAAAAGGGGTGTTACACAACATTTATTTTCTAGCCATCTATCTAACGTTAATTTTGTAAAGTAAAGTTATACATAGGTGTTAGCCTGATTTTAACTGAGCATAAATTTATTACAAGTAAGAAATGATTAAAATAAAACGCCCAACCATGAAGAAGTTATTATTACCGATACTATTTTTAATGTCGGCAATTGCATTTTCACAAACCACTGTTACATTAGAAGATCAATGTAATTGCGAAGTACTGAGTGGTACAGATGTGACTGTTCCAGGATCATCATCGCCAGCTGGTGCAGATTTAGGAGACTTGTATGTAAATACAGACACAGGAACTATCTATTTTTGGGATGGTGATTCTTGGGAACTATCTTCTGGTAGTAATCCAGAAATTCAAGATTTTGTATTTGATGAAACAACAGGTGAACTTACACTTACTATGCAGGGCGGTAGTACAAGTGTGGTAAATTTATCTTATCTATTTGAAACAGAAACTACTTTAATAGACAACGCAGATGGTACGTTTACATACACTAACGAAGAAAATGTAGTAACATTATTTGATGCTAAACGTTCAACAGTAGTAGACAACGGAGACGGAACATTTACGTTAACAGATGACTCAGGGAATTCTGCAACAGTAGACACCAATAACACAATAACTACTTTAGTAGATAATGGAGACGGTAGTTTTACATACAGATCAGAGAATGGTACGGAAACTATTTTCACAGAAACATTATCTACACTAGTAGATAATACAGATGGAACATTTACCTACACAAACGAAGACGGAGTAGTAACTACATTTGATGCTAAACGTTCAACAGTTTTAGACAACGGAGACGGAACATTTACGTTAACAGATGACTCAGGAAATTCTGCAACAGTAGATAC
>NZ_FPIY01000021.1 GCF_900119145.1 Cellulophaga fucicola | reverse complement strand
CCTGTCTCTAGAAGAGTCGGACTTGGATTGTCTGTGGTACACGATGAAATTGGTAATGGTACAAATCAAGATACCTATGTAGATGCTGCTTTTTCTTATACAGTTCCTACTAGTGATCAAGGTAAATTATCATTTGGTTTAAAAGCTGGTGGACATTTTCTTAACCTCGATTTTTCTAAACTAGCAAATTACAGACAAGAATCTACCCCTGCCGGGTACAATGATATTGATAAAAAATTCTCTCCCAATTTTGGAGCTGGTGTTTATTATCATACAGATAAATTCTATGCCGGTCTTTCGGTTCCTAACTTTTTAGAAACTGAACATTTTGATAATTCTGGTGGCGTTAATAGTTCTTTTGTTGCCGTAGAACGTATGAACTGGTATTTAATTACAGGCTATGTTTTTGAACTAAATAGAGATCTAAAACTAAAACCTGCTGCGCTTATTAAAGCAGTTAAAGGTGCGCCTTTACAAGCTGATTTATCGGCTACTTTTTTACTTAGAGATAAGTTTAGCTTTGGTGCAGCTTACCGCTGGGATGCTGCTGTAAGTGCTCTTGTTGGGTTTCAACTTAGTGAACAATTAATGCTAGGACTTGCATACGATAAAGAAACTACTGATCTTGGAAATTCTTCTTTTAACGATGGTTCTTTTGAAGTGTTTTTAAGATATGAGTTAAGATCCAGATACAAAAAAGTAATTACCCCTAGATTCTTCTAAAAAACAAAATAAATGAAATTTAAATATATAACACTTGCCTTTTTATTTTGTTGTGCTCTTACAAACGCACAAACTAAAAAAGAAAAAAGGGCCGATGATAAATTTGAGAGCTATCAATATGCCGAGGCCATTGATGTCTACGAAAGATTGATTGATCTTGGATATAGCTCTGAAACTATTTACAGAAAACTCGCCAACTCAAATTACCTAAATGCTAGGTATGAAAATGCAGCTGCTTGGTACAAAAAATTGGTGAATTTAGAAGGAGCTACCGTAGATCCTGAAGAAATTTACAAATACGCTTTAACCCTAAAATCATTAGGAAACTATGACGAGTCAGATACTTGGATGCGTAAATTTGA
>NZ_FPIY01000013.1:11218-12501 GCF_900119145.1 Cellulophaga fucicola | reverse complement strand
ACAAGGTCGTTGTAAATAGAGATATCACAGGCAGATCCAGCTGGAGGCGTACCACCAATATTATCACAAGGATCAAGAGGATCAGTTTCATCATCTACTTCTTTACCATCAAGAATTAAATCACCATCTGAATCTGGGTTAAAAGGATCTGTACCTAGAGTCGCTTCTTGAGCATTAGTTAACCCATCCATATCACAATCACTAGTATCAAGTGGTGTACCACCGTTAGACTCACAATCATCAAGCGGATTGGTATTATCAGTTACCTCTTGTCCGTCAAGAATAGTATCCCCATCTGTATCAGGGTTGTTAGGATCTGTACTTAAAGTTACTTCTTCACCATCTAAAAGTCCGTCATTATCAGAATCAGGATTATTAGGATCAGTACCAAGTGCAGCTTCTTCAGCATTGGTTAATCCATCATTATCACAATCACTAGTATCAAGTGGTGTACCACCAATAGAATCACAATCGTCTAAAGGATCTGTACCATCTGTAACTTCTTGTCCATCAGAAATACCATCACCATCGGTATCAGGATTATTAGGATCAGTACCTAAGTCTATTTCATCATTATTGGTAAGTCCGTCACCATCCGTATCTACAGATATAGTAACAACACCAATACCACTATTTCCAGCCGGATCGGTAGCAGTGATATCAATTACATCTTCATCAGCTAGAACAGGAAAAGCACCGTTAATTGGCGATTGCGTCTCAGTATTTAAACTCCAATTTCCTGTAGAATCAGTTGTAATAGAATATGTAACATCTATTACATTATCACCATTTGTATCTAACTCTATTGTAAGAGTTTCGTTAGGATCTCCTTGACCTGTTAATACTGGAGTAATATCTATAGTACTAAAGCTATCTACAATTGGTATTGAATTATCTAAAGTTATAGGGTCATTATCCGTCGCAGGGTTGAGGGCAACATCTGTAACATCCGCAGTAACAGTAATTGGTCCGTTAGTTAACCCAGAAATATCTGCATTGGTAGCTGTCCAATTACCACCACTAACCGTAGCCGTTGTAGTTACAGTATCAGTGCCATCAGAAAAAGTAATAGTTACAGTTTGTCCGTCTTCAACATCAGTTGTAGAACCAGAGATTGTAACATCATTATCTTCTGAAGCATTAACTACGTTATCACCCTCTATAGGAGTTGTAATATCTATTGTTGGTAATGTATTATCTAAAGTAATAGGGTCATTATCAGTTGCAGGATTAAGTGCCGCATCTGTGACATCTGCAGTAACAGTAATAGGTCCGTTAGTTAA
>NZ_FPIY01000013.1:0-9248 GCF_900119145.1 Cellulophaga fucicola | reverse complement strand
GTTACAGTATTTGTACCATCAGAAAAAGTTACCGTTACAATTTGATTATCCTCTACACCAGTAGTAGTACCAGAAATGGTAACATCATTATCTTCAGACGCATTAACTATATTATCACCCTCAATAGGAGCTGTGATGTCTATGGTTGGTAGTGAATTTTCAAGCGTAATAGGGTCGTTGTCTGTAGCAGGGTTTCCGGCTATGTCCTCAACATCTGCCGTGACAGTAATAGGTCCGTTAGTTAGACCAGAAATATCTGCATCTGTAGCAGTCCAAGCATTACCAGTTACAGTAGCCGCTGTAGTTACTGTATTTGTACCGTCAGAAAAAGTAATAGTAACCGTTTGTCCGTTCTCAACATCAGTTGTTGTTCCAGAAATAGTAACATCACCATCTTCAGCTGCGTTTACCACATTATCACCTTCAATTGGCGTTGTGATGTCTATTGTTGGTAATGAATTATCTAAAGTAATAGGGTCATTATCTGTAGCAGGATTTAGTGCTACATCAGTAACATCTGCAGTAACAGTAATTGGTCCGTTAGTTAGACCAGAAATATCTGCATCTGTAGCTGTCCAATTATTACCAGAAACTGTAGCAGTAGTAGTTACAGTATTTGTACCATCAGAAATAGTTACAGTTACAGTTTGTCCGTCTTCAACATCAGTTGTAGTACCAGAAATAATCACATCATTATCTTCAGACGCATTCACTATATTATCACCCTCAATAGGAGTTGTGATGTCTATGGTTGGTATTGTATTTTCTAATGTTATAGGATCGTTATCTGTTGCAGGGTTTCCGGCTATGTCCTCAACATCTGCCCTGACAGTAATTGTTCCATTATTTAGTCCAGAGATATCTGCATCAGTAGCTGTCCAAGATCCATCAGGATTTACTAGAGCAGTTGTTGTAACAACAGGATTAACGCCATCGTCAAAAGTAACCGTTACGGTTTGTCCGTCTTCAACATCAGTTGTAGTTCCAGAAATGGTAACGTCATTATCTTCTGAAGCATTTACAATATTATCACCTTCTATAGGTGTAGTAATATCTATAGTGGCATTTACATCGTGTATAATATCTCTTGTTGCTTGGGTAGCAGGGTTACCAGCTAGGTCAGATACGTTAGCTGTGATTGTTTCTAAAGCATCAAGTGCTTGAGCATCTGCTGCAGTAATGTCCAAAGTCCAAGCTCCAGATGAAACAGTTGCTGTGTATGTGTTTCCGTTTAAATTAACAGTTACAGTCTGTCCGTCTTCAGCATCTGTAGTACCAGAGATTGTTACAAGTGAATTATCTTCTACTGCATTTATAATATCATCTGTAGCAACAATATCTATTGTAATAACAGGATTAGTAACATCTACTGTTAGTAAAGCATTATTTGATATAGCAGGAGAACATACATATGAAAGTTCTGAAACAATAACTCTATATTGATAACCATTTTGAGTAACAGTTATACCTGTTAAGGTTAGGGTAGGAGTAGTACTACCGGTATAAATATCAGAAGTATTAGTGTCATCAATATCTACAAAACCACCACCAAGTTGATCATCTACTTGCCATTGGTACAATAGGTTTGTTCCTGTAGCAGTAACAGAAAAAGACTCAGATGTATCTGCATTTGTAATAATGTCTTGTGGTTGGTCTGCAGCATTAGCAATAGTAGGAGCAACTCCAGGTTGTTGAAAATCGTACTGCGAATTACTTGCGCTGTCTTGGTTGTTAGGAACGGTATAGCCATCAGTAACATCAGTATCAATAACAATTCCGTTAGCATTTACAGTTGTTGGCGTGTCACCAAGTATACCATCTCCATTAGGATCTGTAAAACCAGCTTCAGTAACATCATTACATAAATCGCCATCAGCATCTAATTCTAAAAAGTCAGGTATTCCGTCTGGAGTACTTTCAGAATCAGCAAGTGTATAATTTACTGTTCCGCTGTTTTCTTGTCCGCTATCTTGTACACTATTTGGAACACCGTCTGTGCCAACAGCACCATCTAATATTCCGTTTGTATGTGGTTGGTTGCTTCCTGCTTCAACAGTATCATAAATACCATCATTATCAGCATCTAAATCAAAATGGTTAGGAACTCCATCACCATCAGTATCAAATGCATCTACAATACCATCATTGTTAAGATCATTAGTAGCATTTACATCTTTAAAATTAAGAGTGCCATTATTATCATCGTCAGCACTTGGATCAACACCGCCAGGACTTTCTGCCGTATCTAGAATACCATCATTGTCGTCATCTAAATCAACCGAATCCGGAATGCCATCATTATCATTATCATCTATACCAGCTTCACGGTAGTCTACTTCTGTTGTTGCATTTATAGCAATATTTGGCAGGTCTGATGCTCCGTTATTTTGATCATCATTAGGATCAAACAAGCCACCTGAAGTATCTACATCATCAAACTCATCTAAAAGTCCATCACCATCAGAATCTAAATTGTTTGAAGGGGAATTAAACCCTGCTTCCTCTGTATCACTTAGTCCATCATTATCTGTATCTAAATCCAAATAATCAGGTGTTGGATCCATATCTGTCTTTTCAGGAGTTAAACCGTTTGGATAATTTGTATCTAAACCGTTTACGTCAAAAGTATTTGAAGGAGCCACATAACCTGTTGTTGGTTGTGCCTCAACGTTATCTGGAATACCATCATTGTCAGAGTCAATATCTAAATGATCTTCTATACCATCATTATCACTATCTATACCTTGGTATATAGTATAAACAGGAGCTGTTCCAGGCCCTGAAGCAGTAGTTCCAGAGCCATCAGTATTATTAGAAGAGGTAGTGTTATTTGGAGTGAATAAACCGTTAATATCACAAGTTTTAAACAATACAGAACCTAAGTAAACATTAGAAGTCGTAGTTAATAGTTCACCACTAAAAGTAATATCTAAGTTTGTAGTTTCATAGAAATTAAAATAAGCAGCTAACCTTGGGCCAAAATCAACATCATCCCAAGTTTTTGCAGGCCCTTGAAAAGTTGCGGTACCTGTTGCTAAATTTTCTGAAACTGTAAGTAACGAATTGCTATCTATAGCATACAATCCTGGTCTTGTTAGGGTAACACTTTCTCTATTATTAGCTCCATCAATGTCATAAATAACACCACCAAATCTAATTAAGTTTACTTGAAAATCTGTTCCTGTTGCAACTAAACGAACATTAAAGGATATACCACCTGTAGCACCAACAGTACCACCAATTGTAAAGCTAGGTTGCCATGCGTTAGCAGTACCAGATGAATTGTCATCTATTGAAGCTAATGTAGCATTATCTATGTCTGTAATTCTTACAATAGCATCTAAGATCCCTAATGAAGAAGTTACAACGGTAGAAAATCTATATTCTGCACCTACTGTACCAGCACCGGAGCCTGTACCTCCTATATAAGCACCACCGTTAAATGAACCAGGAGGAATATCACAAGCATCACCTTTTGTATCTGTAGGTGTAAATCCTAAAGACTCTACATAATCTAAAATTCCGTCATTATCATCATCAATATCTGTATCATTATTTACAGTATCACCATCTGTGTCAATAGAATCTACGTGTGTTGTTGGATCTCTAAAATCTACTTCAGAAGTAAATGGATCTTGATCATTAGGGAAATTTGTTACTTGTTGATTGCTATTTGTAGGTCCGTTAGGATCAGCAATTCCATTAGTTTCAGTTGTGCTATTGTCAAAACCGTCATCTAGACCATCGTTATCAATATCAGTATTTGTTGGTAAAGTGTCAGCAATATTATCACCATCTAGATCATAAGCTTCTACATAATCAGTTAAACCATCATTATCAGAATCTAAATCTCTAAAATCTGGAGAATCTGTACCATCTTTATTATCTGGCTGGTAAATAGATTGCCCAGACCCTGGTGAAGTCTCATAATTATCTGCTAATCCATTACCATCAGTATCAGCAGATGGAGATAGGTATCCAGAAGTAGATTGCCATTCAATATTATCAATAATACCATCATCATCACTATCTAAATCTAAATAATCTGGATAAGCATCTGTGTCTGTGTTTTCTGGTACATTAGTAAAGCTCCCACCATTATCGGCATCAAAAGCATCATCTATACCATCATTATCGGTATCGTTACCGGTTAGCTGTACCAATCCGGTATCTGTTTGCGATTCTACTAAATCTCTAATACCATCGTTGTCAGAATCAATATCAAGATAATTAGGACCAGCAATGCCATCTGAATTTACAGGAATATTGGAAACTCCAGCACCATCTACACCACCAACTTCCGCTGCATTAGGTATACCGTTTGTACCGGCAGGACTTTCAGATTCATCTATAGAGCCGTTGCCGTCAGTATCTAAACTTCCGTTTCCGGTTTCAACAACATCAGGAATACCATCATTATCACTGTCTAGATCTAAGTAATTAGGAACACCATCGTTGTCAAAATCTGTTATACCTTCTACAACATCTGTAATACCATCATTATCATCATCTTCATCTATGTTATTAGCTATACCATCGCCATCATTATCTAAATTATAGGTTTTTGTGGTAGAGGCAGAATTAGAGTTTCCTGCAGCGTCAGTTGTTGTAACACTACCTTCTATTGTTAAGTCAGCATCTTCTTCAAGTTCTAAACCAGGAACATCTATACTAAACACACCTCCAGAATCTACAGTTCCTGTATAATCTATTCCGTTTATAGTTAAAGTAACAGTATCTCCTGTATTAAAATCGCCACTTACAGTACCTGTTATAGGAATGTTGTTTGAAGCTTCAGAAGCAGTAACAAGATTGTTTGCTGTTACATTATTTATGACTATTGTTGGTACAGGAATTGAGTTGTCTAACGTTATAGGGTCATTATCAGTTGCAGGGTTTAAAGCCACGTCTGTAACATCTGCAGTAACGGTAATTGGTCCGTTAGTTAATCCAGAAATATCTGCATCATTAGCGGTCCAAGCATTAGCAATTACATTAGCAGTTGTTGTAACAGTATTTGTACCATCAGAAAAAGTTACGGTTACTGTTTGGTTATTTTCTACACCAGTTGTTGTACCAGAAATAGTAACATCAGTATCTTCTGCTGCGTTTACAATATTATCACCTTCTATAGGTGTTGTAATGTCTATTGTTGGTAATGAGTTATCAAGTGTAATAGGTTCATTATCTGTAGCAGGGTTAAGAGCGGCATCAGTAACATCCGCAGTAACAGTAATTGGTCCGTTAGTTAACCCAGAAATATCTGCATCAGTAGCGGTCCAAGTACCACCACTAACCGTAGCAGTTGTAATTACAGTGTTTGAGCTATCAGAAAAAGTTACGGTTACGGTTTGATTATCTTCTACACCAGTTGTTGTACCAGAAATAGTAACATCATTATCCTCATTTCCACTCACTACATTATCACCTTCAATTGGCGTTGTAATATCTATTGTTGGTAATGTATTATCTAAAGTAATAGGGTCATTATCAGTTGCAGGGTTTAAAGCTACGTCTGTAACATCTGCAGTAACAGTAATAGGTCCGTTAGTTAAACCAGAAATATCTGCATCTGTAGCTGTCCAATTATTACCGGAAACTGTAGCAGTAGTAGTTACCGTATTTGTACCATCACTTATGGTTACCGTTACAGTTTGTCCGTCTTCAACGTCTGTAGTGGTACCAGAAATAGTAACATCACCATCTTCAGCTGCGTTTACCACATTATCACCTTCAATAGGAGTTGTAATATCTATTGTTGGTACTGTGTTTTCTAAAGTTATTGGATCGTTATCTGTAGCAGGATTAAGTGCCGTATCTGTGACATCTGCAGTAACAGTAATAGGCCCGTTAGTTAAACCAGAAATATCTGCATCTGTAGCTGTCCAATTATTACCGGAAACTGTAGCAGTAGTAGTTACAGTATTAGTACCATCACTAAAAGTTACAGTTACCGTTTGTCCGTCCTCGACACCAGTTGTAGAACCAGAGATTGTAACATCATTATCTTCTGAAGCATTAACTATGTTATCACCCTCAATTGGCGTTGTAATATCTATTGTAGGTAATGTATTATCTAAAGTAATAGGGTCATTATCTGTTGCCGGATTTAATGCTACATCAGTAACATCTGCAGTAACAGTAATAGGTCCGTTAGTTAACCCAGAAATATCTGCATCTGTAGCTGTCCAATTATTACCGGAAACTGTAGCAGTAGTAGTTACAGTATTTGTACCATCAGAAAAAGTTACGGTTACAATTTGGTTATCTTCTACACCAGTAGTAGTACCAGAAATAGTAACATCGTTATCTTCTGACGCATTTACAACATTATCACCTTCAATAGGTGTAGTGATATCTATTGTAGGCGTTGTGTTATCCAATGTTACAGGATCATTATCCGTTGCCGGATTTCCTGCAAGGTCGGTTACATCTGCAGTAACAGTAATTGGTCCGTTAGTTAAACCAGAAATATCTGCATCTGTAGCTGTCCAATTATTACCGGAAACTGTAGCCGTTGTGGTTACAGTATTTGTGCCATCAGAAAAAGTTACAGTAACAATTTGGTTGTCTTCAATACCAGTAGTAGTACCAGAGATAGTAACATCATTATCTTCTGAAGCATTAACCACATCATCACCTTCTATGGGTGTAGTAATGTCTATTGTAGGAGGAGTTTTATTTCCTTTTAGAGTAATAATTAAATCTGCGGTATCAGAGTTAGAACCATCAGACAATCTATATTGAAAGGTTTCGGTAAGTGTTTGACCAATTAATAAACCAGAAACAGCAGTGTTATTAGTATCTGGAGTATAGGTGTAACTACCATCGTTATTTACGGTTATAGTACCATATGTGCCTGTATAAGTAACATTTACATTAGAATTGCTGCCATCTATTTCAGTAATTTGTATGTCTGGGTTGTCACCTTGCCAGTAAATATCAGAAATACCTGCTATCTGAGAAGTAGGATCTGCATCTGTAACATTAGGTCCGTAATTATAGCCAAGTCTTAATTGGTTTATAGGTTCATTAAAAAAGACATTAACGTTACCGGTAGCATCGCTTTCAATAGCGTTTCCTGTACCATAAAATTTATTGCCAGCAGTATTAACTACACCACCAGTTGTAACATAAGTAAAGTTAGAGGCAGTACCGTCTAAAGAACCTCTAATAGTAATTTGATCTTGCCAGTTTGTACTTTGGGAATAATCTATGTCGGTAATTAAAAAACCTAAGTTAAACACCGGTTCACTAAAAGTTATAATTAATTCTGTATCTCCAGAGGGGTTTGTAGTGGCATCAATATTATATAATAAATAGCCTGTATGCCCTCCATTAGTAGCTGTAGTTAAAACTATTTGATTGTTAACCGTACCTATAGATGAAGGGTCTGTAGATGTAAAACCAAGTTGCACACCACCAATTGTTTTCGATTTTCCGTTTACAGTTTCTCCGTTTGCAAATTGGTTTTCCCAAACTAAAGTTGCTAAACCTCTATCTACATAATCTGCTCCATCAACCCCAATGTCAGTTATTATATTACCTGAGACATCGTTTTCTACAACCACAGTTATTTCGTCTGTATTGTCTAGGGCTATAGGGGCTTCATCTACTCCGTTAATTGTTATGGATAAAATTCCATAATCAATAAAACCATCTTGATCTGTTATAGTGTAAGAAACAATATCCTGCAGGATTTCTCCATTTTTTAAGCCAGTAACAGATGAGTTGCTCTCATCTACATCATATGTATAATTACCATTTGGTTGTATAGTTACGCTACCATATAAAGTATTGTATGCAGATCCAACTTGTGCTGGGTATACATCAACCTCAGAAACAAAAATGTTATTCCCAGTATCAGCAGTACCATCTGTTAATACATTTCCTGTTACTGTACCTGTAGAGCTAGCGCTTATACTATTAATATTATCGTATGCTATAGGGGCAGTATAAACATTAATTAGAGTTTGTGAGGTACTAGATTGAGAACTTGTATCTGTAACCTGTATGTCAACAGTTCTAAGCCCGTCAGTTTGTGAGCTAGATAAATTTCCATAATAAGTTCCTGCAATAAATGCTTCAAAAGATGTATTTGGTATTGGATTACCAGAGGATTCTGTTATTAAAAAAGTAGTGCCCGATGTTTGGGTTACTAAAATACTTGTACCTCCAAAATTGTAGGTATTAGAAGGGTATGGAGGGGTTCCATTTAAGTAAAAAAGAGTAAAACCACTACCATCATTAAAAGAAATTAATTCTTCATTTGGAAAGTCAACCACTCCCGATAAAGAAATGGTGGCACTCAAAATAGTACCTACATCAGAAGTTAAAGTGGGAGAAATACTTATAGGGTACACATTTGATGTAGTAGGATCTACATTAAATTGATAATTGTTTCCGGGAGTATTTGAATTTAAATCTAATACAGGATTTGCATAGATATTTTTTTCTGATTTGTCTTTATGAGAGTCATTAAGTGTTATAGGGTAACAAACCAAAGCAGTAAAAAAGCTGGTAATAAATAATAACGTAGGTTTGGTAAGAAAAAATAATTTTAGGGACTGTGAGTACTTTTTTTTCATAGGTCTATTTTTAGTGGGGAACTCTATTAATATTAGAAAAAAATATTAGAATTTATTTTTTATTATTTCCATATAAAATGTAGAAAATTGCATATTGTAATTATAGTAATAATACTACACTTTTTCAAGTGTAAATGTTATGTTTTTTTATTGAGTAAACTACAAGTTGTTATATGTTATATAATTTGTATTATAAGTAAATATTAAGTTAAGTGTTTGTTTATTAGTTAGTTGTTTTTTTTAGAGTTATATCAATTTTTTCTCGTTATTTTACTTAATGTGTATTTTTTTTGTAGGTTTTATTTGATATAACTAAATATATAAAAATTAAAAATTTTATCTTTTTTGAATTAATTTATGTTGTGAAATAGCATTTATTGTATGTGAAAACCTTTGTTTTTGTTTTTACATATTTAGTATACGTACGTTAAAATTAAATTAAGGTTCATTTTATTTAACCTCTCTTTTGGTTTGCAGACATTTATTTATACTTTTTTTAAAATATATATTAGCTTTAATTTTGTCTATAGGAATAAGGTTTTATTTTAGATATTAAGTATTAAGCTGCACTTTTTGTATACGAATGGAGAAATTTAAAAGAACCTAGGTTAACAGAGTTTAAAGAAAAAAAAACAGCTTACATAAGTAAAGTAAATACAA
>NZ_FPIY01000016.1 GCF_900119145.1 Cellulophaga fucicola | reverse complement strand
CCAGACGCATTTACGGACACTAAAGATGGCAGAGGTTTTACTTGGGGCTTATCTCATTTTGTAAACGCGGGTAGTCCGGGAAAAGGATATACAATTTTAGGACGATTTGATTGCGATTTGAGTTTGGATTATAATGAGCCAGCTTTTAAGAATACCGGTGTTTGGCATAAGCCCGAAGTTTATTTTGCACAAGGTATGGGTTCTATAAATCAACACCCCGAAGGCAGAAACATTAAAAAAGAGAAATAAAAATTAATCGTCTTAAAGTAAAAAATAATGAAAAAAATGAAATTAAATTTAGCAGTTCTTGTGCCCGCCTTACTAATTTTAGGTATTAGCTTAGAAAGCTGTGCTTCCTCCTCAAATGACCTCGAAGAACCAAAGCAAGAAGAGCTTGAAAATGCAGAACAAACAGCAAAGGGAATAGCCTGTGCTACAGATACGTACCATACGGTTTTGCCTAGTCCAACAGAAAAATTTGATAGCGCTCAATGGGATTTAGTTTGGGGTGATGAATTTGATTATCCAGATGCAGCATTAGAAAATAAATGGACTTCTCAAAATAATTCAAGTGGTCATATTTTATGTAGCCGTTGGAGAGAAAACGCAGTGGTAGCAAATGGAGTGCTAGAATTACAAGCCAAAAAAGAACAACGTGGGGGGCAAGATTGGACCTGTGGAAATATTTGGACGAAAGAAACCTTTTCTTATGGGTATTATGAAGCCAAATATAAATATGCGGGTGCAAGTGGTACGAATAACTCTTTTTGGTTGTTTTCAAATGAAAAAGGAGTTGGGAATAATAGCGCTGGAGTTACCTGTGAATTAGATGTTAATGAAGGACACTTCCCTAATGAAATAAACACCAATCGTCATCATTGGGAAAATGGATCGTCAGAAAGCAATCAATTAGCGTATACAGAAGGGTTATCTCCAGGATATGCACATACACTAAAAGAATCTTTAAAAACGAAACGTATTCGCTTTTCGTCAAGTAATGCCAGTCATTTTCATATTAGAGAGTTTCGTATTTACGAGGCAAAATCTGATTGTAGTTTTCCATTAGATATTCAATCAGATACTGCAGATACTGCTGTTGCAGGTTTAAATAACCTTTCAAAAGATAGTCAGGTTACCATTACATCTAGCGGCGTTTTAAATGATACCTATGATGTTTCTGATATTGCAGATGGTAGCACTACTACGAGCTGGGTTTCTCAGAAAAACGGAGAGAAGTGGTTGGAATTCAATTGGCCATCAGAAAAAAATATAGGACATATACAATTTGTTAACGGTTGGAAAAGTGGTGCAAATTGGAATGCTTTAATCTCAGATTATAAAATTGAGGCTTACGTAAATAATCAATGGGTAGAAATAGGGAGTTATGATGTGAAAAAGGAATATAACTATGCAAACGATTATCACCTTTATGGAATGGAATGGAGTGCCAATGAAATTAAATTTTATTTTGATAATAAATTAATTCGTACCATTCCAAATAACCTATGTAATGAAGAATTAAATATCTATTTAAGTTTAGCGATATTAGATCATGCAGGAGAAGTAACCGATGCCATAGATGGTACAAGCATGAAAATAGATTACGTAAAGTATTTTAGAAGAAAGCAATAACATATAAAATTCCCAAAGCTCATTTTAGTCACGTTCTTATAGTAGATCTTTAGGTTTACTATAAGAACCATTGGGGGTTTATACATTTTGTCCTTCAAATCAAGATAAATTCAACATAAATATATTACGAATAATTATGAAGTTACTAAGCAATATTAGACAGATCATCTTATTATTTTTGGTGGTGTCCGCCATTTAGTGTGAGCAAAAAGAGGCAGCGATAAAAGAGAGTATTGAAATTGAATCTGCAAAAATTTTTCCTTTTAAAATGCCTACGGAAAAACCAAATATTCCACTTAGTGCTTCTTCAGAAAGAATGTTTGATTATCCCGCACCACGAGTACAGGACAACGAACTTTTCTCTCAATTTAAGTATACGCGTTTAAATGGTTTTGACTATAATAATGGTAATGGGACTATCTCGAGAAGAGACTCTTCAAGACCTATTTTAGTTGACGGTAAATATTATGTATGGTACACCAAAAGGCATACGGTAGTGCCTCCTATTGGATGGAACAGAGCTGCAGAAGCTACGGATGAAATACCTTCTACCGATTGGGATTTATGTGATATTTGGTATGCTACCAGTAAAGACGGAATTAAATGGGAAGAACAAGGGGTGGCAATTTCACGTCCAGAAAAACCAAAGTCAGGATGGCGTTCTGTGGCTACGCCCGATATATTAGTATGGAAAAACAAGTATTACCTGTACTACCAAGCTTTTGATGAACCGAGTGGGTTAAGGGGAGATTTGTGTCCTGTATCTATTTCCTATGCTGATTCGCCCAATGGCCCTTGGACCCATGGCGGAGATAAAGTAATTCCGTTTGGTAAAGAAGG
>NZ_FPIY01000017.1 GCF_900119145.1 Cellulophaga fucicola | reverse complement strand
ATGTAGATGCACAAGTTCTTGCTTCTGATCAAATTATTGTAAGTACTGATGCTGACAACACAGTGACTGCAGGAACCGATGGTGGTGCTTTTTATGATGATGCCGCTTTACAAACAAATATTACGAACAATACAACTGCTATTACAGCTGAAACTACAAGAGCTACAGCTGCAGAAAACGCTATTCAGGCTGATGTTGATACTAACGAAGTTGATGCAGATGCAGCTATCGCCTTAAAGGAAGATAGCGCTAACAAGTCTGACGTAGTAACATTAGGAACATCTGATGATCTATTCCCTACTCAGAATGCTGTTAAAACGTATGTAGATGCACAAGTTCTTGCTTCTGATCAAATTATTGTAAGTACTGATGTAGACAACGATGTTACTGCTGGTGCTGATGGTGGTGCTTTTTATGACGATGCTGCACTACAAACAAACATTGCTAATAACACAACTGCTATTACAGCTGAAACGACAAGAGCTACAGCAGCAGAAAATGCTATTCAGGCTGATGTAGACGCGAATGAAACAGCAGCAACTAACGCTATAAATGCAGTTCAAACAGACGTAGACACTAACGAAGCCGATGCAGATGCTGCTATTGCTCTAAAAGAAGATGCTGCTAATAAATCAACTAATGTTGCTTTAGGAACTTCGGATGATGCATTCCCTACTCAGAATGCAGTTAAAACGTATGTAGATGCACAAGCTGATGGAAATATAACCTCAACAGATATTGATGTTACTGGTGGTTCAAATGCAGTATTTGAAAATGTAGGTCTGAGTATTGCGGACAATGCTATAACCACTAGTAAAATTGCAGATAACAATGTTACATTAGAAAAATTGGCTAACGGAACTAGTAATGGCCAAATAATGAGATGGAATGGAACTAATTGGGTTCTTAGTAATGAAACAGTAACAAAACTAGAGAGTCCGGCTACAGCTCAAAATACTTTAGTATATACAGACGAAGCAAATGGAGCAACAACAATTCCTAATATTGTTAGAAGCGTCAATGGTGTTAATCCTGAAGCTAACGGAAATGTTGCTGTAATTTTATCAAGTGTATCAACTGGTCTGGAATCTGCTAGACCAGCAACTGGTGTAGATTCTGATATTTATATTGTATCTGGCGAAGTTGCTCCTAATACAGATAGAAATGGTGTTGCTTTTATTTATGACGATCCAACCGGATGGCAAGAAGTAACAACAGATTTATCTACAAATGATGCTCGTTATGTAAATATTATTGGTGATGCTATGACTGGTCCATTAACAATGGGAGGTAACGCTGTTACCTCAATAGCAAACCCTGTAAATGCTCAAGATGCAACTCCTAAAAGTTATGTAGATGCACAAATAATTGCTTCTACACAAGTAATTGTAAGTACTGATGCAGACAACAATGTAACCGCTGGTACAGATGGTGGTGCTTTTTATGATGATGCCGCTTTACAAACTAGTATTGCAAACAACACAACAAATATCACTTCTAACGATACTGATATCGCCAATAACGTAACTGCTATTGCTCTAAAAGAAGATGCTGCTAATAAGTCAACTAACGTTGCACTTGGAACTTCAGACGTTGACTTTCCTACTCAGAATGCTGTAAAAACGTATGTAGATGCGCAAGTAGCTGGATCTACACAAGTAATTGTAAGTACTGATGCGGATAACGATGTGACTGCTGGTGCTGATGGTGGTGCTTTTTATGATGA
>NZ_FPIY01000022.1 GCF_900119145.1 Cellulophaga fucicola | reverse complement strand
TTAGAGCACGAGTTAGTACATGTGAAACAAAAACACACTTTAGATTTATTATTTTTTGAGGTAATGCGCATTGCCCTTTGGTTTAATCCACTAGTATATGTCTACCAAAACAGAATATCAGAAGTGCACGAGTTTATAGCCGACTCTAAAGTGCAAAAAACAAGTAAAAAAGAACAGTATGAGTTGCTGCTGTCTCAATTTTTTGAGACAAAAAATATCTCATTCATCAATCATTTTTATAAATCATCATTAATTAAAAAACGAATAGTTATGTTACAAAAATCAAAATCTGGTAAAGTTTTAAAGTTAAAATATTTAGCATTGGTGCCATTAGTTGCAGGTATGTTATTCTATACCTCTTGTGAAACAGAAAACGACGCTAAAATAGATGCAGTAGAGGCAAAAAGTAGTGTGGATGAGGTAGAAGCCTTAGATGAGGTTGTTATTGTAGGTTACGCTGCAGATCCAAGCACAATACAAACAAATTCTGATGTTAAGCTTATTAAGTATTCAAGCGATGAAGAAGCAAATAATTCAGGGGTTTTTGATGAAGAAGAAGGTGGTTTAGTGCCTTTTTCAACCATAGATATACCACCAGCTTTTCCTGGTAATGAAAATGCAGAAAATCCTAGAGAGAATTTTAATAAGCTCATAAATATGCACATCAGAAAAAACTTTAATTATCCAGAAGAAGCTCAAGAGAAAGGAATACAAGGTAGGGTAAGTGTTAGGTTTATTATAGAAGAGGATGGCTCTGTAAAAAACTTGCAAATGCGTGGTCCAGATAAACTTTTGGTAAATGAGGTTGCACGTATTATTAGCAGACTACCTAAGTTTTCTCCAGGAATGGAAAATGGAAAGGCTGTTAAAGTTCCTTTTTCATTACCAATTACCTTTAGATTAAAGTAATAAAAATTTAAATAAGGATGATACAGTATATAGTTTTAGTGGTAACATTTCAGTTGTTGTTTTTGGCAATTTATGATTTGTTTTTAAAAAAGGAGACTTTTTTTCAGAGCAACCG